>NZ_NFKF01000009.1 GCF_002160255.1 Olsenella sp. An188 | reverse complement strand
TCCCAGGGCATGGGGTAGTCCGGCGCCCCAGCAGGCCCCGGACTACCCCATGCCCTGGGACGCCCCGGCCCCCGCGGCGGCGAGCGAGCCCCCGGTCGACGACGTCGTTCCCTACACAGACGCGGACGCAACCCCCTACGAGGACACCCCCGAGCCCGCCATGTCCGCCGCCCCCGCCATGCCCGCCGCGCAGGCGCCGAGCCCGTCGGGAGTCCCCGGCGCCTTCCTCGCCGCGACCCGCACGGCGGGCGACGAGCGCGGGGCGGGTGGGGAAGACCCCGCCGCCTCCCTCACCCCCGAGTTCGCCGACATCGCCTCCATGCTGACCGCGGCGTTTGGCACGCCGCTCTCCGTGAGTGTGGAGTCTGCGGCAACGACCTCCGACGAGGACGCCGCGGCCGAGCTCGCCTATGATGAGGGGCTGGACGCGGACTCGGGCTTCACCGACGAGCCCATGGACGACGGGGACGACGACTAGCCCCGCGGCACGACCACGCACTTCTCGCCAGGCCACGCGCCAGGACCACGACGAAAGGAACACCATGGCCAAGGGATTCAACATGGGCGGCATGAACCGCAACCAGATGATCGCGCAGGCGCGCAAGATGCAGGAGCAGCTCATCGCCGCGCAGCAGCGGGCTGCCGAGACCGAGGTCTCCGCGAGCGCCGGCGGCGGCGCCGTCAAGGTCACGGCGAAAGGCGACCTGCGCCTGACCTCGCTCACCATCGACCCCGAGGTGCTCGACCCCGAGGACGTCGAGATGCTGCAGGACATGATCCTGGCGGCCGTCAACGACGTGCTCGAGTCTGCGGAGCAGGCCGCGAGCCAGCAGATCGGCGCCGCCACCGGCGGCCTCAACATCCCGGGCCTGTTCTAGGCGCCGCCGCGATGGACGCAGGCATCAACGACGGCCGCGCGCTCCAGCGCCTGCTCGACGAGCTGGGGCGCCTTCCCGGCATCGGGCCCAAGTCGGCCCAGCGCATCGCCTACCACATCCTGGAGGCGGACGCCGAGGAGGCGCGTCGCCTCGCCCACGCGATCCTCGAGGTCAAGCAGCAGGTCCACTTCTGTCCCGTGTGCTTCTCCTACGCCACGCGCGACACCTGCGACGTCTGCGCGGACGCCACGCGCGACCGCTCCTCGGTCTGCGTGGTCTCCGAGCCGCGCGACGTCACGGCCATCGAGCGGACGGGCAGCTACCACGGGCTCTACCACGTCCTGGGCGGCGTCATCAGCCCCATGGACAAGATCGGCCCCGACCAGCTCCACGTGCGCGAGCTGCTTGCGCGTCTGGCCGACGGCGAGGTCGGAGAGGTCATCCTGGCGACCAACCCCGACGTCGAGGGGGAGACCACGGCCACCTACCTCGCGCGCGTCATCCGGCCGCTCGGCGTGCGCGTCTCGCGCCTGGCGAGCGGGCTGCCCGTGGGCGGCGATCTGGAGTACGCTGACGAGGTCACCCTCGGTCGGGCAATAGAGGAGCGCCGGGAGCTCTAGGAGCAGGCGGGAAGGGAGCACGGGTCATGGCAAGCGAGAAGAACCGTCGGGCCGCTCACGTCGCCGGACACATGGGCGCGTCCCCGCGCCGTCGCCGCCCCGCCGCGCCCGAGGTGAGCCAGGAGGACCGGATCACCACCATCCGCTCCGGCCAGGGGGCCACCGTCACCACGCGCAAGAACGCCGCCCAGGCGGCCCGCCGCGCCCGGCGCAACGCCGAGCGGCGCTACTACGAGCGCCACCCGGAGGCGCGCGAGTCCGGCGTGGGGCCGGAGCGCAGCGGGCGGAACGTGGTTCTTCTCGTCGTGCTCTCCGTCCTGGCGCTCGCGATCGTCTTCTTTGTGGGGAGCTGCGTGACGGCGCTGCTCAACCCCGCGCCCGACACGCCGAGCGTGGAGGAGACCCAGAACGAGCAGCGCCCGCCCGAGTCCGCAACGGGCCAGGGCGAGCCGGACGCGGAGAACGAGCAGGCGGCCGTCGACGGGTCCGTCTCGTACAGGGGGGAGAGCTACGCGCTGCAGCAGCAAGACGACGGCCTCATGGGCGTGGTCTGCACCGCGGGGGACGGCACGAGCGAGGTGCTGTTCAAGGTCGAGGGCACGCCGGCGGCGATCATGCGCCACGGCGTCACGATCCTGGTGCCCGAGAACCGCGACGGGGGCTGGGACGTGGTCTGCTACGTCATAGACGGCCACTCGGACCCCAGCTACGTCGTGGCCGAGGACGGCTCGAAGGTGAGCGGCTCCGGCGACGTGGTGTCGGCCGAGCTCGACGGAACGACGCTCAGGGTGAGCGACTCCACGGGCGCCACCACGGAGGTCACGCTCGGCTAGCGGCGGGGTGCCCGTGAGCTGGCCCTTTCCCGTCACGAGCGGGTCTCTCCGCGCGCGGGGAAACTTTTTTGAAATTGGGGCTTGCCATGGGGTGCTCCGATATGTAAGAATAGCCCTCGCGCAAGGCGAACGGGGTGTTAGCTCAGCTGGTTAGAGCGCCGGCCTGTCACGTCGGAGGTCGAGGGTTCGAGTCCCTTACATCCCGCCATTGCACTGTCTGAGGGCCCCGGGAGGGGCCCTTTTTCATACCCGTCCGTCACGTCTGGCCGACCCGCGCCCCGTCATTGCTCGCGACGCGGTATCATATGCCGGTACGGCGACGCGAGGACGGATCCCATGCAGCCCAGCTCAGCTGACAGCATCCACAAGGTGGCGGTCTTTGACTTTGACGGCACCTCCATCGGGGGGCAGTCGGGCGCGCTCTTCACGCGCTACCTCTTTGTGAGCCGGATCATGTCCGTGGGGAGGCTCGCGCTTCTCGTCTGGTGGGGCATCCGCTACAAGCTCCACCTGCCGTACCGGCAGGGCGAGGCCCGGGAGCTCGTCATCGGGGCCCTGCGCGGCCGCAGCTCCGAGGAGATAGACGCCATCATGGAGCGCTTCCACGACGAGGTCCTCGCGCCGCGCTACCGAGACCAGGCGCTCGCCGAGGTCAGGCGCTGCCACGAGGACGGCCTCGTGGTGCTGCTGGTCTCGGCGACCTTCGAGCCGATCGCCAAGGTGGCGGCCCGCAGGATGGGCATGGACGGCTTCGCCGCCACCAAGATGCAGCGTGACGCGAGCGGCCGCTACACGGGCCAGGTCGACGGCCCGGTCGTGGCGGGGGAGGAGAAGTACCGCGCGGTCGTCGCCTGGTGCGACGAGCGCTTCGGCCCCGGCGCCTGGGCGCTCGAGGCCGCCTACGCGGACCATCACAGCGACTCCGACCTCCTCTCCCACGCGCGGCACGCCTACGCCGTCTGCCCGGGCAAGACGCTCGCGGTGAGCGCGCACCGCAACGGCTGGCCGATTTTGGACTGGGACGACTAGCTCGGGCCGTCCGCGACGCGGCCCGCGGGAGGGGACATGGACATTTCCAGGAAGACCGACTACGCGCTGCGCATGCTCGCGGCGCTCGTGAGGGACCCCTCGGGCGTGGTCTCGGTCCGCACCGCGGCGCGCGAGAACGGCGTCCCCTACTCCTTCGCCCGCTCGATCCAGCACGACCTGGCGGTGGCCGGGATCGTGGAGAACGCGCGCGGCGCCAACGGGGGGATGCGCCTCTCGGTCGACCCGCGCCAGACCACGCTGCTCACGCTCGTCGAGGCGGTCCAGGGGCCTGTTGCCATCTCGTGCTGCTCGAACCCGGCCGGCGACGGGGAGCCGTGCCCCAAGCGCCCGACCTGCCACTTCTCGCCGGTCTGGTGCAACGCCGAGCTGCTGCTGCGGGCCTTCTTCTCCTCGGTCACCCTCCACGAGCTCGTCTGCGAGGGGCGCTCCCCGCTGTTCAGGGGGACCTTCGAGGTCGTGGGCGACGAGGAGGCCCGTGCGGCCGCCCGCCTGGACCGCGCCGACGCCCCCGGCACGCCGTCTGTCCCTGAGGGGGACGCCCGCGCATGAGCGACGCCCTCGACCTGGAGGCCTTCCGCTCCCTCGTCCTGGAGCGCGGGCGCGAGCTCTACCGAGACCTCCCCTGGCGCCGCACGCGCGACCCCTACGCCGTCTGGATCAGCGAGGTGATGCTCCAGCAGACGCAGACCACGCGCGTGGACGGGCGCTGGCAGCGCTGGCTCGCGCGCTTCCCCACGCCCGCCGCGCTTGCCGCCGCCGACCCGGCCGACGTGCTCGACGAGTGGCAGGGGCTCGGGTACAACCGTCGCGCGCTCGCGCTGCACCGGGCGGCCCGGGCGGTCTGCGAGTCGGGCGGCGCGCTGCCCGAGGACGCCGTGGCGCTCGAGGCGCTCCCCGGCATCGGTCCGGCGACCGCCGCCGGCATCCGCGCCTTCGCCTTTGACCTGCACTCCGTTTACCTTGAAACCAACGTGCGCGCGGTTTTTCTCCACGAGCTCTTCCCGCGCGAGGAGCGCGTGGCCGACCGCGAGCTGCTGCCGCTCGTGCGCCAGACCTGCCCCGCGGACGCCAGCGACCCCGCCGACGACCCGCGCACCTGGTACTACGCCCTCCTCGACTACGGCGCCTACCTCAAGCGCACCGTGCCCAACCCCTCGCGGCGCTCGAGCGCTCACACTCGCCAGTCCCGCTTCGAGGGGTCGCACCGCCAGAAGCGCGCCGAGCTGCTGCGCGTTCTTCTCGCCCATCGTGAGAATGCGGCCGGGGGTGTGGATTTTGAGACGATCTGCGGGGAGCTCGCATGCGCCGAGCAAAAGGCGGGTAGAAGCGCCCTAGGCGCCGCGGACGTGCGGGCCCTCCTCGAGGAGCTCGCCGCTGAGGGGTTCTGCCGGCAGGCGAACGGCGTCTGGACCGTCTAGCTGGTATGATGAGCCAATGCCGGGCACAGGACCCGGCAGGCATCGAACGTCCCCGCGGGGACAGGAGAGGAGCACCGATGGCAGTGGACTTTGAGAGCTCGCAGACCAAGAAGAACCTCGAGGCAGCCTTTGCCGGCGAGTCCCAGGCCACCAACAAGTACGCCTACTACGCGAGCAAGGCCAAGAAGGAGGGCTTCGTTCAGATCTCGGACATCTTCACCGAGACCTCGGGCAACGAGCGCGAGCACGCCAAGCTCTGGTTCAAGTACCTCCACGGCGGCGAGGTGCCCGACACCCTGACCAACATCCGCGACGCCGCCGCCGGCGAGAACTACGAGTGGACCGACATGTACAAGGGCTTCGCCGAGACCGCCGAGGCCGAGGGCTTCACCGAGATCGCCGCCAAGTTCCGCATGGTCGGCGAGATCGAGAAGCACCACGAGGAGCGCTACAACAAGCTGGCCGAGCGCGTCGAGAAGGGCGAGGTCTTCGCCCGCCCGGGCGTCAAGGTCTGGAAGTGCCTCAACTGCGGTCACCTGCACGTGGGCGCCGAGGCCCCGAAGGTCTGCCCGGTCTGCAACCACCCGCAGGCCTACTTCGAGGAGCAGGCGATCAACTACTAGCCGATAGGCACGCGGGGGAGCCCCCGGTTTGCACGCTGAGGTGCGCTTCGCGAAACCTCCGCTTAGCAAACCGGGGGCTCCGTGCTACGTCTGTGGTTTGCAGAGAGGTTGGGCTGGGGCCCCGACCTCTTTTTTTGTTGACCGCTTCGAGTTGATGCTGCGAGCGGCGAGAGGAACCTCCCGCCGCGAGGCGCCGGGGTTGGCTAAGCAGAGGTTTCGCGCAGCGCACCTCTGCGTGCCAACCCCGGCGCCCCGCTTGCGGCCCCTGGCTCTTCTCGCCGCCTCCCGGGCGCAACAGTCACATTCGCGGGTTTTTCATGGACATGCCGTTGACGGAACGCGCAAAATGAGTGTTGTTCTGCGCGCGGTTCGTAACCGCGTCGGATGCCCACGCACGGGGCGTGGCGCAAGACCATCGAGGAGTGAGACATGGAACCTCGCGATAGCACCCTCTACCTGAGCAACGACGACCTGTTCCTGTTCGCTCGTGGCGAGTGGTACAAGAGCTACGAGAAGATGGGCGCGCACCCCGCAGTCAACGAGGCGGGCGAGCACGGCTACCACTTCGCCGTCTGGGCCCCTGACGTGCGCAGCGTCCACGTCATCGGCGACTTCAACGGCTGGGACGAGGCCGCGACGCCGCTCATCGAGACCGAGACCGGCGGCATCTGGGAGGGCTTCGTCGCGGGCATCGAGGGCGGGTGCCTCTACAAGTACCTGATCTTCACCAACGACGGCGACAAGCTCTACAAGGCCGACCCCTACGGCTTCTACGCCGAGGAGGTCCCGGGCACGGCCTCGCGCACCTTCGACCTCGAGGGCTACGAGTGGGGGGACGCCGACTACCTCAAGTCCCGCTCCGAGCGCAACATGTTCAAGGAGCCGCTCAACATCTTCGAGGTGCACCTGGGCAGCTGGCGCCGCCACGGCGACGAGCCCCAGGGCGAGCCGCGCGAGGACGGGACCTACCCCGGCCCCGGCGATCCGTTCCCCGCGCAGCGCGGCACGTTCTACTCCTACGACGACCTGGCCGACGAGCTCGTGGCCTACGCCAAGGACATGGGCTACTCCCACGTGGAGATCATGCCCGTCAACGAGCACCCCTTTGACGGCTCCTGGGGCTACCAGCCCACCGGCTACTACGCGGCCACCTCGCGCTACGGCAACCCCAAGCAGTTCATGCACTTCATCGACGCCTGCCACGCCGCCGGGCTCGGCGTGATCCTCGACTGGGTGCCGGGCGGCTTCTGCGCCAACTCCGAGGGCCTCGCCACCTTCAACGGCGAGATGCTCTACGAGCACAAGATCCACCCCAACTGGAACACCCACCAGTTCGACTACTCGCGCGGCGAGGTCCGCAGCTTCCTCGTCTCCAACGCCCTGTTCTGGGCCGAGCGCTTCCACGCGGACGGCATCCGCATGGACGGCGTCTCCAGCATGCTCTACATGAACTTCGGCATCGACGACCCGGGCC
Organism: Olsenella sp. An188; assembly: GCF_002160255.1. Taxonomy (GTDB): domain Bacteria; phylum Actinomycetota; class Coriobacteriia; order Coriobacteriales; family Atopobiaceae; genus Thermophilibacter; species Thermophilibacter avistercoris. The sequence continues at coordinate 70,867 of NZ_NFKF01000009.1, read as the reverse complement.
AGAAGCGCTTCAACGAGAAGGGCACCGAGGAGGACCTCGACGCCTCCGCCTTCATCCGCCAGACCAACGCGGCCATGGGCAAGTTCCACCCCGACGTCATGATGATCGCCGAGGAGTCCACCGCCTGGCCGCTCGTCACCTACCCGCCCGAGAACGGGGGCCTCGGCTTCCACTTCAAGTGGGACATGGGCTGGATGAACGACACCCTGCACTACATGCAGACCGACTTCCCCTGGCGCCCGGGCAACCACCGCCTGCTCACGTTCTCGACGATGTACCAGTTCAACGAGAACTTCATCCTGCCGCTCTCCCACGACGAGGTCGTCAACGGCAAGTGCTCGCTCATCACGCGCATGCCCGGTGACTACTGGCGTCAGTTCGCCGGCATGAGGGCGCTCGCCTTCTACCAGATGACGCACGCCGGCGGCAAGCTCAACTTCATGGGCAACGAGATCGCGCAGTTCATCGAGTGGCGCTACTACGAGGGCATCCAGTACTTCCTCGCCGAGCAGTACGAGACCCACCGCCACCAGCAGCAGTTCGTCCGCGACCTCAACCGCTTCTACAACGAGCACCCGGCGCTGTGGCAGCGCGCCTTCGAGTCCGAGGGCTTCGAGTGGATCGACGCCGACAACGCCGACCAGTCCGTCGTCACCTTCATCCGCCGCGGCGAGGACCCGAAGGACGACCTCGTCATCCTCATCAACTTCGACGTCAACGCCCGCGAGGACTTCCGCATGGGCGTGCCGGAGTGGGGCGTCTACGAGGAGCTCTTCAACTCCGACGACGAGCGCTTCGGCGGCTCAGGCGTGGTCAACGCCGGCAAGCTCAAGTGCCAGGACAAGCCGTGGAACGGCCGCGAGCAGTCTATCGTCGTGCGCGTCCCGCCGCTGGCCGGCATGGTGCTCAAGAAGACCGGCACCCTGCGTCGCCCGGCCAAGAAGGAGGCGGCAAAGAAGGAGGCGGCAAAGCCCGCCGCCAAGAAGGCCCCGGCCCGCAAGCCGGCGGCCAAGAAGACGTCGACCGTAAAGGGGACGTCAGCTAAGAAGCCCGCCACGAAGAAGGGGTCTTCTGCGGAGTAAGCTAATACGGGGCCGCCGAGAGGCGGCCCCAGACGGGCCGGTCCCCGCGACGCCGGCCCGGCGCGAGGTTCTTCTCGCGTCCCTCTGTGTTCGTGTCGCCACGTACTGAGGAGCAGTTTTGACTAACAAGATCTTTGAGAGCGAGCAGGACTTCGTCGAGCAGTACCGCGAGGCGTGCGTTGCCAGGTACGGCACTCCCTTCGAGGAGCTCGCCGACCACGAGCGCTACTACGCCCTCGCCGAGCTCATCGCCAACAAGGGCCGCGCCATCTTCCCCGACTGCCACAAGAAGGAGGACAAGAAGGTCTACTACTTCTCCCTCGAGTTCCTCCTTGGCCCCCTGCTCGACAACTACCTGATCAATTTCGGCGTGCGCGACCTCGTCGCCAAGGGCGTCGAGTCGCTCGGGACCACCCTCGAGGACCTCTGCCGCCAGGAGGTCGACCCGGGCCTCGGCAACGGCGGCCTCGGGCGCCTCGCGGCGTGCTTCCTCGACTCCATGGCCCACGAGGGCATCGCCGGCTACGGCAACGGCATGCGCTACCGCTACGGCCTCTTCCGCCAGTACATCGAGGGCGGCCGTCAGGTCGAGCGCACGGACAACTGGCTCGCCAACGGCTTCCCCTGGGAGACCCGCAAGGACGGCAGCGCCGTGCTCGTGCGCTTTGGCGGCCAGGTCGTGCGCCACGAGGCCGACGGCAAGTTCTGGTTCACGCAGGAGGGCGGCGAGCTCGTGCGCGCCGTGCCCTACGACGTGCCCATCGTCGGCTACGGCGGCAAGGTCGTGAACAAGTTGCGCCTGTGGTCCGCCGAGCCCTACACCGAGGACTTCGACCTCGACGCCTTCAACGCCGGCGACTACGCGCGCGCCAACAAGTTCCGCTCGGACGTGGAGGCCATCTCCACCATCCTCTACCCCAACGACGCGGGCGAGCACGGCCGCATGCTGCGCCTCAAGCAGGAGTACCTGTTCGTCTCCGCCGGCCTGCAGACGATCCTGCGCACCTACGAGCGCGAGTTCGGCGCGGACTGGGAGCACCTTGGCGAGCACGTGTCGATTCACACCAACGACACGCACCCGGCGATGTGCGGCCCCGAGCTCATGCGCATCCTCGTTGACGAGAAGGGCGTGGACTTCGACCTGGCCTACAAGGTGGCCAAGGAGACCATCTCCTTCACCAACCACACGGTCATGCCCGAGGCGCTGGAGAAGTGGCCCATCAGCACCTTCCGCAACCTCCTGCCGCGTCTCTACATGTTCATCGAGGAGATCGACCGCCGCTACCGCGACAACCTTTCTCAGCACCTCTCGCCCAACGACGGCAAGTGGACCGACGTCCTGCAGAGCACGGCCATCCTCTGGGACGGCCAGGTCCGCATGGCCAACCTCTCGATCATCTTCTCGAACTCGGTCAACGGCGTCTCCGCGCTGCACACCCAGATCCTGAAGGACAGCGTCTTCCACGAGTTCTACGAGCTCATGCCGCACCGCTTCAACAACAAGACCAACGGCGTCTCCCACCGTCGCTTCCTGTGCGAGGCCAACCCCTCCTACTCCAAGCTCATCACCGACGCCATCGGTGACGGCTGGCTCGACGACGCCATGGAGCTCGAGAAGCTCGTGCCCTTCGAGCAGGACGCCAGCTTCCTCGAGGGCATGGAGGTCGCCAAGCGCAGGGACAAGGAGCGCCTCGCGGCCTACGTCAAGGAGACGGCGGGCGTCGAGCTCGACCCCGACACGGTCTTCGACGTGCAGGTCAAGCGCTTCCACGCCTACAAGCGCCAGCTGCTCAACGTCTTCAAGGTGCTCGACGTCTACAACCGCATCCTCACGGACCCGAGCTACAGCCCGCGCCCGACCTCGTTCATCTTCTCCGGCAAGGCCGCCCAGAGCTACACCTTCGCCAAGGAGGTCATCCGCCTCATCAACTCGGTCGCCGACGTCGTCAACAACGACGAGCGCGTCGCCGGCAAGATCCGCGTGGCCTTCGTGCCCAACTTCGCCGTCTCCAACGCGCAGCTCATCTACTCCGCCGCGGAGATCTCCGAGCAGATCAGCGTGGCCGGCGCCGAGGCCTCGGGCACCTCGAACATGAAGCTCATGATGAACGCGGCCATCACGCTGGGCACCCTCGACGGCTCCAACGTCGAGATCTCCGAGCTCGTGGGCCCCGAGAACATCAAGATCTTCGGCCTGCACGCCGACGAGGTCGAGGTGCTGCGCGCGAGCGGGCGCTACTACGCGTGGGATCAGTACAACGCCGACCGCGACCGCCTCGGCCGCATCGTGGACATGCTCACCGACGGCACGCTCGCGCGCCTCTCGGGCAACTTCGACAGCATCCACGACTACCTCATGGTCGACAACGACCCCGACCTCGTCCTGCGCGACTTCCACGCCTACGTCCAGGCGTGGGACGAGCTCACCGGCGCCTACGCGGACCGCTCCGCGTGGAACAGGTCGGCGCTCCACAATACCGCCAAGGCCGGATATTTCTCTTCTGACCGAACGATTCGTGAGTACATGGCTGACATCTGGCACATTTAGTCGTATGTGTTGGGGGCTTTCGCTCCCGTTTGTTGGGTTGTCGAAAGGAGTGGGGGTATGAGCAAGAAAGAGTGCATCGCAATGCTCCTGGCAGGCGGTCAGGGCAGCAGGCTCGGTGCGCTGACGAGCAACGTCGCCAAGCCGGCCGTCTCGTTCGGCGGCAAGTTCCGCATCATCGACTTCGCGCTGTCCAACTGCGCCAACTCGGGCATCACGACGGTCGGCGTGCTCACGCAGTACCGTCCGTACCTGCTGCACAGCTACATCGGGACCGGCGAGGCGTGGAACCTCGACGAGCGCGGCGGCGGCGTCGCGATCCTGCCGCCGTTTGCCACCCAGACGGGCGGCGCGTGGTACGAGGGCACGGCTGACGCCGTGACCCAGAACCTCGGCTACATCGAGACCAACGACCCCGAGTACGTGCTCATCCTCTCCGGCGACCAGCTCTATCGCATGGACTACGACGACATGCTCGAGGCCCACAAGAGGAACAACGCCGACCTCACGATCGCCGTCATGCCGGTGCCGTGGGAGGAGGCGTCGCGCTTCGGCATCCTCACCGCCGGCGAGGACGGGCGCATCACCAAGTTCACCGAGAAGCCCAAGAAGCCCGACAGCAACCTCGCGTCCATGGGCATCTACATCTTCTCGGCTGACGTGCTCATCAACTCGCTCAAGGAGGACGCGCTCGACCAGACCTCCGACCACGACTTCGGCGGCAACATCATCCCGAAGCTGCTCGAGGAGGGCAAGCGCCTGTTCACCTACGAGTTCAACGGCTTCTGGCGTGACGTCGGCACCATCTCCAGCTATCACGAGACGAGCATGGACCTCCTCGGGCCCAACCCCGCCTTCGACATCTTCAGCACCACGTTCCCGATCATGAGCAACGCCTCCACGCGCCCGCCCGCGTTCGTGGGCAAGGACGGCAGCGTGGACGACTGCCTCGTCGCCAACGGCTGCCAGATCTACGGCACCGCCAAGCACTCGATCCTCTCGACCGACGCCTACGTCGGCGAGCGCGCGACGGTCGTCGACTCGGTCCTCCTGCCGGGTGCCAAGGTCAAGGACGGCGCCCACGTCGTGCGCGCCATCCTCGGCGAGAACTCCGTCGTGGAGGAGAACGTCAGCGTCGGCAGCGTCGACCAGACGAAGGACACCGCCGTCATCGGCAACGACGTTGTCGTCGGAAAGGGGGAGAACTAGTCATGGAGAAGGTCATCGGCCTCATAACCTGCAACTACTCCACCAAGGAGTCGAGCCCGCTCACCGAGAGCCGCCCGGCCGCGTCGCTGCCCTACTTCGGCCGCTACCGCATGGTGGACTTCGCCCTGTCCAACCTCGTCAACTGCGGAATCCGCACCGTGGGCATGGTCATGCCGTATAACTACCGCTCGATCATCGACCACGTCGGCTCCGGCAAGGACTGGGACCTCGACCGCAAGAACGGCGGCCTGTTCATCCTTCCCGGCTCCGCGTTCGGCACCTCGCGCACCGGAGCCCGCTTCCTGCTGCGCGACCTCATCCACAACAAGGCCTACTTCACCCGCAGCACCTCCGACGCGGTGATCTTCTCGACGGCCAACTTCGTCTTCAACGTCGACCTCAACAAGGTCTACGACGCCCACAAGGCGTCCGGCGCCGACGTCACGGTCCTCACCAAGACCGCCCCCGAGAAGGACCCCGACGTCACGGCCTTTGACGTCGAGGACGGCCGCGTCCAGGGCGTGCACCACGGGGCGACCTTCGGCGAGAGCATGTTCCTCGACTGCTTCGTCATCGGCCGTCAGCTGCTGCTCGACATGTTCGACTGGTACGCCGCCACCGACTACCTCGACCTCTTCGAGGCCATGGCCGGCGACTTCGGCCGCGTCAACGTGCGCACCTACGACTACGACGGCTACGTGGCCCCGGTCTTCAGCAAGCGCGCCTTCTACCGCGCCAACATGGACCTGCTCAACCCGCGCGTCACCGCCGAGCTCTTCCCCGAGGAGCGCTCCATCAAGACCAAGACGCACGACACCCCGCCCGCCAAGTTCGAGGTCGGCTCGCGCGTCATCAACTCCGCCGTCTCCTCCGGCGACCGCATCTACGGCAGCGTGAGCGACTCCATCCTGGGCCGCAACGTCATCGTCGAGGCCGGAGCCACGGTGCGCAACTCCATCGTGATGCAGGGCTGCGTGGTCAAGAGCGGCGCCCGCGTCGAGAACGCGATCGTCGACCGCGCCAACGTCGTCCCGGCCGGCACCGAGCTGCGCGGCACCCCGGAGGACGTCCTCATCAAGGAAAAGGCTCACGAGTAGGCGAGGGAGAGTCACCGTGTCCACATCCGCTAAGCGCAGGAAGATACGCGTGCTCTTCGCGTCGTCCGAGGCCGTCCCGTTTGCCAAGACGGGCGGCCTGGGAGACGTGGCCGGCTCGCTGCCCCGCGCCCTCAAGCACGCCGGCGCCCGCGCCGCCGTGATCATGCCCAAGTACGCCTCCATCCCGCAGGAGTACCGCGACCAGATGAAGCACGTGGCCGACTTCTACGTGCCGCTTGCCTGGCGCAACGAGTACTGTGGCATCGAGAAGCTCACGCTGCAGGACCTCGACTTCTACTTCGTGGACAACGAGGCCTACTTCAAGCGTGACGGCCTCTACGGCTACTTCGACGACGGCGAGCGCTTCGCCTTCTTCTCCAAGGCGATCTGCGAGGCCATCGCCAAGGTTCCCGAGCTCGAGTGCGACGTCCTGCACTGCAACGACTGGCAGACGGCCCTGTGCTGCGTGTTCCTGCGCGAGTTCTACCGCGACGTGCCGCAGTGCGCCGACGTCAAGACCATCTTCACGGTCCACAACGTGAAGTTCCAGGGCCAGTACGGCGACAAGATGCTCGAGGAGGTGCTGGGCCTCGCCCACATCCCCGCCGCGCGCGACCAGCTCTACTGCGACGCCACCTCCATCAACTTCATGAAGGGCGCGCTCTGCTACGCCGACGCGCTCACCACGGTGAGCCCCAGCTACGCCTACGAGCTGCAGATGCCCTTCTACGGCGAGGGCCTCGACGACATCTTCCGCCGCCGCCAGGGCGTGCTCTCCGGCATCCTGAACGGCATCGACCAGACCATCTGGAACCCCTCCACCGACCCGATGATCCCGGCCAACTACTCCGCCAAGGAGCTCGAGAACAAGGCCGAGTGCAAGCGGGCCCTCCAGGAGGAGCTCGGCCTGGCCCAGGACCCCACGCGCCCGCTCGTCGTCTCCATCGGCCGCCTCACGGACCAGAAGGGCCTCGGCCTCGTGCGCTACGCGATGGAGCACCTCATGCAGCGCGGCGTCCAGGTGGCGATTCTCGGCACCGGCGACAAGGACCACGAGGACGCCTTCCGCTACTTCGACGCCAAGTACGGCGACCAGATGTGCGCGCGCATCGCCTTTGACAACGCGCTCTCCCACCGCATGTACGCCGGCGGCGACCTGCTCCTCATGCCGTCGGAGTTCGAGCCGTGCGGCCTCTCGCAGATGATTGCCATGCGCTACGGCACCCTTCCGGTGGTGCGCGAGACGGGTGGCCTGCGCGACTCCGTCGTGGCGTACAACAAGTACACGGGCGAGGGCACGGGCTTCTCGTTCGCCAACATGAACGCCGACGAGATGGCCGACACCCTCCTCGGCGCCTGCGAGATCTTCTGGACGGACCGTGACGCTTGGACTAAGCTCATGCTTCAGGCCATGGCGACAGACTTCAGCTGGCGTCGCGCCGCAAACGACTACATGGACATCTACCATGGTCTTCACCCGGAGATCATCAGGTACAACAAACGGAGAGACAGGTAGCGCTTGAAGGCTCGTCACGTTACATCAGAGTCCGAGTACAGAACCCCATTCGGTGCCGTCCAGCTGGGCGGCACCGTTTCGCTGAGTATCGACGTGTGGGGCGACGACGTCGTCTTCTGCACGCTGCGCGTCTGGACGGACGCCCACGGCGAGGAGCTCATCGAGATGCGAGGCTCCCGCATGGGTGACTACCTGCGCTTCTCGGCAAGCTACAAGCCTGCCGAGACCGGTGTGGTGTGGTACAGCTTTGACATCGAGGCCTCCGACGGCTCGGTGTGGCGCTACGGCGCGCGCGAGGGGTGGACCACGGGCGAGGGCACCTTCGCCTACGGCGACCCGCCGTCGTTTCAGATCACGGTCTACACGCCGCGCGCCCGGCAGCCGCGGTGGTACCGCGAGGGCGTCGTCTACCAGATCTTCCCCGACCGCTTTGCGCGCGGGGCGGACTGGGAGGAGCGCGCCGCGGCCTCGCTGGCAATCCGCCGCAAGGGCGGCCCGGGCCGCGCGGTGCTCGAGGACTGGGACACCCCGCCCTCCTACGCGCGGACCGAGGAGGGCGGCATCGAGCGCTGGGACTTCTACGGGGGCACCCTCGAGGGCATCCGCGAGAAGCTCGGCTACCTCGAGGACCTGGGCGTGACCGCGATCTATCTCAACCCCGTCTTCGAGGCGGCGAGCAACCATCGCTATGACACGGCCGACTACCTGCGCATAGACCCGATGCTTGGCGACGAGGAGAGCTTCCGCGCCCTGTGCGTCGACGCCGAGGAGCACGGCATCTCGGTCATCCTGGACGGCGTCTTCAACCACGTGGGCGCCGACTCGCGCTACTTCAACCGCTTCGGCACCTACCGCGAGCCGGGCGCCTGGCAGGGAGAGGGCTCCCGCTACCGCGACTGGTTCACCTTCAACGACGACGGGACCTACGCCGGCTGGTGGGGAGACCAGAACCTCCCGAGCGTGCGCTCGGACTGCGAGGAGTTCCACGAGCTCGTCTGCGGCCGTCAGGGCGTCATCCGCCACTGGCTGCGCTCCGGCGCCCGCGGCTGGCGCCTCGACGTGGCCGACGAGCTCACGGACGAGTTCATCGCGCAGATCAAGCAGGCGCTTCTCACGGAGAAGCCCGACGGGGTGCTGATCGGCGAGGTCTGGGAGGACGCCTCCAACAAGCTCGCCTACGGCAAGCTGCGCCAGTACTTCCAGGGCAGGGAGCTCGACGCCACGATGAACTACCCCGTGCGCACGGGGCTTCTCGCCTTCATACGCGGCGACATCGGCGCCTCCGAGCTGGCCGCGCGCCTCGAGCAGCTGCGAGAGAACTACCCGCGCGACAACTTCTACTCCGCCCTCAACCTCCTGGGCAGCCACGACCGCGAGCGCCTGTTCACGGTGCTCGGCGGCGCGCCCGACCCCGACTCGCTCTCCGAGGAGGAGCGCGCGTCCTACCGCCTCTCCGACAACCAGGTCGGGCTCGCGAAGGCGCGCCTGTGGGTGATGGCGCTGCTCCAGATGACGCTCCCGGGCGTCCCCTGCGTCTACTACGGGGACGAGCGCGGCGTCGAGGGCTTCCGCGACCCCTATAACCGCGCGAGCTTCCCGTGGGAGGGCGGTCACGCCGACTGCACCGCGATATACCGCAACGCCATCGCGCTGCGCAAGATGCTCCCGGTCCTGGTGGACGGCGAGTTCGAGCCCTTCTCGTCCGGAGAGGACGTCTTTGGCTTCTGGCGCCGCGGCGAGGGCGAGAGCGTCTGCGTCCTCGTGAACGCCAGCCTCGAGCGCGCCCACACCGTCAAGGTGCCGACGGGCGAGCGGCTCGTGACCGACGTGGTCTCTGGACGGCCGGCTCACGTGAGTCACGGCCAGGTCGAGGTCTTCATGTGGCCGCTCGGCACCTCCGTGCTGCACTTCCACGACGAGAGGCGCATGCAGCTCGTGCCGGAGCGCGGCATGGGCGTCCTGTGTCACGTGACCTCGATTCCCAACGACGGGCGACCGGGCACCCTCGGCGCCCCGGCGCGTCGCTTCGTGGACTGGCTCGCCGCCGGCGGTCAGAAGTACTGGCAGGTGCTCCCGGTCAACCCGCCCGACGCCTACGGATCCCCCTACGCGGGCCTCTCCGCGTTCGCCGGGGACGTGGGTCTTCTCGAGCGTGGCGCCGAGGAGACCCTCGCCGCGCTCGAGAAGATCGGCACCGACCCCGACTACCTCGAGTTCTGCCACGAGAACGACTACTGGCTCACGCCCTACGCCACCTTCCGCGCGGTGAAGGCGCTTCTCGGCGAGAAGCCCTGGCAGGAGTGGCCGGGCGTCTACCGCACCTTCACGCCGCGCCTCGCGGGCCATCCGCGCCTGGCCCGTGCCGTCGAGGACGAGCGGCGCCTCCAGTACCAGTTCCAGCTGGAGTGGGAGGACCTTCTCGGCTACGCGCACGAGCGGGGCGTGAAGATCATCGGCGACATGCCGATGTTCGTCTCGGTCGACTCCGCCGACGTGTGGAGCGAGCCGGACATCTTCGACCTCGACGAGGACGGGCGCCCGCGCCGCATGGCCGGGGCGCCGCCCGACGCGTTCGCGCCGGAGGGCCAGCTCTGGGGCAACCCGACCTACCGCTGGGACATCCTGCGCGAGCAGAACTTCGGCTGGTGGCTGCGTCGCTTCAGCCGCGCTCTGGCGCTCTACGACTACGTGCGCCTGGACCACTTTATCGGGTTCTCGTCGTTCTACGCCATTCCCGCGGGCGGCACCGCGGCCGACGGCGCCTACTCCTTCGGGCCGGGCCTCGACCTCTTCCGCGCCGCCTACGACCAGTTTGGCCCGCTGCCCTTCATCGCGGAGGACCTCGGCGCCATCACGCCCGCGGTCCGCGCGCTCGTGGCTGCCTCGGGGTTCCCGGGCATGGACGTGGCCCAGTTCTACGACGGCGACGTCCGCGAGAGCTACGTTCCGCGACCCGAGACCGTGGTCTACACCGGGACCCATGACAACCAGACGCTCGTGGGCTTCTGCGAGTCGCGCTACGGCCTCGGCCGCGACGAGGCCGTGGCGCTCGCCGACGGCATCATGGCCCGAGCGCTCGCCTCAGACGCCGCGCTGGCGATTGTCCCGCTGCAGGACATCCTTTCCCTGGGCGACGAGGCGCGCATGAACGTGCCGGGCGTTGCCGACGGCAACTGGACCTGGCAGGCCACCGAGGAGGAGGTCGCAGCCGCGGCTGGCCGCCTCGCCGAGCTTGCCGAGCAGGGCGGAAGGATTCTGTAGCGCCCCGGCGGGCGTCGCGGCGAGGCGACGCCCGCCCACGCACGCCTCGCCGCGGCGCTCGCCCGCGCCCGCCTCCCCGTCCGCGCTTAACAATCCGGGGTTATGGCAACGGACGGTCCCGGTGCGCTTAACAATTCCGGGTTATGGCAACGCGGCTCTTCTCGCCGCTTAAGAAAACCGGGTTATGGCAGTGACGGCATCCGTCGCTTGCCCGAAATGCTTAACAATCCGGGGTTATGGCACCACCCAGGGGTTCTTCTCGCCTGGCGAGAGGGGGACAACCCCGGATTGTTAAGCAGAAAAACGTTGAACTTTGCCACAACCCGGAATTGTTAAGCACGCCTCCGCGGCGAGAAGACCGCGCGGGACGTGTCAGGACATGCCGGCAGGGACGGAGTGACGTGCGGGCCGGGTCGTCCGGTCGGGAGGTCGCATTTTCCGGGCGGGCGGCTGGATTTGATGTCCGTTCTGAGGAGGGCTGCGCGGCAGAGAGAGGCGAGCTGGGCAAACGGGGCCTCTTGAAGTTTCGTGGAAGACTACGGTAAGTCGGCTGGAAGGCTGTCGAGCGCGCGCCTTCCTGCCGGGGGCTATGCTCGGGCTCATGGATGCCTTCGTTTCACATACCACCGCACTTGAGGTGCTCCGCAGGTGGGACCTGCGGGGGCGGCTCGCACGGGGCGAGCGCTGCGTCGCGCACGTGCCGCCACGCCCTCCTTCCGGCCGCGAGCTCGAGGAGCTCCTCGCCCCGGGGACGCTGCTCGGAAGCCTGCCCCGGCCGATCGACGTGCTGGTTGCGGACGGGCGTGGCCGCACGCGCTCATGCGACGTCCGCGCACACCTGCAGGCCGGGCCCCTGCCGGAGGGGTCGGCCGTCGACCTGGGCGAGGGGCTGCTCTGCACGTCCCCCGAGCACCTGCCCGTCCAGATGGCGAGTCGGCTCACGGACCTCGAGCTCACCTGTCTGCTCTCCGAGCTCCTGGGCCTCTACGCCATCGACCCGTGCCAGGACGAGGGGATGTTCCAGCGCGACGAGCCCCTCACGACCCCGGATCGCGTGCTCGCGCACCTCGCGCGACTGGGCGGGCGCCACGGCGTCGATCGGGTGCGCCGCGCGCTGGGCCGGGCATGCGTGCGCTCCGGGTCTCCGCGGGAGACCAAGCTCGCGCTGCGCCTCTCGCTCAGGCCGGCGCTGGGCGGGTGGCACCTCAACCTGCTCTCGATGAACGAGGGGCTTGCGGTGCGCAGGCTTGGCGAGTGCCCGCGCTCCGGCGTTCGCCGGCCGGACATCTTGATCGGGTCGCCGGACGGAAGCGAGGCGGTGGCCGTCGAGTACCTGGGGAGGAAGCACGAGCTGCCGGCCCGCATGGTGCAGGACGTGGCCCGTACCAACGAGCTCAAGGCGCTGGGGGTCAGCGAGTACCTGGTGCGCCGTGAGCAGTACGACGACCTCGACTACATGGACGCCCTGGTGGAGAAGATCCGTGGCGAGCTCGGCTACCCGCGCGTGGGGCTGACCCGTGCGTCGGCGCGGGAGCGACGCGAGCGGCGGGAGGAGCTCTACCGCGAGCTCGAGCACATCGACGGAGTCAGCTGGCTCGGTCGGAAGCGGGAGCGCGCCCGGGCGGCGATGCGCTCCGCGGGCGAGGGGACGTGCGAGCTGGTCCCGCTTGAGGCGTATGGCGCGTGATGGCGGGCACCCTTCTCGCCAGGCCCGGACGGTTCGGCCCGGATTTTGTGAGCAGCCTGCGCCCAACGAGCTCGCCCCGGGTACAATGGGGCGAGAAGAACCGACTTTCGCGCACCGACCCCGCCTGCCGGGGCCGGCGCCCATCTGTGTAGAGGACCCCCATGCTCATCGATCGCGTTTCTCGCCAGCTGCTCTCGTGCCCGGAGCTCAGCCCGCTCGTGCGGGAGCTCGATGCCGGCCGCGACGCCTCGCTTGCCGTGGCGCAGTCCGCCCGCCCGCTCGTCCTCGCGGCCCTCTGGGCGGCGAACCCGCGTCCCTGCCTGCTCGTGGTCTCCGGCGAGGAGGCGGCGGACCGCACGGCGCGCGCCCTCGCGGCGTGGCTCGGGCAGGACGTGGTGGGCCGCTACCCCGACCGTCGTGACCGGCCCTGGGCAGATACCGCCCCCGACGACGCCGTCGTCGGCGCACGGTGCCGCTCCGTCGCGCGCCTTGCGGCCGGGGAGGGCTGCGTGATCGTGGCGTCAGCCCACGCCCTGCTGCGTCGCGTTCCGCCCAAGGGCAGCGGCTACTTCGCCTCGAGCACCTTCTGCGTGGGCGAGGAGGTCCCCTTCGAGGACGTTCCCGCGCTGCTCGTGGGCATGGGCTACAACGACGCCGGCGACGTGGACGCGCCCGGCACCTTCCACGTGCACGGGGACTCCGTCGACGTCTTCCCCGCGCAGGCGACCGCGCCCGTGCGGATCGAGTTCTTTGGCGACGAGATCGACCGCGTGCGCCGGATGGTCCCCTCGACGGGGCAGACCATCGGCGAGCTGAGCGAGGTGACGGTCTCGCCGTGCCGCGAGCTCGCCCTCACGGACGAGACCGTCGCCCGCGCCGAGCGGGCGCTGTTCAAGGAGGCCCAGGAGAGCACCAAGGTGGCCGCCGACCTGGAGCTCATTCGCCAGCGTGCCGCAGCCCCCGCGCTCGAGCGCTACCTCCCGCAGCTCTACGGCGCCACCGCCTCGCCGCTCGAGCACCTCTGCGCTGGCGCGCTCGTGGTGCTCGCCGAGCCACGAGCCCTCTTCGACGACTGCATGCGCGAGGCCGACGAGGTCCTCTCCGCGGCCAACGCGGCCCGCGTCTCGCTCGAGGGGCTCTACACCTCGCCGCGCGAGATGGACTTTGGCAGCCAGCAGCGCCTGTCCTTCTCGTCCATGCTGCGCGCGGGCACCGGTGCGTCCACGGCCGAGCTCGCCGTGCGCCAGCCCCAGATCGCGGGCTCCGACACAAAGCTCGTCGGGCGCGTGCGCCAGCTCGTGCGCGACCGCTCGGCCGTGCTCTTCGCGGTCCCGGACCGCGGCGCGCGCGAGGCGCTCGAGCTGCGCCTCTCCGACGAGAACATCCCCTTCGTTGAGTCGCTGGGCACGGCGGCCGAGAACAACGACCCGCAGGTACCGCCCCTCGCGCGCGGACAGGTCACCTTCACCGACGCCCCCGTCCCCGCGGGCATCGAGGTGCCGGGCGCGAGCCTGGCCGTCCTCTCGGTCTCCGATCTCAGCTCCCGCACCGCAAAGGCCCGGCGCCGTGCACGCCGCGTGGACCCCACGAGCGTGACCTTCCCGTTCAAGCCGGGCGACTACGTGGTCCACGCGACGCACGGTATCGCGCTCTTCTCGGCGATCGTGCGCCAGGAGGTCGCGGGGCGCGAGCGCGACTACTTCCTGCTGGAGTACGCCGGCGAGGACAAGCTCTTCGTGCCGCTCGAGCAGGTCGACCGCCTCACGCGCTACGTGGGCCCGGACGGCAGCAGCCCGCGCCTCACGCGCCTCAACACCGCGGACTGGAGCCGGGCTACGAACAAGGCGCGCAAGTCCGCGAAGAAGCTCGCCTTCGACCTCGTGGACCTCTATACGCGCCGCTCCTCGGTCCCGGGGTTTGCCTTCTCGCCCGACACGCCGGTCCAGCAGGAGATGGAGTCGAGCTTCCGCTACGAGCTCACGCCCGACCAGCGCTCCGCCATCGCCGACATCAAGGCCGACATGGAGGCGAGAAGGCCCATGGACCGGCTGCTCTGCGGAGACGTGGGCTTTGGCAAGACGGAGGTCGCGCTGCGGGCGGCGTTCAAGTGCTGCCAGGACGCCAAGCAGGTGATGGTGCTGTGCCCCACGACCATCCTGGCGCAGCAGCACTTCGAGACGTTCTTCTCGCGGTTTGCGCCGTTTGACCTCAAGGTGGCCGTGCTCTCGCGCTTTGTGACGCCGGCGCAGCAGCGTCGCGCGCTCGAGGGCTTCGCGGACGGATCGGTGGACGTGCTCATTGGCACGCACCGCCTGCTCTCTGCTGACGTCAACCCCTACGACCTGGGGCTCGTTATCATCGACGAGGAGCAGCGCTTTGGCGTGCAGCACAAGGAGCAGCTCAAGAACATGCGCGAGCAGGTGGACGTGCTCACGCTCTCGGCCACGCCCATCCCGCGCACGATGCAGATGGCCATGAGCGGCGTGCGCGACATGAGCCTCATCATGACGCCGCCGCCGGGGCGCCTCCCGGTCAAGGTCACGGTGGGCGAGTGGGACCCGGACGTCGTGAGCGCGGCGATTCGCGAGGAGCTCGCGCGGCGCGGACAGGTCTACTACGTGTCCAACCGCGTCCACACGATCGACGACGCCGTGAGCCGCGTCATGGAGGCGGCGCCGGAGGCCCGCGTGGGCGTGGCGCACGGCAAGATGAGCGCGCGCGAGGTCGAGGACGTCATGCTGCGCTTCCAGGAGCACGAGATCGACGTGCTGGTGGCCACGACGATCATCGAGAGCGGCATCGACAACCCGCACACCAACACGCTCATCATCGAGGACTCCCAGCGCCTGGGCCTGGCGCAGCTCTACCAGCTCAAGGGGCGCGTGGGGCGCGGCCGCACCCAGGCCTACGCCTACTTCATGTTCCCGGCCGAGCTGCCGCTCACGCCCGAGGCCACCGACCGCCTTACGGCCATCAACGAGTACCAGGACCTCGGCAGTGGCATGAAGATCGCGATGCGCGACCTCGAGATTCGTGGCGCCGGCTCGCTCATGGGCGCCGAGCAGCACGGCAACCTCTCCAGCGTGGGCTTTGACCTCTTCACGCAGATGCTCGGCGAGGCCGTGGCCGAGGCCCGCGGCGAGACGCGCGACGTGGATCAGGCCGAGGTCACCATCAACCTCCCGGCCGACTTCTTCCTGGCCGAGGAGTACCTGCCGGACGTGGACCGTCGCGTGCTCGTGTACCGGCAGCTCGCCGCGGCGGTGGACCTGGCCGAGGTGGACGCCGTGCAGCGCGAGTGCGAGGAGCGCTACGGGGCGCTGCCGCTCGCGGGGCGCAACCTCTTCGACCGCGCCCGCGTGCGGATCCGCGCGCAGCGCCTGGGGTGCGCGAGCGTGTCCCTGGCGGCGGGGCGTCTGGTCTACCAGGGGCTCGTTGTCCCGCGCGCGGTGGCGCTCGAGCTCAAGGGGCGCGGCGGCGTGGTGTACCCCAAGACGAAGAAGGTGGCCTACCCGTTCCACCGCACCGAGGAGGAGGTCATGCCGGCCGCGCTCGGCGTGCTCGAGCAGGTCGGCGGCGACGACGAGGCGGACGAGTAGCAGGCGAGAAGTGCGTGCGGCTTGCGGACGGTCTGCAGGCGCGGACCGTCCGAAAGTCGCACGTTCTTCTCGCCGCTTGCGGTGAGGCTTAGTAAATCCGGGTTATGGCAATCGGGGGCGGTGGAGCGCTTAGAAATCCGGGGTTGTGGCACTGATCGCCTGGCGAGAAGAACCTCAAAGCCGTCTCTGGCGTGCCATAACCCGGAATTGCTAAGCAATCGTTGGTCCGCGCCCTGCCACAGCCCGGAATTGTTAAGCAGCCTGAGACGGGCCGTTGCCACAACCCCGGATTGTTAAGCAGTCTGGCAGCGCTCTCTGCCATAACCCCAGATTGTTAAGCGGTCGAGAGGCTCTTCTCGCCGCTTGCGGTCTATCGCCGACCGCCCGCCGCGCCTCCGGTTATGTTTCGACGCTGTTTCGGGGACCCTAAGTGAGTTGGGTTGCCACAGGGGCAGCGTGTGAACCACCGACCGAAGGGAAGTGCGCCTATGAAGGGTTACGCAATGCTCAAGATCGGCGAGTCCGGCTGGATCGAGAAGGAGGTTCCGGCCATCGGACCGATGGACGCGCTGGTCAAGCCGCTGGCGGTTGCCATCTGCACGTCCGACGTCCACACGCTGTGGGAGGGCGCCATCGGCGAGCGCCACAACATGATCTTGGGCCACGAGGCCTGTGGCGAGGTCGTCGAGGTCGGCGAGCTCGTCCGTGACTTCAAGCCCGGCGACCGCGTCCTCATCCCGGCCATCACGCCCGACTGGAACTCCCTCGAGGCCCAGGCCGGCTACTCCATGCACTCCGGCGGCATGCTCGCCGGCTGGAAGTTCTCCAACTTCAAGGACGGCGTCTTCTCCGAGTTCTTCCACGTCAACGACGCCGACGGCAACCTCGCCCACCTGCCCGAGAACATCGACCCGGTCGACGCATGCATGCTCTCCGACATGGTCCCCACGGGCTTCCACGGCGTCGAGCTCGCCGACGTGCAGTTCGGCGACTCCGTGCTCGTCATCGGCATCGGCCCCGTGGGCCTCATGAGCGTGGCCGGCGCCTCCATGCGCGGCGCCTCCCGCATCCTCGCCGTGGGCACCCGCCCGGTGTGCGTCGAGGCGGCGAAGAAGTACGGCGCCGACGAGTTCATCTCCTACAAGGACGGCCCCATCGCCGACCAGGTGCTGGCCATGACCGACGGCAAGGGCGTCGACAAGGTCATCGTTGCCGGCGGCGGCGTCGAGACCTTCGAGGACGCCGTCAAGGTCCTCAAGCCCGGCGGCAAGATCGGCAACGTCAACTACCTCGGCGGCGGCGACTTCGTCACCATCCCGCGCGTGGAGTGGGGCGTCGGCATGGGCCACAAGGAGATCAACGGCGGCCTCATGCCCGGCGGCCGCCTGCGCATGGAGAAGCTCGGCAGCCTCGTGAGCTCCGGTCGCCTTGACGTGCACCACCTCGTGAGCCACGTCTTCGACGGGTGGGACCACCTCGAGGAGGCCCTGTTCATGATGCGCGACAAGCCGCGTGACCTCATCAAGCCGGTCGTCAGGATCGAGGGCTAGTCTCGGCTGGCGGACACGTCTGAGCTGCGGGCGGGGGTCCTTCTCGGCCCCCGCCCTTTTACGAGAGGACATCTGATGCGGGTGCTGGTTGTCTCGGGGTTCCTCGGGGCGGGAAAGACGACGTTCATCCAGGAACTCGCGCGCCGCACGGGGCGCGACTTCGTGGTGTACGAGAACGAGTACGGCCAGGCGGACATCGACGCCAAGGTCCTCTCGCAGACCGACGAGCTCTCCGTGTGGGAGTCCACCGAAAACTGCATCTGCTGCTCGGGCAGGCAGGACTTTGCCGCCTCCGTGCTCACCATCGCCAACACGCTCGACCCGGAGTACCTCGTCGTGGAGCCCACGGGCGTGGCCCGGCTCTCGAGCGTGCTGGACAACGTCGACCAGGTGAGCTACGAGCGAATCTCCCTGCTGCAGCCGCTGGTCATCGTGGACGCGGTGGCCTGGGAGCGCCAGCGCGAGCGCTTCGGGGACATCTACCTGGATCAGGTCGCCACCGCGCCGGTGGTGGTGCTCTCCAAGGTCCAGCACGCGGGCGCGGGCCAGGTCGAGGCGGCACGGGCGTGGGTTGCCGAGAAGAACCCGGACGCGCGCATCGTCGACGTGCCGTACGACGAGCTGCCGGACGAGTGGTTCGTCGAGCTGCTGGAGCGCGACCTGGACCCGGGGCGCGCGGCGAGCTCGGCGCCCGCTGCGACCGGTGGCGCCGCGGCCGAGGACGATTTTGAGAGCCTGTCTCTGGCGGGAATCTCGCTTCCCACCGAGAACCACCTGCTGTGGTTCCTGGACGCGCTGGTCGCGGGCGTGTTCGGCGAGGTGGTGCGGGCCAAGGGGTCGCTGCCGTGCGGCGGCCAGTGGCTGCGCTTCGACGTGGTGGACCGTGCGTGGTCGGTGACGGGCGCGGAGCCGTCCGAGGACGGCGAGAAGGGCGCGCTCGGCGTGTTCATAGGCCCCGAGGTGCGCCGGCCCTGGCTGCGCGAGACGCTGCTGCCGCTGGTGCGCGACGCCGTTGCCGCGGGGCGCGCGGACGCGGGTGAGGACGACTCGCTCGACTACCGGGGCGCGCACCACCACGACCACCACGGTCACCACCACCACGACTGAGCCTCGCGGCGCTAGAATCGGGCGAGAAGAACCGACGAGAGGAGCCCCATGTCGCAAGCCGCAGACCGCGTGGACGCGCAGACCGCAGCCCGTCCCGGCGCGCCCACGACGCACCCCGAGTTCGACCGCCTCGTGCGCACGATGTGGCGCCTGCGCCAGCCGGACGGCTGCCCGTGGGACCGCGAGCAGACGCACCGCTCCATCACCAAGAACATGGTCGAGGAGGCCTACGAGGCGGTGGAGGCCATCGAGGCCGACGACACCGCCCACCTCGTCGAGGAGCTCGGCGACGTCCTGGAGCAGGTGGTCCTGCACGCGCAGATCGCCGCGGACGACGGGGCCTTCACCATCGACGACGTGGTCCGCGGCCTCAACGAGAAGCTCGTTCGCCGCCACCCGCACGTCTTTGGCGAGCACGCCGCCGCGTCCGACGGCGGCGAGGTCGTCGACATCTGGGACGACGTCAAGGCCGCCGAGCGCGCTGCCGCGGGGGAGGACGAGCGGCCCCAGGGGCTTCTCGACTCCGTGCCGCGCAGCCTGCCCGCGCTCATGCAGTGCCAGAAGATCTCCAAGCGCGCCGCCAAGGCGGGCTTCGAGTGGCGCTCGGTCGAGGGCGTGTGGGACAAGGTCGCCGAGGAGCGCGCGGAGTTCGAGCGCGAGGCCCCCGGCAGCCCGGAGCGCGCCGCGGAGTTTGGCGACCTGCTCTTCTCGCTGGTGAACGTCGCGCGCTGGGAGGGCATCGACGCCGAGGAGGCGCTCGCGGGGGCAAACCGCAAGTTCAGGCGCCGCTGGTCGCGCGTCGAGGAGCTCGCGCGCGAGCGCGGGCTCGAGGCGGAGTCGCTCGGCGACGACCTCCTCAACGAGCTCTGGGAACGTGCTAAGGCGGAGGAGAAGGCCTGACGCTGCCGCCGCGCGCCGGGGCGTCTGGTATAAAGAGGGGGAGGCGCCGCGCCCACGCGTGACGTCTCGAGCCTGCCAAAACGACCCAGAAACGAAGCCGGCATGAGCAAGACAGCCACACGTCGCGTACCCACGTCCCGCCCGCGCGCCGAGGCCGGCCCGACCCGCCGCCGCGCCGCAAGGCCCGACCGTCCGCCCCGGGGCACCGTGCGGGAGGACCGCACCACCCGCCGCGCGCCGTCGCCGGGCGGCGCGTCCGCCCTGCGCGAGCGCGTCTCCAACCTCGACGCCGCGGGGCTTCTCGCCCGCTTCCGCGTGCCGATCATCGTGGCCGTCGCGCTTCTCGTCGTGGTGGCGGCCCTCTACGGCCCCTCCTGCGACCTCTACCGCCAGTGGCGCCTCGAGTCCGCCCGCTCCCAGACCCTCTCCGAGCTCACCCAGGCCAACGAGGAGGTCCAGGGGGACATTGACAACCTCACGACCGAGGAGGGCATCAAGGACGAGGCCCGCCGCAGGGGCTACGTCGAGGAGGGCGAGAAGAGCGTGGTGGTGGACGGGCTCACCGAGGGCGACGACTCCTCCGACGAGCCCGCGGAGCAGGCGCCTGCCGAGCCCTGGTACCTGGGCGTCACGGACTTCATCTTTGGCTACGAGGGGGACTGACCCATGCGTCTTGCCTGCATCGACATCGGTACCGTCACCGCGCGGCTTGCCGTCGCGGACGTCGAGGGCGGCCGCGTGGTGCGCCTGGCCAAGCACTCGGAGATCTGCAACCTCGGCGAGGGGGTGGACGCCACGGGCCGCCTCAGGCAGGAGGCCATGGAGCGCGTCTTCGCCTGCGCGCGCGGCTACGTGGACTCCGCCCGCGAGGCGGGGGCCGTCGCGGCATGCTGCACGCTCACGAGCGCCGCGCGCGACGCGGAGAACGCCCGCGAGCTGGGTGCCGCGCTCGACTCGCTCGGCCTCGACCCGCTCATCATCCCCGGCGAGGTGGAGGGCGCGCTGACCTTCCTCGGCGTGGCCCAGGACTTTCGCGGCCGGCGCCTCCTCGTGGCCGACAACGGCGGCGGCTCCACCGAGCTCGCGTGCGGTTCGCTGGGCGAGGACGGCACGTTTGAGCTGGCCTTCGTTCGCTCCGTTGACGTTGGGTGCCGCCGCGTGACCGAGAAGTTCCTCGCCTCGGAGGGCCCTGCGCCCAAAGACGATCTGGCCGCCGCCCACGCCTTCGCCGCCCACGCCTTCGCGCCGGTCGTGGAGGAGGGTGGCCTCTGGGCAGCCGGGTCGGGGAGGGCGGCCGCGGACGCGCCGGAGCTGCTCGTGGTGTGCGGCGGCACGGTGACGAGCCTCGTCGCGATCGACAAGGGCCTGGAGCCGTACGACTCCTCGAAGGTCCACCTCTGCGCGCTCCCGCGCGAGCGGGTCGAGGCCCTCGAGGCGCGGCTCGCCGCCCTGACGGTCGAGGAACGCGCCGCGCTGCCGGGCCTGCAGGCCAAGCGCGCCCCGGTCATGCTCGGCGGCGCGGTGGCGGTGTCGGAGCTGATGCGCCAGACGGGGTTCGAGTCGCTCACGGCCAGCGAGTCCGACCTGCTCTTCGGCCTCGCGCTCGCCGCCGCGGCGACGCTCTCGGGCACGGAGTCCCCCGTCGGCTGGAAGCCGACGATGCGGCCGCTGCGCTGAGCGGCCCGCCCGCGCTTGCGCTAGGATGTGTAGTCACGTGGGGGCGTGGCGGAACTGGCATACGCAGCGGACTTAAAATCCGCGGCCGAAAGGATTGTGGGTTCGAGTCCCACCGCCCCTACCATGTACTTCTCGCCGGCGCGCCCCCATGGCGCGCAGG
Organism: Olsenella sp. An188; assembly: GCF_002160255.1. Taxonomy (GTDB): domain Bacteria; phylum Actinomycetota; class Coriobacteriia; order Coriobacteriales; family Atopobiaceae; genus Thermophilibacter; species Thermophilibacter avistercoris. The sequence goes on along the minus strand of NZ_NFKF01000009.1, from coordinate 49,477 downwards.
GCCTCCCGGCGGGGCGCGAGCCGTCTGCGCCTCTGGTATACTTAACCGCGCGTCCCCATCGTCTAGTGGCCTAGGACACGGCCCTTTCAAGGCTGTAACACGGGTTCGACTCCCGTTGGGGGCACCACGAGCTGCCTGCCCGGATCGCGCCTGCGCGGTCCGGGCGTTTTCATGGGGCGAGAAGAACCGTGTGGGACGCTACCACTCCAGGTCGTTCTTCTCGGCGAAGCGCGCCCCGGAGGCCGCGAGCCAGTCAAACCCCTGGCACCAGTTGATGAAGTCCGGCACGTCCGCGATGATGGGCTCCGCCTCGCGCACGGCCATCATGCACTCCGCGAGTCCGCAGACGCTCGCCTCGGGGCGGTCGGGGAGGTAGATCTCGACGAAGGTGGGACGCAGCAGCGCGTAGGCCCCGCCGACGCACAGCTCGTCGAGGCCGTGCAGCGCCCGGCGTGCGGCAGGCATGCGGTCGAGCTTGTAGAGCAGAAGGACGCGCGCGAGGTGCGACCAGGCGCTCTCGCGGTGCGAGAAGCGCGCGAGCACGGCGTCGAAGGCGGGCTCGTCCTCGAGCCGGGCGCACGCGAGCATGTGGGTGTGGCGCGCCCCGAGCGGGTCGGAGGGAGACGCGTCCATGACGGAGAGCGCCGCGCTCTGCGCCATGCGAAAGCGCGACGACTCCACGCAGGTGCGGGCCACCGCGGCACGAAGGCGCAGGTGGGGGCGGCAGGAGACGTCCTCCCAGGCGTCGCCGGAGGGCAGCTCGCGGGCAAACTCGCGATCGAGCGAGAGCAGCCCCTCGAGCAGCGGGTCGGGCTCGAGGTCGGCGGCGAGAAGGGAGACCAGCCGCGCGTCGAGGCAGCGCTCGTCCTCAGCCAGCGCACGCTCGCACTCGGCGCGCAGGGCCTCGAGGCGGCGGGCCCGCTCGGCCTCGAAGGCCTCGTCGTCGAGAAGGTCGTCGTGGGAGCGGCTCTCGCGGTAGGCGTCGAGGGCGCGCGCGAGCACGAGCAGCGCGCGCTCGGGGGCCGCCTCGGCAAACGCGGCGGGGTTCTCGCGCACGGCGATGAGCAGCTCCTCGAACGCCTGGTCGGACAGGCCCCCCATCTCGGCGCGCCGGCGCTCGGCGCAGCGCGTCACCAGCTCGTCCCACGCCCTCACTGCCGCGTCACCCCCTCGCCCCCGGAGATCCGGGAGGCCTCGTCCGCCGCGGTCGGGTCGAGCTCGGAGACGGCCTTGGCGACCCACGACCCGAGCACGCCGCGGCCGGAGCGGTCGCTGCCCTCCTGCAGCAAGACGATGCCCTCGCTCACGGCGATGATGATCTCGTCCTCGCCGTAGGGCTGCACGCGCAGGCGGGCGAACTCCCCGTCGGGCAGCTCGCTCTGGCGGATGAGCGCAAACCCGCACTTGGGATAGGTCGCAAGCAGGTGCGAGAGGCCCTCGCGCGCCGCGGAGAAGTCGCAGCGCTTGTGGGCGAGCGCGACCTCGGCGAGCGTTATCCAGGCGTCGTCGGCGGCGCGGAGCGGGGAGATGGTCGCGTAGCGGCGGCGCAGGTCGGCGAGCCCCTCCTCGTCCTCGAGCTTGGCGAGGGCGTAGGCGAGCGTGAAGCGCACGTCCGAGAGGTCGCGCGGGTCGGACGCGAGCAGCCGCTCGGCCGCAGCGACGGCGTCGTGGTTGCGGCCGCAGATGAGCGCCTGCTCGGCCATGGAGGCGAGCCAGCGCCAGTAGGGGCGCATGGAGATCGTGGCCCCGAGCGTGCCCCGCTCGCCCCCGAGCGCCTCGATGACGCGCTCGCGCTCCTCCTCGCAGGAGGCCTGGACCTCGTCGACGCGCCCGGCGAGGAACCAGTAGCGCTCGTCGATCGAGGAGGTCTGGGCGGACGAGCGCATGCGCAGCGCGTCCCAGCAGGACGCGTCGAGGGAGAGCGCCTCGTCGAGAAGCGCCCGGCCGCGGGAGATGAGCTCCTCGGCCTGGGCGTCGGTGGCAAACGGCAGCCGGTAGTCGATGGCCTCCGTCGCGAGGGTGACGAGGTGGAAGGCGCGGTCGGCGTCGGACTGGGGGAGCGAGTCGCGGTTCTGGGCGAAGCGCCGCCCGAAGGTGGCGAAGGCGCGCGAGGCGGCGAACGGGTCGTCCCCGTCGAGCTCGAGCGCGTAGCGCAGGCTCAGCCTCTGGTAGTCCTCGCGCCTTGGATCGTGTGCCATCTCTCCTCCCCTCTCTGCCTATGGTAGCCGAGAAGCGCCCGCGCGGCTCGGCTCGGCGGCCCAGCGCTGCGCGCCTGCCGCTCGCCCGCCAGAAAACACCACGTAAACGCCTATATTTGCCGCTCGCCGGACGCCGGAAAACCCCCAAATGGCGCGAGGGGATTTCGCTATACTGTAGCCGACCGTGCGGCGGGACCTCGCGCGGCCGCGGTACTTCTCGTTTCGGCAAAAGGCGGGGGAGATGCCCCCGCTTGCGATCCGTCGCGGTGGCGGCGGCAAATGAATTGGAGGAGTGTGTTATGGGACGTTTCACCAACCCGCGTGACCTGTACTTTGGCGAGGGTGCCCGCCACGAGGTGAAGAACCTCAAGGGCGAGCGCGCCGTCATCGTCACCGGCGGCGGCTCCATGCGTCGCGGCGGCTTCCTGCAGGACGTCGAGAACGACCTCAAGGAGGCCGGCTTCGAGGTCAAGCTCATCGAGGGTGTCGAGTCCGACCCGTCCGTCGAGACCGTCATGAACGGCGCGGCCGTGATGTCCGAGTTCCAGCCCGACTGGATCATCGCCATCGGCGGCGGCAGCCCCATCGACGCGGCCAAGGCCATGTGGATCAAGTACGAGTACCCCGAGACCACCTTCGAGGACATGTGCAAGGTCTTCGGCCTGCCCAAGCTGCGCACCAAGGCCCACTTCTGCGCCATCTCCTCCACCTCCGGCACCGCCACCGAGGTCACGGCCTTCTCGATCATCACCGACTACTCCAAGGGTATCAAGTTCCCGATCGCCGACTTCGAGATCACGCCTGACGTGGCCATCGTCGACCCCGAGCTCACCTACACCATGCCCGCCAAGCTCTGCGCGCACACCGGCATGGACGCCCTGACCCACTCCATCGAGGCCTACGTCTCCACCGCCGGCTCCGCCTACACCGACGCCAACGCCCTCTACGCCATGCGCGAGATCGTCGAGTGGCTCCCCAAGAGCTACGCCGGCGACAAGGAGGCCCGTCAGCACATGCACGACGCCCAGTGCATCGCCGGCATCGCCTTCTCGAGCGGCCTGCTCGGCATCGTGCACTCCATGGCGCACAAGACCGGCGCCGCCTTCACCGGTGACCACATCATCCACGGCTGCGCCAACGCCATGTACCTCGGCAAGGTCATCCAGTTCAACTCCAAGGACGCCCGCGCCAAGAGCCGCTACGCCTACATCGCCAAGGAGGTCTTCCACCTCGCCGGCGAGACCGAGGACGAGCTCGTTGCCGCTCTCGTCCAGATGATCCGCGACCTCAACGACAAGATCGACATCCCGCAGGGCATCAAGAACTACGGCAAGGGCGGCGTCAAGGCCGACGAGTCCGTCATCGACTACGCCGAGTTCGAGGAGAAGAAGAGCCGCATCGCCGTCGACGCCATCGGCGACGCCTGCACCGGCTCCAACCCGCGCCAGCCCACGCCCGAGGAGATGGAGAAGCTCCTCGAGTGCGTCTACAACGACGTGGACGTGGACTTCTAGTCCAGCCGCTCGCGCGAGCATCGCACGACTCGAGGGCCGGGACCTCTGCGTCCCGGCCCTTTTCCTGTCGGTTCCCTTACACGGGTCCGCTACAATGGCGCGTCAGGCACAGACGAGAGGGAGGGCTCATGGGCGAGAAGGGCGGCGCGGTCGCGTTCTTTGACGTCGATGGGACGCTGGTGTGGCACGACATGGAGAAGGCACGCACGTCGGGCGCCGACGCGGTCTTCTCCAGGCCTCGGCCGACCGACGGCGTGTACGGGGCGTTTCGGCGCATGCGCGCGGCGGGGCACCGCACCTTCATCTGCACGGGTCGCCACGTGCCCTTCATCCCGGACACGCTGCTGGACCTCGGCCCCGACGGCGTCATCGCGGGCGCGGGCGCCTACGTGCGCGTGGGCGACGAGGTCGTGCGCAACGCCGTCGTCGAGAACGACCTGCTCATGGAGGTCGCACGGCGCTTCGTCGAGGCCGGGGTCAGCGTGACGTTCGAGGGCGTCGAGTGCAACCTCGAGCTGCGCCCGGACGGTGCCCCGGCAAGCTTCGCGAGCTCAGAGCTCGCGCACGACCTCGCGGGGGTCGAGCGCGCGATCGGCCGCCACAGCTTCTGCAAGTTCTGCGTGAGCGACGTCACGCTGGACGACATCGCGCCCGTCCGCGAGTTCTGCGAGCGGTACTTCACGGTCTGCGACCTGCAGTACAGCACCTACGAGTTCTCGCTCGTCGGCGTGGACAAGGGGACCGCGATCGACGTCGCGCTCGAGCGCCTCGGCCACGGCCGCGAGCGCACCTTCGCCTTCGGCGACTCGGAGAACGACCTCTCCATGGCCGATCACGTCGAGACCTTCGTCGCCATGGGCAACGCGCTGCCCGGCGTCAAGGCGCGCGCGGACTACGTGACGGACTCCGCCGCGGACGACGGCGTGGTCACGGGCCTGGAGCACTTCGGCCTGATCTAGGGGATGCGGACCCTAGAGGGGGGTGGCCCCCTTAGGGCCGCTGCGCGTACTTCTCGGCTGCCTCGAGGAAGACCTCGCCGTCGGTGCGGCAGGGGACGAACTCGTCGCCCACGTGCTGGCGGGTCTCGTCCCCCTTGGCGAGCAGGCACACGAGCGCGGGCCCCTCGCCCTCAAAGCCCAGCTCGACAGCACGGCGGATGGCGGCCTCGCGGTCGTAGATGACCTCGTGGGAGGTTCCCGCGGGCGTTGCCGCGACCATCTGGGCGCAGATCTCCTCCACCGGGTCGTGCGCGGGGTCCTCCTCGGTGTAGATGAGGTGGTCGGCCCACTTGGCCGCCTCCTGCGGCAGCTCCGTGCGGCGCTCGTAGGCCTTGCCGCCGGGCGCGCCCATGACCACGATGATGCGATGTCCCGGGAACTCCTTGGTCACGGACGAGAAGAACCTCTGGTAGGAGAGCTTGTTGTGGGCGTAGTCCACGAGCGCGACGACTCGGTCGCCCGGCTCGCCGATGAGCTCCATGCGCCCGGGCGTCTTGGCGCGCGCGAGGCCGGCGACTACGCGCTTCGCGTCGATGCCGAGCAGCTCGCACACGGCGATCGCGGCGAGGGCGTTGTCGACGTTGAAGAGCCCGGGCATCGCGAGGGTGATCGTTGCCTCCCAGCTGGGGGTGTGCGCGACGAAGCTCACGCGGCCGAGCTCGGAGCGCACCTCGGACGCCCACACGTCCGCGCCGTCCGCCCCCTCCGCCGAGAAGCGCAGCGCGCGCGGGCAGCGCGCGGCCCGCGCGGCGATCACGTCGGCATGGTCGCAGTCCATGTTCACCACGGCGCTTCTCGCCTGGTCGAAGATGCGCAGCTTGCTCTCGAAGTAGTCCTCGAAGCTAGGGTGCTCGACGGGGGAGATGTGGTCGCGGCCGATGTTGAGGAAACACGCCACGTCGAGGTCGAGGCCGACCACGCGGTCGTACTTGAGCGCCTGGCTCGAGACCTCCATGTCGAGGACGGGCAGGCCCGAGTCGCGCGTGTTGGCGATGTGGCGCCAGAGGTCGGGCGACTCCGGCGTGGTGTTGTGGCTCTCGAAGTGCTCGACCCCGTCGTAGGTGTCGATGGAGCCGATGACGGCGGTGCCCGAGCCGACCTCGTCGCCGTCGAGGATGGCGCGCAGCATGTAGGAGACCGTCGACTTGCCCTTGGTGCCCGTGATGCCCACGACGCGCACGTCGCGGTCGGGGTGGCCCCAGGCCTCGGCCGAGACGTGCGCCATCGCGCGGCGCAGGTCGCTCGCGACGAGGGCAGGCGCGGCGGGCGCCGTCTCGGCGAGCTCGGCGGCGTGCGCCTCGTCGCAGAGGTAGGCGACGGCGCCGAGCTCGAGCGCGCTCGTGAGGTAGGCGGGCCTGAACGCCGCGCCCTTGCACACGAAGACGTGCCCCGCGCGGGCGACGCGCGAGTCGCAGTCGGCGCCGGTGACGGGCGTCGCGCCCGCCTCGGCCGTGAGGTTGTGAGTGCCTGCAAGCAGGCCCTGCTCATCGAGGAGCGCGGCCAGCGAGGCGAGTGTCGTCGTATTCATGGGGCCTAGTATACGTCCTGCGACCGGGCGTGTCTGCGGACGTGGTAGACTCGTGCCACTCGGGCGATTGGCGCAGCGGCTAGCGCAGGTGCCTTACACGCACAAGGTCGGCGGTTCGAACCCGTCATCGCCCACCACAAACGCCGCGGCGCCGCTTCAGGCAGGGGCGGCGCCGCTCTCTTTGGGCGTCCGGGGCGCTCGTCTCGAGGTCATGGGGAAATAATCCACATTTGGCTTTGTGATGGCGACAAAACCCCAGTTGGGCTTTGGGAGCGGCTGCCCAAATGTGGATTAATTTCCCGAGGTCACCGGTCACGGGCCTTGGAGAGGGGAGTGGACATCATGGCAGGTGGTGCGAGGCCGTCGGGCCGCGCGGCGGACGAGATGCGGCAGGTCACGCTCACCCCGGGCGTGCTGAAGAACGCCGCCGGCTCGTGCCTCGCCGAGTTCGGCGACACGCGCGTGCTCTGCGCGGCGAGCGTGGAGGAGGGCGTGCCCGCCTGGCGCAAGGGCGCGCACGCCGGCTGGGTCACGGCCGAGTACGCGATGCTGCCGGCCTCCGGCAGTCGCCGTACCCCGCGCGAGTACCGCGGGCGCAAGGGCCGCTCCATGGAGATCGAGCGCCTCATCGGGCGAAGCCTGCGCTCCGTCGTGCGGCTCGACCGCCTCGGCGAGGTGACGATCACGCTCGACTGCGACGTCATCCAGGCCGACGGCGGCACGCGCACGGCCTCGGTCACGGGCGCGTGGGTGGCGCTGCACGGCGCGCTCTCGAGCCTCGTCGAGCGGGGCCGCCTGCCGCGGCTCCCGCTCACCGGCCAGGTGGCGGCCGTCTCCGCGGGCATCGTGGGCGGCATCGCCCTGCTCGACCTGGACTATCCCGAGGACAGCCACGCCGAGGTCGACCTCAACCTCGTGGGCACCGGCGACGGCCGGATCGTGGAGGTGCAGGGCACCGGCGAGCGCTCCACGCTCGACCGCGCCCAGCTCGACGCCCTGCTCGACCTGGGGCAGGCGGGCGTGGCGCGCCTGTGCGAGCTGCAGCGCGAGGCGACGGGCTACCGGCTGTAGAAACCGAATCGAGGGGAGAAGGACATGGCACACCTCAGCATCAGCGAGCTCGACCCCGCGCGCACCGTGGTCGTCGCGACGGGCAACGCGCACAAGGTCGTGGAGATCGAGGCGATCCTCGCGCCGGCGATGCCCGGCGTGCGCTTCGTGGCCCTCGGCGAGCTCGGGGACTTCCCCGACCCGGTCGAGGACGGGCAGACCTTCTTTGACAACGCCCTCATCAAGGCGCGCGCGGCCCAGGCGCAGACCGGCCTTGCCATGGCCGTGGCGGACGACTCGGGCCTGTGCGTCGACGCCCTCGATGGCGCGCCGGGCATCTACTCCGCGCGCTGGGCGGGCGAGCACGGCAACGACGCCGCCAACAACGAGAGGCTCATGCGGGAGATGGATGGCGTCGCCGACGAGGCCCGCACCGCCCGCTTCCACTCGAGCGTGGTGCTCGTGCGCGGCGACGAGGTCCTGCGCGGCGACGGCGACTGCGAGGGCGTGGTCGGGCATGTCCCGCGCGGCAGCCACGGCTTTGGCTACGACCCGCTGTTCCTTCCCGCCGAGACCCCCGGCAAGACCATGGCCGAGCTCACGCTGGACGAGAAGAACCAGATCTCGCACCGCTTCCACGCGCTGGAGGACCTGGCGTCCAAGCTGTAGCCGCCGGGAGCCGCCTGCCCCCAAAAGCCGTCACGCCGCGGGGCGCTTCTCGCCGTTCGCGGAATGCGTCTGGCCGGAGGCACCCCGCGGTGGCATCATCAAAGCGTCTGGGGCGGTGCGCCTCAGGTCGCTGTGGACGGGCAGGGGCCTCGACGCGGCGAGTCCTTCTCATAGCTTTGCGCGACCTCGCCCTGGTGGTCGCAGTCACATTGGCCGCGGCCGATGGGGCCGCACGGCGGGCGGGGAGGCCCGCCGCTGTTAGAAGGGACGCACCATGAAGATTCTGCGCGCCAAGGACTACGCCGACATGAGCCGCAAGGCGGCCAACATCATCTCGGCGCAGGTCATCCTCAAGCCCGACTGCGTGCTGGGCCTGGCCACCGGCTCCACGCCCGTTGGCACCTACAAGCAGCTCATCGAGTGGAACCACAAGGGCGACTGCGACTTCTCGCAGGTCCGCACCTACAACCTTGACGAGTATCGCGGCCTTTCCCACGACGACCCGCAGAGCTACCACTACTTCATGCGCGAGAACCTCTTTGATCACGTCAACATCGACCTGGCCAACACCCACGTGCCCGACGGCGCCAACCCCGACGCCGACGCTGCCTGCGCCGAGTACGACCGCATGGTCGCCGCCGCCGGCTATCCCGACCTGCAGCTCCTTGGCATCGGCAACAACGGCCACATCGGATTCAACGAGCCCGACGACCACTTCTCCAAGGGCACCCACTGCGTCGACCTGACCGAGTCCACCATCCAGGCCAACAGCCGCCTGTTCGACCGCATCGAGGACGTCCCGCGCCAGGCCTACACCATGGGCACCCAGACCATCATGTACGCGCGCCAGATCCTCGTGATCGCCAACGGCGAGGCCAAGGCCCAGGCCGTCCGCGACATGTGCTTCGGCCCCGTCACGCCGAGCTGCCCCGCCTCCATCCTGCAGCTGCACACCAACTGCGTGGTGGTCGCCGACGAGGCCGCGCTCTCGCTCTGCCCGACCGAGTAGTCCTTTTCGGAAGCGGCGGGGCCGGCGGGAGCCTCCGTGCTCAAACAGTTTCGCGACGGGGCGAGAAGAACTATCTTCTCGCCCCGTCGCTGCAAAACTGCGCGCGGAGGTTCCCGCCGGCCCCTGTGGCTGCAACGCCTCCCATGCGCACGGAGGCAATCGCCGGCACGCCCGCTGCTACAGAACCGTAAGGCCCTTCGGGTAGCGGTTGAGGACCTCGCAGCCGTCCTCGGTGACGATGACGAGGTCCTCGATGCGCACGCCCATGTCGCCGGGCAGGTAGATGCCGGGCTCGATGGAGAAGCACTGGCCGGGACGGACGGGCTCGTCGTGGGTGGCGGAGACGTCCCCGGGCTCGTGGTCCACGAGCCCGATCTGGTGGCCCAGGCGGTGCGTGAAGGCCGCGCCCCAGCCCGCGTCCTCGATCACGCCCCGCGCAGCGCGGTCGATCTGCGCGAACGTCACGCCGGGGCGCACGATCTTCTCGGCCGCTTCGTTGGCGCGCAGCACCGCGTCGTAGACGGCGCGCTGGTGTGCCGTGGGCTCGGCGGTGAAGAAGGTGCGCGTCATGTCCGAGCAGTACCAGTCGCGCTTGCAGCCCACGTCAAAGAGGACCATGTCGCCGGACGAGAGCGGGGTGTCGTCGGGCTCGTGGTGCGGGTCCGCCGCATGGTCCCCGAAGCTCACGATGGGGGAGAAGGAGTGGTCCTGCGCGCCGAGGCGGCGGTACTCGCCGAGCAGGGCGTCGGCGATCTGGCGCTCGGTGACGCCCGGGCGGACCTGGTCGACGAGCCAGGTCATGGCCTCGTCGTTTGTGGCCGACGCCGCGCGCATGAGCTCGCGCTCGCGCGCGTCCTTGACGGAGCGGGCGTCGTCAACCGCGTACGAGGCGAGCACGAAGGAGCTGGCCGCGCCCGACTCCATGAGCGGCACGAGCCACCGGGCGGCGAGGTCCTTGTCCACGCCGAGGGGGCGCGTGCGGTCGGTGTGCTCGCAGACCAGGGCGACGGGGTCGTCGGTGTCGGAGAAGCCCACCACGCGCGCCCCGCACCCGGAGGGGTCGGGGAAGAGCTGGTTTGCAAAGAGCACGGGCTCGCCCTCGGCGCGCACGAGCAGCGCGAGGAAGCGCTCGTAGGGCTCGGTGTGGTAGCCGCACAGCCACCAGATCGAGAGCGGGTCGACCACGAGCGCCTGCGAAAGGCCCCGGTCGGCCAGGTTGGCCCTCACCCTCGAAAGACGCGACTCGTCCATCCTGCTCCCCTCGTCCGGTCCTGCGGGCAGTGTAGCAGACGCGGGATGATGCGGGGGACAGGCGCTTCTCGTCATCCCGTGGTCAACATTCCCGGGGGGATGGTCTTATCGTGACGCCTTGACTCCGCGATTGCCGAGCTTTCGATTGCGGCATATGATGAAATTTGCGGCATTTTGGCTATTTCGCCCGTCCGGGCGTGCGGAGGTTCATATGGACAACGAGATTCCTCCCGTCAACCGCGTTGACGAGATTCGAGAGCAGCTTCACGAGCTCGAGGGCAAGCGCCTCAAGGTCAAGGCTAACATGGGTCGTTCGCGCATCGTAGAGCGCACCGGCACGCTCGTGCACGCGCACCCGTCGCTGTTCGTCGTCGAGGTCGAGGAGCGTCGCGGGCGCACGGCACGCCAGTCGTACCAGTACGTCGACGTCCTCACCGGAACCGTCGAGCTCTTCGACATCGAGTCCGGTGAGCGCCTCTTCGACTTCGTCGAGCCCGCCGGCGAGTAGCCGGCCCCCGGCATGGCCTCTCCCACGGTCGTCACGACCCCCTGCAAGGTCAACCTCCACCTGGGCGTTCACCGCGAGAAGGACGCGCGGGGCTACCACCGCGTCGACTCCGTGATGGTTCCGGTGGGGCTCTTCGACGTGGTGAGCGTGGAGGATGCCCCCTCGCTCGAGGTGGCCTTTGACCCGCCCCTCGGCATCGAGCCGCAGAGAAGCGGCGTGTGGAGGGCGGCGAGCATGCTTGCCGAAGAGCTCGGCACGAGGCCCTCGGTGCGCGTGAGCGTGAGGGCCAGCATCCCCGAGCGCGCGGGGCTGGGAGGCTCGTCTGCCGACGCGGGCGCGACGCTGCGCGCGCTCGCCGCACGCTGGGGCGTCGACGCGCTCGACGAGCGCGTGGTGTCGGTCGCCCGCCGCGTCGGCGCCGACGTCGCCTTCTTCCTCGACCCCACGCCCTCGCTCTGCACCGGCGCGGGCGACGTCCGGGAGCGCACGTTTCCCACGATTGAGATCCCGGTCGCGCTCGTGATGCCCGGCGCCGAGGGCGGCTCGACCGTGGAGGCCTACGCCGAGTTCGACCGTACCGGCACCGACCCCGCACCCTACGACTCCCTCTGCGAGGCGCTCGAGGCGTCCGACGCGGCGCGCGTCGCGGCGGGCCTTCACAACAACCTCGCACCCGCCGCCTGCGCCCTCTGCCCGGAGGCCGGCGAGGTCGAGGCCTGGCTGCGAGCCCAGGACGGTGTGACGGGGGCGCAGGTCACGGGCTCCGGGACGTGCTCGTTTGCCCTCTGTGAGAGCGTCGCCGCAGCGGAGGCCGTGGCCGCGCGCGCGACTCGCGAGCGGGGCTGGCGCGCCTGGTCAACAAAAACAGTTGGTTTGCCGGAGGAAGTCTGCTAGAATACTCCCTCGCTACGGGTTGTGGCTCAGCTTGGTAGAGCGCTCGGTTCGGGACCGAGAGGTCGCTGGTTCGAATCCAGTCAACCCGACCACGTAGACGCACGGGCCGTCGAGGTTCTTCTCGGCGGCCCGTTTTGTGTCCTTGCGGCACCCTGTGGCTAGACCGCGCCCTCGCGCCGAGCGGTGGCGAGCATGTGGCGTGGGACCGCATGCAGCGCGCAGCTGCCGATGACGTGGCCGGCGGCCCGCTTTGCCGAGTCGCTGGCGCCGCGCGTGGCGTAGGCGTGCGAGAAGCGCGCGAGCATGGCGAGGTCGTTGCCGCCGTCCCCGTAGACCGCCACCTCGTCCTCTCCGATGCCGAGCCACCCGGCCAGCCACGCGACGGCCTCCCCCTTGTTGACGCTCGCGTCCGTGAGCTCGAAGAGCTCGCCGTCAAAGGACGCGTTCACGAGCGTGCTCGCGTGCTCGGCGACAAACGCGTCGAGCTCGCGCCGCTCGCCGGGGTCGGGGGTGCGGCAGTTGACCTTGCACACCCGTCGCGCCAGCACGTCGACGTCCCCCTGGTCAAAGCGCTGGTCGGGCGGGGAGGGGCGCCTTCGCTGCCGCCATGCCACGAGGCGCCCCACGGGGCCCTGCGACGGCAGGTAGCCGGCGGCGAACTGCTCCCGGGAACCCCGGACGAGCGTGAGCTCGGAGTCTATGCAGCTGAAGCAGCAGCCGGGAAAGGCGGCGAGAAGCTCCTCGAGGGTGGCGGGGTCGATCGGGACGTCGCGCAGCAGGGACCCCCGGGCGTCGCGGACGAAGGCCCCGTTGCCGCTCACCGTCTCGATCGGCAGCTCGCCAAACCCGAGCTCGCGCGCATGGTGCACCGCCCGCCCGGTGGCGAGCGCCACGTGGCGACCGCCCTCGAGGACGCGGCCGAGCCGCGAGAGGATGGCGCGGTCCGTCTCGTGCAGCACGTTGAAGAGCGTTCCGTCGAGGTCGCTGGCAAAGAGCTTTATCAGGGAGACCACCTGCCTTGCGTGTCCTTTTTGCGCGAACCAGTATAGTCCGCGCCCTTTTGCGTGCGTTGCGCCGGGCCTACAATGTGGGCAGTCGGCGAGCAGGGGAGGCTCACGTGAACGCGGCACCGCGATTCGTCTTTGCGTCGGACTCGCTCAAGGGGACGCTCTCCTCGGCCGAGGCGGCCCGGCTGCTCGAGGCCGCGGCGAGGCGGCACTTCCCGGGCTGCGAGTGCGTGCGCGTCCCCATGGCCGACGGCGGCGAGGGAACGGTCGCCGCGCTCGTGGAGGCCTGCGGCGGGGAGCTGCGCCGCGCCCGCGTGAGCGACCCGCTGGGCCGGCCCGTGGACGCGGCGTACGGCCTGCTCCCGGGCGGACGCGCCGTCATCGAGATGGCCGCCGCCTCCGGGCTGACCCTTCTCGCCCCGGGCGAGAAGAACCCTCTTCTCACGAGCACCTACGGCACCGGCGAGCTTGTCCGCGCCGCGCTCGATGCGGGGGCGCGCGACGTGACGCTCGCCATCGGCGGCAGCGCGACCAACGACGGCGGCATGGGCTGCATGTCGGCGCTCGGCGCCCGGTTCCTTGACGCGGGCGGCCGCGAGCTCTCCGGTCGCGGCGCCGACCTCGCGCTCGTGGCGCGCCTCGACCTCTCGGGGCTGGACGCGCGCGTGCGCGACACCGCCTTCCACCTCATGTGCGACGTGGACAGCCCGCTCACGGGGCCGGACGGCGCGAGCGTGGTCTTTGGGCCGCAGAAGGGCGCGAGCCCCGACGAGGTGGCCGAGCTGGACGCGGGGATGCGCCGCTACGCGCGCGTGCTCGAGGAGACGTTCGGCCGGGACTTCGACGTGCCCGGCGCCGGCGCGGCGGGCGGCCTCGGCGCGGCGGCGATGGCGTTTCTCGGCGCCCGCGCGGAGAGCGGGGTCGGACGCGTGCTCGAGCTCACGGGCTTCTCGACGACCCTTGCCGGCGCCGACCTCTGCGTCACGGGCGAGGGCCACGCGGACGCCCAGACCGCGCGCGGCAAGGTGGTTGCCGGGGTGGCGGCGGCGTGCGAGCGCGCCGGGGTGCCCTGCGTTGCCGTGGTGGGCGGCATGGACGCCGACGCCGCGCGCGTGCCGGGGCTCGCGGCGATCGTGCCCGCGGCGATCGACCCCATGCCGCTGGAGGAGGCGCTGGCGCGCGCGTCCGAGCTCTACGAGCTTGCGGCGGAGAGGCTCTTCTCGCTGCTTGCCCTGGGCGCGCGCCTCGGCTAGGCCGGCGAACCTTCCACGAATCTATCGGGCCGGGCGCAAAATGTGCCCGCCGTGTCGTTGCTCGTGCATAAGTCAGACTTCGCGGCGAGAAGAGCCCGGCGAGAAGAACCCCGGCGAGCCGCGCGCCCCTAGCGCACCACGACGGCGCCCTCGGGCAGCGCCACCGGCGCGTCGGTGGCCACGAAGGCGTTGTTGCCGGGCTTCTCGGGAGCGTCGGGCCACTCCGGCACGTAGGCCACGCGCGCGAACTCGCGGCCAAAGGCCTCCTCCACCTCGCGCAGGGTCCGCGCGCGGCGCCCCTCGCAGGCGCAGCGCACGTTGGCGAGGTACACGCCCCCCTCGGCCAGGTGCTCGCGGATCACGCGCGCGCCCTCGTCGGTGGTGAGCGGGCCGAGCGGGCGCTTCCCGGAGAACGCGTCGTTCACGATCACGTCGTAGGGCTCGGTCGCGCCGCGCACGAACTCCCAGGCGTCGCCCGTCACGAGGCGCAGGCGCCCCTCGCGCTCCGCCCCGGTCCGCTCGAGGCACTCGTCGAGGAAGAAGCTCTCGCGGGCGAGGCGGGTGATCGCCGGGTCGATCTCCACCACATCCACGCGCGCCGCGGGGACGTAGGCGGCCAGGTACTTGGGCAGCGAGTAGCCGCCCCCGCCCATCACCATCACGCGCAGCGGCCGCTCGCGGCTCGCCCCGCGCGCGGCCACCATGCCCTCGATGACCTCGGCCATCTCCCGGTGGTAGACGCACGCGAGCTCAAAGCGCAGGTCCTCGGGCACGTAGCAGCCGCTCTGGAAGGTCCCGTTGACGTTGAGCAGGCGCACCGGCGTCCCGTCGGCGTTCTGCGAGTCAAACACGAGGGTGAGGCCGAACTTGGTGCGCAGCATGTCGACCCCGCGGCGGCGCAGCAGCCACGGCATGGCGGCCAGGACGGCGGTGCACACCACGGTCAGGACGAGAAGGGCGATGATGAGCTCGGTCACGGGACCTCCCGGGCTTCGGGCAAGAAACCGTGTTTCTCGCGTTTTAGAGATTGTGAGTAACGCGCAACGTCGGCTATACTAGCTGATGCTGTATTGGGCCTAGGGGCCCATCTTCGACATCGCACCGGAAGGACATCTCATCATGTTTCTTGGCATGGGCATCCCTGAGCTCGTCATCATCGTCGTCATCGTGCTGATCATCTTTGGGCCCAAGAACCTCCCCAAGATCGGCTCCGCCCTTGGCAAGACCGTCAAGAACGTCCGCGAGGGCATGGAAGAGGGCAAGGACGAGAAGGACGCCGAGTCCCCGATCGAGTCTCACGACGACGTCGAGGTCATCGAGGACGAGGACGACGCCGACGCTCCCGAGCAGGCTTCCTCCGACTCCGTGTTCTGCTCCAAGTGCGGTGCCAAGAACGCGGCCGACGCCGAGTTCTGCTCCAAGTGCGGCAACAAGCTCAACTAGCGGCACGCGTGAGGTAGGGGGCAGCACATGGACAGCACCAAGAAGATCGAGCTCACCGCCGAGGGCCGCCAGCGCCTCGTCGACGAGCTTGCCTACCGCGAGGGCGAGAAGCACGACGAGATCGTCGAGCGCATCAAGGAGGCCCGCGGCTTCGGCGACCTCTCCGAGAACTCCGAGTATGACGCCGCCAAGGAGGAGGAGGCTCGCAACGCCGCGCGCGTGAACGAGATCCGCCAGATCCTCTCGATGGCGACCGTCGTCGAGGCGGGCTCCGGCCACGCCCTCACCGTCTCCATCGGCACCACGGTGGAGCTCGAGGACGAGCACGGCAAGAAGTCCACGTTCACCATCGTGGGCACCACCGAGACCAACTCGCTCGAGCACAAGATCTCCAACGAGTCCCCCGTGGGCAGCGCCCTCGTGGGCCACAAGAAGGGCGACGAGATCGAGGTCGTCGCGCCCTCCGGCAAGACGAGGAAGTACACCATCACGGGGATCTCCCGCTAGACTTCCTTACCCAAAGCAAGCGAGGCGCCCCGTGTCTGCAGAGCCGCAGGTACGGGGCGCATCTGTGAGATGACAGGAGAGACAATGGCCCAGGAGACCAACGCCGCGAGCGCCCAGGGCGCCGCAACCGCAACCGACGAGCGCACGATGCGCCGCGCGCGCCGCCAGGCGCTTCTCGACGCCGGCGTGAACCCCTATCCCATCCACGCCGAGGTCACGGCGCATGCTGCCGAGCTCGAGGAGCGCTACGCCGAGCTGCCCGACGGCACGGACACCGAGGACGTGGTGAGCGTCGCCGGCCGCATCCGCGCCTTCCGCAAGCAGGGCAAGGCGGCCTTCATCGTGCTCGAGGACGTGAGCGGCCAGATCCAGCTCTTCTGCCGCCATGACGTCCTGGGCGAGAAGGGCTGGGAGCTTCTTAGCCAGCTCGACCTCGGCGACATCCTCGGCGCCACCGGCGCCGTGCTGCGCACGCGCCGCGGGCAGCTCTCCGTCTCGCCGACCTCGCTGACGGTGCTCTCCAAGTCCCTGCGCCCGCTGCCCGAGAAGTTCCACGGCCTCACCGACCGCGAGGTGCGCTACCGCCAGCGCTACGTGGACCTCATCATGAACCCCGAGGTGCGCGACGTCTTCCGCAAGCGCAGCCAGATCGTCAGCCTCATCCGCCGCTACATGGAGGCCGACGGCTACATGGAGGTCGAGACGCCGATGATGCACGCCATCCTCGGCGGCGCCAACGCCAAGCCCTTCGTGACCCACTTCAACGCGCTCGACCGTGACTTCTACCTGCGCATCGCCACCGAGCTGCCGCTCAAGCGCCTCATCGTGGGCGGCATGGAGCGCGTCTTCGAGATCGGCCGCAACTTCCGCAACGAGGGCATGGACCTCACGCACAACCCCGAGTTCACCTCGATGGAGGCCTACTGCGCCTACTCCGACCTCGAGGGCATGAAGCGCCTCTCCGAGGGCCTGTTCAAGACCATCGCGCGCGAGGTCTGCGGCTGCGAGGAGGGCCACGAGGTCATCACCTACCAGGGCCAGGAGATCGACCTCTCCGGCACCTGGGCGAGCCGTCCGCTCTCCGAGATTGCCTCCGAGTGCGTGGGCGAGCACGTGGACATGGACACGCCGATCGAGCACCTGCGCGAGCTCTGCGAGAAGAACGGCATTGAGGTCCAGCCGAGCTGGGGCGCCGGCAAGCTCCTCTTTGAGCTCTACGACGAGCTTGGCGAGAAGACCATCGTCAACCCCACCTTCGTCTGCGACTACCCCGAGGAGGTGTCCCCGCTCTCCAAGCGCAAGGCGGAGGACCCGCGCCTCACCGACCGCTTTGAGCTCGTCATCGCCGGCCACGAGTACGCCAACGCGTTCTCCGAGCTCAACGACCCCGTCGATCAGGCGGGCCGCTTCGCCGAGCAGGTGGCCGCCAAGGGCCTGGGCGACGACGAGGCCATGGGCTACGACTACGACTACGTGCGCGCGCTCGAGTACGGCATGCCCCCGGCGGGCGGCATCGGCTACGGCATCGACCGCATGGTGATGCTCTTCTGCGACCAGGCCGCCATCCGCGACGTGCTGCTCTTCCCGGCCATGAAGCCCGAGACCGTGACCCGCGCGGACATTCAGGCGCAGGTCGAGGGCGCGGTGACGGACAACGCGGCCGCCTCGGTGGACGACATCGCCGCCGACGCCGAGAAGGTCACGGCCGCCGTCGTCGAGGCTCCCGCCGCGCTCGACGCGGGACTTGGCCGCGAGGCCGCGCTGGCGCTTCTCGCCGAGCACAACAAGGAGGAGTTCCACCTCGAGCACGGTGCCACGGTGGGCGGCGTGCTGCGCCAGTTCGCGCTCGAGATGGACCCCGAGAACGCCGACTTCTGGGAGGTCGTGGGCATCCTGCACGACCTCGACTGGGAGGAGCACGGCGACGACCCGGTGGGCCACACCGTCTACGCGGCCGAGTGGCTGCGCGCGGCCGGCGGCAGCGACGCGCTCGTGCGCGCGGTGCAGTCCCACAACTCGGACAACAACCCCGACCTCCCGGCGCCCGAGCTGCCCATGGAGAAGGTCCTCTTTGCGGTGGACGAGCTCACCGGGCTCATCGGGGCGGCCGTGATCATGCGCCCGAGCAAGTCCGTCATGGACTTCGAGGTCAAGTCGCTCAAGAAGAAGTTCAAGGACAAGCGCTTCGCCGCCGGCTGCGACCGCGAGGTCATCCGCAAGGGGGCCGAGCTCTGCGGCTGGGAGCTCGACGAGCTCTTCTCGCGCACGATCGACGCGATGAAGGCGATCGCGCCGGACCGCGACACCTTCGGCAAGTAGGGGAGCGGCCCCCGATTCCACGTTCTTCTCGCCAGAGGCACGGCCCGCACCTGGTGCCCGCACCGCACCTGAGGCCCGCACCGCACCCATGGCCCGCACTGGAGGCCCGCACCCACCAGGTGCGGGCCTCCCCTCGTCCCCGGCGGGCACTCGGCGCCGCCGCGCGGGCGCGGCACCGCACTTGCCGCCGCCGGCCCCTCGCACCGACCGCACCCCTCGGGTGCGGGCAAGAGGTGCGGGCGAGAGGTGCCCGCGCGAGGGGCTCCGACGCGGGAAGCGCCAGTCCCGGGCGTGCGCGCGCCTACCAGGAGGGCTTCTCGCTCGGGACCGCCGGAAGCATCTGGCTGAGAAGAACCGTGCGCATGTGCGTGGACCCCTCGTCCGCGAGCGCCCATCGCACGTGCGACTCATAGCCGGGCCCCTCCCGCCGTGCGAGCGAGTGCGCCACGCACGCGAGGTAGCTGTTTAGGGCCGCGATGTTGCGGACGTTCTTGTAGCTCGCCGGATATGCGGAGATTCCACAGCTTTGATAGTCGCGGATGCGCCGCTGGTCCTCCTCAAAGGCCGCCTCGCTCACGTGCACCCGGCCGTTGTATTCGGCCGCGGTCCTGTGCCCGGGCCAGTGGAAGTCAGGTCGCATCGTCGTGTGCTCCACGAACGGGAGGTCCTCGCACGGCCATGCGATGGGCTCGTTCTCCAGGAACGCGGGCGACTCGATGCCGCCGAGGTGCGTCGCCAGCTTAAAGGCAAACGAGAGCAGGGTCTCCTCCGGCGAGCCCGACCCGGACTGCGAGAGGCCCGCGGCGAGCCGGGCGTTGCGCAGCCCGCGTATGCCGGACACCTCGTCGAGCAAGGCGAGGATGCGCTCTGGGGTCGCGATGGGTTCGAGCTCGAAGAGGCAGGTGCCAAAAGCCGGGTCGGCCGGGTCGCGCACGTACGAGCCGCATGCCTCCATGGGAAAGGTGAGCAGCCTGAAGAGCGCCGCGTTTGGGCTGAGCGCCCCGCGCTCGACCATCATTCTGAGGTTCTGCTCCATGCGAACGAGGTTGAGCCCTGGCGACTCGACGAATAGCCGGCAGGTCTCGTCGCCAAGATCGGCCCACGGGTCCCCGTCGGAATGGAGGACCTCGAGGAAGGCGTCCTCGGGCAGGGTGGCGAGAAGCGCGCGGGAGGAGAGCGAGCGCGACTCGCTTCTCGAGGACCGCGTGAAGAAGTCGAGCTCGAGCGGTGCGGCGGGGGAGAAGCCGCTCATGATCTCGGGCAGACAGGTCCTGAGGGCGCGCAGGTCCGGTGGCGCCGGGCGTCGCGTGAGGTGCGCGTCACCTGCGGGGACGAGCAGGAGCTCGGGGTCGCGCCGCGCGAGGCGTGTAAGCTTGAGGGAATCCGTGCCAGCAAGAAAGACGTCCATGGCTGCCTCCGAGGTCGGGTGTGGGAAGTGTGGCCGCAGAGGCTTGCAGATCTCTTCCACCAGGCTTTCGGCAGCCTTACGCGAATCTCCGCCGGCCGGAAAGACGGGCCGCTCGACGACCCTGTCCCAGCCGAGTGCCCATGACCTGGCGAGAAGGACCTCGCGGCCTTTCTTCGCAAAGGAGACACAAGTGCGAGGTCCTTCTCGCCCGTGCCTCCCGTGTTGGAGCTCCGCGCCACCGCGCTTCCCGCGTCGTAGCCCCTCGCGCGGGCACCCCTCGCCCGCACCTCTTGCCCGCACTCGAGGGGTGCGGTCGGTGCGAGGGGCCGGCGGCGGCGAGTGCGGTGCCGCGCCCGCGCGACGACGCCGAGTGCCCGCCGAGGGCGAAGGGAGGCCCGCACCTGGTGGGTGCGGGCCCCCAGTGCGGGCACCAGGTGCGGTGCGGGCCCCCGGTGCGGGCCCCACGCGCACGCGCGGCCGGCCCGCGCAGGCTCGCCCGTCGCGCAAGAGAAACACTGCGTCACTTAAGGCGTTTGCCCGGCGCGCAAGGTGGGTACAAACTATAATTGCGAAACCACCACGGGAAGGAACCCCCTTACATGTTTGAGAAGTTCACAGACAAGGCCCGCAAGGTCATGAGCCTTGCCCAGGACGAGGCCAGAAACCTCGGGCAGATGTACGTGGGCACCGAGCACCTGCTGCTGGCCCTCATCCGCGAGGGTGAGGGAGTCGCCGCCCAGGCGCTCGCCAAGCTCGACGTCACCTACGACGAGACGCTCGCCACGGTGCGCAGCCTCACCACGCAGGACAACGAGCCCGTGCCCGGCGGCCACATCCCCTTCACCCCGCGCGCCAAGCGCGTGCTCGAGGGGGCCTACCGCGAGACGATGACCCACGGCCAGACCTACATCGCCACCGAGCACCTGCTCCTCGGCATCGTGTCCGAGGGCAACGGCCGCGCGATGGACGCCCTGCGCCAGATGGGCGTGTCCGGCGACGCTGTCCGCAACGCCGTGGCGGAGCTTGCGGGCAAGAGCTCGGAGTCCCAGCAGCAGCCGGCCGCGGCAGACGTGCGCATGGCGGGCTTCGGGGGGCCGGGGCCCCAGCAGCAGGGCGACGAGGGCTCCGTGCTCGAGCAGTACGGCCGCAACCTCACCAAGCTCGCCTCCGACGGCAGGCTCGACCCCGTCATTGGCCGCGACCGCGAGATCGAGCGCGTCATGCAGGTCCTCGCGCGCCGCCAGAAGAACAACCCGCTCATCCTGGGCGACCCGGGCGTGGGCAAGACCGCCATCGTGGAGGGCCTCGCCCAGCTCATCGCCGGGGGCAACGTGCCGGACATCCTGCGCGGCAAGCAGATCTGGACGCTCGACCTCGCGAGCCTCGTCGCCGGGTCCAAGTACCGCGGCGAGTTCGAGGAGCGCATGAAGAAGGTCGTGCGCGAGCTCGAGGAGTCGACCGAGGACATCCTGTTCATCGACGAGATCCACACCGTCATCGGCGCGGGCTCGGCCGAGGGCTCCATCGACGCCGCCTCCATCCTGAAGCCACCCCTGTCCCGCGGCGAGATCCAGGTCATCGGCGCCACCACGGCCGAGGAGTTCCGCAAGCACGTCGAGAAGGACTCGGCCTTCGAGCGCCGCTTCCAGCCCGTCAACATCGGCGAGCCCTCGCCGGAGGACACGGTCCGCATCATCGAGGGCCTCAAGGCGCGCTACGAGGAGCACCACCACGTGCGCTACACCGACGCCGCCATCCAGGCAGCCGTCACGCTCTCGAGCCGCTACGTGCAGGACCGCTTCCTGCCGGACAAGGCCATCGACGTGCTCGACGAGGCCGGCGCCCGCACGCGCGTCCACAAGACGGCCCTGCCTCCCGAGATCGCCCAGACCGACGCCGACCTCTCCCGCGTGCGCGAGGAGAAGTCCGCCGCCGCGGCGGCCCAGGAGTTCGAGGAGGCCGCGCGCCTGCGCGACGAGGAGAAGGCGCTCGTCGCCCGCCGCGACGAGCTCGAGGCCGCCTGGCGCGAGGAGCTCGCCGCCAACGTGGTGACCGTGGACGAGGAGGACATCGCCGACGTCGTCTCCTCCATGACCGGCGTGCCCGTCTCGAGCCTCACCGAGGCCGAGGCGTCCAAGCTCCTGCGCTGCGAGGACGTGCTGCACCAGCGCGTCGTGGGCCAGGACGAGGCAGTCACCAAGGTGGCCAGGGCCATCCGCCGCAGCCGCTCGCCGCTCAAGGACCCGCGTCGCCCCGGCGGCTCGTTCATCTTCCTCGGCCCCTCGGGCGTGGGCAAGACCGAGCTCGCCAAGGCGCTCGCCGAGTTCCTCTTCGGCTCCGAGGAGGCGCTCATCAGCTTTGACATGTCTGAGTTCATGGAGAAGCATACCGTCTCCAAGCTCGTCGGCGCCCCTCCGGGATACGTGGGCTACGACGAGGGCGGCGAGCTCACCAAGGCCGTCCGGCGCCGCCCGTACTCGGTGGTGCTGTTCGACGAGGTCGAGAAGGCCCACCCCGACGTCTTCAACGTCCTGCTCCAGATCCTGGAGGAGGGCCGCCTCACCGACGGCCAGGGCCGCCACGTGGACTTCTCCAACACCGTCATCATCATGACGTCCAACATCGGCGCGCGCGACATCGCCCAGACCACCACGATGGGCTTCTCGGCCCAGGGCGCGGGCGGCCTGTCCGACAAGGAGATCACCTCCCGCGTGATGTCCGAGCTCAAGAAGCACTTCCGCCCGGAGTTCCTCAACCGCGTGGACGAGGTCGTGGTCTTCAAGTCCCTCACCTCCGAGCAGCTCCGCGGCATCGTGGAGCTCATGGTGGCCGACCTGCGCGAGCGCCTCATCGCCCAGGGCATGTCCATCGAGCTCACGGACGCCGCGCGCGACCTCGTGGCCAAGGAGGGGGCCGACCCGGTCTACGGCGCCCGCCCGCTGCGTCGCGCCATCCAGACCCTCATCGAGGACCCGCTCTCGGAGGAGCTGCTGCAGGGCGGCTGGCACCGCGGCGAGATCATTCGCGTGGACGAGAAGGACGGTGCGCTCGTCTTCGAGCACACGACCGGCGAGATTCCCGCGCCGCGCCGGCGCGAGCACATGAGCTCGCCCGACCTCGCCTCGCTGCCCGAGCCGAGCCGCGGCTCCACCCCCGCGGGGGCGGGCGGCCTGCTCGCGTCCGGGGAGTAGCGCCGGGCCCCGCGCCGCGGTTCTTCTCGCCGCGCCCCTGCGGCTATACTCGAAGGTGTGAGAGACGCCGGCCCGCTCCTGCGGGCCGGCACGCAACGGAGGTGCGCCATGACCCAGCTCGAGAACGGTGCCACCGAGCGCGAGCAGCGCTTCGAGGACGCCATCAGGAAGACCGCCCCCGGGACCCCGCTGCGCCTTGCCCTGGACATGATCATCGCCGGGCACCTGGGCGCGCTCATCTGCGTCGGCGACACCGAGAACGTGCTCGCCGCAGGCGACGACGGCTTCAGGCTCGACGTCTCCTTCACCTCCAACCGCCTCTTCGAGCTGTGCAAGATGGACGGCGCCGTGGTGGTCGACCGCGACCTCACCAAGATCCTGCGCGCCAACTACCACCTCAACCCAGACCCGTCGCTGCCCACCTCAGAGACGGGCATGCGCCACCGCACCGCAGCGCGCATGAGCCTGCTGACCAAGGCGATGGTCATCTCGGTCTCGTCCCGGCGCTCGGTGGTGAGCGTCTACGTTGACGGGAAGGGCTACGAGCTCAAGAGCGTCACCGACCTGCTCGCCCTGGTGAGCCAGCTCACCGTGGCCATGCAGAACACCCGCTCCCAGCTCGACCGGCGCCTGCTGCACCTCACGAGCCTCGAGCTCGACAACGTGGTCACGCTCGGGGACGTGGCGGACATCCTCTACCTCTTCGAGGTGCTCATGACCGCCGGGGAGGAGCTGGACGACTGCATCATCCAGCTCGGCCGCGAGGGGAAGACCACCCAGATGCAGCGCGAGGAGTACCTGGCGGGCATGGACGAGGCCTACACCCTCATGATCCGCGACTACGCGGCCGACTCCTCCGAGGAGGCGGCGCGCGCCATCCGCAAGCGCCTGCACGACACCGCCAACACGCAGCTGCACTCCGCCAAGTTCGCGGCCAAGATCCTCGGCTACACCGACGAGCGCGGCGAGGACTCCATCATGACCCCGCTCGGCCTGCGCACGCTCTCGCGCGTCCCGGTGGTGCGCGACGGCATGGCCGACAAGATCGTCGACGAGTACGGCTCGCTCCAGGAGGTCCTCGAGGCCGTGGACGACGACCCGTCGCGCCTCGGCGAGATCGGCGTCAAGAACCCCGGGGTGCTCGCCAACAGCCTGCACCGCATGTGGGGCAAGGGGGAGTGATGGGCCCGCGGTCGCGCGGCCCGCGCACCTCGGGTGCGTCGAGGCCCTGCCCCTGCGCCTGCGCGGAGCGCGTCGGGCACGAGGCGCCCGCCGCCGACACGTGCGCGATCATCGTGGCGGGCGGATCGGGGGAGCGCTTCGGCGACCCGCGCGGCAAGCAGTTCGTCGAGCTCTGCGGCCTGCCGATGCTGAGCTGGTCGGTCATGGCGTTCGACCGGGCCCCGTCCGTGGCACGGATCGTGATCGTCTGCGCGCCCGAGCGCGCGGCGAAGGTCGAGAAGGACGTGCTCTCCCCGCTCACGCTCGCCAAGCCGCTCGCGCTCGCCCCGTCCGGGGCCACGCGCCAGGAGTCCGTGCGCTCGGGGCTCTCCGCGCTGCCGCGCGACCTCGAGTTCGTGGCGGTCCACGATGCGGCCCGCCCGCTCGTCGAGACCGAGATGATCGAGCGCGCGGTGGCGACCGTGCGCGAGGACGGCACGCTCGCGGGCGCGATCCTGGCGGCCCGCTCGATCGACACGCTCAAGCTGGTCGAGGGCGACATGATCGTCGCCACGCCCGACCGGTCGTTCTACTGGGCCGCGCAGACCCCGCAGGTCTTTCGCTCGGCAAAGCTCGTGGCCGCGCACCGCGCCGCGGCGCGCGAGGAGTACGAGGGCACCGACGACGCCTCCCTGGTGGAGCGCCTCGGCGGGCGCGTCCGCGTGGTCGAGTGCTCGCGCGACAACATCAAGGTGACCGTTCCGGAGGACCTCGCGATCGCCGAGGCCACGCTCGAGCGGCGCCTGCTCACGTGACCGGCCGGGGCGCCGGCCAGGAAAGGGACTCGCATGCTGCGCATAGGACACGGCTTTGACGTTCACGCGTTCGCGGAGGGACGGCCCCTCGTGCTGGGCGGCGTCCACGTGCCGTGCGAGCGCGGGCTGGCCGGCCACTCCGACGCCGACGTGGTCGCGCACGCCGTGATGGACGCGGTGCTCGGCGCCCTGCGCGCGGGCGACATCGGCAAGCTCTTCCCGGACACCGACCCCGCCTACGAGGGTGCGGACTCGCTCGGCCTCATGCGCGAGGTCGCGGGCCTGGTGCGCAGCCGCGGCTGGCGCGTGGTGGACGTGGACTGCACGATCGCCGCGCAGGCGCCCAAGCTCGCGCCCCATCGCGAGGAGATGCGCGCCAACATGGCCGCCGCCCTCGGCGTGCCGACCGACTCCGTGGGCGTGAAGGCCACCACCACCGAGCGCCTCGGCTTCGTGGGCCGCGAGGAGGGCATCGCCGCCTGGGCCGTGGCGCTGCTCGAGCGCGCGGACGCGTAGGGCGCGCCGCCCGAGGTCCTTCTCGCCCAAACATCGACTTATGCACGAGCAAAACTCAACTTTGGTCGCGCCGTCGGGCCGCGGGCGAGAAGAACGTGGTGCCCGGCGTATACTGTTCGGACAACGCAAGCAAACTCCGACAGAGCCAAGGAGCACCCATGCTCGTCTACAACACCCAGACGCACAAGAAGGAGGAGCTCGTCCCCATCGAGCCCGGCAAGATTCGCATGTACGTCTGCGGCCCCACCGTCTACGACCAGATCCACATCGGCAACGCGCGCACCTTCCTCGCGTTCGACGTGATCCGCCGCTACCTCATGTACAAGGGCTACCAGGTCACCTTTGCCCAGAACCTCACCGACGTGGACGACAAGATCATCAACCGCGCCAACGAGACCGGGCGCACGGCCGCCGAGGTGGCCGAGGAGTGCTCCAACGCCTTCATCGAGCAGATGCACCGCTTCGGCGTGCTCGACCCGGACATCCGCCCGCGCGCCACGCACGAGATCGAGGCCATGCAGGAGATGATCGTGCGCCTGATCGACGCCGGCCACGCCTATCCGGTGCCCTCCGGCGACGTCTACTTCTCCGTGCGCTCCGACACGAGCTACGGCATCCTCTCCGGGCGCGACCTCGACCAGATGCGCGCCGGCGAGCGCGTGGGGGTCAACGACGAGAAGCGCGACCCGTTTGACTTTGCCCTCTGGAAGGCCGCCAAGCCCGGCGAGCCGAGCTGGCCCTCGCCGTGGGGCGACGGCCGCCCCGGCTGGCACACCGAGTGCTGCGCGATGATCCACCGCTACCTGGGCACCCCGATCGACATTCACGGCGGCGGAGCCGACCTCGTCTTCCCCCACCACGAGAACGAGACCGCCCAGGCCATGTGCGCCTGGGACACCGCGCTCGCCAACACCTGGATGCACACGGGCATGCTGCGCGTGGACGGCGAGAAGATGTCCAAGAGCCTCGGCAACTTCTACACGCTCAAGGAGGTGCTCGACAAGTACCCGGCCGGCGCCGTGCGCCTGCTCATGCTGCAGACCCACTACCGCGCCCCGCTCGACTTCTCCTTCGAGCGCCTCGAGGGCGTGGCCGGCACGCTCGAGCGCCTGCAGACCTGCGCGCGCAACCTGCGCTGGGCCGCCGAGCGCTCCCCGCAGGACGGCGAGCTCAACGACGCCGACCGCGCGCTCGGGCGCGCCATCGACGCCGCGCGCGAGGAGTTCTGCGGCCAGATGGACGACGACTTCAACACCGCCGGCGGCCTCGCCGCGATCTTCTCGCTGGTGACTGCCTGCAACACCTACCTGGCGGAGGCTGCCGACGACACCTCGACCGCCGTGTGCCTGCGCGCCGCGGACATGCTCGGCGAGCTCGCCGCCGTGATGGGCATCGAGCTCTCGCGCTCCGCCGGCGACGACGACCTGCCCGTCGCCCTCGTCGACCTCGCGCGCGAGCACGCCGGCTACGAGGGGGACTCCGCCTCCGACGCGGCCGACGCGCTCCTGGCCGCCCGCCAGGAGGCCCGTGCCGCCAAGAACTGGGGCGTGGCCGACGCCATCCGAGACGGCATCACCGTGCTCGGGCTCGTGGTGGAGGACACGGCCGCGGGCGCGCGCCTGCACCGCAAGGAGTAGGCCATGGCGAAGGGTCAGTCCAGGACGCCCGGGCGTGACGTCCGGGGAGGCAAGGGCAAGGGGGCGCGTCCCGTCCGTCCCGTCCAGGGCAAGGGCAGGCGTGCCGAGAAGAACCGCCCGCCCGCGCCTCGCCCCGGCGCCCAGCGCCGCGACGCGCGCGACCGCGGCGACCTCGTCGAGGGGCGCCGCGCGGTGGAGGAGGCGCTCTCCTGCGGGATGCCGCTGCGCTCGGCGCTCGTCCAGGAGCGCTCCGGCGAGCGTGACCAGGCGCTCGAGCGGCTGGCCGCGCGCCTCGAGGACGCCGGCGTCCCCGTGGAGCGCGTGCCGCGCTCCCGGCTCGACGCCCTCTCGAGCCACGGCGCCCATCAGGGCGTGATGGTGCGGACGCGCCCCTTCGCCTACGCGGAGCTCGACGACGTGATCGCGGCCGCGGGACCTGCCGGCGCGCTCGTCGTGGTGCTCGACCACGTGACCGACCAGGGCAACTTCGGCGCCATCGTGCGCACGGCCGAGGTCGTGGGCGCGGCGGGTGTGGTGGTCGCCAAGGCTCGCTCGGCCTCGGTGGGCGTGGGCGCGTACAAGACCTCCGCGGGCGCCGTCATGCACCTGCCCATAGCGCAGGTGCCCAACCTCGCCCGTGCGATCGAGCGGCTCCAGCAGGCGGGCTTCTGGGCCTGCGCCGCCACCGAGCACGCCGAGCAGGACGTGTGGCACGCGCCCATGGGCGGCCGCCTCGCGCTCGTGATGGGCTCGGAGGGCGAGGGAATCTCACGCCTCGTCGCCGAGAAGTGCGACTTTGCGTGCAGGCTGCCGCAGCGCGGGCGCGTGGAGTCGCTCAACGTCGCCCAGGCCACGACGGTGCTCTGCTACGAGTGGCTGCGGCGCCAGGAGATGGGCGGCGAGGCCGGTGCCTAGCGCGGGCGCGCCGCGCGAGCTGCTTGTCGTGGACGGGTACAACGTGATCTACAAGTCGGCGCGCTACCTGGCCCGCATGGACGAGACGGCGGAGGGGGACCCCTTCGAGCAGGCGCGCGACCTGCTGGTGGCGGACGTGGCGGCCTACGCCAAGGGGCGCTACGAGCCGGTCGTCGTCTTCGACGCCGCCGGCAACGTCTCCCCGGAGCGGCCGGCCCTCTCCAAGGCGGGCGTGCGCATGGTCTTCTCGCCGGCGGGGGAGTCGGCGGACACGGTGATCGAGCGCCTGGTCACGGAGGCGCGGCTGGCGCCCAAGGCCGTGACGGTGGTGACCTCGGACAACACCATCCGCGCCACGGTGGGCGGCGTGCCGGTGACGCGCGTCTCCAGCGACGTGCTGGTGACCAACATGGACGCCCTGGCCGTGGAGTACGAGCGCGAGAACGCCGAGCGCCAGACCCAGCACATGCGCCTGGAGGACCGCATCGACCCCGTCGCACGCGAGAAGCTCTGGCGCATGCTGCGCGGCTAGTCCCCTTTTGGGGCCCGGCCTGCTATCATGTACGGGCATGCCGGCATGGCTCAATGGCAGAGCAACGGTTTTGTAAACCGTGGGTTGGGGGTTCGACTCCCTCTGCCGGCTCCAGAGAAACTTTCGAGGCCGTGGCTTCCCGCCGCGGCCTCGCTGCGTTTGTCGACTCCCGCATACTCTGGCCCCTACCTGCGGATGTGTGCGTCTCGTGAGTATGGATACGCCCGGCTGCGGGGTATACGTTGACAAGTTCTTGCGCGCGTCGTAATCTATCTTCCGCTTTGCGGGGGAGAGCGTGCTCCGCAGGGTGGCTGAAAACGGAATGGGGATGTGGCACAGCGGCAACTGCGGCGGACTGTAAATCCGCTCCCTCTGGGTTCCTTGGTTCGAGTCCAAGCATCCCCACCATCTGCCCGTGTAGCTCAGTCGGTAGAGCACTTCGTTGGTAACGAAGAGGTCACCGGTTCAAATCCGGTCGCGGGCTCCACTTTCCGCCTTCAGTCGTACGGCACCACGCCGGTGTAGCTCAGTTGGTTAGAGCACGCGGCTCATACCCGCGATGTCACTGGTTCGAGTCCAGTCACCGGTACCAGAGTTCTTGGCGGCGCTTCGGCGCCGCTTAGCATAAGAACGCGTTAGCACGACGGGATGGCCGAACAGGTTAGTCCAAAGGAGGATGGCACATGGCCAAGGAGAAGTTCGATCGTTCTAAGCCCCACGTAAACATCGGTACGATTGGTCACGTCGACCACGGCAAGACCACGACGACCGCGGCCATCACCAAGGTCCTCTCTGAGACCGAGGGCTGCAAGGCCGACTACACCGCCTTCGAGAACATCGACAAGGCCCCCGAGGAGCGTCAGCGCGGCATCACCATCAACGTTGCCCACATCGAGTACGAGACCTGGGAGCGTCACTACGCCCACGTCGACTGCCCCGGCCACGCCGACTACATCAAGAACATGATCTCCGGCGCGGCTCAGATGGACGGCGCCATCCTCGTCATCGCCGCCACCGACGGCCCCATGGCCCAGACCCGCGAGCACATCCTTCTCGCCCGTCAGGTCGGCGTCCCCTACATCATCGTCTTCCTCAACAAGTGCGACATGGTTGACGACGAGGAGCTCATCGACCTCGTCGAGATGGAGACCCGTGACCTCCTCTCCGAGTACGGCTTCCCCGGAGACGACCTGCCGATCATCCGTGGCTCCGGCCTCGGCGCCCTCAACGGCGAGCAGAAGTGGGTTGACTCCATCATCGAGCTCATGCACGCCGTCGACGAGTACATCCCGACCCCGCCGCGTGACAACGACAAGCCGTTCCTCATGGCCATCGAGGACGTCATGACCATCTCCGGCCGCGGCACCGTCGCCACCGGTCGTGTCGAGCGTGGTCAGCTCAAGCTCAACGAGCCGGTCGAGATCGTCGGCATCCGCGAGAAGCAGAGCTCCGTCGTCACCGGCATCGAGATGTTCCGCAAGACCATGGACTTCTGCGAGGCTGGCGACAACGTCGGCCTGCTCCTCCGCGGCATCAAGCGCGAGGACATCGAGCGCGGCCAGGTCATCTGCAAGCCGGGTTCGGTCGAGCCGCACAAGAAGTTCACCGGCGAGATCTACGTCCTCACCAAGGAGGAGGGCGGCCGTCACACGCCGTTCTTCGCCGGCTACCGTCCGCAGTTCTACTTCCGCACCACGGACATCACCGGTGACATCTCCGCTCTCACCGACTCCAACGGCACCAAGGTCGAGATGGCCATGCCGGGCGACCACGTGACCGTCACCTGCGAGCTCATCCACGGCATCGCCATGGAGGAGGGCGACAAGTTCGCTATCCGCGAGGGTGGCCACACCGTCGGCGACGGCCGCGTCTCCACCATCATCGAGTAGCTGACAACCCAGTGACTCGTCGGGCCCGGCACTTGAGTGCCGGGCCCTTTTTCTTCCGAGCGCCTCATGGGCACGACTCGTACCCCAGGCTCTTGTGCATTTTGTGAGAGCCGCGCTGTTCCCCGTCGAGTCTTGACAGAAGTCGGGGAGGGATGGTAGCGTATACCACCGCGCCACGTTCGAGGGAAACTCCCTCCAACGAGAAGTATTTTCAGGAGGATCTGATTCATGCGTACTCTGGTTACCCTCGCGTGCACTGAGTGCAAGCGCCGCAACTACACCACGGACAAGAACAAGTCCAACAACCCCGATCGCATGGAGTTGAAGAAGTACTGCCCGTGGTGCCGCAAGCACACCGTTCACAGGGAGACCCGCTAACAGGTGGGCTTCCACACAGGCCAGTAGCTCCAATGGTAGAGCGGCGGTCTCCAAAACCGTTTGTTGAGGGTTCGAGTCCTTCCTGGCCTGCCAGATCTCACCACCGGCTATCCCTTCGGGGTTAGCCGGTTTCCATGTAAGGGACGACTTCTAGAGGAGTCAAGGGATGGCGAACAAGGACCGTAACAAGAGGAGCGCCCGCAAGGCGCGCGCAGAGGAGCGCGCCCGCGTCGAGGCGGCCCAGGCCGCATCCGTCACCCCCGAGGAGAGGGCGTCCCAGGAGAAGAAGGCTGCCAAGGAGGCCAAGGCCGCTGCAAAGGCGGAGAAGAACAAGGACAAGAAGCCCGGCGTCTTCCGTCGCCTCGCCAACTACCTCGGAGACGTTCGCTCCGAGATGCGCCGCGTGGTCTGGCCCTCCAAGGACGAGCTCAAGACCTACTCCGTCGCCATCGTCATCATGCTCGTCATCTTCGGCGTGGTCATCTGGCTCGTTGACTCCGGCATCGTCGCCGCGCTCGTGGGCTTCACGGGCCTGAGGGGGTAGAACATGGCTAAGCGCTGGTACGTCATCCACACCTACTCCGGCTACGAGAACAAGGTCAAGGCCGACCTCGAGCACCGCATCGAGATGATGGGCATGCAGGACCAGATTGCCGACATCCAGATCCCGACCGAGGAGGTCACGGAGATCAAGGACGGCGGCAAGCGCGAGACCAAGGAGTCCAAGGTCCTGCCGAGCTACGTCCTCGTCCGCATGGAGGGCAACGACGACACCTGGTCCTTCGTGCGCAACACCCCCGGCGTGACCGGCTTCGTCGGCCCCGACGGCAAGCCCTCCCCGCTGCGCCGCAGCGAGTTCGACAAGATTATGCGCCGCTCGGGCGTCCGGGGCGCCGCGGTCTCCGTGCCCAAGCGCACCTCCACCAACATCGAGCCCGGCCAGTCCGTGCGCGTCCTCTCCGGCCCGCTCGCCGACTTCGACGGCATCGTCTCCGAGGTCAGCGCCGAGTCCGGCAAGATCAAGGTCATGCTCATGATCTTCGGCCGCGAGACCCCCGTCGAGCTCACGCTCGACCAGGTCACGGTCATCGCCTAAGGAGGAGTTCCCGCCCGCCCGAATCGGTGAGGATTGCTTCTCGGGTGCGGCGCCTAGATAGTCCCACGAGTCTGCTTTCAAGGAGAACCACCATGGCCAAGAAGAAGGTCGTCCACTTCATCAAGCTTCAGATCCCGGCCGGCGCCGCCAACCCGGCGCCTCCCGTCGGCCCTGCCCTCGGTGCCGCCCAGGTCAACATCATGCAGTTCTGCCAGGCGTTCAACGCCGCCACGCAGGACAAGGCCGGCGACATCATCCCCGTCGAGATCACGGTCTACGAGGACCGCACCTTCGACTTCGTCTGCAAGACCCCGCCCGCGGCCCAGCTCATCAAGAAGGAGCTCGGCCTCAAGAGCGGCTCCGGCGTGCCCCAGCGCGACAAGGTGGGCCAGCTCACTCAGGAGCAGCTGACCAAGATCGCCGAGATCAAGATGCCGGACCTCAACGCCAACGACATCGAGGCCGCCAAGAAGATCGTCGCCGGCACCGCCCGCTCTATGGGCGTCACCATCGCCGAGTAACAGTCGTTAGAGTGACGCGAGGGGGGCTGTCCCCTCGCGTCATCCGATGTGGGAGGGCGCAGGCCCGCTGACCACAGGAGGTAACACAATGCCCAAGCACGGAAAGAACTACAAGGCCGCCGCCGCCAAGGTCGAGAGCTCCAAGCTCTACTCGCCGAAGGAGGCCATGGAGCTCGCCAAGGAGCTCGCCCCCGCCAAGTTTGACGAGACCGTCGAGGTCGCCGTCCGTCTCGGCGTCGACACCCGCAAGGCCGACCAGAACGTCCGCGGCTCCATCTCCCTGCCCCACGGCACCGGCAAGACCGTCCGCGTCGCCGTCTTCGCCGAGGGCGAGAAGGCCCGCGAGGCCGAGGCCGCCGGCGCCGACGTCATCGGCTCCGATGACCTCGTCGCCCAGATCCAGGCCGGCGAGCTGAACTTCGACGCCGCCATCGCCACGCCCAACATGATGGGCAAGGTCGGCCGCCTCGGCAAGATCCTCGGCCCCCGCGGCCTCATGCCCAACCCCAAGCTCGGCACCGTGACCATGGACGTCGCCAAGATGGTCGGCGAGCTCAAGGCCGGCCGCGTCGAGTACCGCGCCGACCGCTACGGCATCTGCCACGTCCCGATGGGCAAGGTGTCCTTCGACACCCAGAAGCTCGTCGAGAACTACGGCGCGCTCATCAACGAGCTGCTCCGCGTCAAGCCGTCGAGCGCCAAGGGCAAGTACGTCAAGTCCGTCGTGATCTCCACCACGATGGGCCCTGGCATCAAGGTCGACTCCTCCAAGACCCGCAACCTCATGGAGGACTAGTCCTTCTCGCCAGATTTTGTGAAGAGCGCTTGACGGGCGTCTTGCCTCGTGTCAGAATGACCGAGCGCGAGACGCCCGTCTCGTGTGTAGTGAACATCGCACGTCCGCTGCCAAAGACAGCCGGTGCCGCAAGGCTCAAAGGGGAAACCCGCCTGCCGAGGTGGTCTCAGAGATAGCATCTTCGAGGACCCCGCTTTGGCTGCGCCAAGCGGGGTCTTCTCATGCGGAAGGCCCGCCAGCGTTGGCGGCTCGTGCCAGACCGCATGCAAGGGAGGTGCAAGAACATGCCATCCAAGTCCAACGTCGAGATGCTGGAGAAGGTCGCGAGCTCGCTCGAGGCCTCCCAGGGCGTCTTTGTCGTCGACTACCGCGGCCTCTCCGTCAAGGAGACCCAGGAGGTCCGCCGCGCCCTGCGCGAGGCGGGTGCCGAGATGAAGGTGTACAAGAACAACATCGTCAAGCTCGCCCTGGAGAACGCCGGCATGCCGACGCTCGATGACGCCCTCGCGGGCACCTGCGCGTACGTCTTCTTCGAGAAGGACCCCGTCGATGCCGCCAAGGTCATCAAGGAGCAGTCCGAGAAGCTGAAGAAGATGGAGTTCGTGGGCGCCATCGCAGACGGCAAGGCCCTCACGGCCGATGAGGCCAAGGCCTACGCCGACCTGCCCAACCGCGAGCAGCTCATGGGTCAGATCGCTGGCCTCATCAGCGGCTTCGCCCGCGGCATCGCCGTGTGCGTCAACGAGGTCCCGTCGGGCCTCGCCCGCACCGTCAGCGCCGTGTCGGAGCAGAAGCAGGCTGCCTAGCAGCCACGCGCGGCACCGTCCGCGCACCCCGGGGCACGCGCCCCGAACGAAGACAAGCAATCCGTGCTCGCCGCACGGGACCGAAAGGAAACTAAAATGGCCAAGCTTACCACCGAGGAGATCATTGACGCCCTCAAGGAGATGACCCTTCTTGAGGCCTCCGAGCTCGTGAAGGCTATCGAGGACACCTTCGGCGTGTCCGCCGCCGCCCCCGTTGCCGCCGTGGCCGCCGCTCCGGCCGCCGCTGCCGCCGAGGAGGAGGAGAAGACCAACTTCGACGTCGTGCTCGAGGGCTTCGGCGACAACAAGATCGCCGTCATCAAGGTCGTCCGCGCTCTGACCAGCCTTGGCCTCAAGGAGGCCAAGGAGGTCGTCGAGGGTGCCCCCAAGGCCGTCCTCGAGGGCGCCAAGAAGGAGGACGCCGAGGCCGCCAAGAAGCAGCTCGAGGAGGCCGGCGCCACCGTCACCCTCAAGTAAGTTCGCTTACCAGGGTCACGCGCACAGCGCACCTTCGGGGGTCGGACCTTCGGGTCCGACCCCTTTTTCTGTTGGCGGGGAGGACCGAGGGGAGGTTCTTCTCGCCGGCGCACGCACTTGAGGCCCGCACTTGAGAGGTGCGGTCGCGCAGGGGGCGAGAAGAACCTGGGTGCGGGCACCCTCTCGCGCCCTGCCGCGGAGTGCGGCCTCGTCACGCGCCGGAGCACGCACCTGTTGGGTGCGGGCGTTGAGTGCGGCCGCAGCACGACGACCGGGGGCACGCACGGCCGTGAGCGGCGGGACGCACCACACCGAACCTACATAATCTGAGGTTCTTCTCGCCGGCGTTTGCGCAGGTAGCAGAGTTGGAGTGGCGTATTTACCCGAAAACGGGGTGCAAGTCAAGACTTTTCATTGACCGGTGATGGGGGTTTCGGTAGATTATTACGTTGCGACAATTGCCGCCTTCCACCCTTTTGAAGGAGGAAAAGCCTGGTGTCTACCGCAAAGACTGCTCTTACCAAACCACAAGGCACGACCGGACGCAAGACCTTTAGCAAGATTGCCCCGGCCATGGAGCTCCCGAACCTGATCTCGGTTCAGAAGGAGTCCTTCGAGCACTTCATGGGCGACGGGCTCGCGGAGTCCTTTGCCGAGTTCTCCCCGATCGAGAACTCCGCCCACACCATGCAGGTGGTCTTTGGCGACCACCAGTTCGGCGACCCGGCCCACACCATCGCCGAGTGCCGCGCCAAGGACATCTCCTACCAGGCACCGCTCTTCGTTGACGTGCGCTTTGTCAACAAGGAGACCGGCGAGATGAAGGAGCAGCTCGTCTTCATGGGCGACTTCCCGCTCATGACCGACCGCGGCACCTTCATCATCAACGGCACCGAGCGCGTCGTCGTCTCGCAGCTCGTCCGCTCGCCGGGCGTGTACTTCTCCACCGAGATGGACAACGGCGTGCGCGTCCACAAGGCGCAGTTCATCCCCGCCCGCGGCGCGTGGCTCGAGTTCGAGGTCGACAAGCGCGGCCACCTCGTGGTCTCCATCGACCGCAAGCGTCGCCAGTCCGCGATCGTGTTCCTGCGCGCCCTCGGCATCGCCGAGAGCGACGACGAGGTCCTCTCCCTGCTCGGCGACTCCGACGTCGTGCGCAACACCCTCGAGCGCGACGCCTCCACCACCCGCGAGGCGGCTCTCAAGGAGATCTACCAGCGTCAGCGCCCCGGCGAGCCCGCCACCGCCGACGCCGGCCGACTCCTGCTCGACGGCCTCTACTTCAACGAGCAGCGCTACGACCTCGCGCGCGTGGGCCGCTACAAGGTCAACAAGAAGCTCGAGCTCTCCGACGACGCCACGAGCCGCGTGCTCACGCACGAGGACATCATCGAGGCCATCCGCTACCTGCTGGCCCTGCACGCCGGCGACGACACCAAGCGCGTCGACGACATCGACCACTTCGGCAACCGTCGCGTCCGCACGGTGGGCGAGCTCGTGCAGAACCAGTTCCGCATCGGCATGAGCCGCATGGAGCGCGTGGTGCGCGAGCGCATGGCCTCCCAGGACGCCGACGACATCACGCCGCAGTCGCTCATCAACATCCGCCCGATCGTGGCCGCCATCAAGGAGTTCTTCGGCTCCTCGCAGCTCTCCCAGTTCATGGACCAGGCCAACCCGCTCGCCGGCCTCACCCACAAGCGTCGTCTCTCGGCGCTCGGCCCTGGCGGCCTCGCGGGCCACAAGTCCGGCTCGAGCCGCCGCACCAACGTGCCGACGGCCGTGCGCGACGTCCACAACTCGCACTACTCCCGCATGTGCCCGATCGAGACGCCCGAGGGCCCCAACATCGGCCTGATCGGCTCGCTCGCGCTCTACGCCCACGTCAACGAGTACGGCTTCATCGAGTCGCCGTACCGTCGCGTGGTCGACGGCAAGGTCACCGACGAGATCCACTGGATGACCGCCGACGAGGAGGAGTCCCACAACATCGCCCCGGCCAACACGCCGATCGACCCCAAGACCGGCGAGTTCGTCGAGATCGACTCCAAGGGCAACATCACGCACCCGGAGCGCATCATCGCCCGCACGCGCGACTTCGACGGCTCCTTCGGCGTGCCCGCGCAGGTCATGGTCGAGGACGTCGACTACATGGACGTCTCCCCGCGTCAGCTGCTCTCCGTGGCCGCCAACCTCATCCCGTTCCTCGAGCACGACGACGCCAAGCGTACCCTCATGGGCGCCAACATGCAGCGCCAGGCCGTGCCGCTGATTCGCGCGCACGCCCCGTTCGTGGGCACCGGCATGGAGGAGCGCGCCGCGCTCGACTCCGGCGAGCTCATCTGCGCCGCGCACGCCGGCACCGTCTCCGAGGTCGACGCCGCCCACGTGGTGGTCTACTCCGACGAGTACGGCTCCGAGCGCTACGACCTGCCCAAGTACGAGCGCTCCAACCAGTCGACCTGCATCAACCACCGCCCGATCGTCCGTGCCGGCGAGAAGGTCGAGGCGGGCCAGCCGCTCGCCGACGGCACCTCGATCGACCACTCCGAGCTCGCCCTCGGCGCCAACCTGACCGTGGCCTACATGCCGTGGGAGGGCTTCAACTACGAGGACGGCATCATCGTGTCCGAGCGCGTCGTGCAGGAGGACCTCCTCACGTCGGTCAGCATCTCCCGCCACGAGATCGACGCCCGTGACACCAAGCTCGGTCCCGAGGAGATCACCCGCGAGATCCCGAACCTCTCCGAGGACATGCTCGCCAACCTCGACGACGACGGCATCATCCGCATCGGTGCCGAGGTCGGCCCCGGCGACATCCTCGTCGGCAAGGTCACGCCCAAGGGCGAGACCGCGCTCACGGCCGAGGAGCGCCTCCTGCGCGCCATCTTCGGCGCCAAGGCCCACGACGTGCGCGACACCTCCCTCAAGATGCCGCACGGCGCCTACGGCCGCGTCGTCGACGTGGTCCGCTTCAGCCGCGAGGCCGGCGACGACCTCCCGCCCGGCGTCAACGAGCTCGTCCGCGTCTTCGTCGCCCAGCGCCGCAAGATCCAGCAGGGCGACAAGATCGCCGGCCGCCACGGCAACAAGGGCGTCGTCTGCAACGTCCTGCCCGTCGAGGACATGCCCTACATGGCCGACGGCACGCCCGTCGACGTCCTTCTCGACCCGCTGGGCGTCCCCTCGCGTATGAACGTCGGCCAGCTCCTGGAGTGCCACCTCGGCTGGGGTGCCGCCCACGGCTGGGACGACGAGTCCGAGAGCTCCGAGCGCTACGTGCCCGGCCCCATCAACGTGGCCACGCCCGTCTTTGACGGCGCCACCGACGTCGAGGTCGCCGAGGTCCTGCGCCGCACCAACATCAACATGATGAACAAGGCCCGCCTCGACTACGGCGACCACATGCGCGAGGAGTTCGTCCCGCAGCTCAACAGCCTCGGCAAGACCACGCTCTACGACGGGCGCACCGGCGAGGCCTTCAAGAGCCCGATCACCGTGGGCACGAGCTACATCCTGAAGCTCGGCCACATGGTGGACGACAAGATCCACGCCCGCTCGACCGGCCCCTACAGCCTCGTCACGCAGCAGCCCCTGGGCGGCAAGGCCCAGTTCGGCGGCCAGCGCTTCGGCGAGATGGAGGTCTGGGCCCTGTACGCCTACGGCGCGGCCAACGTCCTCCAGGAGATCCTCACGGTCAAGTCCGACGACACCAACGGCCGCGTGAAGACCTACGAGTCCATCGTCAAGGGCGAGAACGTGCCGTCCGCGGGCATCCCCGAGTCCTTCAAGGTCCTCGTCAAGGAGATTCGCTCCCTTGCCCTGGACATCGAGCCCATCTCCTACAAGAGGCGCCCCGAGCGCGTCGAGCAGGAGGCGGCCGAGGAGGCCGCGAGCGCCGTCGACGTCTTCGCCGACATGGCCGACGCCGCCGGTGACGGCGAGGCAGCCGCGAGCGCTGCCGACGACCTCGAGACCGCCCTCGTGGGCGACGCGACGAGCGATAAGGAGTAGCGACTGTGGCAGATTTCGACACCACTGACTTCGACGCGATCAAGATCTCGCTTGCCTCTGCCGACCGCATCCGCAGCTGGTCCAACGGCGAGGTGAAGAAGCCCGAGACCATCAACTACCGCACCCTCAAGCCCGAGAGGGACGGCCTGTTCTGCGAGAAGATCTTCGGCCCGGTCAAGGACTGGGAGTGCGCCTGCGGCAAGTACAAGGGCATCCGCTTCCGCGGCATCGTCTGCGAGCGCTGCGGCGTCGAGGTGACCACGGCCAAGGTGCGCCGCGAGCGCATGGGCCACATCGAGCTCGCCGCGCCGGTGAGCCACATCTGGTACTTCAAGAGCCCGACGAGCTTCCCGCTGGCCCGCCTGCTCGACATCAAGAGCAAGGACCTCGAGAAGGTCCTGTACTTCGCGAGCTACATCATCACCGACGTGGACACCGAGGCTCTCCAGGCCGACGCGGGCGAGATCAAGGAGGAGCTCGACGCCGACCTCGAGGAGCTCGACGCCGAGCGCGACGAGCTGATCGAGCGCGAGCGCGAGCGCGCCGCCGCCCCCGAGGACGAGTTCGGCGAGCCCTACACCGAGGAGGACCTCCGCGCCACGATCGCCGACCTCGAGGCAGAGTACGAGGACGAGAAGCGCCTGCGCGAGGAGGCCTACAACAAGCTCATGACCCTCGAGAAGGGCGAGCTCATCTCCGACGAGGGGCTCTTCTCGGAGCTGAAGCGCTACTACGGCCTCTACTTCAAGGGCGGCATGGGCGCCGAGGCCGTGCGCGAGCTGCTGCGCGGCATCGACCTCGAGGCCGAGGCCAAGGAGCTGCGCCAGATCATCGCCTCCGACACCGCGCAGAAGCAGAAGCGCGAGAAGGCCATCAAGCGCCTGGAGATCGTCGACGCCTTCCTCAAGGGCGGCAACGACCCGGCCAACATGATCCTCGACGTCATCCCCGTGATTCCGCCCGACCTGCGCCCGATGGTGCAGCTCGACGGTGGCCGCTTCGCCGCGTCGGACCTCAACGACCTCTACCGTCGCGTGATCAACCGCAACAACCGCCTCAAGCGCCTGCTCGACCTCGACGCCCCGGCGATCATCGTCAACAACGAGAAGCGCATGCTCCAGGAGTCCGTGGACGCGCTCTTCGACAACGGCCGTCGCGGCCGTCCCGTCACCGGCCGTGGCGGGCGCCCGCTCAAGTCGCTCGCCGAGGCCCTCAAGGGCAAGCAGGGCCGCTTCCGCCAGAACCTGCTCGGCAAGCGCGTCGACTACTCCGGCCGCTCGGTCATCGTCGTCGACCCCAAGCTCAAGCTGCACCAGTGCGGCCTGCCGTCCCAGATGGCCCTCGAGCTCTTCAAGCCGTTCGTGATGCGCCGCCTCGTCGAGCTCGGCAAGGTCGAGAACATCAAGGGCGCCAAGCGCGCGATCGACCGCCAGCTCCCGGCCGTGTGGGACGTGCTCGAGGAGGTCATCCAGGACCGCCTCGTCCTGCTCAACCGCGCACCCACGCTGCACCGCCTCTCAATCCAGGCCTTCGAGCCGGTCCTGGTGGAGGGCAAGGCCATCCACCTGCACCCGCTCGTGTGCGCCCCGTTCAACGCCGACTTCGACGGCGACCAGATGTCGGTGCACGTGCCGCTGTCCACGCAGGCCCAGACCGAGGCCCGCGTGCTCATGCTGAGCTCCAACAACCTGCGCTCGCCCGCCTCGGGCAAGGTGCTCACCGTGCCGTCGCAGGACATGGTCTTCGGCTCGTACTTCCTCACGACCGAGAAGAGCGTCGAGGGCGCCGAGGTGCCCGTGTACGCCAACTTCGACGACGCGCTTCTCGCCATCGACATGAACCAGGACCTCGACCTGCAGCAGCGCGTCACCGTGCGCGTGACCTCCGCCGACGCCAACGTCGTCGAGGGTGACCGCCGCATCTTCCGCGTGCTCACCGCCAAGGGCGTCTACGAGGACCTCGACGTCACCGAGCGCAACGCGCGCTTCGAGACCACGCCGGGCCGCATCATCTTCAACCGCCAGTGCCTGCCCGCCGACTACCCCTTCATCAACTACAAGATGGTGAAGAGCGACATCGGCGCCCTGGTCAACGACTGCTGCGACCGCTACACCACGGCTGAGGTCGAGCCGATCCTCGACGCCATCAAGGCGACGGGCTTCCACTACGCAACCCTCGCCGGCCTGACGGTCTCCGTCTGGGACGCCACCACGCCCGAGGACAAGCCGCAGCTTCTCGAGGAGGCGCAGGAGCGCGTCGACGAGATCAACGAGTACTACGAGGACGGCTTCCTCTCCGAGCTGGAGCGTCACACCGAGGTCGTCAACGCGTGGACCGAGTGCACCGACCTTCTCGCCACGGAGATGCTCGCGGGCTTTGCCGAGGACAACCCCATCTACATGATGGCCGACTCCGGCGCCCGTGGCTCCAAGACCCAGCTGCGTCAGCTCGCCGGCATGCGTGGCCTCATGGCCGACATGTCCGGTGATACCATCGACCTGCCGATCAAGGCCAACTTCCGCGAGGGCCTCGAGCCGCTGGAGTACTTCATCTCCACCTACGGCGCGCGCAAGGGCCTCGTCGACACGGCCTCCCACACCTCCGACTCCGGCTACCTGACCCGTCGTCTGGTCGACGTGGCCCAGGACGTCATCGTCCGCGAGGAGGACTGCGGCACCGACGAGGGCGTCACCTACCCGCTCATCAAGCCGGGCCAGACCTCCGTCGACACCGACCTCATCGGCCGCTGCGCCCTGAACGACATCTGCGACCCCGCCACCGGCGAGGTTCTTATCGCCAAGGACGCCTACGTGGAGTCCAAGGACGACCTCGAGATGCTCGTCGAGCACGGCCTCAAGAAGGTCGAGCTCCGCGCGCTGCTGACCTGCAAGTCCAAGTACGGCGTCTGCCAGAAGTGCTACGGCTGGGACCTCTCCACGCGCCGTCCCGTCAACATCGGCACGGCCGTGGGCATCATCGCGGCCCAGTCGATCGGCGAGCCGGGCACCCAGCTCACGATGCGCACGATTCACTCCGGCGGCGTCGCGGGCGCCGACGACATCACGCAGGGCCTCCCGACGGTCGCCCGCATGTTCGACGTCGTCGGCAACGTCAACGAGAAGATCCTCGGCCGCGAGGCCGACCTCGCGCCGGTGTCCGGCCTCCTGCGCATCACGCCGGAGCAGGCCGAGTACCTCCTGCGCATCGTTGACCCCGAGGACCAGTCCCGCGTCATCGAGGAGTGGCGCGTCCCCGCGTCCGTGCGCTTCATGCCGGGCGTCGAGGACAACGTCGAGGTGCGCGCCGGCGACCAGATCACCCGCGGCTTCGTCAACTTCCGCAAGCTGCGCCGCCTGACCGACATCGAGTCGACGATGCACACCTTCGTCGAGTCGGTCAAGGACGTCTACACCAGCCAGGGCGTCGACCTCAACGACAAGCACATCGAGGTCATCGCTCGCCAGATGCTGCGTCGCGTCCAGGTGACCAACCCCGGCGACTCCCAGTACCTGCTCGGCCAGTACGTCGACCGCTACGTCTTCGCCGACACGGTGCGCAACGTCACCCTCGCCGGCGGCACGCCGCCCGAGGCCGAGCCCGTCATCCTGGGCACGCTCAAGGTTGCCTCGAGCATCGACTCCTGGCTCTCCAGCGCCTCGTTCATCCGCACCGCCGGCGTCCTCACCGAGGCCGCCATCGAGGGTGACGTGGACCACCTGCTCGACCTCAAGTCCAACGTCATCGTGGGCAAGCAGATCCCGGCCGGCACGGGCCTCGACGCGTACAACAACGTCGAGCTCACCTACCACGGCACGAAGATCGACGGCCCCACGAGCCCGCTTGCCAAGAGCCTGCCCGAGTGGGCTCCCGACGAGCTCAAGGGCATCGAGGAGCAGCTTCCCAAGCAGCTCGACTGGGTCGGCGACGACTACGGCTTCGGCGGCGTGTACTCCAAGAACGGCCGCACGCTCTCCAGCGAGGACGCCAAGCTCTACCTCTTCGACGACCTCGGCGTCTCGCAGCGCTGGACCAACAAGTTCAGCGAGGTGGGCATCGAGACCGTGGGCGACCTCATCGGCAAGACCGAGGACGACCTGCTGCGCATCGACGGCATCGGCGCCAAGGCGATTGAGGAGCTGCGCGACGGCCTCGAGGCTCGCGGGCTGCTCTACATCCTGGAGCCGGACAACGACGAGGCCGACAGCGAGGATCTCTCCCAGCTGCTCAACATGGTCTTCTCGCCTGACGCCGACGCCGACATCATGCTCGGCACGGCCGCGCCGTCCACGCACCACTTTGACGATGACGAGCTGATCGGCGGCACCGAGTCCGCCGGCGGCGACTCCGACATCATCAACGAGGACCTCGGCTCCCTCGATGACCTCCTCTCCCAGGTGGTCCGTCAGGAGAGCGAGCACGACGGCGAGTAGCCCTTCTCGCTAGAAGCGCTTGACCGGGCGCCGGCTCCCTCGGGGGTCGGCGCCCGTCGCAGTTGGGGTGGCTTGCCCTGCCCTAACTGTCACGCGGGGCGCAGGGAGGCCTGCTCGGCCGAGACGGGCACCCGGATCCCGTCCGGGGCGAGAAGAACCGCGCGGCCCCAGGCGTCCACGGTCTCGAGTGTGCCGCGCGCGAGCTCGGAGCCGTCCGGCGACCGGGCCACGACCTCCTCGCCCCGCCAGGCGAGCCGCTCCAGGTAGGCCTCGCGGACTCCGTCGAGCGGGCGGTCACCGCCCGAGGAGGCCCAGGACCCCACGCGCGCGACCACGCCGCCGCGCAGCGCCTCCGCAAGGGACGTGAAGGAAGGCGCGGCCCCGGCGGCCAGCTCGGCAAGCGCGATCGCTCCCAGGTCGCGCGGGGCGCCCCCGACGTTGACGCCGACCCCGCAGACGGCGAAGGCCCCGCCCCGCCCGTCGCGTCCGACCTCCACGAGGATCCCCGCGAGCTTGCGCCCGCGCGCGAGCAGGTCGTTGGGCCACTTGAGCTGGGCCTCGTTTGCAACGCCGAGCGCCTTCAGGCCGTCGAGCACGCCGAGTCCGCAGGCTGCGGCGAGCCCCGGGAGGCGCGTCGGCGCCACCTGGGGGCGCAGCAGAACCGAGAGGTAGAGGTTTCCCTCCGGCGACTCCCAGACGTGGCCGCGCCGCCCGCGCCCGGCTGTCTGGCGCCGCGCCGCGACGGCCCACCCGTGCGGCGCGCCGTCGCGACCGGCGGCGAGCGCAACGTCGTTGGTGGAGTCGACCTCGTCGAGCGTCTTGATGGGCAGATGCCGCATAGCCCTCCTCTCGTGGCGATATTGGTCCATTCTAGGGAGGTTGTGCGGCATGCGCGCCGGTGAAGCCCCGCCTGTTGCTTAACAATCCGGGGTTATGGCAATCGGCCGTTCCAAGTTGCTTAGAAATCCGGGGTTGTGGCAGGGCGGGCGCTCCCAGAGCGCCCCCATGCGGCGAGAAGAACCTCGGGGAGTGGCCACTACCTGGGCGTTCTTATCGCCAGGTCGTCACGGGGAGGGGACGGGGCTGCCACAACCCCGGATCTTTAAGCGTCGTCGCAACGCATGCTGCCATAACCCCGGATCTTTAAGCGGCGTGCCGTGCGCCCCGCCGATGCGCCGCCCACCGTATGGGCCACAGAGAGCATTCCCCATGTGGAGACATCGTGGCAAAATGGAGAAGCTGAAGAAAGAACGCCTTCAGCGCGCGCACATTGACTAGCCTACCTAAGAGATGTTGACTCGTTAACAACCACGACGGAAGGCGGGCAGGTTGGGATTCCGCATACTGGGCACGGGGTCGGCGCTTCCGGCACGCTCGGTCACCAACGACGACCTCTCCGAGTTTCTGGACACCTCCGACGAGTGGATCTTCCCGCGCACCGGCATCGCGAGCCGGCGCATCTGCACCACGGAGACCCTCGACGACCTCTCCCTCGAGGCGTGCCGCCGCGCGCTCGACGCGTCCGGCGTGACGCCCGGCCAGCTCGACCTCATCATCTGCTCGACCACGAGCGGCGACCACC
The DNA here is from genome assembly GCF_002160255.1 of Olsenella sp. An188. GTDB lineage: Bacteria > Actinomycetota > Coriobacteriia > Coriobacteriales > Atopobiaceae > Thermophilibacter > Thermophilibacter avistercoris. Next base: position 5,165 of record NZ_NFKF01000009.1, on the reverse strand, counting down.
TCATCCCGGCTCAGGCCTGCGCGGTCGCCGAGGGCCTCGGCGCCTCGTGCCCGGCCTTCGACGTCTCCGCCGCCTGCGCGGGCTTCGTCTTCGCGCTCGACGTCGCTGACGGCTGGTTCGCGCGCGGGCGCGCCGAGCGCGTGCTCGTGGTCGCCGCGGAGAAGATGAGCCGCGTGGTCGACTGGCAGGACCGCGCCACGTGCGTCCTGTTCGGCGACGGCGCCGCCGCGGCGGTCCTGGCCGCGGGCGGCGAGAGCCCGCTTGCCACGAGCCTCACCACCGAGCCCGCCGTGGAGATCCTCCACGTCCCGGGCATCGCCGGCTCGTCCCCCTACGACGAGACCGAGCGTGCCGCGAGCGTCCTCTCCATGGAGGGGCGCCGCGTCTTCAAGTTTGGCGTCAACGCGATCGTCGACTCCGTGCGCACCCTCTGCGAGGAGGCCCACGTCGCGATCGACGACATCGACCACTTCGTGTTCCACCAGGCCAACGAGCGCATTCTCTCCTCGGGGGTGGCGCGCCTCGGCATCGACGACGCCAAGGTCGCCCGAGCCCTCTCGGAGACGGGCAACATCTCGAGCGCGTGCATCCCGCTCGCCCTCGACCGCCTCGCCCGCGCGGGCGAGCTCGAGGCGGGCCAGCTCGTTGCCCTCGTTGGATTCGGGGCGGGCCTCGACGTCGGGGCCATGCTCCTGCACTGGGGCTAGGCGGCAGCCGACCCCGGCCATCGACCACCGTCCATTGGAGCGCCCGCCGGGCGCATGGAAAAGAAGGAGAACCACCATGGCAGACCAGAGCACCTTTGAGCGCGTGTGCGCGATCGTCCGCGAGCAGGGCGGCCTCGACGACGTCGAGATGACCCCCGAGACCACGCTCGCCGAGGTCGGCCTCGACAGCCTCGCCACCGTCGAGGCCGTCATGGCCTGCGAGGACGAGTTCGGCATCGAGATCGACGCCGAGTCCAACCCCGCCACCATCGGCGAGTTCGTCGAGATGGTCGACTCCCTCCTGGAGAACTAGTCATGCTGCGCACCCCCATCTGTGACCTTCTCGGCATCGAGAAGCCCGTCTTCCAGGGCGGGATGGCCTGGATCGCCGACGCGTCCCTGGCCGCGGCGGTCTCCGAGGCTGGCGGCCTGGGCATCATCGCGGCCATGAACGCCAACGCCGACTGGCTGCGCGACCAGATTCACGAGCTGCGCGAGAAGACCGACAAGCCCTTCGGCGTGAACGTGATGCTCATGAGCCCGTTCGCCGACGAGGTGGCCCAGGTCGTCGTGGACGAGCACGTGCCCGTCGTCGTGACGGGCGCCGGCAACCCCACGAAGTACATGAAGGCCTGGAACGCGGCCGGCATCAAGGTCATCCCCGTGGTGGCCTCCGTCGCGATGGCCAAGCTCGTGGCCCGCGCCGGCGCCGTCGCCGTCGTGGCAGAGGGCACCGAGTCCGGCGGCCACATCGGCGAGACCACCACGATGGCCCTCGTGCCGCAGGTCGTCGACGCCGTGAAGATCCCCGTGATCGCCGCCGGCGGCATCGCCGACGGGCGCGGCGTGGCCGCCGCCCTCATGCTCGGCGCCGTGGGCGTCCAGGTGGGGACGCGCTTCCTCGTGGCCGACGAGTGCACCGTGTCCGACCAGTACAAGGACATGGTCCTCAAGGCCAACGACATCTCCACCCGCGCCACCGGCCGCTCCACCGGCCACCCCGTGCGCGCCCTCAAGAACCCGTTCTCCAACGCCTACTTCAAGATGGAGTCCGAGGGCGCCTCGGTCGACGAGCTCAACGCCTTCGGCACGGGCGCGCTGCGCAAGGCGGCCAAGGAGGGCGACTACGAGCACGGCTCGTTCCTGTGCGGCCAGATCGCCGGCATGGTGAAGGAGCGCCAGAGCGCGCTCGAGATCGTGGACGACCTCGTGAACGGCGCCGAGAAGGTCCTGGCGGGGGCGAACCAATGGGTAAGGTAGCGTTCCTCTTCGCCGGCCAGGGTGCCCAGCACCCCGGCATGTGCGCGGACCTCATCGAGTCCGAGCCCGCGGCGCGTGCCGTCTTCGAGGCGGCCGACGCCGTGCGCCCCGGCACCACCGAGCAGTGCCTCTCCGGCACCAAGGAGGAGCTGGCGCAGACCATCAACACCCAGCCGTGCGTCTTTGCTGCCGACCTCGCCGCCGCCCGCGCCCTCGAGGCCCGCGGCGTGCGCCCGGACGTGGTGGCGGGCTTCTCGCTGGGCGAGGTCGCCGCCCTCACGTTTGCCGGCGCCTACAGCGACGAGCGGGGCTTCGAGCTCGTGTGCCACCGCGCCGAGCTCATGGCGGACGCCGCCGAGAAGAACCCCGGCGCCATGCGCGCCGTGGTGAAGCTCGACGCCCCCACCGTGGAGCGCCTGGCCGCCGAGGCGGGCGACGCCTGGCCCGTGAACTACAACAGCCCGCTGCAGACCGTCGTTGCCGGCACGGCCGAGGCATGCGAGAAGCTCGACGCGCTCGTGAAGGAGGCCAAGGGACGTGCGATGAAGGTGGCCGTCTCGGGCGCCTTCCACAGCCCGTTCATGGCCGAGGCGGAGCGCGGCCTGGCCGCCTACCTCGCGGACGGGCACGCGCCGGCCGAGCCGGGCGTCCCCGTAATCGCCAACCGCACCGCCGAGGCCTACCCGGCCGACGAGGAGGCGCGCGTGGCGCTTCTCGCCAGCCAGGTGGCCAACCCCGTGCAGTGGGTCCGCACCCTCGAGGCCATGGCGGCCATGGGCGTGGACACCTTCGTCGAGGTGGGGCCCGGCAAGACGCTCACGGGCCTCGTGACCCGCACGCTCGAGAACGTCACGGCGCTGCCGTGCGAGACCGTCGAGCAGCTCGAGGCGGTTCTCGCCGCGCTCGACCCTGCCAAGGAGGACTAGATGGCCGAGAAGACCGGAACCCTTGAGCGCGACGCCAGCCGTCGCGTGGCCCTCGTGACGGGCGCGTCCCGCGGCATCGGGCGCGCCGTCGCCGAGGGGCTCGCCGCCGACGGCTTTGACCTCGCGCTCGTCTATGCGGGCAACGAGGCCGCGGCCGCCGAGGCCGTCGCCGCCTGCGAGGCCGCCGGCGCGACCGCGCGCGCCTACCGCTGCGACGTCTCGGACGCCGAGGCCGTCAAGGCAACGGTGGACGCGGTTCTCGCCGACTTCGGCTCCGTGTGGGCGCTCGTCAACAACGCGGGCGTCACGCGCGACGGCCTGCTCGTGCGCATGAGCGACGAGGACTTTGCCCGCGTCATCGACGTCAACCTCAAGGGCGCCTTCCACATGACGCGCGCCCTCACCCGCGGCTTCATGCGCCAGCGCGGCGGCCGCGTCGTGAACATGGCCTCGGTCGTGGGCCTCATGGGCAACGCCGGCCAGGCCAACTACGCGGCCTCGAAGGCGGGCCTCATCGGCATGACCAAGTCCGTGGCGCGCGAGCTCGCGCCGCGCGGCGTGACGGTCAACGCCATCGCCCCGGGCTTCGTCGAGACGGACATGACCGCGGTGCTTGCCGAGGGGGTTCGCGAGGGCTACGAGAAGCAGATCCCGCTCGGCCGCCTCGCGAGCGCAGACGAGGTGGCCGCCGTCGCCCGCTTCCTCGTGAGCGAAGCCGCCTCGTACGTGACCGGCGAGGTCATTCGCGTCGACGGCGGCATGGCGATGTAAGCAGCTGGCCCGAAGGGGGGTCGTCCCCGCTTGGGCCAATAGAAAATGATGCGAGGGGACCGTCCCTTCGCGTCATCGTTGGGAGACGAGATGGAACACAGGGTAGCAATCACCGGCATCGGGGCGGTGACGCCGCTCGGCAACACCGCCAAGGAGACCTGGGAGGCCATGGTCGCGGGGAAGTGCGGCATCGGCCCCATCACCCACTTCGACACCGAGAACTTCAAGGTCAAGGTGGCCGCCGAGGTCAAGGACTTCGACGCCGTGGCGCTTCTCGGCAGGCAGGACGCCGCGCACCAGGACCCCTACGTGCTCTACGCGCTCGTGGCCTCCGACGAGGCCATGGCCGACTCCGGCCTCGACGCCGAGGGCGCGGTGGACCACGAGCGGCTGGGCGTCTACGTGGGCTCGGGCGTGGGCGGCATCCAGGCCTTCGCCGACAACGTCCACACCATCGCCGAGCGCGGCCCGCGCCGCGCCTCCCCGTTCATGATCACGATGATGATCGCGAACATGGCGTCCGGCAACATCGCTATCCGTCACAAGGCCTACGGCCCCACGCTGCCCGTCGTCACCGCCTGCGCCACCTCGGCCCACGCCGTGGGCGAGGCCTTCCGCGCCATCAAGCACGGCTATGCGGACGCGATCCTGGCCGGCGGCTCCGAGGCCGCCGTCATGCCGGAGTCCGTCGCCGGCTTCACGAGCTGCCGCGCCCTCACCACCAACCCCGACCCCGCCACGGCCTGCCGCCCCTTCGACGCCGACCGCAACGGCTTCGTGATGGGCGAGGGCGCCTGCGTGCTCGTGCTCGAGGAGTGGGAGCACGCCGTGGCTCGCGGCGCCCACATCTACGCCGAGGTCGTGGGCTACGGCAACACCGACGACGCCCACCACATCACGAGCCCCGACCCCGAGGCCGGCGGCATCGCGCGCGCCATCCGCCAGGCGGTGGAGGAGGGCGGCGTCAAGCCGGAGGAGGGCCTCTACATCAACGCGCACGGCACCTCCACCAAGCTCAACGACGCCTCCGAGACGCTCGGCTTCAAGCGCGCCCTCGGCGAGGAGGCCGCCCGCGCCGCTCACATCTCGTCCACCAAGTCGATGACCGGGCACATGATCGGCGCCACGGGTGCCGTTGAGGCCATGGCCTGCGCCCTGGCGCTCGAGAACGGCGTCGTGCCGCCCACGATCAACTACCGCACCCCCGACCCGGAGTGCGACCTCGACTACACGCCCAACGAGGCGGTGGAGTGCCAGCTCACCTGGGCTCTCTCCACGAACCTCGGCTTTGGCGGCCACAACGCCGCGCTGGCGCTGCGCGCCGTGGAGAGGAGCTAGCATGGACTCTGAGAAGATCTCCCAGATCGCGGACATCATGAGAAGCCACGGCCTCACCCGCGTGCGCGTCGAGGAGTCCGACGGCTCTGCCGTCGAGCTCGAGTGCGGCGCGGCGGCCCCCGTGGCGGCGCCGGCGCCCGCCCCCGCTGCCCCCGTGGCGGCC
>NZ_NFKF01000008.1 GCF_002160255.1 Olsenella sp. An188 | reverse complement strand
GCCTCGAGGTTCTTCTCGCCCCCGGATCTTCTTCCCCCTGTGGGAAACAGGCGCGAAACACTCATGTGAGAACCTAGCCGGGATAAGGAGCCCGAGCCGATTGACCGGGGGATCTACACATGAGCAGCGAGAAAGACATCGACTTCGTCCTGCGCACCGTCGAGGAGCGCGACATCCGCTTCGTGAGGCTGTGGTTCACCGACGTGCTCGGGAACCTCAAGTCCTTTGCCATCTCGCCCGAGGAGCTGGAGGAGGCCTTCGAGGAGGGCATCGGCTTCGACGGCTCCGCGGTCGACGGCTTTGCCTCGCTCGAGGAGTCGGACATGCTGGCGTTCCCGGACCCGGCGACCTTCCAGCTGCTCCCGTGGCGTCCGAGCGAGTCGGGCGTGGCGCGCGTCTTCTGCAACGTGTTCACGCCGAGCCGCGAGCCCTTTGAGGGCGACCCGCGCCGCTGCCTGCTCAACGTCTTCACCAAGGCGGACGAGCAGGGCTTCGTTCCCAACGTGGGGCCCAAGATCGAGTACTTCTACTTCGACAACGACCTCGACCCGGTGCCGCTCGACACGGCGGGCTACTTTGACCTCACGCCGATGGACACCGCCCACGACCTGCGCCGCCAGACCACCCTCACCCTTGAGAAGATGTCCATCCCGGTGCAGTACTCCTACCACGCGGCCGGCCCGTCGCAAAACGGCGTCGAGCTGCGCTTCACCGAGGCCGTGAGCTGCGCCGACAACATCATGACGGCGCGCCTCGTGATCAAGCAGGAGGCCGCCCAGCAGGGCATGTTCGCCTCCTTCATGCCCAAGCCCATCGCCACGGCCCCGGGCTCGGCCATGTTCCTCTACCAGTCGCTGCTCGACCACGACGGCGAGAACCTCTTCTGGGCGCCCAAGGAGTTCCACCCCGCGCACCTCTCCGAGATCGCGCAGCACTACGTGGCGGGCCTGCTCAAGTACGCGCCGGAGTTCACCCTCGTGACCAACCCGACGGTCAACTCCTACAAGCGCTTCATCTCCACCGGCGAGGTCCCCACGCACGCCACCTGGGGCCGCAAGAACCGCTCCGCGCTCGTGCGCATCCCCACGCACAAGCCGGGCAAGCACATCGCCACCCGCCTGGAGCTGCGCAGTCCCGACCCCACGGCCAACCCCTACCTCGCGCTCGCCGTCACCATCGCGGCCGGCCTGCGCGGCATCGAGGAGGAGCTGCCGCTGCCGGAGGAGTCCACCTGCGACACCTTCTCCGCCTGCGACCGCGAGCTCGCCGCGCGCGGAATCTGCCGCCTGCCGCGCACCCTCGGCGAGGCGATCGACCGCTTCGAGGAGTCCGAGCTCATGCGCGAGGTCCTCGGCGAGCACATCTTCACCTACTTCGTGCGCGAGAAGCGCCGCGAGTGGGGCGAGTTCTGCACGTCCGTGACCGACTGGGAGCGCGAGCACTACTACGGCGGCGTGTAGGGCGCGCGCGGCCAGGCGCCGCCGCATCTGACATAACCGTAGGAGCGGGCCGACACTTTTCTCGCGGGAAGTGTCGGCCCGCTCCTACATGAGGCGGGGCGTAGGCGCCTGCCGACGTTCTTCTCGCTGAAAGTGTCGTCCCGTGCCTACGGGAGGCGCGCACGGGCGAGAAGAACGCCGGCCCGCATGTCAATCTTGTTAAGAAACGGCGTGTCAAGGTTCTGTCAAGCTGGCTTGGACCAAACTAACTGCTTGGCGACAGGCGAGGCGTGCGCGCCTCGACACGGGGAAGACCCCGTGCCCTCTGTCGGGAAAGGGCGTGACCACGCGCCAAAGCATCGGGGGAAGGACCCTCACATGAAGCTCTCCAGCCGGATCGCGGGCGGCCTCGTCGTTGCCTGCGCACTTGCCGTGTCTATCGCGGGTTGCAGCGGGGGAGGGCAGACAAGCACCCCCGCGACCGGCGGCGACTCCGCCGACCCCGCAGCCTACACGCTCGTCGAGGACGGCAAGATCATCGTGGCCTCCGACCTGGCCAACGCGCCGCTCGACTACGTGGACGAGTCCACGGGCGAGGCCCAGGGCTTTGAGATCGACCTCATCAACGCCGTGGCGGACAAGCTCGGGCTCGAGTGCGAGGTCCTGCCCGCGATGAAGTTCGACACCATCATCCCGCTCATCGAGCAGGGCGGTCGCGCCGACGTGGGCGTCTCCAACATCACCATCACCGACGAGCGCTGGGAGCAGGTCGACTTCACCGACTCCTACATGGACTCCAACCAGGGCCTCGTGACGCGCGCCGACGCGGTCGCCGTGACCGAGGAGGCCCTCAACGTCGAGGGCACCAAGGTGGCCGTGCAGGCCGGCACGACCGGCGCCTCCTGGGCCGAGGAGAACCTGCCCAACGCCGAGATCGTGGCGCTCGACGACCCCGTGGTCGCCGTGACCGGCGTGCAGACCGGGCTCTACGCCGCCGCCGTGGCCGACCTGCCCGTCATGAGCTACCTCTGCAACAACTCGTTCACCGACTGCCAGGTCGCCATCGAGATCCCCACGGGCGAGCAGTACGGCATCGCCGTCAACAAGGACAACCCCGGCCTCACCGAGGCCATCAACGGCGCGCTGGCCGAGCTCGAGGAGGAGGGAACCGTCTCCGAGCTCGAGGTCAAGTGGTTCGGAACCGAGCTCTAGCGGGCCCGGGGGCACCCCGGTCGCGCACCGATCACCGCGGAAAGGGCGGCTCCAAGCCGCAGACAGATAACGGGAGGAAAGAAATGACCATCATGAACAGGCGCAACTTCGTCGCCACCCTCGGCCTTGCGGGCTCCGCGGCGCTTCTCGCCGGCTGCTCCAACGACACCCAGGAGCCGGCCGCCGACGCCACCACCGGCGACGACGCCGCCGCAGACGAGGCCTCCTACACCCTCGTGAAGGAGGGCGTGCTCACCAACGTGGCCGAGCTGGGCTTCTCGCCGTTCGAGTACATCGACGAGGACGGCACCACCGTGGGCTTTGACGTGGACCTCTCCAACGCCATCGCCGAGAAGATGGGCCTCACCTGCGAGTGGCTGCCCAACCAGGCCTTCGACACGCTCGTGCCCACCATCAAGCAGGGCGGCAAGGCCGACATCTGCATCGCCGGCATGACGATCAGCGACGAGCGTCTCGAGGAGGTCGACTTCTCCGACCCCTACCTCAACTCCAACCAGGGCATCGTGGCCGCCGCCGGCTCCGGCCTGGACTCCGAGAGCCTCAACGCCGAGGGCATGCAGGTCGCCTGCCAGACCGGCACCACCGGTGACGAGTGGATCTCCGAGAACCTGCCCAACGCCACCAAGGTGCCGCTGGCCGACGTCACGGCCGCCCTCATGGGCATCTCCACGGGCCTCTACAACGCCATGGTCATCGACCTGCCCGTTGCCCAGAACATGATCGCCGAGTCCTTCTCCGACCTCGAGGTCGTCGAGGAGATCCCCACCGGCGAGCAGTACGGCATCGCCGTCAGCAAGGACAACCCGGGCCTGCTGGCCGCCATCAACGACGCCCTCGCCCAGGTCGAGGAGGACGGCACGATGGACGAGATCAAGCAGAAGTGGTTCGGCACCACCGAGATCTAGCGACAAGAACCTGCGGCTGGGGCGGGGCGCGCGGCGAGAGGTGCCGGGCGCCCCGCTCGGCCGCGTGAAGCGGAAAATGATGCGAGGGGGCCGTCCCCTCGCATCACCAAGGAGGAAGCATGCAGCACAGACGGGGGGCACTTCTCGTCGCGCTCGCCCTGGCGCTCACGGGCGTCTTCGCGCTCGCGGCACCGCGGCCCGCTCAGGCGCTCACCACCGAGAAGGCCACCGCGCGTCCCAACGAGGACGGCGGCGACGGCGTGATCGGCGGCATGGACACGCGCCTCACCTGGGAGGGCACGGTCGAGGAGGGCGAGGAGGTCACCTCCGTCACGCTGACGCTGCCCGAGGGGGCCACGTTCGACCACTCCACGACGCGCATCACCGCGCTTGACGGGCTCAGCCGCATGGACGTCACCGGCGAGGCCGTCCCCGCGGGCAGCTCCATCACGGTGAGCTTTGACCTGGCCATCCCGGCCGGCTCGCTCCTGCGCCTCGAGATCACGAACATGCAGTTCCCGTCCGCGGGCGGCGACGTCGTGGTCTCCGGCAGCTACGAGGCGGCCGACGGCACCCACGAGCTCTCTGACTCCGCGCCCATCTCCACGATCGCCAACACGCCGCTGCAGTCGCTCGTCAACTGGCTCGACGGGCAGCCCTGGGTCGACGCCTGGAACTCCAACCAGTTCCTCGGCATGTTCCTGCGCCCGCAGCTGCTCGTGACGTCGTTCGCCTCGCTCGCGCCGGGCTGGATCTTGTGCCTGGGCATCGTGGTGGCGGCCTACCCGTTTGCCATCGCGCTCGGCCTGCTGTTCGCGATGCTCAAGATCTCGAAGTGGCGCGTCGTGCGCGCCGTGGCCGTGGTCTACATCAACGTGCTGCGCGGAACGCCGCTGTTCCTCCAGATCTACATCATGTTCTTCGGCCTGCCGATGATGGGCATCAACATCGACAACAACCTGCTCGGCATCATCGTCATGGCCGTCAACTCCTCGGCCTACCTCGCCGAGATCTTCCGTGCGGGCATCCAGTCCATCCCGCAGGGCCAGTACGAGGCCGCGAGCTCGCTCGGCATGAACTACGTGCAGACGATGTTCACCATCATCCTGCCGCAGACCGTGCGTCGCGTGATCCCCACGGTCACGAGCGACTTCATCACCGCGTTCAAGGACACCTCGCTGCTCTCCTCGGTGGGCGTCATGGAGCTCATGATGTTCTCCAAGAACCTCACCACCGTCACGGGCAACATCACCCCGTACGTGGCCGCCGGCATCTTCTACCTCATCGTGACGCTGCCGCTCATCAAGGTCGTGGGCATCGTCGAGGAGAACATCGCCCGCTCCGAGCGCGGCGGCGGCCCGCGCCCCAAGAGGCGCGCCCAGATCGCCGACAACGCCGACGAGCTCGTGTCCACAGACGCCGAGAAGGACGCCCCCGCCGAGCCGCAGGCTCTTCTCGCCACGCCGAAGGAGGTCGCCGCCGATGGCTGCTAAGCTGCACCGCCGCTCACACTCGATCGAGGTCCCGCCGGCCCTTCCCGCCGACGAGGCCGCCGCGATCGCCTACGAGGCCGACCAGGGGCTCACGAGCCACGCGTTCACGCCCGGCGAGCACCCGATCGTGCGCATCGAGCACCTCAACAAGAGCTTCGACGACACGCTCGTGCTCAAGGACGTGAACCTCAACGTCTGGCCGGGCGAGGTCGTGGTGGTCCTCGGCCCGTCGGGCTCGGGCAAGTCCACGATGCTGCGCTGCATCAACCTGCTCGAGACGCCGAGCGCCGGCCACATCCTCATCGAGGACGACGAGATCACCGGCAAGAGCGCCGCGGACGTCAACAAGCTGCGCCGCGACGTGGGCATGGTGTTCCAGCAGTTCAACCTCTTCCCGCACCTCACGGCCAAGGAGAACGTCATGATCGGCCAGACGAAGGTGCTCAAGAAGAGCAGGGAGGAGGCCGAGGCCGAGGCGATGAAGCAGCTCGCCGCCGTGGGCCTGGCCGACCGCGCCGACTTCAAGCCCGCGCAGCTCTCCGGCGGCCAGCAGCAGCGCGTCGCCATCGCGCGCGCCGTTGCCATGCACCCCAACGTGCTGCTGTTCGACGAGCCGACCTCCGCGCTCGACCCCGAGCTCGTGCGCGGCGTCCTCGACGTCATGCGCGACCTCGCCGAGAACTCCGGCATGACCATGATCGTCGTGACCCACGAGATGGGCTTCGCGCGCGACGTGGCCGACCGCGTGGTCTTCATGGAGGAGGGCGTCGTGGTGGAGCAGGGTCTTCCCGAGAAGGTCTTCGACCACCCGGAGAACGCGCGCACCGCGGAGTTTTTGGGCTCGATCAAGTAGGCGCCTGGGGCGACGCCGCGTCCCAGGCGTCCCCGGGCGTTTCGTACGCACTTGACTGCGTAGCAAACGCGGAAATGCGGGCCGAAAGAGGCTCCGGGACCGCTTTGGTACGCAGTCGAGTGCGTATGAAAACCCTACTAGGCCCGAGGTTCTTCTCGCCGGCGCGTGCGCTGCTGCACGCTTGGCCCCTGAGCTGCGAAAACTCGTGCGACGTAAGATTTCCGTTAGGTTAAGCGACCCCCTGGAACACCCCGCGAGCTGCGCTTCATTTGAGGAAATGCCCCTGTGCCCCCGTTGAGGCGGGGGCGTATGTGGTAATGTGACCCAATACATGCGTCCAAATTTGGGGGGTCGACCGGATGCATCACAAGAACATCCTGCTCATGTCCGCAACCACGCGGCTGCACGACCGCATGCGCGAGCTCTCGCACGCGATCGACGTGTCCATCGCGCTCGCCAACGAGGAGACCTTCTCGCAGGCCGTCTCCTCCGGCCACGAGTTCGACCTCGTGATTCTGGACGGCGAGGGAATGAGCCAGGACAGCCTCAACGCCGTCGACTCCTTCGTCGCGGACAACGGCTTCATCCCCATGCTGCTCGTCCAGGACCCGGACAAGCTCGCCACCCTCCACATGCCCACGCAGGGCACCAACGACTTCATCCTCTCCACCGCCGGCTCCGCCGAGTTCGAGCTGCGCTGCACGCTGCTTCTGTGGCCGGGCGAGGAGAGTGCCCCCGCCGACCTGGTGACGGTGGACAACATGACCATCAACCTCGCCACCTACCAGGTCTACATCGACGAGAAGCCCGTCGACCTGACGCTCATGGAGTACTCGCTGCTCTCCTTCCTGGCCACGCACCCGAGCCGCGCCTACTCGCGCGAGACGCTGCTGCACCGCGTCTGGGGCTTCGAGTACTGCGGCGGCACCCGCACCGTGGACGTCCACATCCGCCGCGTGCGCTCCAAGGTGGGCCCGCAGGTGGCGAGCCACATCGTCACCATCCGCGGCGTGGGCTACCTCTTCCGCATCTAGGCCGTCCTGCCGGCGAGAAGGACCTGCGCCCGGGACCCCGCGCCGCCGCGGGCGACGCGTCCCCGGCGTGCGGGGCCGCGCGCGTTTTCAGAAACCGGAAAGCATCGTGCCGGCGCGGTGGCGTTTGCGGGGGCTCGGTTTGCCCCGACCCGCCCGGGGTACATTCCCAAGCGGCATACAAGGTGCCGCGCGGGAGGCGCGGCCAGTGGAGAGGCAAGAACATGAGCGACTACCCGTTTGACCCCAGAACCAGCGAGTCACCCGAGCAGGGCCAGGGCACCGGCGCGACCGGGTCCGAGCCGACCGAGGTGCGCCCCACCGTCAGCGTCCCGCCGATCCCGGGCGAGGGTGCCGCGGGCACGACCGGCGCCGCGGGCACGACCGGCGCCGCGGGCGCGTCCGAGTCCGAGCGCGCCGCCCACGCCGCCGAGGGCTGGGAGGGCGAGGGCGCGCGCAAGCCGCGCCGCACCGTGCGCGCCGTGGTGGCCGGGCTCCTCGGCGGCGTGGTGGGTGCCGCCGCGCTCACCGGCGTTCTTCTCGCCACGGGGGTGGTGGGACCGACCGGGACCCAGGTCACGTCGGGGAGCTCCGGCCAGGCCATCACGATCGACCCCAGCGACGAGGACACCTCGACCGCCAACGCCGTCGCCGCCAAGGCCTCGCCCTCGGTGGTCACCGTGTACTGCACGTTCGCCGACGGCTCCGGGTCCGGCTCGGGCGTGGTCTACGACACGGACGGCAACATCATCACCAACAACCACGTGATCGAGGACGCGCAGTCCATCCAGGTCACCACCGCCGACGGCAACACCTACGACGCCGAGCTCGTGGGCACCGACGCCTCGAGCGACATCGCGGTCATCCACGCCGACTTCGGCGACGCCGAGGTGACGCCGATCGAGGTGGGCGACTCCTCCGAGTTGCAGGTCGGCGACTGGGTGATGAGCGTGGGCAGCCCGTTTGGCCTCGAGAACTCCGTGTCGCAGGGCATCGTGAGCGCCCTCTCGCGCAACACGCTGCTCGAGAACACCTCGGGCAACACCCTCTACACCAACCTCATCCAGACCGACGCCACGATCAACCCCGGCAACTCCGGCGGCGCGCTCGTCAACTCCCAGGGCCAGCTCGTGGGCATCTGCACGCTCTACAGCTCCGACACGCAGAGCTTCGCGGGCATCGGCTACGCGATCCCGTCGGACTACGCCACCGAGATCGCCGACAAGGTCATCGCCGGCGAGACCGTGACGCACGCCTACATCGGCCTGTCCATGCAGACGGTCAACAACCAGACAGCCTACCAGAACAACCTGGCCGTGAGCGAGGGCGCCTACGTGGTCGAGGTCACCGAGGGCAGCCCCGCCGACACCGCGGGCATCGAGGCGGGCGACGTGATCACCCGGATCGGCGACGCCCAGGTCACCTCCGCCGACGACGCCATCCTCGCGGTGCGCTCGCACAGCATCGGCGAGACCGTCCAGGTGACGGTCGTGCGCGGCAGCCAGGAGATGACCTTCGACGTGACGCTCGGCTCCGACGAGTCCCTCCAGCAGGAGCAGCAGAACCAGCGGGAGGACACGGTCCAGATCAACGGCCAGGACATCTCGCTCCAGGACCTGATCGACCTCTACCAGCAGTACCAGGAGCAGCAGTACAGCCCCTTCGGCGGGAGGTAGCGCTTCCGGCGAGAAGGGCGAGCGACTCGGGAGGGCCCCGCGGCGGGTGTCGCGGGGCCCTCCTCGCGTGCCGTGCACGCACTCGATGCCCGCACTTCTCGCCCGCACTCGTCGAGTGCGGCCTGCCGCGGCATCCCAGCCCGCACCTGTGCGCGTACGGGCGAGAAGAACGTCGGGCCGTCCGCACTTCTCGGCAATTTCTGTCCGGTGGGACGGGTACCCTTGTGAGACCGAGAGAACGGAGGGACGCGATGAGCGAGATCAGGTGCCCGCACTGCGGAGAGGTCTTCCAGGTTGACGAGACTGAGTACGCCGAGATCGTGCGGCAGGTGAGGGACGCCGAGTTCAGGCGCGAGCTCGAGGAGCGCGCCCTCCTGGCCGAGCGCGAGCGCGCCAGCGCCGTCGAGGCGGCCGTGGCGCGCGCCCGGCAGGAGGCCCAGGCGGACGCGGCGGGGCGCGACGCCCAGATCGAGCGGCTGAAGGCCCAGGTCAAGGCTGCCTCGGACGCGCTCGAGCTTGCCAAGGCCTCGGCCGAGAGGGACCTCGCGGAGCGCCTCGCCGAGGGGCGGCGGCGCATCGCCGAGCTCGAGGCCGCCGCGAGCGCGCGCGAGGAGGCCTTTGCCGCGGAGAAGACGCTGGCCGTGACGCAGGCCACCGGGGAGCAGGGGCAGCGCATCGCCGAGCTCGAGGGGGACCTGCGCGCCGCCCGGCTCGAGCGCGAGCAGGTGGAGGCCTCGCTGCGCCAGCAGATGAGCGAGCTCGCCACCCACAAGGACCAGACCATCCGCGACCGCGAGGACGAGATCGAGCGCCTGCGCAACCAGCGCTCGCGCCTGTCCACCAAGCTCGTGGGAGAGTCGCTCGAGCAGCACTGCGAGATGGAGTTCAACCGCTGGCGCAGCCTCGGCTTCCGCGGGGCCGAGTTCCACAAGGACAACGAGGTCGTGGACGGCTCGAAGGGCGACTACGTCTTCCGCGAGGTCGACGCGGACGGCGTCGAGGTCGTCTCCATCATGTTCGAGATGAAGAACGAGGAGGAGGACTCGTCCTCGCGCAACCGCCACAAGAACGCCGACTTCTTCAAGAAGCTCGACCGCGACCGGCGCAACAAGGGCTGCGAGTACGCGGTGCTCGTCTCGCTGCTCGAGCCAGACAGCGAGCTCTACAACGCCGGCATCGTGGACGTCTCCTACGAGTACGAGAAGATGTACGTGATCCGCCCGCAGTTCTTCATCCCCATGATTACGCTGCTGAGAAACGCCGCGGAGAACGCGCACTCCTGGCGCCGCGAGCTTGCGCAGACCCGGCAGCAGAACATCGACATCACGCACTTCGAAGACGCGCTCGAGGACTTCAAGGCCCGCTTCGGCAAGAACTACGACGCCGCGAGCAGGAGGTTCCAGGCCGCGATAGAGGAGATCGACAAGACCATCTCGCACCTGCAGAAGGTCAAGGAGAACCTCACCTCGTCCGAGAACCAGCTGCGCCTGGCCAACAAGAAGGCGGAGGAGCTCACCATCCGCAAGCTCACCTGGAAGAACCCCACGATGCGCGAGAAGTTCGCGGAGGCGCGCTCGCTCGCCGCCGAGGGGACGGCCCTCGGCTCCCCCGACCCCGTCGAGGGCCGGCCGCCGGTCGAGGAGCCGATCGAGCCCGACGGCGTGGAGTAGAATCGTCTACGCACAAGACGTGAGGGGGCTGACCATGGAGTACGAGTCTTTCTTCAGAGACGTTGTTGGCATCACGGACGAGAGCCTTCTCTGGGCGTTCTGCTCGAACGCGCTGGGGAGGAAGCTCCGCAAGGGCGATCGGGTGGTCGAGGCAGGATCCGCCCAGACCATGGTCAACTTCCTCGTCTCGGGGCTGGGGCGCAGCTTCTCGGTCGACGCGGAGGGGCGCGAGATCACGGACTGCATCGTCTTCAGGCCGGGCTCGGTCCTCGTGCCGAGCGTCGACTTCGACGGGCCGTCCACCTCTACGGTCGAGATGCTCAGCGAGGGGGAGGTCGTCGGCGTGAGCGTGGCGCTCGTCGACGAGCTGCTCCAGACGAGCCTCGCGGCGAACCACCTCTACATCCAGGTGCTCCGCCAGGCGTGGCGCGAGCACTGGGAGGTCCGCAGGCTCGTGTCGCAGAAGCGCGGTCGCGACCGCTACCTGTGGTTCCTCGAGAAGTACCCCGGCGTGATCGACATGGTGCCCAACAAGTACGTGGCGTCGCTGCTCGGCATGACGCCCGTCTCGCTCTCGCGGCTTCGCACCGAGCTGCGCGACGAGGGCGTCACGCAGTAGGGGAGGCGCCACGCGCCCGGCACGGCCCCGCGCCGCGGGCGGCTATCGCCCGAGCGCACGCTCCACGTCGTCGCAGACGCCCTCGACCGTCATGCCGCAGCTCTCGAGCAGCGAGGCAGGGTCGTAGCGGTCCGGGAAGGCGCACGGGAGCCCGTAGCAGCGCACGCGGACGTCGCCCTCGCGGGCGAGGATGCGCGCGCAGCGCTCGCCAAAGCCGCCGTCGACCACGCCGTCCTCGAGCGTCACGACGAGGCGGTGGTCGCGGGCGAGCCCGGCCACGAGGTCCGTCTTGGGCGCGGTCGCGCGTCGCGGGTTCACGAGCGTGGCGCGCGCCACGCCTCGCCCGGCGAGCTCGTCGGCGATCTCCTCGCCGAGCGGGAAGAGGTCTCCGAGCGCGAGGACCGCGACGTCCGCACCGGCGCGCGCGACCTCCCAGCCCCGCTCGTAGCTCGCGGCGCGCTCGAAGCCCGGTCGGGAGACGACCCCGGCGGCCGGGACGCGCACGGCAACGGGGCCGTGCTCCCACGCGAGCGACCAGGAGAGCATGTCGAGGTACTCCTCGCGGCAGGTGGGGGCGAGGTAGGTGAGCCCCGGCATGTCGGCGAGCAGGGGGATGTCGAAGAAGCTCAGGTGGGTCGCGTCGGTGGTGCCGTAGGCGGAGGAGCCGAAGACCAGGATGGTGGCCGGCGACGCGTTGAGGCAGAGGTCGTGCCAGAGCTCGTCGTAGGCACGCTGCAGGAAGGTGCCGTAGATGCCGAGCACGGGGCGCGCCCCGCCGCGGGCCAGGCCCGCCAGGCAGGTGACGGCGTGCTCCTCGGCGATCCCCACGTCCACGAAGCGCCGGCCCGCCCGCTCGCGCAGCTCGGGCGTGAAGCCCATGATGTAGGGGGTCGCGGCGCTCACGGCCACCACGCGCGGGTCCCGCTCCATGCGCTCGGAGAGGAAGGCGCCGGTGATGGAGGCGTAGTCCTCGCCGCCCGCGCCGCCCTGCGTCCCCGTCGCCACGTCGAAGGGGGCGGCGTGGTGCCAGAGCTCGGGGTCTCCCTCGGCCGGCGCGTAGCCGTGGCCCTTCCTGGTGTGCACGTGGAGGACCACGGGGTGGTCGGTCCCGCGCAGCTCGGAGAGCGCCGCCTCGAGCGCCGCCACGTCGTGGCCGTCCTCGAGGTAGCGGTAGTCGAGCCCAAGCGCCCTGAAGACGTTGCGCTCGCAGGCGCCGCGGCTCGCGCGCAGCTCGGCGAGGTTGCGGTAGATGCCGCCGTGGTTGGGCGCGATGGACCACTCGTTGTCGTTCACGACGACGATCAGGCCGCTTCCCAGCTCGGCGGCGTTGTCGAGCCCCTCGAAGGCGAGCCCGCCCGAGAGCGAGCCGTCGCCGATGACCGCCACCACGTCGTACTTCTCGCCGGCGAGGTCCCGCGCGGCGGCAAGGCCGCAGGCGAGGCTCACCGAGGTGGACGTGTGGCCCATGGAGAAGAGGTCGTGCTTGGACTCGTTGGGGCTGGCGAAGCCCGAGACGCGCCCGTAGCGCTCGGGGTCCGTGAAGGCCCGCGCGCGCCCGGTGAGCATCTTGTGGGCGTAGGTCTGGTGCGAGACGTCAAAGACGATCTTGTCCCGCGGGCTCTTAAAGACGCGGTGCAGCGCCACCGTCAGCTCGACGACGGCGAGGTTCGACCCGAGGTGGCCGCCGACGGCGGCGGAGCTGGAGATGACGGCGCGTCGGATCTCGTCGCACAGGCCCGGCAGGGCGGAGCTGGGGAGGGCCCGCACGTCGTCAGGAGATTCGATACGCTCGAGATACATGCCGCCCCTCTCCAAAACTGCGGACAGCGCCGCGCGAATAGTAACCTTACTAGAATCTCACATTTGCCGCCGCAAGTTGTGTCGCGTCTGCGAAAAGGGACGGTCGCCGATAAGGGCCCGCGCCCGCGGGACGGGAGGGCGCGGGCGGCTACAATGTGCATGCGTGCGCCGCGACGCGGTGCCGACGAGTCGGAGCCGTTTGGAGGAAGCCATGCCCAGAATCGTCATCACCGCCGAGACCGGCTGCGACATCCCCGCCGCCGAGGCCGCCGAGCTTGGCGTCACCCTCGTCCCGATGCACGTGAGCGTGGGCGAGAAGACCCTGGACGACGGGGAGATCTCGCCGGCCGAGATGCTCGAGCAGTGCCGCCAGCTCGGCGTGCTGCCGCGCACGAGCGGCTGCACCCCGCACGACTTCCAGGTGGCCTTCGACCGCATCCACGAGGCCGACCCCGAGGCGCAGATCCTCCACGTCGCCTACTCCGCCGTGACCACCTGCTCGCTCGAGTCCGCGCTCGCGGCGGCCGAGGGGCGCGACTACGTGACCACGCTCGACACCCGGCACGTGACCATCGGACAGGGCCTCGTGGTCCGCCTCGTGGCCGCCTGGGTCCGCGAGCACCCGGAGGCCACGCCCGAGGAGGCGCGCGCCTTCGCCGAGGGCGTCGCCGCGCGCACCCGCATGGCGTTCCTCCCCGGGGACCTGGGCTACCTGCGCGCGGGCGGCCGCCTCTCCAACGTGGCGTTTCTCGGCGCGACGCTCCTCAAGATCAAGCCGGTGGTCGAGCTCGTCGACGGCAAGCTCGTGGCAACGAAGAAGCTGCGCGGCTCGATGGGCTCGGCGGCGGTCGCGCTCGTCGACTACCTCGCGCTGCGCGAGGAGTTCGACCGCGGGCGCGTGGTCTTCGTGAAGAGCCCCGGGCTGCCCGAGCAGGTTCAGCGCCTGGTGGCCGACCACGCCCGCGAGCTCGGCTTCGAGCAGGTCGAGTGGTACGACACCGGCAACGTCATCACCTCCCACTGCGGTCCGGGCGCGCTCGGCGTGGCGTTTCTCGCCAGGGAGTAGGGTCGGGCCCGGCCGACCGCGCGCCAATCGTAGGAGCCGGGCGTCAGTTTGAGCCGCCAATGTGTCGCTTCGTGCCTACGCGGGCCAGCCGTAGGCGCGAAGCGACACTTTTTGACGCCGAAGCGTCGTTTGGTGCCTACAGCTCGCGGCTGCGCGTCCGTGCTTGCGATAAGAGTGAACTTAGGCTAACTTTATCTGCCGGCGTCGCGCTCGTCGCGGCCCACGCCGTGGCGGGGCGCCTGTAGCGCGCGGCGCTATCGCTCCACGAGGTTGCGGGGCTTCTCGCCGCGCGCGAGGCGCGCCAGGTTGTCCGCCGCGATCCCCACGATGTTGTCGAGCGTGACCGGCAGGTGGTACCAGCCCGAGACGTGCGGCGTCACGATCGCGCCGGGCGCGTCCCACAGCGGGTGGTCGGCCGGCAGCGGCTCGGGGTCGGTGACGTCGAGCGCCGCGCCCGCCAGGTGCCCGGACTCGAGCGCCGCCACGAGGTCCTCGGCAACCACGAGGTCGCCGCGGCCCGCGTTCACGAAGAACGCTCCGCCGCGCATGGCCGAGAAGAACGCCGCGTCGGCGAGGCGGCGCGTCCCGGGCGCGCTCGGCAGCACGGACGCGACGACGTCTGCCTGCGGCAGCAGCCCGGGCAGCTCGTCGAAGGTGCCCATCGCCGAGAAGGGAGCGTGAGGCTCCGAGGGGCGCCGGCGCACGCCGGTGACGCGGGCCCCGAGCGACGCGCAGAGCCGCGCGAAGTGCGTGCCGATGTCGCCGGCCCCCAGGACGAGCACGCGCGCGCCGGAAAGCGAGGTCACGCTCCCGAGGTCGACCCACTCGTGCGCGCGCTGGGCGTCGCGGTAGGCGGGCAGGCGCTTCATCATGGAAAGGAGCATCGCGAGCATGTGCTCGGAGACGGCCTGGCCGTAGGCGCCCGAGGCCGAGGCGAGCATCGCGCCCGCGGGCAGCGCGCCCGCGGCGAGGTAGTCGTCATAGCCGGCCGAGTTGAGCTGCAGCAGGCGCAGGCCTCGGGCGCAGGCGAGGCGCGCGGGAGGCAGGTTGCCCACGATGACCTCGGCCGCGGCCACCTGCTCGTCCATGGCGTCGGCGGCGGTGGCGTAGGCGAAGGTCGCGCCCGGCGCGGCGTCCTCGAGGCGGGCGCGCTGGGCGGCGCTGACGGGCAGCAGGACGAGCACGTTCATGGGGCCTCCTTCGGGTCCTTCGGCCATTCTAGCGCAGGCACTTCTCGCCCGGGCCGGCGTGCACCCGGCCGTTACGCGCTAAAATGAGCCACGGCAAACTCGGTGGGGAGGACGCGCATGACGCTGGACGAGCTGGAGATAGGCAAGGACGCCATCGTGGCGTCGGTGGACTGCGGGGAGGCGTCGCTCAGGCAGCACATCCTCGACATGGGCCTCACGCCCGGCACCGAGGTCACGATGGTCAAGGTGGCCCCCATGGGCGACCCGCTCGAGATCCGGCTGCGCGGCTACGAGCTCACGCTGCGCCGCGACGACGCGGCCCGCATCGCGCTCACGGACGTCCACGACGCGCACGCCCGGCGAGACGAGCCGGCGGGCACCGGACGCTCCGCGCACCCGGCGCTCGGCGAGAGCCCCGCGCGCCCGCGCCGCGGCGGGCGCGCCATCCCCGAGGGGACCCCGCTCACGCTGGCGCTCGCCGGCAACCAGAACTGCGGCAAGACCACGCTGTTCAACCAGCTCACGGGCTCCAACCAGCACGTGGGCAACTTCCCCGGCGTCACCGTGGACCGCAAGGACGGCCAGGTGCGCGGCCACGCCGAGGTCACGGTCACCGACCTCCCCGGGATCTACTCGCTGTCCCCGTACACGAGCGAGGAGGTGGTGAGCCGCCGCTTCATCCTCGAGGAGCGCCCCGACGCGATCATCGACATCGTGGACGCCACCAACATCGAGCGCAACCTCTACCTCACGCTGCAGCTCATGGAGCTCGACCGCCCCATGGTGCTCGCGCTCAACATGATGGACGAGGTCGCGGCCAACGGCGGCACCATCGACGTCAACGCGCTCGAGGCGGCGCTCGGCATCCCGGTGGTGCCCATCTCGGCGGCGCGCGGCGACGGCATCTCCGAGCTCGTGGACCACGTGCTCACGGTCGCGCGCGGCCAGGAGCGCCCCGGCCGCATCGACTTCTGCGCGGCGGACGGCGCCGACGGGGGCGCCCTGCACCGCTGCATCCACGCCGTGGCGCACCTCGTGGCCGACCACGCCGAGGCCGCGCACGTCCCGGTGCGCTTTGCCGCGACCAAGCTCATCGAGGGGGACCGCCTCGTCGCGGACGCCCTCGCGCTGGACGAAAACGAGCTCGAGGCCATCGAGCACATCATCTCCCAGATGGAGGGGGAGTCCGGGCGCGACCGCATGGCCGCGCTGGCCGACATGCGCTTCTCGTTCATCGAGGGGGTCTGCGCCGGGTGCGTGGTGCACCCGCGCGAGAGCCGCGAGCACGCGCGCTCGGTGGCGGTCGACCGCGTGCTCACGGGCAAGTACACCGCGCTGCCCGTCTTTGTGGCGATCATGGCGCTCGTGTTCTGGCTGACCTTCGACGTGGTGGGCCAGCGGCTCTCCGACCTTCTCGACCTGGGGATCCAGTGGGTCACCGCGCAGGTCGACGCGGCGCTTGCCGCCTTCGGCCTGAATCCCGTGGTGCACGCCCTCGTGATCGACGGCGTCTTCGCGGGCGTGGGCAGCGTGCTCTCGTTCCTGCCGATCATCGTGGTGCTGTTCATCCTGCTCAGCGTGCTCGAGGACTCCGGCTACATGGCGCGCGTGGCCTTCGTGATGGACCGGCTGCTGCGCAAGCTCGGCCTCTCCGGGCGCAGCTTCGTGCCCATGCTCATCGGCTTCGGCTGCTCGGTGCCGGCGATCATGGCCACGCGCACGCTGCCCTCCGAGCACGACCGCAAGATGACGGTGATGCTCACCCCGTTCATGAGCTGCTCGGCCAAGCTGCCGGTCTACGCGCTCTTCTCGGCCGCGTTCTTCCCGGACCACGCGCCGCTGGTCATGATCGGCATGTACCTGCTGGGCATGGTGGTGGGCGTGCTCGTGGCGCTCGTGCTCAAGCGCACGGCCTTCCGCGGCGACCCGGTTCCGTTTGTGATGGAGCTGCCCAACTACCGCCTGCCGAGCGCCAAGACCACGCTGCGGCTGGCCTGGGACAAGGCCAAGGGGTTCGCCACCAAGGCGTTCACGATCATCTTCGTGGCGAGCGTGGTGATCTGGTTCCTGCAGACCTTCGACCTGCGCCTCAACGTGGTCGACGACCAGAGCGCGAGCATGCTCGCCGCGCTGGGCGCCCTTCTCGCGCCCGTCTTTGCCCCGCTCGGCTTTGGCACGTGGCAGGCCTCGGCGGCGCTCGCGGCGGGCTTTGGCGCCAAGGAGAACGTCGTGGCCACGCTGACGGTTCTGCTCGGCGGGTCAACGGCGGGCCTGGCCGGGCTCTTCACGCCGCTCACGGCCTTCGTGTTCCTGGTGTTCACGCTGCTCTACACGCCGTGCGTGGCGGCGGTCTCCGCGGTGAGAAACGAGCTGGGGACGAAGATGATGTGGGCGGTCATCGCCATGCAGTGCGGCGTGGCGTGGGTCGTGGCGCTCGTGGTGCGGCTCGCGGGGATGGCGCTCGGCCTCGCGTAGCGCGCGTGCGCGTCGGCGAGAAGAACGTGCGGCTTTCATCGCCTCGCGCCCCCGCGGCGCGAGGCCGGGCGGGAAGCGGCGCCAGGTGCGTGCCGGGCGGGGCCGCGCCGGGTGCCACAAAACGCGTGCGGTTGGGCGTTTCGTCGTCCGTGCGTCCCGGCCGGCGCCCCCACGGCGCAAACCCGGCGCGACTGGGTGGCATCTTTGATGTCGGGCGCGGTCATGCGACGTTCTTCTCGCCACTTTTTGCGCCTAGGGCCGCGTTTTCCCTGCGACTGGGTGGCATCCTTGATGCGCGGGCGCCCGCCATATCAAGGATGCCACCCAGTCGCACGCTGTTTCGGGCAAAACGGGGCTCGCGGGAGACGCGGGGCCGTACGGAGGCTCGCGGCCCGTTGTCGCCTCCCGCCACTCATCCTAGGCGCTACGATGGTTCCACCACCTGCGGAAGGAGCCCCCATGGCGCTGGCGAGAAGAACCAAGCTCGGACTTGCCGTCTCCGCCGCCGTGCTCGTGGCGCTGGGCGCCTGGCTGGCGCCCCCGCTCGCGCGCTATGCGGAGCGCCTGGCCGCGCAGGGCGTCGCGCCGCGGGGCTTTCTCAGCGTGCGTCGAAACGACTGCGTCTACCTGCTGGAAGGCGATGCGACCGCGTCAGGAGCCTGCCTGGATGCCATGATTGCCGACGCGTGCGCGGACGACGACCTTCGCCCGGACTGGTACGAGCGGGCCGATCCGCCGCTCGGCCAGATGACCTGGCTGCTGGAGGAAGAGTGGCGGGCTCGGCGGGGCCTTCCCGCATCAGACTCGTAAAGGAGCTCTCATGACGCTGGCGAGAAGAACGCGGATGCTGCGGGCGGCGCTTGCGCTGCTCGTGGTCGCGGCGGTGGCCTGGGCTGGCGCGATGGCCCTGGGGAGCGCCGGTACCGATGCCGCCGCGCCCGACGCTACCGCTCCGGCCGAGTCCGACCTGGCCTACCTCTGGGTTCGGGTGACTGCGCGCGACGAGGAGGCCCAGGCCCTGGAGGTGGAGGTCGTCGACGGCGAGCTCGGGGGACACCGCCGCGGCCAGATACCCGCGGGCTCCACCGGAACGCTGGGCTGCTCCGAGCTGCTTACTGGAGTGAGCGGCATCAAGGTAGGCACCACGTGGGTCGTCTCGTACGTGGACGAGGGCCAGGTCGCGCTGCCCGTGACCCTCTACGGCATCGAGTCCCCGGAGCACTTCGGGGGAGCGTAGCCCTCTGCACCCGCGGGCGCATGGGGCGCGCCGCCGCCGAGGTCGCCCCAGTTCCGGAACTGGGAGAGCGCCTCGACCCAGAACCGGAACTGGGCGGCCGTTTATCCGCCCAGACCCGGAACTGGGCGGCCGCTCTCACCCAGAACTGGAGCTGGGTGGCCGCGCTCGCCCGGGCCGGGGCGCGCGCCGGGCAGGTGCCACGAAACGCGTGCGATTGGGTGTTGGGGGTGTCCCGCGCATCTCCCGATGCCCCCTGCGGCGCAAACCCCGTGCGATTGGGTGGCATCCTTGATATATGGCGTCTCCTCTCGACGTTCTTCTCGTCGTTTTATGCGTGTGGTGCCACGTACCCCCCGCGATTGGGCGTCATCTTTGATGCGCGGGCGTGCGTCATATCAAAGATGCCGCCCAATCGCACGCCGTTTTGGGCGAAACGGGCCTTTCGGGAGGCGCGGGGCCGCATGGTGGGCTCGCGGGAGGCGCGGACCTCGCGGGCGAAACGGGGCCCGCGCCGCGCCCCGCGCTCCGCGCGCCCCGCAAATGGGTACACAACGGATATGCCTCGCTTACCCGCCGCTGACGCGGCGCGCGTAGCGTTGTGCCCCTGACGAAAGGACGACCATGGCAGACGAGAAGACCCCGGCCGAGAGCCACGACGAGCCCCTCGGCACCACCTACCACCGCGGCCCCGTGATCATGCGCGGGCCGATGATCCCCTCCGACACCACGACCGGCAACCTGCTCGCCCCGGAGGAGTCCACCGACTGGCTGCACATGGACCCCTGGCGCGTCCTGCGCATCCAGGCCGAGTTCGTGGACGGCTTCGGCGCGCTCGCGGAGCTGGGGCCGGCCGTGACCTGCTTCGGCTCGGCCCGCACGCCGCGCACCGACCCGATGTATCGCGCCGCGCGCCACGTGGGCCGCAAGCTCGCGGAGGCCGGCGTGGCCGTGATCACCGGCGGCGGCCCCGGCATCATGGAGGCCGTCAACTGCGGGGCGGCCAAGGCGGGCGGCAAGTCCGTGGGCCTGGGGATCGAGCTGCCGCACGAGCAGGGCATCAACAAGTGGGTCAACCTCGGCATGACCTTCCGCTACTTCTTCGTGCGCAAGACGATGTTCGTCAAGTACTCCAGCGGCGCGATCATCTTCCCGGGCGGCTTCGGCACGCTCGACGAGGCCTTCGAGCTGCTCACCCTCGTGCAGACGCACAAGGTGGCGCGCACGCCGGTGGTGCTGTTCGGCACCGAGTACTGGCGCGGCCTCATGGACTGGCTCGAGGGCACGGTCCTCGAGGCGGGTGCGATCTCCCCGCTCGACCCGGAGCTCGTCGTGGTGACCGACGACGAGGACGAGGCCGTGCGCGTGGCCCTGAGCGAGATCCGCCGCTAGGCGTCCCGCGCGCCCCCGGCCCGGCGCGCCTCCCGCCCCGCGCCGAGTCTTCAGACAAACTTAAGAGAACCGTTAGGTTTTCGTTACGCGCGCGTCGCATCCTTGGAGGTGCGGCGCGCGCCCACCTTACCAAAGCGTCACCCGAGCGTAAGCCCAATCGATGGGCACGCGGCGCCAGAGCGGGGACAATCGTGCGTGTCCCGCAGGGCGGCGTCGTCGGCGACTCGCGCGCCGCCCGCCGCGGGGCGCGCGAGGCGACGGACGGGAGGCTGGCATGATGACACGGGGTTCCGAGAGGGTCGTCCTTCTCTGCTGCCTGGTGGTCTCGATCGCGATCGGCACCGTGGCGCTCCTGATGCTGGCCCACGCCTCCACCCTCTAGGAGGCGGCGTGGACACGCGCGCGGGGAGCGGGAGGAGGCACCGGGGGCTCGCCGGGCTCCTGCGAGCCGCGGGCGAGCTGGTGGCCTACCAGGCCCTCATCGCCCTTCTCGCCGCAGCGCTCGCCATGGTGGCGAGAAGGGCGCGCAGGTAGCCCGGCGGCGTCCGTCACGGCCGCAGGCTTCGTGTAAGCCTCCTGAAAGGGTCCGCCCGACGTTGGAAGAATGTCGACAAACGCATGGCATCATGGTCTGCGACCAAGCGGCCCCGCCCCTCGGGCGGCGCGCTCGAGCTGGCAAACGGGGAAGACGGGGGCGCGCGTGACCGCGCGCCTGGACGTGGGGGGTGTGAGCATGGCCGAGAGGGACGAGGCGCGCCGCGCGCGCAGGAGGGTCGTGGCGATCGGGGCCCTTCTCGCCGTGGCCGTGGTGGTGGCCGTTGCGTCGTGGCGCTGGCTGCCGGGGCTCTACGCCTGGGTCAGCGACCCGAGGGCGGTGCGGGCCTTCGTGGCGGAGCACGCGCTGCTCTCGCGCCTGGTGATGGTGGGGGTCAACGCGCTGCAGATCGTGCTGGCGTTCCTGCCCGGGGAGCCCGTCGAGCTGGCGAGCGGCTACGCCTTCGGCCTCTGGGAGGGGACGCTCGTGTGCCTGGCCGCCTCCGCCCTGGCCTCGAGCGCCATCTACTGGGCGGTGCGGCGGTGGGGCTGGTCGCTCGTGGGGCTGTTCTTCGACCGGTCGTGCCTCGAGCGCTTTGGCTGGCTCGCCGACGCGCGGCGCCTCGAGCTCGTGATGCTCGTGGTCTTCCTGATCCCCGGCACGCCCAAGGACTTCCTCACCTACTTCGCCGGCCTCACGAGGATGCGCTTCCTGCCGGTGCTGGGCATCGTGACCCTCGGGCGCATCCCCTCGATCGTGACCTCGACGGTCGCCGCGTCGGCCTTCGGGGACGGCAACTACGCCGTGGCGGCCGTGTCGCTCGCGGTGGCCGTGGCGCTCGCGCTTGCGGGCGGCCTCATGTACCGGAGGCTCGAGTCGCGCGTGCGCGGGTAGGGCGCTTGCGGGCGAGAAGGACCTCGCCGCGCGACCTTGCGCTACCATGGGCGCATGGCAGACTACGAGCGCATACACCACGCCTTTGACCCGGTCTTCGACGACGCGTGCCGCGTGCTCGTGCTGGGATCGCTGCCCTCGGCGGCGAGCCGCGAGGCGCGCTTCTACTACGGCAACCCGCGCAACCGCTTCTGGCGCGTGGTCGCGTCCGTGGTGGGCGAGCCGGTCCCCGCGGACGACGACGTGGCCGCCAAGCGCGCCCTGCTGCTGCGCCACGGGATCGCGCTCTGGGACGTGGTCGGGAGCTGCGACATCCGCGGCTCGTCGGACGCCTCCATACGCCACGTGGTCCCCAACGACGTCGCGCGCGTGCTTGCCGTGGCGCCCGTCGAGGCGGTGCTCTGCAACGGGGGAACGGCCGGCCGGCTGTACCGGCGCTGGCTCGAGGCGCGGCTCGGCGTGGCGGCCGAGGTGCTTCCGTCCACGAGCCCGGCCAACGCGGCGTGGTCGCTCGAGCGGCTGGTCGGTCGCTGGCGGGAGGCGCTCGGCCCGTACGTGCGCTGAGGGGCGTGCGGCTAGACTAGAACGTGGCGACGATGCGCCCGAGCGCGGCCGAGGCGGTCGCCTCGTCAGGGCCCTCCACGCGCACCACCACGTGCTCGCCGCTCCTGATCCCGAGCATCATGAGGTCCATCGCCTGCGAGGCGTCGACGACGCGCCCCGCGTGCTCGAGCGTCACGCGGCTGCGCCAGCGCTGCGCCTCGCTGGCGAGCAGCACCGCGAGCTGGACGTGCAGGCCCAGCGGGTCCGTGATGTCACGGGGTATCTCGAGCATGGGGTCCTCTCGGGGGTCGAGGCTGTGGGTGCCCATCCTCACAAACCCTAATCCCCGCGCGTCCCCGCGGCGCCGGGAAAGCGACGAGCGTCGCGCGTGCATCGCCGGGCGGTAGGGCGCGCGCGACGCGGCCGCGCGGTCACCGGCAGCAGGGGAGGGGCGGGGCGGCGCGCGAGGGGTCCCGCCCGCCGTCCCGCCCCGGGACGTCGATCTTCTCGCCCGCGCCCGCGCCGCTAGGCGCCCAGGAGCTCCATGACCTGCTCGCGCTCCGGCATGGCGGGGATGGCGCCGCGCCTGCGGACGCACAGCGACGCCACGGCGTTGCCGAGGCGCGCGAAGCCGGCGGCGTCGTCTGCGGTGACGTCGGCCGGCGCGAGGCCGCTCTCGCAGAAGCCGGCGAGGAAGCCGCCCCAGAACGAGTCGCCGGCGCCCGTGGCGTCAACGGCCTCGGCGGGGAAGCCCGCGACCTCGCGCCCGCCGTCGGCGCAGGCCACGTAGGCGCCGCCTGCGCCGAGCGTCACGGCAACGACCTTGGGCCCGGCTCCGAGCAGCGCGTCGGCCGCGGCGCGCGGGTCCTTCTCGCCGGTGAGCAGCTCGCACTCCTCGTCCGAGAGCTTCATGAGGTCCATCCTGCCCACCACGGAGCGCATCTGCGCCACGGCCGCGTCGACGCTCGGCCAGAGGTTCGCGCGGTAGTTGGGGTCGTAGGAGAGGACGCAACCGGCCTCGCGCGCGGCGTCGAGGGCGGCGAGCGTGGCGGAGCGTGCGGGCTCGTCGGTGAGCGAGAGCGAGCCCACGTGGAAGACGCGCGAGTCGCCGATCACGTCGCGGGCGAGCTCGTCCGCGGTGATGCGGGTGTCCGCGCCGGGCTTGCGCGCGAAGGAGAACTCGCGCTCGCCGTTTGCGGAGAGGGCGACGAAGGCGAGCGTGGTGAAGGCGTCCGGGTCGCTGATCAGGCCCGTGGTGTCGATGCCGTTGGCCTCGAGCGTGGCGCGCAGGAACGCGCCGTGCATGTCGTCGCCCACCTTGCCGAGAAACGCCGTCCTGTGCCCGAGCTTCTGCAGGGCCACGAGCACGTTGGCGGGCGCGCCTCCGGCGTTGCGCTCGAACAGCTGCTGGCCGCCCTCGGACGTGCCGGCGTCGGTGAAGTCGATGAGGAGCTCTCCCAGTGCGGAGACAGAGAACATGAGTGATCCTTTCGGTTGTGTACGAAATCGATTCCATGCCCATTATCGCCCGTCGGGAAAGCCCGTGCCGCCTGCCTCGCGCCCTTCTCGGCCAACGGCGGCGCGCGCGGTGCGGGGAGCGCCGCCGGGGCGGGGCCACCCACAGAAGGGCCCCGCCGGTGGGGGAGACCGGCGGGGCCAGGAGGGGATGGACGCGCCGGGAGGCTAGCGCGTCACGCGGATGACCGGGCTGCCGGCGGTGACGGGACCGTCCTCGCGCGGCTGGACGGAGGCGAAGTCGTCGGCGTTGGTCACGATGACGAAGACCGTGTCCTGCTTTCCCGCCGCGGCGACCTTGGCCTTGGAGAAGGTCACGATGGGGTCTCCCGCCGTCACGCGGGCGTCCTGCTGGACGTGGCAGGTCAGGCCGTCACCGGCCATCTCCACCGTGTCGATGCCCACGTGCACGAGTACCTCGGAGCCGTCGTCGGCGAGGATGCCCACGGCGTGCGGCATGGCGGAGAGCACGGTGCCGGAGACCGGCGAGAAGACCGTCTCCTCGGCGGGGCTCACGGCGACGCCGGCGCCCATCGCCCCGGAGGAGAACACGGGATCGGCGGTCTCGGAGAGCTGGACCACGGAGCCGGTGACGGGGGAGCAGACGGTGCCGCGCTCGTACTCGGTCTGGACGGGCGCGAGCTCGGGCGCGCCCTCCTCGGCATCAGGCCGGTAGGTAACGAACTCGACGACGAAGGCCAGGACCG
The DNA here is from genome assembly GCF_002160255.1 of Olsenella sp. An188. GTDB lineage: Bacteria > Actinomycetota > Coriobacteriia > Coriobacteriales > Atopobiaceae > Thermophilibacter > Thermophilibacter avistercoris. Next base: position 103,467 of record NZ_NFKF01000008.1, on the reverse strand, counting down.
CCGAGACGAGCGAGGCGACGATCGCGAAGACCATGTGGGAGATCCCGACGCCGCCGGGGGTCTCGTCGATGAAGTTGAGCAGGTTGAAGACGCCGAGCCCGCCCGAGATGTACATGAGGGCGCCCGTCATCCCCACGATGGCGCCGCCCACGGCGGAGCTCAGGCACGCCACGACGAACGCGCGCTTGTTGGGGAGGGCGACGCCGTAGATGCCCGGCTCGGTGACGCCGAAGAAGAACGCGGAGATCATCGCGGGGAGGGCGATGCCGCGGAAGCGCTCGTCCCTGTTCCTGAGGTACATGGCGAAGATGACCGCGCCGAGCGCGAACCCGTGCCCGATGGTGGCGGCGAGCACGTAGTCGTGGCCGAGGGTGTTCAGGTTCATGATGGAGATGGGGATGAGGCTCCAGTGGAAGCCAAAGATGACGAGGCACATCCAGAGCCCGCCGACCAGGGCGCTGCCCAGGACCGCGCCCACCACGGGGAGCTGGAAGATGAACGAGAACGCCGCGCTCAGCAGGTTGGTGATGAGGGTGGCCACCGGGCCGATGACGAGGTAGCCCAGGACGATGGAGACCGTCATCGTGGCGAGCGGGACGAGGAACATCTTGAGCGCCGCCGGCATCCAGCCCTTGAGCCAGCGCTCCACGAGCGAGCCGAACCACACCATGAGAAGGACGGGAATCACCGAGCTCGCGTAGCCCGAGGCGGGCATGATGATGGGGATCCCGAGGGCGGTTGCGTACCACGAGAACGTGCCGGCGACGCCGAGGTCGATGCTGCCGAGGACCTCGCCCGAGGTCAGGGCGACCATCGTCGGGTAGACGAGCGCCACGCCTATCGCCACGCCGGTGAACTCGTTCATGCGGAACTTGCGCGCGGCGCTGAACGCCAGGGCGACGGGGAGGAAGTAGAAGAAGCCGTCCGCCACGGTGTAGAGCAGCGTGTAGAGGCCGTCGTTGGCAAAGTCCGGGACGAAGTAGGTGAAGAGGGCGAGAAGCCCCTTCATGATGCCCGCGGCGGCGAGCGGTCCCAGGATGGGCTGGAAGATGCCCGAGATGAGGTCGATGATGACCGACGCCACGGTCTTCTCGCCCTCAGGCTCGTCCTCGGCGGCGCTGCCGCCGCCCGCAAGCCCGCCGGCCTCCAGGACCGCGTCGTAGACGTCCTCCACGATGTTGCCCACGACCACCTGGTACTGGCCGTTGGCCTGGATGACCTGGATGACGCCCTTCAGGGCCTCGATCTTGGGCGTGTTGGCGCGCGACTCGTCCTTGAGCTTGAAGCGCACGCGCGTGATGCAGTGCGCGACGCTCGTGACGTTCTCGGCGCCGCCCACGTTCTCGAGTATGGACCTGGCCAGATCGTCGTACTTTCCTGCCATGAGTCTCTCCTTAGGGATGTTGCCCGGGCGGCTAGCCCAGGTCGCCTCCGTTGGTGGCGATGACCTGTCGGTACCAGTAGAAGCTCTTCTTGCGCCTGCGCTCGAGCGTGCCGCGCCCCAGGTTGTCGCGGTCGACGTAGATGAAGCCGTAGCGCTTCTCCATCTCGCCGGAGCCTGCGCTCACGAGGTCGATTGGCCCCCAGGTGGTGTAGCCGAGCATCTCGACGCCGTCCTGCTCGATGGCGTCGCGCATGGCCTCGATGTGCTCGCGCAGGTAGGCGATGCGGTAGTCGTCCTCGATCGTGCCGTCGGGGAGCACCTCGTCATGGGCGCCGAGGCCGTTCTCGACCACGAAGAGCGGCTTCTGGTAGCGGTCCCAGAGGTCGTTGATCGTGATGCGGAAGCCCAGCGGGTCGATGACCCAGCCCCAGTCGCTCTTGCGCACGTAGGGGTTCTCCACGCCGGCGAAGGCGTTCCCCTCGGCGATGCCGCCCACGGAGTCGGGGTCGCCCGCGGCGCAGCGCGAGGAGTAGTAGCTGAACGAGACGAAGTCGACGGTGTTCTCGGCGAGGATGCGCTCGTCCTCGGCGGTCATGCCCACGTCGATGCCCTCGCGCTCGAGCATCCTGAGGGCGTAGCCGGGATAGCGGCCGCGCGCCTGCACGTCCACGAAGAAGAAGTCCTCCTGGTTCTTGAGCTGCGCGGCGCGGACGTCCTCGGGACGGCAGGAGTAGGGGTAGTAGCTTCCCGCGGCGAGCATGCAGCCCACCTTGTTCTCGGGGTCGACCTCGTGGGCGATCTTGGTGGCCCAGGCGCTCGCCACGAGCTCGTTGTGCGCGGCGCGGTACTCCGCTTCGCGGGGGTTCTCGTCGGGCTCGAGCACGATGCCGGCGCCCATGAAGGGACGGTGCAAGATCATGTTCATCTCGTTGAACGTGATCCACCAGCGCACGAGGCCGCGGTAGCGGTTGAAGAGCACCGTCACGAGCCGCTTGTAGAGGTCGATGAGCGTGCGGCTGCGCCAGGCGCCGTACTTCTCGACGAGGTGGATGGGGCAGTCGAAGTGCGTGATGGTCACGAGGGACTCGATCCCGTGCTCGCGGCAGCAGCGGAACACGTCCTCGTAGAAGGCGAGCCCGGCCTCGTTGGGCTCCTCCTCGTCGCCGTTGGGGAAGATCCGGCTCCAGGCGATGGAGAGGCGAAAGACCTTGAAGCCCATCTCCGCGAAGAGGGCTATGTCCTCGCGGTAGCGGTGGTAGAAGTCGATGCCCGTCTGGGCCGGGTAGTAGTACCCGGGCTCGAAGTCGAGCATGCGCCTCAGGCCGCGGCTCACGTCGTTGCGCTCCGGCCCGTGCGGGATGACGTCGACGTTGGCAAGGCCGCGGCCGCCCTCGTCATAGCCTCCCTCGCATTGGTTGGCGGCGGTGGCCCCTCCCCACAGGAACCCTTCTGGAAACGGCATGGTGCCTCCTTCTCTCTGGTGCCCCCACCTTCGCGGGGGGCGCTGTGCCACGTCTTGCGGTCTCGCGCGCCGGGCCCTCGGGCCCTCCCCCTGGAACGCGCGGAACCGTTCACGAAGGGATGACTGCTAGCTGGCTGCCTGGCCCGCGGCGGCGCGACGGGCCGCCCTGCCGCCGAGCAGGGAGGGCAGCTGCGCCAGGCACACGCCGGCGAGGATGATGGCGACGCCCAGCCACTCGACGACGCCGAGCGGCTCGCCGAGGACGATCATGGCGATGAGCAGGCCGGCGGGGAGCTCCGCGGCGGCCATGACGGTGGAGAGGCCCGCGGGCAGGTGCGGGGAGCCCATGCCGAAGAGCAGGACCGGGCACATGAGGCCGAAGAAGCCCGCCACGGCGGCGAAGGGCAGGATTCCCTCCCCGAGCACGCCCGAGACGAGGTAGTCGGGGCAGACGGTGAGCGACATAATCACGGAGCCGGCGGTCACAAACAGGCCGCGCTGCTCGTTGGAGCAGGGGGCGTGCACCTTGCCGGAGAGCGTGACGAAAAGCGAGCAGGTAACGGCGGCCCCGAGGGCGCAGGCCAGGGCGATCGGGTCATATCCGGCGATTCCGGTCTTGTAGACGCCGCTCGCAAAGACGGTTCCCAGCACGATGACCGCGGCCGAGGCAAGCTCGAGGGGCCTGGGCGCCCGCCGCGTCATGACGGTCTGCCAGACGAGCCCCATCCAGGTGAACTGGAAGAGCAGCGTGAGCGCCACCGGGGCCGGCAGCACGCTCATGGCGTGGCAGTAGAGGATCGAGGTGAGGCAGGTGAGGGCCCCCAGGACCATGAGCCTGAGCGCGAGCGCCGGGCCCAGGCGCTCCCACCGGCGCCCCCGGGCGTGGCCGACCAGGACCGCGACGCCAAAGAAGAGGCAGCCAAACCACGCCTGGCTCGCCACCACCTGCGCGGAGGTGAAGCCCGCCGCGTAGGCGAGCTTGTACGTGGTTGCCATCGCGCCGTAGCAGGCGCCGCCCGCGAACACCTGCAGGGCGGCGGTGATCTGGCTCTTCTCGCCCCGCCTGCCGCTGGTGCCGGATACGACGCCTTGCTGCTGGGTGATATGTTCCATGTTGTCCCCTTCCGCCCGCGGGCGCCGCGGGCACGACTGCCTCGAGTGCTTGCGCCGAGCGGTTGGGGTGGCCTGGGGAGTTCCCATGAAAAAAGCCACGCAACCGACTGCTCGGTTGCGTGGCGAAAAGGTGACAAATCGTCCAGAAAAGTCCACGCGTTTTTAGACGATGAGATTGTTACATCAAATCTGGGAGGTGTCAAGGAAAAACCTGATCAGTACGTGCCCGCCATGCCGTCGCCCATCTCCCACATGTAGCCGAAGGGCTCCGCGGGGCGGACGGTCCCGGCGTTCTCCCACCTTAGACCGTCGTCCGAGCGCTGCACGAGCACGAGGCCGCGGTCGTCCACGTCGCGCGCGCCGAGGATCATCCACCAGGCGCCGCCCTCGCGTCAGACCTTGGGGTCGCGCACGTGACGGGTGCAGAACGCCGGGTAGTCGGCGTTTCTCAGCAGGACGCTCTTCTTGCCCATGCGATAGCCGTCCGGGCTCTCCACGATGATCTGCACGGAGCGCCGGCCGTCGTGCACGTAGTCAAAGTCTCCGGGCTCCTTGACGTTGCCGGTGTAGTAGAAGCGCACGCCTCCCGCGTGCGGCACGGCGCACCCCGAGTAGGCGCCCGAGGCCTCGTCCGGCGTGTCCGGCGCGATGACGAACTCCCGGTCCACGGCGCGCCAGCGAGCGGATCTTGACGCTCTTGGTCTTGAGGGCCACGGCGAGTGCGGCGCCGGCCTGGCCGATGTTGTCGGCGCTGGCGAGCGGCAGCCAGTAGGTCACGCCATACTGGGCGATCTGGCCCAGGTCGATGGTGGTGTACATCTGGTGGATGCCGGTGACGACGGTCGGCGCGTAGAGAGCGCCCATGATGAGCGAGCTGATGCCGGCGGGCAGGGTGATCAGCCACTGGATGGCGCCGAGGATGGCGTTTTCCGCCCAGACGAAGACCGGCCCGACGGCGAGCATGGTCACGTAGGCGGTGACGGCCACCGAGACGAGCGGCGTCACGAAGAGGTCGAAGGCCTCGGGGACCACCTTGTGCAGGCGCTTCTCGACGAAGGCGAGGATGTCGCAGGCGATGACGATGGGGATGACGTGGCCCTGGTAGCCGGTCCACTCGATGGAGTAGAGGCCGGGGATCACGGCGTAGGTCTGCTGTACGCCTTCGGTGGCCACGGTGTTGGCGTTCTGCAGCGCGGGGTTGATGAGCAGCATGCCGATGACGGCGCCGAGGTAGGGGTTGGCGCCGAAGGCCTTGGCAGCGGAGAAGCCGATGAGGATCTGCAGGAACGTGAAGGCCGTGTTGGAGACGAGGTTCAGGATCTGGTACCACGCGTTGTCGGTCTGGAGCGTGATGAAGCCGTTGGCGTCCATGAAGGAGAGCGCGCTCATGATGCCCAGGAGCAGGCCCGAGGGCACGATGGCCGGGATGATGGGCACGAAGACGTCGCCGAGGAGCTTGATGGCGCGCATGAGGGGGTTGGTCTGCTGCTGCGCGGCGGCCGCGTTGTCGACGGCGGCCTGGTCGGCCTTCGCGTCGTCGGCGAGCACGAGGCGCAGGCGCGTGGCGCAGTGCGCGGCGGAGACCACGTTGCCGGGCCCGCCGATCGCGTCGAGGATCTCCTGGGCGGCCTGCCGGTAGTCCAGTGCTATTGGAACCCCTTTCTCTTCTCTCCCTAGTGTATCCCATGTGGTCACGGTATGTGAAATCGTTCTCACAATACGGCGCGGCAGGCGAGAAGAACGGTCTGGCAGGGAGTTTGGCTGCGAGCGGTAGGGTTTTGTCGGCAGACGGTTGTTGCGGGTCGCCGACGGCGCTGTCCCGGGGCAAGCCGCGCCGCGGCCCCCGACACCCCGCTACCTCGTGGAGTTTCTCGCCACCACGTCGTAGCCCATCTTGAGCTCGCGGCCCACGGAGTCGTCGCCGGTCATCATGCCCACGAGCATCTTGGCCGCCTCGGCGCCGGAGGTCTTGTAGTGATGGTGGACCGTGGTGAGGGTGGGGGTGACGATCTGCGAGAGCTCGGCGTCGCCGACGCCGGTCACGGCCACGTCCTCGGGGACGCGCCGGCCGTACTCGCGCAGGCAGGTGAGCGCGCCGTAGGCGATCGAGTCCGTGGCGCACACGATGGCGTCGAGGTCGCCCACCCGCCCGAGCAGCGCCTCGGCCTGCTCGTAGCCGGAGTCCACGGTGAACTCGGCCACGGCCAGCGCCTCGTCCGGAACCTCCACGCCGGCCTCCGCGCACGCCGCCAGGAACCCCTCGCGGCGCATGCGGCCCGCGGAGACGTCCTCCTCGAGCACGCCGATGTAGGCGGGGCGGCGCGCGCCGCGCAGGGCGAGCCGCGTCACGTCGCGGACGGCGTCGAAGTCGTCCTGGTAGACGCAGGTGCGCCCGGCCACGTTCTGGTCGAGCACCACGAGCGGGACGCCCAGCGCGGAGAAGGCGGCCTCGTGCTCGGGGGTGAGCACCGTGGCTATGAGGATCACGCCGTCGACGCGGCTCTTCTCGGCAAACAGGCGCAGGAACTCGACCTCGCGCGCCACGTCGTTGTCGGTGTTGGCAAGGAGCACCTGGTAGCCGGCGTCGTTGAGCACGAGCGTGATGCCCGCGACCATCCGGCTCACCGAGGCGGAGTTGATCTTGGGCAGCACCACGCCCACGACGTCGGTCTTGCCGGTGCGCAGGGTCTTGGCCTGCCGCGACGGCACGTAGCCGGTCTTCTCGATCACGCGGCGGATGGCGGCGCGCTTCTCCTGGCTGACGTAGCCGTCGTTGAGGTAGCGCGAGACCGTGGCCCGCGAGACCCCCGCCATCTGCGCGATCTGGTTGATGTCCATGACGTGCCCCCTTCCAACGCCTGAGCGTATCACACGGCGAGAAGGGCGTGCGGGCGGATGGCGCGGTCTTCTCGCCGCGGCGTCGCGCCCGGTGCCGGGGGGCTGCCTTCTGCCGGGGGCCTGCTTCCCGCCAGAGGGCCCGGCCTCCCGCGGGGAATCCTGCCTTCCGCCGTGGCCGGATTCCCGCCAGAGGGCCCGGCCTCCTGCCAGAAAACCCGGCCGATTGTGCGTTTGGCCCCTCGCGCGCTCTCCGGAGGGCGCCTCCTGCCACGTTTCCCGTGCGATTGGGCGCGATGTTTGATGCGACTGGGCGAGAAGGGCCCGCACTCGAACGTCCCGGGCGTTCCGAGATGCCCGCGACCTGCGGTTTTGTCGGACCCGGCGTCCCTCGGGCCCGGGGCGCATCAAACATCGCGCCCAATCGGGCCGCGTTTCGGGCAGGACGGTCCTGCGCCGCCGTCCGGGGCCACCCCGCCGCCCGGGGCCGCCCTACCGCCCGGGGCCACCCCGCCGTCCGGGGCCGTCACGGCGCCCGGCCCCGGGTCCTTCTCGCCCAGGCGTATCATCAAGGGACGAGAAGGGCCGTCGGGTGGCGGGGCCGCCGGGCGAGAAGGACCGTCGAGAGGAGCGCCTCATGCCGAGGGCCGACCAGCCAACCAACATAGAGGTGCGTGGCGCGCGCGTGCACAACCTCAGGAACGTCGACGTGGACGTCCCACTGGGGTGCCTCGTGGGGGTCGCGGGCGTCTCCGGGTCCGGCAAGAGCTCGCTGGCCCTGGGCACGCTCTACGCCGAGGGCAGCCGCCGCTACCTGGACGCGCTCTCCACCTACACGCGCCGCCGCATCAGCCAGTCCGCCCGCGCCACCGTCGACGAGGTGCGCCACGTGCCCGCCGCGCTCGCGCTACGCCAGCGCCCCGGCATACCCGGCGTGCACTCGACCTTCGGCACCGCCACCGAGCTGCTCAACTACCTTCGCCTGCTCTTCTCGCGCCTGGGAAGCCACCGGTGCCCGCACTGCGGCGCGCACGCCGAGCCCTCCATGGCCGTGGCGCTCATGCAGCCCATCACCTGCCCCTCCTGCGGCCGGGAGTTCTACGGCCCCGGCGCCGAGGACCTGGCCTTCAACAGTGCCGGCGCCTGCCCCACCTGCGGCGGCACGGGCATCGTGCGCACGGTGGACGAGGCGAGCCTCGTGCCGGACGAGTCGCTCACCATCGACGAGGGCGCCGTCGCGCCGTGGAACACCCTCATGTGGGACCTCATGAAGCAGGTCTGCCGCGAGATGGGCGTCCGCACCGACGTGCCCTTCCGCGAGCTCACGCCCGCCGAGCGCGACATCGTCTTCCACGGCCCGGCGGTCAAGAAGCACATCCTCTACCACGCCAAGAAGGGCGACAACTTCGCGGAGCTCGACTTCACCTACTTCAACGCCACCTACACGGTGGAAAACGCGCTCTCAAAGGCCAAGGACGAGAAGGGCCTCGCGCGCGTGGCGCGGTTCCTGCGCGAGGACGTGTGCCCGGACTGCGGCGGCACGCGCCTGTCGGCCGCGGCGCGAGGTCCCGTGGTGGACGGCATCACGCTCGCCGAGGCCACGGCGATGACGCTCGACGAGCTGGCGGCGTGGGTGCCGCGCGTGCCGCCCCGCGTGCCCGACGAGCTGCGGCCGATGGCCGAGACCATCTGCGCCGAGATGGCCGAGCCCATGGAGCGGCTGGCGCAGCTCGGCCTGGGCTACCTCTCCCTCGACCGCGCGAGCTCCACGCTCTCCACCGGCGAGCGCCAGCGCGTGCAGCTGGCCCGCGCCGTGCGCAACCGCACCACCGGCGTGCTCTACGTGCTCGACGAGCCCTCCATCGGGCTGCACCCCTCCAACGTGGACGGGCTGCTCGGCGTCGTGGACGACCTCCTGGCGGACGGCAACTCCGTGGTGCTCGTGGACCACGACGTGCGCGTGCTGCGCCATGCGGACTGGCTCGTGGAGATCGGCCCGGGCTCGGGCGCCGACGGCGGCCGCGTCATCGCGCAGGGCCCGGTCGCGGAGGTCGAGAAGGACCCGGGCTCGCGGATCGCGCCGTTTCTGACGGGCGAGCGCCGCGTGCGGGTGCGCGGGCGGGCGGCCGCCGCGGACGTCTTCGCGCGCGGCGCGGTGCGCCTCGAGACGGGGGCCGTCCACACGGTGCGCCCGCTCGCGGTGGAGGTCCCGCGCGGGCGGCTCACGGCGGTGACGGGCGTCTCGGGGTCCGGCAAGACCACGCTCGTGCTGGAGAGCCTCATCCCGGGCATGCGCGCGGCCATCGCGGGCACGCCGCTGCCGGCCCACGTGCGCTCGGCGGACGCGGCGGGCCTGGCGCGCGTGAACCTCATCGACGCCACGCCGATCGGCGCCAACGTGCGCTCCACGGTGGCCACCTACTCCGGCGTGCTGGACGACCTGCGCCGCGCCTACGCCAAGACCGACGCGGCGCGCGAGCGCGGCCTCAAGGCGGGCGCGTTCTCCTACAACACCGGCAGCCTGCGCTGCCCCACCTGCGACGGCACGGGCCAGATATCGCTCGACGTGCAGTTCCTGCCGGACGTGGACGTGCCCTGCCCGGACTGCGGCGGCACGCGCTTCTCGCCGGCCGCCTCGAAGGTGCGGCTCGCGGGCGGCATCAGCCTTCCGGAGCTTCTGGGCTACACCGTGGACCAGGCGCGCGAGGCGCTCGGGCAGACGCGCCTTCGCACGGCGCGCGCCAAGCTCGAGGTGCTGCACGACCTGGGGCTCGGCTACCTCACGCTGGGGGAGGCCACGCCGGCGCTCTCGGGCGGCGAGGCCCAGCGCCTCAAGCTCGCCAGCGAGCTCACGCGCGACCAGGCCGACGCGCTCTTCGTCTTCGACGAGCCCACGATCGGCCTGCACCCGCTCGACGTGGAGGTGCTCCTGGGCGTGCTGGAGCGCCTCATCCAGAACGGCGCCACGGTGGTGGTGATCGAGCACGACCTGGACATGATCGCAAACGCGGACTGGGTGATCGACATGGGGCCCGGCGGCGGCGAGGCCGGCGGGCGCGTGGTTGTCGCCGGCACGCCCGAGCAGGTGGCCTCGTGCGCCGAGAGCGTCACCGGACGCTACCTGGCCGAGGAGCTCACCGGGTAGGGGACGTCGACGCGCTACTCGCCCTCGAGGAAGGCGCCGGTCTGGCGGTCCCAGAGGCGCTCGTACTCGCCGCCGGCCTCCGCGAGCTCGGCGTGCGTGCCGTCCTCCACGATCTTCCCGTCGGCGAGAACCACGATGCGGTCGAGCGAGGCCACCGTGGAGAGGCGGTGCGCCACCACGATGCTCGTGCGGCCGGCCATGAGGTTCTCGAGCGCGCCCTGCACCGCCGCCTCGGACTCGCTGTCCAGCGCGGAGGTGGCCTCGTCGAGCACGAGGATCGGCGCGTCGGCCAGGATCGCGCGGGCGATGGCCACGCGCTGGCGCTGCCCGCCGGAGAGCTTCACGCCGCGCTCGCCGACCATCGTGTCGAGCCCCGCGGGGAGCCGCTCGATGAACTCGGCCGCGTTGGCCAGTCGCGCCGCGCGCCAGATCTGGTCGTCGGTGGCGTCCGGGCGGCCGTAGGCGATGTTCTCGCGGATGGAGCGGTGGAAGAGCAGCGCCTCCTGCGGCACGTAGGCGATGCTGCGCCGCAGGCTCTGCTGGGTGCAGCGGCTCACGTCCTGGCCGTCCACAAAGACGTGGCCGTCCTGCACGTCGTCAAGGCGCAGCAGCAGCTTGGTGAGCGTGGTCTTGCCCGACCCGGAGCGGCCCACGAGGCCCACGCGCTGGCCGGCGGGGATGTGGAGCGTCAGGTCCTCGAAGACCTTCTCGCCCGGCGCGGCGTCGTGGTAGGCAAAGCCCAGGTGGTCGAAGTCGATGGCGCCGCGCGCGACGGCGAGCTCCGCGGCACCCGGCTCGTCCTCCACGAGGCGCGGCTCGTCGAGGATGCGCGTCATCTCCGAGGCGTCGCCGAGGGCGCGGTTGATGCGCTGCATCATGGAGTTGATGTAGTTGAAGCGCATGGAGAGCTGGTAGGTGTAGGTGAACATCATCACGAGCGTGCCCGCGGAGATGCCGAACCACGCGTTGCCGCCGGCCACGAAGACCGAGACCACCAGCATGATGACGGTGATGAGGGTGCTCGTGGCAAAGCCGCGGCGCATGGTGGCGTGCATGCTGTGGGACTCCGCCTCGCGCGCGGCCTGCGCGGCGTCGTCGAAGAGGCCGCGCTCGTAGTCCTCGCGCCCGCAGGTCTTGACGGCCAGGATGTTGGTCACCGCGTCCGAGAGCACGCCCGAGAGGCGGTTCTGCGCGGCGGCCGTCCTCTGCGAGAGCGGCAGGATCTTGTGGTAGAGGTGGGTGGCGACCGCCACGTAGGCCACCAGGAGCACCGTGAGGATGGCCATGTAGCTCGGCACCACCGGCGCGAGCGTCACGAAGGTGCAGACCACCGAGGCGACCGTGGGGATGAGCGAGTAGACCACCACGTCCACGAGCGCCGTGTAGCCGCCGGTGAAGCGCGTGGTCTGGCTCACGAGGCTGCCGCCGAAGCGGCTGGTGTGGAAGGTCATCGACTGGTTTGACAGCGTGTCGAAGCACAGGCGCGAGAGGTGGTAGTTGCCGTTGATCTCGAGCTTGTAGACGGCGTAGTCCTGCAGCTTGGAGAAGGCCTGGCCCACCGCGTTCACAACCAGAAGCGCAACCACGTACGGGCCGAAGACGGGGACCACCTGCTCGGCCGGGACCGGCGAGGCCTGCACGCGGTCCACGATGAGGCCCATGACGTAGGTGTTGGCGTAGGTGAGCAGCGCGATGTAGCCGGCCGACGTGACGACGGCGAGCGCGGTGATGCCGGGCTGCATCCGGGTGACGTCCCAGAAGCGCCTGAGCGTGCGGCGGACGGTCGAGCGCTGCAGCGGCGCGACGTTTCTCTGTGCCATTCCGGGTTCCCCCTCGGGTCTCTCGGCGTTCTTCTCGCCCCCGGAGGGTAGCACTTTGGCGACGTCTCGTCACTTTGAGGGTGCGCGGGCGCGCCTGCGGCTTCGTGTTTGTAGGCGCGTAACGACACTTCTGGCTGCCAAAGTGTCGGCCGGCGCCTACTGCTCTGCATCTGTAGGCACCAAACGACGCTTTCATCGGCCAAAGTGTCGCCAAGCTCCTACTCCGCCGTGTCGTAGGCACCAAACGACACCTCTGGCGGCAAAAGTGTCGCCAAGTGCCTGCAGAGCGGCGAGAAGGACGTGCCGCCGCGGCCGCTACGCCACGTGGAGGCGGCGGAAGAGCGCGACCTTGGCGGCGTCGAGCGCGAGCCCGCCGACGCAGCATACCGCGAGCGTCACGCCCACGGCCGCCGGCGGCACCGCGGGCACCGCCCAGCCGAGAAGGACGAGCGCCGTGAAGCCCGCCGTGACCGCGGCGGCAACCACGAGCATCCCCGCAGACGGCGCGCTCGCCCAGGCCCGCCCGCGCTCGCGCACCGTGAGGATGCGCACCTGCGAGTTCACCACGAGCGCGTACATCACGAGCGTCTGCGCCGCCTCCGGCGCGAGGCCCAGCGCGGCGCCGCCGAGCCAGCCCACGAGCAGGTCCTCCGCGGCGAAGAGCGCCCCGAGCACCCCGGCCGCGGCCACGATGGAGCGCAGGTTCCACGAGTTGGGCGAGTCCGTGGCCTCGACGTTGTCTGTGGCGATCGACATCGTGGCGAAGTCGTTGGCAAACACGAGCAGGCTCATCCCCAGGAGCGTGACGGGCATCTCGCCCGTGAGCACGTAGCCTGCCGAGAAGAGCGCCACGACCTCTATGACCTTGGTCACCTTGTTGATGACCCACGTGAGCATGCGCTGGTAGCTGCGGCGGCTCTCGGTGAGCGCGTCTACGATCCCGCCGAGGCCGCCGCGCGTGAGCACGGCCGAGGCCGCGGCGCGCGCGACGTCGGTGGCGCCCTCCACCGCGCAGCCCAGCTCGGCCTGCGCGAGCGCCGGGGCGTCGTTCACGCCGTCGCCGGTCATGCCCACGGAGTGGCCCGCGTCCTGGAGCAGGCGCACGATGAGGTGCTTGTCGACGGGAAGGACCTCGGCAAAGCCGTCGGAGTCCTCCACCAGGGCGAGCTGCTCGGCCGCCGGGAGCTCGCGCAGCTCGCCCGCTCGCCGGACGCGCCGGCCGATCCCCACCTCGCTGGCCACCTCGTGGGCTATGGCAACGTCGTCGCCGGTGAGCATGAGCGGGCGGATGCCCAGGTCGCGCATGCGCCCCACGAGCTCGGCGGCGTCCGCGCGCGGCGGGTCCGAGAGGCCGAGAAGCCCGAGCAGCTCGAGGCTGCCTTCCGCCGCGCCCCCGTCGCCGGCGGCCACCGCGACGGCGCGCAGCCCGCGCTCCGAGAGGCGCGCGACCGCGGCCGCAAGCTCGCCTCCGTCTGCCCCGGCGAGCGCGGCCACGGTGCGCGGCGCACCCTTGACGAGAAGGGCACGCGTGCCGCCCGGGCCCTCGACCACGGCCTCGGTGCGCTTGCGCTCGGGGTCGAAGGGCAGGTAGGAGACCTGGCGCCAGCCGGGGACGGCCGCGGGGGCGCCGCCCGCGCGCCTGAGGCAGGCGGCGTCGATGGGCTGCGCGCCGCTCGCGTCGCTCGCGAGGGCGGCCGCGGCCACCACGTCCTTCTCGCCGTGGCCGCCGAGGGGCACGACCTCGGTGACCTCGAGGCGGTTCTGGGTGATCGTGCCGGTCTTGTCCAGGCAAAAGACGTCGATGGAGGCGGCGTCCTCGACGGAGTCCAGCCGCGTCACGAGCACGCCCTCGCGCGAGAGGGCCATGGCGCCGGCGGCCTGGACGATGGCGAGCACGGCCGGCAGCGCCACGGGCACCGCGCCCATGAGGAAGGTCACGACGAGCGAGGCCACGTCCATGAGGTCGCGCCCGCAGGCCAGGGCGTAGGCGCCCACCGCCACGGAGGCGGCCACGCCCACGTACATCATGGAGCGCACGATGGAGAAGAGCAGCTCCTGCTGGCGCGAGCGCGGGGCGGCGTCGCGCACGAGCGCCGCGGCCCGGCCGGCGGCGCTGCGCTCCCCGGTCGCCGTGACGACGCCGCGCACCGAGCCGCGGCAGACCACGGCCCCGGCGCCCAGCTCGTCCCCGGCGCCGACGGGGCGCGGCAGGGACTCGCCGGTGAGTGAGGAGAGGTCCGCCTCGGCGCCCCCGGAGGTGACGCGCAGGTCGGCGGGGGCGATCTGGCCGAGCTCGAGCGCCACGACGTCTCCGACCACGAGCTCGCGCGCCGGCACGGGCCCCCAGGCGCCGTCGCGGCGCGTGGTGACGCTCACGGCGAGGTCGCGCCGCAGCAGCGCGAGGGCGCGCCGGGCGCTCGAGGACTGCACCGTCCCGATGACGGCGTTCACGACGAGCAGCACGAGGATGACCACTGCCTCCGTGGCGTGGCCGACCGCCAGGGCGAGGACGGCCGCGAGCTCGAGGAGCCACGGCATGGGGCCCCAGAACCGCCCGAGAAACGCGAGCACGGGGTTGCGCCGGTGCTCGGGGACCTCGTTGGGGCCGAGCTCGGCGAGCAGGCGCGCGGCCTCGGCCGAGCTGAGCCCGGCGGGCGTGACGTCGCGTGGTTCTGGGGTCGTGCGTGCGCTCATGGGGCCTCCCGCCTCCGCGTTCTTCTCGCCATGAGGCTACGCCGGCCCAAGCTATATGTAAAATACTATTATTGCTATATGACCTATCGAGAATATCTATGGATTGCCGCACGGGAGGCGCGATGGCGGAGCGCATGACGATCAGGCACCTGGAGATCTTCGCGGCGGTGTGCGACGCCGGCGGGGTGAGCGCGGCCGCGCGCGAGCTGAGGGTGTCGCAGCCGTCGGTGAGCCAGGCGGTGCGCGACCTCGAGGAGCGCTTTGGGGTGCGGCTCTTTGACCGCCTCGCGCGGCGCATGGTCCCCACGGAGGCGGGGCGGCGGCTGCTCGCGCACGCCCGCGGCGTGCTGGCCGACCTCGGTGAGCTGGAGCGCTCGATGGGGGAGGGCGCCGTGGCGACGCTTCGCCTGGCGTCGAGCATCACGTGCGGGACGTGCCACCTCCCGGGGATGCTCGCGCGCCTGGCGGAGGCCGCGCCGGACGTGCGCGCGCTCGTGCGCGTGGAGGACTCGCGCGCCGTGGAGCGCGACGTGGCCTCGGGCGAGGCGGACCTCGGGCTCATCGAGGGCCTCGTGCACGAGCCGGAGCTCGACGCGGTGCCGTTCGCGCGCGACGAGCTCGTGGTGGTGGGGCCTCCGGGGCGCCGAGGCGAGCGACTCTCTGCCGCGGGCCTCGCGGCGGAGCGGCTCGTCCTGCGCGAGCGCGGGAGCGGCGTGCGCGAGCTCCTCGAGGCGGCGCTCACCGAGCGCGGCCTCGCGGCGAGGGCGGAGTGGGAGAGCGTCTCGACCGAGGCGATCAAGGCGGCGGTCTCCTCGGGGCTCGGCGTGTCCGTGCTGCCGGCGGCGCTCGTGGAGCGCGAGGTCGCCGAGGGCCGGCTCGCGCCGCTTGCCGTGGAGGGGCTCGAGCTCGGCCGCGAGCTGCTCGTCGTCAGGCACCGGCGCCGCAGCGTCAGCCCCGCCATGGCGGCGTTTCTGGGCGCGGCGGGCGTCGGCGGGCGCGCTTAGGAAGGCGGGGTTGTGGCAGCGGGCGGCCCCGGCGCGCTTAGGAATGTGGGGTTGTGGCAGCGCCGTGCCGCCACGTGCCGCATGCGGCGAGAAGAACCCCCAGGTAGAGACGCCGCCTTGAGGTTCTTCTCGCCACGGGACGGGTCTCGGGCTGCCATAACCCCGGATTCCTAAGCGCGCCGGGGCCGCCGACTGCCATAACCCCGAGTTCTTAAGCGCCCGGCGCTCGGCGCACCCACCAGCGGAAGTCCCATGCGGCCAGGTCGAACTCCTGGAAGCGCGACGACTCCCCGCTCACGAGGTCGACGTACTCGTCCTCCCCGGGCATCCAGAGGTGCTTCTCGCCGTCCGAGAAGTTGAAGACCGCGCTGAGCTCGCGTCCGCCCGCGCGCCGCACGATCCACAGGATGGCCTGGTCGCCGTAGTCGACCACGTGGGCCTGCGCGTCCGCGTCGAACAGCTCGTCGCCTCGCCGCACGGCCTCCAGGCGCGAGAGCGCGCCGAAGATCTGCGCCGCGACGCTGCCCTTCTCGCCCACCTGATCGACGAGCGACCAGTCGAAGCGCCCGCGGTGGACGTAGCGCGAGTCGTCGGCGCGCTCCGGGTCGTCCTTATAGGCGTAGTCGTTGACCTGGCCCACCTCGTCGCCGCTGTAGATGATCGGCAGGCCCGACTGCGTGAGCAGGTAGGCGTGGAGCATGACGTCCTTGCGGACGGCCACCTCCATCGCCGCCTCGTCGCCCTCGAAGCCGGCCGCCTCCACGCCGCACATGGATGCCGTGGTCGCGCAGAAGCGCGCGTCGCCGGTCACGGGGTCGGCGTTGTAGAGCTCACCGCGCGAGACGCTGCCGGGCTCGAGGCCCTGGAAGTAGGAGTTGAGGTAGGCCTTGTGCGGGACCTCCTCCATGCCCCAGCGGCGCAGCGCGTCGTAGTCCAGGCCCCAGCCGATGTCGTCGTGGCAGCGCAGGTAGTTGAGGAAGGTGTACTCGCGCGGCAGGTCGCAGACGGTCGCGAGCTGCTCGCGCAGCAGGCGCGTGTCGCGGCAGGCCACGGTGTGCCAGGTGGTCGCCATCGTCGTGACGTTGTAGAGCATGTGGCACTCGGGCCTGTCCGGCGTGCCGAAGTAGGGAACCACCTCCGCCGGCGCCATGACCACCTCGCCCAGAAGCACGATGCCCGGGCACACCACCTCGGCGATCATGCGCATCATGCGCACGATGGTGTGGACCTGCGGCAGGTTGCGGCAGTTGGTCCCGAGCTGCTTCCAGATGTAGGGAACGGCGTCCAGGCGGATGATGTCGATGCCCTGGTTGGCCAGGTAGAGGAAGTTGTACATCATCTCGTTGAAGACGCGCGGGTTCTTGTAGTTGAGGTCCCACTGGTAGGGGTAGAACTGCGTCATCACGTGCTTGCCGAGCTCCGGCAGGTAGGTGAAGTGACCGGGCGCCGTGGTGGGGAAGACCTGGGGCACGTCGCGGGAGTAGCGCTCCATCGCGCCCTGGTCGTCCGTGATGAAGTAGCGGCTCATGTACTCGCCCTCGCCGGCGCGGGCGCGGCGGGCCCACTCGTGCTCGTCGGAGGTGTGGTTCATGACGAAGTCCATGCACAGGCTGATGCCGCGCTCGTGGCAGCGCTCGGCCAGGCGGGCGAGGTCGTCCATCGTCCCGAGCTCGGGCTTGACGGCGCGAAAGTCGCGTACCGCGTAGCCGCCGTCGGAGCGGCTGCGGTCGGCGGGCGTGTCCAAAAACGGCATCAGGTGCAGGTAGTTGACGTTGCAGCGCTCGATGTAGTCGAGCCGGTCCTCCACGCCGGGGATGGTCCCGGCGAAGTTGTCTATGTAGAGCTGCATGCCGAGAAGGTCGCGGCGCCGGTACCACGCGCCGGCGGCCTCGCGCTCGGCGTCGAGGCGCTTGAGCGGCTCGGGGCGCCGCTCAAAGAAGGCGTGCAACTGCTCGCAGAGCTCGGCGAACATCGAGCCGTTGTCGTAGAGCTCCATGTAGAGCCAGCGCAGCTCGTCGTGGTGGCGGTCGATCCTTCGCTGGAAGACGGCGTCAGACTTGGCGCGCGCGGCGGCGCGCGCGAGCGGCTGGCGGCGCGCGGGGGCGGGCTTCCTCGTCTTTGTCATGGTTCCTCCCTCATGTCTCTTGGCTGCGTACATGGTAGGGTCGTCGGGCCCGCGCGGGCCCGGAAATCCCCCCGAGCGTGTCGATTGAGGGGTGGGAGCGTTCTCACACGCTCTGGGCGGGGGCGGCGGCGCGCGGGTCGGGGAGACCTCCGGCGAGTTGCGGGGGGCTCCGCGCCAGCAAGGTTTTTCGCCGTGTGCCGCCATTCCGGGCTCGGGTTGACAACCGATGCCGTCATCGCCTCGACGAGGCGGGAGTGGCGCTTTCAGGTGGGGTCTTCCAAGAAGGTGTGGTCCCTTCCCCTCATGGGGTCCCTTCCCGCAAAGAAGGTCAAGGTTCTTGCGAGTCTTGATAAGGATGACGGTGACGAAGCGCTTGACGTCTTCGTCGACCTCCTCGAGGGGCTCTGCCCCGGACTGACCGACGAGCTCACGCTCGATGAGCTGCAGCAGGTCATGGTCGGCTGGCAGGAGGCCTCCGGCATCACGGCGGGGGGGGGGGAATCTCGGCCCTCCTCCGACTAATCGACGAGCACGGAGGGGCGCTCGAGTACGACCTCATGACAAGGTGCTCCGGGACGACCCTTGAGGACGTCCCGGAGCACCTCTCCTGGCGGGCCCTGCGCTCGTTCGTGGGTCATCTCGACGCGGGGAGCGAGCTTGTGAGCGAGCTCTCGCCCGAGAACGCCCACTGGCAGGGCGATTCCAGGATTGCGATGCTTCTGGCTGACGTGTTCGATCAGCTCTCTTGGCTGCGCTACGAGTTTGCGTGCGCGAACACGCCAAAGGGAAAGTCTCGGCCCAAGAGACCGAGGCCCTACCCGAGACCGGGCGTGAAGGCCCAAGACGAAAGCGTGGGCAGAAAGCCCATCCCCGTCAGCGAGTTCGATGCCTGGTGGGACGGGGGAAAGGCTTAGCCCTGCTGGGTGCCATCCTTCGGAACGAGCAGGTAGCCATAAGCGCCTGCCCACCGAGCGACATCTGTGAGGGAGGGGAGGGTCGCCTGCGAGGAGTTTCCCACCGAAGTGGGGAGAGTGGAAGTCTTGCTGGGGGTTGGCTTGGCTGTCTCATTCTTCATTCGATCCTGAACGAGCTTGGCAAAGCCGACATAGTCCGCTGGATTATCTCGATCAGAATCACAACAAATCAAGATACGAAGATACTTTCCAGCGCGATCACGATAGACCATTCTAAGCGTGTTGACGTGAGACTCAACATCGCTTCGAATTTCGTCGACATGTCCCTGTCCAAGTAGTTTCTCAACATCGGCTTGCGGGGGTAGGACGCCCTCGTTGTTCTCGCCAGCGTCGAGGGTGCTGTTTCGAAGATAGAGGTTCGACGATTTGGTAAAAGTGCCAGCGGAAATGCCAACTATTTGATCGTAGGGAACGATTCCGTAAATCTTCTTCCTGTTCTAGGTGCGAATTACAATTTCCTCGGAGTCAAGCTCAAGAAAGCTAGGGGCAACAACGTGCTCAACGAGGCGTGGAACGGAATCGTCTCCGCTGTCTCGGGTGGCAACGAACAAGTTATGGCGCTTCTCGGCGATCTTCCCGGCAAGATCCTGGGGGTGTTCTCCGGAGCGGGGTCATGGCTGCTTGAGGCAGGACGAAGCATCATCAATGGCCTTCTCGACGGACTTAAGGCCGCGTTCAACGGCGTCATGGACTTCATTGGCGGCATAGGCGACTGGATCATCTCCCACAAGGGACCGCTTACCTACGACAAGCGGATGCTGCTTCCTGCCGGCAAGGCGATCATGGGCGGCCTCGCCGACGGCATTGCGCAGTCGAAGCTATGTTGGTCCGAAATGATGGCACGTTCCAGCAAGTGCCGTCGTACGGATGCCTCGGTGCTCCCGGTGAGAAATCCATTGGCTCGGGCCAATGCCCAGGCGACCGAGATTCTCGGCGCGTTTCGACGGGAGACGCGTTCGGTCTTTGGGGTATAACGAACCCAAGGAAGCCCACGAGTCGAGGAGGCAGCCATGAACGAGGTCATCGAGGCCATGAGGAAGCGCCGCAGCGTGCGCGCCTACACCGAGGAGGTGCCGTCGGACGAGCTCGTCGAGAGGGTGGTCGACGCCGGGCTCTGGGCGGCGAGCGGCCGCGGGCGCCAGTCTCCCATCGTGCTCGCGGTGACCGACCGCGCCCTGCGCGACCGCCTCTCGGCCATGAACGCGCGCATCATGGGCGCGCCCGAGGGGACCGACCCGTTCTACGGGGCGCCCGTGGTCCTTGTGGTGCTGGCGGACCGCAGCGTGCCCACCCACGTCTATGACGGCTCGCTCGTGATGGGCAACCTCATGCTCGCCGCGCACGAGCTGGGGCTGGGCAGCTGCTGGATCCACCGCGCCCGCGAGGAGTTCGACACCCCGGAGGGCCGCCAGATCCTGGCCGACCTGGGCGTCGAGGGCGACTACGAGGGCGTCGGCCACTGCATCCTGGGCTATGCCGCCGAGGTGCCCGAGCCCAAGCCGCGCCGAGAGGGCCGTCTGGTCTGGGCCCGCTAGGGGCGCCCGCGGCCGCGTTCTTCTCGCCTTTGCCGAGAAGAACCTCGCGGCCGGCACGTTCCCCACGGTACGTGCAGGTTCCGGTCGCTTTGGCTAGGGAAACCGTCCGCAACCTGCATGTTCGAGGGATACGTGCAGATTGCGGTCGCTTCGGGTCTCAAAACCGTCCGCAACCTGCACGTTTGAGGGGTGCGTGCAGCTTGCGGACGCTTCCGGGCTATATACCGTCCGCAACCTGCATGTTCGAGGGGTACGTGCAGATTGCGGTCGCTTTCGCCCGGTGCCGCCGCCCCGCCGCCCCGCGCGTTCTTCTCGCCGCCGCGCCCTGCCGCTGTGCTAGCCTTGCTAGTGCCTCGCAGAAGTCGACCGAGAGAGACGTGACATGGACCTCAGCCAAGCCATAGAGTGCGCGAACGCCTTCGTCTTCCCGGGCTTTCTCACCGACGACGCGTCGCTTTCCGCGGAGCGCGCCAGAAACGAGGAGGCCCTCGGCGTCCTGCGCGCGGCGTGGGCGGACGCGCCGGCCGGCCGGGAGCCCTTCTCCTTTGACCTCGTGCGCTCGCTCGCGGACCGCAACCGCGACGTCTGCGACCGCTTTGGCATCGAGAAGCTGCGCGACGTCTCTGCCTCAAGCCTCGCGCGCGGCCTCTCCAACCAGGACCTCATCCACGCCGTGGCCGTGCTGCAGCATCGCACGGACGCCGAGGTCACGGCGCTTGCCGGCCCCGACGCGCGCGACCTCAACGTGGCCTGGGTCGACGCGCCGGTCTCCGGCATGGTGGTGGGCATCGACATCGAGACCACCGACCGCGACCCGGCGCGCGGCTACATCATCAACGTCGGCCTCGAGTTCATGACCATCGGCCCGGACGCCAAGCCGCACGACCCGTTTGCCGGCTACTTCGGCCTGCCCGAGATGTACGCCGAGAAGGGCGTGCCGCTGGCGGACATCCACAAGATCCAATGGAGCGACCTCGAGGGCAAGCGCCCCTTCCGCGAGGACAGGCAGGTCCAGGAGGCGCTTCTCGCCACGATGTGCGCCTACCCGTTCATGGCGCACAACGCCGCCTTCGAGGACTCGTGGTTCATGCTGCACATCGACGGCTACGCGGAGGCCCGCAAGGCCGGCCGCGTGGTGCCGATCGACTCGCGCGACATCTGCCGGCGCGTGGACCCCGAGACGCGCACGCTACCGCACGAGCAGCGCCCCGCCTCGCTCGAGAGCTGGGCGCGCCGCCGCGGCACGCTCAAGGCGGGCGAGTCCGAGCGCCACCTCGGCCTCGACGACGTGGAGCTCATGCTGGCCACGGTCCAGGCGGAGTTCACGGCGCGCAACATGCTGTAGGGCCTGCCGGCGAGAAGTGCTAGGCTAGTCGGTCGCAACAGACGACCGAAGGAGTCAGCATGACCAAGACTGACGAGAGGGACGCGGCCGCCGGCCTCGTGGAGTTTCTCCGCGCCTGCCCGACGGCCTTCCACGCCGTGGACCAGATCCGCCGGCGCCTTGACGCAGCCGGCTTTGCCTACCTGAGCGAGGGCGCCGCGTGGGACGTGCGCGCCGGCGGCAGCTACTACACCGTGCGCAACAACTCGAGCGTGGTGGCCTGGAAGGTGGGCGCCGATGTGGACCCGACCGCCGCGCCGCACCACTTCCAGATGTGCGCCGCGCACGGCGACTCGCCCAGCTACAAGGTGAAGGCGGTGCCGGAGCTGGCGGGCCCGGGCGAGTACCTGCGCCTGGACGTCGAGGGCTACGGCGGCATGCTCGACCACACCTGGCTCGACCGACCGCTCGGCGTGGCCGGCCGCGCGCTCGTGCGCGTGGGCGCGCGCGTGGAGAGTCGCCTGGTGGACGTGCGCGAGGACGTCTGCCTCATCCCGAGCCTCGCGATCCACTTCGACCGCGAGCGGGGGCTCGCGCCCAGGCTCAACCGTGCCGTCGACCTCTGCCCGCTCTTCTCGGCCGGCGCGCTCGAGCGCGGGGCGTTCGCGCGGGTGGTGGCCGAGGCGGCCGGGTGCGCGGTGGAGGACCTGCTGGGCTACGACCTGTTCCTCGTGGCGCACGAGGAGCCGCGCGTATGGGGCGTGGCCGGGGAGTTCGTCTCCGGCGGGCACATCGACGACCTGCAGTGCGCCTACGCGGCGCTCCGCGCGTTTCTCGCCACGGACAACGCGCGGGACGTGAGCGTCTTTGCGTGCTTCGACAACGAGGAGGTGGGCTCGCTCACCAAGCAGGGCGCGAGCTCCACGCTGCTGGCGGACGCGCTCGCGCGCGTGAGCGCGGGCCTGGGGGCCACGGACGAGGCGCACCGCCGCGCGCTGGCGGCCTCGATGCTTCTGAGCTGCGACAACGCGCACGCCGTCCACCCCAACCACGCCGCGGAGTGCGACGAGGCCAACCGCTGCGCGCTGAACGGCGGCCTCGTGGTCAAGGAGTCGGCCAACCAGCTCTACTGCACGGACGCCTTCAGCCGCGCGGCGCTCGTGGCCGTCCTGGAGCGCGCGGGCGTGCCGTACCAGGTGTTTGCCAACCGCAGCGACAAGCGCGGCGGGTCGACCCTCGGCAACCTCTCGAACGCGCAGGTCAGCGTGCACGCCGTGGACGTGGGCTGCCCGCAGCTGGCCATGCACTCCGTCTTCGAGACCGCCGGCGCGCGCGACACCGCGCTCGCGATCGACGCGCTAGCGGCCTTCTACGAGACGGACCTGGTCATCGACGGCGCGGACTCGGTGGAGCTGCGCTAGACCAGCCCGGACTGCCGGCGCCGGCCCCTTTTGTAGGCGCCAAACGACACTTCTGGCGAGAAAAACGTCGCTTCGCGCCTACAAATCAGAACTGTAGGCGCCAAACGACACTCCTGCGCCCCAAAGTGTCGCTTCGCGCCTACAAAAGCGGGCCGGGAGCCGAGGTCCCCGACCCGCCGGTCCTTCTCGCCGTGGAGCGGCCCTGTACCTACTCGTCGCCGAAGCTGATGCCGAGGGCGCGCGCCTCGCGGACGAGGTCGCTCTTGGGGTCGACGTACTTGAGCTTGCCGGCGACCTCCTTGAGCGGCACCCGCGTCATCTTGCCGTTGACCTGGGCGATCATGACGCCGAACTTGCCCTTGAGGCACGCAAGGCCCGCCTCGACGCCGCACTGCGTGGCGAAGATGCGGTCCTGGGCGTCCGGGTCGCCGCCGCGCTGGGTGTGGCCGGGGATGGCGACGCGGATCTCGCGGCCGGTGCGCCGGTCGATCTCCGCCGCGATGTCGTAGGCGATCGAGGGCGTGGTGCGCGCGGCCACGAGCTTCTTGTACTCCTTCTTGGAGAGCGCGGCCTCCTCCTTGGAGATGGCGCCCTCGGCCACGACCACGATCGTGAAGCGCGAGCCCGCCTTGTCGCGCTCCTCGATGACGCGGCAGACGTTGTCCATGTCGTAGGGGATCTCGGGGATGAGGATGACGTCGGCGCCGCCGGCCACGCCCGCGTACAGCGGGATCCAGCCGACCTTGTGGCCCATGATCTCGATCACGAAGACGCGGCCGTGCGAGTTGGCGGTCGTGTGGATCTCGTCGATGCAGCGCGTGGCCACCTCGACGGAGCTCGCGAAGCCGAAGGTCATGTCCGTGCCCCAGGTGTCGTTGTCGATGGTCTTGGGCAGGGCGATGACGTTGAGGCCCTCCTCGGAGAGGCGGTTGGCGGTCTTGGTGGAGCCGTTGCCGCCGAGCATGAAGAGGCAGTCGAGCTTGAGCTTGGCGTAGGTGTGCTTCATGGCCTCGACCTTGTTGACTCCGTCGGCCTCGGGCGTGTCGAGGAGCTTGAAGGGGGTGCGGCTCGTGCCGAGGATGGTGCCGCCCACCGTGAGCAGGCCGGAGAAGTCGCGGTTGTCCATCAGGCGGAAGCGCTCGTAGATGAGGCCCTGGTAGCCGTCTTCGAAGCCGTAGACCTCGACGGGCTCGCCCGCGTTGCGGTAGATGGTCTTGACGATGCCGCGCATGGTGGCGTTGAGCGCCTGGCAGTCGCCGCCGCTCGTGAGGAGTCCGATTCTCAGCATGGGTGTCCCTTCCTCGTGGAGTCACAGATAGACAAAGTATGCGCCTCCCCCGGCCGCCGGGGCACTCTTCTCCGCAAACGGTACCGATGCCGGCGCTTGCGTCTCCCCGCGGGGCGGGGCGGCCCGCTCCGCCCGGGCCGCCTGCCGGCCGCTCCGCCCGGTCCGACTGTCGCCAACGGTTAAGACTTTTCCCGGGTGCGGGCCCGCGCGGCGTCCTTTGGGGCCGCCCGCGCTTCTCGCCGCCCCCGTCCTGCCCGAAACGGGGTGCGATTGGGTGCGATGTTTGATGCCCGAGGCGCCCCCTGCGGCCGTGACTCCGCTCCCGTTGCCTTGCGGTCCGACGTTTTCCCAGCTCAGAGCCTTGAGGGCGAGAAGAGCTAACGTGTAGGCACTTCTTTATATAAAGAATGCCACCCAATCGCGCCCCCGCCGTGGCAGCGGGAGCGCGGTGCCGGGCGCCCCCGCGGGCCCTGGCGCGCCGGATGGGCTACACTTGGGCCCGTTGCGGGGCGCCGGAGCGCCGGATCGCGGAGGGGGAGCCATGACGCCGGAGCAGAGACGTGAGGTCGACGAGGCCGTCGCCGCGGGGCGGCGCGCGCTCGCGAGCCTCGAGGAGGCATCCGAGGCGCTCGAGAGCGCGGGCAGGTGGGGCGTCGCCGACATCTTCCTGGGTGGCGGCCTCACGAGCGCCTTCAAGCACGTGCGCATCAGCAAGGCGCAGACGGCGCTCGGGGAGGCGAGGGCGTACCTGCGCGCCTTCCTTCGCGAGCTCGACGACGTGAGCGGCGTCGACGACCTGCGCGTCAGGATAGGCACGCTCGCCACCGCCGTCGACATCTTCGTGGACAACCCGCTCGTGGACATCTACGTCCAGCGCCAGATCGACGACGCCCAGGACGACGTGGCCGCCGCGATCGCCGCCACGCGCACGGTGCTTGCGCGCCTCGAGGCGGCCCGGTAGGCGCCGCGCCCCAGCCACCGCCCACCGACGCGAGGTTCTTCTCGGCGCTTTAGTTGCCTAAACTCACTGTTGTCCGTGGGCCGAAGGAAGGGGCAGCGCATGAGCAGGAAGCAGGACATCCTCACCGCGCCACACGAGCGGATCGAGCAGGTCCAGCTCGAGGGCATCAAGAAGACCGTCGTGGCGTGCTACGAGAACGTGCCGTTCTACCACAAGAGCTTCGACGAGGCGGGCTTTGACCCGTACTCCGTGCGCTCCCTGGACGACCTGCGGCGCGCCCCCTTCGTGACCAAGCAGGACCTGCGCGACAACTACCCCTACGGGATGTTTGCCACTCCGCTCTCCGCCGTGAAGGAGATCCACATGTCCTCCGGCACCACCGGCGTGGCGACCGTGGGCGGCTACACCGAGCACGACCTCGAGATCTGGGGCGAGTGCTTTGCCCGCGGCATCATCTACGCGGGGGGCGACGAGAGCGACGTCGTGCACGTCTGCTACGGCTACGGCCTGTTCACCGGCGGCCTGGGCGCGCACTACGGCGGCCTGTGGATGGACTCGACCGTGATCCCCATGTCCGCCGGCAACACCGAGCGCCAGATCCGCGTGCTCAAGGAGATGGGCTCGACGATCATCTGCTGCACGCCGAGCTACGCCATGCACATCGCCGACACCGCCATCGAGATGGGGCTCGACCCCACGCGCGACTTCCACCTGCGCGCGGGCATCCACGGCGCCGAGCCCTTCTCCGACAACTTCCGCCGCGACCTCGAGCGCAAGCTGGGCTACCACGTGCTCGACGTCTACGGGCTCACCGAGACGATGGGCCCGGGAGTGGCCATCGAGTGCTGGGAGCAGGACGGCCTGCACCTGGCCGAGGACCACTTCTACGCGGAGATCATCGACCCCAACACCGGCGAGGTGCTGCCCGACGGCGAGTGGGGCGAGCTCGTGCTCACCACGATCGACCGCGAGGCGTCGCCGGTGGTGCGCTACCGCACGCGCGACATCACGCGCATCCTGCCGGGCGAGTGCGCCTGCGGCCGGACGCACCGGCGCATCGACCGCATCCACGGGCGCACCGACGACATGCTCATCATCCGCGGCGTCAACGTCTTCCCGAGCCAGATCGAGGACGTCATGAAGACGTTCCCGCAGGTCTCCTCCTGGTACCAGATCGAGATCGACACCGACCAGCGCTCGCTCGACCTCGTCACGCTCAAGGCCGAGGTCAACCCCGACTTCGACTTCGACGCCGTCTCGGCCATCGAGCGGCTGCAGAAGGAGATCTCCGCGCGCCTCAAGACCGCGCTCTCGGTGGGCGTGCGCGTCCGCCTCGTGGAGCCCAAGACCATCGCGCGCAGCGAGGGCAAGGCAAAGCGCATCGTCGACCTCAGGAAGGGGACCAAGTGATGATCGAGCAGATTACCGTCTTTCTTGAGAACGAGAAGGGCCGCCTCGCGGCGCTGTGCCGCTGCCTGGGGAACGCCAACATCAACATGGCCGCGCTCTCCGTGGCCGACACCACCGACTACGGCGTGGTGCGCATCATCTGCAGCGACACCCACGCGGCGCTCGACGCGCTCGACGCTGGCGGCTATCGCGCGATCATCACCAAGGTGATGGCCATCGCCGTCCCGCACCGCCCCGGGGGCTCCGCCGACCTGCTCGAGAAGCTCGACGATCTCGACCTCAACATCGAGTACGGGTATTGCTTCTCCACGGCAGACGAGACGGCCATCATGGCGCTCAAGATCTCCGACCCCGCCGCCGCGGCCGCTGCGACCTGGGCGATCGAGGCCGCGGGCTTCCACGTGTACGACCAGCGCGACCTCGAGTAGGCGCCGTCGCGTCGCGCGTGTCCGCAAAGAGGGGTCTGCCATACAAGGCGTGTATGGCAGACCCCTCTACTATGTATTTTACCGGTGGTCTGCCTCGTCCTACCATAGGCCGTGGCAAGCGACGTCATTGGAGGCACGGAATGATACTTGGCATGGGCGTTCCCGAGATTGCGATCATCCTTCTCGTGGTCCTGGTCATCTTTGGGCCGAAGAACCTGCCCAAGCTGGGGTCGGCCATCGGCAAGACGGTCAAGAACGTGCGCGAGGGCATGGAGGACGGCGTCGACGAGACGCCGGAGGCCGAGCCGGCGGTCGCGCGCTTCTCCGATGACGACGACGCCGTCAGTTAGCCTCCCGAACCCAGCCTTTCCTCCCTTCGCCCCCGGACCCTTTCCCGCCGGGGGCGCTTTTTTGTGCAATTTGGCCCTTCGATCCATGAACGGGCGGGTCCGCTGTGCAGTTTTGCCTCTCGGGACATGCGTTTTTGATGCTCTGACGGAGACGCGTCGACGTTTGCCCAGGAAAGAAAATCAAAGCTCAAAACAAATGAGCCTCACGAGGCAAAAATCCATGGACTGAGAGGCAAAACTGCACAGCGGACCCCGGGTTTCATGGACTGAAGGGCCAAACTGCACGCGCCTGGCCTACGCGAGCTCGCCGAGAAGCGCGACGGCGCGCTCCGCGAGCGGGGAGAGCGACCGGTCGGCCTTCCAGATGACCGCGGCGCGCGTCTCGAGCGCCTTCTCGGCGACGGTCTTGATGAAGCACGGCCCGGTGTCGCAGACGGCGAGCAGCGAGCGCGGGACAAGGCCCACTCCGAGGCCCGCCGCGGCGCACGAGCAGGTCGTCCGCTCGTCCTCGGTGAGGCAGAAGGGGGCGGGGAGGCCCGGGCAGGCGCGCGCGAGCGCAGACGAGGTGCGCCGGTCGCAGACGATGGGGGAGCCGGCGAGCTCGCCCGCCTCGACGGAGAGCTCGCCGCCCGTCTCGAGCTCGGGTGGCATGACGGCCACGAACGGCTCGGCGGGCGCGTAGCGGCAGCGCAGGCCCTGGGTCGGGAACGGCGTGCGGACCACCCCGACCTCAACGATGCCGCTCGCGACGAGCTCGATCACCTCGGGGACCGACCCCTCGCGCACCTCGAGGGAGACGTCCGCGTGGCGACGGGCGAGCTCCGCGAGCCGCGCGCTCGGCGCGAGCCCGGCGACGCCGCCGCAGACCGCGAGGCCGAGCGTCCCGGTGAGGCCGCGGCCCACGCTGGAGACCTCGCGCGCCGTGGCGGTGGCCATGGCCAGGATGCGCCGGGCGCGGTCGTAGAGGAGCCGGCCCGCCTCCGTGAGTGTGACGCCTCGCGGTCCCCGGCGGACGAGCTGCGTCCCGAGCTCTCGCTCGAGCTGGGCGAGCTCGTAGGAGAGCGGCGGCTGCGAGATGTGCAGGCGCCGGGCGGCCGCGGTGATCTGGCCCTCCTCGGCGATGGCGACGAAGTACTCGAGCTGCTTGAGATTCAAGGGCCCTCCCTCGAGACGCTTTGCGATAGCAAGATTGTATGGCAGCCGCCGTCGGCGCGCCCTTAAGCAAACGTTAGGAACTGCCGGCCGTCCACCGCGTATCCTTGAGGCGAAGGGAGGCGCGATGGGAGAGCGCGTACTGGTGGTGGACGACGAGCCCGAGATCTGCGAGCTCGTGGCCGTCTACCTGGAGGCGGAGGGATTTGCCGTGGAGTGCCTGCACGACGGCGCCGCGGCGCTCGCGCGCGTCGCGGACGAGGCTGCCCCGGCCGTCGACCTGGCCATCCTCGACGTGATGCTGCCCGGCGCAAGCGGGCTCGACGTCTGCCGCGCCATCAGGCGCCGCCACGGCTACCCGGTCATCATGCTCACGGCGCGCGGCGAGCAGGCCGACAAGATCGCGGGGCTCTCGCTCGGCGCGGACGACTACGTGACCAAGCCCTTCCTGCCGCTCGAGCTCGTCGCGCGCGTGAAGGCTCAGCTCAGGCGCTACACCACCTACAACTCCCTCGAACCCGGCGCGCGGCGCGAGGGCGAGGTGCTCACCTGCCGGGCCCTCACGCTCGACGTCCCCGCCCACGAGGCGACGCTCAACGACCGGCCGCTCTCGCTCACCCCCACGGAGTTCTCCCTGCTGAGGGAGCTCCTCGAGGCGGACGGCGCCGTGGTCTCGGCGCGCGAGCTCTACCAGCGCATCTTTGGCGACGCCTACTACGAGAAGGGCTCCGGCTCCATCACCGTGCACGTGCGCCACCTTCGGGAGAAGATGGGGGACTCCTTCGAGGACCCCAAGTACATCAGGACCGTCTGGGGATTGGGATACAAGATTGAGCGATAGGGATGGCGAGAAGAGCCCGCGGCTCGCAGGCTCGCTGCGCACGGTCGGGATCGCGGCCACCGCGGTCCTTCTGGCCGTCGTGGCCTACAACGTGCTCGTGAACTTCGTCGACGTGGCGCTGAACGGCGCCTTCATCGACTGGGTCTCGGGCCAGGTGCTGAACGTCCACAACCTGAACGAGTTCGGGGTCTCGGCCGAGGTCGCGCTCGACATCGTCGGAACGCGCTACCTCTTCTTCCAGCTCGGGCTCTTCGGCGCGGCACTGGTCGTGGCCACGGGCCTCGCCTCCGCGCGCGTCTCCCGGCGTCGCGCCGAGCGCGAGCAGCGTGCGCGCGCGGCCGAGCTGCTGCGCGCGTTTCTCGCCCACGACCTGGACGCCGCCGAGGCGTTCCCGGCCGGGTGGGAGGAGCTCGCGCTCGTGGCGGCCGAGGCCAAGCGCGCCGCGGCCGACCAGGAGCGTCGCCTCGAGGACGAGTCCGCCCGAAGGAGCGACCTCATCACCTACCTCGCCCACGACCTCAAGACGCCGCTCACCTCGGTGATCGGCTACCTCTCGCTGATCGACGAGGTGCCCGAGATGCCCGAGCCCCAGCGCCTCCGCTACGTGGGCGTGGCGCTCGACAAGGCGCTGCGCCTCGAGCGCCTGGTGAACGAGTTCTTCGACATCACGCGCTACAACCTCACGCACATCGAGCTCGAGCTGGTCCCGGTCGACCTGGCGTTTCTCCTGGCGCAGGTGGCCGACGAGTTCTACCCGGCGCTCGCCGCGCACGGCAACGTGGCGCGCGTCGAGGTGGAGGGGACGGCGCGCACGGCCGAGGACCCCGGGGAGCCGCTCGTGGTCGAGGCGGACGCGGCCCGGCTCGCGCGCGTCTTTGGCAACCTCATCAAGAACGCGATCGCCTACAGCGACGAGGGCACCCCGGTCGAGCTCTCCGCGCGCCGCGAGGGGGAGGGCGTCGTGGTGGAGGTCTCCGACACGGGCGCCACGATCCCCTCCCACAAGCTGCGCTCGATCTTCGACAAGTTCTACCGCCTCGACGAGTCGCGCGGCTCGGCCACGGGCGGCGCGGGCCTCGGCCTGGCCATCGCGCGCGAGATCGTGGGGCTGCACGGCGGGACCATCTCTGCCGCGAGCGAGGCGGGCCGCACGACCTTCACCGTGACGCTCCCGACGCCCGGGCCCGGGCGGGGGTAGCGCCTCGGCCGCGTCCTACGGACCGGGGCGAGAAGGGCGTCGGGTGCGCCACCCGCGCCCGCCGCCGAGCGCCGCTCTCACGCGGAGAGCTCCCAGAGGTTCGCGCACTGCCCCAGCACGCGCCCGAGGTCCCACGTGCGCCCGCTGCGCTCTGCGCTGTTGGGGTCGCGCACCACGACCTCGCCGTCGTCGGCGAGCCCGGCGAGCACGATGAAGTGGCCCGTGGTGGTGAAGTCCCCCGGCCGCACGCTGCAGATCACGGGGTGGCCGGCGAGAAGGGCGGCGCGCACGCTGCCCTCGTCGGCGGGGAGCTCCTCGGAGGTGAGCCCCAGCTCGGCGGCGCCCTCGCTCATGAGCGTCCATGTGCTCATGCCGTCCGAGACGTAGCCGCCGCGCTCCGCGAAGGCCGCCATCTCGACGGGGCCCATGTCGTCGCGTCCGGTGAGGGCCACGTAGGCCATGGCGAGCGCCGTGGGCCCGCAGCCGTTCTCGCGGATGGTGCCCCCGGCGTACGGGGAGTCGGCCCACGCGGGGTCGGTCTGGTAGAGGTGGGGCACCTCGCCGGCGCGCCACTCCGAGCGCGGGGTCGAGGCCGCCGCCTCGCCCGCGGACGACGCGGTCGCACCCGGGGCGGCGTGGCAGAGCGCGACGGCGGACGCGCCCACGACGAGCGCGACGAGGACGCAGGCGAGCAGCAGGGCCGGGGTCCTTCTCGCCCTGCGGCGACGGGTGTAGCGCCTGGGGGCGATCCTCACGTTTGGCATGGTTCCTCCTCGCATCGGTGGCGCTGCCAAGGATGCGCGCGGCCCCCATAACGCCGCATGAACCGGCCCTTAACGTTCTCCTAATCTTTGTGGATAGATTTGTAGTGCTTTTGTCAAGTGTGTTTCCGCGAACGGCTAAGTTGGGTATAACGAGCGTGTTGGCAAACAGAAAGGAGGGAAGGCATGACCAAGATCAAGGACATGGACAGGCGTCAGCGCAAGGTGCTCGACGCGTGCCACAACGGCTGGTTCATGGGCGGCGAGTATCGCGCGCTCGTGGGCGGTCACGAGCGGCGCTTCTGGGCGGACAGCCAGCGCATCCTGTTCAACGACGTCGACCAGTGGTTCTCCTCCCACGAGCAGAACCACGCGGACTCGCCGCTGCTCGTCAAGTGCGTGCGCGCGGCGTAAGGCGCGAAGCACATCCCAGAAGGGGAGGAGGAGCCTGCGGGCTCCTTTTTTTGTGCCGGCGCGGCACGGGCGCGCTACATCTCGGTCGCGTGCTCGAGCATGAGGGCGAGGATGACGGCCAGGCCGCGGCGCAGGCTGTCCTTCTCGATCCACTCCTCGCGCGTGTGGAGCAGGTCTCCCACCACGGTGCCCACGGTGTGGGCGGGGATGCCGAGCGAGAAGGGGATGTTGGCGTCGGTCGAGGACTCGTGGTGCTCGGGCGTGACGCCGCCCAGGTCGCGGATGATGCGGTCGGTGCGGGCGATGAGACCTTCCTGGCCGTCCGGAACCACCTCGCCGGAGGCCGGCCGGCGCCCGATGAGCTTGGCGTCGATGCGGGTGTGCTCGCGCAGGTGCTCCTCCACGAGCACCACGAACTTGCCGTACATCTCCTCGAGGCACTCCTCCGAGCTCGAGCGGTACTCCACGAGCACGCTCGCCTCCTCGGCGATGGAGTTGACCGTCGTGCCGCCCACGAAGCGCCCCACGTTGACGGTGGTCTTGGCGCGCGTGGGCAGCTCGAGCGCGTAGAGGTCCTCGATGAAGGAGCAGAGCGCCTCGATCGCGTTGTCACGCCCGAAGTTCTCCCAGGAGTGGCCGCCCTCGGTGTGGCAGATCACGCGCCAGCGGTGGCTGCCCACCGCGTGCGTGACGTGCGTTCCGAGGTAGAGGTCGAAGCTCGTGAACTCGGCCACGCGCCCCGCGTAGTGGGAGAAGAGCTCGCGCGTGCCGGCGAGGTTGCCGAGCCCCTCCTCGCACGAGTTGGCCACCACCAGGATCGGCCGGTCGAGCGCGGGGCGGTGGCGCAGGAACCAGCGCGCGGCCATGAGCAGGCCCACGAGGTTGGCGGTGTCGTCGCCCACGCCGGGGGCCAGAAGGCGCGTTGCGCTCTCCGCGAGCGGCAGCGCGTCGGTGTCCGGGAAGACCACGTCGGTGTGGGCGGCAAAGACCGCGAGGCCCCCGTCGCCGGGCGTCCCCGGGCCCGCCGGGAGGTTCAGGATGACGTTCTTGGCGCCGTCGACGCGCACCGAGCCCACCGGGGCGCCCTGCGCGAGCAGCCAGTCGCGGACAAACTCCGCGCGACGCTCCTCGTGGCCGGACGGGGCCGGTATCTGGGCGAGCGCCCGCAGCAGCTCGAGCTCCTCCTCGTAGGCCTCGTCGGCGTAGGCGGTCGCGATGTGGCGGGTCTTCTCGTTCATGGTCGCTCCCTCGGCGGCGTGCAGCTGCCACGAGCTTAGCGCATGGGGCCGCGGGCGAGAAGCGCGGCGCGCACGGTCCTTCTCGCCGACAGGTGGGCACCGTGCGCGGAAAACCGGGCGAGAAGGACCCCGCGCGCTCGCATACTTCTGACGGCGCGCGGCCGCGCGTCAGCGCAACCCAAGGGGGTCACACATGGCAGTCAACCGCTTCGTCCTGAACAACATCTCCTACCACGGCGCCGGCGCGATCAAGGAGATCCCCGGCGAGCTCGAGCGCCGCGGCTACAAGAAGGCCTTCGTCTGCTCCGACCCCGACCTCGTGAAGTTCGGCGTGGTCTCCAAGGTCACCGACCTCCTCGACGAGGCGGGCATCGCCTGGGAGCTCTACTCCGAGATCAAGCCCAACCCCACGATCAAGAACGTCCAGGACGGCGTGGCCGCCTACCAGGCCTCGGGTGCCGACTGCATCGTCACCATCGGCGGCGGCTCCTCGATGGACACCGCCAAGGGCATCGGCATCATCGTCGCCAACCCCGAGTTCGCCGACGTCGTCTCGCTCGAGGGCGTGGCTCCCACCAAGAAGCACGCCGTCTTCACCGTGGCCGTTCCCACCACCGCCGGCACCGCGGCCGAGGTCACGATCAACTACGTCATCACCGACCCCGAGAAGGTCCGCAAGTTCGTGTGCGTGGACGTCAACGACATCCCCGACGTGGCCGTCGTCGACCCCGACATGATGGCGAGCATGCCCGCCGGCCTCACCGCCGCCACCGGCATGGACGCGCTCACGCACGCCATCGAGGGCTACACCACCAAGGGCGCCTGGGAGCTCTCCGACATGTTCCACCTCAAGGCCATCGAGATCATCTCCAAGAACCTGCGCGCCGCCGTCGCCGAGGCCAAGAGCGGCGAGCCCGGCGCCGGCCGCGAGGGCATGGCGCTCGGCCAGTACGTCGCGGGCATGGGCTTCTCCAACGTGGGCCTCGGCATCGACCACGCCATGGCGCACACCCTCTCCGCGCACTACGACACCCCGCACGGCGTGGCCTGCGCCATGCTGCTGCCGGTGGCGATGGAGTATAACAAGCCGGTCGTGGCCGAGCGCCTGGCCGACGTGGCGCGCGCCATGGGCGTCGACACCGCGGGCATGAGCGTCGACGAGGCCGCCGACGCCGCCATCGCCGCGGTGCGCCAGCTCTCCGCCGACGTGGACATCAAGCCCACCTGCGACGGCCTGGTCGAGGCCGACCTCGACCAGCTCGCTGAGGACGCGCTCGCCGACGCCTGCTTCCCGGGCAACCCGCGCGACGCCGACCACGCCGCGGTCGTGGAGCTCTTCCGCAAGGTCATGGCGTAGCGTCCTCTCCGCCGCCGTGGGCCCCGTCCCTCTCGCACGCAGGCTGCTTCGCGCTTTGCGCTCAGAAAGCCTGCTTGGCGAGAGGGGCGGGGCCCGTCGTATTGGGGCTACTTGGCGAGAAGTACGTGCGGGCTGCGGACGGTTCTTGACGTGAGACCGTCCGCAGCCCGCATCTTGTTGCGGTACGTGCGACTTGCGGACGGTTTGGCGCCCAGGAACGACCGGAACCAGCACCTTCTCTGGGAACGTGCAGGTTGCGGACGGTTTGGAGCCCGGAAGCGTCCGGAACCAGCATGTACCCGAAGGACGTGCAGTTGCGGACGTTCTTCTCGCCCCTTTGCTTACAGAGTCCTTACAGGGTTGGCAGGCTGCCTTAAGGTCTTCCATGTGAAAATGGCGGTGGCAACAGGGGCCGGTCGCGCTTTTCCCTCTCGACCCCCGTCCCCCGGGCGCGCGCCCCGCGTCAGGCCCGGGTAAGGGAGATGGCCCCTCGCGTCGCAAGACGTCTCTGTGCAGAGGAAGGGTATCTCTCGACAAAGGGGAACAACATGACAAAGAAGACCGCTCCGATCGTCCTTGCCACGCTGCTCTCTCTCACCGTCCTGACCGGCGCGCTCGCCGGGTGCCAGACGGTGCAGCCCGCGGGCGCTCAGCCCGAGGCGCAGGCCGAGGACCAGGCCGCGAGCTTTGACGGCGGCGGCGAGCTCACGCTGCGCGTGAACCCCGAGTTCGTGCTTCGCTACGACGAGGCCGGCAACGTGGTCGACGTGACCGCCGTCAACGACTCCGCAAAGACGATCGCGCTCGCCCCCGTGGACTACGAGGGCAAGGAGGCCCGCGCGGTGGTGAGCTGGCTCGTCACCAAGATCCACGAGGCGGGGATGCTCGTGGACGTGGAGACGGGCTCCGGCCGCACCATCTACCTCGACGTGAGCGAGGGCTCCACGCTGCCGAGCGACGACTTCCTGCGCAACATCGTCTCCGACACCGAGACCTACGTGGTGAGCCAGTCGGTTGTGGCGCCGATGGAGGTCTCCGGCCACGAGGCTGTTGGCTGGACTGACTACGGCGACTCCGACTATGGTCCCGAGAACGACGGTGTGACCGACTACTACGACACCGACTACGGCCCGCTCAACGACGGAGCCACCGACTATGACGACACCGACTACGGTCCCAACAACGACGGCGTGACGGACTACACCGACACCGACTACGGCGCGGGTTCCGACGGCGTGACCGACTACGGCAACACCGACTACGGCGCGGGCTCCGACGGCGTGACCGACTACGGCAACTCCGCGTACGGCTCCGGCAGCTCCGGCGGGGGCTCCACCACCACGACCACCACGCCGCCCGCGACCACCACGCCGCCGGCGACCACCACGCCCACGACCCCGCCCGCGACCACCACGCCGCCGGCCACCACGACCCCGCCCGCGTCGGGCGGCGGGAACTCCGGCTACGGGGACTCCGGCTACGACTCCGGAAACTCCGGATACGGCGACTCGTCCTACGGCTCGGGTGACTCGGGCAACTCCGGATACGGCGACTCGGGATATGACGACTAGGGCGCGCCACGAGCTCAAGCACCGTCTCACCCAGGCGGAGGCGGACGCCCTCGCGCGCCGCCTCCGCCACGTCCTGCCCCATGACGCCCACGGCGGCGAGGGCGGCTACCGCGTCACGAGCCTCTACTTCGACACCCCCTACGACGAGGCGCTCCTCGAGAAGATCGACGGTGTGAGCAGACGCGACAAGTTCCGCCTGCGCTACTACGGCACGGACGCGCGCCGCGTGCGCCTCGAGCGCAAGTCGAAGGCGGCGGGACTGGGCACCAAGGCGCGCGCGGAGCTCACGCGCGCTCAGGTGGAGCGGCTGCTCGCCGGCGACGCCGACGTCCTTCTCGAGACGGGCGCCGAGGTTGCCCGCGAGCTGCGCGTCCGCATGCGCACGCAGCTCCTGCGGCCACGGACGGTGGTCGCCTACGAGCGCACGGCCTTCACGTACGCGCCCGGCAACGTGCGCGTGACCATCGACGCGCGCCTGCGCGCCGGCCTCAGCGCGGGCGACTTCCTGCGTCCGGACGCGCTCATGC
This sequence comes from Olsenella sp. An188, assembly GCF_002160255.1. Lineage (GTDB taxonomy): Bacteria > Actinomycetota > Coriobacteriia > Coriobacteriales > Atopobiaceae > Thermophilibacter > Thermophilibacter avistercoris. The sequence goes on along the minus strand of NZ_NFKF01000008.1, from coordinate 67,135 downwards.
TGCCCGTGGACCCCGGCTTCGCCACCCTCGAGGTCAAGTGGGACCGCTTCCTGCCCGACGTGGTGGCCGCCGCCGTGCAGCTCTCGGGCCGCCGTCACGCCTCGCACTCCAAGTACGCCGCCTGCCGCCGCCACGAGTAGCGCGCCCGCCCGCGGCGCGCAGCCCCGACCCCGCCCCCCAGAAGGAGGCACGATGACCTTCCAGGACGTCTTCACCTCGTCGTTTCTCGAGCGCGTCGACGCCGTGCCGCTGCTCGACATGGCGCTCGCCCTCCTGCTGGCGTGCCTGGTGGGGCTCTTCGTCGTCTTCGTGTACCGGCGCACCTACTCGGGCGTCATGTACTCGGCGAGCTTCGGCGCCACGCTCGTGGCCCTCACGCTCGTCACCACCCTCGTGATCCTGGCGGTCTCGAGCAACGTTTTGCTGTCTCTGGGCATGGTGGGCGCGCTCTCCATCGTGCGCTTCCGCACGCCGGTCAAGGAGCCGCTCGACATCGTCTTCCTCTTCTGGTGCATCGCCGCGGGCATCGTGCTCGCGGCCGGGCTCATCCCGCTCGCGCTTCTCGGCAGCGTCTTCATCGGGGCCGTGCTGCTCGCGTTCTCGGCGCGGCGCAACGTGGACCGGCCGTACCTGCTCGTGATGCGCGCGTCTACGGAGGAGGTGGCGCGCGCCGCCGAGTCGCTGGTGCGCGAGCGCGCCCGGGCGGCCTCGCTCAAGAGCAAGACCGTGGCCCCGGGCTGCATCGAGCTCGACTTCGAGGTGCGCCTGCGCGGCGAGGACTCCGCGCTCGTCGACGAGCTCGCCGCGCGCGAGGGCGTCTCCGACGTGGCGCTCGTCTCCTACAACGGCGACTACCTGGGCTAGCCGTGCTCGCCCGCCGCTGGTCAACGGCCGTCTGCGGCCTCGCGCTCGCCCTGGCGTTTCTCGTCGCGGGGGCCTTCTACGCCGCCGGGGCCGCAGGCCTCATAGCCGCCGAGAGGGACGAGCCCGCCTACCTCGCGTTCTTCTCGGACGACCGGGTGCACGAGCTGGACATCGCGATCGACGACTGGGAGGCGTTTCTCGCCGTCGCGCCCGAGGAGCGCTACGTGCGCGCGGACGTGACGCTCGACGGCCACACGGTGCGCGGCGTGGGCCTGCGGGCCAAGGGCAACAACTCCAAGCGGCTCGTGGAGCAGGCGGGGCACGTGCGCTACGGCCTCAAGATCGAGTTCGACCACTACGAGGACGGCCTCAGCTACCTGGGGCTCGACAAGCTCTCGCTGGACGCTTCGTTCCAGGACAACAGCTACCTCAAGACCTACGTGGCGCTCGACATGATGGCGTTCATGGGCGTGCCCACGCCCGAGGCGAGCTTCGTGCAGGTGAGCGTCAACGGGCAGGCGTGGGGGCTCTACCTGGCCGTGGAGGACCCCGAGGACGCCTTCGCCGAGCGCGTCTTTGGGCAGGACCACGGCATGCTCTACAAGCCCGACTACCGCTGGCTGTCCCAGGAGAACGCCGACGTTGCGCTGCGCTACACGGGCGACGACCCGGCGCTCTACGACAACATCCTGCGCACGGCGCGCTTCGACCTCACGCAGGCGGACGTCGACGAGCTCATCGGCGCGCTGCGGGCGCTCTCGGCCGGGGAGGACCTCGAGGGGGCCGTGGACGTGGAGGAGGTGCTGCGCTACTTCGCCGTGCAGTCCTTCGTGGTGAACCTCGACAGCTACCTGGGGCGCACGGGCCACAACTACCTGCTCTACGTGGAGGGCGGGCGCCTCTCCATGCTCCCATGGGACTACAACCTGGCCTTCGGGACCTACGCGCTCGGCCGCGAGGAGCTGCCCGACGACGCCACGACCCACGTCAACCAGCCGATAGACACGCCCGCCTCGGGCGAGGTCATGCTGGGGCGGCCGCTCTACCACAACCTGATGCTCGTGGACGAGTACCACGCGCGCTACCGCGAGCTCCTGGACGAGCTGGTGGGCGGCTACTTCGAGAGCGGGCGCTTCGAGGCGGAGCTCGCCCGCGTGGCGCAGATGATCTCGCCGTACGTGGCGGTGGACCCCACGGCCTTCGTGGGCCACGCGGAGTTCCTGGAGGGCGTGGACGCGCTGCGGGAGTTCTGCCTGCTGCGCGCCGAGAGCGTGCGCGCGCAGCTTTCGGGGGAGGTCCCGGCCACCATCGCGGGGCAGCAGGAGCGCCCCGGGGCGCGCGTGGACGCGTCGCACCTGGACCTGCGCGACCTCGGTTGCCTGGAGGACCTGCTCGGTGGGTGAGGGCCGGCGTGGCGAGAAGTACGTGCAGGTTATGGACGCTTTGGGCGAGAAGAACGTCCGCAGGCCGCACGTACTTCTCGAACGTGCGGGTTCCAGACGCTTTTGCCCGAGAAACCGTCCGCAGGCCGCACGTTCTTCTCGCCGGCGCCTGGGTGGGGCATACTGGGGGTGACGGGTTCCCAGGGAGGGGCGCATGGCAAACCTTCACGACTACCTCGAGCTGCGCGGGGACATCACCCTTGCGGAGCGGACCTTCAACGACGTGGACAACCTCGCGCTGTCCACCCTGTCCTATCTGGACTTCACCGGCATCGTGGGCGGCCCCGGCGAGAAGGGCGTGCGGCTCGCGGACGCCTGCGGGCGGCTCCTCGCGGCGGCTGGCGACGACCTGGCCTCCCGCGTGCGCTCGCTCGCCACGGTCGACGAGCGCTTCGTGCGCGCGATGGGCGCCTCGGTGCGCTTCGGCGACGCCGTTCTGCGCGACTACGTGGACGTGCGCGACGACGGGCGCGTCATGCAGTTCGCGGCCGTGACCGCCGACCTTGGCGACGGCAGGAGCTACGTGGCCTTTCGCGGCACCGACACCACGCTCGTGGGCTGGCGCGAGAACTTCATCCTGAGCTTTGCCATCACCGAGGCCCAGCGCGCGGCGGCCGACTACCTGGTCCGCGAGCTCGAGCGCGCGGCGGGGGAGGGCCGCTGCGTGCACGTGGGCGGCCACTCCAAGGGAGGCAACCTCGCGGCGTACGCGGCGGCGAGCAGCCCGGTGGCGCTCGTGGGCGCGCTCGGGCGGGTCTGGAACAACGACGGCCCCGGCATGGACCGAGCCGTCATGCCCGTGAGCTGCCACGACGTGGTGGGGGAGCGCTACCGCCGCATCATCCCGGCCTACAGCGTGGTGGGCCGGCTCTTCGCGGAGGAGGCGCCGACGACCATCGTGCGCAGCTCGGCGACGCGCTCGCTGCAGCACGACCCGCTCACCTGGCAGGTGGGGCCGGCCGGCTTCGTGGAGGCCGAGGCTCCGGAGCCGGAGTGCCTGGTCGTGGAGCGGGCCTTCTCCGCGTGGCTCGCTCGGCTTGCGCCCGAGGACCGGCGCGCCTTCACCGCCGAGCTCTTCGACGCGCTGGCGGCAGGCGGCGCGCAGACCTTCGAGGACCTGCTCTCGAGCCCGGCGGCGGCGCAGAAGGTGCTCGCGGCGCTCGGCGGGGTGGACGTCCGCACGCGCGACGTGGTGCTCGCGCTCCTCGGCGAGCTCGTGGGCGCGTCGGCTGCCGCGACCTGGGATGCGATGGTGCGCGGTGCGCAGCAGGGCGCGAGCGACGTGGCCCGCGCCGTTGCCGGTCGCCTCTCGCCCGGCGAGAAGGACGCGTAGCCGTGGCCGCCGCCACGGCGCCGCGCCACGGCTCCGGCGGCATGGTTGCGTGTGCAAGGGGCGAGAACACCATACGCGCAGGTTCCGGACGCTTTGACCCGAGAAACCGTCCGCAACTCGCACGTACTTCTCGCACATGCAGGTTCCGGACGATTTGACCAGGAAAAACGTCCGCGAGCCGCACGTACTTCGCGCCAGGGCGCTAGTCGTCCGCGCCCACGACGCCGCCGACGACCATGCTCACCAGGGAGATCACGATCGCGCCAAGGATGGCCGAGAAGAGCGAGTCGATGGCGATGCCCACGTGGAAGATGTTGCGCGACAGGAAGCTCGCGAGCTCCAGCACGAAGGCGTTGACCACCAGGTAGAAGATCCCGAGCGTGGCCACGGTCACGGGGATGGCGAGCACCTGCAGCAGCGGCTTGACGGTGGCGTTGAGCAGCGCGAGCACGAGCGCGCAGAACAGCGGCCCCAGCCAGCTCCCGCCCACCGGGACGATGCCGGGCACGAGCCACACGGCCACCGCGCACGCGATGGTCAGGACGAGCCACTTGGCTACGAAACGCATGGGGGTCCCTTTCTCGACGGTTTGGTCGCCGCGGGGTGCGGCGTAGCAAAGAGCGTACCCCATCGCGGCGCGCCCTAGTCGCGCGCCGCAGGCCCCACCTGCAGGCAGACCTCGCCGCGCGTGGTGCCCTCCACGAACTGCACCGGTCGGCCGCAGTCGTTGCCCCAGGCGAGCTGGGGGTACCACCACTGGTTGTCGACCACGAGCTGCGGGTGCGCGCCGATCAGCTCCACGCGCGCCGCGTCGCGCCCGTCGGAGAGCGCGCTCACGCACGCGTCGCCGGCCGAGAAGTGCACGTCGTAGCGCCGGACGTGCTCGCGCAGGGCCTTGAAGTCGCTCGTGGCCACGCGCCAGGCGCCGTCGCCGGGCTCGGACAGGTACGCGTCGAACATGTCGTCCGCCCAGGCCCAGCCAGGGTGCCGCGCACCGTAGCCCGCCTCGAGCGCCTCCGGGCACACGCGCCGCGCGGTCCCGCGCCCCCGCGCGATGTGGCCCTCGGGGTAGCGCGCGTAGGGGGCGTCGCGCTCCCAGCTCACGGCGCAGACGTCGTCGGCGAGCTCGAAGGACAGGCCCACCTCGGAGAGCGCCGACGCGCTCAGGTTGGTGTCGCGCGTCTGCCACTCCACGTCCATGCGCCCGTCGCCGTAGATGCGGCAGAAGAACTGGAGCGGGACGCGGGTGCCGTAGCCGCCCTGCAGCGCCACCGTCACGTGGTCGCCCTCGACGGCCGCCCACGGCGTGAGGGTGGGGCTCCAGGGACGGAAGAGCTCGGCCCCCGTGAGGTGCAGGCGCGGCCCTCCCACGACCACGGCGCGCCCGCCCCACTCAGCGGCCTCGAGCGTGCCCGTGCGCCGCGAGAAGCGGAAGGTCGCCCCGTTGGCACAGCTCACCTTGATCTCTGCCGGCGTGAGCTCGAGCTCGGGCGTCGGCGCGCCGGCGCCCGCGGCGGGCAGCCCCGCCACGTCCGGGCGCAGGCGTATCACGAACGAGTCCACCTCGCGCCCCGCGAGCGTCCACGCGAGGCTCACCTCGCGCACCTCCCCGGCGTCCCCGGGCAGCGCGACCTCGAGCACGCCGGAGGCGTGCGGCGCCAGGTCGGGCACGCGCACGTACGCGGCCGGCAGCTCGCGGCCGTCCGCGCGCGCAACGAGGCCCAGCTCGGAGAGCCAGGTGTGGTCGAAGCGGTTGGTCAGCGGCACCAGCAGGCGCCCGCCTGAGACCACAAAGTCCTTCTCGTCCATGCGCACCGGCGAGAAGGCCTTGCGCACGAGAAACGCCTCGGGCTTCTCGCGCCTGTGGCAGTCCAGGATGGCGCCCCACTCTCCGTAGCCCGGCCAGGTGCCGCGCGAGTGGCGCTGCCAGCGGCCGCCGGTGCCCTCGGGCAGGGGGAAGACGTCGTCGACGCCGCTCCAGAGGTCCACGCCGAGCGCGCCGCTCGTGCCAAAGACGTTGTCCCAGGCCGCGCGCAGGCCGTGGCCCCAGAAGGAGCGCACGTTGGGGTCGCGCTTGAGCTCGTCTATGTCGTAGCAGGGCACGTGGGCGAACTCGTCGTGCAGCACGGGCAGGTGCGCCCCGCCCAGGATGCCGTCCACGCTCTCGTAGTGGCGGCTCACGATGTCGTAGGGCAGCGGCATGCGCTCGACGGTGTAGGGGTAGCTGAAGATCAGCGGGCGGCTTGGGTCGACGGTGCGCGCGTGCGCGAGCTCGGCGGCAAAGGCTGGCGTGCGCTCGAAGGCCGACTCGTTGCCCAGAGACCAGATGATCACGCAGGGGCGGTTGCGGTCGCGCTCGATCATCTCGGCGAAGGTGCCGAGGAAGTCCTCGGGGCGTGCGTGGATGTGCTTGCCGCCCGTGCCCTGGAAGCACGCGGCCGTCTCCTCCTCGACGTACATGCCCAGCTCGTCGCAGGCCTCGAGCAGGTGGCGCGAGGGAGGGTAGTGGGAGGTGCGCACGTGGTTGACGTTCGCCGCGCGGTAGGCCTCGATCTCGGCCCGGTCCTCGTCGCGCGTGGTGGAGCGGCCGTAGGCGTCCGAGACGTCGTGGCGGCAGGTGCCGCGCAGCTTGACCTCGCGCCCGTTGACGTAGACGCGGTTGGGCTCGCTGCCGCGCGCGCCGCCAAAAGAGATCTCGCGAAACCCCACGCGCTCGCGGACCACCTCGACGACCTCGCCCTCGCGCTCGAGAGTCACCTCGAGGCGGTAGAGGTTGGGGTGCTCGGCGTCCCACTTGGCCGGCGCGGCCACGTCAGCGCGCAGGGACGCGCGCCCGCGCCCGTCGCAGGCGGCTCGCTCCTCGAGGACCTTCTCGCCCGCCGGGTCGAGCAGGTCGAGAAGGACCGCGGCCCCCTCTCCCGCACCCTCGCCGGCGAGCTCGACCTCAACGCCGAGGGTGGCGTCCTCCCAGGCGTCGTCGAAGGTCGTGGAGACGTGCAGTCTCGCCACGTGGGTGGCCGGCAGCGCCACGAGGGTCACGTCGCGCAGGATGCCGCCGATGTTGTGGTGCGCGTAGTAGCTCGCCCAGGACGGGTCGCCGCGGTGGGAGCCGTCGGGGTTGTGGGCACCGGGGTTGTCGCCCTCCACGTCGGCCACGCCCACCACGAGCTCGAAGGACGAGCCGGGGCGCGCCACGTCCGTGACGTCGCAGTCCCAGGTGGTGAAGCCGCCCACGTGCGCGCCGACGAGCCGGCCGTCCGCCCAGACGCGCGCGTTGCTGTAGACGCCGTCAAAGCGCACGAGCACGCGCGCGCCCGCAAAGTCGGCCGGTACCTCCACGCGGCGCCGGCACAGGTACTCCACGTTGTTCTCGATGTCAAAGCCCTGCATCGCGAGCTCGCCGGGAACGGCCAGCGGCACCCAGCCCTCGCGGGGCAGCGCGCCCTCCGGGAGGTCCTGGCAGGCGGCGTCCACGGCGGGCAGGCCCTCTGCGGGCGCGGGCAGGAGCTCCCAGGCGGCGCCGGAGCGGTCGTTCAGGCAGAGCTCGGGGCGCGCGGTGCCCGGCAGGAGCGCGGGCACGGGAGGGATGCGCACGACGGGCACGGTGCTCATGGCGGTCCTTTCTCGGTCGGTCCCTCGCCTCGGCGGGGACGTCTGGCGCGCCCGGGGCTGGCGGCGCGTCCGGGGCCTAGCCCAGCGCGGAGCGCCTCGCCTCGAGGATACGGTCGACCACGACGGCCACGCCGCGGTCGTTGTTGGAGGGCGCCCGGAAGCGGGCGTGGCGCTCCATGCGGCTCTCGGCGTTGGCCATGAGGTAGCTGTGGCCGGCGAGCTCGAGCATCTGGACGTCGTTGTCGGTGTCGCCGAAGGCGGCGGCGTCGGCCGTCGAGACGCCGAGGTGCTCGCAGAGCCGCGCCAGGCCCGTTCCCTTGTCCACGCCGTAGTTCATGATGTCGATCCAGACGGGCCCGCCGCAGGTGACGGAGAGCCGATCGCCGAAGGCCGGACGGAAGAGCTCCTCGCACAGGGCCACGGCGTTGCCCTCGGGCAGGTAGAGGGTGAACTTGTTGACCTCGACTCCCAGGTGGTCGAGGGAGTCGACGTAGGCGATGTTGTAGTAGAAGGTGCGGAAGACCTCGTCGAAGGCGCGGTCGCACGAGCGTACGTAGCACGCGTCGAGACCGCAGACCGTGGGGATGAGCCCGCGCGACAGCGAGAAGTCCGTGAGCTCCTGGACGGTCTTGGGGTCGATGAGGCTCTTGAAGACCACCTCGTCGCGGCAGACCACCGCGGCCCCGTTGTCGGAGACGAAGGCCATCTTGTCGTGGAGCCCCTCGAAGAGGCTGCGCAGCGTGTAGAGGGGCCGCCCGCTCGCGGCGGCGAAGGTGACTCCCGCGGCGTCGAGCGCCTCGATGCGCTCGCTCATGCCCTCGGGCATGGACTTGTCGTCGGCGAGCAGGGTGAAGTCCATGTCGCTCGCTACGACACGGATCCTGGAGAGGTCGACGTCCTCCTCGTATCCCAGCATGGGTCCTCCTTCCCGGGCCTGACGGGACCATTCTAGCGTGCGGGGCGGACAGATCCCGCCCGGCGACGAAATCCGGTCGACCGCGTCACTTTAATCCGCTAAAGTATCTGGCGAAGACGACGACGGGAGGGCGCGCATGACGGTTGCTGGCGAGAAGAACGACGAGCTCGGGAGGCTGCTCGAGGCGCTCTGCTCGCTCGAGACGACCGAGGAGGCGCGGGCGCTTCTCGCCGACCTGTGCACCCCGCGGGAGGTCGAGGACCTCTCGCAGCGCCTCGAGGTGGCGCGCATGCTCGCCGCCGGCGCGTCCTACGCGGACGTCTCCCGCACGACGGGGGCCTCGTCCACCACGGTGAGCCGCGTCTCCAAGTGCCTGAACGGCGAGAAGGGCGGCTACCGGATGGTCCTCTCCCGGCTGGGGGAGTAGGCGGGCGCGCCCCGCGGCCCCGGGATCCAGGGGCCTCGGGGTCCCTCTCCATCGCCGAGTGCGCGATATTCGGCACTTTCCTTCTCGCCCGCGACCTACGCTCTTAGCTGCCAACTGCGGAAACGTCGAGTTTGTGGCGGTGAACTCGGAAAGCTCGTCCTGAATATCGCGCACTCGGCGAGGCTCGGCGCGGGCGCGGCGGGAGTTATCGTCGCGCGCCTGCGGTAGGATTTTGCGAGAAGAACCCGCGTCCGGGAGGATCCTATGTCCCTGCAGCTCGTGAGATGCGCCGACGAGGGCGTAACCTGCCCCGAGGTCGAGCGCCGCCTGCGCGCCGCGCTCGCCGCGACGGGCCGCGCCGTCCTGCTCGTGCCGTCGTTCGCCCAGGCGCTCGACGCCCAGCGCGCCCTCGCGGCGGCGGGAGGCCTCTCGCTCGGCGTCACCGTGAGCACGCCGTCGGCGTGGGCCGCCGAGCGCTGGGAGGTCTGGGGAGACGGCCGCCGCCCGGTCGACGACGCCTCGCGCGCCGTGCTCGCCTCGCGCGTCCTGGCCCGCGCCGCCTGGGCGCCGGGCTCGCCGCTGTCCGACACCCCCGGCGCGGCGGCGCTCCTCGCCGACCTGGCGCGCCGCGGCCTGCCCTGGCTCGCGGGCGCGCCCGCGCCCGAGGGCGTGACCGAGGCGGAGCGCGCCCTCGTGGCCCTGCTCGCCGACTACGGGCGCGAGCTCGAGGCCGCGGGCCTCGTGGAGCCCTGCTGCGCCTGCGCCGCGCTGCCCGGGACGCTCGACGCCGCCGGGGCCGCCGTGCCCGGCGTCGTGTGCTCCGGCTTCTGCGAGCTGCCCCGCGCCGAGCGCGAGCTCGTCGTGGGCCTGGCCGCCCGCCACGACGTCACGCTCGTCGCCCGCGCGGGGCAGGGGCCGGCCTGCGCGAGCGCCGAGGCGCTTCTCGCCCAGCTCGCCGACCTCGCGGCCGAGAGGGGCGTGGACGCCGTGTGGTCCGCGGTCCCGGACGCCCCCGCCGAGCCCGCGCGCGCCGCCGAGCTCTCGCGTCTCGCCGGGGCGCTCTTCTCGTCCGAGGCGCCGGGCGTGGAGCCCGCCGGCGCGGTGCGCCTGCTCCTGCCCGCGGGCCCCTCCGCGCGCGCCGAGGCCTGCGCGCGCGAGGTCCGCGAGCTCGTCGACGCCGGCTGCGCCGACATCGTCGTCTCCGCGCCCGACGCGGCGGCGGCCTGGCGCGAGCTCGCGCCCCGGCTCGCGGCCCGCGGCGTCCGCGTGCGCGCGCAGCTCTCCGTGCCGCTCGAGTCGCTCGAGTGCGGCCGCGCCTACCTCGAGTACGTGCGCTGCGTCTCCCGCCTCGTCGAGCTGGACCGCGGCTGGCCCGCGCCCGTCCCCGTGCCGGAGGCCCCGCGCGCCGGCACCGTGCGCGTGGAGCTCGAGGACATGTCGTGGTGGCCGCCGCGCGAGCTCTCCGACTTCCTGCTGTCGGAGGTCTCCCACGTGCCGGCCTCCCGCGCCCGCGCCCTCGACGCCCAGTGGCGCGCCAACCGCCTGCTCACGCCCGCCGTGCTCCTGGGTCAGCTGACCTCCGAGCGCGACGTCTCGCCCGAGGTGGCCGCGGCCACGCGCGAGCTCCTGCGCGGGCGGCTGGGGTCTGCCGCCTCGAAGCTCCTCGCCCCCTTCGTGCAGGGCGAGAAGGCCGCCTCGCCCGTGGCTGCCGAGGCGGCGGCGGTGCTCTCCTGCGTGCTCGACGCCGCGCGCAGCCTGAAGGAGCTCGGCCTCACGGCCGACCCGTCCGCCGAGGGCCACGTGACGCTCGCGGAGCTCGTGCGCGTGGCGGACGTCGTGCTCTCGTCCGCGCGCGCCTCGCTTCGCCTCGAGCGCCCCGTCCCCGGCGCCTCGGTCACGGCGCGCGTCATGACGCCCGCCGCTGCGGCGCGCCTGGCCCCGGCCTCGGCGGACGCGCTCGTGCTGCTGGGGCAGACCTCCACGGAGTCCGCCGTCCCCGCGGCCGACGACGTGCTCTCCGCGCTGCTCGCCGCCTACGGCGTGGAGGGGAGGCCGCGACCCATGGACGCGCTGCGCGCGCGCTTCTCGGCCACGGTGCGCGCCGCACGCCGCTCGCTCACCCTCGAGCGGCTGCTCTTTGGCGCGGACGGCAAGGCCTGCTACCCCTCGGTCATGCTGACCGAGCTTCTCGCCTGCTACGGGGTGCGGGCTGACGCCAAGGTCTCCGACCTCGTGGAGTCCCTGGGCGAGAAGAGCGTGCTCGTGCGCTCCGAGACCCCCGTGCGCGAGAACGCCTCGAGCGCGGGCACGCCCGCCCGCCGCGAGCTCACCGAGCGCCCGGCGCCCGCCGGGATCATCGGGGCCGAGCGCCGCGCGCTCGTCTCGCCGCCGCCCGAGGGCGTCTCGGCCGAGGAGGCCCGCCCGCTGCTCTCCGCCTCGCAGATCGAGTCCTACCTCGAGTGCCCGTACAAGTGGTTCAGCCTGCGCCGCCTGCGCCTGCGAGACGCCGACGCGGGGTTCACCGGCGCCGAGATGGGAACCTTCGCCCACCGCGTGCTCGAGGTCACGCGCCGCGAGCAGCTCGCGCGCGCCGTGGAGCGCGCGGCGGGCACGCACGCGCTCGCCGACGCGCGTGCCGCGCGCCCGGGCGCGATGCAGGACGGCGGGTACCGCGAGCTCGTGGACGAGCTCGTGGCCCGCGCGCAGGCCGACCCCGCGGCGCGCCTCGCGGGATCGTCGCTCGCCGAGGCGGCCGCGCTCGAGGAGGCGCGTGAGGTGCTGGGGGAGGAGTTCGACGCCCACCTCGCGCACCAGTACCAGCTCGTCGGCGGCAGGAGGCCGCTGCCGCAGGCGCTCGTGCCGCACAGCGCCCAGCAGCTCGGCAGCCTGCGGGGGCTGCGCCGCGACCTCTCGACCCTGCTCGACTACGAGTCGGGCCTGCTCACGGGCTTCGAGCCGCGCTTCTTCGAGTGGGGCTTCGGGCGCGGGGGCGCCGAGGTGACCTACGCCGGCGTGCGCCTCACGGGCACCGTGGACCGCATCGACGTGGACGCGCACGGCCAGGCCGTGGTCATCGACTACAAGCACAAGTCCGACGCCGGGTTTGCCGGCGAGTACGACGTCTTCGGCGCCGACGCCCCCGACCTCGGCGCGCCCTTTGTGCCGCGTCGCGTGCAGTCGCTCATCTACGGCCAGGTGGTGCGCCGCGCCTTCCCGGGCCTCACGGTGCGCGCCGCCGTCTACCTCTGCACCAAGGGGGCCCACGCCCTGGCGGGCGCCGTGGACGAGAACCTCGCCGACAACGTCTTCGGCGAGCGCGGGCCCACGGCCAAGCGCCTCGCGCGCGCCTGCGTGCCGCGCGAGGCCACCTTCGGGCGCGCGGACGCCCGCGGCATGGAGGCGCTTCTCGACGCGTGCGAGGAGTCCGTGGCCGCCGCGCTGTCCCGCATGCTCGACGGCGACATCGAGGCCAGGCCCGTGGACGCCGCGGCCTGCCAGTTCTGCCCGGTCCTCAACTGCGAGAGGAGGCTGCGCAAGTGAGCGAGAAGAACCTCGGCGCGGCGCCCGGAGTCGACCTCTCCGGCCTCAACGAGCGCCAGCTCAGGATAGCCACCACGCTCGACGAGCCCCTCTTCGTGGAGGCGGGTGCCGGCTCGGGCAAGACCTTCACCCTCACGCAGCGCATCGCCTGGGCGCTCTCCCCGGGCTCCGGCGAGTGCGGCGGGGCGTTTCTCGACTCCCTCGACCAGGTGCTCGTGATCACCTTCACCGAGGCCGCTGCGCGCGAGATCAAGGAGCGCGTGCGCTCCACGCTCAGGCGTGCCGGCATGGGCGCCCAGGCGCTCGCCGTCGACGACGCCTGGATCTCCACGATCCACGGCATGTGCCGGCGCATCCTGGCGCGCCACGCGCTCGACCTGGGCCTCGACCCGTCCTTCTCGGTGGTGGCCGACTCGCGCCAGGCGGCCCTGTTCGACCGCGCGATGGACGAGGTGTTCCGCGCCGCGCGCGCAGACGACGCCTTCTCCGGCGCGTTTGCGGCCTTCGAGCTCGGCGGCCGCACGCAGCAGGGCACCTACACCGGCGCGATGGGCGTCGTCGCGCGGCTCGTGGCGCAGGGGCGCTCCACGGCCGGCGGGGTGGACGCGCTCGAGCCCGCCGCCTCGGGGCCCGAGGGCGCGCTCGAGGCGGTCCGCGCGCTGCACATGCGCCTGGAGGAGCTCGGTGCCTGCAAGCTCACCGCCGCTGCCGCCGAGAAGGTCGCGCCTGCGCTCGAGACCCTGCGCGCCCTGGTTGACGCGCCCGCGCGCGAGCGCACGCCGGAGGCGATGGCGGCCGTGCTCGCCGGCGTCTCTCTGCCGCAGGCGCGCGGAGCGATCAAGGAGCAGGTGGCGGCCGCCAGGTCGGCCCTGTGCCTCGCCCGCGCCGAGCTAGCCTTCCTGGGCGTGGCGCCGGTGGCCGGGACGCTCGTCGAGCTGGTCCGGCGCGTGGAGCGCCGCTACGACGAGGTCAAGCGCGACGAGCGCTGCCTGGACAACGACGACCTCATCCGGCTCGCGCTTCTCGCCGTGCGGGACAAGGCCGAGGTGCGCCGCGACTACGAGGGGCGCTTCCGCCTCGTGATGGTCGACGAGTTCCAGGACACCGACGAGATGCAGCTCGAGCTCATCGGGCTTCTTGCCGGCCCCGGGGCGCGCCACCTGTGCACCGTCGGCGACGCGCAGCAGTCGATCTACCGCTTCCGCGGCGCGGACGTGAGCGTGTTCCGCGGCCGCGGCGAGCAGGTCGAGGCGTCCGGCACGGTGCGGCTGGACACCAACTACCGCAGCCACGCCGACGTGCTCGCGCTCGTGGAGCGCGTCTGCACCGGCGGCGAGGGGCCCGCGGGCGGCACCATGGCAGGCTTCATGCATCTCGACGCAAACCCCGGGCGCGAGGACGCCTACAGGGCCCGCGAGCTGCCGCGCATTGACATCGAGGTCTGCGGCGGGCCGGGCCAGTCCGGCCGGCCCACGCGCCACCAGACGGCCGTCATGGCCGCGCAGGTGGCCGACGCGCTCGCGCGCTACCGCGACGCCGGCGAGCGCCCCGGCGACATGGCGCTGCTGCTGGGCGTGACCACCCACGCCGACCTCTACATCGACGCCGTCCGCGCGCGCGGGATGGAGTGCGTGGTCACCGGGGGCTCCACCTTCACGGGCACCGACGAGGTCAAGGTCGTGCGGGCGCTGCTGCACGCGCTGGCCAACCCCGCCGACACGCAGTCCGGCCTCTTCCCGCTGCTTGCGAGCGAGATGTTCGGCCTGGACGCGGGCGACTTCTGCGACTTGGGCACGCGCGCCCAGGACAAGCTCGACGCGCCCACCAAGCGCGGCATCGACCGCGGGCTGGCCGACATGGAGTTCTACGGGGGCTCCGTGCCCTCCGCGCGCCTGCGCCGGGCCCACGAGGTGCTGGCGCGCGCCCTGGACGAGGTGCGCCGCCGCCCGGTGGCCGACGTGGTGGCCGACGTGGTGCGCGACTCCGGCTGGCTGGCGCGGCTCGAGGCCGGCGGCGCCGAGGGCCTCGCGCGGGCGGCCAACGTGCTCGCCGCGGTGCGCTACGTGCGCGACCTCACCTCCGAGCTCGGCCTGGGCGCGGCGCGGGCGGCCTTCGAGTTCGACGCGTGGCTCGCCGCGGCCAAGGTCCCGCCGGCGTCGCTCGCGGGCGGGGAGGGCGCGGGCTCGGGCGGCACGGTGCGCGTCATGACCATCCACGCCTCCAAGGGCCTCGAGTTCGGCGTGTGCGCGGTGGCAGAGTGCTGGGGCGGGGCGCGCGGCGACGGCCAGCTCGCCGTGGGACGCACGGCCGGCGGCGGTCGCGAGGTCATCGTGCGACCCGCCGAGAAGGACCTGCCCAAGTGGCTCGCCGGCGTGGACCCCGAGGAGCTCGAGCCGAGCGCCGACAAGTCCGCTCGCCCGCCGCTCGCGGCGCGCTACCTGGCGCTGCGCGCCGCCGACGACGAGGCCGAGGCCGCAGAGCGAGCGCGCCTGCTCTACGTGGCGCTCACGCGCGCCCGCGAGGCGCTCGTGCTCGGCGTGGCCGCCGCGCACGGCAGGGGCGGCGTCTCGTCCGCGCTCGCGGCCGCCACGCTCGAGGCGCTGGGAATCGACCCCGGCGTGGCGGGTGAGGGCTCGCTCGACTACGGCGGCAGCGAGCCGGCGCGCGTGCGGCGCGTGGTGGTCGCGGGCGAGGGCCGCGGCGCCGAGCGCACGGTGACGGCGGACTCCGCGGGCACGCTCGCCGGCTTCGACGGGGAGCTCCCGGCAGACGTGGCCGAGCTCGTGCGCCTGGGGGTGGACGGGGCCGAGGGCGAGCCCGCGGTCGGGCCGGCGCCGTTCGACCTCTACGAGGTGGACGCCGGCGCGCTGCCGTGGGCTCCGGCCACCTGGCGCGCACGCGAGGGCGTCTTCAGCTACTCGAGCGTGCACACGGCGCTTCTCGCCGAGCGGGAGCGGCCGCCCGCGCCCACACGCGAGCAGCGCGCCGCCGAGGCCGAGGGCGCGCCCGCAGCAGAGGACGCCGACCGCGCGACCAACCTGGGCTCGGCCTTCCACGAGCTCGCGCAGGCCATGGTCGAGTGCAGGGGCTCGGTGGGGGAGCAGGGCGTGGCCGCCCAGGTCCGTCGCTGGAACCTCTCCGCACGCGCGGAGGGCCGCCTGCGCCGCGCGCTGGCACGCTGGGAGGGCTCCGCGCTGCGCGCCGAGGCGCTCTCCTGGCCCGTCGTGCGGGCGGAGGTGCCGTTCTTCCAGCGGGTCGACTCGCCCTACGGGGACTACCTCGAGGGCGCGATCGACCTGCTCTGCACGGACGCGGACGGGCGACGCGCGCTCGTGGTGGACTACAAGACCGGAGACGCCGGGCTCACGCCGGACGAGGTCCGCGAGCGCCACGCGATGCAGGCGCGCTTCTACGCGGAGGTCCTTCTCGCCGAGGGGTTCGAGCGGGTGGAGTGCGCGTTCGTCTGCGTGGAGCGCGAGGACGAGGCCGCACCCGGCGAGCCGCTCGTGGTGCGCTACGAGTTCGGGGGACGCTGATGGACGGTGCCGCCGGCGAGCTCCTCAGCCACGGCACCCGCCACGACCTGGGCGCGTAGCCGGCCGGCGCGCCCGTTCTTCTCGCCCGGTCCCAACCGTAGGCGCGAAGCGACGGTTTGGCCGCTCGAAGTGTCGTTTTCTGCCTACATTTCCCAAACTGTAGGCGCCAAACGACACTTCTGCCGAGAAGAACGTCGTTTCGCGCCTACACCTTGCGGCGCAGGGCGCTCCAGTCCGGAAGCACGCGCACCCCGTCCGGCTGGGCCAGCGCCGTGCCCCGCCGCGGCACGCCGTACTCGTCCAGCAGGGCCGAGAAGCGCGCGGGGTCGTCCGTGAGGTCAAAGCGAAACCGCAGGACGGACACGTCGTAGAGCGTGATGCGCGAGCCGCGGGCCCGCTCGTCGGAGAGCACCTCGTCGAGCGTGCGACCGCGCGTCATCTCCTCGCACACGTACTTGTCCGTGCCGTCGAGCTCGCCCAGGATCACGAGGCCGTCGGCGCGCACCCAGCAGAAGTCCGCCCGGTACGGCGCGCCCCCGTCCGCCGGCCGCGGGACCTCGACCTGCAGCTCGGGTCGCGCGTAGCCGAGGGCGAGCATCCGGCCGCGCGCTATCGACTCGCCGCCGTTCTCGCTGCGCGGGTCGGCCCACGCGAGCGTCCCGAGCGCCTGCGCGCGCCCGCGCGGGTCGTAGGGCACGGAGTCGACGAAGGCGGCGAGGCCCGATGCCGTCACCACGCCCTGCCTGAGCGCAGAGTCCGCGACTCCGAGACCCAGCGGGAAGTCCGTGCGGCGCAGGCAGTCAAAGACCGTGCGCTCCGGCGGCGTCACGCGCAGGCCGCCCGCCACCCGGACGTCCGCGAGCCCCTCGTCCTCGGGCAAGACGGCGTGGCGCCTCACCGGTCCCGCGCCTCCGCGAAACCCCGAGCGCGTGGTGGCAACATGGATCGCGTCCTGCAGCGACCACGAGACGTCGACCCCGTAGGCCACGGCGGCGGTCGGGCCGCAGAAGACCCAGTCCGGGTGCAGTGCCTGCAGGCCGCGCGCCACAAAGAGCGTCCGCTGGTCCCGCTTGAGCTCGTCCCACAGGTCCGCCCGCACGAAGAGGCCTCGCGCGGGCGAGGCCACCTCCCCCGACCCGACGCGGCGCTCCAGCGCCCTGAGCAGCCTCTCGGGAATCTCGTCCGAAACGACGAGGCAGCTCCCCAGCTCCTCCGCGGCGGCGAGCAGACCCCCGACCTCGCTGTCTACGCTATGGCTCATGCGCCCTCCCTTCGTTGGACGCAGATTGTTCCCCCATGTCAAGCGCGATGCCATTCGAGAAAGCCCGTTTAAATTGGAATTTGATACTCCTGAATGAGATGTGAGTCCGTTTTCGCAGGTAAACGACGCGCGGTTCGGCCCGGGACACGCCTCGTAAGATTCGTGGAAGATTCACCTGCGGTCGGTTTTTCTCGGCAGGCGGTATGCGTGCGGGTTCAGCGGGGGCTGTAGGAGGTTGTCGACGCTTTCCCGGACAAAAGTGACGGCTGGTTCCCACGCTTTCGTCTTGTAGGAAGCTGCCGACACTTCGGGGGCAGATTGTGTCGTTTGGCGCCTACAGCCCGCGTGTGTAGGAAGAAGGCGACAGTTTGGATCTCGGGACTGTCGTTTCGTGCCTACACTCGGCGCGCGGCGAGAAGGGCCCGCGCGCGGCGAGAAGAACCGGCCGCCCGCCGCTGGCGTGCATGCCGTGGATTTTCTCGCCCGCCTGAGCTGCGCGTTCGTGCGAACGCCCTGCTCGCCCCGCCCGCGCGCCCGGCAATTGCGTCCGGCCAAACGGCTATCCTAGTGAGGAAAACCAGAGAGCGACCCAGGGGAAACCACATGGCATTCGTCCACCTGCACAACCACTCGGACTTCTCGATCCTCGACGCCGCCACGCGCGTCTCCGACATGGTCAAGCGCGCCGTCGACCTGGAGATGCCGGCGCTGGCGCTCACGGACCACGGCTACATGTTCGGCATCCCCGACTTCGACCTGGAGTGTCGCAAGTACAACGACGCGCAGAAGGACATGGGCCAGTGGCGCCACGACCTCGAGTGCTTCCAGAAGGGCTGGGAGCTCGAGGAGCCGGAGCCCGACGCCGCGGACGCCGCCCCGCACGACCGCGTCCACGCCCAGTGGGAGAGCGACGTGGCCGTCTGGAACCAGACCCACGACCTCGAGGCCGTCCGCGCCAACCGCCCGAGCCTGCTCATCAAGCCGATCTTTGGCTGCGAGGCCTACTTCATCACGGACGACTGCATCGAGAAGGGCACCCGCCAGCACCGCTACCACCTGATCCTGCTCGCCAAGAACGAGACCGGCTACGTCAACCTCATGAAGATGATGAGCGAGGCCGCCTCGGGCGACATGTTCTACTACTACCCGCGCACCACGCTCGACATGCTCCGCCGCTACCACGAGGGCATCATCTGCACCTCGGCGTGCGTCTCGGGCATCATCCCGCGCATGTACTTCTCGGGCCAGCCCGAGGAGGCGCGCCGCTGGGCGCTCACCTACAAGGAGATCTTCGGCGAGGACTTCTACCTCGAGGTCCAGGACCACGGCCTGGCCGACCCCAACTGGGGCGGGTTCACCGACCGCACGCTCTCCGAGCAGATCCTGAGACTCGGCCACGAGCTCGGCATCAAGGTCATCGCCACGAACGACAACCACTACCTCACGCGCGAGGATGCCCCCACCCAGGACGTGCTCAGCTGCATCGGCACGGCCTCCAAGCTCGACGACGCCAACCGCAAGCGCATGACGGGCACCGAGTTCTACATCAAGAGCGAGCAGGAGATGCGCGAGCTCTTCTCGTGGGCGCCCGAGGTCATCGACAACACGCTCGAGGTGGCCGACAAGTGCTCCTTCGAGCTCGACTGGACCCACATGTACCTGCCCAAGTTCCCGGACCTCGACCCCGGCGAGACCTCCGAGGAGCGCTTCCGCAAGGAGTGCGAGACGGGCCTGGCGCGCCGCTACGGCGAGAACTGGCGCGAGCTCACGATAGGCGGGGAGAACGTCCGCGAGCGCTTCGAGTACGAGTACAAGGTCATCTGCGAGAAGGGCTTTGCGGACTACTTCCTCATCGTGCAGGAGTACGTGCGCTGGGCCAAGCAGAACGGCATCGGCGTCGGTCCCGGCCGAGGGTCGGCCGCGGGCGCCATCGTGGCCTACGCCATGGACATCACCACCTTCGACCCGCTGGACAACGGCCTGATGTTCGAGCGCTTCCTCTCGCCGCAGCGCTCCGAGATGCCCGATATCGACATGGACTTCGACGACGAGCGTCGCCTCGAGGTCGTGGAGCACGTCCGCCAGCTCTACGGCCCCGAGCGCGTCTGCCACGTCATCACCTACTCCACGATCAAGGCCAAGCAGGCGATCAACGACGCCGCGCGCGTGCTGGGATTTCCCGTCTGGCAGGGCCAGAAGCTCTCCAAGATGCTCGCCAACGACCCCAAGCTCACGCTCGACCACGCGCTGCACAAGTCCGAGAAGGCCCCCGACCAGTACTCCCCGGACTTCGAGGAGGCCTACGACAAGGACCCCGAGATGCGCAGCATCATCGAGGCCGCGCTCTCGATCGAGGGCCTGCACCGCGGCGAGGGCGTCCACGCCTGCGCCGTCCTCATCGCCCCCACGCCGGTCAACGACCACGTGCCCACGAAGGTGGACACCAAGGGCGGCGTGGAGATCACCCAGTACGAGGGCCACTCGGTCGCGGACATGGGCCTGCTCAAGATGGACTTCCTGGGCCTGCGCACGCTGACGGTCATCTCCAAGGCGCTCGCCAACATCCGCGCCAACCACGGCGTGGACATCAACGTCGACGAGATCCCCTTCGACGACCCGGAGATCTTCAAGCTCATGCGCGAGGGCCGCACGGCCGGCGTCTTCCAGATCGAGTCCGCGGGCATGACGTCCACGATCAAGAACATGCGGCCCACCGAGTACAAGCAGGTCGTGGCTCTTATCGCCCTGTACCGACCGGGCCCGCTCGGCGCCGGCATGGTCACGAGCTACATCAACCGCATGAACGGCAAGGAGGAGGCCGTCTCCTACGACCCGCGCCTCGACGACATCCTGGGCGAGACCTACGGCACCATGGTCTACCAGGAGCAGGTCATGAAGATCTCGATGAAGATGTCGGGGTTCTCGGCCGGCGAGTCGGACAGCCGCATCCGCAAGCCCGTGGCAAAGAAGAAGATCAAGCTCCTCACCTCGACGGTCTTCCACTGGGACGACGGCAAGGACGAGACCACCTACGACCACTGGATGAACGGCGCCGTCAAGAACGGCTACAAGAAGGAGATCGCGCAGAAGATCTGGGACGACGTCCTGGAGTTCGCGTCCTACGCGTTCAACAAGAGCCATTCCGCCGGCTACGCCATCCTCGTCATGCAGACGGCGTGGCTCAAGGCCCACTACCCCAAGGAGTACATGGCCTCGGTCCTCACGTCCTACATGGGCAAGACCGACAAGATCGTCCACTACGTCACGGCCTACCGCCACGAGGGCGTGGCCATCCTGCCCCCGGACATCAACGAGTCCGGTCGCGACTTCACCGCCACGGCCGACGGCGTGCGCTTCGGCTTTGCCGGCATCCGCGGCGTGGGCGAGGGCGTGGGCGAGGCCATCATGGAGGAGCGCGAGAAGAACGGCCCGTTCGCCAACCTCCACGACTTCGTGGACCGCATGGACACCTCCCAGGCAAACCGCCGCGTGGTCGAGGCGCTCATCTGCGCGGGCGCGTTCGACTCGACGGGCTACACCCGCATGCAGCTCATGCGCTTCGTGGACAAGACCAACCCCGAGAACATCATCGACGCGGCGACGCGCCGCCAGAAGGAGCGCGCCGCCGGGCAGTTCTCGATGTTCGACCTCTTTGGCGACGTGGAGGGTTCGGGCTTCGAGAACACCGTTCCGGAGCCCGACGGCGTGGAGTGGGACCGCTCCGACAAGCTGCGCCGCGAGCACGAGGTGCTCGGCCTCTACGTCTCCGACCACCCGCTGCGCCCCTACGAGTACGCGCTCGCCAAGAACCGCGACTTCACGGTCGCGGACATCGAGGTCGCCGAGGAGGTCGCCGACGCCACGGGCGCCGTGCACGAGCGCTTCAAGGTGCCCGAGGGCAAGGTCATCCGCCTCGCCGGCATGGTGACGGCCGTGCAGAAGAAGACCACCAAGAACGGCGACTCCATGGCCATCGTCACGCTCGAGGACATGGAGGGCGAGGTCACGCTCGTGGTCTTCCCCAAGCTCTACAAGAAGTGCTCCGGCGCGCTCGTGGGGCAGGTCGACCCGGAGACCGGCGAGAGCTCGGGCGACGTCTTCGTGAAGGTCGAGGGCAAGCTCGAGCGCTCCGACCGCGGCAACCAGATCATCTGCATGGGCGTGGAGCCGCTCGTGCTCGACGAGAAGGCCAACCGCCCCAAGGTCATGGAGGTCAACATCCCCGCGGCGCTGCTCACGCGCCCCTACATGGACTCGATGGGCTCGATCCTCACGCGCTACCCGGGCCTCGACCACGTCGAGCTGCGCGTGGAGGCAACCTCCGGAGACGTCATGCGCATGGAGCTGCCCTGCCGCATCGACGCGCGCAACATGGTCCTTCTCGCCGAGATGATCGATCTGGTGGGCCGCCAGGGACACGTGAAGGTGGCGTAGGCGTGCGACTTTTGCGGAGGGGGCCATCGCGCGTTGGCGGCGCCCGCGAACGGGTATCTATGAGTCAACGCGCCCCGCAGAAGGGCGGCGCGCGCAACCGAGAGGGGTAGTCATGGCCGAGGTCAAGTTCTATCGCTGCAACCACTGCGGAAACATCGTCGCCGTCGTCAAGGACGGGAAGGTCACACCCAGCTGCTGCGGCGAGCCTATGGAGCTGCTCGTCGCCGGCTCCACCGACGCCGCCACCGAGAAGCACGTGCCCGTCGTCACCAAGGACGGCAACCACATCGTCGTCACCGTGGGCGAGGTCGCCCACCCCATGCTCGAGGAGCACTACATCGAGTGGATCGCGCTCGCCACGGACGGCAAGCTCTGCATCAAGCACCTGAAGCCCGGCGACGAGCCGAGCACCAAGTTCGGCGCCTGCTGCAGCGAGGGCGGCACCGTCTACGCGTACTGCAACCTCCACGGCCTCTGGAAGGCCGACGTCTAGGCTTCTCGCCGGCGACTCGAGGCCCCCTCGGCACGTCCGTGGGGGCTTTTTGGTAGATGTGGACCCTATCGAGGAGGGTGAGACGATGAGCACGCTTTCCAGAAGGTCCTTCGTGGGGGTGCTGGCCGCAGTCGCCGCGGCCTGCGCCTCTGGCTGCGACGGACCCGCGACCGTTGCGACGGAGTGGGGTGAGATGCCCAACGTGGTGGGCATGCAGGCCCAGGAGGCGTGGACCACGCTCGTGGAGGCCGGCTTCGTGCCGAGCTTCGAGCGCTCCGACGACGAGGGCGAGCCGGGAACGGTCGTCTCGGTTCTCGCGCGAGAGGTTCCAGACGCAGTCTCGCTGATCCTTGACGCCAACGGCGAGGCCCACGAGGAGTACGATGGCGTTTCATGGAAGGCAACCGCCGTCTGTGGCCTGTGCGGCATGAGCCAGGTCCCCCTGCAGCTCACCTTCGGCAACTCCGAGGCCGAGGCCCGCGCCCAGCTGGAGGAGGCGGGGATCGCCGAGGTCGAGGTCGCGTACTCCGGGGACGTGGACGAGGCGGCGAACGTGGTCACGGCGTCCTCGCCGCCGTGCGGCGCGTGGGTCGTGGACGGAGAGCCGGTCACCATCACGGTGACGAGCGACGTCACGATGCCGGACGTCCTGGGCGACGACCCCCTCACGGCAACACAGCGCCTGCGCGAGAGGGGCCTCGTTGCCGACCCGGCCATCACCGAGTACATGGTCGAAGACGGCTTCATCCCGACGGTCGAGTGGGCCTCCGCGGAGCCGGGCGCGCCACTTCGCGTGGGTGACGTGGTGGAGCTCACGTACACGACCGCGCCGTAGGGCCGCGAGGTCGCCGTTCTTCTCGCCGTGTCCCGGCCGTGTGGCACAATGGGGCGAGACACGACGATAGGAGAGCACATGAGGATCGGGGTCGCGCAGATTTCCACGCGCGCGGGTGACTTTGCCCAGACCGCGCGCCAGATGGTCGAGTGTTCCGAGCGGGCGGCGCGGCAGGGGGTTGACCTGCTCGTCTTTCCCATGACGGCGCTCTGCGGCGCCTCGTCGGTGGGCCCGGTCGACCGCGAGGGGTTCCTGCTCGACCTGGCGGGCTGTGTGCTCGGGCTCGCCGAGGACCTGGCATGCCCCTGCCTCGTCCCCGTGCTCACGGACATGGGGGGCGCAAGCGTGCCGGACGCGCTGCTCATACGCGACTCCCAGATCGTGCCCGTGGGGCTCGCGGCGCGCATCGAGGCCATGGCCGCGGCGGCGCAGAGCGAGCCGGTCGACGAGCGGAGCGGGACGTTGCCGGAGCTCGAGCTTGCCGGCGCGCGCCTGGGCGTCGCGTTCACCTACGACGACCTCGACGTCTACGTGGACTACGAGTACGACGTCGACGTCATCGTCTTCCTCTCCGGCTACGGCTTTGCCGTGGACGACCCGTCGAGCGCGCTCGGGACCTCGCTCACGGAGGGGCGCTTCATGGCCGACGCCGAGGCCACGGGGGCGTGGATCGTGGGCGTGGGCTCGCTCGGCTGCTACGACGCCCAGGTCTTCTGCGGTTCGAGCTTCGTGCTCGCCCCGTGGGGCGAGCTCGCGGCGCAGGCCCCGAGCCTCGAGGAGGCGCTGCTCGTCTGCGACGTCGACCCCTCGGCCGAGGGGCCGCTCGAGGCCCCGCTCACGCCGGAGGTCTACGACGCGCCGCTCATGACCTGGAGCGCGCTTGCGGCCGGGCTCGCCGGCACCGTGCGGCAGCTCGGGGCGGGAGGGGCGTGCGTGGTGGTGGACGACACCCTGGCCTCCATGGTCGTGGCGACGCTCGCGACCGACGCGCTCGGGCCCACCAACGTAGGCGTGGTCCTGGCGGGGGAGGGCGGCCCCGCGGCGGAGCTCGTGCGTGCGCTGCGCATCCCGGCCGCCAACGTGGAGGCCCTGGAGCTCCCCGGAGGCGGGCGCGGGGGGTCTGGCGAGAAGGACCGCGCGCTCGCGGCCGACCTCGCGCAGGCGCGCCTGGCGGCCCTCGCGCGCCGCACCTCCCGCGTTCCCCTCGGCACGCTCGACAAGACGGGCCTCGCGCTCGAGGAGCGCACCTTCGCCGACGCGGCGCGGCTGCACCCGCTCGCCGACCTCTACCGCTCCGACGTGTTCAGCCTCGCCCACCTGAGAAACACGATCTCGCCGGTGATGCCCGCCGCGGCGCTCGCCTCCTACGAGGTGCCCGACGTCGAGGGGCTCGCCGAGGCGCTCGGCTCGGACGAGACGCGCCTCGAGTTTGTCGACCTCGTCCTCTCGAGCCACCTCGAGTGGGAGCTGCCCGTTTCCGACGTTGCCGCCGAGCGTGGCCACGCCGGGCTCGTCGAGGCCATCCTGGCGCGCCTGCGCGAGGTGGACTCCCGGCGCGCGGGTGAGGTCCGCGCGATCACGCTCTCGTCGCGGACGCTCGCCGAGGCTCGCGGCCCGGTGGGGCTCGCGTGGCACGACGTGGCGAGGCCCGAGGAGGAGCGCCTGGCGGGACGTCTCTCGGCGCTCGCCGACCAGGTCGGCGACGAGGGGGACGACGGTCCCGAGGGCGAGGGGCGGGAGGCGGGCGGCGAGCGCGAGAGCCACGAGCGCGAGGTCCGCGACCTGCTCGGCTACCTGAGGGACTTTTCCGCGGGCGGGGGCTTCTCGCCCATGGGGGGCTCGGACGAGGGGTCGGGCCGGCACGGCTCGCCCGGGCAGGGGGAGGGCCCGCAGGGACCGTTCTGGGACGGGCCGTTTTCCGAGAACTGACCCTTGCCCTCCCGTGCCCCTGTGCTATGATAGAACGAACGTTCTAATGCACGGACCGGGAAGGGGGCCCATGGTCATCCTCGGAATAGACCCGGGCCTCGCCCACACGGGGTGGGGCGTCGTCGAGACGCGCGGGCCGGCGTGCCGCGCGCGGGCGTACGGCTGCGTCGCCACCACCGCCGCCGAGCCGATCGACGTGCGGCTCGGGCGGATCTATCGCGAGCTCAGGGACGTGATCGAGAGGTACGGGCCCACCGAGCTCGCCATCGAGAGCATCTACTTCGGGGAGAACACCAAGTCCGCCATAGCCACCGCGCAGGCGCGCGGGGCGGCCATCGTGGCCTGCTCGACGGCGGGGCTCTCGGTCGGGGAGTACACTCCCATGCAGATCAAGCAGGCCGTGGTGGGCACGGGTGCCGCGGACAAGCGCCAGGTCACCTACATGGTGCGCACCGTGCTCGAGCTCGACCACGACCCGCGCCCCGACCACGCGGCGGACGCCCTGGCCGCGGCGGTCTGCCACGCAAACGTCACCAGGACGAAGAGCCTCGGCCAGGCAAGGAGGGTCCTCACGTGATAGTCCAGCTCACCGGCACGCTCGTCGAGGTGCTGCCGACCCACATCGTGCTCGACGTCGGCGGTGTCGGCTTCGAGCTCGGCGTCTCCTCGACCACGGCGGCCTCGCTCCCGCACGTGGGGGAGTCGGGCGTCACGGTGCTCGCGCGCATGGTGGTGCGCGACGGCTCGATGGAGCTCTACGGGTTTGCGACGCGCGAGGAGCGCGCGCTGTTCGACCAGCTGCGCGCCATCACGGGCGTCGGGTCCAAGCTCGCGCTCTCGGTGCTCTCCACCTTCTCCCCCGCGGTCCTCGCCCAGATCGTGACCACGCAGGACACGGCGCGCATGGCGCAGGTGCCCGGAGTGGGCCGCAAGAAGGCGAGCCGTCTGATCGTCGAGCTGTCCGACGTCTTCTCGAAGGACGCCGAGCTGCGCGGGCTCGTGGGGCTCACCGCCCCGTCGGACGCCTCGCTGCCGCTTTCCGCCGGGGCGCCCGCCGGCGTCGAGGCGGACGCCACCGAGGCGCTCCTCTCCATGGGCTTCACCTCGCAGGAGGCCGAGCTCGCGCTCGAGGGCCACGCTGAGTCCGGGGCCGTCACCGTCGAGCAGGTGCTCGCCTACGCCCTGAGGCGCCTGGGGAGCGGTCGCTGATGTGGGAGGCGAGCGAGAAGGACCTCTTCGCCGGGGCGGCTTCCGGCCCCGCGCGCTCCGCGGGCCCGCGCGAGGTGAGCGGCGAGCTCACGTCCGAGGACCTCGACCAGGACCGTACGCTGCGCCCGCGCACCCTCGACGAGTACATCGGCCAGGAGCGCGTCCGCGAGAACCTGCGCGTGCTCATCCAGGCGGCCCGCGACCGCGGCGAGGCGCTCGACCACGTGATCTTCTCGGGCCCTCCGGGGCTGGGCAAGACCACGCTCGCCGGCATCGTGGCCAACGAGATGGGTGCCAAGATGCACACCACCTCCGGCCCCGCCATCGAGCGCGCCGGCGACCTCGCGGCCATCCTCACCAACCTCGAGGCCGGCGACGTCCTGTTCGTCGACGAGATCCACCGCCTCAACCACCAGATCGAGGAGATCCTCTACCCCGCGATGGAGGACTTCTTCCTCGACATCGTGATCGGCAAGGGGCCGGCGGCCCGCTCCATACGCATCGACGTGCCGCGCTTCACGCTCGTGGGGGCGACCACGCGCACGGGGCTCCTCACCGGCCCGCTGCGCGACCGCTTTGGCATCTCCTACCGGCTCGACTACTACACGACCTCCGAGCTCGCCGTCATCGTGGGGCGCTCGGCGCACATCCTCGGCGTGGACATCGACAAGCAGGGTGCCAGCGAGATCGCCTCGCGTTCGCGCGGCACGCCGCGCCTCGCGAACCGCCTGCTCAAGCGCGTGCGCGACTACGCCCAGGTCAAGCGCGAGGGGCGCATCACCTGGGAGGTGGCCGCCGAGGCGCTCGAGTTCTTCGAGATAGACGCCCTGGGCCTCGACACCATGGACGTGCGCATCCTGACGGCGCTCTGCCAGACCTTCCGCGGGCGCCCGGTCGGGCTCACCACGGTCGCGAGCGCGGTCTCCGAGGACCCCTCCACGCTCGAGGACGTCTACGAGCCCTACCTGCTGCAGCGCGGCCTCATCGTCCGCACGCCGCAGGGCCGCCAGGCCACGCTGGCCGCCTTCGACCATCTGGGGATCGAGCCGCCCCCCGCGCGATAGCGCGCCGGGCGCGGCCGGCTTCGAGGTCCTTCTCGCCGGGCGCGGCCGTTTCACGCGCGGGACGGAGCCTACGGGTTATGATGGTGGCGTCATCGCGAGCGCGCGCCACGTTCAGCAAAGGAGACCCCGTGAGCGACTTCGTCAAGGCAGAGAGCGTCTACGTCAACCAGAGCATGGGAAGCCGCGAGGAGGTCCTGCGCTTCATCGCGCAGCGGGCCGCCGAGCTCGGCGTCACGCACGACGCGGACGCGGTCTACGACGCCTTTGTGGCGCGCGAGGAGATGGGCGAGACGGGCATGACCGACGGCTTCGCCGTGCCGCATGCCAAGGCGTCCTCCATCCTGGAGCCCGCGGTCATCGTGGTCAAGAACGACCGCCCGATCGAGTGGCCGAGCTTCGACGACAAGCCCATCGACGTAGCCATCGCCCTGCTCGTCCCCGAGGGGGAGTCGGGCACCATGCACATCCGCCTGCTCTCCAAGACCGCGGTGCTGCTCATGAAGGACGAGTTCAAGGCACTGATCCGCGGCACCGACGACGCGTCCCAGATCGCCGACGCGATCAACGCGGGCATCGAGGAGGCCTAGCGCCGGCGCTTGCGGCGCAAAGACGCGTGGCGGCCCCGCTTCGGTCGGGGCCCAAGGAAGGGGGAGACCATGTTCAGGCAGGCAACCGAGAGGCGCGTCGCGGTGTTCGTGGCGCCGGGGCTCGAGGAGATCGAGGGGCTCACCGTGGTGGACGTGCTCTACCGGGCGGGCGTGCCGTGCGACACCGTGTCCGTGACGAGCGGGCGCGAGGTCACCTCGTCCCACGAGGTGACGATCGTCTGTGACCGCTCGATCGCCGACGAGGGCTTCTCGTTCGACGACTACGACATGCTCGTGCTGCCCGGGGGCATCCCCGGGACGCCGAACCTGCGCGCCTGCGAGCCGCTCTGCTCTGCGCTTGTGGAGTTCTCGCGCTCCGGCCGCGCGCTCGCCGCCATCTGCGCCGCCCCCTCCGTCCTGGCCGAGCTCGGCCTGCTCGAGGGCAGGCGCGCGACCGCTAACCCGGGCTTCCAGCACGTGCTTGCCGAGCGGGGCGCCCTTCTCGTGCCCGACGAGCCGGTCGTGGCGGACGGCGGCGTCATCACGAGCCAGGGGGCGGGCACCGCCATGCTCTTCGGCCTCGAGATCGTGCGCCACTTCCTCGGCGACGAGGCGGTCGAGCGCGTCCGCGACGGTGTGGTGATGCCGTAGGCCCGCCTTGCCCCGCGTCTCTCGCCGAGTGCGCGATATTCCGCCCGAGCTTTTCGAGTTCACCGACACGAACTCGTCGTTTCCGCAGTTGGCAGCCAAGAGCGTAGGTCGCGGGCGAGAAGGGAAGTGCCGAATATCGTGCACTCGGCGAGAGACGCGGGGCAAGATCTGCGTGTGCCCCGTCCCCGGCGTCGGGGAGAAGTGTGTCAAGCGCGTGACCGAATCGCCCCCGAGGTTGACGCGCCTATGCCGAGTGCTTATCTTTTCCGTATCAAATCTCGGCTTTGATGCATATTCATAGCGAAATATGCAATAAAAGGAAAGGTGTTACGCATGGCGACAAGAACGTGCGTCGTGGGGGCGACCGGGTACGCGGGCATCGAGGTCTGCCGAATCGTGCTGGCCCACCCGGAGCTCGAGCTCGTGATGGTCACGGACCGCAAGGAGGCGGGGACGCGCCTCGACGCGCTCTACCCGCAGCTCGCGGGCGCCTGCGAGCTGACCCTCGTCCAGCCGGACGCCGACGCCATCGCCGCGGCGGCCGACGTCGCGTTTCTCGCCGTGCCGCACACGGCCAGCCTCGCCCTCACGCCCGAGCTGCTCGCGCGCGGGGTCACCGTGCTCGACCTCTCCGCGGACTACCGCCTCCATGACCCGGCCGTCTACGAGGACTGGTACGCCACCCCCCACACGAGCCCCGAGCTGCTCTCCCAGACCGTCTACGGCCTGCCCGAGCTGAACCGCGCCGGCCTGGCCTCGCTCGCCGACCGCCGCGCCGCCGGCGAGGCGGTGCTCGTGGCCGTCCCGGGCTGCTACCCCACCGCCACGGCGCTCGCCGCGGCCCCCGCCCTCGCCGCGGGCCTCGCGACCGGAGACCTCGTGATTGCCGACGCCATCTCCGGCGTGTCGGGCGCCGGGCGTGGCTGCAACGCGCGCACCCACTTCTGCCACGCCAACGAGTCCGTCGAGGCCTACGGCGTCGCGCACCACCGCCACACCCCCGAGATCGAGCAGACGCTCTCCGAGGTGGCGGGCCGCGAGGTCTGCGTGGTCTTCACGCCGCACCTCGCCCCGCTCACGCGCGGGCTGCTCTCCACGGTCTACCTCGAGGCCGCCCCGGGCGTGGCCGAGCAGGACGTCCAGGCCGCCTACGAGCGCGCCTACGCAAACGAGCCGCTGGTCACGACGCTGCCCGCCGGCACCATGCCCGCCACCGCGTCCGTTGCCGCCACGGCCCGCGCCCAGGTGGGCGTCGCGCTCGACGCGCGACGACGCCCCACGATCGTCGCCTCCTGCGCGATCGACAACCTCGGCAAGGGCGCCGCCGCGCAGGCCGTCCAGTGTGCCAACGTAGTGCTCGGCCTCCCCGAGACCACGGGGCTTCTCGCCGCGGCACCCCTCATCTAGCCTGCCCAAAGGGAGGACCACATGGAGAACATCGAGCCCCTCTGCGTCGAGGACGCCCCCGACGCGCCCTCCGCGTACGGCTTCGCCCCCTGCGAGGGCGGCGTCTGCGCCGCGGCGGGCGTGCGCGCCTCGGGCGTATCGGCCGGATTCCGCAGGAACCCCAACCGCCTCGACCTCGCCCTCGTCGTCGCCGACGAGGCCTGCGTGGTCGCCGGCGCCTTCACCACCAATCGCTTCTGCGCCGCCCCCGTCGCCCTGAGCCGCGAGCGGGCCGCCCGCGGGCGCGCCCGCGCGGTGGTGCTCAACTCCGGCAACGCCAACGCCGCGACCGGAGAGCCGGGCCTCGCGGTGGCGCGCCGCTCGGCGCAGATCGTCGCCGACGAGCTCGGCTGCGACGCGCAGGACGTGCTCATGGCCTCCACCGGCGTGATCGGCGTGCCGCTCCCGGTCGCGCCCTTCGAGGCGGGCGTGCCGGCCGCGGTCGCCTCCCTCGGCGCGGACGCGGCGCACGCCCACGACGCGGCGTGCGCCGTCATGACCACCGACACCCGACCCAAGGAGGTCGCCCTCGTCGGGAACGTGCCCGACGGGCGCGGCGGCGAGGTTACCGTCCACGTGGGCGGCTTCGTCAAGGGCTCCGGCATGATCCAGCCCAACATGGCAACGATGCTCGCCGTGCTCTCCACCGACGCCCCGCTCACGCCTGAGGCGGCCCACGAGGCCCTTCTCGCCGCGGTGCGCGTGAGCTTCAACAAGGTGACCGTGGACTCCGACACCTCCACCAACGACACCGCGCTGCTCCTCGCGACCGGCGCCGCCGGGGGAGAGCCGATCGACGTGGACTCGCCCGCCTACCCGGCCGTCGCCGCCGCCGTGCGCGGCGCGTGCGTCGAGCTCGCCCGCATGATCGCGGCCGACGGCGAGGGTGCCACCAAGCTCGTGACCGTGAGCGTCATGGGGGCCGCGACGCCCGAGGACGCGGACACCGTGGCCCGCGCGATCGCCAACTCGCCGCTCGTCAAGACCGCCGTCTTTGGCCACGACGCCAACTGGGGGCGCGTCGCCGCGGCGGCGGGGAAGTGCGGCGTGGCGTTTGACCAGGACCGCGTTGACATCGACTTCCTCGGCGTGCCCGTGTGCCGCTCCGGGCTCACCGTTCCCATGGACGAGGAGGAGATGCTGCGCCGCTTCGACGAGAGCGAGGTCGAGATCGCCGTGAACCTCGGTGCGGGCGCGTGCTCGGCGCGCGTCTGGACGTGCGACCTCACGCACGACTACGTCACGATCAACGGCGACTACCGCACGTAGGCCGTGTCGCGCCGGAGGGCGGTGCGCCCGCGAGGCCCGGGCGACCCAACGTTCTTCTCGACCGAAGGAGGAAACCATGAAGCAGCGTGACAGGCAGGAGCGGGAGGCGGCGGCGTCGAAGGTCGACGTCCTCACCGAGGCCCTGCCGTGGATCAACCGCATGCGCGGCAAGACCTTCGTCATAAAGTACGGCGGCTCGGCTATGGAGGACGAGGAGCTCTGCCGCCAGGTGGTGGCCGACATCGAGCTGCTCAAGCTCATGGGCATCCGCATCGTGGTGGTGCACGGCGGCGGCAAGGCCATCAACGCCCAGCTCAAGGCCCTGGGGATCCCCGTCGCCTTCAAGGACGGCCTGCGCGTGACCGACGACGCCACCATGGCCGCCGTGCAGCAGGTGCTCGTGGGGCAGGTCAACCAGCGCCTGGTCTGGGCCCTGAACGAGTACGGGCACAACGCCGTGGGCATCTCCGGCGCCGACGGCAAGACGCTCAAGGCCGCGCCGATCGATCCCGAGCTCGGGCGCGTCGGCCGCATCCGCGAGGTCGACCCGAGCCTCATCGAGACCATCCTCGACGACGGCTACATCCCCGTGATCGCCACGGTGGGCTGCGGAGCGGACGGATTCTACAACATCAACGCGGACGTGGCGGCCGGCAAGATCGCCGAGGCCATGGGTGCCGACAAGCTCATCTACCTCACCGACGTCGACGGCCTGTACGGCGACATCCACGACGAGGACTCCCTCATCCAGACGCTCACCCGCGCGGAGACGCACCAGATCCTCTCGTCCGGCGAGCTCGACGGCGGCATGATCCCCAAGATTCGCTCGATCGCCGAGGCGCTTGACGCCGGCGTCTCCGAGGTCGTCATCCTGAACGGCACCTTCCCGCACTCGCTGCTTCTCGAGATCTTCACCGACGCGGGCTGCGGTACCATGTTCACGCAGGACTAAACCCATCCGAAGGGAGCACCATGTCCGCCGACTCGAACACCCCCGCGCCCCAAGCCGTCACCGACGAGGCCGTCCGCCTGGACGACGCCTACGTCATGCACACCTACGGCCGCCTGCCGGTCGAGTTCGTCTCGGGCCACGGCGCCACGCTCGTGGACGCGTCGGGGGCCGAGTACATCGACCTGCTCGCCGGGATCGGCTGCGCGAGCCTGGGCCACGCCCACCCGGCCGTGGCCCGCGCCCTGCACGAGCAGGTCGACCGCGTCTGGCAGACGAGCAACTACTTCTACGCCGAGAACCGCGGCGAGCTCGCCGCCGCGCTCTCCGCGCTGCTCTCCACCACCACCGACGAGGGCGGCCACGAGATGGGCTCCACGGGCACCCGCTGGAAGACCTTCTTCGCAAACTCCGGGGCGGAGGCCAACGAGGGCGCCATCAAGCTGGCGCGCCGCTGGGGCGAGAAGAACCTCGACGGCGCCTCGCTCATCGTGACGGCGCGCCAGAGCTTCCACGGCCGTACGCTCGCCACGCTCGCGGCGACCGGCCAGGAGCGCTTCCACGAGAGCTTCCGGCCGATGCCCGCCGGCTTCTCCTCCGTGCCGCTCAACGACATCTACGCGCTGCGCGAGGCCGTGGCGTCCGGCGGCGTGTGCGCCGTCATGCTCGAGTGCGTCCAGGGCGAGGGCGGCGTGTGGAACGCCAACTACGACTACCTGCGCGACGTACGCGAGCTCTGCAGCGAGAGCGGCATCCTGATGATCTGCGACGAGGTCCAGACCGGATTCTTCCGCTGCGGCTCGCCGTTCTGCTACCAGCGCTCGCAGGTCGAGCCGGACGTGGTCTCGATGGCCAAGGGCATCGCGGACGGCTTCCCCATGGGCGCGGTCGCCGCGCGCGCCGAGGTCGCGGACCTGCTGGGGCCCGGCGAGCACGGCACCACCTTCGGCGGCAACCCGCTCGCCTGCGCAGCGGGCCTCGCGTGCGTGCGGACCCTCGTGGAGGACGAGATCGGCGAGCACGTGCTGTCCGTCGGGCGCCACCTGCGCCACCGCCTCGCCGCGATGGGCCACGTGGTCGAGGTGCGCGGCCACGGCCTCATGCGCGGAGCCCAGCTCGACGCGCCGGTCGCGGCGCGCGCGGTGGAGGAGGGCCTGGCCTGCGGCCTCGTCATGAACCACGTCGGCGACTCCATCCTGCGCTTCCTCCCGCCGCTCGTGATAACCCGCGAGGAGGTCGACGAGGCCTGCGACCGCCTCGAGGCCCTTCTCGCCCGCCTGGCGTAGGGGCAGGTCCCAGCTGTCACATCGTCCGGAACCCGCACGTACCTGGTGTGCATGCGGGTTCCGGTCGAAACTGACCTCCAAACCGTCCATAACCTGCACGTATTGGACGTACGCGCAACTTCCGGTCGAAACAGACCTTCAGACCGTCCACAACCTGCACGTTCAAGACGTACGTGCAGCTTCCGGTCGCCTTGGCGAGAAGAGCCGTCCGCAACCTGCACGTTCCAGGAGTGCGCGCAGGTTCCGGACGGTTCCTCTCGCCCCCGTGGGCCGCGCCGGCTACCGCTCACGGGCCCCATGTGCCGTTCGCGAACCTTCCACGGAGCTTACCGTTCTCTTCCACGCAACTCCATGTTGTGTCCTGCCTGAGGCTCCATCGCTCGCGTCTCCCGGAATGGCATCACGTTGTAAATGGCTAACATAATGTTGCAAACCGCTTCCGATGGGACGTGGAAGAATCCCCTCACGCCAGAAGGGGAGGGGATGTGCCATGAGCCATGTCGTAGACGAGAGAATCGGCGAGCTGCTCCTGGGTGCCGCGCAGCGGGGGAGCTGCTACGTGCCGTCCGGGGATGATGCGGAAAGGATTCGGCGCGCCCTCTCGAGGAGGGTCGCGGACGGCGCGGTCCTGTCGCCCGGGCGCGGGCTCTTCGTCGACGCGGAGGCATGGGACTCCCTCAAGCCCGCCCAGCGGGCGCTGTGGGTTGCCCGCGGTCTCCAGACCCTCCACCCCGACTGGGTCTTCTGCGGGCCGACCGCCGCGCTCGCCCACGGTATCGACGTCTCGGATGCGCTGATCGCAGACACGCACGTGGCCGTCCCCGCGCTTCGCGGCGGCTCGAACGCCGGACCGCTGGTCAGGCACCCCGTTCTGGAATCGTGCGAGCCGGGGGGAGGGATCGAGGAGGCGGGCGGCCTGCGCGTGACGCCGCCGCTCCAGACGGTCTTCGACTGCCTGCGCTGGACCGACTTCCCCCATGGCCTGGGCGTCATAGACTCGGCGCTCAGGGTCGGTGCCGTCTGCGGGGACGAGCTCGCCGAGCACGCGGAGAGGATGGCGCCCCGACGCCGCGGTGCGCGTCGGGCCCTTGCGGCCCTTGCCTGGGCGGACCCGCGCAGCGAGAACGGCGGCGAGTCGATCGCACGCGGGCGCATGCTGCTGCTCGGGTACGTGCGGCCCGAGCTGCAGGTGGAGGTGCCCTGCGTCATCGAGCGCGGGGAGCCGTATCGCGCCGACTTCTGCTGGGTGCGCGCCGACGGCCTCGTCATCTTGGGCGAGCTCGACGGCAGGCTAAAGTACACCGAGGAGGAGATGATGGGCGGGCGCGATCTGGGCGAGGTGCTCTCCGACGAGAACGTCCGCGGGTCGCGCTTCTCGCTCTACGACGTGTCGCTCATGCGGTTCGGGTTTCCCGTGACGGAGCGGCCCGCCGAGTTTGCCGCGATCCTCGACGAGTACGGCGTCCCCAAGCGCGGCGGCCCGCTCGCCCTGCCGGAGGGGACCCCGATGGTCCCCGACTGGGAGGCCCTGCGGCGCAACCGGAGGTGATGGGCACGGTTCTCGCCGGCGAGAAGTACGTGCAGCTTACGGACGCCTTGGCGAGAAGAACCGACCGCAACCTGCACGTTCTGCGGGTACGTGCAGGTTGCGGTCGAAACGGGGCCCCAGACTGTCCGGGACCTGCACGTTCCCGAGGTACGCGCAGCTTCCGGTCGGTTCTTCTCGGCAGACCGTCCATAACCTGCGCGTATCCCGGAAACGTGCGGCGCGCGGACGCCCCGCAAAGAAAAACCGTCCGGAAGCCGCGCCAGTCTCGACGACATGCGGCTTCCGGACGGTCTGCCGGCCGGCTGTCAGGGACGCCTACTCGCCCGAGCTCGCCTCCGCGCCCTCCGGCACGCGCAGCATCATGAAGAAGCCGACCACGAAAAGCATCGCGATCGAGAGCACGCCGATGCTGGAGTTGCCGGTGAGCGCCGTGAACGTGCCCACCAGGAACGTGCCGAGGATGGCGGCGTACTTGCCGAAGATGTCGAAGAAGCCGAAGTACTCGTTGGCGCGGTCCTTGGGTGCCAGCTTGCCGAACTCGCTTCGCGAGAGCGCCTGGATGCCGCCCTGGAACATGCCCACGAGGATGGCGAGGAACCAGAACTCCACGGCCGAGCGCAGGAAGAAGGCCGCGAAGAGCGTGATGCCGAAGTACGCCGCGATGGCGATCAGCAGCATGCGGCGCGTGCCGTACCTCCCGGACAGCCGCCCGTAGGCAATCGCGGAGGGAAACGCCACGAACTGCGTCACCAGAAGCGCCAGCACGAGCTGGGTGGAGTCGATCCCGAGGTCGGTCCCGTAGCTCGTGGAGAGCTTGATGATCGTGTGCACGCCGTCGATGTAGAAGAAGTACGCGATCATGTAGTAGCGGATCGCGCGGTTCGCCCAGATCTCGCGCAGCGTCCCGGCGAGGCCGCGGATCGCGCGGCTGACGGCGTGCGGCTCGCGCGGCTTGTAGTGCATCTGCCGCACGTTCCTGAGCAGCGGCACCGTGAAGGCCGCCCACCACAGGCCCGTGATCGCAAACGCGATCTGCATGGCCGTCTGCAGCGTGATGCCGAGCGCCTCGTAGCCCAGGACTACGCCCAGGCACGCGATGAACGGCACGCAGCTGCCGATGTAGCCCCAGGCGTAGCCCTGGCTGGAGATCTCGTCCATGCGCTCGTCGGTGGTGGTGTCCACGAGCAGCGCGTCGTAGAAGACCATCGAGGAGTTGAGCGCCACCGACGAGATCACGTAGATGACCAGAAACGCCAGCGCCGTCGTCACGAAGCCCATCGCCAGCGTGGCCACCACGCCGGTGCCCACGCAGCCCACGATGAACCTCTTCTTCATGCCCTGCATGTCGGCGATCGAGCCCAGGACGGGCATGAGCAGCGCGATGATCAGCGACGCCACCGTCTCGGCCCAGCTCCACGCCACCACGACCCCGCCCTCCGGGGAAAGCGACGAGAAGTAGATGGGAATGACGCTCGTGGCGAGAAGGACGAGCGCGGAGTTGCCCACGTCGTAGGCGATCCAGCTCTTCTCGGCCTTGGTCATCTTCTGGTTTGCCATGGATGTCCTCTCCTTGGTTGCACAACATATCTATGTTAGTCGCAGCGGCGGCCGACGGCGGTAAGAACTGCGTAAAAGGGCCGGCGAGAAGGACCGCGCAGCGTCGTTGGGGCATAATCGAGTGAGGCGGCCGCGCGGCGGCGCGGCGCCCGACGACGAACGAAAGGTCACGCCATGCCTGCGATTCTCACCCACGACCTCTTCGGCCGCAGCGTCCTCGAGGACGTCTGCGACCTGCTCCCGCTGCGCACCAACGCCGAGCAGGAGGCGTTCCTGCTGGGCAACCAGGGCCCCGACCCGCTGTTCTACCTGGTCGTCGACCCGCTGATGCGCAAGTGGTCGCCGCTGGGGGGCGCGATGCACGAGTCGAGCCCGGCCGAGGTGCTTCTCGCCATGCGCGAGGCCGCCGCGCGCCTGGAGGGTCGCGAGGGGCAGATCGCGCGCGCCTACGTGGCGGGATTTGCGTGCCACTGGCTGCTCGACTCCACGGTGCACCCCTTCGTCTACTTCTGGCAGAACGGGATCTGCGCCGCGGGCGTGCCGGGGCTGGACGCCTCGGCCGGCTCGCGCGTTCACGCCGAGATCGAGCGTGACATCGACGAGATGGTGCTCTACTCGCTCACGGGCAAGACCGTCGAGGACTGGCGCCCGCACGACAACGCGCTCGCGGCCTCGCGCCAGGCGCTCGACGCCATCAACAAGCTCTACTTCTACATGGCGCTGTGGGTGTACGGGCGCGCCATCGACCCGCGCACCTTCTCCACGGCCGTGGTGGAGTTCCGCCTGGTGCAGCGCGTGTTCGACTCGCCGTCGGGCCGGAAGCGCGCCGCGCTCGGCACGCTCGAGCGCGCGCTCACCCGCGAGCCCTTCTCGCTGGTGAGGTCGATGTCGCACCGCGCCCGCGCCGAGGAGGCCTCGGACTTCGACAACCGCGAGCACCGCGGCTGGGAGAACCCCTTCACGCACGAGGCGAGCCGCGCGAGCTTCTGGGACCTCTTCGACTCGGCCCGCGGGCGCGTCCTGCCCACGGTCGACGAGCTTCTGCTCTCAGACGAGTTCGACCTTGCGGCCGCGCGCGAGCTCACGCGCGACGTCAACTTCGAGGGCGCGGTGCGCGAGCCGCAGGGAAGGGACGGCGTGCGTACGTGGTAGCCCCCGCAGGCGGCCCCGCTGCCGTCCCCAGCCCGCCGCCGGCCTCCTCCGAGGCCACGCGCCATGTGATGCAGGCCAACCGCAGCAAGAACACCAAGCCCGAGCTGCTCGTCCGCGCGGCGCTGCGCGAGGCGGGGCTCACGGGCTATCGCCTGCACTGGAAGAAGGCCCCGGGCCGTCCCGACGTGTGCTTCCCGGGCCGGCGCGTGGCGGTCTTCGTCCACGGCTGCTTCTGGCACCGCTGCCCGCACTGCTCCCCGTCGCGCCCCAAGACGCACCCCGAGTTCTGGGAGGCGAAGTTCGCGCGCAACCGCGAGCGGGACGAGCGCGACAACGCGCTGCTCGTCTCGGCCGGCTGGACCGTCATCGTGGTCTGGGAGTGCCGCCTGCGCCGCGCCTCGCGGGAGCGGACGCTCGCCGAGCTCGTCGAGGAGGTGCGCCGCGCGCGCGAGGGGATGGGCGCCCCGCGCGTGGTGGAGGTGGGGTCGCCGGGCGCCTGGCGCCTCCGGCGGCTGCGCGCGAGACGCCGCTCGCGGCGCCGCTAGCCCTTCTCGCCCGCCCGGGGCGACCGCTCGCCCGTGCGGGGCGGCCCCGCGCGCCGGCCGTCTGCTAGGCTGGGGGCGAGGAGGGGCACGCCGCCGTTCGTTCAGGAGGGTTCTGAGACCATGTCAACCTACGTCTTCTCGGACGTGCACGGCCACCGCCTGCCCCTCGAGCGCGCCCTCGAGCGCGTGAGCCCGTCGGAGGGCGACCGCTTCTTCTGCCTCGGTGACATGATCGACCGCGGGCCCGACCCGGTGGGCGTGCTGCGCGTGTGCCGCTCCCTGCCGGGGGCGTGCGCGCTCATGGGCAACCACGAGGACCTCATGGTCTCGTGCCTGAGCGACCCGCGCGACCCGCTCGCCGCCATGAACTGGGGCCTCAACGGGGGCGCCGCGACCTCGGAGGGGCTCGCGGCGATCTCGGCCGACGAGGCCAACGAGCTCGTGGACTGGGTGCGCTCCCTCCCGCGCTGGGCCCAGGCCGTGGTCGGCGGCCGGCGCTACCTGCTCGTGCACGCGGGGGTGCGACTCGGCGCGCGCGTGCCCGAGGCCTGGGACGACGCCTCCGCCGCGGCGTGGCTGGACGCCCAGGACCCCGAGGACCTCTCCTGGATCCGCGAGGAGTTCTGGGGCGCCCCCGAGGGGCTCTCGGGCGCGGGCGGGGACGGCCCGGTCGTGGTGGCTGGCCACACGCCGACGCCCTACCTCGAGCGCATGGCCGCGAGCCTCGACCGCCCGGCGCTCGCCTCCGACGGCCGGGCGCGCATGGTGCGCGTCGGCGCGGACCGATGGGACATCGACTGCTGCGCCGCGGGAGGCTCCGGCATCGGGCAGGTGCTCGTGCTGCGCCTCGACGACGGCGAGGAGTTCTACGAGCCCGTGCGCGACGGCGAGTGACGCGCTTCTGCACGTTTGGGGACGGCCCGCAAACGCGCGCGAACGTGTGCGACAATTGTGGCTGCCCTAAACGAGCCACAACCGCAGCAAGGTAGACACAGAGCATGAGCCTCACCACCAGCGCCCGCGCCGCAGACCTCCTGCACGGAGCGCTCGACACCATCGCAGAGAGGGACGGCTGGGTCCGCCCCGTCCGCTTCGCGCCGGAGCAGCTGCGCGCCCTCGGGAGCGTGCGCGCCTGGCACCCCGGCTACTACCGCCAGCTCGCCGCCTGCACCGCGGGCGTGTGCCTGGAGTTCGAGACCGACGCCACGCGCGTGGGCCTGGAGCTGCGCATGGGGCAGACCCCGCGCGGCACCCGCTCCGTCATCCAGGACGTGGAGCGCCACACCGGCGTCTCGGGCGCGCCCCACGACGGGGTGACGGCCGTGATCGACGGCCGCGCGCTGCCCACCTGCCTGCCCGACGAGGACGACCTCGTGGAGATCTACCTCGAGGACCCGGGCGCCGCCCCCGAGCGCGGCCTCGTGCGCCTGCCGGGCATGGGGGAGCCCCACCACGTGCGCGTCTGGCTGCCGTGCCTCTCGCCGTGCTCGGTGCGCGGGCTCACCCACGACGGCACCTACCTCACGGCCGTGCCCGAGCGCGAGCAGCTGCTCGTGCTCGGCGACTCCATCGCGCAGGGCTACGTGTGCGGCGACCCGGCCCGGTGCTGGACGGCGCTTCTCGCCGACCACCTCGGCCTGGACCTCGTGAACCAGGGCGTGGGCGGGCAGGTCTTCCAGCCGGGCTCGCTCGCGGGGCTGCCCGAGCGCGTGCGCCCGGCGGCCATCGTCGTTGAGTACGGCGAGAACTACCGGTTCGAGCCGTGCGGGTCGTCCATGGTGGGGCGCGACGTGCGGACCTTCCTCTACGAGGTCTCGGAGGCCTGGCCGGAGGTGCCCACCTGGGTCCTCACCTGCCCGCCGCACATCGAGGAGGCCTACCCCACGCACCCGCGCAGCTGCGCCGCGCTCGTGGACGACATGATCCGCGGCTCGGCCGCCGAGCACCCCCAGATGCGCGTGGTGGACGCACGCGCGCTGCTCGACGAGGCCGAGCTGCCGGCCCTTCTCGCCGACGGCTGCGACCACCCGGGCACCGAGGGCAACCGCATGCTCTTCGAGCGGCTCTCCTTCGTGGTCGACGCCACGCGCGACGCGCCCGAGGCCCGCCGCGAGCGCGCGCTCGAGCTTGCCGAGAAGGCCGGCCAGGCGGGCTTTCCCGTGGCGGAGTGCCTGCGTCGCGGGCTCGGCGAGGTGCTCGTCGCCGAGAAGGGCGCGCTCGTGGCGGAGCTGCCCTTCGGCACGCGCCTCGTGATGGGGTCGAGCCGGCGCGAGGTGCGCCGCGCCCTCACCTGCCTGGGCCCGGGTCCCGGCGTGACGCTCGTCTGCGGCGGGCGCACGCTGGCGCGCGAGGTCGGCCGGGCCACGGGGCGCCACGTGAGCGCCTGCCACGTGGTGGTGTGGCCGGAGGGCGCCCCCGCGCCGGCCGCGGGCGCCGCGCGCGACATCCGGGTGCTCACGAGCGCCTACGCCGGGGCGATTCGCGGGTCCTACTCGCACGCGGAGTACCTCGCGCCCGGCGAGCTGGAGGCGGCCCTCGACGCCGGGGCGTTTCTCGGGGGCTTCGAGGCGGGTCGCCTCGTGGCGTTTGTCGGCGAGCACGCGGAGGGCGCGATGGGAGCGCTCGAGGTCGCCGAGGACCACCGCCGGCAGGGGTGGGGGACGGCGCTCGCGGCGGCCAAGGTCGCGCGCCACCTCGCGGCCGGCCAGACGCCCTGGGCCGAGGTGTGGCCGGACAACGAGGCGTCGCTCGCGCTCGAGCGCGCGATGGGCTTCGAGGTCCGTCCGGCCGACGAGTTCTGGGTCGTCGCCTAGGCGCTTCGCGGGCGGCCGCGCCCCGTAGGCCAAGGGCGGCCGCCGCGAGCCCGCGGCGCGCGCACTTCATCAAAGATTCACAAGCGATGCACTTTTGAGCCGCGGCTTTTGCGAATATCCGCGCCAACACCTACAATGCGCTGCGCAGAGACGTACGTGCGCCCGCACGCGGCGGGTGCCAGCGGGATCGGAGAGCAGAAAATGGCCAATCTGAGGGGACGCGCGCTCGAGCAGGAGTTCTGCGACATCGTGCGCGAGCTTGACGGAGACGCGGAGGGTCGCCAGGCAGGCGACTCCTACCTGACGTCCGTCCACCCCGTCACCAACCAGGATGACACCACCAACTGGGCGCTCACGCCGAAGATCCTCGGCTCCGCGGAGCTCGAGGTCCTGGGCGACGCCGCAGAGACCATGGGGCGCATCCTGGAGAAGGTCACGGCCCGCTACCTGTCCGACCCCGACTTCCGCGCCCTCTTCGGCCTGTCCGAGGCGGAGGAGGAGCTCGCGCTCGTGCCGACCGGCTACGAGCAGCTGATCCCGTTCGCCCGCCTCGACGTGCTGTTCGACGAGCAGACCGGCGACTTCCGCTTCGCCGGCGTCTCCACCGACAGCGCCATGGGCATGACCGCCTCGGTCGACGTGACGCGCGCCACGCAGCTCTCCGGCGCCTACCGCCGCTTCGCCGAGCGCCACCACGGCATCGAGACCTTCGACCTCGCCGACGGCGTCGTGGACGCCCTGCGCGAGACCTACTCGTCGTGGGCCAACTCCGACGCCGGCACCCACCACCCCGACCACCCGGTCGTGGGCATCGTGGACTACGCCGAGAGCGCCACGGAGGGCGAGATCGCCGCGCTCGTAGACCGCATGGCCGACGAGGGCGTCTTCGCGCGCTTCGTGGACATCCGCGACCTGCGCATCGAGGAGGCAGCCGGCGTGCGCCGCCTCGTCGACTCCGAGGGCCCGATCGTGTGCGTCTACCGCCGCGCGCTCGTGGGAGAGATGCTCGAGAAGCCCTGCGACGGGGTCGACGCCCTCGTCGAGGCCGCCCGCCGCGGGCTCGCCTGCGTGATCGGCGGCTTCCGCACCTGGCCGGTCTCCACGACCGCGCTCTTCCCCGTCCTCTCCTCCGACGCCGTCGAGTCCGTGCTCGACGCCCAGGAGCTCGCCTTCGTGCGCGCCCACGTGCCCGAGGCGCACGTCCTTCGCCACGGCGACGACATCAACCGCTACCTCGCCGAGCAGGACGAGTGGCTCGTGCGTCCCGCCGGGGCCTACCGCGCCCCCGAGTCGGTCGCCGGCGTGGACCGCATGGACCGCGACGAGTGGTGGCGCGTCCTTCTCGCCTGCTGCGAGGAGGGCGGCGTGGTCATCCACCGCGACCCGTCCTTCCAGACCCCCGCGGTCGTCGGCGGCGACAGCCCGACGGGCGCCCGTGGTGGCGAGGAGGTCAGCGTGAGCAACCTGCTCGGGCTCTACCTCTTCCGCGGCAAGTTCGGCGGCGTGTACGCCCGCGGCGGCTACGAGGGCGTCATGGGCGACTGGGGGCAGCGCCTCGACATGGGCGTCCTCGTCGTGCGCGACTAGGGACCGTCCCGCGATGGCCGAGCTGACCAACAGGCTCGCGCCCGGCCTTACCGGGCGCCTCTCCGAACGCGCGACGCGCGTCGTGTCCGAGCGGCTCGCGTCGGGCTCGCTCGCGCCCTTCGCCTGCCACGACGCCTCGGCCATCCGCCGCGACCCGTGCGACCGCGACCGCGACACCTTCCTGCGCCCCGCCTTCGTGCGTGACGCCGAGAAGGTCGTCCACCTCCCGGCCTACAACCGCCTTGCGGGCAAGACCCAGGTCTTCTCCTTCCGCGCCAACGACGACCTCGCACGCCGTGGCCTCCACGTGCAGCTCGTGGCGCGCGTCGCGCGCGACATCGGGCGCGCGCTCGGGCTCAACCTCGACCTCATCGAGGCCATCGCGCTCGGCCACGACCTCGGCCACACGCCCTTCGGCCACGCGGGCGAGCGCTTCCTGAACGACGTCTTCCACGCGCGCACCGGGCGGTGGTTCTTCCACAACGTCCAGAGCGCCCGCGTCCTGGACGAGCTCGCCGGCCGCAACGTGAGCCTGCAGGTCATCGACGGCGCGCTCACCCACAACGGGGAGTTCGAGCAGCAGGTCTTCGAGACGAGCGGCCTCGCGACGTTCGACACCTTCGAGCGCGTGGTGGCCTCGTGCTGGGCAAAGGGCGACGCCGCGATCTCCCACCTGCGCCCGATGACGCTCGAGGGCTGCGTGGTGCGCGT
Source organism: Olsenella sp. An188 (assembly GCF_002160255.1). Lineage (GTDB taxonomy): Bacteria > Actinomycetota > Coriobacteriia > Coriobacteriales > Atopobiaceae > Thermophilibacter > Thermophilibacter avistercoris. Next base: position 24,138 of record NZ_NFKF01000008.1, on the reverse strand, counting down.
CTCCGACATCATCGCCTACGTGGGCAAGGACCGCCAGGACGCCATCCGGGCCGGAATCTGCTCCGAGGACAGCTTTGACGACGGCCTCGGCGGGGCCTACAACGCCTGGGCGCTCTCGGCCTTCGTGGCCGACATCGTCGAGGCGAGCGCCGGCCGGGACCGCATCGAGATGAGCGAGGAGGGCTTCTCGGAGCTGCGCCGCGCCAAGCGCGAGAACTACGAGAAGATCTACGGTGCCGGCGAGGTCAACGGGGACTTCTCCGCCGAGGTCGCCGAGCTCTTCGGCGAGCTCTACGAGCACGAGCTGGAGGCGCTTGCCGCAGGCGACGAGTCCGCGGCCATCTTTGCCCACCACGTGCGCCCGACCGAGCGGCGCCTGGGCTGGTACGGGCGCACCTACGACTGGGAGGCGGACCCCGACCAGACGGTGGTCGACTTCATCTCCTCGATGACTGACGACTACTTCATGGCCACGTGCGCGGCGGCGTTTCCCCACGTCGCCGGCATCTTCCCGAGCCGCGGGTACTTCTCGGACGGCGTGAGGGCCTAGCGGCGGCCCCCTCCCGCACGCGCAGGTTCCGGACGCTTTCCGTCCCCAAGTCGACCACAAGCCGCACGCACCTCTCGTACGCGCAGGTTCCGGACGCTTTGGCGAGAAGAATCGTCCGCAAGCCGCACGTTCTTCTCGCAAGCAGATTCCGTGGCCCGGAGCGTGCGCCGCGAGGGGTTTGTCCCCGGCGCAGTTCTTCGCGCAGCGAAGCTGTTTGAGCACGGGGACAAACCCCTCGCGGCGTCGCCCCGCGCGATGGCGTACAATCGTTCCCATGGATACCTTGTTCACGCGCATAGAGACCGCGCGCAAAAACAGCAACGCCCCGCTCGCCGTCCGCATGCGGCCCACCACGCTCGACGGCTTCGTCGGCCAGGCCAAGGCCGTGGGGCCGGGCAGCTGGCTGAGGCGCGCCATCGAGCACGACACGCTCTCGTCGGTCATCCTGTACGGCCCGGCCGGAACGGGCAAGACGACGCTGGCGCGCATCATCGCCAACACCACGCACGCCGAGTTCGTGGACGTCTCCGCCGTCACGGGGACCGTCAAGGACCTGCGCCGCGAGATAGAGGCCGCCGAGAGCCGCCTGCTGTCCTTCGGCCGGCGCACCATCCTCTTTGTGGACGAGATCCACCGCTTCAACCGCGGGCAGCAGGACGCGCTGCTCCACGCCGTGGAGGACCGCACCGTCGTGCTCGTGGGGGCCACGACGGAGAACCCCTACTTCGAGGTCAACTCCGCGCTCATCTCCCGCAGCCGCGTGGTGGAGCTCACGGCCCTCGACGACGACTCGATCCGCGAGCTCGTCAGCCGCGCCGTGGCGTCTCCCGACGGCCTGGGCGGGGCCTTCGAGCTCACTCCCGAGGCGGCCGACGAGATCGTCACGCTCGCCGGCGGTGACGGGCGCGCGGCCCTCACCTCGCTCGAGCTCGCCAGCCAGATGGTGGACGAGAGGCCCGACGGCACGCCGGCCCCCATCCTGCGCGAGCACGTGGTCGAGGCCAACCCGCGGCGCGGGCTCGCCTACGACCGAGATGGCGACATGCACTACGACGTCATCTCCGCCTTCATCAAGTCCATGCGCGGGTCCGACCCGGACGCCGTGCTCTACTGGCTCGCGCGCATGCTCGACGCCGGCGAGGACCCCAAGTTCATCGCGCGCCGCATCATGATCTGCGCCTCCGAGGACGTGGGCAACGCCGACCCGCAGGCCCTTCTCGTCGCCCACGCCGCGTTTCGGGCCACCGAGGTCATCGGCATGCCCGAGTGCCGCATCAACCTGGCGCAGGCCGCCACCTACGTGGCCCTGGCGCCCAAGTCCAACGCCGCGGAGGCCGGCATCGACGCCGCACTCGAGGAGGTGCGCCGCGGGCCCCGCCGCGAGGTGCCGAGCTACCTGCGCGACCGCCACCGGCCGGGCTCGGACGAGTACGGCCCCTACCTCTACCCGCACAACTACCCGGGAGGATGGGTGGAGCAGCGCTACCTGCCCGAGGGGCTCGAGCGGGGGTGCTTCTACCACGCGAGCCCGCGCGGCTGGGAGGCCTGGCGCCAGGAGGCGATCGGGCGCGACGTGGCCGACGCGCTCGGCGCCGCTGAGGGCCCGTCCCCGGCCGCCGGAATCGGGGGGACCCCACTTGGGTAGAATAGGACTTCAGGGAGAGGCGCCCCCGCGGGCGCGCTGAGGAGGAACCATGGACTACCTGCAGATCGCACTCGTCGTGCTCGCCGTGGCGGGCGTGTGGGCCGCCGTGGAGGTCGCGCTGACCATGCGCTCGGCGCGCCGCGACATCGACAAGCTCACCACCTCGGCAAACGAGGTCATCGAGCAGGCCCAGCCCATCGTGGCCAAGCTTGACGGCATCATGGACGAGCTCGAGCCCGCCTCCAAGCGCGTCGTCCCCGTGATCGAGAAGGCCGAGGCGACCCTCGACTCCGCCAACGCCTCGCTCGAGCGCGTCGGCGGCATCCTCGAGGACGTCTCCTCGGTCTCCGGCACCGCCTCGACCGTCACCGGGGCCGTCAACCGCGTCGCCGAGAGCGCCGCGTCGGGCGTGGCGAGCGTCGTCTCGCGCCTGAGGGGCGCGACCTCCGACGAGGTGGCCCGCCTCGACGCGCACGCCGAGGGCGGCCGCGCCGACGAGGCCCCGCGCGACGAGGCGCCGACCCGCTACGTCGACTACGCCGAGGTGGCCCCCGCCCCCGAGCGCGCCGCCGACTCCGCCGCAGACGCCGAGTAGGAGAGACGATGGAAACCAAGAACGTGCAGCTGACCATCCCCGCCGAGGCCGCCTTCGCGCGCTGCGTGCGCATGACCGCCTCGGCGCTCGCCGTCAGCTGCGACATGAGCGTCGAGGACGTCGAGGACGTCCGCATGATTGCCGAGGAGGGCTTCGTGTACGCGTGCGCCACGGACCCCGGGGCGGTCGACGTGGCCTTCACGCTCGGTGCCAGCGCCATCACGATGGACTTCTCGCTCGGCGGGCTCGAGGCCGACGACGACTCGACCGAGCTCGTCGAGGTCCTTCTCGACGCCGTGTGCGACGAGTTCACCTTCGTCGACGACGGCGCGACGCTGCACCTGGTCAAGCGGGCGGAAGGCACCCATGGAGAGTAGGGGAGGCGCCGAGCGCAGGGACGACGACCGCGCCGAGCTCGCCGAGCGGGCCTCCGCCCGTCGGATGCGCCGCGTCCGCTCCGGGCACACCGCCTGGGACAAGGACCGCACCCGCGAGCTCTTCCGCCGCTACAAGCAGGAGGGTGACGCCGAGGCGCGCGACCAGCTCATCGTCAGCCACATCAACCTCGTGCGCTACCTCGCCTCCAAGTTCAAGAACCGCGGCGAGTCGCTCGAGGACCTCGTCCAGGTGGGCACGATCGGCCTCATCAAGGCGATCGACCGCTTTGACCCGGAGCGCGGGCTCGAGTTCACCACCTACGCCACGCCCACCGTCATGGGCGAGATCAAGCGCCACTTCCGCGACAAGGGCTGGTCGGTGCGCGTCCCGCGCCGCCTGCAGGAGCTCTCCGCCAAGATCAACGTGGCGACCGACGAGCTGACCAACGCGCTGCAGAGGAGCCCCTCGGTCGCCGAGATCGCCGAGCACGTGGGCGCCTCGGTCGACGAGGTGCTCGAGGCGATCGAGTCCTCCGCCGCCTACAGCTCCGTGCCGCTCGAGGGCGGCGGGTCGGGCGAGGACGACGAGAGCCCCGCGGTCATCGACCACTACGCGACCGAGGACGCAGACCTCGCCGCGTCCGACGACCGCATGGTGCTCGAGCAGGCCATCGCGGACTTCTCGCCGCGCGAGCGCGACGTCATCCGCATGCGCTTCGTGGAGGGCCTCACGCAGGTGGAGATAGCCGAGCGGCTCGGCGTCTCCCAGGTGCAGGTGTCGAGGCTGCTGCGCCGCACCCTGCGCCGCATCCAGGACAAGATCGACCCGGAGGGGATCGGGGTCGCCTAGGTCCGCGCCTGCGCGCCGCGGTGCGGACACGAGAGGAGAGACATGGGCCAGTCGAGGGAGGGGGGCGCCCGCCTCGCCTTCGTGCGCGTGTGGACGGTCGTGGGGGTCCTCGTCGTCGCGGCGGTCGTGCTCGCCGTGCTGGACAGGCTCTCGAGCGTCCTTCTGTTCCTCGCCGTCGGCTGCCTCGCCGCCTACGTCGCCTCGCCGCTCGTCAACCTGCTCTCGCGTCACCGCGTGCCGCGCGGCGTCGCGTCGATCGTGGGCGTCGTGGTGGTGGCGCTCGCCGTGGTGCTGCTCTTCTCGCTCATCATCCCGCTGTTCTTCTCGCAGATGACCGACCTCCTGAGCGACCTCCCCGCGCGCATCTCGGGGCTCGGCTCGTGGGCGGCGGGGCTCGAGCGCCAGTACGACCTCTTCCAGCAGATCGGCGAGTACGTCGACACCGGGGCGCTCGTCAGCTCGCTGCAGAGCATGCTCACCGGGCTCGTCTCTGCGCTGCTCTCCGCGATCAGCAACGGGCTCGTTCCCGCCGTGAGCAACATCGCCTCGACGGTGTTCACGGTGTTTCTCGGCCTGGTCTTCGCGTTCTGGCTCGTGTGCGACTACCCGCGCATCAACGAGGAGATCTGCCTCGTGCTGGGCCCGCGCCGCGCGGACGACTACCGCGTGACGCTCGCCGTGGTCTCGCGCTCCGTGGGAGGCTACCTGCGCTCCACCCTCATCGACTCGCTGATCCAGGGCAGCCTCGCCTGCGTGGGCTTCATGCTCGCCGGCCACCCCTACGCCGGGCTCATGGGCGTGCTCTCCGGCGTGCTGAACTTCGTCCCGGTCGTCGGCCCCTCGGTCTCCGCGATCATCGCCACCGGCGTGGCGCTCTTCTACAGCCCGACGATGGCCTTCTGGACGATGGTGGCCGCCATGGTGGCGCAAAACGTCACCGACAACCTCATTGTGCCGCGCATCAACCAGTCCACGATGCAGATCCACCCCGTCCTGTCGCTGCTCGCCATCATGGTGGGCTCCGCTCTCATGGGGCCGCTCGGCATGGTGGTGGCCATCCCGCTGTGCGCCATCGCCAAGGGCCTCTTCGTCTTCTACTTCGAGACGCGCTCGGGCGAGCAGATCGTCTCGTATGACGGCGCGCTGTTCAGGGGGACGCCCTTCCACGACGGGGAGGGGAGGCCCGTTCCCGCGAGCGACGCCCTCGGGGAGGAGCGCTTCGCGGAGTCCGAGATCATGCCCGCCCCGCGCGACAGGGCGGACGCCACGGCGGCGCCGCGGCCGGACAGCCCCTGGAAGCGGCTCTGGGACCGCCTCGGCGCTCGCCGCGGCGGCGGGGACGACTCCGGCGCCGAGTCGTAGGAGCGTGCGGACGGTCTTCTCGGCGGAGCGTCTGCGCGTGCCCACGGGTGCTGGCTGTGGGCGCGCAGCGACGCTTTCACGCGGCAAAATGACGGTTTGTGCCTACAATTGCCGGCCGTAGGAGCAAAACGACAGTTCTGAGCTCCAGAGTGTCGCTTGGCTCCTACACGCCGTGACGGGCGAGAAGGACCGCGAGGTTCTTCTCGCCGCGTCGCTCGCGCTATAATGTCGCGGTTACACACGAGCCAGCACCCAACCTGGGGGAGACACATGAGCACCGCCGACTACAAGACCATGACCACCGCCGAGATCCGCGAGGACTTCCTCCGGTTCTTCGAGGAGAAGGGCTGCAAGCTCTGCCCGTCCTCCTCGCTCGTCCCGGACGACCCGTCGCTTCTGCTCACCAACGCGGGCATGAACCAGTTCAAGGAGTACTACCAGGGCAAGAGGACCATGGCCGAGATCGGCGCCACGTCCTGCCAGAAGTGCCTGCGCACCAACGACATCGACAACATCGGCGACGCCACGCACCTCTCCTTCTTCGAGATGCTCGGCAACTTCTCCTTCGGCGGCTACTCCAAGGCCGACGCCATCGCCTGGGCCTACGACTTCATCACGAGCCCCGAGCACCTGGGCCTGCCCAAGGAGCGCCTCTACATGACCGTCTTCGAGGACGACGACGAGGCGATCGAGCTCTGGCACGAGCAGGGCGTCCCCTACGACCACATCTCGCGCCTCGGCGCCGACGACAACTTCTGGGCGGCCGGTCCCACCGGCCCGTGCGGCCCGTGCTCCGAGATCTACTTCGACCAGGGCGAGGAGTTCGGCTGCGGCGGCGAGCACTGCGGCCCGGGCTGCGACGACTGCGACCGCTTCCTGGAGTTCTGGAACCTCGTCTTCACGCAGTACGACCGCCAGGAGGACGGCTCGATGCCCGACCTCCCGCACAAGAACATCGACACCGGCATGGGCCTCGAGCGCATCGCGGCCATCATGCAGCACAAGTCCACCAACTACGACGGCGACCTGCTGCGCGGCCTCATCGGCGTGGGCGAGCGCCTCTCCGGCGTGACCTACGGCGCCGAGGCCGGGCGCGACCGCAGCCTGCGCATCCTGGCCGACCACGCGCGCGCCGTCACCTTCATGATCGGCGACGGCATCATCCCGGGCAACGAGGGCCGCGGCTACGTGCTGCGCCGCCTGCTGCGCCACGCCGTCTACCACGGCCGCATCCTCGGGATCGAGGGCGCGTTCCTCGGCACCTACGTCGACGAGGTCTGCCGCCTGATGGGCGACGTCTACCCGGCCATCGTGGAGAACCACGCGCTCATCGAGGGCATCGTGCACGCCGAGGAGGAGCGCTTCTCGGCCACGCTCGACGCCGGCGAGCAGAGCCTCAACGCGGAGCTGGACGCGCTGTCCGACGGCGCCGTCCTGCCCGGCGAGGTGGCCTTCAAGCTGCACGACACCTACGGCTTCCCGATCGACCTCACGCGCGAGATCGCCGAGGCCGCCGGCCACGCCGTGGACATGGATGCCTTCGACGCCTGCATGACCGAGCAGCGCGAGCGCGCCCGCGCCTCCGCCAACCGCGACGCCTGGGGCACCTTCAACGACGTCTGGACCGAGCTCTCCGACACGCTGGCGGCCACCGAGTTCGTGGGCTACGAGGCGAACGAGTCCGCCGCTCGCGTCCTCGCCATCGTGGAGGGCGGCGCCTCCGTCGAGCGCGCCGAGGCCGGCGCCGAGGTCGAGGTGGTTCTCGACGTCACGCCGTTCTACGCCGAGATGGGCGGCCAGTGCGGCGACACGGGCTCCATCGCCGCCGCCGGCGCGCGCCTGCGCGTGACGGGCACGCACGCCAAGGGCGGCCTCTACGCGCACGCCGCCGTGGTGGAGGAGGGCGCGCTCGCCGTGGGCGACGAGGTCACGGCTGCCATCGACGCCGGGCGCCGCGAGCTCATCCGCCGCAACCACACCGCCACGCACCTGCTGGACGCCGCGCTCAAGAAGGTCCTGGGCGCCCACGTCTCCCAGGCCGGCTCGCTCGTGGCCCCCGACCGCCTGCGCTTCGACTTCACGCACTTCGAGGCCATGACCGCCGAGCAGCTCGCCCGCGTGGAGGGCCTGGTGAACGCGGAGATCTTCGCCGCCGAGCCCATCGTCACGCGCGTCATGGGCCTCGACCAGGCCAAGGCCTCCGGCGCCGTGGCCCTCTTTGGCGAGAAGTACGGCGACGTCGTGCGCGTGGTCTCCACCGGCGAGTCCGACGAGCCCTTCTCGCGCGAGCTGTGCGGCGGCACCCACGCCCGCAACACCGCCGACCTGGGCCTGTTCAAGATCGTCTCCGAGAGCTCCGTGGGCTCCAACGCCCGCCGCATCGAGGCCGTGACCTCGATGGGAGCCATCGAGTACCTCGACGAGCGCCTGCTCGTCCTCGACGAGGCGGCCCACGAGCTCAAGTGCCGCCCGGACGCGGTGGCCGAGCGCGTGGCGTCCCTCGGCCAGGAGCTGCGCGAGACGCGCAAGGCCCTCGAGGCCGCCACGACCGGCGCCGGCGCCGGCAAGGTCGCCGAGGCCTTCAAGGGCGCCGTGCAGATGGACGGCTACAAGGTGGTCGTTGCGCGCCTGGACGGCCTCTCGGGCAAGGAGATGCGCTCCGCCTGGGACGGCATCCGCGACGCCGCCGGCGGCGAGCCCGTTGCCTGCGTGATCGCCTCCGCCACGCCCGAGGGCAAGGTCGCCCTTCTCGCCGGCGGCACGGACGGGGCCGTGGAGCACGGCTTCTCCGCGGGCGCCGTCATCAAGGACGTCGCCGGCCTCGTGGGCGGCCGCGGCGGCGGCAAGCCGCAGATGGCCCAGGCCGGCGGCTCCGACCCGTCGGGCATCGACGCGGCGCTCGACGCGGCGCGCGCGGCGCTCGGGCTCAGGTAGCGCAGGCGGAGACGTGCGGGTCCTCGCGCTCGACATAGGGGAGGTGCGCGTGGGGGTGGCCGTGAGCGACCCCGAGGGCCGCGTCGCCTCCCCCGTGTGCGTCCTGCCCGCGGCCGAGGTCCTCGCCCACGCGCGGAGCTTCAGGCGCGTGCTCGAGGACTGGGAGCCCGAGGTCCTTCTCGCCGGGCTGCCCATGACGCTCGCCGGCGAGGAGGGGCCCCAGGCTCAGCGCATCAAGGATGCAGCCCATAGGATTGCGGCTTCCTGCGGACTTCCGCTGGAGTTTGCCGACGAGCGGCTCTCGTCGGCGGAGGCGAAGCGTATTCTGAGGGAGCAGGGTCTCACGGAGCGGGGCATGCGCGGCAGGGTGGACATGGTCGCGGCGTCCCTGTTCCTTCAGTCCTGGCTCGACGCCAGGCATATCTGAGAGGGCACGATGGCAGCACCCACCAACCGTCCCCCCCGTCGCGGGGGGTCCCACTTCGCAGGCGGATCCCGGGGCGGCGCGCACGCGGGCGACCCCACGCCTCACGCCCCCGCGGGCCCGTCCACGCAGGCGCGCGCGCCGCGCTCGGCGCTCGCCGGGGGCAGGGTCTCGAGCCGCACCGCCGCGGCGACCCAGCGCGCCGGCTCGGGCAACGTGCGGCGCCAGCAGGGCGGCGGGGGCGGCGGCCGCGTCGCCGCGATCGTCGGCGCCGTCGTGGCGGCGCTCGTCGTGGTGGGCCTCGCCGTGTTCGTCGTGGTCCCCGCCCTCACGGGCGGCAGCCAGGGGGACGCCACCCAGGAGGTCGTGCCCGGCAACCAGGTGACCATCACCATCCCCGAGGGCTCGGGCGCCGCCGCCGTGGCCGACCTGCTCTTCGACAACGGCGTCATCGCCAACAAGAGCGAGTTTCTCGCCCAGGTGCGCCGCACCGAGGCCGAGTCCTCCCTCAAGCCCGGCGCCTACAGCCTGACGACGGGCGCCGACCTCACGAGCATCATCGAGCTGCTCACCGCGGGCCCCAACGCCTCGACCGCGCAGCTCGTCATCCCCGAGGGCTACACGCTCGCGCAGATCGCCGCGACGGTCGAGGAGTCGCTCGGCATCTCCGCCTCCGACTTCACGGCGCAGGCGATGGCGGCCAACTACGTCGGCGACTACGCGTTTCTCGCCGACGCGGGCGACGGCACGCTCGAGGGCTACCTCTTCCCCAAGACCTACGACTTCTCCGGTCAGAGCGACCTCACGGCCGACGCCGTGATTCGCGCGATGCTCGACCAGTACCAGGCCGAGGTCGCCGGCATCGACTTCTCCGCGAGCGCGGCGCAGATCCAGAGCCGCTACGGCGTCACGATGAGCGAGCACGACATCATCACCCTCGCCTCGATCATCGAGCGCGAGGCGGGCTCCGACGAGCACCGCGCCGACGTGGCCTCCGTCTTCTACAACCGCCTGTCCACCGGCATGAACCTGCAGAGCGACGCCACGCTCGTCTACGAGCTCGGGCGCGACGTCACGGCGGCCGACCTCGAGGTCGACAGCGCCTACAACACCTACACGCGCGCCGGCCTCACGCCCACGCCGATCTGCTCGCCGGGCCTCGCGTCGATCCAGGCGGCCTGCAACCCCAACGACACGAGCTACTACTACTTCTTCCTGAGCGGCGACTACTCGGCGTTCTCCGAGACGCTGGCCGAGCACGAGGCGGCCATCGCCAACCGCCCGCAGGAGTAGCGCATGGGGTCGGTCTTTCGCGCCACGCGCTACGTGGCGTCGCTGCCGCTCGTCGACGTTGACGAGCTCGTGGGCGCCGGCGTCGAGCTCGTCCTGCTCGACCGCGACAACACGTGCGTCCCGCGCGACGTCGGCGAGCCCCCGGCCGAGGTCATGGCGTGGCTCGCGCGCGCCCGCGAGGCGGGGCTCTCGCTGTGCCTCGTGTCCAACAACTTTCACTCATCCCAGGTGGGCGAGACCGCGCGCCAGATGGGCTGCTCGGTGGTGGACCACGCGATGAAGCCCGCGCCGTTCGCCCTGCGCCGCGCGATGCGCCTGATGGGGGCGACGCCCGAGCGCACCGTGATGGTCGGCGACCAGGTCTTCACCGACGTCGTCGCCGGCAACCTCGCCGGCGTGCGGACTATCCTCGTGCGCCCGCAGTCGAGAAGCGACCTCTGGTACACGCACGTCTTCCGCCTCTTCGAGCGCCTCGCGCTGCGCGGCGCCCGCTTCGAGGGGGAGTAGGGCGCCTGCGTGCTGCCGCGAGGTCCTTCTCGCCGGCGGCCCGCGGGTCCGTGCCCCCCCCGCGTCGCACAATTCCGGAATTGTGCGGCGCGCAGCCTGTCACGACGGCGTTTTCTTAAGCGAGAAGAGCCCCCAACAGGGCTTTTGCCCCGCGACGCTCTCCGGGCGCCGCACAATTCCGGAATTGTGCGCCGTCCGGGCGGGCGGGGCCGCAAATCGCCTGTTGGGGTTCTTCTCGCGCTTAGGAAACCCGCGTCGTGCGACGCGCGGGGGGCGGATGGGCGAGAAGGACGCGGCGGCGAGAAGAGCGGCGCTGGCCCGCCGCCGCGCGCCCGCGAGGTTCTTCTCATCGGCGCGCACTGCTAGAATCATGGCCTGACGTCAGCGGCAGAAGGGGAGCGAGGTGCCGGGGGATTCTCGATACGTTGTCCACGAGGGGTGCGACCACATCTTCTTCGTGGGGTTTCTCGGCGCGGGCAAGTCGACGCTCGCCCGCAACCTCGGCGCGCTCTTCCACCGCCCCAGCGTCGACACGGACCGTCTCGTGGAGCGCGCGCTCGGCCTGAGCGTGGCGGAGATCTTCGCGTCGGAGGGCGAGGGAGCCTTCCGCGCCGCGGAGACGCGCGAGCTCAGGCGCCTCGCCGGCCGCAAGTCGCTGCTCGTGAGCTGCGGCGGGGGCATCGTGGAGCGCCCCGAGAACTGTGCGCTCATGCGCGAGATGGGCGTCGTGGTGTTTCTCGACGGCGACCTGGCCGACTCGCTGCGCCAGATCCGCTGTCCCGAGAGGCGCCCCGACCTCGGGTCGGCCGAGCACGCCGCCGAGGTCTACCGACACCGCCGCCCGCTCTACGAGGCGGCGTCCGACCTCAGGATCGACATTCGCGGAAAGACGTTCGAGCAGGTGGCCTCCGAGGCGGGGCAGCTGCTCTGGGAGAGGGGGCTCTTATGAGCGAGGAGACGACGGCCGAGGCTCGCCCGGACGCCGAGGCGGGGCAGGGCGCCGAGAAGGACGTGCGTGCCGAGAAGGACGCGGTCGCCGAGAAGGCGGCCCCGGCCAAGTCCTACACCCCGCCGCGCGTGCGCCAGTGGGTCACGCTGCGCTCGGGCTCGATGGACCTGCGCGCGGGCACGGGCATACTCTCGGACCTCGCGCAGACGCTGAAGTCCGCCGTGGGCCGGCCGCATGGCTGCGCGCTCGTCTACGAGGCCGGCGCCACCGCCGACGCCGCGCTCGAAACGCTGCGCAGAAGCATCTCCGACAAGGGCTTCGACCTGCGCATCGCCGAGCTCCCCGCGTCCACGTGCGACCTCGCCGCCGTGGCGGCGACCGACGAGCTGCTCGCCGAGCTCAAGATCACCGCCGACGACGTGGTCGTCGCCGTGGGCGGCTACGAGGCGCTCTCCGTGGCGTCGTTCGCGTGCTCGACGTGGTGCGGGGGCGTCTCGCTCGCCGAGGTCCCGCTCGACCCCGCCGCGGCCGTGGCCGCCGCGACCACCCCCCGCGCGCTCGACCTCCCGGGCCTGCCGCGCATGGTGGAGCGCGAGGGGACGGCGCGCTTCTCGACGATCGACACCGAGCTCTTCGACCTCGACGTCGCGTCAGAGCCCATGCGGCTCGCCTTCGCCCTCATGGTCCAGACGGCCGTCTGCGAGTCCGACAAGGCCTTCGGCCGCCTGTGGGACGCCGCCGACGAGCTCGCCTCCGGCAGCGAGTCGGCCCTCGTGGCCCAGCTGCAGGACAGCGTCAAGTCGCGTGGCAAGGTCGTCGCGTCGACCTCTGCGGCCGTGAGGCAGTCGATGGAGCTCGGGCGCAGCTTCGCGCACGCCCTCATGCGCGTGGCCGGGTCCGACGTGGCCGCCTCGACGGCGCTCGGCGACGGCCTGCGCTTCGCCTCGCGGCTCGGCGTCGCGCTCGAGTCGCTCGCGGTGGACGACATGTTTGCCGTCGACGAGCTGCTCGAGCGCCTCGGGGTGGGCGAGACGGGCGTGGCCGTGGACGAGCGCGCGCTGCTCGAGGCCCTGGTCGACGAGCGCTTCCGGCGCACCAACCGCCTCATGCTCGCGCTGCCGCGCTCGCTCGGGCGCGTGCGCCTCGCGGCCGTCGCCCAGGAGACGCTCGCCGAGCACGTGGGGGCCTGGTGCGCGAGCCGGCCCGCCGCAGACGCCGCCGGCCGCGCATAGAACACCAAGACAGGGAGGACAGGAACATGGCAGACGCAAAGACCGTCGCCGGGCGCGTGGCGCGCCTGCGCGAGCTCATGGAGGAGCGCGGCTACGACGCGGTCGTGCTGCGCAACAACCCCGACCTGCGCTGGCTCACCGGGGCCGAGCGCACCTTCGACTTCGAGCACGCCCACACGGCCGTGGTGAGCGCGGAGGGCCTGTGGCTCCACACCGACTCGCGCTACTACAACACCTTCCGCGAGCGCCTGGGCGAGGACTGCCCCTGGCTGATCGACCAGGACCTCGTTGACCCGGCCGGCTGGGCCGCGGCGCGCGTGGCCCAGGCCCGCGCGCGCGTGGTGGCCGTCGAGGACACCTGCGACCTCGCGTTCTACGACGCCTTTCTCGCCGCGTGCTCCGCTGCCGGGATCGCCTGCCTGACCCCGCGCCTGCACGGTGACATCTGCGACCTGCGCTCGGTCAAGGACGCCGAGGAGATTGAGCTCATGGCGCGCGCCCAGGAGGTGACCGACGCGGCCTTCGACCACATCTGCGGCTACATCCGCGCCGGCCAGACCGAGCAGGAGATCCGCGTCGAGCTCGAGAACTACATGCTCTCCCACGGCGCCGACGAGCTGTCCTTCTCCACGATCATCGCCGCCGGGCCCAACGGCGCCAACCCGCACGCCCAGCCCGGCCCCTACGTGGTCCGCGAGGGCGACCTCATCGTCATGGACTACGGCGCGGGATACCGCGACTACCACTCCGACATGACCCGCACCGTCTGCGTGGGCGAGCCCTCCGAGGAGCAGCGCGCGGTCTACGACGTGGTGCGCCGCGCCCACGAGGCCTGCGCCGCCGCGGTCCACGCGGGCGTGGTGGGGCGCGACGTCCACCAGGTGGCCGTCGACGTCATCATGGAGGCCGGCTACGGCGACTACTTCAAGCACGGCCTCGGCCACGGCGTGGGCCTCGAGATCCACGAGCGCCCCAACTTCAACCGCAGCTGGGACCGCCCGGTCCCGGCCGGCTCGGTCGTGACCATCGAGCCGGGCATCTACCTGCCCGGAAGGTTCGGCATCAGGCTCGAGGACTTCGGCGTGGTCACCGAGGGCGGCTTCGAGCCCTTCACGCGCTCCACGCACGACCTCGTCGTCGTGGGGGCCTAGCCGCCGCACGGGGGTCGTCCGCGCGCGTCTTCGGGCCTTGCGCAAACGAGGGCAGACACGGCAGGGGGTTCTTCTCGCCCGGCGAGAAGAACCCCCTGCTCGCGCATGGGTCGGGAACTGCCGGGCCGGCGCCTCCGCCCCCGCCGCTATCCCCAGAAATGTGAGCGGAACGTCTTCACGAGGTGTTCACAAGTTGGTAGAATGTGGACGGTGCGTGGAGCAACGGGGGAGAAGTTGTGCAGGGGGAATCCGTTGCCGCACGCATCTGTCCGTAGGTAAGGGTCCGCGAAACAACGAAGGAGGTAAGCGGTGGTTAGCATTGTTCTAGCCAGTCATGGCACGTTCGCCGAGGGCATAAAGATGTCCGGCCAGATGATCTTTGGCCCGCAGGAGAACGTCGCAGCCGTGACGCTCATGCCCGAGATGGGGCCTGACGACCTCAGGGCCAAGATCCTCGAGGCCGTCGCAGGCTTCGACGACCAGGATCAGGTGCTGTTCCTGGTCGACCTCCAGGGCGGCACGCCCTGGAACCAGGTCTCGCTCCTGCTCGGCGAGGAGGGGCACGAGAACTGGGTGGCAGTCGGCGGAATGAACCTGCCGATGCTCATCTCGGCCTACGGTGCCCGCATGGGCGCCGAGACCGCTGCCGACGTGGCCAAGGAGATCTACCCCGAGGCCAAGGCCGGCGTCTGCATCAAGCCCGAGGAGCTCGCTCCCGCGGAGGCAACCCCTGCCGCCGTCGCGCCCGCAGCTGCCCCGGCCGGCGCCATCCCGGAGGGCACCGTGCTCGGCGACGGCCACATCAAGTTCGTGATGTGCCGCGTCGACACCCGTCTGCTCCACGGCCAGGTGGCCACCACCTGGACCAAGCAGACCAACCCGGACCGCATCATCGTCGTCTCCGACGGCGTGGCTCACGACGAGCTGCGCAAGACGATGATCCAGCAGGCCGCGCCTCCGGGAGTCAAGGCCCACGTCGTGCCGATCAAGAAGATGATCGAGGTCGCCAAGGACCCGCGCTTCGGCGCCACCAAGGCGATGCTGCTCTTCGAGACCCCGCAGGACCTCCTGGCCTGCATCGAGGGCGGCGTCGACATCAAGAAGGTCAACCTCGGCTCGATGGCCCACTCCGTGGGCAAGGTCGTCGTGACCAACGCCATCGCCATGGACCAGGCCGACGTCGAGTGCCTCGAGAAGCTCGCCTCCCTGGGCGTCGAGTTCGACGTCCGCAAGGTCCCGGCGGACTCGCCCGAGAACTTCGACTCCATGATGAAGAAGGCCAAGTCCGAGCTGGCCGCACAGGCATAAGAAGGAGGGAAACATGTCGGTATTCACAATCATCCTGATTGTCATCGTTGCCTTCCTCGCCGGCATGGAAGGCGTTCTTGACCAGTGGCAGTTCCACCAGCCGCTCGTCGCGTGCACGCTCATCGGTCTGGTGAGCGGTCACCTCGACGCCGGCATCATCCTCGGCGGCACCCTGCAGATGATGGCCCTCGGCTGGGCCAACGTCGGCGCCGCCGTCGCCCCTGACGCGGCGCTCGCGTCGGTGGCCTCGGCAATCCTGATGGTCCTCGCGCTCAACTCCGGCGCTGACCAGAGCCAGGCCATCACCACGGCCATCGCCGTGGCCGTGCCGCTGTCCGTGGCTGGCCTCTTCCTCACGATGATCGTCCGTACGATCGCCATCCCCATCGTCCACATCATGGACGGCGCGGCGGCGCGTGGCGACTTCTTCGCCATCGACCTCTGGTCCATCATCGCCATCTGCCTGCAGGGCATCCGCATCGCCATCCCGGCCGCGGCCCTGTGCTTCATCCCGTCCGAGGCCGTCATGGGCGCTCTCCAGATGATGCCCGCCTGGCTCAGCGACGGCATGACGATCGGCGGCGGCATGGTCGCGGCCGTCGGCTACGCCATGGTCATCAACATGATGGCGACCAAGGAGGTCTGGCCGTTCTTCGCGCTGGGCTTCTGCCTCGCCGCCATCTCCCAGCTCACCCTCATCGCCCTCGGCGTCATCGGCATCTCCCTGGCCCTCATCTACCTGGGCCTCAAGGAGGTCGCCAAGTCCGGTGCCGGCGCCGCTGGCTCGGGCGACCCGCTCGGCGACATCCTGGACGACTACGAGTAGGAAGGGAGGAGAGGCTTAAATGGCAGACAAGAAGATTACGCTCTCCAAGAACGACCGCCTTGCGGTTTGGTTCCGCCACCAGTACCTCCAGGGCTCCTGGAACTACGAGCGCATGCAGAACGGCGGCTGGTGCTTCTCGATGATTCCCGCCATCAAGAAGCTCTATCCCAACAAGGAAGACCAGATCGCGGCGCTCAAGCGTCACATGGAGTTCTACAACACCCACCCGTACGTGTCGTCCCCGGTCATCGGCGTCACGCTCGCCCTCGAGGAGGACCGTGCCAACGGCGCACCCGTCGAGGACGCGGCCATCCAGGGCGTCAAGGTCGGCATGATGGGCCCGCTCGCCGGCGTCGGCGACCCCGTCTTCTGGTTCACCCTTCGCCCGCTGCTCGGTGCCCTCGGCGCCTCGCTCGCCATGGGTGGCTCCATCATGGGCCCGATCCTGTTCTTCGTGGCTTGGAACGTCATCCGCCTGGCCTTTGAGTGGTACACGCAGGAGTTTGGCTACAAGCTCGGCACCTCCATCACCAAGGACCTCTCCGGCGGCCTGATGGGCAAGATCACCGAGGGCGCCTCCATCCTCGGCATGTTCGTCATCGGCGGCCTGGTGGAGCGCTGGGTGTCCATCAAGTTCACCCCGATCGTCTCCACGGTCACCCAGTCCGAGGGCGCCTACATCGACTGGAACGCCATCGCCGAGACCGCCAACGGCGGCGGCCAGGGCGTGGCGGACGCCATCCAGAGCGCGCTGTCCCAGTACAGCTCGCTCGGCGCCACCGGCCTGAGCATCGACAAGGTCACCACGCTCCAGGCCAACCTCGACCAGCTCATCCCCGGCCTCGCCGCCGTGGGCGTGACGCTGCTGTGCTGCTGGCTGCTCAAGAAGAAGGTCTCCCCGATCGTCATCATTATCGGCATGTTCGCCGTGGGCATCCTCGGCCATCTCGCCCGCCTGCTCTAGGATCGGAGCCGACCTCGCGACGCCCGTCGTCGCGCTCAAAGGGGCCGCGCCCTCGCCAAAAGTGTCACAATGGCACCTTGCGGCGGGGGCGCGGCCCCGCAATGCGAAAGGGGAGATCACCATGGCACAGTCTCAGAACAAGGAGGTCGAGCTCACGATCCCGGCCACCTTCTTCGTCGGGCTCGGCACGTACGGCAAGATGATGCTCGGGGACAAGGCCCTCGAGTTCTACAACGACCGAAACGTCGAGGACTACATCCAGATCCCGTGGGACGAGGTCGACTACGTGAGCGCGTCGGTGATCTTCGGGCGGCACATCTCGCGCTGGGCGGTCTTCACCAAGCAGAACGGCCACTTCGCGTTCTCCACGCGCGACAACAAGGCGGCGCTGCGCGTGGTGCGCAACCACATAGGCAACGAGAAGGTCCTGCGCTCCATGGACTTCCTCGACGTCCTTCGTGCCGGCGTCGCGGGCCTCTGGCACAAGGTCACGCGCCGCGGCTAGCGTCTCGGGCGCAGTTTAGCGTTTTGGTGGTCGGGCGGGAGGCGTGCTAAAATACCTGCCCGTATGCGAGTACGACCAGAAAGGCGCAACATGGCAACCATCAGCACGGCAGACTTCAAGAACGGCATGGGCCTCAAGATCAACGACAAGTACTACACGATCGTCGAGTTCCAGCACGTCAAGCCCGGCAAGGGCGGCGCCTTCGTCCGCTACAAGATCCGTGACCTCAAGACCGGCCGCGTGATCGACCAGACCTGCAACGCCGGCACCAAGTTCGAGAACGTGCAGCTCATCACCAAGGAGATGCAGTACCTCTACAACGACGGTGGCACCTACTACTTCATGGACAACGAGACCTACGAGCAGGTCGAGCTCCCGGCCGACTTCATCGGCGACAACGCCAAGTGGTTCAAGGAGAACGACAACGCCCAGCTCCTCTACGCCGACACCGAGCTTCTGGGCGTCGAGCCCCCGATGTTCATCGAGGCCGAGATCACCGAGACCGACCCCGGCTTCAAGGGTGACACCGTCCAGGGCGGCACCAAGCCCGCCACCATCGAGACCGGCGCCGTCATCCAGGTCCCGATGTACCTCAACCAGGGCGAGCGCGTGAAGGTCGACACGCGCACCGGCAAGTTCGTGAGCCGCGTGTAGACTCGTCGCCCTTCGCAGGCAGAGCCGCCCGCGGGGCCTCGGTCCCGCGGGCTTTTTTGTCGCCCGCCGCCCGGCCGCGGCGGGCGCGCCCGCCAACGGGTATACTGTTTGGATGACTGGATAGAGGGCTGCGCGCCCGGGTTCGACAAGGGGGTCTCCATGGCCGAAAGCGAGCTTCACGTCTCTGGCATCGGCATCTCCAAGGATGTCGTCTCCACCATCGTCTCCATCGCCGCGCGTCGCGTCGAGGGCGTCGCATCCGTCGGGGGCAACGACATCGCCTCGAGCCTCATCTCGGTCTTCACGAGCAGGAGCGTCGCCCCGGAGAAGGCCGTGGAGTCCTTCGTCGAGGACGACAAGCTCCACGTGACCGTCCACCTCGCCGTGTTCTACGGCTACCCGTTCACCAAGCTGGCCGCCGACGTCCGCGAGGAGGTCGCGCGCGCGGTGACCGAGCAGATCGGCGTTGCGGTCTCCGCCGTCGACGTGTGCATTGACAGCCTCGTCTTCCCCAAGGAGTAACTTGAGCACTCACTTCGGCGGGCGCACCCTCGCCCGCAGCCAGGCCCTTCAGCTGCTGTTCCAGGCCGAGGCGAACGGCCGTGCCGTCATCGAGGTGCTGGACGGCGAGTACGCCCTCTCGGAGGGCCCTCTCGACGACTACGCCCGCCGGCTCGCGCTCGGCGCCGACGAGGTCCGCCCGGACCTGGACGCCGTCATCTCGATGCGCGCCCGCGGCTGGTCGCTCTCGCGGCTCAACGCCGTCGACCGCAACCTGCTGCGCCTCGCGCTCTACGAGATGCTGCTCGTGGACGACGTCGACGTCCCCATCACCATCGACGAGTGCGTGGAGCTCGCCAAGGCCTACGGCACCGACGAGTCCTCGCGCTTCGTGAACGGCGTGCTCGGCCGCGTGGCCGACGACCTCGAGGCGGGCGTGGACGTCGTCGCCGCCGCCCGGGAGGCCGCGCGCACGCGTGCCGCCGAGCGTGACGAGGCCCCCGCCGACGAGGCTCCCGCCCCGGCCGACGGCGTCGCGGAGGCCTAGCCCCATGGCCCGCGTGGACGTCTCGCGCTACCAGAGCTTCTCCGAGATCACCGAGCGCCTCGACGACATCGTCGCCCAGGTGCGCGACAAGGACGTCTCCCTCGAGCGCTCGCTCGACCTCTTCGACGAGGCAATCGCGCTCGGGTCCAAGGCCGTGAGCCTCGTGGACGCCACGGACTTCTCGCCCGAGGAGGAGGCGCGCCTGGCGCAGGCTCCCTCCGAGGAGGGGGAGGCCGAGCCGGAGGGGGAGGCCGGGCAGGGCGAGCCCGCCGGCCAGGGCGACGCCGACGCCTCCGGGAAGTAGCGATGCCCCGACGCCGCCGCCTTGACGCCGAGCTCGTCGAGCAGGGGTTCTTCTCGTCCGCCGACGTGGCGCTGCGCGCCGTGCTGGCCGGCGACGTCTCCACCACCGACCGCAGGATGGACTCGCCCGGCGAGCAGGTGCTGCCGGGAATCGAGCTGCACGTGCGCGGCCGCGCGCGCTACGTGAGTCGCGGCGGCCTCAAGCTCGAGCGCGGGCTCGAGGCGTTTGGCGTGGACGTGCGCGGGCGCGACTGCCTCGACGTGGGCTGCTCGACGGGCGGCTTCACCGACTGCCTGCTCAAGCGCGGTGCCGCGTCCGTGACCTCCGTTGACGTCGGCTACGCCCAGTTCTCCTGGGAGCTTCGCCGCGACCCCCGTGTGCGCCTGCTCGAGCGCACCAACGTCGTGGACGTTCCGGCGATCCTGGGCACGGGCGTCGTCGACGTTGCCGTCTGCGACGTCTCGTTCACCTCAGTGACCACGGTGCTCCCCGCGGTGCTGGCGCTGCTCAGGCCCGGAGGCACCTTCCTCACGCTGGTGAAGCCCCAGTTCGAGGCCGCGCGCGAGGACGTGGGGGAGGGGGGCGTGGTGCGCGACGCCTCCGTGCGCGCCGCGGCGCTCGAGCGGGTGCGGAGCGCCTTCGTCGAGGGGGGCCTGAGCGTGCGCGGCAGCGTGGAGAGCCCGATCACCGGCCACAAGGGCAACGTGGAGTACCTGCTCTGCGGCAATCTGGGCGCCTAGGGCGCGCTTCGAGGGCCCGCGCGCAGATCGCGCGTCGCAAGCGCCCCCGGGCGGGGTAGAATCGAATGCGTGTACGCTTTCGGGAGAAGGGCTGCCGTGAAGGTTCTCATCGTCGTCAACCATGCGCGCGAGGACGCCATGGAGAGCGCCCGCCGCCTCGAGGACTGGCTCGACGAGCGGGGCGTCGACGTGGCGTGGGCCCACGACAAGAGGCGCTTCCCGCTTGCCGTGGACAGCGCCGACGACTGCGACCTCGTGGTGTCGCTCGGGGGTGACGGGACGCTCCTGCGCGCCGCGCGCATCGTGGGCTACGCGGGCGTTCCCGTGCTCGGCATATCCTACGGCCACCTGGGGTTTCTCACCGCGGCGGGGCCGGAGGACCTCATGGTCACGGTGCGCGACGCCCTGGCCGGGGAGCTTCACGTGTCAAGGCGCGCCACGCTCGACGTGGAGTGCGAGTTCGAGCGCCCCGACGGCACCACCTACACGCGCCACAGCTTCGCCCTCAACGACTTCGCGCTCTCGCGCGGCGGCGCGGGCGACATGGTCGAGTTCGACGTCTCCGTCTCGGGCAAGCACATCGACCGGCTGCGCGGGGACGGCTTCGTGGTCTCCACCGCAACCGGCTCCACCGGCTACGCGCTGGCGGCCGGAGGCCCCATCGTCACGCCTGAGTTCAGGGGCATGGTCTGCGTGCCCATAGCCCCGCACACGATCATGGCGCGGGCGTTTCTCACCTCGCCCTCGGACGTCGTGGAGATCGAGATGAGCCCGGAGCGCCCCGCCATGCGCCACTTCTTCGCGGACGGGCAGCCCGTGCGTCGCGAGAAGGACAGCGTGGGCGTGCGCGCCTGCGTGCGGCGCGGCCCGGGCGACCTCGTCCTTCTCGACCGGAGCTCGCAGAGCTTCTACGACTCGGTCTCGAGGGTGTTCTACGGGCAGGTGGGAAAGTGATTCCCCGGGGAGGCGCGACGCGCGGAAACGGACGGCGGGACGCATGATCGCCGAGCTGCACGCGCGCGACGTCGCGCTCATCCACGACGCGACCATCGAGCCGTCCGCGGGGCTCACCGTGCTCACGGGGGAGACGGGCGCCGGCAAGACGGCGCTGCTCTCGTCGATCAAGCTGCTCGTGGGCGAGCGCGCCGACGCGGGCCAGGTCCGCGAGGGCGCCCCCGGGCTCGAGGTCGAGGGGCGCCTGTTCCTGCGCGACGCCGATGAGGACGGGGTCGTGGTGCGCCGCCGCGTCTCTGCGGACGGCCGCGGGCGCGTCGAGCTCGACGGGAGGATGGCGAGCGTGCGCGAGCTCGCGACGCGCGTGGGCGCCTCCGTCGACCTGTGCGGCCAGCACGAGCACCAGCGCCTCCTTGCCGTGCAGACCCACGTCGAGCTGCTCGACTCCTGGATCGGCGCGCCGGCCGCCGACGCGCTCGCCGGCTACCGCGACGCGCTCTCGGCGGCCGACGAGGCGGCGCGCGAGCTCGAGCGCGTGCGCGAGCTCGGGCGCGCGACGGGCGAGCGGCTCGACGAGGCCGCCTTCGTGCTGCGGCGCATCGACGAGGTCGACCCGCGCGAGGGCGAGCTCGAGGAGATCGAGGCGCAGCTGCCGCGCGTGGAGCACGGGGAGGCGCTCATGGCCGCGGCCGCGGGCGCGCGCGAGCTGCTCTCGGGGGACGCCGGGGCGTGCGACGCGCTCGCCGACGCCGTGCGCGCCCTCGAGGAGGCCTCGCGCTTCGACGAGTCGCTCGGGCGGTGGGCCAAGGCGCTCGAGAGCGCCCTCATCGACGTGGAGGACGTGTCCGGCGAGCTGCGCGACTACGCGGACGAGGTTGACTTCGACCCGGAGGAGCTCGAGCGCCTCCAGGCGCGCCTCGCCGCGCTCGAGGGCCTGCGACGTGCCTACGGGCCGCGCATGGACGACGTCCTCGCCCGGCGCGAGGAGGCACGCGAGGTCGTCGCGGCCGCCGGGGACGGCGGGGAGCTCGAGCGACGTGCCGAGCGGGAGCTGCGTCGCCGGGAGGCCGAGCTGGCCGAGGCGGCCGACGCGCTCGACGCGGTTCGCGCCGAGGCGGCCCCGCGCCTGGCCGCGGCGGTCACCGAGCAGATGGCGTCCCTCGAGATGGGGTCCGCCTCGCTCGAGGTCGAGCAGGGCCGCCTGCCCCGCGCGGAGTGGGGCCGGCGGGGGCCGTCGCGCGTGGAGTTCCTGTACCGCCCGGGCGCCGGGCTCACGGCGCGGCCGCTGCGCAGGATCGCGTCGGGAGGCGAGGTCAGCCGCGTGATGCTGGCGCTCAAGGTGGTGCTCGGCGAGGCGGACGACTGCGAGACGCTCGTCTTTGACGAGGTGGACGCCGGCGTGGGCGGCGCGACCGCGGTGGCGCTCGCGGGCGTGCTGGCGCGCCTGGCGCAGACGCACCAGGTCATCGTGGTCACGCACCTCGCGCAGGTGGCGGTGGCCGCTGAGAAGCACTATCTTGTGCGCAAGTCCGCCGGCGAGGGCGGCGTGCCGGAGACCTCGCTCGTGGAGATCTCCGGCGAGGACCGTGTGGCCGAGGTCGCGCGCATGCTCTCCGGGGACACCGGCGAGGCGAGCCGGGACCTTGCCCGCGAGATGCTCGCCTCGCGCGGGCGCGCGTAGCGTCGCCGCCGCGGGCTCGGGGCGCTCGACCGGTCGCTTTTCTCGCCGGGCCCGCCCGCCGCACTTCTCGGGCCGGGCCCTGCGCGTTGTGGGAGAATGGCGGCGTTGGCAGACGTCGAGAGGAGCGCACATGGCCGAGAGGAACGCACGTCGCGGGGAGCGCGGGGGACGCGGCCCGAGCCGCTCGGAGCAGGCCAGGCGCCACGTCGAGGAGATGGGCCGTCGCTTCCCGGACGAGATCGCGCGCGCCGTCTTGGCCACGCGTGCCTTTGACGGAGCCCCCGAGCCGCCCTCCGGCGCCGAGGGCTGCGTGCCGAGCGTGACCGTGGTCGACGAGGACTCCGTTGCCGCCGTGCTGCGCCTGGGGCGGGGCCTGGCCTCGGCCTGCGACCTGGCGGTCCTGGACTTCGCGAGCTTCCTGTGGCCCGGCGGCTCCTACGAGCGGGGTGCCTGGGGCCAGGAGCAGGCGCTCTGCGCCTCGAGCTTCCTCTACAACGTGCTCTCCGAGAAGGGCGGCTGGTACGCCGAGAACCGCCGGCGCAACGTGAACTGCCACCTGTACCGCAACCGCGCGCTCGTGGTGCCGCGCGTGCGCTTCGAGCGCGACGGCTACCACTCCTACGCGGACGTCATCGTCGCCGCGGCGCCCGACGCGCGGCGCGCCCGCGAGGAGTACAAGGTGGCCGACGAGGCCCTGGCGGCGGCGCTCGCCGACCGCGTGCGGCTGGTCATGGCAATCGCCGACGAGCTGGGGCACCAGAGGCTGGTCCTGGGCGCCTTCGGCTGCGGCGTCTTTGGCTGGGACGCGGCAACGGTGGCCGAGGCCTTCCGCGCCGAGCTCGCGGGCGGCGCGCACGTGGCGCGCGAGGTGGTCTTTGCCGTGCCGCGCGGGCGCGCGGACGAGAACCTCGAGGTCTTCGAGCACGCGCTGGCCACCTTCCCCGAGGCCAACGCGGCGTCGTACGTGAGCCGCGCCGAGCGCGCCGCCGAGGCCGAGCGAGCCGCGTCCGAGGCCGCCGAGGACGAGGAAGACGACTGGCGCAAGTACCTGTAGCCGTCGTTCTTCTCGGCCGAACCGTCCACAACCCGCACGTTTCCGAGGAGTATGCTGCTTCCGGACGCTTTTCGGTCCCGAACCGTCCGCAACCTGCACGTTCCCAGGGAGGGTGCAGGTTGCGGACGCTTTTCTCGGCCGAACCGTCCGCAACCTGCACGCACCTCGCCGTCTGGCGAGAAGAACGCTCTTCTCGCCGCCTAGGACCGCGCCCGGGTGCGAGCCAGCGCG
>NZ_NFKF01000007.1 GCF_002160255.1 Olsenella sp. An188 | reverse complement strand
CTTCGCCGAGGGCCTCGCCGAGACCATCGCCTGGTACCGCGACAACGAGGACTGGTGGCGCCCCGCCAAGGAGGCGACCGAGGCCAAGTACGCCGCCCAGGGGCAGTAGGGGGGGCGGCGGGAGGTCCTGCTCGCCGCGGTAGCCCGAGCCCTGAGTCCCGAGCCCGCGCCCTAGCCGCGCACCTCGTCCACGTACGAGGGCTTCTCCACGAGCGCCCCCTGCGCGTCGTCTATGGCGGCGCGCAGCTCGCCCGCGCGCTCGACATACTGGCCGATGACGTAGCGCAGGTCCGGCTCCGCAAGGTCCTCGAGCAGCTCGCGCGCCACCTCGACGCCCGTGCCAAAGCGCTCCGGCTCGCAGCGGGCCTCGGCGAGGTCCACGATCCGCTCAAAGACGCCGCGCTCCTCCGGCCGCACCTCGCGCAGCCGCACGAGAAACTCGAGCTGCTCGAGCTCGCACATGATCTCCCAGAGACAGAAGAGCATCCGGTCGGCCGCCTCGCGGTAGCGGGCGAGCTCGGCGATCTCGCGGTCCTTCTCGCCGCGTGCGCCGAGCTCCTCCACGAAGCCGGCCGCCTGGGAGTGCACCATCTGAAAGTGCAGCAGCGTCTCGGACGAGACCACGGTGTCAACGCGGTGCGTGAGCGTGGCGCGCACGAGCTCCCAGTAGCGCGCGACCATGTCGAACATCTGCCGCACGTTGGCCGCAAAGAGGCGCCGGTCCGAGGTGGGGCACACCAGCCGGTTGACGAGCGCCACGGTGACAACGGCCAGCGCGAGGCTCGCGAGGCGCATGGTGGTGGCGTACGTGTCGTCTATGGAGACCGAGGCCATGGTGACCGCGTAGGCGGTGGCAAAGAACGCCGAGGTAACCGAGCCCGGCGTGGAGGCGTAGAGCGGCGCCACGAGCACCGTCCCCAGGACCATGATCCCCGTCCAGCCCAGGTTGAGCAGGGCCACCGCGTGCACGAACATGCATCCCAGCGCCGTCCCGATCATGCGGGTGCGCATTCGCCGCGAGCTCTCGTCCGGGAAGGGCTGCAGCAGCAGGAAGGCGTGGAGCACGTACCAGTAGAGGTGGTCGACGGGGAACAGCAGGTTACACAGGCAGCTCACGGCAAGCACCGCGCCGCAGCGCAGCGAGAAGCGCATCTCAAAGGAGTCCAGGCTCGGCCGCTTGCGGAAAAGCGTGACGCGCGCCCGGTCGGCGATCGACATGCGCCACACCCTCTGGTAGGGGTCCGCGGCGGTGCGCAGGACGAGAACCACCATGTTGAGGTAGCTCTGCCAGAAGATGCGGAAGCGTCCCTCCTCGGGCAGGGGCCCCGTCGCGGCAAGAAGCCCGCGCGCCTCGTCGAGGATGCGCCGGCAGGCGTCCTCCCCGCCGATCCGCAGGGCCGCGTCGAGCTCCCGGGTGAGGCGGGCGAGCGTCCGCAGGGCCCCCGCGTGCTCTGCGCGCCTGCCGCCCTCCCAGTCCGCGCTCCCGGTGAGGTAGGCCGTGCGCTGCGCGAGCGTGGCGAGCATGTCCAGGAGGTTGACCACCTCGGCCGGCGCCGACGAGTCCTCGCGCGTTGAGTACGCGAGCTCGGCGAAGTCGCGGCGCAGGCGCAGGAGCTCGCTTCTGAGGGCCTCGCTCAGGCCCTCGTCGGCCAGGCGGTCGAGGTCGTCCGCGAGGCGGTGGACGTGGCGGTGGAGCCGCTCGCGCGCCTGCTCTCCGCGGCGCGTGACGAGACCGCCGACCACGAGCGAGGCGGTGAGCACCACGCAGCAGGTGGCGAGCACGGCGGCCTGGGTGGCAAACGACCCCACGAGGTTCTCGGGCCTGAGCTCGAGGAACGCAAAGAGCATGGTGTAGGGGAAGTAGCGCTTGGGGTTGAGCTGGCTCGAGCGCATGAACACAAGAAGAAACGGCATGCAGAGGTTGACGACCACGCACGCCACGAGGCCCGAGACCGCAAGCCGCGCGCCCACGAGCGCGAGCGCGCTCACCAGGAAGAAGCGCGCGTACTGGCCCGGCGAGTTGTACTTGCCCAGGCGAACCTCGAAGAGGGTGGTGAACGGCGAGACGGCGAGCAGGTACTCGGACCCAAACCCAAGCTGCACCACCCAGTACAGCGCGATGAAGAACGCGATGGTGGGAAGCGTGCCCACGAGTCGCGCGCGCCGCCTGTCGAGCCACACCTGTGCGCTTTCAAGCCTCACCCCGGCCGCCCTTCTCTGCGTCCCCTGACGATACCGCAAGACGCGCGCCGGCGTTTTCGGGCCTACACCCCCATCGCCTGCATGACGAACATGATCACCGTGAGCACCGCCACGGCCACGATCATGAACCAGGTCAGGGCGTTCCAGGCACGGCCGTTGACGTGGCGGCCCATCACGTGCCGGTCGCTGGCGATAAGGACCATAAAGACGAGAAGAACGGGCAGCAGCACGCCGTTGATGACCTGGGCGACCATCATGATCGCGAAGAGGTTGACGTTGGGGACCATCACCACCACCGCGGAGATGGCGATGACCGCCGTGATGATGCCGCGGTAGGCGGGCGCCTCGGCCCAGCTGCGGTCCGCGCCGCGCTCCCAGCCAAAGGCCTCGCACACCGCGCTCGACGTGATGCCCGGCAGCACGCAGGCCGCCAGGAACGAGGCGCCCACGAGCCCCGCGCCAAAGAGCGCCTCGGCGTACCTGCCCACGAGCGGTGCCAGGGCGGCCGCGGCGTCCTCGGCCCCGTTGACGGCGATCCCGGCCGGGTGCAGCACGGCGCCGGTCGTGAGGATGATGAACCAGGAGATGAGGCTTGCGGCCACGGCGCCCGTGACGGTGTCGACGCGCTGGTAGGGGAGGTCCTCGGCCCGCGCGTTCTTCTCGACCACGTTGGACTGGGCCAGGAAGAGCATCCAGGGGGCTATGGCCGTGCCCACGCTCGCCACCAGCAGCGAGAGGTACTGCGGCGAGGCCTCGACGTGCGGGACCACGGTGTGCAGCAGCGCGTCGCCCCAGTCCGGCCCCACCATGACGCCGGCCACGATGTAGGTGACAAAGACGCAGGCAATGGCGAGAAGGACCTTCTCGATCCGCCGGTAGGACCCGCTCATCGTGAGAAGCCAGATGGCGAGCGCCGCCACGGGCACGCTCACGTACACCGGGACGCCAAAGAGCGCCAGGCCAGACGCTATGCCCGCGAACTCTGAGAGGGTGACCGTGGTGTTGGAGACGAGCAGCGCCAGCATGGCCACGGCCGAGAGCCTCACGCCGAACTGCTCGCGGATGAGCGAGGCGAAGCCCTTGCCCGTGACGCAGCCCATGCGCGCCGCGGTCTCCTGCGCCACGATGAGCAGGAAGCACATCACCGGCACGGTCCAGAGCTGGTTGAAGCCAAAGAGCGCGCCCGCGTTGGAGTACGTTGCCACGCCGCCGGCGTCCGCGCCCGCGAGCGCGGCCACCATGCCCGGGCCCATCGCGGCGATGATCTTGCGCGGCTCGAGGCGCGCCCGGGAAGACGCGTCCCTCCGCCCCCTGCCCCACGCCACGGCTAGACCGCCATCCCCGTGACCGCGGCGGCCACGACCGCCGCGACCGAGAAGACCACGACGGCCAGCACCATGGCGGCAACAGAGAGCGTGAAGCCCGAGGTCTCCTTGTTGGCCTCGTCCCTGTGACGCAGGATGGCCAGGTAGACGGGCGTGGTCGCAAACGAGAAGAACGTGGATGCGGAGGCCGCGATCCCGCCCGCGGCGAGCGCCGTGCCGACGGTGCCCATCTCCGCGGTGGGGAGCGCGCCCGCGAGCGCGAGCTCGTGCAGCACGCCGACGAGCGCGGAGACGATAAGCGACACGAGCACGGCCGAGACCGCGCCGACGCCCACGCCGCGCAGCGAGAAGCCGAGCATAGAGGGCACGTCCTCGTCGTCCGGGTCGTGCTCCAGGAAGAAGTTGGTCACGTAGCTCACGGAGTCGTCCGCGAGCACGAGCGCGACGGCGAGCGGCATGGCCATTGCGACGACCTGCGGCGGCGTGAGCCTGCCGCCCAGGGACGGGACGAGCGCGGCCGCGGCTGCCAGCGCGAGCACGCCGAGCGCCCACAGCACCACCCAGACGTTGCGGCGCACGAGCCAGATGAGCGCGCTCGCGCGCCCGGAGTCGTCCGCGTCCGCCGAGCCGCCCGCGACGCGCAGGTCCTCGGCGTGCTCCTCCTCCAGGACGTCGAGCGCGTCGTCGACCGTGACGATGCCGAGCAGGCGCCCCTCGTCGTTGACGACGGGCATGGCCAGCAGGTTGTACTTGGCGATGTCCTCGGCCACGTCCTCCTGGTCGTCCTCGGGGCTGGCGGTCACGAGGTCCTCGGTCGCCAGCTCGGAGAGGCGCGTCTCGCCGTCGGCCACGATGAGGCTGTTGAGCGTCACCACGCCCGAGAGCTTGCCGGCCTCGTCCACCAGGTAGACGTAGCGCACGGACTCGAAGTCCTCGTCCAGGCCGCGCAGCAGCTCCACGGCGTCGCCCACCGTGGCCCCCTCGTCGATGGTGGCGACCTCGGAGGTCATGATGCGGCCCGCGGTGTTCTCGCGATACCCCAGCAGCTGGCGGATGGCGCGCTGCTCCTGGACGCCCATCAGGCGCAGGAGCTTCTCGGCCTTGTCGTAGTCGAGCTCGGAGACGAGCTCGGCGGCGTCGTCGGGGTCCATCTCGGAGAGGATGCGCGAGGCGTCGCGCTCGTTCATGTTGTCCATGAGCTCGGCGGCCATGGCGTCGTCGTCGAACTCGGCCATCGCGCCGGCGCGCTGCTCGTCATCGAGCTGCGCGAAGACCTGGCCGCGCAGGCGCGGGTCGAGCCGCTCGATGATGTCGGCGATGTCGGCGGGGTGCATGTCGTCGAGCGTCTTGTGGGAGACGGAGAGCTTGACGTTGGAGAGGTCGCGCTCCACGAGGTCCATGTAGCTCCACGCGATGATCTTCTCGGGCATGGGGTGGCCGAAGGAGCGCGCGAGCTTGAGCGCCACGCGCTCGAGGGCCGGGTGGAGGCTGCGCAGCAGGCCGCGGGCGCCCACCTCGGCGCCGAGCAGGCGCAGCTGCGTCGAGCTCGTGTCCGAGAGCTTGAGGTCGTTCACGCGCACGACGCGCATGCCGTGGGTGTCCACGATCTGCTTGTTGAGGATGTCGCGGGCCAGGAGCACCTCGTCGGGCTGCAGGAACGAGAAGCGCAGGTCGGTCGAGACCACCTTGAGGTGGACCTCGCGCTCGTCGTAGGTGTCCACGAACTTTCGCCAGCTCACCATGATCGGGGTGCGGCCCGGGCCCATGAAGGCCAGGCTCGTGATGCGGGGGAAGACCTCGCCGGTGGCGATGCCGAGGTCGGAGACCGTGCCGACCTTCTCGCCGTCGGCGTCAAGAACGGGGTTGCCCAAGAGCTGGGACAGGTAGATCATGCGCGCTCCTAACGTGTCGCGTGGGGCGACGCGCGGGCGCGCGCCGCAGGGTCATCGACTGTGAGGTCGAGGTTTCATGCGGGCCCTTCTCTTGGGGGATGCCGTGATTTTCCACACGACATTGTAGCCCGCGGGCCTCGCGGGGAGGCCGACAATTGTCCGGTCACGCGGCTATCATGGGATGCGTCGAGAGGGGGTCGCGTGTCAGGAAGGGCCAAGAAGAACCGCAGCACGGCACGGCGTGTCGCCCGCGTGGCGGGCGGGGTGCTCGCCGGCGCGGTCGTGGTCGGGCTCGCGGCGGCCACGGTCGCCATGGAGCTTCTCGGTGACACGGTGAAGTCCTTCCTGGCCACGGACGTGGTGGAGGTGACGGAGGAGGAGCGCGAGGCCACGATGGCGGCCGGGCGCGCGCTCGCCGAGCGCGTCGAGGGCGAGGGCGTGGTGCTCGTGCGCAACGAGGACGACGCGCTGCCCCTGCCCGCGGGCACCGACCGCGTCAACGTCTTCGGGTGGGCGTCCACGCAGTGGGTTGGCTCGGGCTCCGGCTCCGGCCAGGTGACGGGCTCCGTGACGGGGCTTCTCGACGCGCTCTCCGAGCGGGGCGTGGAGTACAACGCCGAGCTCACGGACATGTACCGCAGCTTCTACGGCGAGCGCGCCTGGAAGGGCTCCGGCGCGCTCAACAGTCACGACACCGAGTACTGCCGCCTCTACGAGCCGCGTCTCGACGACCCCACGTGCTACTCCGAGGCGCTTCTTGAGAACGCGGAGGCCTACTCGGACACGGCGATCGTGGTCATCGGGCGCGTGAGCGGCGAGTCCATAGACTGCCCCGACGCCCAGTACAAGGTGCGCGACCGCGGCGGGGCCCTCACGATCGACGCCACGCGCGGCTACCTCGAGCTCTCGAGCGAGGAGGAGGCGCTTCTCGCCTACGTCGGGGCGACCTACGAGCACGTGGTCGTGGTGGTCAACTCAACCAACACGATGGAGCTCGGCCAGCTCGAGACCATCCCCGGCATAGACGCCGCGCTGCTCGCCGGTCCCACCGGCGAGGTGGGCGCGCGGGCGGTCGCGAGCGTGCTCTGGGGGGACACCAACCCCTCCGGCCGCACGACCGACACCTACGCATACGACTTCAGGACGGCCGCAAGCTGGGCAAACGCGGGCGAGAAGGGCGAGGGCTCCTACATCGGGTCGCGCGCGGCCGGGCTCTACCCCGCGGACGGGACCGCCAACGTGAACGTGGGCGTGCCGGAGACCTACGACACGGTGCGCTTCGTGGACTACGCCGAGGGCGTCTACGTGGGCTACCGCTGGTACGAGACGGCCGACGCCGAGGGGTTCTGGGACGGCGTGGACAACGAGCACGGAACCGGCTACGAGGGCGTCGTCCAGTACCCCTTTGGCTTTGGCCTGAGCTACACCGACTTCTCCTGGGAGGTGGTGGGCCGCTCTCCGGGCGAGGGGTTCCGCGTGGGGCGCTCCACCACGTACTCGGTGACGGTTCGCGTGACCAACACCGGCGACGTGGCGGGGCGTGACGTGGTGCAGCTCTACTGCTCGGCCCCGTACAGCCCGGGCGGCATAGAGAAGGCCTCGAGCGTGCTCGTGGACTTCGAGAAGACCCGCCTGCTCGAGCCGGGGGAGAGCCAGGAGGTGACCCTGTCCTTCCTGCTCGACGACGTGGCCTCCTACGACTGCTACGACGCCAACGCAAACGGCTTCTGCGGCTACGAGCTCGAGCGCGGCGACTACGTGGCCGAGCTCAGGCGCGACGCCCACACCCCGGCCGAGTGCCCGGGCGCGCGGACGACGCTCTACGTGGGGGAGACCGAGCTCTGCGAGCAGAGCCTCGAGACGGGCGCCGAGGTGCGCAACCGCTTCACGGCCGACGACGCCGTTGACGGCGTTCCCGTGGACGGCTCCCTGACCGAGGGCGCCGTGGTGACGGGACCGTCCTCGACGGTCGAGCGGGGCCCGGGCGCGGCGGCCGGCATCACCTACCTCACGCGCGCAGACTTCGAGGGGACCTTCCCGCGCGTGGCGGACGCCGACCGCGTGATGGACGACGCCGTGGCCGCGCTCAACCTCTACGACGACGAGCAGGTCGCGGCCGACGCCGCGCTCTACGAGGACAGCCTCGCCACGTCGTTCGTCCAGCCGCTCGTCACCTCGGCAGGCTCCTACTGGCAGCTCGGAGAGGACGGGGAGCTCACCGACCTGGGCTACGAGCTCGGCAGCGACTACGACGACGCGCGCTGGGAGATCGTGCTCGACTTCGTCTCGCTGAGCGACATGCAGCGCCTCGTGCTCCACGGCTACCTGGCCACCGGCCAGATCAGCGGCATCGGCAAGCCGCTCACCAAGGAGGTGGACGGCCCCGCGCAGGTCGGCTCGTTCAACCAGCTCTCCTACGGCGTGGGA
The DNA here is from genome assembly GCF_002160255.1 of Olsenella sp. An188. GTDB lineage: Bacteria > Actinomycetota > Coriobacteriia > Coriobacteriales > Atopobiaceae > Thermophilibacter > Thermophilibacter avistercoris. The sequence goes on along the minus strand of NZ_NFKF01000007.1, from coordinate 121,304 downwards.
TACCCCGCCCCGACGGTGCTCGCGCAGACCTGGAACCCGGGCCTCGCGCGCGAGGTGGGCCGGCAGCTCGGCCTCGAGGCGGCGACGCTCGGCGTCGACGGGCTCTACGCCCCGTGCGCCAACCTCCACCGCACGCCGCTCGGCGGCCGCAACTACGAGTACTTCTCGGAGGACCCGCTCGTCTGCGGGACGATGGCGGCGCAGGTGGTGGGCGGAGCGCGCGACGCGGGGACCTACTGCTTCCTTAAGCACTTTGCCGTCAACAACCAGGACTCCTACCGCGACTCGCTCTACACCTGGCTCACCGAGCAGTCCCTGCGCGAGCTCTACCTGCGGCCGTTCCAGATTGCGGTCGAGGGAGGCGCCACGGGCCTCATGAGCTCCTACAACCGCGTGGGGGCCGTCTGGGCGGGCGGCAGCCGGTCGCTGCTCACGAGCGTGCTGCGCGAGGAGTGGGGCTTCGAGGGCGCTGTCATCACGGACTACGCCGACCACCAGGACTACATGAGCGCCGACCAGGCGCTGCGCGCGGGCGGTGACCTCTACATGGACGGGGTCTTCCGCAACGGGTCCTTCTCGTACGGCTTCGCGCAGGAGGAGCTCTCCTCGGCGCGCGGCACCGACCGCGCGGCCGCGGCGACGAGCTACCTCACCAACCTGCGGCGGGCAACGAAGAACGTGCTCTACGTGTGGCTCGAGGCCCGCGCCGCCAACCTGGACTACAACGCGGCGGCGGCCGAGGCGGGGACGGCGCCGATCGAGCGCCCGGTCAAGACGGCCGGCCCCAACTACGTGGGCACCGCGCTCGCGCTGGCCGACGCCGTGGCGGCGACGAGCGTGGTCGCCTGGGCGCATCGCGCGCTCCGGCGCCGCCGCGAGAGCCGCTAGCGGGCGCCCGGCGCCGTTTTGGGTGCTTCTGCCCGCGTCCTGGTCGGTTGTCGGTGGTTTTTGTCGCCACCCGTGAGTATCGTCGCGGTACGGCGCCAAAAAAGCGCAGGTAGCGAAATGCTACCTGCGCGGTGACACTTGCGGCACCCGTCAAAAACCACTGACAACCGGCCGGAGGGCCCTACACAGGGCCCCGCAAGCGCCAAATCAAGCCGCGAATCCCCTAGAAGCGCACCTGCGGTGCCTCGCGCGCGTCCGGCGAGGCGGCCTCGAAGCCGTTGCGGGGCTTGAACTTGCGCCCGGCGACCAGGCTGCCGGGGAAGGTCTCGATCGCGTTGTTGTACTCGAGGACCATGTCGTTGAAGCTCATGCGCGCGTAGCTGATGCGGTTCTCGGTGTCCGCAAGCTCGCTCTGGAGCTGCGCGAAGTTGGCGTTGGCCTTGAGGTCGGGGTAGTTCTCGGCCACGGCGAAGAGGCTCCGCAGGGTGTCGGTCAGGGCGTTGGAGGCCTCCATCTTGGCCTCGGGCGTGGGCGCGCTGTCAACGGCGGCGCGCGCCTCGGTCACCGCCGCAAGGGTGGCGGACTCGTGCGAGGCATACCCGCGGACGGTCTCCACGAGGTTGGGAATGAGGTCGCTTCTGCGCTGGAGCTGTGCGTCGATGGTCTGCCACGCGTTGTCACACTTGTTGTCCGCGGTGACGATGCCGTTGTAGATGCTGACCCACACGACCACCAGCACCACGACCACCGCGACGGCGATGACGGGAACGACCCAACCGGGCATGGCTCCTCCAATCCGACGAGGCGGCCTCGTCACTCGGGGCGCAGAATGGCGGGCTACGTGCGAGTTAGCGCGAACACCTACGCCTACGGTCTGCGCAGGGGCTTCGCCCTGCTCGTCACAGGTGTGACGCTGTAGGACATTCTACAACAGCTGGTTCACGCGTGCCTGCACGGCGTCGTAGAGGCTTCCGAGGCGGCGCTTGCGCTCCTCGCCGTTGCCGTAATCCCCACGGATGACGGCGCGGGCGAGCGCGTCGATGTCGGCACCGCCGGAGGAGCCGCCCGACGCACCCAGCAGCTCGTTCACGCGCGCCTGCACGGCCGCGTAATTGGAGCCGAGGGCCTTCTTACGGGCGTCGCCGTTGCCATACTTCCCGGCGATGACGTCGCGCGCCATCTGGTCGATGTCGACAGAGGGCGAGGAGGTAGAGCCGCCGCCGTTGAGGATGCGGTTCACCTCCGCCTGCACCTCGGCGTACCGGTCGCCGAGTGCGGCCTTGCGGGCGTCGCCGTTGCCGAACTCTCCCGCGATGACGCGGTTCGCGAGGTCGGCGACGCTTCCGGACGGCGCGGAGGAGCCGCCGGAGGTCGAGGGGCCCGACGCCCCGCCGAGGCGGGCGGTGACGGTGCGGGCGAGCTCGGCCATGCGGCCCTTGAGGTAGGGGCCGGGACAGTTCGTGGACGCGTACATGTAGTGGCACGTGAGCGAGCCGTCCGTGCCTCCCGTCCATACGAGCGACTTCATGCCGTTGCGCCGGCAGATGTCCACGCAAAGTTCCACGAGCTTGTTCCACGCGGCGTCCGACACGTGCCAGTTGCCGCCGATCTGGTCGTTCGCAACCTCGATGGTCACGGCGCGGTGGTCGTTCCACGCAGAGGAGCTTGCCCACGAGCGGTCCTTCTCCTCGACGTACATGCCCACGCGCCCGTCGGAGCCGATGCCGTAGTTCGAGGATGCCTGCCGGGAGCTGGGTGCGAAGACGTTGCCACAGGTCTCGACGGATAGATTCCCCGCCATGTGGTGGACGGTGATCTTGCTGATTGGCTGGTTTCGCGGGCTGTTGCGGTTGGGGCTGATGCGCGTGTAGTTTACGAGGGGGCTGTTACTCATCATCCTCACCCTTCCCGTTGGAGAGTTCTTCGATGCACTCATCGGACAGCTCGTTGCCGTCCACGTCCGTCAGCTTATCGTTCTCATCTGCCATAATGGCCTCCTCTCAGTCCGTTGAAGGTCCCCCACGCCACCGCCTCAAGCTCCTCGCGCGTCCACGGGCGCTCGGAGTTCGCGGCGTCGTCGGGGTCCCTAACCCAGTAGTTGCCTTCATCGTCCACGTCCCAGATGAGGATGATGTGGCCGCCGTAGGAGCGGTCCCCCAGCGGCCCCTCCATGCCGGCCATGACCACCCAGCCGTCATCGACCATGGACAGGGCCTCCTCGATGCGCCAGACCTTGCCGGAGTACTCGATTCCGTACTCGGGGTAGTTGGCCACGATCCACTCGCAGAACTTGGCCATGTCGTTCACGCGGTCGGTCAGGCACTCCTCGCCGACCGCGCCGGACAGCGCGAGCGGCGTCACGTCCTGCACGGTCAGGTACTTGATGGCCATGGCTGCGCAGGTCAGCCCGCAGCCGTACGTCTCGATGGTGCCGTCCGAGTAGGGGATGTCCGCCCACTGCGGGTCGGTCTGCAGCCACAGGGGCATCCAGTTGCCCCCCGGCACCGGCCGGTCGAGCACGATCTGCTCCTGTGCCTCCTGCCTTCCGCGCTCGCGCGCCTCGGCGAGCGCCTGCGCGTCCTGCCCGGCGTGGTCGAGCATGAGCCATCCCCACCAGCAGGTCGCGGCGAGCGCGCCGGTCAGGAGCGCGGCCGCCAGCTTGAGCCTCGCCATGGCGCGCCTACTTGCTCTTGAGGGCCTTGAACTCGGACACGCCGATGAGCGCGCCGATGAAGAGCCCGAAGATGCTGCAGGTCTGGCTGATCTCGTCGGGCATCGGCAGCCCCCAGATTCCCGCCAGCGCCTGGTAGAAGACGGCGACGAGCGGCAGGAGGAGGAGCGCCGCCCACTTGAGGGCGAGGTACAGCTTCTCGGGAAGGACGTACTTAGGGTAGTCCTGCACCTCCGCGTCCTCGGGGATGTCGATGTTTTCGGTGGTGTACTCGGCCATTTCGGCCTCCTTTCCTCTAGGCCACGTGCGCGGCCATGATCTCCTTGTAGAGGGCGGTGCCGGAGCCGTTGCCGCCCAGCACGTCGTGGTACTCGCGGAAGACCTCCTCGGCCTCCTGCTTGTCGGCGGGCGTGCAGGGAACGCCGTCCACCACGTAGCGGCGGTGCATGTCGGCGAGGCGGCAGTAGAGCAGCGTCTTGAGAATCTGATGCGTGGTTTCGCGGTCCTGAGCGGCCTCCTTGCGGGCCTCCTCGCGCGACCTGTCGGACTCAGCCTTCGCCTGGGCGCGCTCCTTCGCTGCGCCCTTGATGCCGCCCATCGCCCAGCCGACGGCGATGCTCACCGCAGACGTGACGGCTGTGACGGCCACCTGCGATAGAAACGGGTCCATGGGTCACCTCCCCCTGTCGTGTCCTTCGGGGGCATCATCGCGGAGGTGTCGCATGAAAAGAGCGCCCCCGAAGGGGCGCTCTTGGTGAGCGGGCGCTATGCGGGCTCCCACCACTCGTCCTTGGTGGGCTCCGACGTGTTTCCGTCGCGCTTGGAGACGTACACGGGTCCGTCTGCGTCCGGGTAGTGCACCTCGTCCCCCGTGTTGTAGGCGTCGTGGGCGCCGGTCGGGGCCTGCCATACGGGGATGCCGTCTCCCGCGAGGGAGATGTTCGTGTAGAGGTTCTCGGTTCCCGTGGCCCTCGGCTCCCACTGCCTCTGTGACGTGTGGTCTTGGTTGACGACGTAGACCTCGCCGTTGAAGTAGAGGCGCTGCCCCTCGACGTAGGGCGTGTCGGGGTACCACTTGTCGCACAGGCCGGGCGCCATCGTTGCGAGCTCGTCGGAGAACGAGGCGACCCGCGAGCGGGCGATCTTGATGATTCCGCGCAGCGTCTCTTCCTCTTCCTCTGTGAACGCCATGCGTCCTCCCTTCGCTGGACTGCTCTGCTTTGCAAAGCATCCCCAAGGTGTCGCATGGCGGTCCCTAGGCCGCCATCTGGAGCGGCGTGTCACGCCTCATCAGGGAGAACCCCCCCCCCGAAGCGTTTTCGGTCCCGAAGAGCTCGCGATACAGCGCGTCCATGCTGAGCACGGTCCGATGCGCGTCGAGCCTGAGTATGCCGCCCCGCCAGCTCTGGTACGAGATCTCCACCTGCTCCCTGGTTATCTCGCCCCTGTCGAGCATCCTCCTCATCGCCTTGAGCTTGCGGCGTTCCCTCGTCACCGAGTCCCGGCAGGGGCGAACGACCACCCTTCCCGTCGGCGTGTAGAAGAAACGCTTCTTGAGGAACCGGAACCCGCGCGACAACTTCACTATCCGGGTCTTCCTGTGGTTGATCTTGATTCCCAGGTCCTCGCACAGTATCTCAATGCAGGCCAGGACTACCCGCAGCTTCTGCTTGTCCATGTCGATGTAGTAGGAGTCGTCCATGTAGCGGCCCGTCGCCTCAAGCCCGGGCATCTCCTCTGCCCAGTGGTCTATGCGGCTGGGGAGGGCGACCGCGAGCGTCTGGTTCGGCTCGCTTCCCAGGCCCAGGCCGACGTCCCCGTGCGCGTCTATGAGCGATTCCGTCAGGGCGATTACCCTCTCGTCGTCGAGGGCGCGCCGCACGATTCCCTTGGCTGCATCGTGGTCGATGCTCGCGAAGTAGTCCCGGAAGTCCACGAGCAGGATGTAGCCCTCGCTCCCGTGCTTGCGCCAGTGCCGGGCGAGCTGTTTCTTCAGCCGCCGTATGGCGTAGTCCGTGCCGCGACCCGATATGTTCGCGCTGTTGCCGGACGTGAACGCCGGCACGATCGCGGGGACGAGGGCGTTCCTCGACAGTGACTTGTGGATGACCCTCTCCGAGAAGTGGACGCTCGATATGTGCCTGAGCTTTCCGCGCTCCATTATGTCGAACTCGGTGAAGCCCCTTCTGATGTCGTTCCCCGCCAGCAGGTCGTCGTGGGCTTTCGAGATGTTCCGCAGCACCCTCATCTGGTACCTCTGAACGGAGGCCTTCCACGCCACGCCCCTCTTGGCCTTGGCGGCGGCGTCGTACAGCGAGTTGAGGTCGGCCACCCTTTCGAGCGTGCATCCCTCTATGCGTTTGCGGCGCTTCTCGGCGCGCTTCTCCTCGCGGCGCCTTCTTCTGGCCGCCCTGCGGTCGTTCGAGTTCATGAGGGCACCCCGCACGGCTCGCAGTGGCGTTCTGGCAGCCGCTTGCAGGACGGGCATGAAACCGGGGTGAACGCCGAAGCCGGCCGGCCATGCAAGAAGCGTCCGCCCGCCTGCGCGGGGTGCATATTTACGGCCTTGCGGCCGATGGTCACGCCTTCCTTCCTCAAAACGGCTCTGCTTTCGGCCTCGCGGCCTACTCGGTCTGGCCAGGCTCGGGAATCAGGGGCGGGGGCGAATCCAGTCATTCGAGGCGGAGTTGTTGCTGGCATTGCCATTGCCGTTGACATTGCAGACGTTCGACGACGAACCGCCATGAGCGACACGGAGCCACCAGTTGACGCGATTTCCAAGGCGTAACCGAGCGACATTATACCGAACTCAGCCTCTCGATCTCGGCCTCGGCGTCCCTGATGCGATCCTCGACCGTCTGCTTCCCGATGAGGCGCGTGTTTTTCCTCTTGCTCTGCAGCTTCCCGATCTCGGCGTCGGCCATCTTGATTAGGTTCTCAAGCCGGTTCACGTTTATGGGGAGCCCCGCGTCCTTCATGCACTGCATGTCGAGGAGAAGCTGTTCGCAGTCGGCGATTGCGAGGGTGAGGTATCTCCTCCTCTCAAGCACGTTGAACGAGCTGGAGGGGTAGAAGTGGTAGGCGCGGTTTATGTTGGCGACCATGCTGCGCGCCGTCTCGGCGGTCGGGACTCCTATGAGGAACCTGCAGGACTTCGGCACGTCCTTCTCGTTCTTGACGATGCGGACGACCTCGACCCATATCTTCCTGGCGAGCTCGAAGTAGTCGAGCTCTGACTCGCTCCTGTCCTTCTCGAAGACACCGCTCACAGCGCACCCCCGTCCCTTGATTTTTGAAAATTATATCCGGCCCGCTTCGCGGGCAAAGGGCAAGGCGACCGCCAGAGGCGGTCGCCGTTGCGGAAGATCGTCTATCGGCTGAATTCTCAGCCGATGAGGAAGCAGGGGCGGGGGCGAAGCCAGTCATCCGAGGCGGAGTCGATGCTGGCATAGCCATAGCCGTAGACACTGCAGACGGTCGACGACGAACCGCCACGAGCGACACGGAGCCACCAGCTGACGCGACTGCCGTTGATGCGATCCCTCGTCTTCTTGAAGATGGGGAACTGACAGTCGTATCCGACGGACCATCCCTTCGTCCCCCAAACCGTGCAGCCGTAGACCTCCATCTCGGAGGGTGACCACACGGTGCCGAGGTCCGCCCAGCTCCACCTGCCGGACTCGGTGAGCCCGCCGGAGCTGCTGTACCGCTCTTCGAGAAGGGCGCGGTGGACCATGATTCGGTCGCGCACGGCCTGCGGCAGGAGGTTGTAGAAGACCTCGGTTTCCCACTTGTGCAGCTGGCTCGCCAGGTAGGGGTGCTTCTCCGCTGCCGTTCCCTGGTTGGTGGCGGTCGAGTTCCACTTGATGTGCCCGCCGTTGACCGCGTACGAGCCGGTGACGGTCACGGGCGCGCTCGCCATCATCACGATGTGGTGGCCCCTGACGTGCCCGTCGTCCCCGCATCCGTAGTAGGGGTCGATGGCGGCGACGAGCGCGCGGAACGGAACCTCGTCGGTGAGGGTGATGTCGATGTAGTCGCCGATGCGGATGCCCGAGAAGTTCCCGGCCTTCGTGCGGGACTGCAGCCACTCCCACACGTCGCCGTACTCCGACACCTCGTCCGCGAACGTTGCCGCAAGGTCGCGCCCGGGGTACAGCCCCGCCTCAAGCTGGTATGGGTACTCCGCCACGTCGGCCAGGCCGCCGGACGTGGCGAACGGCACGGTCCTTGCCGCGCCGCCTCCCGGAGCGAAGTAGACGACGCCCTTCTCCGCGTCGTAGACGTTGCAGGGCTCCACGATCTCGTCCCCGTTCACGTCCTCCCCGGCGGTGTCTCCGCCCGATTCGACGAGGTAGGTGATGAGCTTCGAGCTGAGCGAATCGACGCCCGCGCACGCGTCAGAGATGCCGCCCTCCATGCGGTTGAGGGCGTCGGCGTTGATGGGGGTGTTCCCCGCCGCGTCGTTGGCCCACTCGCGCGACTCGTAGTTGATTGCCATGCTATGCCTCCTGTTCGGTCTGGCTGCCTTCGGACTCCTGCGGCTCGATGAGCGACGCGGCCAGCTTGTGGGATACCCACTGGCCCGTCCCGCCGGGGTACAGAGCGTCGCCCGGGAACAGCCCGTCGCTCGGGTAGACCCTCTCGGTCTCGTAGCACCGGATGTCGGTGATGGTGTGCGTCCCCTTGTCGTCCACGAGCCACGCGTTCCCGTAGACCCTCGGGGGCTCCTCGCTCTCCGGGCTGATGAACATCGTCGGCGCGCTCTCCCCGTCCGCCCCGTCCTTGCCGGGGGCGCCCCTGGGGATGTCGAAGTCGATGTAGACTTCGCCTCCGGCCATCTCGGGCTTCCTCACGGTGACCACGGGCGTCGAGCCGCTGGGGATGGACCTCACCTCCCCGACGTTGAGGTTGAACTGCGAGACCGCCGTGTGCAGTTCGAGCATGAACTGGTCCGTGTCGATCTTCGCGAACGGCGTCACGGGCCCGCACATGAGGTTGTCGAGACGGTAGTCGGAGAGCCCGCCGCGCCAGTCGATGCGCGCGAGCACGAGCTCCCACGTCGAGTTGTTGCGAACCGGCGAGTAGGTCGGCGACTCCGTCAGCACGGAGTAGATCGCCCCGTCCCGGTACTTCGTGTCGTTCCTCAGCGCCACGATGATGTAGGCGTACTGGCCGGTGCCTATCTCGTCCTGGTCGATCACCTCGGCCGGCGAATCGACGGGGATGATCCTGTGCCCGGCGACCGCGCCGCCGGTGCCGACGCTCCAGGTTCCCGCCTCCGACGTCACCGACAGGGCATCGCCGGCCGCCGTGAAGACTCCGTTCGAGAAAAAGGCGCCGATGACCTCGGCGAGGTCGCTGGCGTTGTATGCCCTGTCGTAGACGGGCAGGCCGTCCTCGCCGATGGTCATGAGCGAGTCCATCGGGTAGACCCGCGTGATGGATGTGACCTTTGCCACGGCATCCCTCCTCGTCTGGTCAGCGGAGGCGCATCAGCGCGCGCGATACGCGGCTGATCGCCTTCGAGCCCAATGAGACCTCAAGTGTCGTCCCCTCTTTCTTGACCACCTCGCGCACCTCCTCGATTCGGGCGGAGCACGACACGCCCGCCTCCGGCACGTCCGCCTCGCAGGTGTCCGCGAGGTCCCACGTGCTGCCGTACCCGCTGCCGAGGACCGTCACATCGACGGCGAGGGCGGGCATGTGGTCGTAGGCCCGCAGGAGCCCGGCGTCCTTCGCCTCGGATGCGGCGGGCTCGTCGGAGCACAGGGACGACACGTCCTCGGTCGCCGACGCCTGCCACATGGTCTCCGGGTCGAAGCCCGGGACCTCGACCTCGACGCTCACCGCCTCCGCGCCCTCGCTCGCCCCCTTCGCGTAGGCTATGACCTTGGAGCACGAGACCGAGTAGTCTCCCGAGTAGGACGTGGCCTGCGCCGTGGCCATCTCAAGGCTGAAGACCATCACGGGGCGCTCGCCCTGCCCGCGCGTCCTGTCCAGGCCGTCCACAATGGAGAGGCTGAGGGCCCCGCGCTCCCAGTCCAGGGCGAGGGTGGGATAGGCCGACTGGGCGGCCGTGACGGCGTACACGGCATCCATCGCCGTGGTCTTCTCGTCCGCCCTGATCGTGTACGAGGAGCCCGCCCCCTCCGTCCCTGCCCCCAGCACGATCTCCGGGGCGTCCGGCATGGGCCACGAGCCGAAGGCCGCAGCGACCGCGCCGCGCCATCCGTGACCGGACGCGGCCGCCCCGGACGGGCCGAAGCTCCTGTAGGCGAGCAGGCACTCGGCGAACCTCCCCGACATGCTCGCCGCCTCGCCGCTCTCGTCGTCGGAGTACTTGACCTTCTCTACGAGCCCGACCTCCGGCCGGTCGCCGCGCACCAGCAGGTACCTCCCCGGCCAGGGGACCGGCACGTCCCCGACCAGCTGGACGGAGAAGCTGCCGCACGTGGACAGCTTCCTCGTCCACTGCAGGTTCGAGTACGGCAAGTTGGCAACCATGAGCGAGATCTCGCCCGAGCTTGTCACGCGGTAGATGCTGATGACCGCCATGGCCTCGTCGATCATATTCCCGTGTACCTTTCCCTAATCGACGGCACGACCTGCATGGATGCGTCGCCCGACTCTGCGGACCACTCGACGTCGTACCTGCCCACGCCGATGCTCGCGGCGAGGGTCGAGCCCGGCTTCACGAGGTGGCTCACGTTCTCCCCGTTCAGCGTGATGGACGTCGGCCGGCTCTCGAAGTCGAGGACGAGCTCGTCGCCGTCCTGCATGCTGACGAGCACGGTCACGTCGAGCACGGCCGCCCCGGAACCGTCGAGCACCCTGACGGAGGGGTTCCTGACCTCACCGCTCGCCGATATGGTGAAGCGAGGGTAGGTCGGGACGTGCCCGCCGTTCACGAGCCTCGTGGCGTGGCTGACTATTCCGACGATGAAGCCCGCGACGTGGCTCGGCCCCGCGACGCGCGACTCCGGCTCCGGCGCCACGCGGTCCACGAGCGACACGAACGGGAACCCCCGGCGCCTCTGGGCCTCGGCTAGGTCGTAGCCGTGCTCGTCCTCTGAGAGCCAGAACGGCTGCGTGCACAGGCAGGTCCACGTGACCCTCGTCGGGAGGGCGAGGCTGCCCAGCTCGACCTTGAGCGCGTACTGGCGGCCGGTGAAGTGCCTCGTCCTTCCGAGCAGCGAGCACCGCACGACGTACTCCCTGTGCGGGATGAAGAACGCCATGGCCTCGTCGCGCGCCTCCGCTCGGTCGAAGCGCGCGGCGAGCACCATGGTCCGGTCCTGCTCCGGCGTCCGCTCCCTCATCGGAAGGGAGCCCTCGTACTGTGCGTACGCCTGCGTGGCGACCTCGTACGTGACCCCGCCGAAGTTCTCAAGGCCGCCGACCTCGACGCGCCAGCGCGTGCCGTCGGCGAGCAGCCTCGGGTTCTCCTCCCCGAGCCCGTCGTCGCGCTCGATCTCTATCACGAGTGGTGATTTGCTCATGTCTCAGCCGCCAATCCGTATCTCTCGCTCAAGCGCACGGCGCGGGCGACCTCGTCGGGCGACTTGATGGGCTGGTAGAAGTTGAAGTTCTGCGTGACGCCGCCGCGACCCTCGCGCGACCCTCCAAGCGCGGACACGATGCCCTCGGCCACCGCCTCCGCGAAGGGCCTGACCCTGCTCCCGGATAGCGGGACGACCGCCTCGGGCCCCGCCTCGCCGACGCCGATGACGCTGGGGCCGTTGAACACGCCGCCCTTCGCGTACCACTCGATGCTCAGGCTCGGGATGACGCCGCGCAGCAGGTCGCCGATCTGCCATCCGGACGGGCTGACGCCGAAGTGCGGCATGGGGATGTGCGGCCAGGAGATGCGGAAGTTGAAGAAGCCCTTGATGGCCTCGATGGCGCCGCCCACCACGTCGCGCGCCCCGTTGATTGGCCCCTCTATCGCGCTCTTGATGCCGTTGAAGATGCCCTGCACGACGGACAGCGCGAGGTTGAGCCCGTTCTGGATGGTCGAGGTTATGAAGTTGATGGCGCCCGTCACCACGGCTCCGGCCGCGTCGAGCGCGCCGCCGATGACGGTCTTGATGCCCTGCATAATGGCGTCCACGCCGGCCTGCATCTGCGAGAAGTCGCCCGTCACGAGCCCGACTATGAAGCCGACGACGGTCTGGAAGATGCCCTGGATTATCTGCCACGCGCCATTGATGATCTGCGTGACCCCGTTCATCACGCCCGTGATGGTCTCCAGTATCACCTGGAAGGTGTTGGCGACGTTGGAGATGAGCTGCTGCAGGATCGGCACGGCCACGGCGATGATGAACTGGAACCCCTGGCTCACTATGGGCATGATGACGTTCATGGCCGTGCTCACGGCGTTCTGTATGGCGGCCCACGCCTGCTCCACGTAGGGCCGAAGCTGGTCGATGACTCCCTGGATGGTGCCCCATATGGCGTTCCAGGCCTCCGAGACCGCCACCCGGAACCCGTCGTCGGTGTTCCACAGGTAGACGATCGCCGCCGTGAGGGCCGCGAGGACGCCGAGCACGATTCCGACGGGCCCGGTGAGTGCGGTCAGCGCGCCGCCGAGCGCCCCCGTTGCCCCGCTTGCGGCCCCGGTTGCCGCAGTGGCCCCTCCCAGCGCGGAGGTGATGGCGGGCAGCACGGTCACAACGTTGCCTGCGACCGACAGCACCGGTCCGACGGCGGCGAGTATGCCGGCGAGGGCGAGCACGGCCATCTGACCGCCCTCTCCGATTCCGGAGAACCACTCGCCGAAGGCCTGGATGCATCCGGCCACGTTCGTTGCGATGTTGAGCAGCGGCGTGCCCAGGGGCTCGATGGCCCCCATCAGCTCGCGCATGGCGCTCTGCGCCTTGCTCGCAAAGCTGTCGGACGCGGTGTCCGCCGCCTCCTGCGCCGCCCCGGCCACGTCGCCGTACTTGTTCTCGACGCCCGCGAGGCTCGTGATCATGCCCATGGCGTTGTCCTCGCCCAGGCTCGACCACAGAGTGGAGGCGAGGTTGGCCTTCTCATAGCCGTCGGGCATCTGCGCCAGCTCTCCCATGACGGCCTCGAAGACCTGCTGGCCGGTCGCGCCGCCCTCCTTCCAGCTCTGGAATAGCTTTTGGGTGGAGTCGCTAAACCTCCCGATGTTCTCGTCCATGCGGCCGTCTGACAGGCTCGTCTGGAACTCGTTCAGGAAGTCGTTGACCTTGTCCAGGTTGTACGCGCCGTTCTCGGTGCCGGCCTTGAGGATCGAGAAGTACTCCTCGGCGGAGAAGCCCATCTGCGCGAAGCGCGGGCCGTACTCGGCGAGGTTGTCGCCGAGCTCGTCTGAGTAGTTGAGGCCGTCCTGGGCGCCGGCCACGAACAGGTCCATGGCCTCCTGCGCGGACAGTCCGAAGCCGTCCATGAGGGCGTTGATGCCCCGCACGCTCTCTCCGACGTCCATCCCCAGCGTGTCGGACAGCGTGAGGGCCGCCTGCGTGACGTAGGTGAGGTCCACGTCGTTGAGGTCCCCGATGCTCTGCCGTACCGTGATGAGGGCGTCGTCAACGGCGTCGAGGGACTCCCCGAAGCCGTTCTCGTAGATGGACTCCCCCACGTCGCCCAGGTGCTCGGCCTCCTCGGCCGTGAGCCCGAGGGCGGACTGGATGCGAGCCGTCGCGCTCTCGTAGCTCGACGCCGTCGTCATGGCGGCCGTGCCGGCGGCGACGATGGGCGCCGTGAGGCCGACCGTCGCGGCCGTGCCGGCGCTCTTGAGCGACCCCGACAGCTGCTGCGCCGCCTGGTCGCCCTCCTTGATTCCCTTCCAGCTGACCTTGTTCAGGCTCTTGTTGACGTCGCTGACGCCCTTCTCGACCTTGCTTGAGTCGAGCACCGCCTGAATGACGACGGATCCGTCCATGCTCACCTCGCTGCGCGCTTGAGTGCGGCGAACGCATCGGCCATCGCCGCGTCTGTCCCTTCTGCTGCGCCGCGTGAGCTACGGCTCTTTCCCAGTGCGAACGCCCGATGCAGGCGCTCCCACTCCTCTATCTCCTTGCGGTTGTGCTTCGTGGCCTTCGGCCTCGTCCTAGGGTCCCGGTAGTAGATGGCGCGCCCGAGCGGCGTGTCCGTCCCGCAGCCGCCGACGAGCGCCACGAACTCCGAGAAGCTGATCTCCGCGCGCGCCCTGTCCCAGTCGAGGCCGTAGGCCATGCGGAAGCTGGTGCGGATGAGCGCGGCGTCCTCCTCCGGGTCCCATAGGGGCTCCTCGTGGGCCCGGTCACCCCTGAGGTCGATGCCGCAGACGTCCCACACCGCCGACTCGATGAGCCTGGAGAACTCCACGGGGTCGTAGTCGCAGGCCGTGTAGGCGTCCGCCCAGTCGGCGAAGAGCGAGCGCACGACCGTCTCGCCGCGCTCGTCCTCCGGCATGCCCTCGTCCCGGAGGGCGGCTATCAGGCTCAGCACCGTCATGGCGTCGTCGCGCACGAGCACTTCCGCGCCGCCCCACTCGTAGGGCGTCGCGCTTCCGCCGCCTGGCAGGGCGACCCTCCGGGACGTGAGGTCCGTGGCTATCACTTGCGGTGCTTCTTCTTGCCGCCTTGGAGCACCTTGGACGGCGCCTTGCGCTGCGCCTGGAGGAACGCCTTGGTCTTGGCGCTCTCCTGCGAGTAGTAGAGGCCGCACGCGCGCAGCTGCTCGTTGGTCGCTCTGCGCCCCAGCAGCATGAGGAACTGGGCGAACACCTCCCCGAGGGCGCTGGTGTACTTGGCGGGGTCGATGGCCTCGCCGTCGCCCATCCACTCAAGGAGCCTCTGGTAGCCGTCTGCGCCGATGAAGGCGACGATGACGCGCTTCTGCAGGTGTACCATCATCTGGGTGACCTCGGCGCGGTCCTCGTCCGACCTCGCCGTGGCCGCCTTGGCGTTGAGGCTCTGCGCGCGGTCGATGGCGTTCGCTACCTTGCCGAGCATCGCCTCCATGCTCTCGTCGTCGAACCACACGCGGAAGTGTGGCGTGTCGGGGTTCTCCACCGGGTCCTCGAAGTAGATGTCCTCGTAGGGCCTCGACGCCTTCAGGATCTCCATGCTGCTCCCTTCTCTGCCCGTGAGCTAGGCACAAAAAGAGGGGCGCGGGCCGCTCACTTGCCCGCGCCCCCACATGTCGGAGGCTATGAGAGGTGTCGCCGTTTACTTCTGGGCGAGGGACTGCTGGTTGGCGGCGGTCACGGTGACCTTCACCGTGACCATGACGGACGGCTTTGCCGCGCACCGCGCCGTGACGTCGCAGGAGCCCTGGGCCACGCCCGTGACGTTCCCGTCGCTGTCTACGGTGGCAATGTCGGTGTTTCCCGACGCGAAGAAGCACTTGGGGTTCGCGGTCTCCGGGGTGACGGTCGCCACGATCTTCTGCTTCTCGCCGACCGCCACGGAGACCGCCTCCGCCTCGACCTGCTCGGGCAGCTTGAGCTTGTTCGCCGGGGTGTAGCTCGGGCGCCCGTCGGTCGCGATGGTGCAGCTGAACGCGCCGAGGCCGCTTGCCTCTCCCTGTCCGCTGTTGGGGGTGAGGCCGAGCAGCGTGCAGTCGCCCTCGATGACGTCGCCGTTCGCGGCCGTGTGCCGGAACTGCGTCTTGCGGCCCTCGCCGGTTTCGAGCGCGCAGCTCGTGATGAAGTCCTGGGCGGGGTCGCCGTAGCAGCGGTCGCCCTCGACGGCGTACTGGATCTGCGTGCTCGTCACGTCGGTCGTCGGCACGCCGTAGCCGTCGTAGTAGTCCTTGTCCTCGGTGCTTTCGTTTCCGGAGGGCGTGATGGACGTGATGCCGCGCGACAGGATCGCCCACGTGGGCTCTTCAGCCCCGGGGGTGATGTTCACCTCCAGCGCGTTTGCGTAGTTTCGGGCAAACCCGAGGTCGCTCTTTGCCATGGCCGTTCCTTTCTACTTCCTGATGATCTGAATTACGAGGCGGACCGCCCAGACGTGCCGCCGGTCCGTCCCCACGGCAAGCTCCTCGATGTCCCCGTCTGGCTCGGCGGGGTATGCCGGGTCCGCGAGCTCGTAGGAGCCGTTCGCGCTCGACAGGTCCGACGAGCGCAGTATCTCGGATGCGCGGTCGCACTCTGCCATGGCCTCGGTCGGGTCCAGGCTCTTCGCGATGACCTGTATCGTGCAGTCGATGCGCCGCGTGCCGTCGAAGTACGTGGCGACGGTGCGCGGCGGCATCATGCGCACGACCACGCCGTCCTTCCCCGTGATGCGGTCTATCCGTTGCGCGAGCACGCTGTCCATGCCCGCTGCCCGCAACGCCTCGACGGCGCGCTCGCAGATGTCGATGGTCTCGGTCATTTGTCCTCCAGGAGCTTATGGGCGAATGCGTTCCACGCGCTCATGCGCTCCCTCTTGGCCTCCTCGGGCCAGTGGGAGCGCGCGTTCGGGTTCTTGGTCTTTCGGATGCTCGACTGCGGGAGGTCGTGGACGTGCTGCGCGTACGGGGTCGCCCACTCGATGGAGCCGCTTGCGTAGTCGCTTGCCAGCGTCTCGGAGCCCTTGAGCGTCCCCTGGTCCTCCGGGACGTAGTCTCGCATCTCGAAGGCAACGCGCTCTGCGAACGCCTCCTGCTTCTCCCTGAGACGTTCCGGGCTGAACCTCCGCTGGAGTCCCGACAGGTCGATCCTGATGCTGCAGCTCGCCGCCCTGCTCACTGGGCATCGACCTCCCAGTGGTGCGGCGTGCCGTCCGGGTGGTCGCACCGCTGGACGGACGCTACTGCGTGCCTCTCGCCGTCGAACTCAAGAAGGTCGCCCTCGACGACCTCGCCCACGTACTCCGTCGCGTCTATGAAGACGCGCGCGCGGCACCCGGGCGTCAGCTGGTAGTCGTTCGGCGAGAGCCCCGCGCTACGGTCGATGCGGCATCGATCGATTGTCACGGGGTCAGCGAAGCCGTCTGGTGCCTGCCGGATTATGGCCAGGCTCTCCTGACGCATGAAGGCAGGGATGGGCGGGATCCTCACGGCGCTCACCCCAGCCCCATGAACAGCAGGCCGGTGCCGGCCAGGCGTGCGTCCACGGCGCGCGCCATGTCCGCCTCCCACGAGCCGCCGCCCTGGCCGCCGAAGCTCATGCTCACCGTGCCCGTGGTCACGGACGCGAGCGAGCCGGAGCCGCCGGAGAAGCCGTAGGAGGCGTCCACGTCGCAGGCGGCGCACACCGCCATGCGCCACGCCCTCACGGCGTCCCTCGGCCTGTTCGGCCAGATGCGGTTCCTGACGTAGGCGAGCGCGTGGGGGAGGGCGGCCTTGAAGCCGCCCTCGTCGAGCGTCCCGCCGTACTGGTTGGCGTAGAAGGCGTATGTGACCGTCGGCGCGGACATGGATGCCCCTACGCGGCATTCGCGGCGGCGGTGTGCGCGAAGATCTTGCCCTTCTGCTGCTCGTACACGAGAAGGTCGTGGAAGAGGCGGTACTGCCAGAGGTGCGCGTCGCGCTTCTGGTTGGTGTCCGGCGCGAAGTAGCGGAGCTTCTTGTGGCGCTGGATGGCGGCCGCCGCACTCGGGTGGACGATCATGAAGTTGAGCGCAAGGGCGTCCTCGGCCGCCTTGAAGCCGCCGGCCTCCTGCCCGGAGGTGGTGCCGTCGAGCAGGGTGATCTTGCTCTGGAAGCGCGAGGACGGCACGGTCACGATCTTCATCTCGTCCCACATGGTGAACTTGCCGTTCGGGTTCTCGCCCTGGGACAGGCGGTAGTTCTGCTTCACGTTCTCGCGGAGCAGGCGCTTGATGGTGGAGGTGCAGTAGAGCAGGCAGGTGGAGAGGTCCACGCCCGTGTCCTCAACCGCCTCCTCGGCGGTCGCCACGGCCTTGTACGCGGCGTCCGAGGTGGTGATGTCGGCCGCCTCGGTGTTGCCGGCGTTCCCGGCGAGCGTGGCGAAGCGGATGGCGTCCACCTCGGGGATGACCTTGGTGCGCTCGAACTCCGCCATGACGTTGGCGGAGACGATGCCGGCCCGCTCCTCGTCGTCCATCGCGTCGATGGAGAACGAGCGGCCACGGTCGTAGCGGAGCTTGTAGGTCTCCCAGTCCGTGGTCACCTCTCCGTCAACGAAGCCGGTCGCGCGGTCGTAGTTGGCGAGGCCGTCCATGGCGATGGTGGCCACCTTGATCTCGCCGGTGTCGGAGAACTCACCGAGCAGGTCTCCGTTCATGTTCAGGTCGCTGGTCAGCGTCTCGCGCTCGATGATCTTGTCGAGGCGGTCTGTGTACTTGGTTACGTAGTCGCCGAGTGCCATGCGTTACTCCTTCTTCTTGAGTCCGAAGGCGCGGTCGAGCTTCTCGTCCAGCGCCTTCTCCGCGTCTCCGTCGGGCTTGAGGCCCGTGGAGCCGGTCTGCTTTGCCTTGCCGTCGGAGAAGAGGTACGGGCACGCCTCCCTGAGCTTGGCCACGTCGCCCTCGTAGTCGTCGAGAAGAGCCTTTGCGGCCTTCGCGTTGAGGCATCCGGCCATCTCCAGCTTGTGCGTGATGCGCTCGTCCTTCTGGTCGGCTTCGAGCTTGGCGATGCGCTCTTCGAGCGCCTTGCGCCCCTCCTCGGTCTTGGCGGCCTCGGCCACCTGGGCCTTGAGTTCGGCGATCTCCTTGTCCTTGGCCGCCATGTCGCGCTGGTACTTCTCGCGGTTGATGCCGGGATGTCCGTGCTTGTCTTCGACCTCGCCCTCGCCGCCGCCTTGGCCTTCGGCTGCGGGCTTCGGGTCGCCCTCGCCGCCGCCCTGCGCGGCCTCGCCCTGCTTGGGCTCGGTCTGCGGGTCGGTGGTCGTGGGCTCGGTCTGGGTGTTGCCCTCTGCTGCCATGTCCTTCTCCTTACCTAGCGTTTGTTTGCGCCCTTCACTGGGCGGGACAGGTGGGCCTTTTGCGCATGCCCGGGCGATGTGGAGAAGGTACCGAGGGTGTCGCCTGAAACCGGGGCATGAAAAAAGCCGCCCGAAGGCGGCTCGTTGCGGCGCTACGCTCCGTAGGACGTCCCCGCTGGATAGTCGGGGAAGGACTCCTCCAGGTAGTCGTGCCCCGTCTCGATGCTCTTGCGCATGAGCTCGTGCGCCTCGCTCGGCGTCAGTCCGCAGCCCTCCATCCCCCAGTCTGAGTCCGGGAACGCCTCGCGGTAGCGCCCCCAGGTCTCGAACAGCTGCTCGTCGTTCCACTCCATGGCTAGAATCCTTTCATCATGTCCGTGAACACATCATAGGTTTTCGGCAGGTACCTCTTCAAAGTCTCAAGTGCCTGCGGGTTCGCCGTCGAGCACTCGAAGAAGTGGGCGAACGTCTCCGTCGCGAGCGCCTGCGCCCCCCATTTCCCCTTCCAGTAGGACTTTCGGTGCGCCGGCAGCGCGTAGTCGCAGCACGTTCCGCTCGTGGCCCCGTGGATGATGTCTGACAGGCCGCCTATCAGCTCTGGCGTTGACCGGTACAGGGTGATGACCTCGCGGGTCAGGTGCTCCTTCGCTTCGCGTACGCTCCCGTATCCCTCTCGCTTCTTGATCTCGCGAAGCATCGTCTGCACCTCCTTCTTCGCCGTCACGCCGAGTCCGGCGGCCTCGGATGCGTACCGCGCGCCTTGGCCGTTCCTGTGGTCGATGTAGTGGCCATACTCGTGGAAGAAGGTCTGGTACGGCGCCTTGTCCGGCCTCGCGGCGAAACCCCTTGCGGTGTCGTCCATGTTCAGCGTTATGCCCTGCGTCCTCGGGCTGTAGTACGCCTGGCCGCGCGCCGCCGTCGTGCTGTCCAACCTCAGGTCTGCGAGCGACGAGCTGAACGCGCGTCTCACGTCCGCGTTCTGGCAGCCGTCGGCTATCGAGGCGATGGCCGACGCGCTCTGCCCGCTCACCCCCTTGCCCTCCATGATCTTGGCGGCGGTCGCCGGCGCCTTGGTGGCCGATTTGGCCCCCGCCTTCTTCGTCCCCCTTAGCCCCGCTATCGCTCGCTTGAATATGCCCTGCTGGTTGGCCTTGCTCAGGTTCTGCCAGTTCCTCGGGTCTATTCCCCGTGACCTCAGCTCTGCGGAGAGGGCCTTCTGGGCGGCCGACCTCGATATGCCGCGAGCCTTTAGGGCGCGCTTCACCCCGTCGCCGTTCATGAACTCCTTCATGGTGCGGCGGCTCGAATCCGTCTTCCTGATGCGCGGCATGTCTCCCGCCCACTCGCGGTTCGGGGCGCGCTGCAGGACGTCGGCCTTGCCCAGCTTGTTAGCCTTGTCGATGTGCTCGCGCAGCCCCGCCTGCTGCCTACGCAGCTTGTCTTTCAGACGCTCGACCTCTGCGATGTTGGCGAGGCTCGCGTCCTTGTCTGCGATCAGCTGCGCCCCCGCTAGCTCGCGCTTGGTCTGTCGTATGTCGCGCTCCCTGCGGCGCTGCTCCTGCGTGAGCCTGTAGACCTCGTCGGACGGGAGGCCGCTCGGGTGCTCCGGATCCGGCGAGTACATGCGCGGTGCTCCCGGGACCCATGGGCCGAAGCTGTGGCGGCAGTTGGCGCCTCCAAGCCCGTCCACCTTGCCGTACCCCGTCTCACTGTAGAAGTCCTTGTAGCGCACGCCGTCAACCTCGACCTCGCCGTTGAGCGAGTAGACGCGCCCCTGCCATCTCGCGTGGCTCGGGCGCGCCCCTCCGTGGCTGGAGACCTCTACCAGGCGCACTCCGGCGTCGGCGCACACGTCGAGCGTCCGGCGCATGCCGTCCTGCGCGAGCTGCGTGCGCACGTGCCGCCGCACGGCAACGTCTATGCGGTTCGTCACGGTCTGCCGACCCGTGGTGGGGTCACGGTAGGTCACCGTCGAGACGCCCTCGCGCATCATGCGGCGCACCGCCTGGTGCACGGCCGTGTCCGCAGTCTCGGCCCCCGTGTTCACCTTGGTGACGGCCTCGGCCACGCACCTGTTCCACAGGTCGAGCGCGCCCTGCGCCATGTCCACGTTGTCGCGCTCAAGGATGGCCGCTATCCCGCGAGCCGTTAGCTCCACCTGCCTCGGGAGCGTCCGCGACGCCGCGACGGCCGTCCCTGGCGCCGCGCCCGAGATGGCCGCCGCGTCCGCCGCGTCGCTGCGTGACATGGCGTCCTCAACCGTGCGCCTCACCGCCTCGTTCACCTCGTCGCGGTGGCTCTCGATGAACGCCATGAGCTGCGGCGCCGCTGACTGCGCGAGCAGGTTGACCGCCGTGACGCCGCGCTGCCCCAGCCCTTCGATGTCCTGGTCGAGCAGGAGGCGGCACAGGTACGCGAGCATGTCGGCCTCTATCTCGCCGTACACGCCCGCGACCATGTCGCCTGCCCTGTCGAGGTAGTCGGGGTCGAGCATCCTAGAACCCCACGTCCAAGACCGTCTGCTCCGGCATCGACGCCCGCGCCTCCTCCTCGCTCATGCCGTAGAAGCGCGACAGGTACATCCACTTTGGCACCACGCCCGCCGCGATCTCGGCGAGCATCTGCGTCTTCTCGGCCTGCGTGTCGGTGATGATGCTGTCGTCCCACACGATGGTCACGGGCTCGAACCCCTCGGCCACCTGCGCGCCGCAGTGGACGCGCGCGCACTCCACGAGGGCGGTGAGCAGTTTGCCAAGCTCCTTGCCCAGAGCGTTCTCGTGGTTGCGGATGTTGCGCATGAGCGCGCTGTTGTCCGCGCTCACCTCCGTGGCGGTCTTGAGCCCGCCCGTCTTGTCGGGGCTGAAGTACTGTGAGCCGAAGCCACACTCGTCGCCAAGCGCGGCGCACGCGTCCGCGTACACCTCGTGGATGGCGCTGGTGCGCATGGCGGGGGCGAAGGCGTAGGGCTTGCCGGACTCGGTCACCGTCGAGCCGGTGAGGCGGTACAGCCTCTGCTCGCGGTCGCCGAACGGCACGGGGCGCCGCTTGCCGTCCTCGTCGGTCTCGGTGTCGATCATTGAGTCGGGCAGCATGAGGACGGCGCGCAGCAGGTCGGTCTCGTCATAGAGGGCGGTCCATGCCGTGTCGAGCATTCGCATGGCGTCAACCGCGTCGTTGAACACGCTCACCCCGTACGGGCTCGTGTCCTGCACCGTGTTGTCGATGGCGGGGGAGAGTAGGCAGAAGGTCGGCGTTCTGCACTCGGTGTCGAAGTCCTCGATGATGCCTAGCGCCTCAGCGGGCACCGGCTTCCCGTCGCGCCACACCTTGGTGATGACGTGGTACGTGCTCGTGTCGCCGTTGATGGCGTGGAGCTGCAGCTGGACGGCCTGCTTGCCCTTGATCGTCACGCGGGTGCAGAACGCGCACTCCGTGGTCCCGTCCTCGTCCCACGTGAGCGGGATGACCATCTTCGCGTCGTACCTGCGCACGCGGATGGTGGCACCGTCGTCGCGCACATCGAACCACAGCGCAAGCGCGCCGGTCCCCATGGCGAAGGCACGCTCTATGCCGCGCTGGAACAGCGCGTAGAGGCCGGTGTGCTCGCAGAAGTCCCGTACCCACTCGTTTGCGTCCGCGCTGTCGCTCTGCGCCTGCATCTCGTTGGCGATGAGCGCGGCCCACTCGCGGCACACGCGGCGGGCGGGCCGGAGCGAGAGCTTCTTGCGGTCGTGGCTCCTGCCGTCCACGCCCAGGTACTTCTCGGTGTAGAACGGGTGCTTGGCCGTGTACCACTGGTACCAATCCTCGATGTGGGTGCTCATGTCCGGCGGCATGGCGTACCCACGCCCCGTGATCTCCTCGCGCACGAACGCCGGAACCTCGAACTGGTTCTCTGCCATGGTCTATTCCCTTCCCGCGTGCTTGTACGCCCCGCGCCGCGTCACCACGTCCATGAACGCGTACCTGGTCGCGTCTATCCAGTGATCGTTGCCGTCCGGGTAGTCGCCCGAGTACTCGCCCGTGGCCTCGTCCATCTCGAACTCCGCTTCGCGCACCTCCCGCGCGAGGTTCGGGCAGCGTCCGGGGTCGATGACCCACGTGACCGACTGCAGGAAGCGGTAGCTCATGTCGCGGAGCCCGCCCTTTCCCGCAGACTCGGCGCGCACGCCCTCGTCCCTCTGCGCCTGTATCTGGTCCGGCGAGGCGTCGTCTGACAGCACCCGCAGCCTGTGGTAGGCCGGCGGCCTGTCGCGCCCGTCCGGCCCCTTGCCGTCGCTCCACGTGAGCGCGCTCTTGATGAGCTCGGCCGCCTTGTTGGGCAGCACCTTGTTGCCGCCCAGCTCCGCGAACGTGATGACGCGGTGCTGACCGGGCTGCCACTCGGACAGCGTAAACGCCCACGGGTCCGGGAACCACCCGAAGTCCTGGCCCGCGTGCAGCCGCTCGAAGGTCGCGATCTCCTCGTCCGTCACCTCGCGGAACTCCACGCGGTCGAATATCTGCCCGCCGTAGCCCACGGGCTCGCCCAGGTACTCGTGGGCGTACGCCTGCGGGTCGGTCTCCTTGAGCTCTTCTGCGTCGGCTATGAACTGCGCGCCCAGCCACTCGGGCGGCGCGTCGAGGTAGCAGCTGTCGAACACCTCCTCGCCGGCGTCCCTGCGGCGGTCGGCCTCCTTGTTCGCCCAGTTGTCGCGGGTGCGCGGCGGGTTGTAGGTGTAGACCACGATGGTGCGCGCGCCGCCTCGCGCGGCGGACTGGCGCACTGTGCGGATCTCGGCCATGCCCTTGAACTGGTCGGACTCCTCGAACCATAGGAAGCCGATGAAGCCGAACGGAGGCTTGAGGCCCTTGGACTTGTGCGGGTCGTCGCACCCTGCGAAGAAGATGAGCTGCCCTGTGGACTTCTTCCTGATCTTGAGCGTGGAGACCGGCATCTCGTACTCGTCGTCCAGCCCCATCTCGTGGATGGCCCACACCACCTGGGCGTACACGGCGTCGCGCAGGCTGTTCTTGCGCTTCATCACGGCGGCCGCGTGCTCGCCTGGGTGCGTCTCGATGTGGTTGACGAGCTCTATGGATGCCCACGAGCTCTTGAGCGAGCCGCGCCCTCCCTTGCACCAGAACTCGGTCTGAAGTCCCCGCGCAATGAGCATGTGCGGGCGGAAGAAGTCCCTGCCGATCAGCAGCGCGAAGTCGCGCGTGAACTCGCCGCGCTCCTCGGGCTGCTCCTCCGGCAGCGCGTCGAGCAGCGTCTTGCCCAGCTGCGTCACGGCGTTCACGGCCGTGTAGTCGAGCGGCTTGTCGCCCCCGGCGCTACGGATGCGCGATATTCCGGCGTTGAAGGTCTCGCTCATGCCGGCAAGCACCTCGGCGCGCGTCGTGGTCGCCTTCTCGGCGGCGATGCGCTTGAGTGCGGCCAGCCTAGCCTTGACCTCATCCTCGGCCTCCAGCTTGCACGCCTTGTTGTCCACGGTCTCCGGCTTCCAGCGGGTCCGGTCTGGCCACGCGGCGAGCATGGCCTGCCTCTGCGTCTTGCCGGCCACGCGCTCCTGGCAGTACCTCTCGCGGCGCGGGTTCGCCAGCGGCGTGTCCTTGGCGGCGGCCTCCACGCGCCCCTCCCTTCACTTCCGGCGCCTGCTACCCGAGGCGCCCGACGATTCCCCTCTCGCGCCTGGACAGCTCGAAAGTCACGTGCTCAGCCCAAGGCGTGACACGGCGGCCCGCTCCCTTGCGGAGAGCGGCCATGTCGTGGGTGGTTTCACATCCGCCCCCCCCCCCCTCGCTGCGGCGAGCCTGTCGGCGTCCGCCCTGCGGGCCAGGGCGCCCCCGCCGATGAGGTAGCCGCTCCCGTAGATGCCCTTGCCCATCTCGCGCTGCATGTCCAGCGCGCGGATGAACTCGCACTCGTCCGGGGTCACGGCGAAGTCGATGCCGTACTTGCTGTAGCGCGCGAGCATCGGGGCGGTCACCACCTCGGCGGGGTAGTCGTACTTGGGCATGGCCGGGGCCCCGGCCGCCTGCGCCTCCTCGATGGCACTGCGCAGTGCGGGCGCGCTCCTCATCTCGAAGCGGTCGAGGTTCGTGACGAACGAGGTGTTGACCTTCGCGCCGTTCTCATAGGTGACCTGCGCGCCGGCCACGACCTTGCTGCACCTCTGGATGCCCATGCACGTGAGCGTCGGGGCGAATAGGAGGAAGCCCACGCCCCTGTCCTGGTAGAACGCCACGATCTTGGAGAGGATGGAGAAGGGCGGGTTGTCCACCACGCAGCAGCCGTCCGGGTACTCGGCGCCCTCGTAGTCCCCGCCCGGGTAGAACGGTCTCACGACGTCCGCCGGGTCGATGCCGTACTCCCGGCACGCCCACGACAGAACCGCGTCGAACACCTCGGGCGGCGTGTAGCAGTCGTCGGTCGTCCGCTTCGGCTCGAACTTCGCCGTGAACTCCTCGTATGTCTCACCCTTGGCCATGTGCCCTCCAGCTTCCCGCTTCTCGCGGCCGTCGCCCCGCAGCATGCCGGGAGCCGCCCCGGAGGACGGCTCCCTGTGCCCCGTGCGGCGGAGGATGACCGCACGGCCATGTTCCCGAAGGTGTCGCTAGGCGTACGCGATGAGCGAAACGATCCACGCCAGGCCGCGGGCCAGCTGCCACACCGCCCAGACCACGACGGCGTCGAAAGCGACGCACAAGACCGCGAGCAGCAGGCACCCGGCGGAGCAACCCGTCGGCGGGCTCGCCTCGCTGTAGCCCATCTTCCAGTCCTCCTTGCTCAGCGGCCCCCTGCTCATGGCGCCACCTCGAACTTCCTGCCGTTCCCGCACGGGTTGACCCCATCGACGGGCCTCTTGCTGCTCACGGTGACGCCCGCCATGAGGCAAACGCCGTCATTGTCGCGGTACCTCCCGTGCCTCTTCGCGAAGTGGGCGCACGACCCGCACGTGCGCGACCGCCGCGCGGGCTTCTCGGCGCACCACTCATCGACGGTCTTGTGGGGGATGCCCAGCTGCTCGCAGATGCCGCGCTCGCAGCGCGCGCCCTTCGAGCCGAAGACGCCGGGAAGCTCCGCAACGCCGTCGTAAACCGGCAAGCGCCTGTTATCCATGGACAGCATCTGGGCGATGCTCGCGCGCATGGCCTCCTGCCAGGGCGCACCCGGCTTTATCCAGTCGTGGGGGATCTCCGCTTCGTACCCAGCTGCTCTCAGTCTTTTTCTCGCCTCCTCGAACGCCTCGCGGTTGTCCCCCTCATGCCCCGACACGGGGCCGATGACGTACAGCCTCATGACTGCTCCTTCGGAATGAAATGGGTCGGCTTTCTTGGATGAGAGATGTTGCAGGTCGAGTTGCATGGAGAGATGGGAGCCTCCCATTCCGGGCTGACCGCTCTGGCGGTTCTCAGGCATACGCCCGGTCGAATGGCCCTGTCCATGATCTCTGTGGGCCTCTTCGCGTAATAGCGGCAGTTGCCGCACTTCGTCACAATCATCTCATGGCCTCCTTGAACAGCTCGTGCGCCTCCCTGACGGTGCATTGGGCCGCGCGGGCGATCTCCTCGAACGTGCATCCGCTCTTCACCCGCATGCGCCACACGTGCTTCGCGAGCTGGTAGCGGTTGCGCTTCATCTCTTCTTCCTTCATCTTCCAGTGCCTTTCATGCTGTTCTTGCTCGTGAGGTGGTATCCGCCGCAGTACGGGCATCGGTACCAGTCCATGCCGAACTTCGCGCCCGACCTCATGGCCGCGATCTCGCTCGCGAACCTCGTCTTGTCGGAGCACATGCGATGCTTGCGCGCGGTGTGCCGCCTGTGATGGTGCCTGCCATGGCTCACGAGGCATCGACCTCTAACCTGTCGGCGAACCTTCCGCACGCGATGCTGTCCTCGTAGTGGAGACCGTAGTCGAGCTTGCAGCACAAGCCCCAGTCACCGCCGCCTACGTAATGTACGCAGTCTCCGCACCTGTCGGCGCAGTCCTCGCACACGGGCTCCCGCGTGTAGCTCACGTTGTCTTGGCCGATGGCGTCGATGTCGCGCCCGCATCTTGAGCAGATGACGCTCATCTCTCGTCCGCCTCCTTGACGAACGGCATCACGTCGCCCGCCATGTCGATGCACGCTCCGCAGCGCACCCAGTCCGGCGCGGGGCCGCTAATGGCCTCGATGGCCTCGGTGATGTGCCTGCGCGCCGCGTCGAGCCTGATGCGCGCCTCGCGTGCCTTGTCCTGCTCGGTCATGCTTCCTCCTAGTGGTCCTCGAAGCCCTCGCATGCGGGGGCGTCCGGATCTATCTCCTCAAGGTCGCACTCGTCGCAGGTGCAGACCTTGACCTTCGTCCCGTCGAGCAGCTTGCACTCGCTGCAGTTGCGGCACTCGCCGCACGATCTGCCCTCCCACGGGTCCGGGGCGTTCCACGGGGCCGCCGGGTCCCACTCGAAGCACCCCGGCGGGAGGTTCCAGCCGCTCGCGGGCTCGTAGTCGCTCATCGGCATCGCCGCCTCCTCTCGACGACCTTCCTCGCCGCCTGGACCGTCATGCCCAGCCTCTCGGCTATCTGCCACGCCGCGAGCCCCTCGTCGGCGAGCTCCTTGGCCCGCCGGCTCCTCTGCCTGCGCTCCTCGCGCTCGAACTCCTCGACGGTCACGCACAGCACTCGCGCCACCTCCTCAGCGGCCTCCAGCCGTCCGTCTCGAGCGCCCTCGCGTAGCTCGTCGGCTCCGGCAGGACGATGTACTCCCAGTGGCCGGACCCCTGCGGCCTCGGCCTGTTGAACTCCTCGCGAGGGCGCACCCAGCGGAAGTGCAGCCGGTTGGCGTGCGCGAGACCGTGACAGAAGGGGCGTCCGTCCGCGTCGGAGAGGTTGTTGCCGATGCCGCACAGGACGATCGTCGGCTTCGGCACCTCGACACCGTTGCGGTAGAGCCTGCCGGCGCCCCTCCTCACGATGTGGTGGCGGTTGAGGGGCCACGGCCTGCCACACACGGCGCACCGTGGCGTCTCGACGCTCGTGCCGTCCATGAGCGGCCGCAGGATCTCGGGCAGCGTATCAACCCTGGACATGGAGCCTCCTGTCCGCGCCCCTCATCTCGTGCTTGGCGCACATCTCGGAGAGGCGGCTAACGATGGCGAGGGCGGTGTCGACGTCTCCGTTGCGCGACAGCCTCCCGCCCAGCGCCTTGAGGTCGTACTGCGACGTGACGACCACCGGCCTCATGGTCTCGTACCTGTCGTTGATGACGCGGAACACCTGCGTGAGCGTCCAGTCCGTCGGCGGCTCCTTGCCCAGGTCGTCTATCACGAGGAGTCCGCACCTCGACAGGCCGGCCAGCACGTCCTCCTCGCTCGCCTGCGTGCCGAACGTGCCCTTGAGGCGGGCGATGATGCCCGGCATGTCCGTGACGCGCACCCTCATGCCCTCGTCCACCGCCATGCGGGCGACTGCCGATGCGAGGTGCGACTTGCCTGTGCCGACGGGGCCGAAGATGTAGGCCCCGCGACCCCTGCGGACGCCCTCCATGACGCCCGCCGCCATGGGCGATTCCGCGCCCGCGAACCTCGGCTTGATTCCGGCTCGCTCGTAGGCCCTTCGGCGCCTCTCGGCGTCCTCGCGCGCCCCGCGCTCGGCCTCCTCGCGGTCGGCCTCCTGACGCTCGCGCTCCGCCCCCGGGCACCCGCACGGCTCGTAGCCGACCACGCGCGGCCCTTTCGCCCCGAAGAGGGCTGGGAGGACGATCGGCTTGAGCTCGCACCCGCAGTGCGGGCATCGCCTAGTAGGCTGCGAACGGGTCTCCATGGCGCGCCTCCTTCCTCGGCCTCGGCCTGTTCAGGTAGCTCTCGAACTTGGTGCCGAAAAGCGTCTCGGGGCGCAGGTACGCGCTCATCTTCGGGTCGCTGAGCCACGCCCTCGCCATGGTGTCGATGACGGCCTCGAAGTCGGGGAGGCGGTAGCCCTCGGCCCACCTGGCGCGGATGAGCTGCCGGGTCTTCTTCGATGTCGGGCGGTACGACGTGCCGGCCGCCCCGTTGAGCGCGGCCACGATCTCCGCGTAGGGGATCCCGCCGCCCTCCTCCCCGCACCCCTCCTCCTCGGAAGGGGAGTCGGGAAGAGGGAGAGAGGAAGAGGAACATATATCGCTTGCCTTTTTGCTTGCGGATGTGCTCTGCTCTTCGCTTCTCGGTTCGCTTGACAATTTGCTTTCCTGTTTGCTTTGCCGTTTGCTTTCCTGTTTGCTTGACGGTTTGCTTGCCGACCTGCTTCCGCCCTCGCTCCCGGCCACGATGCGCTTGCGGCTCTTGTCGAGCACCGGTCGTACCATGGCGAGCGCCATCCTCTGGGCGTCGGTGCGGGGCGACGGCTCCTCTCCCGTGCGGAGGTATCGCACGATCATGCCGATGAGCTCGTCGCCCTCGCGCCTGTTGCCCAGCTGCAGGGGGCCGTCGATGAGCGAGTCTAGGACCTGCACGGCCATCACCACGCTATCCCGCGCAGCGTGCCCACGATGCCCGACAGGAGCATCGAGCACAGCAGCGCGACCGTGAGGAGCACGAGCAGGGTCAGCGACGCGACGATGACCGCCGCCACAGCCTTCTGGAACCTCTTCACCGCGCGCCTCCTAGAACGGGATGTCCTCGTCGTACACGTCGATGACGGGCGGTTGCTGTGCGGCTTGGGGCGCCGCCTGCTGCTGGTACTGCTGCGGGGCCGGGGCGGGCGCCTGGGCGACCTGCTGCGAGCCGTAGCGCGGCGCCGGCGCGGCCTGCTGCGGGGCCGACTGCCTGTAGCCCTGCTGGTACTGCTGCGGGGCGTACGCGGGCTGCTGGTACCCCTGCGGCTGCGGTGCCTGCCTGGGTTGCGGCGGCCTGATTACGCCGATCTCGCGCACCTTGAGGTACGCCTTGGAGCGGTTCTGGCCGGTCTGCTTGTCCTGCCAGCTGTCGTACGCGAGGCTGCCCCACAGGAGCAGCAGGGCGCCCTCCACGATGTTTAGGGCCTTGTCGTCCTGCTGGCCGTTGTGCCAGTACTCGCAGTCGAAGAACTGGGGCGTGCTCTGCCGGGTCTCGCGGTTGTAGTTCGGGCTGTTGACGGTGAATCGCGTGACGAGCTGCCCGCTCTGCGTGGAGCGCGTCTCGATGTTCTTGGTCACGTACCCGTCGATGGTGAAGTCCCTCACAGGTATCCTCCTTGTGTGACGTTCCCGCTGTTCCACACGCGGGTGATCTGCGCGTCCACCATGCGGATGCGCAGCTTGTAGACGTTGATTGCCTCCTGGCTTGCCTTGTAGATGGCCTCCGAGCAGTCGCGCAGGCGCTTGAGCTCGGCGATGTCCTCGCGCCCCCTGCACAGGTCGCTCGTGATGGTCGCGGGGGTCCCCTTCTGCCGCTCTTCGAGGATGGCGAGGCGGAGGGCCTTGCGGTACTCCGCCTCGTTCTCCGCGTACTGGCAGCCGGACGTCCGGCATACCTCAAGCTCGGCCATGAGCAGGTCGGTGAGCTCGTCGAGCTGCCCGTACAGGTCCTGCATGGCCTATCCCTCTATCTCCCACGCGGGCGCGGGGCAGCACCCTGGGTTGGCGACGAACTCCTCGTACTGCTCGGGGGTCTCGAACTGGTAGCGCGTCCCGCAGCTGCGGCAGTGCGCGAGGAACGGGCCCTGCGGGGCCTGCCCGCGCCCCTTGGCGGGCGCGAGCTGGTCGGGGTCGCTCTCCCCGTCGATGGCGAAGATCCCGCACAGGGCGTACTTGCGCGCGTAGCTGGACGCCATGCCGGTCACCTGGGCGTCGTCGCTCCCGTTCTTGTGCTCGGCCTCACGGGCGTAGGCGGATGCGCTGAACGTCTCGCCGGCGCCGGGCTCGTCCGTGAGGAAGACGCTCACGGTCGCCTTGACGTAGTAGCGGTCGCCGACGTTCACGATCTCGTCGCTCATGAAGAAGCCGATGCCGGCGTCCTCGCACGGCTTCTTGAGGGCCGCCACGATGTCCTCGAAGCTGCGGTAGTTGAACCTGCCGAACTCGTTGTACTTGTCCTTCGGCACCATCACCGAACGCTGCACCTGGGCGATGGCCCCCAGGATGCCGCGAGGGGCCTCGGCCTCAGCCATTGGCGACCGCCCCCTCTCGCGCGGCCGCAGCCGCGACCACCTGGGCGCACTCCTTCATGTACGCCTCCTCAAGCGTGCCGGTGACGAACTTGCCCGTGACGCGCGGTCTCAGGCTCCCGCAGAACCGGCCGATCTGCTGCATCTGCTCGACGCTCGCCGCCTGGATGACCATGACGCACGGCACGTACCTGCCGCCGGGGACGGCGACCGGGGCCGCCGCCTGCGGGGCGGGCGCCGGATCTGGCGCAGGCATCGGCTCTGGCGCGGGCGCCGGCGAGGGGGCGGGCTCGGGCGCCGGCATGGGCTCGGGCGCCGTCTCCGGCTCGGTGTCGGGCGGCGTCTCGTCGCGCCCGTACTCGGCCATCTCGGCGCGCATGCCGGCGATGCGCTCGTCGGCCTCCTGCGCCTCGCGGGCTGCGTTGAGCGCCGCCCCCAGGTCGAGCGACGCGAAGAACTCGCGCTCCGCGACCTCATATCGGGGCAGGGCTTCCCGCTGCGCCTGCAGCGTCTCCCAGTCGGTGGCAACCTTGGCCACCTTCTCGTCAATGGCGGCCTTCGCCTTCATCTCGCCGAATGTCTTGTTCAGCCACTTCTCATCGTGGATGCGCTCGTAGGGGACGACGGGTGCGAGCATGCCGGCAAGGTCCTCGTAGTACTCCTTGAGGATGGCGTAGGCCCTGTCCTTCCGGCGCTCCTCGTCCTCGTCCAGCTGCTCCTTGATGTTGGCGCTCGCCTTCTTGACCTTCGCGGTGATGGCGTTGGCGCGGGCCTCGAAGTCATCGAGCGGGCGCATGTACTCGCGCTTCACCGCCTTGCGGCGCTCGTCTATCTCCTTGGCGATGCCGTTGAGGTACGTGCGGTCCCGCTTCGCCTGCTTGATCTCGTCGGGGCTCGTGAGGTCGTAGCGCGCCTCCGCGTACCCCTCGATCAGCTCCTCCACGCGCGCGTCGAGCGCGTCGAAGTTGGCGTCGATGGCGGCGGGGGTGAAGCTCACGGTCAGCCCCCTGCCCTCGATGACCTCGGCCTCGACCTCTATGGGCTTGTCAGCCTTACTGCTCATCGCTCTCCTCCTCGATGGTGATGCGGCACGCCGCCGCCGTCTTCTCCTCCGCGTCGTGCAGCCCGTAGCCGTCGGCAGCCATGGCGTCGAGCAGGTCGAGCGTGTCTCGGGCCGCGCTGCCGTACAGGTAGCTGCCGTCGCCGTGGCGGTGCGCGTTCCACACGCCGAACGCGGTGACGCCCTGCAGCGACTGGTATCCCAGCGCGACGGCGAGCGGGCACGGCGCCGACTCGACCTTCGCGCCGGACACCTCCTCGAAGCCGCCCACCTCTCGGCTCGTGAGCGCCTTGCAGGTCAGGAGGCGCGCGGTCTTGCGCATGGACGTCACGTCGCCGATGTGCGAGCCGATCCATGCGGCGCGGGCCCTGCGCGCGTCCTCGAAGGCGGCGTAGAAGTCCGAGCGTTCCTGCTCCTCGCGCTGCCTGCCCTCGTCAACCTCGGCGCCCGCTGCGGCGGGGGAGAGGAAGGTGAGGCCGTAGTCGCTAACGACGGCGATCTCTCCCTCGCACCCGGCCTCCAGGTGCCTGTCGAATGCGGCGCGGTTGTAGGCGCTGAACGTCTGCTTGGCGACGTAGCCCTCCGGCGTCCTCTCCGCGATGGTCACGCCTGCGGCCCTGGCGGCCTCCGTCATCTCGTCCATGGCCCGCCTGCGCTCTCGCTCGGCGCGCAGGCCCTCGTAGACGCGGGCCCACTCCTTCTGCGTGCAGTCGCGCAGCTTGGCCACGGCCTCCTCGTCGCCCTCGAACTCGGCGATGGCGGCGAGACGGTCGAGCGTCATGTCGTACGCCGCGTCGCTCACGACCCTCGCCCCGCGACGGGCGCGGCCCACCTTGCCGGCGTCGATGCGGGCGACGGCGGCCACCTCCTCGTCGGGGAGATCGAGCGCGAGCATCTGCTGCACGCCACGGCTCATCTCCTCGGCGGTGAGGGCGCGCTTGGCGTCCGTCTCCACCATGGCCTTGGCGGCCTCCTGCCGCGCGGTCTCGGCGTCGTCCAGGTCGTCGTACACGTCGGCGTAGAACTTCTTGGTGCCGATGAGCTTCATGGCCTCGTATCGGCACTCACCGTCGATGATCTGGTAGATGCCCCCGTCCCTGTAGAGGATGGGGCGGACGCGCGGCTGCCCGGGGTTGAGGCGGTTGTACCTGAACTGCTCGGCGAGCTGCGCGATGTACTCGCGGCACTCCTTGCTCTCGACGTCGCGCGGGTTCATGCGCACGTCGTTCTCCTCGTAGGGGTAGACGTCCTCGATGTTCACCAGCTCCATGGTCTGCATTAGCCCAGCACCTCCTTGAGGATGTCTACGACCGTGCCCCCCTTGGCGTCGATCGCGTGCATCATGACGGTCAGCTTGGCGATGTCGTCGACCTCGCGGCGCATGACCGCATAGTCCTCGGCGCTGCGCTCCCCGTGGATGATCTCGTCCGCCATGATGCGCGCGCCGGCCTGCACGCACGTGTGCGCCACGGCGATCAGGGCGTCCTTGGCGCCCTCGTCGGGGAACGCGCTATCGACGCGCCCGATGGCCTTCTCGATGTCCTTGACCGTCAGCGCCTTGACGCTGATGGTCAGCCGCTGCTTCTTCTTGCCCTTCCGGTCGAACATGTCTCCTCCTGTCGTTCTCGTTGACCTTCTTCTGGATGCGCTCCTTGCGCTTCTGGGCCGCCTTGACTCGGCGCCTGAGGTAGGTCGTCGCCCACTGCTCCATGGCGGCGTCGTAGTCCTCGGAGGCCTTGGCGCGCTCGTAGCTGTTGAGGCCGTCCGTCGGCCTCGGCTGGGGCATGGGGTCGGCCCTCGACTCCCGCTCGGCCTCCGTCTGCTCGTAGACGGCGCGCTGCTCGGGGGTGAGCCCCCTCATGAGCTCGGAGATGCGCCACTCGATGTCGGCGAGCTGCCTCTTGAGCCGGCACGGCTCGCAGACGCCCTCCTTGCCGAGGGTGGCGCGCCTGCACCCGCACACGGGGCAGGTCTCAAGTCGCGGCTCGTAGTAGCGGGTCGTGACGTTCACGCCCATGCGACGCAGCGTGCGCACCGCGTACGCGAGCTGGTTGCTCGACAGCTTCAGGAGCCTGCGCAGCTCCCGCTCGGGCATCGTCCCC
The DNA here is from genome assembly GCF_002160255.1 of Olsenella sp. An188. GTDB lineage: Bacteria > Actinomycetota > Coriobacteriia > Coriobacteriales > Atopobiaceae > Thermophilibacter > Thermophilibacter avistercoris. The sequence continues at coordinate 87,660 of NZ_NFKF01000007.1, read as the reverse complement.
GCGAGCTCCGCGACCCTCTTGAGGTCGCCGGTCGTCCATGTCCTCCCCGCCTTCACGCCCCTCGCACCTCCACCTCGATGCGGGGCCGCTGCCTGTCGTAGGCGAAGCGGTCGGCGAGCCCCGCGATGTACTGGGGCGTGTCGTCGTGGATGACGCCGGCGCGCACGAGGCCGTCGAGGATGAACTTCTTGGCGAACGCCACGTTGTCCATGTCCCGGCGGCGGTTCTCCTCGACCCACGTGAAGACGATCTCCACGCGCCCGCTGAACCTGGGCATGCGTTGCTCCACCGCGGCGATGCCCGCCCGCTCGGTCTGCTCCTTCTTCATCTTCGACGCGGCGAAGCGGTTGGCGCGTTCCGCCCGTACGTAGTCGTTGAGGCCGGGCATCCTGCCCGGTATGACCATGAGCGCCCTCATTCTGCGCCCCGCTGGATGTCGTAGATGCGGCGCGCCTCTTCCAGCGAGCCGGCCACGAACTCGTCCTCGCCCACGATGTCGCGCCAGAACTCCACGAGCGGCACCCGGTCGATGGGCGTCTCGCGGAAGCTGATGGCAGAGAGCAGCATCGGCCGCTCCATGACCATGTAGCGCGTGAGCACGCTCCACAGGTTGTGGTCGCGCCTGAACTCGCTCGCGAGCCTCACGTCCATGCCGTAGCGGCGCGCCAGCTCGTAGACGTTGCCGCGCTGGATCAGGTCGCCCTCCTCCATGAGGTAGCCGCAGAAGTCCTTGAGCTTGCGCCATTTCTCGGGATGCAGGCGCACCCAGTGGCACGCCTTCGCGACCATCTGGCGGGCGCGCTCTACGCCGGCCATGTCGATCCCTCGATGAGGCCGGTGATGACGATACAGGCGGTGATGAGCAGGAGGCCGAGACACCCCTGCAGGTTCTCGCGCTGATCGTCTGTTAACATGGGGATGGTTCTGTAGTGAACCGTGACGGGGCGCGTCTCGCGTTTGCCGACCCGGACGCGTCCCCTCTTTTCCTTGATGACTTCCATTCCAGAAACTTCCTCTCGTTCTCGGGGCACTTGTAGAACTCGGCCATGGCCGTGCGGATCGCGCGGCACATGGCGCGCTGCGCCGGGGTCACTAGTCCTCGGCGGGCTCGACGGAGATGGAGCCGTCCTCCACCTTGTAGGTGACACCCATGACCTCGAAGAGGCAGTGGCGCGAGGGGTCGGTCTCGTCCATCTCGATCGGGTTGACCAGGTACTCGCGGAAGCCGAACTGCTTGTACGCGAGCTTCTTCACGCGCTCGATGTCCTCCGTCGCCGAACGCAGGTCCTTGGTCTTGCTTGCCATCTGTGGCTCCTTTCGACATTTAGAAAAACTAAATCAACTGGGCAAAAAAAGAGAGAGAACGGCATCCGCCAGAATCTTCCGCGAGTTCTCGCCCATGCCTTCGGCAAGGAGCTTGAGTTCTTTAACGCGGAACTCTCCGGGGCGCTTCTCTCGTGTGCGGTATGCGTCAACAGAGATACCGCAGATAGATGCAGCCTTTGCCTGGGTCAGGCCAGACCCGGTTCGGGCTGCAGCGAACAGGTTATCCTCTGCCATCGAATCACCTCCTTCGGCGATTTCGATAATAGCGGAACATTTAGCAAAACTCAATAACTGATTTAGGAAAAAGTGGATTTGATTCGGTATTATTAAAGTCAGCAGCAGATAGGAGCAGTTATGGGACTACCGGAAAATATAGATGCGCTGCTCGTCAAACATGACCTGACACAAGAGGCGCTTGCGCGTATTGCTGGCGTTACGCCCGGTTCTGTTACTGGGTGGCGCAAGGGTGCGCGGCCTCGGCATGATGCGATTAGCAACATCTGCGAGTACTTCAACATTTCTGAGGACGACCTCCTGTCCGACAGATATGGGCTCGCGGCGAAGGAACACGGTCGGTTCGATAGTGTTTCCCTTCCCGCTGGTGCCATTCCCGTCTATTCCTCGGGCGAGGCGACCGTGCCGCTGCTCACCCTGGGCCGCGTCCATGCGGGCGCGCTCACGGACGAGGAGGAGGCGGAGCACCGCGTCGAGGTGCCCGCATCCGTGTGCTCGCGCCACCCGCGCGCCTTCGCGCTCGTGGTCGAGGGCAACTGCATGGACCGCGTGATACCAGAGGGCGCGCACGTGCTCGTCGACCCCGACCGCGAGCCTTCCAACGGCTCCATCGCAGTGGTCGAAACCGAGGCGTACCAGGCGGTCATGCGCAGGTGGTATCGCGGCAGCAGCACACTCATGCTTACGGCGGACAGCCACGAGGAGCAGGAAGACCTCGTGTTCAGCATGGAAGACGGCCCGGTGCGCGTGATCGGCACCGTGGTCTGGTGGCAGGCACCCGAGGAGATGGAGTAGCCATGGGACTACTCGATTTTTTCAAGAAGAAGCCGAAGACGCAGGAACCGAAGGTATCCATCAAGGTGATTTATCGCGATGCCGATGGCAACGAGATAGACACGGACAGCGAGGAGTTCAGGCGTGAGCAGGAGGAGTGGGAGCGCCTTGAACGCGAGCGCAAGCAGAAGCAGGATCAGCAGCAGGCGGAGAATCGCCTGTTCCTCTCCGAGGCAGGGGTAAACATCGAGTCGTTCACCCCCGAACGCGTCATATCCGACGCTATCGCGCTTATCGGTTCAGTTTGTCCGCCTATGCAGGCGTACCACTGCGACCTGCGCAAGTCGGAGCCGAACATCGTGTTCTCTTCGCCAACGAAGACCGGCAAGGTGCCGAAGAACGTGGTCGTGGCCCACATGTCCCACGACGAGGTGATCGAGAGGCCGTCCGGCATCGAAGGTTTCCCACATCTGGAACACGGGGACAGTCTCATTGTGCATCTGCACTACCTGTCGGACGGCAGTATAAACATGGCCGACATCTACGGGTGGCATGCCCACTTCGGCCAGGGCGTCATCATCCGTCGGTTCGGAGACGAGCACAGAATCGTAGAGGTGAAGCGCGCGGCACCGAAGAGCGAGGGAGTCTGGACCTCTCTATACAAGAACCCGAAGCCCGACTCCAACGACATCGGATTGGAGCAGTTGGAGAAAAGCGTGCGGCATATATTCGGAAGTTAGAGAGAAAGCCCCGCGCATAAGGGCGGCAACCCTGCGCGAGGCTCCTGAAAAGTACCAACCCGACGAGCGGGAGGTGGGAACATTATATGGCAAGCGCGGTGATTTACGCGCGATACTCCTCGTCCGGGCAGCGCGAGGAGTCAATAGAGGACCAGGTTCGCGTCTGCACTGAGGAGGCGCGCCGCAACGGCGATCGCATCGTGCGCGTGTACGCCGACAGGGCTACCTCCGGCACCACGACGAATCACCGCGCCGCGTTCGCGGAGATGGTTGCGGACAGCGCGCGCGGGTGGTTCGAGAAGGTCTACGTCTACAAGACCGACCGCTTCGCCCGCAACAGGTACGACAGCGCGATCTACAAGACGAAGCTCAAGCGCAACGGCGTGCGCGTGGTCTCGGCTACGGAGCGCATAGAGGACGGTCCGGACGGCATCCTGTTGGAGGCCGTTCTTGAGGGCATGGCGGAGTACTACTCCGCGAACCTAGCGGAGAATGTGAAGCGCGGGCTGCACGGCAACGCCCTCAAGTGCAAGCACAATGGCGTGGGGGTATACGGCCTCGACCTCGGCGGCGATGGCTTCTACCACGTCAACGAGGAGCAGGCGCGCGTGGTGCGCACCATGTTCGAGATGTACGACGCCGGCAGCGGCTTCCCCGAGATAATGGATGCCTTGAGGCCGTGGCGCACGCTCACGGGCAAGCCGTTCGACATGCGCGCGATCTCGAAGATGCTGCGCAACGAGAAGTACGCGGGCGTCTACGAGTACGGCGGCACGCGGGTCGAGGACGGCGTGCCCGCCATCGTGGACCGCGAGCTGTTCGACCGCGTGCAGCGCAGGCTTGCGCTGCGTACGAGGAAGAGGAGGGGCACCGTGGAGTACCTGCTTTCCGGAAAGCTGTTCGACGTGGACGGAAACCGCTACCAGAGCAGCAGCGGGCACGGCAAGAGCGGCCGGAAGTACACGTACTACCGATGCCCCGCCACGGGACACATCGTGCCGCAGGAGAAGTTGGAGCGCGCGGTCGCCGAGGAGGTGCGCGCGTTCCTCGAATCCGATCACGTGGCGGGCATCATCGCCGATCTCGTGCTGGAGGAGCAGGAGGCCGCGCTGTCCGACGACCTCGACGCCATGGACGCGCTGCGCAAGCGTCTCGCGGACAACGAGCGCGAGCAGGCGCGCATGGTGGATCTCGCCGCGAAGACGGGCGCGACAGACGCGGTTGCCGCGAAGCTGGACGAGCTGGTGGCGGAGCGCGAGGCGGTCGCCGACGAGCTTGCGGAGCTTGAGAAGGGCACGCCTGTGTTCGACCGCGACCACGTTGAGTTCTGGGTCCACGAGGTGGTCGGCAAGAGGGACCCGCTTGAGGTCATCGCGCTGTTCGTGCGGCGCGTGGTGCTCGACCGCGAGGGCGAGCGGTTCCATGTCGAGTTCATAATCGACGGCGGCAGGGGAGATGATGGCGGAGATAGCACGAACCCCCGCCCGGACGCGCCGGATGGGGGTTCGTGTAAGTCGCGACTGGCGGAGGAGGAGGGATTCGAACCCTCGGAACGGGGGTTACCCGCTCGACGGTTTTCAAGACCGCTGCAATCAACCGCTCTGCCACTCCTCCGCGTGCGCAGGCACTAGTATCCTACCCCATGTGGGGACCACGGAGACCCGGGAGGTCAAATGAGCGGGGCCGAGAAGAACGACGAGGCATACATGCGCCTGGCGCTCGAGGAGGCTGCGACGGCCGGCGCCGAGGGCGAGGTGCCCATCGGCGCGGTGGTCGTCTGCGACGGCGAGGTCGTGGCCCGCGCCCACAACAGCCGGGAGACCGACGCGGACCCCTCGGCGCACGCCGAGTTCTCGGCGATGGTCGCCGCGGCGCGCGAGCTGGGGCGCTGGAGGCTCACGGGCTGCACGGTCTACGTGACGCTCGAGCCGTGCCTCATGTGCGCCGGGCTCATGGTGAACGCGCGGGTGGACCGCTGCGTCTACGGTGCGGCCGACCCCAAGGGCGGCGCGCTCGGCACGCTCTTCGACGTGAGCCACGACCCGAGGCTCAACCACGCCTTCGAGGTGACGCCCGGCGTGCTCGCGGACGAGTCTGCCGAGCTGCTGCGCGGCTTCTTCAGGGAGCGCCGCGCGGCGCGCCGTTCTTCTCGCCAGACGTCCTGACGCCGCTACGCCAGGACGAGCGACCCCACGAACACGAGGACCGCCATGGCCGCGGCGAACGCAAACGCGTACTTGGCGATCTTGCCGAGGATCTCGCCGTCCTTGCCGACCAGACCGCACGCGGCGCAGCCGATGGCGATGTTCTGCGGGCTGAGCATCTTGCCCGCGCTCACGCCGAGCGAGTTGGCCGCCACGAGCCAGGTCTCGTTGACGCCGATGGACTGGGCCGCCTGGAGCTGGACGTTGCCAAAGAGCACCTCGCTCGAGGTGCCCGAGCCGGTGACGAAGGTGCCGAGCGCGCCGAGCAGCGGGGCGACGAGCGGGTAGAGGCTGCCGAGGGCCGCCACGAAGAACGCGGCGATGCTCGCGATCATCCCGGAGTAGCCCATGATCTTGGCGCACGCCAGGACGCCGAGCATGGTCACGACGGTCTTGCTCATCTGCTTGCAGGTGGCGCCGAGCACGCCGAGCATCTCGCGCGGCGGGCAGTGCTGGATGAGGCCGCCGACGATGCCGCAGGCAAAGATCAGGACGCCGGGGGTGTTGATCCACGAGAAGGTCAGCGTGGCCGTGGGGTCGCCGGCGTAGATGTTGACCGTGCTCTTGATCGCCGAGAGCGGCCCGTTGATGAAGGGCACGAGCTTGCTGGTGGCGAGAAGAACCACGAAGATGAGGGCGAACGGGGACCACGCGCGGATCTTGTCGGCCACGGACTCGGCCGGGGCGTCGTCACCCTCGGCGACGTCGAGGCGGTACTCCTCCGGGACCTCGGCGCCGTTCTTGTGCATGTGCAGCGCGTAGGCGAAGGTGAGCACGAGCGAGACGACGGAGGCCACCACGTCGGGGAGGTCGCCGCCGATGAAGTGGGCGGCCGCGACGAGGCTGACGGCGAAGGAGACGCCGGAGACGAGCGCGATGGGCAGCGTGCCCTTGAGCGCCTTGCGGCCGTGGCCGACGAGGGCGACCATGAGGATCGGGCAGGCGACCACGAACGGGAAGACCTGGAGGGCCTGGACGGTGGAGAGCTGCACCACGTCGATGCCGGTGATGGAGGCGAGCGTGGTGGTGGGGATGCCGATGGAGCCGAACATCGTGGGGACGCCGTTGGCGATGAGGCAGGCGAGGATCGAGGTCACGGGGCTGATCCCGAGCGCCATGAGCATGCTCGCGGGGATGGCGACGGCGGTGCCGAAGCCGGCCATGCCCTCGAGGAAGCCGCCGAAGCACCAGCCGATGAGCAGCGTGAGGACGCGGCGGTCGGCGGAGACGGAGCAGAGCATGCGCTTGATCGTCTCCATGGCCCCGGTGTGGACGGTGAGGTTGTAGGTGAACACGGCGGCGATGATGACGATGACGATGGGCCAGAGGGCCATGGCAAAGCCCTCGAGCGCCGCGGTCGCCATGTTGACGGGCGACATCTGCCAGCCGAGCGCCGCGCACGCGGCGGCGACGACGAGCGCGCCGAGGCTGGCGACGTAGGCCTCCATGTGCAGGCCGCAGAGCGCGATGACCAGCCAGATGATGGGAAGCAGGGCGAAGACGAACATACCAAAGAGCTCGAGCATAGTGACTCCCGTGGGTCGTGCCAGACAATCAAGCAGCTAATTTAGCACTTGAGCGGGCGTCGGGGAGCGGGGGAGCGCTCGTGGCCGGGGGCTACACCACCTGGAAGATGAAAAAGTCCAGGTAGTGGCTCTCGGGGAAGCCCCACAGGATGGGGTGGTCCGGGGCCTGCTGGCGCTCCTCGACCTGCTTGAGCTGCACGTTGGCCTGGTGCGCGGCCTCGGCGACCGCCTTGGCGAGAAGGTCGCGCGTCATGAAGTGGGAGCAGCTGCACGTGGCGAGGTAGCCGCCGCGCGGCAGCAGGCGCAGGGCCTCGTAGTTGATCTCGCGGTAGCCGCGCGCGGCGTGGGAGACCGTCCCGCGGCTCTTGGTGAAGGCCGGCGGGTCCAGGACAACGAGGTCGAACGGGCCGCCCTCCTCGCGCAGGCGCGCGCGGTCGCGCGCGAGCTCGGGCAGGTAGTCGAGGACGTTTGCGCAGGTGAAGGCCATGCGGTCGTCGAGGCCGTTCAGGCGGGCGTTCTCGCCGGCGAGGTCGATGGCGGTCTGGCTCACGTCCACGCAGCGCACGAGCTCGGCGCCTCCCGCCGCCGCGTTGAGTCCGAAGGGGCCCACGTGGCAGAAGCAGTCGAGCACGCGCCGCCCGGCCGCGAGCTCGCGCACGGCGCGGCGGTTGTACTTCTGGTCGAGGAAGAAGCCGGTCTTCTGGCTGTTCTCGACGTCGAGGTCGAAGGAGAGGCCGTTCTCGCGCACGAGCACGCGCGGGGAGTCCGGCGCGGGCAGGCCGTCCCACCAGCCCTTGGCGAGCGGCAGCCCCTCCTTGGCGCGGGCGGGGGAGTCGTTGCGCTCGAAGACCGCGTCGATCTTCTCGCCGTCCGCGGCCAGGGCGTCCAGGACCGCGCGGTAGACGACCGGGCGCAGCCGGTCCATGCCCACGGTCCCGACTTGCGTGACCAACACGTTCTCGTAGCGGTCGACGACGAGCCCTGGGAAGCCGTCGGCCTCGGAGAAGACCACGCGGCAGGCGTTGGTGTCTGGCGGGCAGCCCGGGAGGGCGCGGGCGCCCATCGTGGCGCGCCGGTGCTGCCAGGCCCACTGCGCGCGACGGCGCCAGAACGCCTCGTCAACGCGGTCGTTGGCGTTGCGGGTGACGATGCGCACGCGAATCTTGCTCTGCTCGGAGAGGAGGCCGGCGCCCTGCCAGGTGCCGTTCTCCTCGAAGACGTCCACCACGTCGCCGTTTGCGGCGGCGCGCCCGTCCTCGGGCGACGGCTCCAGGCGCAGGACCTCGCCCTCGAAGACCCAGGGGTGCCCGGAGGCGAGCGCGCGGGCGGCCTTGCGCGTGACGACTGCGCGCGGATACGGGCGGGTCTGCTTCATGGCTCTCCTCCTGGGAGCGTGACAATTGGGACGGGGTAAATTGTCGCGCTAGTAGTGTCGTCCGTAGCGACCGCCGGCAATGCCACGCCCGCGGCTGCGCGAGCCGGAGAACATGGTGCGCGTGGAGCGCTTGGTGGCGCGCCCGGCCTGCGGGATGATGCGGCCGGCGTCGTAGGAGAAGCCGGGCAGGTCCCACACGGGGACGAGCTTCTTGGTGAAGTACTCGATCTCGCGAAGCGGGCTGATCTCGTCGGGCGCAACGAAGGTGTAGGCGTGGCCGGTTGCCCCGGCGCGGCCGGTGCGGCCGATGCGGTGCACGTAGTCCTCGGGGTCCATGGGGACGTCGAAGTTGACCACCGCGTCGATGCCGGAGACGTCGATGCCGCGGCTCATCACGTCGGTCGCTACGAGAACCTGCACCTTTCCGTCGCGGAAGCGCTCGAGCGCGCGGGCACGCGCCTGCTGCGGGCGGTCGGCGTGCATGACGTCCACCTTCACCCCGGCGTTCTTGAGCGTCTTGGAGACGTCGTCCACGCGGTGCTTGGTGCGGCAGAACACGAGCACGCGCTCGGGCTTCTCGCCGGCAGCGCCGCCGGTGTCGAGGAGGGCGCGCAGAAGCTCGGTCTTCTGGCCCTGGGTGACGGGGCAGAGGTGCTCCTCAACGGTGTCGGCCGTCTCGCCCACGCGCGAGATCTCCACGGTCACGGGGTCCGTGAGCAGGGCGTCGATGGTCGACTTGATCGACGGCGGGATGGTCGCTGAAAAGAGGAGCGTCTGGTGGACCTTGGGCAGCGCGTGCATGATGCGCCGGACGCTCGGCCAGAAGCCCATGTCGAGCATGCGGTCCGCCTCGTCCAGCACGAGCACCTTGACCTGCGCGAGGCTCACGTGCTTGTGCTCCATGAGGTCGATGAGGCGGCCCGGGGTGGCCACGAGCAGGTCGCAGCCACGCTCGAGGTCCTTGATCTGGCGGTCGAACTTGGCGCCGCCCATGACGATGACCGCGCGCTGGCCGGTCTTCTCGCAGACCACGCTCACGACCTTCTCGATCTGCGCCGCGAGCTCGCGGGTGGGGGTGACGACGAGGGCGTGCGGGCCCTTGCCCTTCTCGCCTGCGACGAGCTGCAGCGTGGGCAGCGCGAAGGCGGCCGTCTTGCCCGTGCCCGTCTGCGCGGAGGCCACGATGTCGTGCCCCTCGAGCACGACGGGGATGGCCTGCGCCTGGACGGGGGTCGGCGCGGTGAAGCCGAGGGATTCCACCCCGGCGAGAATCTGCTCGTTAAGCCCGAGCTCGGCAAATGTAGTAGTCATGGTTGCAAGTATGGAGCAAAACCGCGGCGGCTGCACGCGAGAAGGCGTGTGAGGCGCGCGTTTGCGGCGCTCAGGCCGGGCGGGAGGGGGCCGCGAGCCCTCTCCGGCTCCGGGGAGGCCGCCAAGGCCGTATACTAGGCGAGGTAAAGTGCAGAAACGGAGACGTGACATGCCCATCAACATTCCCGACGGCCTGCCCGCCAAGACCATCCTCCAGCAGGAGCGCATCTTCGCCCTCGAGGAGGAGGTGGCCAGCCATCAGGAGATTCGCCCGCTGCGCGTGGCAATCCTGAACCTCATGCCCACCAAGATCGAGACCGAGACGCAGATCCTCCGCCTCATCTCCAAGTCTCCGCTGCAGGTGAGCTGCGACTTCATGCGCGTCTCCACGCACGAGTCCACGCACGTCTCCAAGGACCACCTCGTCAAGTTCTACGACACCTTCGACGCCTTCCGCGACAAGAACTACGACGGCCTCATCATCACGGGCGCGCCCGTCGAGCACCTCGAGTACGAGGACGTCGACTACTGGGACGAGTTCTGCGAGATCGTGGACTGGAGCCAGGAGCACGTCTTCTCCACGATGTACCTGTGCTGGGGCGCGCTCGGCGCGCTTTGGCACCTCTACGGCATCCCCAAGCGTCAGCTTGGCGCCAAGCTCTTCGGCGTGTTCAAGCAGCGCCTCTGCGACGAGTACAGCTTCCTCACCAACGGCTTCGACGAGGTCCACTACATGCCGCACAGCCGCCATGCCGCGATCGACACCGGCGAGCTGGCCAACCACCCGGAGCTCTGCGTGCTGTCGGAGGGCTTCACGAGCGGGCCCTCGCTGCTTGCCACGCGCGACTTCCACGAGGTCTACGTGACCGGGCACTTTGAGTACGGTCGCGACACCTTGGCCGACGAGTTCTGGCGCGACTTCCACAAGGGCCTGCCCATCCGCGTGCCCGAGAACTACTTCCCGGACGACGACCCCGAGCAGCAGCCGCTCTTCACCTGGCGTGCCCACGCCAACCTGCTCTACCGCAACTGGCTCAACTGGGTCTATCAGATGACGCCCTACGACGTGGAAGAGATCCCCGCCGCGGTGGCCGAGCTGCGCGCCCGCGCGACCGCCGCCACCGGTCACGTGGACAAGTTCTAGGCGAGAAGGACGTGGCAGAGGAGCATCTGACAGAAGAGCTGCTTGAGCGCCTGCGCGTGTCCGCTCGTCCGGAGGCCTACCTCGACGAGGGCCTCACGATCGACCGCAAACTGTCCGACTACCTGTACGAGCTTCTCGCCGAGAGGGGCCTCAAGCGCTCGGACGTAATCAGGGCGTCTGGGCTCAACGGCACCTTTGTCTACGACGCCTTCAAGGGCAAGACGCGGCTCGGGCGCGATAAGGCCATCATGCTCGCGTTGGGCATCGGGTGTAACCTGCGCGAGACCCAGCGCCTGCTGCGCCTGGACGGCGTCTCCGAGCTCTGGCCCAAGGTGCGTCGCGACGCCATTATCATCTGGTGCATTGAGCATGGCTATTCTCGTGCCGAGACGGATGACGAGCTGTACAGCCTCGGCGTGAAGACCCTGCTCGGAACGGGTCCGCTGGAGTAGATCGCACAGCTCGCGGCGGTTCGTCGGGCCGCTTCCGACAATCCAGCGCCCCGCGCCCGCCGCAATTCAGTTGCCAACTGAGGAGTCAGTACACAACTGAATATAACCTCTACTATTGTTAGAGAGGGACCCGCGAACGTGAGCGAGGTGAGGGGTTGAACGACCAGCAGGTCATACACGCCATGGGTATCGACGACGCCTATCACATCGAACGCGTTCTCGCCTCCGGCGCGGGCGGCAGGACCGAGCTCGTGACCCTTGACGGCTCGGGCCCGTTTGTGCGCAAGCGCATCCCTTCCAAGCTGGCTCGCCGCGTCGTATGGGCCATGCTCGTCGACTGTGACTGCCCCCGCCTTCCGCGCGTCGAAGCAACCTACGAGTTGCCCGACGAGTTCGTCGTGGTCTGCGACTACGTGCCCGGCGAGACCGTGGAGCAGTTCGTCTCGTCGCGCGGGCGCCTTGCCGAGAAGGACGCGCGTCAGCTCACGCTCCAGCTGTGTGAGGCCGCGGCTGCCCTCCACGCGCGCGGCGTCGTGCACCGCGACATCTCGCCGACGAACGTGATAGTTGCCGCTGACGGCGCGCACCTCATCGACTTGGGCATCGCTCGCTTCAGGGCTGAGGGCGCCACGCACGACACCACGCAGCTCGGCACGCCCGGCTTTGCCGCGCCCGAGCAGCACGGCTTTGCTCAGACCGACGCGCGCTCGGATGTGTATTCCATCGGCCGCGTGTTGGGGTACCTGCTCACGGGCGTGCTTCCCGGGGTGCCCGACGTAGACGAGTACGAGCGCGCCCTCTCTGACGAGAAGGTCGTGGCCCCGGACGCCTGCGCCATAGTTCGCCGGGCGACCGCCATGGAGCCGAGCGCGCGCTACCAGAGCGCGGAGGAGCTCGCGCGGGCGCTCGAGGGCGAGGACGTGCCGGATGCGGCTCCGGCGGCGGCCGCGAGTGTCGAAACTCCTCCCGTTCCGAGCGCGCCCGGGAACCCACTGGCGTCGCCGGCTACGTCGGCCAAGAGGCGAGGGCCATCGTTTGCCCAGGTGATCGTCGGCCTTATGGCCGTGATTTCGCTTCTTGCCGCGATTACGCTGACTCTGTACAACTCTGGATTGTTGCAGCTGGGCACGGACTCCAACGGTGCCGACAACAGCTCCTCGCAGACCGCCGAGCCGACGCAGCAAGACCAGCGGACTGAGCCAGACTCGTCCTCGGGGACTCCCGTTTTCGCGCCAACCTCAACCGACGAGAACCCACTTGAGATTGTGGAGTCGGGCTGGTCGGTGGGATCCGGCGGATACATCAACTACGCGATTGCCCTGAGAAACAACAGCCCAGACCAGCTCATTACGTTTCCAACGGTGGCGATTGTCGGACGACTTGCCGATGGCACCGTCGCCTTCACTCAGGATCAGATTTTCTCGGAAATCCGCCCTGGGGAGACGATTTGGTTTGGCATGAGCGCCGGCAACGGGACCGCCCCGGACGATGTCGAGTTCTCCATTTCAGCTCCGGAGGACTACAACATAACGAGAAGTACGGAGACCGCCGCACAATACGAGGTCTCAAACGTCTCGGTTATTAGCGGGGGTTATTTCGATGCGATTACTGGAGTCGTGAGCTTGGCGTCTCCTGGAGCCAGCTCCGGGGGAGACATCGCGGTTACGGCGGTACTGCGTGACTCGGACGGGGCCATTGTGTATGGATTCCTGTCCCTTGTCGACCGACCCGATGAAGGGGAGTCAATTCCTTTTGAGGTCTCGCTCATTGGCACGCCTGAATACGCGTCTTATGAGGTGTACGCCACGGAGTGCTGACGCCCGGCGGTGGGTGGCCCTTCCCGAGCTGTCTCGGCTCGCCCTGCTTCAGCTCGCTCCGATGCAAAACGCGGCATAAAGCGGTAGGCTGCGCAGCTCGGTGCCACCCTCCCCCTCAGATTTGCCAAACTGTTGCTCCGAGAGGCGGATTGCGTAGGGGGAGTGACCCTCGCGCATAAGCTTACGAAGGCTCTTGGCGCTGACGTTGCGCGCGGACTTCACCTCAATCGGTATGACCTCGGCGCTTCTCGTCTGGAAGACAAAGTCAACCTCTCCTCGACCGGAGTTCTCATCAGGCATCCAGTAGAACGTCTTGAGGCCGTTCGCTTTGAGTGACTGCATGACATAGTTCTCGGCAAGGGCCCCGCGAAAATCCGAGGAGAGCAGGGGGCTCAGCGTACGGTCGAGCACAAGGCTCGGTTCGACACCAAACTTGCCGAACATGAGCCCGGTGTCGGAGACGTATACCTTGAAGAAGCTGCCTGACTCGTCGTTATAGGGTGCCAGGGGTGCCTGGGTGTCACGCGTGAGGTCATGAATCGTGACTATGCCGGCGGCGCTGAGCCACTCAAGAGGCTCAAGTAGGCGCCCGCGCCTGCCCCCCCGCACTACGTCGCTGTACTTGAACTTCTTGGTCGAGGCGCGAAGAAGCTGCCGGGGGATGCTGTCCCAGATTCGTTTTGCAGACACGCCGCTTATCCCGTTGCCCGGGTCGGTCATGTCCGCCGTGTACGTCTCATCGATCTCGCGCTGGAGCAGTGCCACCTCGGCTTCATCATGCGTCTCAAACCACTGCCGAACGGGGAGGGGCATGCCCCCCGTGGTGAGGTATCGGCGGTAGAGGGACAGCGCGTCCTCGTGGAGCACATAGGGCTCGAGGGTCCGGCTGTGCTCGCGGATGGACTCCGCCATGAAGGACTCGCCGGCCGCCCAAAGGAACTCCTCGAAATCAAGCGGGTGAAGCTCTTCCTGAATCACGCCCGACGGGAAGGGGAGGTGCCTTTGCCTCGTCGTGACGCCAAGGAGGCTTCCGCTGGCTATGACGCGCCACTTGGAGTCTGCAAAAAAACGCAGCGAGTTGAGCGCGCGCTCATCAAGCTGCACCTCGTCTAAGAAGATGAGTGCGGTTTCCGGGTTGAGCCTGGTTCGCTTGTACTCGCCGATGCGGGACACGATGCCGTCGACGTCATCGGTCGGTCCGTCAAACAAAGAGCTTATGGCGTTCAGATTGGTCTGGAAGTCCAGCTTCACGAAGTTGGTTCCTGCCAGCCGTGCGCCGACATGCTCGATGAGGAAGGTCTTGCCGGTGCGTCGGGCTCCCCGGATGAGCAGCGGGCGGCGATCCGTCGAGGCATACCACACTTCGATGCGCTTCTCCATCTTGCGCCTGAGCTCAATCATGGTTGTTGCACCCCTTTCTACGCCGCTTTGACAAATACTGTACACCTTGTACTGATAATTCCGCAAAAAAGTGTACATGCAGTACACGAGCAGATAGAAAATAGTGTACAGGGCTGAGAAGAGCAGGCACTGGCGTGGTAGGCGTCGAGTCGGCCGGGACCGAGCTTGTGGCCGGCCGCCGCCGCTCCGTTCGCAAAATTCAGTAGCCAACTGAGGAAGTCCCTTCGCTCCCTTTTCAGAATGTGATGCAACCCTCTGAAAGGAGCTTCAAGTGGACGAGAAGAGCGAGATGGCTGGCACCGCTCGAGCCAATACCATTGTTGCCGCCCTGACCATAGTCATGGCTGCCTTGTTGGTGGCCGCCTTCTTCCTCCCGTGCGCATCCGCCGCCGCAGACTATCGCGCGGCGTTGGGAGAGCTGTCCGAGAACCCCTTTGGGCTGGCAAACGAGGAGCTTGCGGACATCTCCCTCTTTGAGTACGTACGCATCTACCTCAACGCAGCGCCGGAGTCGTTTGCGGCGCTGTACGTGCCCGCCACGGTTGCGCCCGCGGTTCTGGGCGTGCTGACGCTTCTGTTCTCCGCGCTTAGAAAACCGGTGCCCGTCATCGTGTTCTCCGTACTTGCGATTGCGATGAGCATGCTCCTCACCTGGGATTTCGAGGATTGCGGAGTCATCCCGAGCAGCTCCTACGACTGGGGCGAGGCCCGCTGGGTCTACCTGGTGGCGGGCATCGCCGCAATCGCATTTGCTGCCTGGGCAATCGCGCTGCGCCGTCAGGTGAGAAAGGCGTAGCGACCAGGCGAGCCCGTCCGCTCGCGAAAATAACAAGCCCTCTTTCGGACGGCCCCGGAATCGCCGGAGCCAGCAGTCGAAGGGGGGGACCGAATGATTGACGGAACACACGGCGCGCACTCATGCGGTGGCATGAATCGTGTCGCGGTACGGGCGAATCCTCTTCTTGCCGCCCGGCTTCCGGGCGGTACAGCATCTGTAGGGAGGGAGGTGCCTATGTGGAAAAGGTCGGAGGTCGAGCGTCTGACTGGGCTTGAGCGTCACGTCATTCAGAACCTGTGCAACAAGAACACCAGCCAGGACGGCCTTGGCTTCTGGGAGCCAGCTGTGATGAAGCCAGGATACTCGCGCTTCGACGAGGGTGATCTTCTCGCGTTTTATCTGGTCCGCCAACTCGTTGGCGCGGGGTTCACGCAGGTGGAAGTTGCCGGGATGGTGGGCGACATGCTTGAGGAGGGCGATGCCTTTGCGAAGGCGCTCCAGAAGAAGGCCCTGAGCTTATGTGAGCGGCGCAGGCGGCTGGATGCTCAGCTGGAGTCAATCAGGCGACTTGGCGCAGCGACTGCGTGTCTGCCTGAGAACCGTCTGTACGGCGTGATGGAACGCGGGCTTTTGGCAAGTGCCGACCGCGCGCTTGACGTGTCTGGATGTGCGCGAGGCTTCTCGGCTGAGAAGCGTGAACGCGTGAAAGCGGCACTCAGGCGCTTTGTGCATGAGATATGGCGCGCGGTTTGCGGCGAGAAGAACGATGGGCAGGTGAGCGTGCTTGCTGAGGGCGTGAGGAGCTTGGTGAGCTCGGGTGTGGCTCCGTCCGACCCGGAGGCCCAAAGGACGATACGGGGGCTTGTGGCGTCGATGGCCGACGGCTTTGCGGGAGACGACGACATGATCGCGCTTCTCGTCCAGTCCCTTGCGCGCTTTCTGCATGAGGAGGAGAACGGCGTGCCCGTTGAGCTTGCGTTTGGCAGGAGTTCGTTTGCCTATCTGGGAGATGCGGTGTCGGCGCTTGTCGTGGCCGACGCCAATGGAAACGGCCTTGGGTAAAGGAGGAAAGGCATGAGAAAGATTTGGCAGATTGCGTTGGCTGCGGTGCTGGGCCTCACGTTGGTGGCTTGCTCCGGAGGCGAGGCGAACTCGCAGTCGGGCGACGCGACCCGGGGCGCTCAGTCTCAGAGCGAGACGGTTCCCACTGCCCAGGGGGAAGAGGGTAGCTTCGAGGAGACTCCAGCTCCGGCTGAGGGAAGTCCTGAGGCGATTATCGAGCAGATCGAAAAGGATTTTGCCGATACTCAGCAGGGTCTCCTCGATGCGCAGACTACGCTTTTTGCTGAGGTGGGAGATACTTATGACGGATATGTTGCAAACGTCCAGGCCGTACAGGACTGGTATAGCCTCGCTGTGAGCGAAACGGAGGGGCTGAGTGCGCGCACTCTTGAGAACGCGCGCCAGTATTACCGCTCCGTGGTGTCGACAGTCGACCATGGCGATAGAGATGCCCTCGAAGATGCGATGGATGACCTCTACGACCTCATCTATGACGATGCGTTTGAGGGGTACTACGACGCAATTTACGATGAGGGCTTTGAGGTCATGTACGATCAGTATTATGACGGCGTTCTTGCTGATGCCTACGATACGGTCCCGTACGATGAGTGGTATGACACAAAGAGCGATGAGTACGACGTCTGGTATGACGGCCGGTCTGACGTTTACGATGCGTGGTACGACGGCAGATCTGATATATACGACGAGTGGTTTGACGTCAACAGTGCCTTCTATAGCGGAGATTTCGACATCAATGAAATCCTGCGCATTGAGGAATAGCTGACCGTCGCCTAGAACTCAATCAGGTCCCGCACGCGCACGTCGAGCGCACGGGCGATGCGGATAAGCACGTCGATGCCAACGTCGGCCGCTCCTGTCTCGATTTTCCAGAGATAGGAGCGGCTCGTGCCCGTCATGAGCGCGAGCTCGCGCTGAGATATGCCGCCCCGGGTGCGCTCGGCCCGTATTCGGGAGCCGATGGCCCGTTTCTCCTCTACGTTGTCCATGCGGGTAAGGATATGAGCGCTATAGTCGAGACATGCTCTCTATAGAGAGCCAAAACGAAGCAAGCGAACGAGGGGTATCGCAATGGGAATCAAAGTGGACAAAAGTACGGCCAAGTCGTTCAAGGTCGGCGGCATCTGCGCGGTGGTTGGTCTGGTGCTCGGCATCGTGGGGACGCTGTTCATCTCAAATTACAACCCGTCGGACAATATCGGCGCGAGCGCTTCCGCCGTGTTCGGACGCATTGTTGAGCAAAACGAGCTCGTCTCGGTCTCTCAGGACTACAGCATCGTGGACAAGCAGGGTGACTCGGCATCGTTCTTCGGACTGTTTGACATTCCGTTTACGGATAACAGCTTCTGGTATCGCTACGAGGGAACCCTCAAGGCAGGCGTTAACCTTGAGACTGCGGGGATTGAGGCTCGGGACAATAACCTGACAATCACGCTTGACCCCGCCTACATCATCTCCAATACCCCGGACATGGAGTCATCTGGCGTGCTGGAGGAGAGAAACAATGTCCTTAACCCTATCGAGGTGGGGGACGTCGACGCCTTCCAGCGCTGGTGCGTTGAGCAGAGCGAGGCGCAGGCTGTTGAGGGAGGACTTCTTGATGAGGCTCAAGCCGAGGCGGAAAACCAGATCAGGCAGCTCTTCTATGCAGCGCTCGGCGAGGATGTGACCGTTAGCTTCGTGTGGCGTGAGGCTCCGGTGGAGGGCGAGGCTGCCTAGGTTTCGGCCGTCTCGGTGCTGCGTGAAAGGGTGGAATCATGAGCGAGAAAAGCGACGAGCTGTCCGTAGAGACTGCCGTGGAGCGCGCTGTCCTTCCGTCAGACTCGGATGCGGAGGAGTTTGCCGAGAAGATCATGGCTCGTGCCGCCAGCCTTACAGGGGTCAGGATAGACAGGGGCTCCTTCCTCAGGGCAGAGCTCAAAAAGCGATGCCCCGAGGTCGATGCTGACTATGCTGTCGAGACCACCCCGCTCGAAGCGGGAGTTTCGCCCTCGGACATAGACGCCATCGCTCTGGCCGTTGTTGACTTTGAAACGCAGAAGTGCGCGGCAATCTCGTTTCTTGCGGGAATCCCTGGCGGAGTTGCCATGGCGGGGACTATTCCAGCCGATCTCGCGCAATACTTTGCCCACGTCATGAGGGTCGAGCAAAAACTCGCCTATCTATATGGCTGGCAGTCGTTCCTGAACGAAGACGACGAGGTTGACGACGAGACCGTGGCCCAGCTCGTTGCGCTCATGGGGATCATGCTTGGGGTCGGCGAGGTTGCGAACAGCATTACCAAGTTTGCTGCGAGCGCCGCGCAGCAGGGGGTCGCCAAACATATCGAGCGACAGGCGCTCACCAAGACTTTCTTCTACACCCCAATGAAGAAGGTTCTCCATTTTCTGGGCGTGAACATGACCAAGCAGACATTTGCCAAGGGCGTGGGCAAGGTGGTGCCGGTGATAGGAGGCGCCATCTCAGGCGGGGTTACCTACGCCTCCTTCAAACCGAGCGCGGAGCGGCTGCGTCGCTATCTGCGGTCTCTCCCGCTTTCGGGAATTGACGAGGAAGTCTACCCAGACGTTGCCGCCCTACGTGCCGACCTGCGCGAAAAGGAGCGTGCCGAAGCGCTCGAGAAGGCGAGGGAGACGGGCCTGTCCGCGGCGAAAGCTGCTGGTGGGGCGATTGCCTCCGGCGCATCTGCCGCTGGATCGGCGGTTGCGGACGTAGCTGCTGGCGCTGGAGCGGCTGCGGCCGAGACCGCTCAGAGCGTGGGCAAAGCGGCCGGGGAGGCGTTTGGGACCTTCTTCGGGTCGCTAAAGAAGGGAAAGAGGGATGCTCCATCTAACCGCCAATCCTCTAACTAGCGTAGGCCCCATCAAGCTCGGTGCCACCCGCGAGGCCGTTCGCAAGGCCGCGGGCCCCGAGTTCGAGGAGTTCAGGAAGTCCCTCTCCAGCGAGAACACGACCGACGACTACGGCTCGTTTCACGTCTACTATGACGAGGACGACACCTGCGTCGCGGTGGAGGTGTTCCCGGAAATCGAGGTCGTGGTCGACGGGGAGGTCATCTTCCCGACCACGCTAGAAAAGGCGGCGGCCGCAATCCCGTCGCTTGAGCGCGACGACGACGGGCTGCTCTCAGCGGAGAAGTCAATCGGAATCTACGCGCCCTACGGCGAGATGGAGAGCATCCTGTTCGGCGTGCGAGGCTACTACGACTAGTCGTCCCTCTCGCCAGCAAAATCGAGCCACGTGCAACCGAGGCTGCGGCCCCCGTCAGCGGACGGGACCGCGGTCGCTTTATGCGGGCTGGTGCCGCCGAGCCGCATCGTGTACACCCCGCGGGAGGGCCAAGCCGAGGTTCTTCTCGCAAAAGCCCAGCTAGACGGCTTGTCAAGAAGAACCTCGGCCCGGCGGCGGTGTACACGATGCGGGTGTGGGGCCGCGCCCCACGGGAGGCCGCCCGCGCACGGCAGCGCTATAGCCTGCCCCGCATAGCCCGCCTCGCCCTTGCCACCCGCCGAAAAGACGCCCGCCCTCCTGCGTCGATGCCGCACGCTTGCCTCACCCACCCCGACCAAGGAGGTCCGCCATGCGCATCTACAACTTCCTCGACAACGACGACGCCCAGGTCATCGCCGAGAAGGGCCCCTTCAGGGTCGCCGAGTGGCAGCGCGACCTCTCGGTGCCCTACGGCGGCGCCATCGCCGCGTACTTTGCCGCCGAGATGGGCGTGCGCCGGCGTCAGCTCGTCTGCGAGCTCGACGGCCGCGTGGGCGTGACGCTGCAGGCCGGCGCCATGCAGTGGACCGCAGGCAGCGTCCAGGCAACGACGGGCGTCAAGGGCGTGGGAGACTTCTTCGGCAAGGCCATCCGCGGCTCGGTTACCGGCGAGTCGGCAATCAAGCCGGAGTACGTGGGCACCGGCACCATCGTCTGCGAGCCCACCTACCGCCACATCCTTCTCATGAGCCCGCAGGCAGACATGGGCGGGACCATGGTGGTCAACGACGGCCTGTTCATGGCCTGCACGTCCGATATCCGTCACCGCGCGATCATGGTCAAGCGTCCGAGCGCCATGGCCGCGGGCAATGAGGGACTGTTCAACCTCGGCCTCGAGGGCTCGGGCGTGGTTGCGCTCGAGTCGCCGGTTCCCGCGAGCGAGCTCGTCACCGTGGACCTCGACGGGGACGAGCTCAAGGTGGACGGCAACTTCGCCATCGCCTGGTCGGAGAACCTCAGCTTCTCCGTCGAGCGCAGCGGCAAGTCGCTCATCGGCTCCGCGGTCTCGGGCGAGGGCCTGGTCAACGTCTACCGCGGCCACGGCCGCGTGCTCCTCTCGCCGGTCGCGTCCCTTACGCCCAACTCCGACGCCGGCTCTGGGGAGGTCTAGGATTCGGCGCACGCCCGGGCGAGAAGGGCGGCGAGAAAGGCGGTGCGTCCTTCTCGCCGTCTGGCCGCCTTGGACGGCGGCCCGGAAACCGCTCTCAGGAACTTGCCAGAATCCACGCGGCGGCCCCATGCCCATGACGCACCCCTCTGGTCGATGGCTCCAAGGGCGGGCGCCCCTCCCGTCGGGGGCGTCCGCCCATCGTGTCCTAGCAGGTGGCGCCGCCGGTGACGTTCTTGGCCAGGATGGCCTCCTTGTCGATCGGCGCCGTCAGCAGCTTGTCCTGCACGTAGTCAAACCCGAGGCGCGCCACGGTGTCGGCAAAGCGCTCGCCGCTTTGGCCCTCGTCGCGGAAGAAGAGGATGGCGCGCTCCACGACGTCCATGACCTCGTCCTCGCTCGTGAAGATCTTGTCCAGCGCGCGGCCGTGCGCGGTCTTCTTGCCCCAGCGGCCGCCAATGTAGACCTTGTAGCCGCAAAGCCCCTCGGTCACGGCGCCGAACGGGCAGCTTCCCACGCAGCGCCCGCAGTGGTTGCACGCGGACCCGTCGATGGTGACCTTGCCGTCCGGCTCCACCTGCGCGTCTCCCATCGGGCAGGCCTTCACGACCTGGCAGACCTTGCACGCGCGGCACTTCTCCAGGTCGATCTCTGGCACGCGCTGCCCAACGATGCCCAGGTCGTTGAGGTCGGGCTTGACGCACATGTTGGGGCACCCGCCCACGGCGATCTTGAACTTGTGCGGCAGCTCGACGCCGTGGTAGCCCACGTAGAAGCGCTCGTGGAGCTTCTCGGAGAGCTCAAAGGTGTCGATGAGGCCGTATTGGCACGTGGTCCCCTTGCAGCTCACCACCGGGCGGACCTTGGAGCCGGTGCCGCCGGCGTCGAGGCCGTGGTCCTGGAGGAAGGAAATGCACGGCTCGATGCTGTCGTAGGGCACCCCCTGGATCTCGAGCGTGAGGCGCGTGGTCATGGTGACCTCGCCCGAGCCGAAGCGCTCGGCCGCCTCGGCCACGGCGCGCTGCTCGGCCACGGTGATCTTGCCGTTGCGCGTGATCACGCGGATGTTGAAGACGTCGTCGTAGCGCTTGTCCTGCAGGCAGCCCATGCCCTTGAGGCGCTTGACCTCCGCCGCGGGCAACTTGCCGGCACGCCGCGGCACGCGCACCTCGTTGAACGTGACGCCGCCCTCGAGCACGCGCGTGGCGGTGTAGCCGGCCGCCTTGAGGCGGTTCTGCAGGAAGTAGCCCCGCTTGCCCTTGGCGCAGACGAGCAGCAGCCGGGCGTCCTTCTCGACCCCGGGGATGCCCTCCGGCCCCACCTTGGTGAGGTCAACCCAGCGTGCGCCGGCGATCGTGGGCGCGGGCAGCGCGTCGATGACCTCGTAGTCCGCCGCGGCGCCCGCCGCGTACTCGGCGGGGGTGAAGCTCTCCAGCTCGCCCGCGAGCTTGTTCTCGAGGATGTAGGCGGTCGTGACCAGCGGGTGGATGGCCGTCGAGAAGGGCGGTGCGTACGCGAAGTCCATCATGTCGAGGTCCTCGACGCGCATCTTCTGGTAGAGCGCCGTGACCATGACGTCTACGACCTTGTCGACCGCGCCGGCGCCGAGCACCTGCACGCCGAGCAGCCGGTGGGTCTTGCGGCACGCCACGAGCTTGATGAAGAAGCTCGAGGAGCCGGGGTAGTAGTGCGCCTTGTCGTCCACGACCGAGACCACGCTCACCGCCTCGAGCCCCGCCTCGCGCGCGGCCGCCTCGGTGAGTCCGGTGCGCCCGGCGTTGAGCGTGGGGAGCAGGCGCACGACGCCGGTCCCGAGCACGCCGGGATAGGGCGTCGGCGTGCCCGTGAGGGTGCGGGCGATGGCGCGCGCGGCGATGTTCGCGGTGGACCCCATGGCACTCCACTGCGGGGCGCCGGTGATGGCGTTTCTGACCTCGGCGCAGTCGCCGGCGGCGTAGACGTCCTCCAGGTTGGTGGCGCCGTACTCGTCCACCACCACGGTGCCCTTGTGCAGCTCGACGCCCGACCCCTCGAGCCACGCGGTCGCCGGGCGGATGCCGATGGCCAGGACCACCACGTCGGCCGGGAACGTGCCCGCGCTCGTCTCCACTGCCTCGACGTGCCCGGAGCCCGTCACGCCCGTGAGCGACGCCCCGTTGACCACGCGGACCCCGGCGGCCTTGAGCTGGCGCTTTGCGAAGCCGGCAATCTCGGGGTCAAAGACGTTGGGGAGGATCTGCGGCATCGCGTCCACCACGGTGACGGAGATGCCGCGGGCGAGAAGTCCCTCGGCGCACTCGAGTCCGATGAACCCGGCGCCCACCACCACGGCGCGCCGCGCGCCGCGCTCGTCCGCGTAGTCGCGCAGGCCGCACGCGTCGTCGGGCGTGCGCATGCAGAAGACGCCCGGGAGGTCGGTTCCGGGCACGGGAGGGACGAAGGGCTCCGCCCCCGTGGCCATGACCAGGCGGTCGTACTTCTCGACGCCCGTCGAGCCGTCCGAGCGGCGGACGCTCACCTCGTGCGCCGCCGCGTCGAGCGCGGTCGCCTCGACGCCCGTCTCCACCTCGACGCCGGTGAGGGCGGCGTAGGCGTCCGGCGTGTTGACGATGAGCCCGTCTCGCGTTGGGATGTCTCCGCTCACGTAGTAGGGCAGCCCGCACCCCGCGTAGCTGATGTCCCGGCCCTTGGTGACGACTTTGACCTCTGCCGAGCGGTCGCAGCGCTTGATCTTCGCCGCCGCCTTGGTCCCCGCGGCAACGCCGCCGACGATCAGGTACTTCATGGCGTTCCTCTCCCCAGGCGCCGCCCCTCGCGGCGCGCGTTACCCCATGGTAGGCCCGCGCGGGTGCGGGAGGGGCCGGTTTTGCGCCAGCGGGCCCAACAAGCTGGGGCGGCGGACGCGGGCGTCCCGGCACGGCCGGCGCACGTCCGGCCTCCGCGGCCCGTCGGCGCCGCCGCCAGATTCGGTTGTCAGTGGATTTTGGAGGGACCCTCGGGTAGCCCGCCGCCCTTCGCCCCCAAAGCCGCAGGTACCGGGCGTGCGAAAAAACGCGATACTTGGAGCACCGCCAAAAAACCGCTTACAATCGTCGAAAAGACCGTTTTCATGACGGGTGCGGCACCCGCCGCGCGCCGCGAAGGGAGAGTCCCATGAAGGTTGCCATCCCCACCCTCGGCAGGGGCGGCCTCGACTGCGAGCGCTCCGGCCACTTTGGCCACTGCGACTGCTTCACCGTGGTCGAGGTGGAGGACGGAGAGCTCGGCGCCGTGAGCGTCATCGACAACCCGCCCCACGAGGAGGGCGGCTGCATGCGCCCGGTGGCGCTTCTCGCCGAGAACGGCATCGACGCGATCGTGGCCGCGGGCATGGGCATGCGCCCGATGATGGGCTTTGCCCAGGCGGGCATTCGCGTGCTCTTTGAGAACCAGACGCCGGGCGTGGGTGACGTCGCGCGCATGGCCGCCGCCGGCGAGCTGCCCGAGATGACGGCGGACAACGCCTGCCACCACTAGACGGGCGCCTCACGCGCCTGTGCGCCGAGGCGGTGCGCGACGCGGCCCCCGGCTTCGAGTCGCTTCGCCTCGCGCCCGCGCTGCTCGCCGGGGCGGGGGACCGGCTCGTCGTGGCGTCCGCCCTTGACCGGGCCCTGCCGGCGCGCCCCGGGCGCGTCGTCGCCCTCGCGGGGCACCGCGGCAGGGAGTGCGCCGCCGCCTTCGACCAGCTTGGCCGGGCGCTCGCCGGGCTCGGCCGGAAGGACGTCGTCGTGGGGACCCCGGAGTCCCTCCCCGGCCTGCTCGAGGCAAGGGCGGAGGGCGAGGTCCTTCTCGCCCCGCTGCTCATGGCGCTCGGGACGCACGCCCGCCGTGACGTGCTCGCCGGCCTGGCGGGACGCCTGCGCGCCTCGGGGACGTTCGTCACCCCCTGGCCGCACTCGCTCTCCGAGCTGTCCGCCGTCCGGGAGCTCGTCGTCGCGCACGCCCTCTCGACGCTAGAATGACCCCAGCTGACGGCGCGACGAAAGGAGCCCCCATGAAGCTCGTCATCGCATCGGACATCCACGGCGCTGCCGACGCGTGCGCGCGCCTCATGTTCGCCATCGAGTCCGAGAGCCCCGACCGAGTGGTCCTTCTCGGCGACCTGCTCTACCACGGGCCGAGAAACGACCTCCCGGCCGACTACGCCCCCAAGCGCGTCATCGAGATGCTCAACTCCATCGCGCCGCAGATCATCGCCGTGCGCGGCAACTGCGAGGCCGAGGTCGACCAGATGGTGCTCGGCTTCCCCTGCATGGCCGACCACAACGTGCTTCTCGACGAGGCCGCGGGCATGACGCTCTTCCTCACGCACGGGCACGTCTACGGGCCCGGCTACCACAACAGCGTGGACGCGTGGCCCGCGCTGCCGGAGCGCTCCGCGATCGTCTACGGCCACACGCACATCAAGGTGAGCGAGCCTGCGGCGGGACGCCCGGGCACGTGGGCCTTCAACCCCGGCTCCGTGGGCATCCCCAAGGACGGCTCCGCGAGCTTCGGCGTGTACGAGGGTGGCCGCTTCGAGCACCGGGCGCTGTAGCGCGATGTGCCGGGGCCGCTTGCCCCGCACTAGATGGCCGCACCTGATAAGTGCCCGCTTGGGATGGCCCCGAGCGGGCACTTGCGTACGTACGTCGAGAAGGACGCCGCATTCGATGCCGTGGTAGCCGCCGGATGCCCGCACTCCTCAAGTGCGGGCGAGAAGTGCGGGCGAGAAGTGCGGGCAAAAGCCGCGCTGCCGCCCAGCCCTGCCCTTCTCGCCGCCGCGTGACCCCCTCAAATCCACACTTCAAAAAATCTAATGTGTGGAGACTTAGATTATGTATAGAATCGAAGCGCATGGGGGATAAACTCCACCGTACAGCAACGTGGAATCACGCGAAGGGCCGGGCGACGCCCGTCCCACGCACAACGAAGGAGAGCAGCCATGGGCAAGATTCTTGGTATCGACCTGGGCACCACCAACTCCGCGATGGCGGTCCTCGAGGGCGGCGAGCCCACGATCATCGTCAACGCCGAGGGCGACCGCACCACCCCGTCCGTCGTGGGCTTCCGCTCCGACGGCGACCGCATCGTGGGCAAGGCGGCCAAGAACCAGGCCGTCACCAACCCCACCAACACCGTCTTCTCGATCAAGCGCTTCATGGGCCGTCGCTACGACGAGGTCGGTTCTGAGCTCAAGACCGTCCCGTACAAGGTCAAGAGCGGCACCGGCAACCGCGCCGTCGTGGAGATCGACGGCGAGGACTTCACCCCGGAGCAGATCAGCGCCATGATCCTCTCCAAGATGAAGGCTGACGCCGAGAAGTACCTCGGCGAGCCCGTCACCGACGCGGTCATCACCGTCCCGGCCTACTTCAACGACGCGCAGCGTCAGGCCACCAAGGACGCCGGCAAGATCGCCGGCCTCAACGTCCAGCGCATCGTCAACGAGCCCACGGCCGCGGCCCTGGCCTACGGCCTCGACAAGAAGGGCATCGACCAGAAGGTCCTCGTCTTCGACCTGGGCGGCGGCACCTTCGACGTGTCCCTGCTCGACCTCGCCGACGGCGTCGTGGAGGTCCTCGCCACCAACGGCGACAACCACCTCGGCGGCGACGACTGGGATCAGCGCGTCATCGACTGGATGGCCGACAAGTTCCAGTCCGACAACGGCATCGACCTGCGCCGTGACCCGATGGCCCTGCAGCGTCTCAAGGAGGCCGCGGAGAACGCCAAGAAGGAGCTCTCCTCCGCTCAGCAGGCCCAGATCAACCTGCCGTTCATCACCGCTGACGCCACCGGCCCCAAGCACCTCGACTACACGCTGACCCGTGCCGAGTTCGAGCGCATCACGCGTGACCTGCTCGACCGCTGCAAGGAGCCCGTCACCAAGGCCCTGCGTGACGCCAACCTCCAGATCTCCGAGGTCAACGAGGTCATCCTCGTCGGCGGCTCGTCCCGCATGCCCGCCGTGCAGGAGCTCGTCAAGCAGATGACCGGCAAGCAGCCCAACATGTCTGTGAACCCGGACGAGGTCGTCGCCGACGGCGCGGCCGTCCAGGGCGGCGTCCTCACCGGCGACGTCTCGGGCATCCTGCTGCTCGACGTCACGCCGCTCTCCCTGGGCGTCGAGACCATGGGCGGCGTCATGACCAAGATGATCGACCGCAACACCACGATCCCGACCTCCAAGACCGAGATCTACTCCACGGCCGCCGACAACCAGACGTCCGTCGAGATCAACGTCCTGCAGGGCGAGCGCGAGATGGCCGCGGACAACAAGTCCCTCGGCAAGTTCACGCTCTCCGGCATCCCGGCCGCCCGCCGCGGCGTGCCGCAGATCGAGGTCACCTTCGACATCGACGCCAACGGCATCGTGAAGGTCACCGCCAAGGACAAGGCCACCGGCAAGAGCCAGCAGATCACCATCTCCGGCTCCACCGCCCTCTCCGACGACGAGGTCGACCGCATGGTCAAGGACGCCGAGGCCCACGCCGAGGAGGACAAGAAGCACAAGGACGAGATCGAGGTCCGCAACCAGGTCGACAGCCTCGCCTACTCCACCGAGCAGACCCTGAAGGACCTGGGCGACAAGGTCCCGGCCGACCAGAAGAAGGACGCCGAGGATGCCGTGGCCGCCGCCAAGAAGGCCCTCGAGGGCAACGACGTGGACGCCATCCGCGCCGCGGGCGACAAGCTCCAGGAGGTCGGCCACAAGCTCGCCGAGGTCGTCTACGCGGCCACGCAGGACCAGACCGCAAACGGCTCCGCCGCCGGCTCCGATCCCGCCAGCGACGTCGTGGACGCCGACTACGAGGTCGTCGACGACGACAAGAACAACTAGTCGCGCGGGGTTTCTCGCGCAGGGAAGTCTGACCGGAGGCGGCTCTGCGGGGCCGCCTCCCCGGTAACGTCGAGGAGGGTGACGTGAAGGTGCCCATCGAGGTCGAGGACGAGAGGGACGACGAGAGACACGAGGCCGCGGAGGCCAGCGAGGCGGAGGCCGGCGAGCAGGCTCCCGAGGGCGCTGACGGCGCCGAGGCGGCCGAGCTTGACCCGGAGGAGGAGCGCGCCCGCGTGGAGGCCGCGATCCGCGCCGGGGAGGAGGCCGCGGAGCGCGAGCTGGCGGCCGACGCCGGCAAGCTGCGCGCCGAGCGCGACGAGCTCCAGAAGAAGCTCGCCTCCGTGGAGGACGACATCGAGGCGGCCAAGAAGGAGGCCGCCGACGCCCGGGAGCGCATGCTGCGCCTGCAGGCGGACTGGGACAACTACCGCCGCCGCACCGCGGCCGAGCGCCTGGCCGAGAAGGAGCGCGCTGCCGAGCAGCTCGTGTGCAGCCTGCTGCCCGTGATCGATGACATGGAGCGCGCCATCGAGCACGCCGGGGCCACCGAGGGCGACACGCAGATGCAGCAGTTCGTCGAGGGCGTCGAGGCCGTGCATGCCAAGATGCTCGCCGTCCTCTCCAAGGAGGGCGTCGAGCCCATCGACCCGGCCGGCGAGCCCTTCGAGCCGCTGTCCCACCAGGCGGTGGGTCGCGTGGAGGACAAGGAGGCGTTCGACGAGACGGTGGCCCAGGTCTACCAGAAGGGCTACCGGATGGGCGACAAGGTCATCCGCACCGCGATGGTGACGGTGACCTACGGCGGGCCCAAGCGTCCCGTCGAGCCCGAGGGGGCGCCCGCGGGCGACGGCGATAAGGACGGGCACGACGCGCCCGACGCCGAGGCCAAGGAGCAGTAACGACCGCGCCCGGACCCGGTGGCCCGGGCGCGACCTTTGGATGGGGGAGAGTCCCGTGAGGGGGTTCTTCTCGACGAGATGAGCGAAAGGGGGCTCGTGCAGAGGCCATGGCAACCAAGAGGAGCTACTACGACGTCCTGGGCGTGAAGCGCGACGCTTCCGACGACGAGATCAAGCGCGCGTTCAGGAAGCTCGCCGCCAAGTACCACCCGGACGCAGGCGGGGACGAGCAGAAGTTCAAGGAGGTCAGCGAGGCGTACACCACGCTTTCCGACCCCCAGAAGCGCCGCGAGTACGATCAGCTGCTCATGTTTGGCGGCATCCCCGGGGCTGACTTCGGGGGTTCCGGCGGACGCGGGCGCTACGCCTACACGACCAACGTGGGCGGAGACTGGTCCGACATCTTCAACAACATGCGCAGCGGCGACGGCGCCTTCGGCGGGTTTGACTTCTCGTCGATCTTCGGCGGGGCCGCGGGGGCGCGCGGGGCGGGGAACCGTCCCACCAAGGGCGGCGACCTTACCATGTCCGTGGACGTCTCGGCCGAGGAGGCCTTCCGCGGGGCAACGCGCAAGGCGACCTACCGCGTCCCCTCGACGGGCGAGGAGCAGACGCTCACGATCAAGATCCCGGCCGGCGCGGTCAACGGGGGCAAGCTCCGCTACCGCGGGCGCGGGGAGTACGGGACCAACGGCGGCGACCGCGGCGACCTCGTCATCACCACGAACGTGGCCGAGCACCCGCTGTTCAAGCGCGACGGAGCGGACGTGCGCATGGAGCTGCCGCTCAGCATCTTCGAGGCCACGCTCGGCGCGACCGTGGACGTCCCCACGCCCGACGGCACCGAGGTTCGTCTCAAGGTGCCGGCCGGGACGCAGGACGGGAAGACGTTCCGCTTCCGCGACCTGGGCGCCCCCAACGTCAAGCGCAAGGGGACGCGCGGTGCGCTCTACGTGACGGTGCGCGTGAAGGTCCCGACGATGCTCACCAAGAAGGAGCGCGACGCCCTCACGGCGCTGCGCGACGCCGATACGCGCGACTATCGCGAGGAGGTCAACCGCTATGGCACTGGGCGCTAGCGAGGGCAGGGGGCGCGAGCGGGACGGTCGCGAGGAGCGCGGCGGACGAGACCGGAACAAGCCCCTCTACATGATCAGCGTTGCCGCCGAGCTCACAGGCATGCACCCGCAGACGCTGCGCGTCTACGAGCAGAAGGGCCTCGTGACGCCCGGGCGCTCGCGCGGCAACACGCGCCTGTACTCGCAGTCCGACATCGAGCGGCTCAACCTCATCTCAAAGCTCACGGACGAGGGCATCAACCTCGCCGGCGTGGTGCGCATCCTCGACATGCGCGAGCGGATGCTCGAGCGCGAGGACGAGCTCGAGGAGCTGCGCCGCCGCGTGCGCGAGCTCGAGGACGAGGTGCACGAGTTCCGCATGCAGGAGAAGATCACCGCGCTCGCCCGCTACGACTCCGAGGGCAGCCCCGAGCAGGTCATGCGCCGCCTGCTGCTCGGGGGCTCCGCGTCCGAGGAGGGCGCCGGCGAGTCCGAGTAGCGGGCGCGGGATGTGCCAAGCGGGCGGCGAGGAGAACGTTCTTCTCGCCGCCTGCCTCTGCCCGCTGCGGCCAAAACGGCCCGCGATTGGGTGGCACGTTTGATATGCGAGCGCGTCCGGGGCGGCATGGGGCGCCCAGCCGTCCCCGTTTCCTGGCAAAATGCTGCCGAGAGAGGCCGCGGGTATCAAACGTGCCGCCCAATCGCACGGGTTTTCTGGCGAGAAGGACCTCTTGCCGAGCGCGGGGAGGGGCAAACACCCAACCGCCTGCGTTTTGTGGCAGCGCCCGCCTTGCGGCAGTGCCGGCCTCGGGCGTCCGCGTTTTGCGGCAACCTCGGCGTCGTCGCGCCCGGCTTGCGGTGGGCTACTCGCGTTCCGCGAGACCCTGCTGGAAGGCACGGTCAAGTGAGTAGCGGTCGATGAGCGAGCTGGCCACCCCGAAGCGTGTGATGCTGTACGCCGCGGCGTAGTTTGCCTTTCGTGCCGCGGTAACCAGGTCGTCGTTTCCAAGCAGGCATGAGGCCAGGGCGCTGATGAAGGCGTCTCCGGCGCCAGTGGTGTCGACGGGGTTCATGGACGGGGCGGAAAGGTGGCGCTCCAGGCCCTCCGAGCACAGGTAGCAACCACGCTCCCCGAGCGTGACGATGACCGTGCCGGCGCCGCGCCCCCTGAGAGTCCGCGCCCTGCCCTCGACGTCCTCTCCCTCGGGACAGATGGTTGCGAGCTCCAGCTCGTTGGGGACGAGTATGTCCACCAGGGGCAGGAGCTCGGACGGAAGGCGGTCGCACGCGGATGGCTTGACGATGGTGAGCGCCCCGTGTCGCCTTGCCAGCTGACAGGCGGCAACGACGGCGTCCATGGGAACCTCGGACGGGACGAGGCAGCACTTCGCTCCCTCGAAGAAGGCCTCTCGTGAGACGATGTCGTCTGCGTGGAGGCTCGCGTTGGCTCCGGACAGAATGGTGATCATTGATTCGCCCGCTGGGCTCACGAAGATGAAGGCCCTTCCCGTCTCCTTCCCAGTGCTGCGGTAGACGCCCTCCGCGTTTACGTTCCAGCGCTCGAGGTCGCGGTAGACGAGGTCAGAGAAGGGGTCGGAGCCCACGTTGCCAACGAGCGTCACCGGGTTGCCCAGTCTCGAGACTCCGATGGCCTGGTTTGCGCCCTTGCCCCCCAAGTACTCCAGGGACGTGTGGGCGCTCACCGTGGCCCCGCTCACGGGCAGGCTTGCTACTTCGAGGCGCGTGTCTATGTTGATGCTCCCCACTACGATGACGCGCTTCGAGCCGCTCGACGGGGGAGCCCCAAGGGAGCTCTCGTTATCGAGCGCGAGCATCTGGGCAAAGCTCAGCGCCTCCTCGCGGTTCTCAATCTTTTGAACGAGGCTCCTGCAGGCGATGCGCCCGAACTCCGCGTTTCTGATTGTGTAGGTGGAGATGGCCTCGTCGGTGTCCTCGCTCCAGGAACTGCCCGCGTCGTTTCGCAGCGAGACGAGCGAGTAGTCCTCGGGGGTGTGGTAGTGAAGGGCGGCGAGGCGCGAGAAGAGCGAACGGGCCAGGTGGTAGTGCGAGCAGACAACGCCCGTGATGTCACGTCTTCCGATCTTGTCGAGTAGGGTTTCGCATGACTCGTGGTACACGAGGGACTCGTCGAAGGCCATCCCGCTCTCAAAGAGCGCCTTGCGAAACCCCCTGATGAAGTCCGTCGTTCGACGCCCCTCCCGAACGAGGCACGCAATTCGCTCGTGCCCGCGGCCCACAAGCTCGGTCGTGATGTCATAGGCCGCGGACTCGTAGGGGAGCAGAAACGACCGGTCGCCGCCGTAGGGCCCCATGGTGACGAGCTTGACACCCTGCGCAACGAGCTCGTCACGCAGGGTGAGGCTCTCCATGCTCACAGGCTCCCAGATGATGCCCGTCACCCCCGCGCTCCTGAGCGCGGCGAGGTTCTTACGCTCTTGGTCGGAGTCGTTGTCGCTGCTGAAGACGATGGTGGCGTAACCGTGCGCCTGCGCTGTGGCGAGAATGCCGTCAAGCGTCGAGTCGATTGAAATGGTCGAGCGGAAGAGGACTCCTATCAGCCACTCCTTGGGGGCGCGGGAGCGCGAGTAGGGGACGTAATGGTATTCGCGCACGATTCTTCTGACGCGCTCGCGCGTCTGGTCACTGATTCCCTCGTCTTTGTGGTTGATTACCTTTGAGACGGTAGAGGGCGAGACTCCCGCGAGCTTCGCGATGTCGCTTATGTCCACGTCGTGCCCTCCCACGGTCAGTTTAAGCCGCTCACTCTACTACACGATAAACCATGGCTGCCAGCGCCCGAACGGGAAAACTCCGTTGAGGGGCTTGTTTGCGCCGCTTGCCGAGACAAGGGGAAAACTTCGTGCTATCTTCTAACATGCTTTTAGGAAAAAGCATTCGGAAAATGTTTTCCTTAATAAATAAAGAGAAATAGGTTTTGGAATAGGACCGGAGAAAGGAGCTTCAATGTCGGGAGAAAAGCGTGGGGGCGGAGGGCTTAAGTCCCAGTTCACGACAAAGTCGCTCGTCCTCATCCCCATTGCGGTGGGCATCAACTTGGTGGGCGGGACTCTCTGCTCGATGCTCAAGCTGCCGCTGTTCCTCGACACCATCGGCACGCTCATCGTGGCGACTCTGTCGGGCCCGTGGGTCGCTGCGCTCACCGGCCTCATCACCAACGTGTTTCTCGCCATCGTCGCCAACCCCGTGAACCTTCCCTATGCCGTCGTGAGCGTTCTCGTTGGCCTGACTGCCGGCTACCTCGCCAAGGCAGGTCTCTTCAACAAGATCTGGGGTGTCGTCGTGATCTGGCTTGCCGTCACCCTGGTCAACTCCGTCTCCGCCTCGCTGATCACCACTTTTGTCTTCGGAGGTGCGACGGGTATCAATGGGACCTCCGTCCTCACGGCCGCGCTCATCGTGGCGATGCAGGACGTACTCGTCTCAGTGCTCTCGTCGTCGTTCATCGAGAGCCTCATCGACAAGGGCATCTCGGTTCTTATCGCCTACCTGATCTGGCGCAAGATTCCGCGGCGCTTCATCAGCCAGTATGCCTCCGACGGCGCCGATGACGATGACGACGACGTGGACGACGTCGATGACGAGGCGTAGGACGCGCTGTCGCGACTCCGGGGAGGTGTGCTGTGGGTAACGAAATTGACGAAAGGGAGGCTCCGCGGCTCGATCGCTGGTTGCGCTCGCTGAACCCGGGTGCAAAGCTGCTCGTGGCGCTGCTGCTGGGCGTGGCCGCCCTCGTGTTTCCCGGACCCGCCCTCGCCGGCGTGCTCGTGCTCGTGCTGTTTGCGGTTGCGGCCGGGGCGGGCGCGCTTGGGAGCTTCGCCAAGGTCATGTTTGGCTTTGGCGTCCCCGCCTCGGTGATCCTCGTGTTCATCCAGGGATTCTATGGCTCGTCCAACGCGACCTTCATCGCGGACTTCGGGTTCGCGCGCCTTGGGCTCGAGGGGGTGCTTGCCGCCCTCAAGACCGTGGGTACGGTGCTCGTGTTCCTGGGAGGGTTCTTCCTGATGAACCGCACGGCCACCCCGAGCGAGCTCGTTGCCGACCTCACCGAGCGCGGTCTCTCCCCGGAAGCGGGCTACCTCGTTCTCGCGAGCCTCAACGTGGTTCCTCAGATGCGTCGCCGCATGGCGACCATCCAGGAGGCGCAGACCGCGCGTGGGCTTGAGCTCAGCGGTGGCGTGGTCTCGCGACTTCGCGCGGCCCTGCCCCTGCTCGGGCCGGTGGTCATGTCCTCGCTCACTGATGCCCAGGAGCGCTCGATGACGCTCGAGACCCACGGCTTCCACCTCAAGGGGGCGCGCCATACGACCTATCGTGCCGTCCGGCGCTCCCGTGCGGACGCGCCTCTCGTCATGGCCGCCGTGACCCTTGTCGTCCTGTCTGTAGTGGCCTGTGTCGTCACCGCGCTCGGCCTTGTGTCGCTCTAGGGAGGGAAGGTCATGGCACAGACCGCAATCAGCGTGAGCGACTTCTCCTTCCGATATCGCGAGGCGAAGGGCTACGCGGTGCGCCACCTCAGCTTCGAGGTCGAGGAGGGCGGCTTCCTTTGCGTGGTCGGCTCGAACGCCTCGGGCAAGTCGACCCTGTGCAACGCCCTTGTCGGACTGATTCCGCACCACTTCCGCGGAAAGTCGCGCGGGAGCGTGCGCGTCTTCGGAGAGAGCGTGGCGGAGCGCTCGGTCGCCGAGACCTCGAGCGAGGTTGGCTTCGTGTTCCAGAATCCGTTCAACCAGCTCTCGTATACCACGGACACCGTGGCCGAGGAGCTTGCCTATGGACTCTGCAACCGTGGCGTTCCCCGCGATGAGATGGAGCGCCGCGTGATCGAAGTGGCGCGCGCCATTCACCTCGAGGGGCTGCTCGACAGAAATCCCCTCGAGCTCTCCGGCGGGCAGGTGCAGCGCGTCGCGCTCGGATCGACCCTCATTCTCAACCCCCGGATTCTTGTTCTCGACGAGTGCACCACCCAGCTCGACCCGCTCGGCAGCGAGGAGATCTTCGACATCGTAAAGCGGCTCAACTCTGACGGCATGACCATCGTCATGGTTGACCACGACATGGAGCGTGTCGCGCGCTGCGCGGACACGGTTCTCGCCCTCGAGCGGGGCAACCAGGTTGCGCTCGGAACGCCACGGGAGGTCTTCGGTGACGAGCACATCACCGATCACGGCGTCGACGTGCCGGACTACGTGCGCATCACTCGAGCGCTCGACAGGGCGGGGCTTGCGCCGGGAGAGGTGGAGCTGACCGAGGAGCCCACCGTCGATCGCGTGAGGGAGGCGCTTGGACGATGAGGATAGAGACGATTGACCTAGTTCACGAGTATCAGCCTGGCCAGCGCGCCCTCGATGGGGTGAGCCTCGCGATTGAGGGCAACGAGCCGCTCGCCATTGTTGGGCAGAACGGCGCTGGCAAGACTACGCTCGTCAAGCACTTCAACGGCATCCTGCGCCCCGCCTCAGGACGTGTTGTCGTGAACGGCATTGACATCGGGGAGCGTACGACCGCCCAGTGGTCTGCGAGCGTGGGGTACGTGTTCCAGAATCCCGACAACCAGCTCTTCCTCGAGAGCGTTCGCAACGAGCTCGAGTTTGGGCCCCGTCAGCTCGGAATGAGCGATCGAGAGATTTCCGAGCGCATGGGTTGGGTCGCAGAGCTGATGGGTCTCGAGAAGAAGCTTGACGTCAACCCCGCCGACCTCTCGTCGGTTGAGAAGAAGTTCTGCGCCATGGGAACCGTCGTCATGATGAACCCCGGGGCGGTGATTCTCGACGAGCCCACCTGCGGCCAGGACATGGAGGGCGAGCGTCGGCTCTCGCATGCGATCAAGGTCCTGCGCGACCAGGGGGTGCTGTGCATCACGATTTCGCACGACACCAAGTTCGTGACTAGGAACTTTCCCAGGACCATGGTGCTCTGCCAGGGCAAGGTCATCGACCAGGGTCCCACCGAGGAGGTCTTCACGCACGTGGACGTCCTCAAGCAGTCCTACGTTATCCCGCCTCCCGTGGCGCGCGTGTCCCGGGCGGCAGGCATGAGGCGAGTTGCGTTTGACGTCGACGGGCTCGTTAGCTCTATCAACGAACAGAGAAGGGGATGAACAGCATGATCGTTCAGATTTACGGAATTCGCACCGTCGAGGACGCCCGCATGGTCGTGGGAATGGGCGCCGAGCACATCGGCGTGTCCTACGGCCACGTCAAGCACACCCCGGGCCAGCTTACCTGCGAGCAGGCCAAGGAGATCTTCGAGGGCGTTCAGCCCGAGGCGGTCCGCATCGGGCTTACCTGCGCCACTGACATCGACGAGATCTCCGAGGACCTCCGCGCTGCCCTGCCGGACGTACTGCACCTCTCCGGCGACATCGACGGCATCAGTCCCGAGCAGGTGGCCGAGCTCAAGGGCCGCTTCCCGGGCCTCAAGATCATGCAGGCGCTTCCCGTGCTCGCTGGCGTCCCGATCGAGGAGCAGAAGGTCCTTGACTACGTCCGCTCCTACGAGGGGGTCTCTGACTTCTTCCTAATCGACACCAAGGCGGTCGACGCCGAGGACATCGGCGCCACGGGCCTCACGCACGACCGCTCCATCGACCGCGTCATTGTCGAGTCCACCGACGTTCCCTGCATCATCGCCGGCGGTCTTGACGAGAAGAACGTAGCCGACGCCATCCACGAGACGCACCCCTACGGCGTGGACTCCTTCACCTGCACCAACTACGCCGACGAGCGCGCCAACACGCTGCGCTGCAAGGACCCCGAGAAGGTCGAGGCCTTCGTGAAGGCGGCCAAGAATGCGTGAGGTCATCGTCGTTGGCGACGCCAACGTTGACATCGTCGTCCAGTACCCGCGCTTCCTTGACGAGCAGCGCACGCGCGTCGTCTGGCCCAACCCCGAGGTTCTGGGGGGCGGCACCTCGTCCAACACGGCGGCAGCGCTTGCGCGCCTGGGCGTAGGCTGTGCCTTTGTTGGCACCGTCGGCGACGACGCCAACGGTCGCTTTGCGCGCGACGAGCTTGCCAGCCTTGGCGTGGACGTCTCCGGGCTCGTGGTCGACCCCGAGCTCAACACCGTGGGAGTCTTCGCGTTTGTTGACGAGAGGGGCGAGCGCTACCTATGGGGCTGGCCGCGCGAAAAGAGGTCGTTCACCGTCCTTGACGAGAAGCGCGTGGACTTTGACCGCGTGCGCTCCGCCTCATGGGTGCATTCCTCGGGCATGTCCCTGGTTTATGACACCTCGGCCCGTTCCACCATCACTCGCATCTTCCACGAGGCACACGAGGCGGGCGTGCCCACGTCGTTTGACCTTAACCTGCGCGTCGACGAGGGCGTCCTAGATCCCGATTTTGCCGAGGCGCTCGACGCCATCATGGGCGACGTTACCTACCTGCTGGGCTCCGGACCCGAGGAGTTCGCCTACCTCGGTAGCGGGACCTGGGAGGAGAACGCCCTCTCGCTTGCCACGGGCGGTCGCACGGTGGTCGCCCGCGACGGTGCCAACGGCTCGATTGGCATGCGCGACGGCGAGGTTGTCCGAGCCGGTGCCTATCGCGTTGAGGTCGAGGACACCATCGGCGCCGGCGACGTCTACAACGCGGGCTTCATCTTCGCGCTTCTCGATGGCGGGGACCTCCGGGATGCGCTGAGGCTCGGAAATGCGGTCTCCGGCTACTCGGTCGCTCGCAAGGGCGCGCGCAACACCCCCAGCTCCGACGAGCTTGTCTCGTTCATGAAAGACCACCAGATCTAGGAAAGGAACACGATGAGCACCAAGAAGAAGGTCATTCTCGACTGCGATCCCGGCCACGACGACGCGTTCGGCATCATGCTTGCTGTCCAGCACCTGGACGTGCTGGGCATCACCACAATCGGCGGCAACTGCACGCTCGAGAACGTCACGCGCAACGCGATCAAGACGCTCGAGGTTCTGGGCAAGGCAGATGAGATTGGCGTCTACGCCGGCCACAGCTGCCCCATGGCGGTGCCCCTGGTGACCGCCCCCAACTTCCACGGCGAGACGGGCCTGGACGGCCCGGTGCTTCCCGAGCCGACTCACACGGCTCGCGAGCAGCACGCCGTTGACTTCATCGTT
This sequence comes from Olsenella sp. An188, assembly GCF_002160255.1. Classification (GTDB taxonomy): domain Bacteria; phylum Actinomycetota; class Coriobacteriia; order Coriobacteriales; family Atopobiaceae; genus Thermophilibacter; species Thermophilibacter avistercoris. The sequence goes on along the minus strand of NZ_NFKF01000007.1, from coordinate 50,173 downwards.
GACACCGTGATGGCCAACGACGACGTGACTATCATCGCCACGGGTCCGCTTACCAACGTCGCGGCCGCCCTCAACCGCGAGCCGAGAATCGCCGAGCGCGTCTCCGAGATCTGCGTCATGGGAGGTTCGGTCACGTTTGGCAACTGGACCCCGGCGGCCGAGTTCAACATCTTCGTCGATCCCGAGGCTGCCTATCGCGTCTTCAACTGCGGGGCGCACGTCAAGATGACGGGCATCAACCTGACGCGACAGTGCTGCATTGGCATCGAGCACATGGAGGAGTTCCGCAAGATCGGGACCAAGGCGGCCAACTTTGCCGCCGACCTCACCGACTTCTTCATCCAGCAGGACATCAAGGAAGGCGAGCCCCCCATTGCCTGCATGCATGACGCGTGCGCCGTCGCCTGGATTATCGACCCGTCGCTCATCGTCGCCGCCCCGATGCACATCGACGTGGAGCTGAACGGGGCCCTCACCCGCGGCATGACCGTGTGTGACTACCGTCACCTGCGCGGCGTTGACCCCAAGGTGGACATCGAGCGCGACGCTCAGATGAGCTACCGCGGCGAGGAGCCTAACGCCGAGGGCGCCCTCGAGCTCGACTTCCCCGGCTTCATGGAGCTGCTGTACTCGACGCTCAAGAACTACGACTAGGGCCGCTAGTGAAGGGCGGGGAGATGACGGGACTTCAGGAGGGCGCGCGCTGGCGCGTGGTGCTGTGGGACTTTGACGGTACCCTTGCCAACACGAGCGGGGATGTATGGGGTTCGCTGCGCTATGCGGCGGGCCGCAGGGGAGGATCGTTCGTCGGGGGTTTTGACGAGCGTGACGAAAACCTCGCCCTTCCGATGGACGTGATATACGCGAGCCTGTGTCCCTCGCCCGACCCCGCGGCGCTCCCCTCCTTCGAGGAGGACGTGCGCGTGCACTATCGCTCGATAAGCGCGCATCCCGAGACCGACCTCTACCCCGGGATGCGGGAGCTCCTCGAGGAGCTCCGCACCCGGGGAGTGCGCAGCCGGATCGTCACGAACAAGCCCCAGGGAGCCCTTCTCCGGATACTTGACCTCAAGGGATGGAGGGGACTCTTTGACGGATGGGTCTGTGCCGATTCGGACGATGGGGTCGAGCTCAGCAAGGCGCAGATGGCTGCCCGTGCCATGAATGCCGAGTCGGCGTCGCCTGACGAGTGTGTCATGGTGGGCGACTCCTGGGGTGACGTCGTGGGCGCGCGTGCGACGGGCGTGCACAGCGTCGCCGTGACCTACGGGGACGGCGACGTGGACAGGCTCCTCTGCGAGGAGCCCGACCAGGTGGCCGAGAACGTCGAACAGCTACGAGAAATACTGTTGGGAAGTTCAAGAGATGCTTAATGACTTTGAGATACAGATAGCCACGAAGTTCATCTTCGGCCACGGCGCGGAGGAGCGCGTCGGGCAGGCGCTCCGAGGCCTTGGGGCCACGACGGTCCTCGTCCACTACGATGGGGGCGACTACCTCGAGAAGAGCGGTCTTCTCGACAGGGTCGTCGGAAGTCTTGAGGGGGCTGGGCTCAGGCACCTCGAGCTGGGAGGGGTTCAGCCAAACCCTCGTCTCGAGCTCGTGAGGGAGGGCATCTCCCTGTGCCGTCGCGAGGGCGTTGACGCGGTTGTCGCCATCGGAGGGGGCAGCGCGATCGACTCGTCCAAGGCGATCGGCCTTGGCGCCGCCACGCAGCGAGATGTCTGGGACTTCTTCACGGGCGTAGCCGAGCCCGAGCGTACGCTTCCCGTCGCTGCGGTTCTCACCTGCCCGGCGTCCGGGAGCGAGTCGAGCCAGGTGGCCGTAGTCAACAACGAGGCCGAGCACGCCAAGCTGCTCGTGAGCCATCCGGTCGTTCGTCCCGCGATTGCCGTCATGAACCCGGAGCTCTCCCTGACGCTGCCCGCACGTCCGACTGCGTGCGGCCTTGCCGACATGTTCTGCCACGTGTGCGAGCGCTACTTCACCGATGACGCGGACTTCGGCATCCTCGACGCCATGAGCGAGGGCGTTCTGCGCACCATCGTGAACGTGGGCCCGCGCCTCATGGAGAACCTTGACAGCTACGAGCTGCGCTCAGAGATCATGTGGGCGGCGACGGTGGCGCAGAACAACTCGATCGGAATGGGTCGCAACCAGGACTGGGCTACCCACGCCCTCTCCAACGAGCTCTCCGCCCAGTACGACATCGCCCATGGCGCCACCATCACGGCGGTCATGGGTTCGTGGATGCGCTACGTCTACCGCTCCAACCCGCGACGCTTTGCCCGCTTTGCCCGGGAGGTCTTTGGCCTGCGCAACGAGGAGATGAGCGTCGAGGGCCTTGCCCTCTCGGGAATCGAGGCGACCGAGGACTTCTTCAGGAGTCTTGGGATGCCAGTCTCCCTCGCCGAGCTCGGTGTGGACGGGGAGCGCGTCGACGCCATGCTCGACGCCATCGAGTACTTTGGCGAGGATCACGCCATCGGCTCGGTCAGGCGCCTGACCCGCGAGGACTGTCGCGCCATCTTCGAGATGGCCATCGAGGCCGAACGATAGGAGCGAACTCATGAGAATCGTTAACATCGGCTCGCTCAACGTGGACTTCGTCTACGACGTGGATCACTTCGTCCAAAAAGGCGAGACTATCTCATCCAAGGGGCGGAGCGCCTTTGCGGGAGGCAAGGGCCTGAACCAGTCGATTGCGCTCGGGCGAGCCGGCGTCGAGGTCTTCCACGCGGGTCTCGTCGGGCGCGAGGGGGCATTTCTCCGCGACCTGCTGAGGGATTCCGGCGTCAACGTTGAGTGGGTGCGCGAGGTCGAAGACTGCCCCTCAGGCCACGCCATCATCCAGCGCGACGCAGAGGGTGACAACTGCATCATCCTGTACGGGGGCGCCAACCGGATGGTCGACGAGGCCTTTGTCGACGAGGTCCTCTCGTCCTTCTCGCCCGATGACTGGGTGCTCCTCCAGAACGAGACCGGAAGCCTTTCCTACGCCATCCACGCCGCCAAGGACCGCGGAATGCGCGTCGTGCTCAACCCGTCCCCTGTGGACGACGTGCTGCTCGGGTGCCCACTCGAGCTCGTTGACTGCTTCATCCTCAACGAGGGGGAGGCGGCGCGCATCGTGGGGCTCGATGTTGCGCGGAGCACGCCCGAGAGGCTGCTTGCGGCCATGGGGGAGCGCTTTCCGCGCGCTGATACGGTGCTCACGATCGGGTCCGAGGGCTCGATGTGCCGCTGCTCCGGCGAGGTCTTCCTGCAGTCCGCCCTTAGGGTCAACGCCGTTGATACCACGGCGGCGGGGGACACCTTCACTGGTTACTACCTGGCAGAGCGCGCCAAGGGGCACGATGCCCCCGGGGCCCTGCGAGTGGCCTCGGCCGCCTCGGCGATCGCGGTCTCCCGTGAGGGTGCCGCTCCGTCCATCCCTGTCAGGTCGGAGGTCGAGGAGCTGCTCGGGAGCACCGAGCGGGCTGACTCTGGCTCGCTGCTAAGGGCCATGGCCTAGCGCCCCGACCGCGCGGGTGCTGTCCCGCGCAACACGTTGCGTGCACCGGACCCGCCGGGGAGGCGGCGGGTCCCATGCATATTCTGTCTGTCTCGAACAAGATCGGAAGGAGTTTTCAATGGCAGAAGAGTTGGAGAAGCAGAACGGCATCCCCGTTCCCGAAGAGGGATCGGAGGAGTGGCTGAAGCTCAACAAGATGGCGCGCGTCTCCGTGCCGCTGGTGCTTGTCATCTTCACGCTGGGCGTCTTCATGCAGCAGGCGTTCAACATGATCTACGTCAACATCGGCGACCAGCTCGGCCAGCCTGGCCTTGCGCCGCTCATCACGTCGATCCCCGGCATCGTGCTGGGCATTGTCTGCGTCATCTACGGCTCACTCGGTGACTTCCTCTCTCTCAAGAAGATGATCGTCGTCGGAACCGTCGTGTTCATCATCGGTTCCGCGCTGGGCCTTCTCGGCAACCTCAGCATCTGGATCGTCATCGCCGCGCGCGTGATTCAGTCTGCGGGCTGGCAGGTCTCTGGCTCCATCTTCCTCGTGCTCGTGTCCAAGTACATCGAGAAGAAGAACCGTGTCGTGTGGTACGGCCTGTTCGTTGCCGTGTTCCGCATCGCCGCCGCCCTTGGCGTGTTTCTCGCTGGCTATGTGACGCTCATCGACTGGCGCATCATCTTCGGAGTCGGCCTCATCGCCATTCCCATGCTGCCGTTCCTGTCCAAGAACCTCCCGGACAACCACGCCGTGGGCGCCACCATCGACGGGGTCGGCTTTACGCTCATCGGCCTGTTTGCGTGCTCCATCACCATGTACTTCACTGACATGAGCACGTTCTGGCTCGTGGCCATCTTCGTGACCCTCATTGCCTTCATCGTCTACATCAACAAGGCCAAGAACCCCTTCATCACCCCGAAGATGCTCACCAACCCCGCCTTCGCGATGACCATGATCGTCATCTTCGTTGGCTACTTCTTCAGCTACACCATCAGCTCCGGCGCCAACAACATCGGTATGAACGTCTACGGCCTCGACTCCTCGCAGGTCTCCAACCTGCTCGTCTGGTCGAGCATCGTTGCCGCGATTGTCGGCATCGGCGCTGGCCCCATCATCAAGCGTATGGGTCGCAAGGCGTCGGTCATTCTCGCCCTTACCTGCATGGGTGGCGGCCTCATCCTTACCGCTGCGACCGTCCAGGCGGGTGCCATCTGGTCCATCTGCATCGCCCCGTGCGTCTACTACTTCGGCACCTCGTTCTTCTATCAGCCGATCGTTGATACCGCAACGCTGACGGTCTCCGCCGAGGAGTCTGGTCGCGCGCTCGGCTTCAACGACCTCATCCAGGCGCTTACCGGCTCCATCGGCGTTGCTCTGTTCGGTCAGATGATGGCCAACGGCTTCATGCCCGAGAGCAGCATCTTCGGCACCGCTGCCGGCGCCGCCTCCACCTACGCCAACGTCTTCTTCATCGGCGGCCTGGTTATCCTTGGCGGCCTAGTGATCTTCATCCTCTCCATGAAGATGATCTACAGCCGTTCTCGCGCTGCCGAGGACGAGGCGTAAACCTCCCGCGAGTCGCCATGCCTCGTGGGGGCTCTCCCCTGGCCCGTCGTCCAGCCTTGCGCTGGGCGGCGGGCTCTGTTTTCCGACGACGCGGTTCCTCCCGCTCGCGGCCCGCTCGCTCTTCTCGCCCGCCGCGGGCCCGCTCGCCGCCCGCCTCTGCCCGCCGCGGCCAAAACGGCCAGCGATTGGGTGACATGTTTGATATGCGAGCGCGCAACCCATCAAGGATGCCACCCAATATCAGCAAAAGCGCGGAAATCTGGCGAGAAGAACGCCCACTCGCGGCCTCCCATATCAAACGTGCCACCCAATCGCACGGGGTTTCTGGCGAGAAGGACCTCGCGCCGAGCGCGGGGAGGGTCAAACACCCAACCGCCCGCGTTTTGTGGCAGCGCCGGCCTCGGGAAGCTCCCGTTTTGCCGGTGCGCCGGCCTCGGGAAGCTCCCGTTTTGCCGGTGCGCCGGCCTCGGGTGGGCCCGGCTTGCGGCGCCTCCGGCCTCGGGCCGCGCCACCGCCGCGCCGCGCGTCCTTCTCGCCAGGCCTTCGGTTGTCACGCAGAGAAAATCTATCATGTGGAGACTTAGATTTGTGTTTCAGCGCGCCCTCAACCGGGAACAATATCCGTTGACAAACAGCGGACCCAGAAGGGGGCAACCATGAGACTCGACAAGTGGGCCGTCACGGCGCAGGAGGCGCTGCAGGCGGCCGTCGGCATCGCGACCGACGCCAGCGCGGGCCAGCTCATGCCCGTGCACGTTCTAAAGGCGCTCCTCAGCTCCGGCGAGCACAACCTGCGCGCCATCATCGAGCGCGTCGGCGCAGACCCCGCCTCCATCGAGGCGCAGGTCGACGACGCCATCGCGCGCCAGCCGCGCGTCTCCGGGGACACCGCGCAGATGGGCATGGCCGACGCCACCGTCCGCGTGGGCAACGCCGCGGAGAAGCTCGCGACCAAGATGGGGGACTCCTACGTCACCTCGGAGCACCTGCTCTGCGCACTCGCCGACGACAAGACCGACGCGGGCTCCATCCTCAAGGCCGCCGGCGTCACCGGCAAGCGCGTGGAGGAGGCCTACACCTCCCTGCGCGGCGACGAGCGCGTGACCAGCCAGGACTCCAAGCCGGAGTTCGAGGCGCTCGAGAAGTACGGCCGCAACGTCACCGACCTCGCGCGCCAGGGCAAGCTCGACCCGGTCATCGGCCGCGTCGAGGAGATCCGCCGCACCATCCAGGTGCTCAGCCGCCGCACCAAGAACAACCCCGTGCTCATCGGCGAGCCGGGCGTGGGCAAGACCGCCATCGTCGAGGGCCTCGCCCAGCGCATCGTCTCGGGCGACGTGCCGTCCACCCTGCGCGACAAGGACATCGTCGAGCTCGACATGTCCGCCCTCGTGGCGGGCGCCAAGTACCGCGGCGAGTTCGAGGACCGCCTGAAGTCGGTGCTCAAGGAGGTCGGCAAGTCGGACGGTCGCATCATCCTGTTCATCGACGAGCTGCACACCATCGTGGGAGCGGGCGCCACCGAGGGCTCCATGGACGCCGGCAACATCTTGAAGCCGGCCCTGGCCCGCGGCGAGCTCCACGCCATCGGCGCAACCACGCTTGACGAGTACCGCAAGTACATCGAGAAGGACGCGGCGCTCGCCCGTCGCTTCCAGACCGTGCTCGTGTCCGAGCCCACCGTGGAGGACACGATCTCCATCCTGCGCGGCCTCAAGGAGCGCTACGAGCAGCACCACCGCGTGCGCATCACGGACTCCGCGCTCGTCAGCGCCGCCGACCTCTCCAACCGCTACATCTCCGACCGCTTCCTGCCGGACAAGGCCATCGACCTCGTCGACGAGGCGGCGAGCCGCCTGCGCATGGAGCTCGACTCCATGCCGGCCGACATCGACGCGGTGGACCGTCAGCTCACGCAGATGCAGATCGAGGAGCAGGCCCTCATGAAGGAGGAGGACGCCGCCAGCAAGGAGCGCCTCGAGGCCCTGCGCGGCGAGATCGCCACCACGCGCGAGAAGCTCGACGGAATGAAGGCCAGCTGGGAGAACGAGAAGGGTGCCATCGACCGCGTCCAGGACCTCAAGTCCCGCATCGAGGACGCGAAGGTCGAGATGGAGCGCGTGACCCGCGAGGGCGACCTCGCGCGCGCCTCCGAGCTGCGTTACTCCACGATTCCGGGGCTGCAGCGCGAGTACGAGGAGGCCGAGGCAGCGCTCACCGCCAAGCAGGAGGCTGGCGGCCTGCTCAAGGAGGAGGTCACCACCGAGGAGATCGCCGAGGTGGTCTCCGCCTGGACGGGCGTGCCCGTGTCCAAGATGATGCAGGGCGAGATGGACAAGCTCAAGAGCCTCGAGGCCGAGCTGCACAAGCGCGTGGTCGGCCAGGACGAGGCCGTCTCGGCCGTGGCCGCCGCCGTGCGCCGCAGCCGCGCGGGCCTCTCCGACCCGGACCGCCCGATCGGCAGCTTCTTCTTCCTCGGGCCCACCGGCGTGGGCAAGACCGAGCTCGCCAAGGCGCTCGCGGAGTGCCTCTTCGACGACGAGCGCGCGCTCGTGCGCATCGACATGTCCGAGTACATGGAGAAGTTCAGCGTCCAGCGCCTCATCGGCGCGCCTCCTGGATACGTGGGCTACGACGAGGGCGGCCAGCTCACCGAGGCCGTCCGGCGCCACCCCTACTCCGTCATCCTGCTCGACGAGATGGAGAAGGCGCACCCCGACGTCTTCAACATCCTGCTGCAGGTGCTCGACGACGGCCGCCTCACCGACGGCCAGGGCCGCGTGGTGAGCTTCAAGAACACGATCATCATCATGACGTCCAACGTGGGCTCCCAGTTCATCGCCGGGGTCAACGCCTCGAGCGACCCCGAGGAGGTCCAGCGCCAGGTCAACGACGCCCTGCGTCAGACCTTCAAGCCGGAGTTCCTCAACCGCATCGACGACGTGGTGGTCTTCCACGCCCTCGGCCTGTCCGACATCGAGAAGATCGTGGACATCCAGCTGCGCGACGTGCGCGAGCGGCTCGACCGCGACCGCATCCAGCTCGAGCTCACGCCCTCGGCCAAGCAGTCGCTCGCGCTCGACGGGCTCGACCCGGTCTACGGCGCCCGCCCGCTCAAGCGCCTCATCCAGCGCCAGGTCGTGGACGCCGTGGCGAACCTCATCATCGACGGGCGCCTCGGCGAGGGCGACGTGGTGCGCGTGGACGTCGGAGACGACGAGCGCCTCTTCGCCGCGCGCGACGACGCCGCGTCGGAGCGCCGCCGCGCCGGGGCCCACGGCACCCCGTCGGAGGACGAGCCGATCGAGCCCGACGCGATGGAGTAGCGCCGCCGCCCGGCGCGCCGGGACCTCCGGCGTGCCGGGCGCGTCATGACCGCGCGCCGACGAGGTTCTTCTCGCCGGCGCGCCGCGCTACAATACGGTGCGTTTGAGCCGAGAGGAGGAGCATCGTGAGCGCACCGCAGGCCGTGATATTTGACATGGACGGGACCCTCGTCGACACCGAGCGCGTGAGCCAGACCGCGTGGCGCCGCGCGGCGGCCGACCTGGGCCTCGACGTCCCCGAGCGCATCTGGCACGCCTTCGTGGGCTGCAGCATGCCCAACGCGCGCGCCATGATCGACGCCGAATTCGGCGACCCCGCGCTCACCGAGCGCCTCTTTGCCCGCCACTTCGAGATCTTCCGCGCCCTGCGCGACGAGGGCCTCGAGCCGTGCGACGGTGCGCTCGAGGCCATCCGCGCCGTCGTCGACGCGGGGGTGACGGCCGCGCTGGCGACCACCACGGTGCGCGAGCACGCGCTTCCGCTCATGGAGCGCTTTGGCATGGCGCCCTACTTTGCCACCATGACCTTCGGCGACGAGATCGAGCACGCCAAGCCCGCGCCCGACATCTACCTCGAGGCCGCCCGCCGCCTGGGCGTGGACCCCGCGTCGTGCGTTGCCGTCGAGGACTCGGTGAATGGGGTCCGCGCGGCGCACGCGGCGGGGATGCGCACCTACATGGTGCCGGAGTGGGCGGAGGCGACGCCCGAGGTCACCGCTCTGTGCGAGGGGGTGCTCGGAAGCCTGCACGAGCTTGCGGGCGCCGTCCTGGGCGAGGCGCGCCGACCCTCCGCCTCCGTCGCGAGCGCGGCCCCCGCGGCCCCGCGCGACGAGTTCATCCGCGCGGAGAACGAGGACGACGACGGGTACGACCCGTACTCGGACCGCCGTCCGGACCCGGAGCCGCTCTTCGAGCGCGACCCCTGGGCCTAGGCTCGCCTGCCGCGGCGAGGTTCTTCTCGCCGGGCGGGCCTAGCGGGCCGTGGAGCCCCAGTTGGTCTGCATGTACTCCCAGACGAAGAAGACGACGACGGCCAGGACCGCCAGCACCACGATGAGGGCGATGGCGGTCTTGATGCGCGTCTTGCGCTCGCGCGAGGCGAAGATGTCGCGGCGGCCCTTGGGAATCTCGAGGTACTGACCGTAGTGGAGGTCCCGGCGGAGCTGGGCGCCCTCGGAGCGCGACCTGCGGTAGGCGCGGCCGGAGAAGGCGCTCCCGCGCGTGGTGAAGTCGGAGTCGTGCGCCACGTACTCGGGCTCGCCCTCCTCGAGGGCGAAGTCGTCGATGGGCTCGACGCTGCGGTGCGCCGGGCGCTGGCGGATGTAGGGAGCGGGGGAGCCCTGCGCGGCCGTCCCCTCATCGGGCGCGGCGGGTGCCTCGCGGTCGAGCTCGTGGTCAGTGCTCATGCATGCCTCCGATGGCGGTCGTGCCCGGCAGTGCATCTCATGATAGGGCAGCTCACGGGCGTTAGGGAGCCCCCCGCCAAAGACTATACAAAACGTAAGGAGAACGTCACCTCGCTTCAACAAACTTAAGTCATAGGCACTTATATATGATGAGTATGTGACGCTAAGAAAATCTTGCGACACGGGCATAAAAGCGGCGTGCGAGGGAATAACTAACCATGAGCGACAGGGTGCCCGGGGAGGCGCCCACCACAGAAAGAGGAGTGATAACCATGGCAAGCATGATTCCGTATGACCGTTACTCGAGGGCTCTTCGCAACTGGCCGTTCGACGAGATCGACCGCTTCTTCGACGCGCCGTTCGCCGCGCTCTCCACGGGCAACGCCGGCTTCAAGATGAACGTCGAGGACGCCGGCGACCGCTACGTCGTCACCGCCGAGCTCCCGGGCGTCACGCGCGAGCAGATCGACGTCGAGCTCAACGAGGGGCGCCTGTCCGTCTCCGTTGACAAGAAGGAGTCCGACGAGGAGAAGGGCAAGAACTACCTCTACAAGGAGTCCGGCGAGTGGAGCGCCACGCGCGGCGTCTTCCTCAAGGACGCGGCGGTCTCCGGCCTCACGGCCCGGCTCGAGGGCGGCATCCTCACGGTGAACGTCCCCAAGCAGCAGGAGAAGGCCAACGTCACCAAGGTCTCCATCGACTAGCGTACGGCTACGTCACCTTCCAGCGGGGCTGGTCCTTCGGGGCCGGCCCCTTTTTGCGGGCCAGTGCGGGGCTTCCGCACGCAAACTCTGAGTTATGTACGAGCAAACGGTTCTTCTCGCCCGGCGAGAAGAACCCCGCGCCCCGCTACCAGACGCTGAGCGGCCAGTCCTGCGCGGCGCAGCAGATCGTGAGGCGCCCGTCGGGCGTGCGCGCCTCGGGACGGCCGTCCTCGCCGCTCGCGGGCTCGGCGCCGACGGCGGCCGCGAGCTCCCGGACGGCCACGCTCGGCCGGTTGTTCTCCTGCGAGAGGTGCATGGCTACCACCGTCTCGGTGTCCGGCCCCACGAGCTCCCGCAGCGCCGCTGCCGCCTGCGCGTTTGAGAGGTGGCCCCGCGCGCCGGCAACGCGGGCCTTGAGGTGGGCGGGATAGGGGCCACCCGCCAGCATCCGCTCGTCGTGGTTTGACTCGAGCGCGAGGATGCGCGCTCCCGCGAGCGCGTCAAGCGCCTCGGGGCCGAGCTCGCCGGTGTCCGTGCAGTAGCCGAGGGCGTCGTCTGCCGTCTCAAAGCGCAGGCCCATCGGCTCGGCCACGTCGTGAGAGGTGGGGAAGGTCCGCACGCGCATCCCCGCGAGCTCGAACTCGTCGGAGCTCCCCACCAGCGTGAACGGGAGCTCGGCCAGGTAGGGCCGCGCGCCGGCGGTCCCCGCCGTGGCAAAGAGCGGGCCGTCGAAGCGGTTGCAGAAGACCGTGAGCCCACCCACGTGGTCGGAGTGCTCGTGCGTGAGAATCACGCCGGAGACGCGCCCCATGTCCAGCCCGAGCTCATCTGCCCGGGCGAGCAGGGCGCGCCGCGAGATGCCGCAGTCCACGAGCACGAGCCCCTCGGGCCCCTCCACCACGGCGGCGTTGCCCTTCGAGCCGCTGGCAAGCACGTGCAGGTGAATCTCGGGGGTCATGGGGCTCCTCTCGATGGCGTACACTTGTTCATGGGCGCCGAAGCTCTCGAGCCCAAGCATCTAGGATAACCCGTCGAGGGGGTCAGCCCATGCCCAGCGTTTCTCGCCGATACGCCACGCCGCGCAGCCGCTTCGACCGTCCGAGCGGCCAGGCGGACGAGGGGCTGCTCGCCCCCGTCGTGCTCATGGTGTCGGGCGGGGCGGACTCCACGGCGCTTCTCGTCCTGGCGGCGACCTCCGCCCTCGACATCGACGACGGCCGCGGCACGGCGCGCATCGCCCGCGAGCGGCTGCACGTGCTCCACGTCAACCACCAGCTCCGCGGCATCGACGCCGAGGAGGACGAGGAGTTCGTGCGCGACCTCTCCTCCCGCTACGGCATCCCCTGCACGATCCGGCGCGTCGACGTCTCGGCGCTTGCCGCGGGCACGGACGGCAACGTCGAGAACGCCGGCCGCACCGTGCGCTACGCCGAGGCCGCGCGCCTCGCAAACGAGCTCTCGCGCGAGCTCGGGACGCCGCGCTCGGCCGCGCGCATCGTCACGGCCCACACCGCCGACGACCGCGCGGAGACCTTCTTCATGAACGCCATCCGCGGCGCCGGCGCCTCCGGGCTCTCCTCCATCCCGCGCCGCCGCAACCGCATCGTCCGCCCGCTGCTCGACCGCACCCACGAGGAGCTCTGCGAGGTCCTGCGGATGCGCGGCATCGTCTGGCGCGAGGACGACACCAACGCGGACACCCGCTACCTGCGCGCCTACGTCCGCCACGAGCTCATGCCCGTGATCGAGCGTCGCAACCCGCGCGTCACGGCGAGCCTCGCCTCGACCTGCGACATCCTCTCGGACGAGGATGCCTACCTCACCTCCGTAGCCTCCCGTGCCCTGCGCGACCTCACGCGCGGCGAGAAGGACGGTCTCGTCGTGCTCGACGCGGGCCGCCTGGCGGCGCTCGAGGTCGCCATCGCGCGGCGCGTGGTGCGCCAGGCGCTGCTGTCCGTCTGCCCCGACGCCCGGCTCGAGGCGCGCCACGTGGCCGCCACCCTCTCGATCGTGGCGGCGGGGGAGGGGTCGGTCACCGTCTCGCTCGGCGTCGACGTGCGCGTCCAGCACGGGCTTCTCGTCATGAGGGCGCGCCGGGCCGCCCCGGCGCCGTCGGCCGCCTGGCTCGAGGTCCCGGGGCGCCTCGCGCTCTCGGGGTCGCGCGAGCTCGTGGCGCGGCTGCTGCCGGTCGAGCCCGGGTCCGACCCGGTCGGTCGCGCACGCGCGCACGCGCGCGAGTGGGACGGCGAGTCGGTCCTTCTCGACGCGCAGGCCGCGGGCGTGGACCCGGCCCGCGGGGGGCGCCTGTGGGTCGACGCCCCGCACCCCGGGGAGGTGCTCTGCCCGCTCGGCATGCACGGCCAGTCCAAGAAGCTCTCGGACTTGCTCGGGGAGGCCCGCGTCCCGCTGGCCGAGCGCGCCGCCACGCCCGTCGTGCACGTCTCGCCCACCGGCTCGGTCGTGTGGGTCGCGCCCCTGCGCGCGGACGAGCGGGTCCGCTGCACCTCGGCCACGAGGTGGCTGCTAGAATTGACGCTCGTACAGAGGTGAGTGGGGCGGGCGCCGCCCGCCACGGACGAGGAGGAGAAGCGATGGAGCAGCTGCACCCGGACGTCAAGGAGGTCCTGCTTTCCGAGGAGGACATCCGTGGAATCGTGAAGCGCATGGGCGAGCAGATCTCTGCCGACTACGCCGGCAGGAACCCCCTGATCGTGGCGGTGCTGCGTGGGGCGGTGGTCTTCACCGCCGACCTCATGCGCGCCATCTCCTGCCCGCTCTCCGTGGACTTCATGGCCGTCTCGAGCTACGGCGAGGGGGCCAAGAGCTCGGGCGTGGTGCGCATCGTCAAGGACCTCGACACCAAGATCGAGGGCCGCGACGTGCTCATCGTCGAGGACATCCTCGACTCGGGCCTCACGCTCTCCTACCTCATCAGGATGCTCCAGAACAGGAACCCCGCCTCCGTCGAGGTGGCGGCGTTCCTGGTGAAGGACGTCCCCGGCAACCGTCCCGCCATCGACCCGCGCTACGTTGGCACGCACGTGCCCGACGAGTTCATCGTGGGCTACGGCCTCGACTTCGCCGAGCGCTACCGCAACCTGCCCTACATCGGCGTCCTCAAGCCGGAGGTCTACGAGAAGTAGGCCCCGGGCACGCCGTTCTTCTCGCCCGACAAGACGCTAGGAGCCCGAGTGTCAGAGAACAACACCCCAGACAGAGAGCCGTCCGGACCGCACGGGCCGGGATTTCCCGGGGGCCAGCGCCCTCGCGCCAGCGCCATCTCCACGCTCATCCTCGTGGTCGTGGCGGCGTACGTCGCCTACACGCTGGGCTCGAGCTTCTTCGGGCCCCGTCAGGGGACCGACGCGCTCGCAACCAACGAGTTCGTCTCCGCGGTCGAGGGCGGCCGCGTCTCCGAGGTCACCTACCGGACCTCGGACGGGTCGGTCTCGGGCACGTACTGGGCGGAGGGCGCCGAGAAGGGCAACGAGGACCAGCTCACCAACTACACGAGCGTCTACGTGGGGTCCGACTCGCTCGCCGAGCTCATGGCCGCGCATCCTGACGTCACCTACAACATCGACACCTCGGACTCCAGCCTGCTCGAGACCGTGCTCGTCTCCGTCGTGCCCACGCTGCTTCTGGTGGGCGTCTTCGTGTACTACATGAGCCGCATGTCCGGGCAGCAGGACAAGACGATGCAGTTCTCCAAGACCCGCGCTCTCACCACGGAGGCCGAGCGGCCCAAGGTCACCTTTGACGACGTGGCGGGAATCGACGAGGCCGTCGAGGAGCTCCAGGAGGTGCGCGACTTCCTCTCCGACCCGGAGCGCTACCACAAGATGGGCGCGCGCATCCCGCACGGCGTGCTGCTCGTGGGCCCGCCGGGCACGGGCAAGACGCTGCTCGCCAAGGCGGTCGCCGGCGAGGCGGGCGTGCCGTTCTTCTCGATAAGCGGCTCGGACTTCGTGGAGATGTTCGTGGGCGTGGGCGCCTCGCGCGTGCGCGACCTCTTCAAGCAGGCCAAGGAGGCGGCCCCCTGCATCGTGTTCATCGACGAGATCGACGCGGTGGGCCGCCAGCGCGGCGCGGGCCTCGGCGGCGGCCACGACGAGCGCGAGCAGACCCTGAACCAGCTGCTCGTCGAGATGGACGGCTTCGAGGACAGCTCGTCGGTCATCCTCGTCGCGGCAACCAACCGCCCCGACATCCTCGACCCCGCCCTACTGCGGCCGGGGCGCTTCGACCGACGCGTCACCGTCGACCGGCCCGACGTGGGCGGCCGCGAGAAGATCCTCGCCGTGCACGCCGAGGGCAAGCCCCTCGCGGACGACGTCGACTTCGGGCGCCTCGCCAAGGTGACGCCGGGCTTCACGGGGGCCGACCTCGCCAACCTCATGAACGAGGCCGCGCTTCTCGCCGCCCGCCGCCACCTCTCGCTGATCGGGACCGCCGAGGTCGAGGAGGCCATGGAGCGCGTCGTTGCCGGCCCCGAGCGCAAGAGCCGCGTGATCACGGAGGGGGAGCGCCGCGTCATCGCCTACCACGAGTCCGGCCACGCCCTCGTGGGCCACGTGCTCGAGAACTCCGACCCGATCCACAAGATCAGTATCGTGAGTCGCGGCCAGGCGCTCGGCTACACGCTGCAGGTTCCGGAGGAGGACCACTTCCTGGAGACGCGCGACGGCATGCTCGACCAGATCGCGGTGCTGCTCGCCGGCCGCACCGCCGAGGAGCTCTTCTGCGACGACGTCACGACCGGCGCCAGCAACGACCTCGAGCGCGCCACCAAGCTCGCGCGCACGATGGTCACGCGCTACGGCATGAGCGAGGAGCTCGGCGCGCAGGTCTTCGGCGAGGCGCAGCACGAGGTCTTTCTCGGCCGGGACTACGCCAACCACCAGGACTACTCCGCCGAGACGGCAAAGCGCATCGACGACGAGGTGGAGCGCATCATGCGCGCCGGGCACGAGCGGGCCCGCGAGGTGCTCGGCGCCCGCCGCGACCAGATGGATACGATGGCGCGCGTCCTGCTTGAGCGCGAGACCGTCGAGGGCGACGCGGTGGACGCGCTTCTCGACGGGCGCTGGGACGAGTACGTCGCGAGCGAGCAAGACGATTAGGGCAGGGCAGGCCGTCTCATCCGGGCCGGGCGCCTGCACCTCTCGCCCCGTGCGCCCCTAGACGCCCGGCGTGCGCAGGCCCGCCGCCGACATCGCGGCGAGAAACGCCTCCGCCGAGCGCGTGGCGATGAGCTCCTGCGGAAAGCCGATCTCCTCGAGCATACCGAGCGCGTGCGGCGTGCGGCCCACGGCGCAGCAGACGTGTGCGTCGGTGTTCACGACGACCTGGCAGCCGAGCTCCGCGCAGGTCTCCGCGATCGCGCGGCAGCTCGCCCACGTGCGCCCGCCGGGGCCGCGCGTCTCGAGGCTGTGCTCGTTGATCTCTATGAGCTTCCCCTGGCGCGCGGCCTCGCCCACGACCTCGCGCACGTCGAAGGGCACGCCCGCGCGGCCCGTGTGCCCGAGGACGAGCACCTTGGGCTGGGAGAGCGCGCGGAGGTACATCTCGGTCGTCTGCGCGACCGGGGCGCCCGCGGCGAACTCCTTGTAGTGGACGCTCGCGATCACGTAGTCGCAGCCGGCGGCCACGCGGTCGTACAGCGAGCAGGCCTCGCGCAGGGGGCGGCCCGTGATGTCGGTCGTGACCTCGACGTCCTGGCCAAAGAGCCGGCCGTCGAGCGTGCGGACGTCCGCCTCGGCGCCGTGCAGCAGCCGCACGCCCTCCCAGGAGCGCGGCCAGACGCCCATGTTGATGAAGTGCTGGTAGTCGCGCAGGTCGGCGTGCTCGAGGTCCGTGCGCGGGAAGAGCATGTCGGAGAAGTGGTCCGTCACGCCCAGCAGCTCGAGCCCCGCCTCGCGCGCGGCGAGGACGTTCTCGCGCAGCGTCGAGTAGGCGTGACGCGAGTAGAGCGTGTGCGTGTGGACGTCGCAGCGGTTCTGGAGCATGGCTTCCCTCCTGCGGTGACCGGGGCGGGCCCCGGCCGGCTCTGGCCTAGCGGTAGCTCGCGGCGAGCTTCTCCCAGGCGGGCATGGAGTTCACGATGGTCTCGTGGCTCACGCAGTAGCCCACGCGCACCCAGCCCGGGCAGCCGAAGGAGTCGGACGGCACGGGCAGCAGCTCGAGGGCGCGGGCGCGCTCGAAGAAGGCGTTGGCGTCCGGCTCGAGCGCCTTGACCCACAGGTAGAACGCGCCCTCGGGCTCGATGAACTCGTAGCCCAGGCGGCTGAGGCCCTCGGTGAGCGCGCGGCGGTTCTCGGCGTAGGCCTCCACGTCGCTCGGGCAGTCCACGCAGTCCACAAGGACGCGCTGGAAGAGCGCCGGGGCGCATACGAAGCCCAGCTTGCGGCCGGCACCGGCCACCGCGAGCACCAGGTCGTCGTGCTCGGGGTTGGTGGGCGGCACGAACACCCAGCCGATGCGCTCGCCCGGCAGCGAGAGGCTCTTGGAGTAGCTGTAGCACACGATCGTGCGGTCGTAGACTCCCGGCACCCAGGGGACCTCCGCGCCGTAGGTGATCTCGCGGTAGGGCTCGTCGGCAACCAGGTAGATGATGGTGCCGAGGCGCTTCTCGGCGTCGTGCAGGGCCGCTGCGAGCGCCTCGAGGTTCCCGCGCGAGTAGACGGAGCCCACGGGGTTGTTGGGCGAGTTGATGACCACGGCCTTGGTGCGCTCGGTGACGGCGGCGGCCACGGCGGCAACGTCTACCTGGAACGTGGCCGGGTCCGCGAGCACCTCCACGCAGGTGGCACCCGACGTCTCGATCCACACGCGGTACTCCGGGAAGTACGGCGCGATCACGATGACCTCGTCGCCGGGGTTCACGACGGCGTGGAACGTGATGGAGAGCGAGGCCGCGGCCCCGCAGGTGAGGTAGAGGTCGTCCGCCGACGCCGTGCCCTCGCCAAAGCGGCGCGAGAGGCTCGCGGCGACGGCCTCGCGCGCGGCGGGAAGGCCGTTTGCCGGCGTGTAGCCGTGCAGCTGCGTGGCCGGCAGCGCCAGGGCGCGCTCGATCGAGGTGCGCACCGCGTCCGGCGCCGGGACGGAGGGGTTGCCGAGCGAGAAGTCAAAGACGTTCTCGGCGCCGATCTGGGCCTTGCGCGCACCGGCGTAGGCGGAGATCTCGCGGATGGACGACTTCTGCGCGCCGTAGGCGCGGCTTGCCTCGTTGATGCTCATGGCGGCCCCTTTCCGTGGTGTCAGCTGCACGTATTGTACCCGCGCGGTCGCCCGCCCGCCGCCCTTTTCCGGTTGTCAGCGGTTTTCGCGCGGCGCGTGAAGTATCACCTATTTTGTAGCATTTCTGTACCTGCGGCTTTTCCGGGCGAGAAGTGCCCGGCGCTCAAGGCGTTGACCAAAAACCGCTTACAATCAAGTTTCGGCGCCCCCGGCCTCCTGCAGGCCCCCGCGCCGTGGCCCAAAGACCGTGCCGCCCGCAAGATCCTCCGGAGGGAAGCCCATGTCAGACGCCCGCGAGCTGCGCCTCGTCTCCTGGAACGTCAACGGCCTGCGCGCCGTCATGAAGAAGGACCCGAGCTTCGTCGACGTCGTCGCCGCGTGCGACGCCGACGTCTTTGCCGTGCAGGAGACCAAGCTCCAGGCAGGCCAGATCGAGCTCGAGCTGCCCGGCTACCACCAGACTTGGAGCTACGCCGAGCGCAAGGGCTACTCCGGCACCGCCGTGTTCTCCCGCGAGGAGCCGCTCCAGGTGATCAACCACATCGGCGCGCCGGAGGCCGACGACGAGGGCCGCGTCTGCGCGCTCGAGTTCCCCGGCTACTGGTTCGTGGACGTCTACACGCCCAACGCCCAGAACGAGCTCGCGCGCATCGAGACGCGCCTGGCCTGGGACGCGTGCTACCGCGAGTTCCTCTGCGGCCTGGCCGAGCGCAAGCCGGTGGTGACCTGCGGTGACTTCAACGTGGCCCACAACGAGATCGACCTCAAGAACCCCGGCCCCAACCGCGGCAACGCGGGCTTCTCCGACGAGGAGCGCGAGAGCTTCACCCGCCTGCTCGACGCCGGCTTCACCGACACCTTCCGCGCGCGCCACCCCGACCTCGCCGGCGCCTACAGCTGGTGGAGCTACCGCTTCAACGCGCGCAAGAACAACGCGGGCTGGCGCATCGACTACTTCCTCGTCTCCAACGACATCGCGGACCGCGTGACCGGCGCCTCGATCCTCTCAGAGGTCTACGGCTCCGACCACTGCCCCGTGGAGCTCACGATCGAGCTGTAGCGGCCCCGGCGCGCCCGCACGCGCCTAGCCGAGCGTGATGTAGCCCGTCCCCTCGTCGGGGTCGTCCGGCCGGGGGCCGGCGTCTGCGGCGCCGAAGAGGAACTCGCGCAGGCGGGGCAGCTCGCGCAGGTACTGGGCTCGTCCCATCTCGTGCGCGGCGGCGAGGCGCCGCGGGTTGACCGTGTTGTTCTCCACCGGCATCTCGTCGGGGTAGAGCACGAGCGCCTTGCCCGCCCGCTCGAGCTCCTCCACGTGCTCGGCCGCGGCGTTGTAGCGCTCCCAGCGCGTGAGCAGGGCGTTTCTCAGGTAGGGGTAGTCCTTGGCGAGGTGCTTGTAGACCTGGCGGTCGCGCGCGGAGGGCTCCTTCTTGCGATAGCCGCGCGGCCGCGTCGCCACGAAGACAAAGCGCTCGAAGCCGTCGTCCTCGGCCATGCAGGCGGGGATGCCCGCTCCCGTGCCCAGGCCGCCGTCGTAGAGGGTCTTGCCGTCGACGGGCAGCGGCTCCATCATGCCCGGGAGCGTAGAGCTGGCGCGGACGAGGTTGACCATGCGCGTCGGGTCGGTCATGTCCTCGCGCCCAAAGCGCACGGTGCGGCCCGTGTCCCGCTCGAACGCCTGGATGCGCACGCGCGCGGGGTTTGCCTGGAAGGTCTCCCAGTCAAACGGGAGCGTCCCGTCCTGGATCGCGCCGCCGTAGAGCGCGTCGGCGTCAAAGTAGCCGTGGCCGCGCACGAGCGAGCGCAGGCCCACGTGCTCGCGCATGGGGCCGTCGGTCATGAAGGAGCGGCGCACGCGCTCGCGGTCGCGCGAGAGGTAGTTGATCGAGGTGCTCGCGCCGGCCGAGAGGCCGCACACGTACTCGAAGTAGATGCCCTGCTCGAGAAGCACGTTGGCAAGGGCGCTGGTGTAGCTCACGCGGTAGCCGCCGCCCTCAAAGACGAGGGCACAGTCAAACACGTTGTTCTCTAGGGTCTCCACGGCGGCCTCCTCTGCGCTCGGTATGGTGCGACGAAAACGCACGGATAGAGGACTTTGTTCCCCAAATATCGCGTCTCAAACCAAACCAGACGGATTCTCCATCTCGTTCGGGCCGTCGCGGCACTACCATGAGAGCGTGTCGACGATGGGAGGGCGCATGTCACGCACGGTCACGGACGCGGCCCAGGCCGCCTCGGAGCTCTCGGAGCGCTTCTCGCGGGCGAGAAGGGCCGTCTTCTTCGGCGGCGCCGGCGTCTCCACGGCGAGCGGCATCCCCGACTTCCGCAGCGCCGACGGCCTCTACCACCAGCACTTCAGATACCCGCCCGAGACCATGCTCGGGCACGACTTCTTCGTCTCCCACACCGCGGAGTTCTACGACTTCTACCGCGAGCGCATGATCTGCCTCGCGGCGCGCCCCAACCAGGCGCACCTCAAGCTCGCGGAGCTCGAGCGCGAGGGGCACCTCGCCGCGGTCGTGACGCAAAACATCGACGGCCTGCACCAGATGGCGGGCTCGCGCGAGGTCCACGAGCTGCACGGGTCGGTCCACCGCAACGTCTGCCGGGGCTGCGGCGCCGTCTACCCGGCCGAGTGGGTGCTCGCGCACGGGGGCGTCCCGCGCTGCGAGAAGTGCGGCGGCCTTGTGAAGCCCGACGTCGTGCTCTACGGCGAGCAGCTCGACGAGCGGGTTCTTCTCGCCAGCGTGCGCGCCATCCGGGAGGCGGACCTGCTCGTCATCGGGGGAACCTCGCTCGTGGTGTATCCCGCCGCGGGGCTCGTGAGCTACTTCGGCGGCGACGAGGTGGTGGTCGTCAACCGCGATCCCACGCCGGCGGACGCCACCGCCGACCTCGTCTGCGCCTGCGACATCGCCGCCGCCTTCGACTTCTAGGCGCCCGCCCCGCCACGTGCCGCCCGCCGAGCCCGGCCACGCGCCCTTCTCGGCCGCGCTGGGTACAATGGACGAGATACAGACGCCTCGAGGAGGAACCATGCTACGAGACAACTTCGGCACCTGGCACTGCGGCTCGCACGAGATCTCCCTCGCGCGCCCGCGCATCATGGGCATCCTCAACGTGACCCCGGACTCCTTCTCGGACGGCGGGGAGAACCTCGACCACGAGGCCGCCATCGCGCGTGGCCTTGCCATGCTCGATGAGGGGGCCGACATCATCGACGTGGGCGGCGAGTCCACGCGTCCCGGCCACACGCCGGTCGACTCCAAGGTGGAGGCCGAGCGCATCGTCCCGGTGGTCCGCGCGCTCGTGGAGGCGGGCGCCGTGGTCTCCGTGGACACCCGTCACGCCGACGTGGCTCGCATGTGCGTGCGCCTGGGCGCGGCCATCGTCAACGACGTCTCGGGCTTCACCGACCCCGAGATGGTGCGCGTGGCGGCCGACACCTCCTGCGGCTGCATCGTCATGCACTGGAAGCACGACGGCCTCGGCACCCACGCGGGCGCCCCGGCGCGCCGCCAGGTCGTGCTCGACGAGTCCCGCCCCACCGGCAGCGCGGTCCCGCGCCCCGTGACCTCGCAGCGCCGCTTCACCCTGCCCGAGGAGGCGCCGATCATGCGCCAGGTCATGGGCTTTCTTGGCGACCAGGCGCGCACCCTCATGCGCGCGGGCGTCTCGCACGACCGCATCTGCATGGACCCGGGCGCGGGCTTCGACAAGTTCGCCGACGAGGACGTGGTCATCCAGCGCGCCACGCGCTCCATGGCCTCGATGGGCTACCCGCTCGCCTGCGCGGTCTCGCGCAAGCGCTTCGTGGGCGCGGTCTCCGGCGTGGCCGAGGCGCCGATGCGCGACGCGGCGACGGCGGGCGTCTGCATCTCCGCCATCGAGAACGGCGCCCGCATCCTGCGCGTCCACGACGTCGCCGCCGTCTCGCAGGCCGTGAACGCCTACTGGGCCGTCTCGCACAAGGACGCGCGCCAGGGGTTCGTGAGCCTGGGCTCCAACGTGGGCAACCGCGTGGCCAACCTCGCCCGCGCGACCCAGCTCATCGACGAGATCCCGCTCACCTGCGTGGTCAACGTGAGCCACGCCTACGAGACCGAGCCCGCCTACGGCATCGCCACGCCGGTGGCCAACGCCGTGGCCGAGATCCGCACCGAGCTCCACCCGCTCGTGCTCATGGGCAAGCTGCTCGAGGTGGAGGACGAGCTCGGTCGCATCCGCCCCAAGGACGACGCGCGCGGGGCCGGCGAGAAGAGCGCCGCCAAGGCCGCTCGCGGTCCCAAGGAGCCCGGGAGCGGCCCGCGCACCATCGACTGCGACCTCATGTGGGTCGAGGGCGAGCGCCACGCCGGCGCGCGCCTCACCCTGCCGCACCCCCGCCTCGGCGAGCGCGACTACGTGCTCGTCCCGATGGAGGACCTCATGCACGACCCGGAGCGCTTCCTCGCGCACGCCGGCGTGCCGGTCGTGGCGCGCGACGAGCGCGTGGGACACGTGACCGCCGACCTCGGGGAGATCGCATGGGAGTAGGGACCTCGCTCACGCTGCGCCCCGACGTGCCCATGGGCTTTGTGGGCGGCGTGCCGTACGTGGCGGCGCTCGCCGTCGCCCGCGAGCTGGGAGAGCGCGTCGCCTGGCCGCACTCCGTGGTGACGGGCTCGGGAGAGCCGCTCGTCTCGGTCGACGCCCGCGCCGGATACGAGGGCGGCCTCCTCGTCCGCTGCGACCTCGCGTGGGACGCCGAGAAGAACCTCGACGCCGCGGCCCTCGAGCGCGCGGTCGAGGACGCGGTGGGCGCCTGGGCCGCCGACGTGGCCGCGGGCCGCGCGTGCGCCGGCCCGCTCGCGCCCGCGCTCGGCGACTACTTTGACGCCCTTCTCGGCATGGGGGAGAAGGTCGAGGTCGTGCGCGGCGGGCGCGCGATCGCGCGCGGCGAGCTCGCCGGGGTGGACGTGTGGGGCCGCGCCACGGTGCGCCTGGAGGGCGGCGCCCAGGAGCTCGAGCTCGCGCCCGAGCAGGCCACGCTGCGACCGGCGCGCTGAAGTCCTTCTCGCCGGAGCGCCGCGCTTAGGAAATCGGGGTTATGGCAGCCAGCGCCCAGGGCATGCTTAACAATCCGGGGTCGTCCCGCCGCTCACGGGGCGAGAAGGACCTCGGGGCGACGTCAGGTCCTGCCATAACCCGGAATTGTTAAGCAGCGACGCGGTTCTTCTCGCCATAACCCCGTTTTCCTAAGCGTCGCAATCCGCCTTGTCCGGGACAACCCCGGATTGTTAAGCAGCCAAAAGATTCCGGCTGCCATAACCCCGATTTCTTAAGCGCGCGGCGGGCGGGTGCGCGCGGCGGGCGGGCGCGCGCGTCAGGTGCGTGCGGCGGTTCCGCCCAGCCGGCCGGCCGTCTACGCCCGCGCCTGCTCCCAGAGCCAGATCTCGCGTATGCCGCGCAGCGTGAGCGTGGGGTCCACGGCGTCGAAGAGGTCGGTCGCCGCCGCCACGGTGCGCGCGAGCCCGCCGGTGCCCACCACGGTCGCCTCGGGTGCGCCGAGCTCGGCGCGGATGCGCGCGACGAGCCCCTCGGCCTGGGCTGCCGCCCCTACGACCAGCCCGGACTGCAGCGCGTGCTCCGTCGAGTCCCCGAGCGCGCGCTCGGGCGCGACGATGGGCACACTCGCGAGCCGCGCCGCGCGCTCGAAGAGCGCCCCCGCGGAGAGCATGAGCCCCGGCGAGATGGCGCCCCCGCGATAGGCCCCGCGCTGGTCGACCACGTCGATGTTGGTCGCCGTGCCAAAGTCCACCACGATGACCGGCGTCCCGTAGTCCTGCCGTGCGGCGATGGCGTTGGCGATGCGGTCAGCGCCCACCTGGCGGGGGTCGGGCATGTCGATCGGCATGCCGTAGTCGACCCCTCCGCGCACCAGCAGCGGCGCGTGGTCGAGGTGGGCGGAGAGGCACTTTTGCCAGGCCCGCTCGAGGGCGGGGACCACGCTGGCCACGCCCGCCTCGGTCACGCGGGAGAGCTCCAGGCCGTCCTTCATGAAGAACGAGTAGAGCCGCGCGTGCAGCATGTCTGAGGTGTCGCTGACGTCCGTGGACATGCGCCAGCCCCGGACGAGCGCCCCGCGCTCGTCGAAGAGCCCGAGGGTGGACTGCGTGTTGCCGACGTCGATGGCAAGGAACATGGGGCCTCCCGTGTACGGTTGCATGCGACCTATCTTACTTCTCGATTCTTCACAGATGCGCCACGAGCTTTCTGATATACTCCAACGGCTATTGTGTCTTGGTCGGAACCAAGACGAACCCCTGCCCTGGTCGGAAACCAGGGCCGAAGAAGAGGAGTCCTGCCATGAAGCAAGGTATCCACCCCGACTACGTGGAGTGCACCGTCCGCTGCACCTGCGGCAACACCTGGAAGACCCGCTCCACCAAGAAGGAGATCGTGGTCGACCTCTGCGACAAGTGCCACCCGTTCTACACCGGCCAGCAGAAGCTCGTCGACACCGGCGGTCGCGTCCAGCGCTTCGCCGACAAGTTCGGTGGCGCCGCTGCCGCCCAGCTCAAGAAGGCCGAGGAGGCCAAGGCTGCCCGTGCCGCCAAGGCTGCTGAGGAGGCCGCTGCCAAGAAGGCCGCCAAGGAGGCCAAGGCCGCCGAGAAGGCCAAGCGCGCTGCCGAGTACGCCAAGAAGGCCGAGGCCGAGGCTGCCGCCGCTCCCGCCGAGGAGGCCGCTGCCGAGCCCGAGACCACTGAGGCTGCCGAGTAGCAACCTGATTCCGCCCAAGGCAAGGCGAGAAGAACGAGCGTCCCGCGGAGGTTTCGCGGGGCGCTCTTTTCGTGGCCCGAGAGGCGTGCCCGGCGTGCGGGCACCGGGCGCTACTGGGCCCGGGAGAGCGTGAGGCGGTCCGTGTACGTGAGGGTCTCGTCCACGGGGAAGAACAGGAACGAGCCGGTGTGGGGGTAGGAGGTCTCCACGAGCGCCACCGCCTGCGCGGGGTCCTCGGAGGTGCCGAAGCCCAGCCTGAGGCTCACCGTTCCGCCCACGTCCTCGGGCAGCGTGGCCGCGAACGTGAGGTCGCTTCCCGTCTGCTCGTCGGGCTCGTCCACGAGGCGGGCCTCGAAGGGCACGTCCTCGAAGACGAGGTCGCCCGGGCAGGACTGCGCGTCGTCGGAGGGGTGCCCGTGGTAGTGCGCCACGCCGGAGACCGTCCCGGAGATCGCGTTGCCCTCGGCGGAGGTGACGGTGACGCTCAGGCCGGCGTCGCGCGCGGCCAGGCACTTGGTGCCGTCGGTCTCCTGGCTCACGAAGGTGCCCTGCCAGGTGCCCAGGACGCCCTCGAGGCTGCGCTCGTAGGAGCCCTCGCCGACCTCGACGCCCGAGAGCGCCCACTGGCCGGACTGCGCGTCGAAGGAGAAGTCCGCCGTGAGGTTGCACGTGTAGGACTCGAACGCCCCGGCGCGGACGTAGCGCACGTCGACCGTGCAGGCCTGCGCCTCGGCGTCGAAGGACGAGGACGTCACCTCGACGTCGGCCTGCTCGTAGAGCGAGGCGAGGCTCGCGGTGGCGTCGTCCGAGGCGGCCTGCTCGTCCGCGCGCTCGAGCAGCAGGTGGGCGTTGCGCAGGACCTTCTGCTCGTCCACGCCCGCGTCCGCCTGCCAGGCAACGCGCGCGCCCTCGGCCCCGCCGATGAGCTCCCAGGCGCCGTCGACGCTGGCGTACTGGAGCGTCGCCGCCTGGTCGGCGCTCACCGAGGAGCCCGAGTAGCTCAGGACGACCTCGGCCACGGCGTAGCCCGAGGCCCCGAAGCGTCCCTGCGCGCCCTCGGGGGCGCTCGCCGAGCGCGTGGTCGAGCGCACGTCCACCGAGCGCAGGACCACGATGTCGTCGGGCCCGTAGGTGCCCCCGGAGTAGCGGGGGGCCGAGAGCGCGCCGCGCGCGTCCTGCTCGACCTGCTGGGCGGAGGGGAGCGAGCCTGCCCTCGCGAAGGCCATGGCCATCAGCGCCACGGCCGCCACGGCAAGGATTGCGAGCGCCGCGCTCGCGACGCGGTGGGAGCGCACGAAGCCGCCCGCCTCGGAGAGCCGGGCGCGCACGTAGTCGCCCAGGGTCCCGGTGACGTCGCGCAGCCTGGGGGCGTCCGCACCCGCGCCCTCGGGGAGGCGCTCGGTCTCGTCGGCGGTCACGAAGGGCCGCTCGACCGTGGCGTCGGGCTCGGGGGAGGGCGCGTCCGCGTCCGCGGTCCCGAGCTCCTCGCCCGCGCGCCCCTCGAGCGCGGCCGTCTCTCCCGCGATGGTCTCGTCGGCTCCGGGCTCCGCCGGCGTCTCGTCTGTCGCGCCTTCCGGCACCGCCGCGAGCGCCTCGTTCTTCTCGTCCGCCGTGTCCCTGGGCTCTGCCATGCTCGCTCCTTCTGTGGCCTTTTCACAGTTTCGCACATCACGGGGCCCGCGCGTGCCGTCGCGGCCGTTCGGCGCCGCCGCATTCGGGGTATTATGAAAAGGTTCGATCGGAAGACGGGTGGGGGACTCATGTACCTGAGGTTCGACATGCTCTAGCTGCGCACGCAGCGCCGCGCGGATGCGCAGGCGCCCGCCAGCCGTGCCCACCCCCACCGCGAGGAGACAACATGCGAGACAAGCTCACCAAGATCATCCAGGCCTACGAGGAGCTCGAGAAGAAGCTCATGGACCCGGCCGTCGTGTCCGACCCCAAGGAGTACGCGCGCCTGGCCAAGGAGCACGCCGGCCAGGCCGAGCTCGTTGCCAAGGCCCGCGAGTACCTCGGCGCGCTCGACGACATCGACGCCGCCAAGGAGATGCTGCACGAGGCCGACGCCGACGAGAAGGCCATGCTCCAGGAGGACATCTCCGCCAACGAGGCCAAGCTCCCGGCCCTCGAGGAGGATATCAAGTTCCTGCTCATCCCGGCCGACCCCAATGACGAGAAGGACACCATCGTGGAGATCCGCGCCGGCGTGGGCGGCGACGAGGCTGCCATCTTCGCCGGGGACCTCTACAAGATGTACCAGCGCTTCTGCGAGAGCCGCGGGTGGAAGATCCAGGTCCTCTCGTCGAGCCCCAGCGAGGCGGGCGGCTTCAAGACCATCGAGTTCAAGGTCGCGGGCGACAAGGTCTACTCCGTCCTCAAGTACGAGTCCGGCGTGCACCGCGTCCAGCGCGTCCCCAAGACCGAGAGCCAGGGCCGCATCCAGACCTCCACGGCCACCGTGGCGGTCCTGCCCGAGGCCGACGAGATCGACATCCAGATCGACCAGTCCGACCTGCGCATCGACACCTACTGCGCCTCCGGCCCCGGCGGCCAGTGCGTCAACACCACGTACTCGGCCGTGCGCATCACGCACCTGCCCACCAACACCGTGGTGCAGTCCCAGGACCAGCGCTCCCAGATCCAGAACCGCGAGGTCTGCATGCAGATGCTGCGCGCCCGCCTCTACGAGATGGAGCTCGAGAAGCAGCAGGCCGAGCAGGGCGCCGCGCGCCTCTCCCAGATCGGCCACGGCAACCGCTCCGAGAAGATCCGCACCTACAACCAGCCGCAGGATCGCGTGACCGACCACCGCATCGGCTTCAACGGCACCTACAACGGCGTGCTGCTCGGAGACGCCCTGCCCTCCGTGATCGAGGCACTGGCCGCCGCCGAGCGCGCCGAGAAGCTCGCGCAGGCCGTGTAGGGCGCTCGCCCCGCCGGTTCTTCTCGCCAGCCCCTCTCGCCGTCTGCCCCGTCGGACGGCCCTTCTCGCCCCTGCCGCGCAAATCGCGCACGATTGGGTGGCAAGTTTGATGTGCCCTCGCGGCGCGCATCAAACTTGCCACCCACTCTCATGCAAAACGTGGCCAAATCCACGTCCGCTCCACAAACGGACGCGCCGTGCAGCGCAACCGCATCAAACATCGCGCCCAACCGAGGGGACTTCTTGGCAGAAGGGGGCCTTCCGGGAGCGCGCTGAGGCCCAGACGCACAATCGCGGCGGTTTTTCGCCAGCCTCGCAACGCAGCGGCGAGAAGAGCGTCGGCACGCCCCGCGGCTTGCGCTATGATGCGGGGACCGACGAACGAGGGAGGAAGACGTGGCGGCAGCCGAGCCCTGGACCATCAAGCGCATCCTGGACTGGACGAGCGGCTACCTGGGCCGCAAGGGGGACGAGCACCCGCGCCTCTCGGCCGAGTGGCTGCTCGCCAACGTCTGCGGCCTCTCCCGCGTGGAGCTCTACGTCAACTTTGACAAGCCGCTCGAGGCCGACGAGCTCGCCGCCATGCACGCCGCGATCGAGCGCCGCGCGGCCGGCGAGCCGCTCCAGTACGTGACCGGCGAGATGCCCTTCCGCCACATCGTCCTGCGCTGCGAGGAGGGCGTGCTCATCCCGCGCCCCGAGACCGAGGTTCTGGTGGACGCCGCCCTGGAGGGCGTGGACGCCGCGGTCGGCAGGAGGTCCGCCGGCGAGAAGGACCCGGACGCCGCGCTCGCCCCCGTCCGCGTGCTCGAGGTGGGCACCGGGACCGGCTGCATTGCGCTCTCCATTGCCTCGGAGCGCCCCGGCACGCACGTCACGGCTACCGACCTCTCGCCGCGCGCCGTCGCGCTCGCCACGCGCAACCGCGAGGCGCTCGGCCTCGAGGAGCGCGTCGAGCTCGTCGAGTGCGACCTTGCGTCTGGCGTCTCCCCGGAGCTCATGGGCACCTTCTCGGTGCTCGTCTCCAACCCGCCCTACATACCAACCGCGGTCCTCGCGAACGAGGTCCCCGCCGAGGTGCGCGACCACGAGCCCGCGCTCGCGCTCGACGGCGGCCCCGACGGGCTTGACATGTTCCGCCGGCTGCTCGAGCTCGCGCCGGCCGCGCTCGAGCCGGGCGGCACGCTCGCCGTCGAGCTCTTCGAGGGGGCGCTCGACCAGGCCGCGGAGCTCGCCCGCGCGCAGGGCGGCTGGTCGCTCGTCGAGGTGCGCGAGGACCTCACGCATCGCCCGCGCGTCCTCGTCGCCGTGAGGGAGGGGTAGCGTGGGAGCCGTCGTCTCCGTCAATCAGATGAGCCCCGAGTCCGGGGTGGTGGCGCGCGCCGCGGAGGTTGCGCGCGCGGGGGGCGTGCTCGTGCTCCCCACCGACTCCGTCTACGGCCTCGCCTGCGCCGCAACGCCGGAGAACCCCGCCCACGCGCGCATCTTTGCCATCAAGCGCCGTGACCGCTCCCAGACGCTGCCCTGGTTCATAGCGGACGAGAAGGACCTCGACGTCTTCGGCGAGGGCGTTCCCGCCTGGGCCCACCGCCTCGCCGCCGCCCACTGGCCGGGCGCGCTGACCCTTGTGGTGCGCGCCTCGGCCGTCGTGCCGCCCGAGTACGCGCAGGATGGCCCGGACGGCCCAACGATCGCCCTGCGCGTGCCCGGGTCCGCGCTCTGCCGCGCCCTCGTGCGCGCCGTCGGCCACCCGCTCGCGCAGACGAGCGCCAACACGCACGGCGCCCCCGCGGCGACCTCCGGCCACGGCGTCGAGCCGGGGATCGTGGAGGCCGTCGACCTCGTCCTCGACTCCGGGCCCGCGCCCGTGGGCGTGGCATCCACGATCGTGGACGCCAC
Source organism: Olsenella sp. An188 (assembly GCF_002160255.1). Lineage (GTDB taxonomy): Bacteria > Actinomycetota > Coriobacteriia > Coriobacteriales > Atopobiaceae > Thermophilibacter > Thermophilibacter avistercoris. The sequence goes on along the minus strand of NZ_NFKF01000007.1, from coordinate 20,845 downwards.
GGGGGACGTCCCGCGCGTCCTGCGCGCCGGGGCCCTCCCCGAGTCCGAGGTCCTTCTCGCCGCGCGGTGAGCCCCTCACGGCGAGAAGGGCCACGTGGTACCCTAGAGCGAGCTAGCGTCAGGACCGCACACGAGAGGGGAGACCTCATGCGCATTGCCATCGCCTCAGACCACGCCGGATTCCTCCAGAAGGCCCCGCTTGCCGAGTACCTGAGCTCCCAGGGCCACGAGGTCGTGGACTGCGGCCCCGCCACCGACGCGCGCTGCGACTACCCCGACTTCGGCGACAAGGTCGCGCGCCTCGTCGCCTCCGGCGAGGTGGAGCGCGGCGTGCTCATTTGCGGCACGGGCCTCGGCATCGCCATGACGGCCGACAAGGTCCCCGGCGTGCGCGCCGTGCCGATCCAGACCGTGGAGTTCGCGCGCCTGTGCCGCGAGCACAACAACGCCAACGTGATCGGCCTCTCCGGCCGCTTCGTCTCCCTCATGGACAACCAGGCGATTCTCGACACGTTCCTCACCACCGAGTTCGCCGGCGGTCGCCACACGGACCGCGTGGCCAAGATGATGCGCGAGGACGACCCGGGATTTGCCGGCGTGCCCGCCGACTTTGGGATGTAGCGTCCCTGGAGCAACGTCTCAGCAGCGCCCGCCTCGTGCGGGCGCGCGCGTAAGAAGGGGGTTCCCATGACCTACGAGCACCTGAGCGCGTCCGACCCCGAGGTCTTCTCCGCCGTGGAGGACGAGCTGCGCCGCCAGCGCTCCTCGATCGAGCTCATCGCCTCGGAGAACTTCGTCTCCCCGGCCGTGATGGAGGCGGTGGGCTCGCCCCTCACCAACAAGTACGCCGAGGGCCTGCCCGGGAAGCGCTACTACGGCGGGTGCTGGGCGGTCGACGAGGTCGAGAACCTCGCCCGCGACCGAGCCTGCCGCCTGTTCGGATCGGCGCACGCCAACGTGCAGCCCCACTCGGGAGCCCAGGCCAACTACGCCGCCCTCTCGGCGCTCGCGAACCCCGGCGACAAGATCTTGGGCATGGCGCTCGACAACGGCGGGCACCTCACGCACGGCTCGCCCGCCAACTTCTCCGGCAGGCTCTACGAGGTCGTCTCCTACGGCGTGGACCCGCAGACCGAGCGCATAGACTACGACGCCGTGGCCGCGCTCGCCGAGGCAGAGCGCCCGCGCGTCGTGATCGCGGGGGCCTCGGCCTACCCGCGCGTCATCGACTTCGAGCGCTTCGCCCGGATCGCGCGCTCCGTGGGGGCGGCGCTCATGGTCGACATGGCCCACATCGCCGGGCTCGTGGCCACCGGGCGCCACCCCAGCCCGGTCCCGCACGCCGACGTGGTGACCTCGACCACGCACAAGACCCTGCGCGGGCCGCGCGGCGGCCTCATCCTCTCGAACGACGACGAGCTCGCCCGCCGGCTCGACTCCGCGGTCTTCCCCGGCAGCCAGGGCGGCCCGCTCGAGCACGTCATCGCGGGCAAGGCCGTGGCCTTCGGCGAGGCGCTGCGCCCCGACTTCGCCGCCTACGCGGACGCGGTTCTCGCCAACGCGCGGGCGCTCGGGCGCGGCATGGAGTCGCGCGGGCTGCGCCTGGTCTCCGGCGGAACCGACAACCACCTGCTGCTCGTCGACCTCACGCCCGCGGGTGACGTCACCGGGCGCGACGCCGAGCGCGCGCTCGACGAGGTGGGCATCACCGTCAACAAGAACACCATCCCCGGCGAGAAGCGCTCCCCGTTCGTCACGAGCGGCATCCGCGTGGGGTCGGCCGCCGTCACCACGCGTGGCTTCTCCGAGCAGGAGTGCGAGCGGGTGGGGCAGCTCATCGGCGAGGTCGTGGCCGGAATGGGCGACGCCGCGCTCATGGACCGGGCGAGCATGGAGGTCCGCGAGCTTCTCGCCGAGCACCCGCTCTACCCCGAGATGTAGAAGGCGCGCGCCGCCCGCGCGGCGCGCCGAGGCCCTGAGAAGGAGCAACCATGGAGAACCAGTTCGACCCCAGCCGCTTCGTCGTCATCGACCACCCGCTCGTCCAGCACAAGCTCCACATCCTGCGTGACAAGGCGACGGGCACCAAGCAGTTCCGCGAGCTCGTGACCGAGCTCGCGATCTTCGAGGGCTACGAGGCCATGCGTGACTTCCCGCTCGAGGACGTCGAGGTCGAGACCCCGCTCGAGACGACCACCTGCAAGCGCCTCGCGGGCAAGAAGGTCGCCATCATCCCGATCTTGCGTGCCGGCCTCGGGATGGTCGACGGCATCCTCCAGCTCGTGCCCTCCGCGCGCGTGGGGCACGTCGGCATGTACCGCGACCCCGTGACCCACGAGCCGCACCAGTACTACTGCAAGTTCCCCGACGACATCGAGAACCGCACCTGCCTGATCGTGGACCCGATGCTCGCCACGGGCGGCTCGCTCACCGCCGCCATCCAGTTCCTGCGCGAGGCCGGCGTGCGCGACATCCGCGCGCTCACGCTCGTCTCCGCGCCCGAGGGCGTGCGCACCGTGCTCGACTTCGACGCCGACGTGCGCCTCTACACCTGCGCGCTCGACCGCCAGCTCAACGACCACGCCTACATCCTGCCCGGCCTCGGCGACGCGGGCGACCGCATCTACGGCACCAAGTAGGCCAGACGCCCCCTTCGCGCCCGGCGGCCCCGGGGGTCGCGCGCGGCCCCCGGAGGGCCAGCCGGGCGCTTCGCGTTTGTGAAGAAACGGGGGCGCGCCTTCGCGCGCGGCCCTTGACCGCGTTTCGAATTGGACTAGACTACTCCGTACTTTTGCAAATCGCCCGAAGGGGAGCGCCCATGGATGTCACGTCAGCGGTGCTTGCCGGAGCGCTTGCGGGGCTCGCGGGATGCGTACCGCTGGCCGTGCCGTTCGAGGGGGCCCTTCGCGCGGGAGCAAAGGTGAGCATCGCCGCGGGCATGGCCGGAGTCATGGCGTCGTTTCTCATGATGACGGTGGCGTTGGCCGTGGCGTACGCGGTCGCGGGCGCAGGGAGGCCCTTCCTCGCGTTCGCGTGTTCTATGGTTGCCCTCTTCCTGCTCTTCTGGGCGGTTGAGGCGATAAGGGCCTGGCGCGCCGCCAACGGCAGGCGTCGGGCTTGAGAGGGGGACAAGCGTGGGCAATCCTCTGGACAGCCTGGGCAGCGAGGTCAACGAGCTCGTCTCGAGCTTCACGTCCCAGCCCATCTTCGGCACCCTGGACGGCGTGGGCTTCACTCAGTACATGTTCTGGTTCGCCGTTGCCGTGGCGCTGATGCTCGTGGCACTCTTCGTCTTCAAGAGCAAGCAGGCAAAGAGCCTCGTTCCGCAGGGCTTTTTCGTCAACGGCATGGAGTACCTCGTCGAGTTCGTGCGTGATGACATGTGCAAGGGCCTGCTCGGCGAGTCCTGGAGGCGTCACTTCCCCTTCATCGCCTCGATTTTCCTAGTGGTGCTCGCCAACAACATCGTGGGCATCATCCCGGGATGCAAGCCCGGCACGGGCACCATCTCCACCACGGCGGCCCTCGCCGTCTGCTCGTTTGTCTACTTCATCGCCTGCGGCATCAAGAAGCACGGCGCCCTCGGCTACGCCAAGAGCCTCGCTCCCGCCGGCGTTGCCTTCCCGCTCAATGCCCTCGTGTGGCTGATCGAGGTCTTCTCCACCATCCTGCGCCTCATCACGCTGGCCGTGCGACTCTTCTGCAACCTCTTCGCCGGCCACGTGGTCATGGGCACCTTCGCAATCCTGGCCTCGCTCTTCTTCGAGCCGATGGTCCAGGCCTTCTCGCTCGCCACGGCCGCGCAGGCCGGGGCCTCGGTTCTGTGGGTGGGCATCCTGCTGGTCATCTACGTCGTGGAGATCATGGTCGCGGCCATCCAGGCGTACGTCTTCGCGCTGCTCACCGCCGTCTACATCCAGATCGCCGAGTCCGACGAGGAGTAGTCGGCCGCTGCTATCAGGCAACTCGCGGGCGTCTGCCCGCCGTGCATAAACGTTGGTTTGAAACTCGCCGCCGGCAAACAAGGAGCCCGGGGCGAATGTCAAAGGAGGAACAGTGGGAGCTCTCGGTGTCGTTGGTTATGGTCTCGGTGTCATTGGCGCTGGCATCGGCATTGGCCTTGCCGCCAGTGGCGTCGCGCAGGGCATGGCTCGTCAGCCTGAGGTCCAGGGCCGTCTGTTCACGGTCTTCATCCTGGGCTCGGCCTTCGTCGAGGCCCTCGCCCTCATCGGCTTCGTCGTCAGCCTGATCGTCAAGTAGGGCTGTCGCACGAGCGAGTTGGAGGCAAGCATGAAGAACACTTCGAGAAGGCTTCTGGCCGGGGTGGGAGTCGTCGGCGCTTCGGCGCTTCTCGCCTGCTCGCTGCCTACGGTGGCGCTGGCCGAGGAGTCTGCGGTGGGTGCGGACATCCTGATCCCCAAGCCCGCCGAGTTCATCCCCGCGCTTATCGCCTTCCTCATCATCTGGGCGGTGCTGGCCAAGCTCGTCTGGCCGCAGGTCCTCTCGATGATGGAGAAGCGCCAGGAGAAGATCCAGTCCGACCTCGACGAGGCGGAGCGCTCCAAGGTCGAGGCGGCCAGCCAGGCCCGCGCGTACGACGAGAAGATCGTCGAGGCGCGCCACGAGGCCGAGGCCATCGTCGCCCGCGCCAAGAAGGAGGCAGAGGAGGAGCGCGCCCGCATCCTCGCCAAGGCACAGCACGAGGCGGCCGACGTCATCGCCAAGGCCCACGGCGCGCTCGAGTCCGAGCGTCACAAGGCCATGATCGAGCTCTCCAGCTCCGTGGTCGACCTCTCCGTCGAGATCGCCACCAAGATCATCGGCGACAGCCTGAGCGAGGAGGACCAGCGTCGCCTCGCCGAGAAGTACCTGGCGGAAGTGGGCAGCTCAGATGGCAACTAAGCGCGCAGACGCCGAGAAGGTTGAGGCGTACACGCGGGCCCTCATGGAGGCCGCCCGCTCGGAGGGGCGTGCCAACGCCGACCTCGTCCAGTGGCAGCACGCCCGGAAGTTCTCCCCCGAGGTGCTGGAGACCCTCGCCGCCATGCAGCGCGAGGACGACCTCGACCTCGTCGCCGAGGTGGCCAAGCACTACAAGGAGCTTCTCGACGCGCATGACACCACCGTCTCCGTGACGGTGACCACCGCCGTCCCCATGGACGACGACCTGCGCGCCAAGGTGCGCGCCAAGGCCGAGAAGGACCTCGGCGCCCCCGTCTACCTCGTCGAGCGCGTTGACCCCAAGATCATCGGCGGCATCATGCTCGAGGTGCGCGGCAAGCGCTACGACGCCTCCGTGCGCGCCCAGCTCGCCAACATCAGAAAGACGCTTTCCTCTTCGTTCATCGGAGGTGAGGAGAAGTGACGGACGTCATCAGCTCCGAGAAGATCATGGAGACCCTCCGCGCGAACCTCGCGGCCATCAACGCGACGGTCGACCGCCAGGAGGCCTCGGTCGTGACCGAGGTGGGCGACGGCATCGCCCACGTCAGCGGGCTCAAGACCGCCATGGCCGGCGAGCTCCTCAAGTTCACGAGCTCCGCCACGGGCCGAGACGTCTACGGCCTCGCGCAGAACCTCGACGTCGACGAGGTCGGCGCCGTCCTCTTCGGCAACGTCGAGGACATCAAGGAGGGCGACGAGTGCCGCACCACCGGTCGCGTCATGGACATCCCGACCGGTCACGCCATGCTCGGGCGCGTGGTCAACCCGCTCGGCCAGCCGATCGACGGCCTCGGCCCCATCAACGCCACGCACCGCCGCCCCATCGAGTTCAAGGCCCCCGGCATCATGGACCGCCAGCCGGTGTGCGAGCCCGTGCAGACGGGTCTTCTCGCCATCGACGCCATGGTCCCCATCGGTCGCGGCCAGCGCGAGCTCATCATTGGCGACCGCAAGACGGGCAAGACGGCCATCGCCATCGACGCCATCGTCAACCAGCGCTCGACCGACATGGTCTGCATCTACGTGGCCATCGGCCAGAAGGCCTCGACGGTCGCGGCCATCCGCGAGTCCCTCTCGCGCCACGGCGTCCTCGACAAGACGGTCATCGTGGCCGCCACCGCCGCCGACTCCGCGCCGATGCAGTACATCGCTCCGATGGCGGGCGCCGCCATCGGCGAGTACTTCATGTACAACGACGCCAACGGCAACCCCGCCGACGAGACCCACCCCGGCGGCCACGTGCTCGTGGTCTACGACGACCTCTCCAAGCAGGCCGTGGCCTATCGCCAGATGTCGCTGACGCTGCACCGTCCGCCCGGACGCGAGGCCTACCCCGGCGACATCTTCTACCTGCACTCGCGCCTGCTCGAGCGCGCCTGCAAGCTCTCCGACGCCAACGGCGGCGGGTCGCTCACGGCGCTGCCGATCATCGAGACGCAGGAGGGCGACGTCTCCGCCTACATCCCGACGAACGTGATCTCGATCACCGACGGCCAGATCTACCTGCAGTCCAACCTGTTCTTCCAGGGACAGCGCCCCGCCGTCGACGTGGGCATCTCGGTCTCGCGCGTGGGCGGCGACGCCCAGGTCAAGGCCATGAAGCAGGTTGCCGGCACGCTCAGGCTCGACCTCGCGAGCTTCCGCGAGAAGCAGGCCTTCTCGCAGTTCGGCTCCGACCTCGACGCCACGACGCAGTACCAGCTCAACCACGGCGCCCACATGATGGAGATGCTCAAGCAGCAGCGCTACTCGGCCCTTGACGTCCGCGACCAGATCATCGCGATCTTCGCGGCCAAGGAGGACTTCCTCGACGACATCGACCTCTCGAACGTGAACCTGTTCCGCGACGGGCTCGTGCGCCACATCGCCGAGCGTCACCCCGCGCTGCGCAACTCCCTCGCCGAGGGCAAGCTGGACGAGGAGAAGCAGCGTCGCCTGAGGCTCCACATCGGCCACTACAAGGAGCTCTTCCTCAAGGAGCACCCCAACCGCACGCGAGCCGACGTCGAGGCGGCGGCCGAGCCCACCGTGGACGCGCACTCCGCCCAGCCCACGCTCGCCAGCCAGGAGTAGCGCGAGATGGCGAACCTTCGCGAGATACAGCGGCGCAGGAGCTCCATCAAGAGCACCATGCAGATCACGCGCACGATGGAGATGATCTCAACGGCGCGCATCCGCAGGGCGCTCGACCGTGCGGAGCAGGCGGAGCCCTACAAGGACGCCATCACGCGCATGCTCGCCAACGTGGCGGCAGCGGGCTTCGACTCCTCGCAGCCCCTGCTGGCCCGCCACGCCGAGGAGCGTCACGTCCTGTTCATCCTGATCGCGTCCGACCGCGGGCTGGCGGGCGGCTTCAACATCGTCCAGCAGCGTGCGGTCGAGCACGAGATGGAGCGCCTGCGCGCGCAGGGGATCTCCTCGTCGGTCATCACCTGCGGGCGCAAGCCCACCGAGTACTTCACCTACCGCAAGGTCAAGCCGGCCATGTCGTTCGTCGGCATCTCGTCCGAGCCCAACATGGACGAGGCCGACCGCATAGCCTCCTACGTCATGGAGGGCTACGCCACCGGCGCCATCGACCGCGTGGTGCTGCACTACTGGCACGCCAAGAACCGCATCGAGCAGGTCCAGGTGACCGAGCAGCTCCTGCCCATCAGCAAGGAGCAGCTCATCATGCCCAACAAGCCCCGCACGCCCGAGGCACTCTCCTCCGTCGGGGCGCACGAGTACACGGACTTCGCCTTCGACCCGTCGCCCGAGGAGGTCCTCGGCTACCTCATGCCCGCCTACTTCAGGACGGTCATCTACCACGCGCTGCTCGACTCGGCCGCGGCGGAGCACGGTGCGCGTCGTCGCGCCATGCAGTCCGCGACCGAAAACGCCAAGGAGGTCCTGGCCTCCCTCGCCCGCACCTACAACCGCGAGCGCCAGGGGGCCATCACCACCGAGCTCAACGAGATCATCGGCGGCGCGTCCGCATTGGAGGACTACTAATGGCAGAGAAGAACCAGGAGCAGCGCAGCGCCCTCGAGGAGGCTGCGTACCACAAGCTCAACAGGAGCGTCGGCGTCGGCACGATCGTGCGCATCGTCGGCCCCGTCGTCGACGTCAAGTTCGACGACCAGGTCCCGAGCGTCTACACCGCGCTCACCGTGGAGGGCGAGACGCCCGTCGGTCACGTCAGCACTGTGCTCGAGGTCGAGTCCCAGCTCCCGGGCGGCGTGGTGCGCACCGTGGCCATGTCCTCGACCGACGGCCTCACGCGCGGCCTGCGCGTGCACGACACCGGCCGCCCCATGATGATGCCGGTCGGGCCCTCCACCCTCGGTCGCGTCTGGAACGTCATGGGCCAGCCCGTCGACGGGTGCCCCGTTCCCGACGACGTCCTCTACTACCCGATCCACCACCCCGCGCCGTCCTTCGACGAGCTCACCACCACCACGGAGATCTTCGAGACGGGCATCAAGGCCATCGACCTTCTCGAGCCCTACGTCCGCGGCGGCAAGACGGGACTCTTCGGCGGCGCCGGCGTCGGCAAGACGGTGCTCATCCAGGAGCTCATCAACAACCTCGCGCAGCAGCACGGCGGCACGTCGGTCTTCACCGGCGTCGGCGAGCGTACCCGCGAGGGCACCGACCTGTACCTCGAGATGACCGAGTCCGGCGTCATCGACAAGACCTGCCTGGTCTACGGCCAGATGAACGAGCCGCCCGGAGCCCGCATGCGCGTCGCGCTCGCCGGCCTCACCACCGCCGAGTACTTCCGCGACCAGGGCCAGGACGTGCTGCTGTTCATCGACAACATCTTCCGCTTCTCCCAGGCGGGCTCCGAGGTCTCGGCCCTTCTCGGCCGCATGCCGTCCGCCGTCGGCTACCAGCCCACGCTGGCCACCGAGATGGGCGAGCTCCAGGAGCGCATCACCTCCACCAAGGAGGGCTCCATCACCTCGGTCCAGGCCGTCTACGTCCCCGCGGACGACCTCACCGACCCCGCCCCGGCGACCACGTTCACGCACCTCGACGCGACGACGGTCCTGTCCCGCTCGATCACCGAGCTCGGCATCTACCCCGCCGTGGACCCGCTCGCCAGCTCGAGCTCCGCGCTCGACCCCACGGTCGTGGGCGAGGAGCACTACCGCGTGGCCATGGCCGTCCAGGAGACCCTCCAGGAGTACTCCGACCTCCAGGACATCATCGCCATCCTCGGCATGGACGAGCTCTCCGAGGAGCAGCAGCAGGTCGTCGCCCGCGCCCGCAAGATCCAGCAGTTCCTCTCGCAGCAGTTCCACGTTGCCGAGAAGTTCACGGGCAACCCGGGCGTCTACGTCAGCGTCGCGGACACCGTCCGCTCCTTCGCCGAGATCGTCGACGGCAAGTGCGACGACCTCCCCGAGCAGGCCTTCCGCTTCGCTGGCAACATCGAGGACGTGCGCCGTCGTGCCGCCGAGATGGCGGACGGCGCCAAGGCGTAGGGAGCGTCATGGCTGAGCTCACCTGCCAGTTCGTGCGGCCCGACCGCCAGCTCTTCCGGGGGCCGGCGGCGAGCCTCGTCCTTGTCACCTACGCCGGCGAGCTGGGCGTGTGGCCCGGCCACGCCGCGGAGATCGTGGCGCTCGGCGACGGCGTCGTCCGCATCACGCGCACGGCGGCCGACGGGGGCGGGGAGTACGACGTCGTCGTCTCCGGCGGCTACGCCGAGATCGAGAACGACGAGGTCATCATCCTCGCCGACCACGCCCGCCTCGTCGACGACATCGACGAGGACGTCGTCCGCGAGACGCGCGACGAGGCGATCGAGCACCTCGAGGAGATTGACGAGGGCGACCACCGGCGCGCATATTATGAGAGCAAGATAAGGTGGTGCAACCTCCTGCTCAAGCAGGTGAGGGGAAGTGCCGCCTCGGCCCCCCGCTAGCACGGAGGTTTCATGGACGTCATTCAGGTAGAGGGCGGACACCGCGTCACGGGCGAGGTGCGCGTCGAGGGAGCCAAGAACTCGGCGCTCAAGCTCATGGCGGCGACCATCATGGCGCCCGGGGTCACCACGCTCACCAACGTCCCCAACATCGCTGACGTCCACGTCATGGGCAAGGTCCTGAAGAACATCGGGGCGCGCATCGAGGTCGTCAACGAGCACGAGCTCAAGATCGACACCTCGACGGTCGACTCATGGGAGACCCCCTACCACCTCGTCGCGCAGATGCGCGCCTCCACCGCGGTTCTCGGCCCCCTGCTCTCGCGCTTCGGGCGCGCCGTCGTGGCCATGCCGGGCGGCTGCAACATCGGTGCCCGCAAGATCGACATGCACATCCTCGGCCTCGAGGCCCTCGGGGTCGAGTTCAGGGTCGACCACGGCAACATCCACGCGAGTGCCCCGAACGGCCTGGTCGGCGACACGGTGACGCTCTCCTTCGCGAGCGTCGGCGCCACCGAGAACCTCATGATGGCCTCGGTCTTCGCCAAGGGCACCACCACGATCGACAACGCCGCGCGCGAGCCCGAGATCGTCGACCTCGCCCTCATGCTCAACGAGATGGGCGCCAAGATCTCCGGCGCCGGTTCGCCCGTGATCGAGATCGAGGGCGTCTCTGAGCTCCACCCCGTCACGCACAAGGTGGTGGGGGACCGCATCGAGGCCGGGACCTTCCTCGCCATCGGCGCGCTCGCCGGCGACCCGGTCACGGTCCGCGGCTTCGACCCCAAGCACCTCGGCCTCGTCCTCAAGAAGTACGAGCAGATGGGGGCCTCGGTCGAGCGCGGGGAGCGGTGCTGCACCGTGTGGCGTGACCGCCCGCTCGCACCCACTGACATCCAGACCCTGCCGTTCCCCGGCTTTCCGACCGACATGCAGGCCCAGACCATGTGCCTGCTCGCGCTTGCCAAGGGGAGCTGCGTCATCACCGAGAACGTCTTCGAGAACCGCTTCATGTTCGCGAGCGAGCTCTCCCGCATGGGCGCCGACATCGTGATCGAGGGGCACCACGCCATCGTGCACGGCGTCGACGGCTTCTCGGGCACGCAGGTCAAGTCGCCCGACCTGCGCGGGGGCGCCGCGCTCGTGATGGCGGGCCTCGTGGCCGACGGCATCACCACGGTGTCCGACATCCACCACATCGACCGCGGCTACGAGGGCTTCGTCGAGAAGCTCTCCGCGCTCGGCGCCCGCATCAGGCGCGCGGAGCTGCCCGACGAGGAGGACGTCCTGTAGCGGCGTCGCCGACCACCGCAGAGGGGGAGAAGACCATGACCAACGCGTGCGCACAGGACAGCCACGCCCTGAGCCGGGCCGGCGAGGACTACCTCGAGGCCATCTACCGCATCTCCCTGGAGGGCGCTGACGGCGACGGCTCGGTGCGCTCCGTCGACGTTGCCGAGCAGCTCGGGGTCTCCAAGGCGAGCGTGAACAAGGCACTCTCCACGCTCAAGGAGTCGGGCATGGTCTCGCAGAGCCGCTACGGCCGCGTGACGCTCACCGAGGAGGGGAGGAGCTACGCCGCGCTCGTCTGGCGCGCGCACCGCGCGCTGCGGACCTTCCTCGAGTCCGACCTCGGCGTCGATCCCGAGGTCGCGGACGGCGAGGCCTGCCTCATGGAGCACGTCCTGTCCGAGGACACCATGCAGCGGCTCATCGGCTACCTGGAGCGCCAGGGAATCGTCGTCCCCGACTAGTTTTTCAGCCCCCTCCCCCACATGTGAACGACCTGTGATGGCGCGCCCTCCCCATGACGGAGGGCGCGCTTCTTCGTCCGCTTGTCGGCGCGTGCGAAACGACGCCCGCCCGTTGGGGTATGTTCTGAGTGCCGCCGCGCATGCGTGGCGAACCAGAGCGAACCTACCGAAAGGGAAACGATCATGAAGGCAATCATCCCCGCCGCCGGCCTCGGCACGCGCTTCCTCCCCGCAACCAAGTGCACCCCCAAGGAGCTCCTTCCGGTCCTCGACAAGCCCGTCATCCAGTACGTGGTCGAGGAGGCGCTCGAGCCCGAGGGGGTCGACGGCGTCGTGATCGTCAACTCTCACGAGAAGCCCCAGATCGAGCAGTACTTCTCGGTCGACCACACCTTCGAGTCCATGCTGCGCAAGCGCGGCAAGACCGCCGAGGCGGCCCGTGTGCACGAGGCCTCCACGCTGCCGGTCTCCTTCGTCTACCAGGACGAGGCGCGCGGCCTCGGTCACGCGGTCCTGCAGGCCGCCGACGAGATCGACCGCGAGCCCTTCTTCGTCCTTCTCGGCGACTACTTCGTGCCCGACCGCAAGATGTGCGTGCGCATGGCGGAGGTCTCGCGCGAGCACAACGGCGCGTCCGTGATCGCGGTGGCCCCGGTGCCTGCCGACCAGGTGAGCCGCTACGGCATCATCGCGGGCGAGTGCGTCGGGTGCCTGCCGGGCACCGACGCCTCCGGCGAGCAGGAGGGCGCAGTCTGGAAGGTCACGGGCCTCGTCGAGAAGCCCCGCCCCGAGTACGCCCCGTCGCACCTGTTCATCGTGGGCCGCTACCTGCTCTCGCCGCGCATCATGGAGCTCCTTGCCACGCAGGGTCCCGGCGCCGGCAACGAGATCCAGCTGACCGACGCCATGGAGCGCCTGCTCGCCGAGGAGGAGATGTACGCGCTCGTCGTCGACCCCGCCGAGGGCTGCGACACCGGGACCCCGGCTGCCTGGGCGGCCACCAACGCCCGCATGGCCCTCGAGGACCCCTCCCAGGTCGGCGCGTTCAGGGAGGCGCTCGGCGAGAAGGACGCGGAGCTCCTTGGATAGGCGCGGCGACATCATCCGCTTTGGCAACGACGGCTGGCGAGCGCGCTTCGACGACGGCTTCGACGCCGACTCGGTGGCACGCGTCGCCGACGCGCTCGGGCTCCTGTGGGCGGATGACGCCCCGGGGGCGACGGTCTACGTGGGGTATGACACGCGTCACGACTCCGTCGAGCTCGCGCGTCTCGCCGCCGGCGTCATCGCCTCGTACGGCCTCGTGGTGAGGGTCTCCGACGCTCCCTGCCCGACCCCCGTGGTCGCGTGGGCCTGCGCTAACGACCCCGCGGCGGTGGGCTCCGTTGTCATCACGGCAAGCGAGCTGTCCTGCGAGTACGGCGGGCTGCTCGTGCGTGGCGCCGACGGCGGTCCGGCGACGCGCGACTTCATCGACGCCCTCGAGCGAGCGATCTCGCTCACCCCGCCGAGCGGGCGCGGGGCCTTCGAGGAGAGCGACCTGGTGAGCCCCTACCTCGAGGCACTTCTCGCCCGCGTCGACCGAGGCGCGATCTCTTCCGCCCGCCCCAGGGTCGTGGTCGACGCCATGTACGGGGCTGCCTCGGGGCACCTTGCGCGTCTGCTCACGGAGGCGGGCTGCGACGCGGTCGAGATACATGTCGAGCAGCGCGAGGACTTCGGCGGCATCCACCCCGACCCGCGGGACCCCTGGGCGGACGCGTGCGAGCAGGCCGTGGTCGCCCACGGCGCGCAGCTGGGTGTGCTCCTCGACGGGGACGGCGACCGCGCCGGCGTCGTGGACGAGCGCGGCGTCCTGCTGCCGGCGCGCGTGCTCGTGCCGATGGTCCTGGGCGACCTCGTGATGGCGCACGGGTCCCGCGGGCGCGTCGTGACGACGCTCACCTGCTCGGCCTGCATCGACCGCGAGGCCGAGCGCCTCGGCTGCGAGGTGACGCGCGTACCCGTCGGATTCTCGCGGATCTACCGCGAGACGCTCGAGTCGGACGTGGTCATGGGCGTCGAGGAGTACGGCGGAGTCTGCGTTCCGGATCACCTGCGCGAGCGCGACGGACTTCTGGTGTGCCTGCTTGCCGTCGAGATGCTTGCCCGCTCGGGAAAGACGCTCTCGAGCATGGTCAGCGAGCTCGAGGGGGCGATTGGGTCGATGTCCTACGCAAGGCGTGACCTTCGCCTCGAGTCGGCGACGAGCCAGGCCTTCAGAAACGTGCTGCCCGGTCTCAACCCCGGCGCCCTCGCGGGGCGCGAGCCGGTCGAGGTCTCGCACGCTGACGGTCTCAAGGTGCAGTTTGAGGACGACTCCTGGGTGCTCGTGCGCCCCTCGCGAACCAGCTCGGTCGTGAGGGTCTACGCGGAGGCGGCGACGGCGCGTGACAGAGACGAGCTGCTTTCCGCCGCCTGCGGCCTCGTCCGATCCGGCTTCTAGCCTCATCGGGCACCGAATGTGAAGACTCTGTGGAGGGCAGGATTCCCGCCCCCGCCGGCCCCTCGGGTGCGTATAGTTAATCCCCGCGCAGCGACGCAGGCGAGTCCCGCGACCTGCGCGGGAGCACCTTGAGAACCGGATACTGCGATCGAAAGATCGACGAAGACAGACTTTAGCGAAATCGAAATCTGACTCACATGTCAGAACGTCAATTTCACTGAATCCGAGATCAGCGGGATCTATGGACGGGACGGACCGACCACACGAAGCGAAGACGGCTCACGCCGTCTCTCATCTGAACGGAGAGTTCGATCCTGGCTCAGGATGAACGCTGGCGGCGCGCCTAACACATGCAAGTCGAACGGTTAAAGCACCTCCGGGTGTGCATAAAGTGGCGAACGGCTGAGTAACACGTGGGCAACCTGCCCCTCGCTCCGGGACAGCCTCGGGAAACCGTGGGTAATACCGGATACTCCGCGACCCCCGCATGGGGGGCGCGGGAAAGCCCAGACGGCGAGGGATGGGCCCGCGGCCTGTTAGCTAGTTGGTGGGGCAACGGCCCACCAAGGCGATTATGGGTAGCTGGGTTGAGAGACCGACCAGCCAGATTGGGACTGAGACACGGCCCAGACTCCTACGGGAGGCAGCAGTGGGGAATCTTGCGCAATGGGCGAAAGCCTGACGCAGCGACGCCGCGTGCGGGACGAAGGCCTTCGGGTCGTAAACCGCTTTCAGCAGGGACGAGGCCGCGAGGTGACGGTACCTGCAGAAGAAGCCCCGGCTAACTACGTGCCAGCAGCCGCGGTAATACGTAGGGGGCGAGCGTTATCCGGATTCATTGGGCGTAAAGCGCTCGTAGGCGGTCCGTTAGGTCGGGAGTCAAATCCGGGGGCTCAACCCCCGCCCGCTCCCGATACCGGCGGACTTGAGTTTGGTAGGGGAAGGCGGAATTCCAAGTGTAGCGGTGGAATGCGCAGATATTTGGAAGAACACCGGTGGCGAAGGCGGCCTTCTGGGCCACAACTGACGCTGAGGAGCGAAAGCTAGGGGAGCGAACAGGATTAGATACCCTGGTAGTCCTAGCCGTAAACGATGGACACTAGGTGTGGGGGGAGAGTCCCTCCGTGCCGCAGCTAACGCATTAAGTGTCCCGCCTGGGGAGTACGGCCGCAAGGCTAAAACTCAAAGGAATTGACGGGGGCCCGCACAAGCAGCGGAGCATGTGGCTTAATTCGAAGCAACGCGAAGAACCTTACCAGGGCTTGACATCTAGGTGAAGCGGCGGAAACGCCGTGGCCGAGAGGAGCCTAGACAGGTGGTGCATGGCTGTCGTCAGCTCGTGTCGTGAGATGTTGGGTTAAGTCCCGCAACGAGCGCAACCCTCGTCGCATGTTGCCAGCGGTTCGGCCGGGCACCCATGCGAGACCGCCGGCGTCAAGCCGGAGGAAGGTGGGGATGACGTCAAGTCATCATGCCCCTTATGTCCTGGGCTGCACACGTGCTACAATGGCCGGCACAATGGGCTGCCACCGCGCGAGCGGGAGCGAATCCCCAAAGCCGGCCCCAGTTCGGATTGGAGGCTGCAACCCGCCTCCATGAAGTCGGAGTTGCTAGTAATCGCGGATCAGCACGCCGCGGTGAATATGTTCCCGGGCCTTGTACACACCGCCCGTCACACCACCCGAGTCGACTGCACCCGAAGTCGTCGGCCCAACCCCCCCTGGGGAGGGAGGCGCCGAAGGTGTGGTTGGTAAGGGGGGTGAAGTCGTAACAAGGTAGCCGTACCGGAAGGTGCGGCTGGATCACCTCCTTTCTAGGGAGAATCACCTCTTCTAGAGAAGACAGACCAATCGGACGGCCCGTCAGTCCCGCTGAGCTCTTCGTCGCGCCCTCGGGCGCGCAGTGTCCGGTCCCCGGGGGGCTCCCCCGCCGTACCTTGAGAGCTGCATAGCGTGACGAAGATTCTTCTTCAAAGATCGCATCTATAGACAAGTATGTTCGAGCCATCGAAGAGAAGATGGTAAGGGCAGACGGTGGATGCCTTGGCACAGGAAGCCGACGAAGGACGCGACAAGCTGCGATAAGCCGCGGTTAGGGGCACTTGCCCGCTCGACCCGCGGATCTCCGAATGGGAAAACCCGGCGGGAGTCATTTCCCGTCACCCCCAGCTGAACACATAGGCTGGGTGGAGGCAACCGGGGGAACTGAAACATCTAAGTACCCCGAGGAAGAGAAATCAAACGAGATTCCCCTAGTAGTGGCGAGCGAACGGGGACCTAGGACAAACCGGCGGCCGCGCAAGCGCCGCCGGGGTTGTAGGGCCACACACTGCGCAGTTACAAAACCGCGCGGAAGCGGAACGGCATGGGAAGGCCGGCGGGACAGGGTTAGAGCCCCGTACGCGAATCCGCGAGGACTGCCGTGTGGTTCCTGAGTACCGCCGGACACGTGAAACCCGGTGGGAAGCTGGGGGGTCCACCCTCCAATCCTAAATACTCTCCTGTGACCGATAGTGGACCAGTACCGTGAGGGAAAGGTGAAAAGCACCCCGGGAGGGGAGTGAAATAGTACCTGAAACCGTCTGCCTACAAGCAGTCGGAGCAGCCTTCGGGCTGTGACGGCGTGCCTTTTGTAGAATGAGCCAGCGAGTTACGGCGCGTGGCGAGGTTAAGCCAGCAAGCGAGCCGCAGCGAAAGCGAGTCCGAAACGGGCGAGCAGTCGCGCGCCGTAGACGCGAAGCCGGGTGAGCTATCCATGGGCAGGCTGAAGCGGGGGTAAGACCCCGTGGAGGGCCGAACCCACCTAGGTTGAAAACTGGGGGGATGACCTGTGGATAGGAGTGAAAGGCCTATCAAACCCGGAGATATCTCGTTCTCCCCGAAATAGCTTTAGGGCTAGCCTCGGACGTTTACCTGCGGGGGTAGAGCACTGAATGGACGCGGGGGCCTCACCGCCTACCAACTCCAATCAAACTCCGAATACCGCCGGTCCAGAGTCCGGGAGTCAGAACATGTGGGCTAAGCTGTGTGTTCGAAAGGGAAACAGCCCAGACCGCCCGCTAAGGTCCCGAAATCCATGCTAAGTGGCAAAGGATGTGCGTTTGCTCAGACAACCAGGATGTTGGCTTAGAAGCAGCCATTCATTTAAAGAGTGCGTAATAGCTCACTGGTCGAGTGGACATGCGCCGACAATATACGGGGCTAAGCATGGTACCGAAGCGGCGGGCCAGGTTCGCCTGGCGGTAGGGGAGCTTTCCGTCTGGGGCGAAGCGCCGGGACGACCCGGCGTGGACCGGCCGGAAGTGAGAATGCTGGCATGAGTAACGAGAGCGGCGTGAAAAACGCCGCCGCCGTAAACCCAAGGTTTCCTGGGCAAGGCTAATCCTCCCAGGGTCAGTCGGGAGCTAAGGCGAGGCCGGAAGGCGTAGCCGATGCACAGCAGGTGGACATTCCTGCACCCCCGAACGGGCGCTATCACCGATGGGGCGACGGAGAAGGGTAGCTGGACGGGGTTCTGGACGTCCCCGCGATGGCACGTAGGCTGGGGGGTTGTGAAACGCGCCCCCCGCGACGGCTGAGGTGCCGGACGAAGCGACTGAGCGAAGCCAGTGAGCCCATGCTCCCGAGAAAACCCCCTAGGGAGCCCGCAGGGGCCCGTACCGCAAACCGACACAGGTGGGTGGGTAGAGCATACCAAGGCGATCGGGAGAACCATGGTTAAGGAACTCGGCAAAATTGCCCCGTAACTTCGGGAGAAGGGGTGCCGCCTCGGGTGGAGGGACTTGCTCCCCGAGCCCAGGGCGGTCACAGTAAATAGGCCCAAGCGACTGTTTATCAAAAACACAGGACTCTGCTGAAGTCGTAAGACGACGTATAGGGTCTGACGCCTGCCCGGTGCCGGAAGGTCACGAGGAGCCGTCAGCTTGCGCGAAGCGGCGAATCCAAGCCCCGGTAAACGGCGGCCGTAACTATAACGGTCCTAAGGTAGCGAAATTCCTTGTCGGGTAAGTTCCGACCTGCACGAAAGGCGTAACGATTTGGGCGCTGTCTCAACCATGGACCCGGTGAAATTGCACTAGTCGTGAAGATGCGACTTACCCGCGGAAGGACGGAAAGACCCCGTGAACCTTTACTGCAGCTTGACATTGGCTGCCGGTTCGTCGTGTAGAGGATAGGTGGGAGACGCTGAACCAGGGACGCCAGTCTCTGGGGAGTCGCCCTTGGAATACCACCCTCGACGTTCTGGCATCCTAACCCGCGACCGTTATCCGGCGCGGGGACCGTGTCAGGTGGGTAGTTTGACTGGGGCGGTCGCCTCCTAAAACGTAACGGAGGCGCACGTAAGGTCTGCTCAGGACGGTCGGCAACCGTCCCTTTGAGTGCAAGAGCATAAGCAGGCTTGACTGCGAGACAAACAAGTCGAGCAGATGGGAAACCAGGTTCTAGTGATCCGGCGGCTCAGCGTGGTATGGCCGTCGCTCAACGGATAAAAGGTACTCCGGGGATAACAGGCTGATCTTCCCCAAGAGTCCACATCGACGGGAAGGTTTGGCACCTCGATGTCGGCTCATCGCATCCTGGGGCTGGAGCAGGTCCCAAGGGTATGGCTGTTCGCCATTTAAAGCGGTACGCGAGCTGGGTTCAGAACGTCGTGAGACAGTTCGGTCCCTATCCTCCGTGGGCGTAGGAGAACTGAGGGAGGCTGCCCCTAGTACGAGAGGACCGGGGTGGACGGA
This sequence comes from Olsenella sp. An188, assembly GCF_002160255.1. GTDB lineage: Bacteria > Actinomycetota > Coriobacteriia > Coriobacteriales > Atopobiaceae > Thermophilibacter > Thermophilibacter avistercoris. The sequence goes on along the minus strand of NZ_NFKF01000007.1, from coordinate 2,012 downwards.
CCTCCGGTGTACGGGTTGTCGACCAACGGCACTGCCCGGTAGCTGAGTCCGGTTCGGATAACCGCTGAAAGCATCTAAGCGGGAAGCCAGTCCCGAGATGAGTTCTCCCTTCGGTAAGGCCACTCGTAGACTACGAGTTCGATAGGCCGCAGATGTAAGCGCTGCGAGGCGTTGAGTCGAGCGGTACTAATCGGCCGAGCTCTTCTCTTCATCGGCATCACTTGCCCGAGCGATCGGGGGGATCGACGTCACGCTGTGCGGCCCTGAGGGCACGGCGACGCGCCCCCTTCAGCAGAATGCCCCTTGTTGGTCAGCGACCATGGCAGGGGAGGCACACCCGGTCCCATTCCGAACCCGGAAGTTAAGCCCCCGAGCGCCGATGGTACTGCGGAGTCAGTCCGTGGGAGAGCAGGACGTCGCTGACCAACAAGGGGCATTTTCGCGCGCGGAGGCCCCCTCCCCGGCAGCGGCCGGGGAGGGGGCCTCCGGCGTACGGGGCGAGGGGCCGTCGGCTTTGCGCCATGCTCCCTTTGTCCAGCATTCTTCCCGCCTTATTAGCGGGTGATTATTTCTCATGCCATGCGGTGGAAAGGTCTTGGGTTGGCTATGCCCCGGATCGCTTCTTTAGAGGGGGAGGCGGGCGTAAATCGCCCGGGAGGCCGACCCTTGCCTCGCGTAGGGCGTTCCTACAGCCGCTCCGCGCGTTCTCGCCAAAGCATGCCCGAAGGGCGCATGCGACGTACGATTTGAAGAGGTTTGAAGCGGGAGAGGGGTACTTGATGCCGGCTGCCTTCCCGCGCTCGAGACCATCGCCCGTCGCTTTGAGGGGCGCCTGAGGTGGGGTGCCGCTGGTTCGACCGGCTGTCAGGGCTGGGCGGTGCGTTGGGTCGAGCGACAAGTTAGGCGTGTGTCCCCAGTTTGCCCCCTGGGTCTTAGGGGTGCGGCGTGTGAGCGGAGCGCCCGGCGTGCTGTCTGTCACGGTCCCGTGACTTGGCGCACTGTTTTCTGAATGCGATACGGTATTCGCTTCGGGTTGTGCGAGCCGTTTCGAAGATGCTGGGGGGCGACCTGCAATGCACTGCGCCTGACGTTGGCTTACCGTTAACGCATGCGAAGCTCTACTGCGTTCGGCTTCATCAACTTTGATGCGTCTTGCTTGATGTGCCTTGCGCTTAGTTGCCTCGGGGCCCCGTGGGATGCTAGGGGGCGAGCTGGAGGTCCCGGCTTCACCGCTGGCTTGTTGTTTGTCTTTGTTCACGCTAGGGTCCTGTGCGCCTTTGGGCGAATCGTTCATCATGCGATGAGCTCACGCGGTCGCTGAAACGAGGTTGTGCATCGGAGCGTATTTCGTCCCGCTATTCCCTATCAAAGTGTTTCCGAGAAAGTAGCGCATTACGTATGTCTTGACAGCGTCTTGCGTTTTGCTCGGATTCAGTTGCGGCGAGGTGATTGGGCGTCGAGGCACCCGAATCTCTTGCCTTGCAGGCAGGCCCCGCCTTCGAGGGCGCATTGTCCAGTCGCTTCGCGAGGTTCAGATGCGGTCCGGCCCTGTATTCGTGTGCGCCGATCAACGGCATTGGTCTTTCGGGTGGGCTAACGTTTTGATCGCGGAAAACAGCGCCTCGAAGCCGGTCCCGATGAGTGGTGTCCGACGCCGCTTCGCACCCTATGTGTCGTTAGGGTAATTGAGACTGACGATTGCGACAGGAGCGTCGCGGTTAGCCTGCACTTTAGTTTTGGGTTGCCTGGGAGCGGTCGTGGCATATGCGTCCCATGAGAGGCGCTGCGGACTAGGCTCGCCTCATGGAGTCCAAAGGCAGATGTTGCCCGACAGCTTCCGTCCCCGGCGCGGCCCCGTCGGCCCCCCCGCCCCGACCCAGTTGTGGAGGAAGCGTGAACATGCGGATTCCCGCCCCCGCCGGCCCCTCGGGTGCGTATAGTTAATCCCCGCGCAGCGACGCAGGCGAGTCCCGCGACCTGCGCGGGAGCACCTTGAGAACCGGATACTGCGA
>NZ_NFKF01000006.1 GCF_002160255.1 Olsenella sp. An188 | reverse complement strand
GTAGTAGACCATCGGCTTGTCGTAGACGGGCAGCAGCTGCTTGCTCGTCACGAGGGTGAGCGGGTACAGGCGCGTGCCCGAGCCGCCCGCGAGGATGATGCCCTTCATGCGGCGCTCCTTCCTTAACTTCATTGTGCGCTTACTGCCTAAATGGCTTCTCGCACCACAAACTTCACCCGCCGATTTTTTGGTCAACAAATGTTTTGATTGGAGTGAGAACCAAGCTCTCGGCGTATTCGTTTTTCGTAAGCATTGTCCAGAGCAGCGTAATCAGCGTAAACGTTACCATGCCCACGGTTATTTCGACGAGAACCCCGACGACGTCTTCCTCAACAAACCCGGCGGACATTCGCACAACGCCCAGCATAATCAGCCCGTTTACTAGACTTGGAATGTTTTCCTTAATCCAGCGTTTTATTGGAAGGCTTTGCCTCACTGCAACCGTTTGTGCAACACAGACTGTAATTTCTGCCAAAAGTGTTCCAACAGCGGCCCCAAAAGCGCCGAACCGAGGAATAAGGATACAATTTGAGGCCAGGTTAACAACCGCTCCAAGCATAACTGAAGATATGTAGGAGCGATCTTTGCCCGTTGGAATTAGCCATTGTGTACGTATTACGTTTGCCCATGCCATAAACGGCATATCTAGCACTATTACAATCATAAGTATCGAACACGGATCATATCCCGGTCCAAAGAATACCGGAGCCAATTCGGGAGCTATTGCCGTTAGTCCAAAACAAAATGCTGAAGACAGCAGCATGGCAAACCACATGGACGGCGCCATATGTTCTATTGCCTCGAACTTTCTGCCGCTTGCAAATAAATTTGATGCATGCGGTAACATGACTGTTCCTAATGCAGTAATTACTGTAAAAGGCATATTTGCAACTTTATACGCGTTTTCGAAGTACCCAGTCTGCTCCATTGTGCTCATTTGTCCAAGCATTACCTTGTCAAGCACTGTATAGAGAGAAACCGCAACCACAGGAATGAACAGTACTAGGTTCGGTTTTATATGGCTCAACACCCCTCTGATTTCAACCTTAATGGGAGGCACTCTTTTAATTGCCGCAGGCCAAAGCACTAGAGCCGAAATGATGAATTGAGCTGACATGATGCAGACATATATTTGGAGCGCATTCTCACCTTGCACTAAAGCGAGCGTGGCAAGAACAGTAATGATTTTAATCGCCGTATTTCTTACCGTTGTAAGCTTGAACTGCTCAAGGCCAAAAAATAGCCAGTTGATGTCAAGTCCTGCTGAGATGACATACGGAACCCAGATTAATGAAACGACCCGGTCGTCTGCAAACTCCAGCGAATATACTGTATATATTACAGTGCACGCCACTGATAGAGCAAATTGGAGTACCCATATGCTCCAAAAGACTTCTCTGAGGTGCCTAGGGTTACTCCTATTCTTCGCAACCTCCCTATTCCCATAGTTGTTCACGCCGAGCATCGCAACCAATACGAAGTAATACGCAACAGAATACGTATAAGAATACGTTCCGAGATTGGTCGCACCCAGCACTCTTGAGACAAAGGGAGCCGTCACGAGAGGGAGAATCAAGCTTAATATTTGATAAGATAGATTGTATATAAAATTGTGTCTGATGCTCATCTTTAATCATCCGCGGCATTTGGGTGGCCGACATTACCGTTTGAAATCTGACCTCTAGGAAAGTCCGCATACGTTGCCATCAGCAGCACTGATATTGACGGCATAAAGAGCCACGTCTCTAGCATCCCCAGAACACAAATCAGTGCAACCATTGAGCACATCAGAGCATCTTTGCTGGAAAATGCTCGTCTAACCAACAACCCATATACAGCAACGATCGCAATCAATGAAAGCACGCCGTAATGAAGCAGTAGATGGATATACGCGTTATCCAAGACTGATGCCGTTAATCCAAGAGCAGCCGCGTCTTGCGTGCTGAGGAAATGTATTTCTTGGCCGAACGGAGGAATATCATGGCTTCCCAAAAACCAGCTCGCACAAGATAGCCTCCCGCTCAGCCATCCATCAATAACCTGAAATAAACCTTTATCTTCGTACGCAAACGGAAGAAACACGCCCGCAAACACGCAGAGCAGACAAACAATCAATGAGGCATGCAGAGCCACTCGACTATTTACACGATGAATTAGCAACCACATCGCATCCATGATAAGAATAGAGTAGGCGGCTGTTCTTGTATCGACAACAAGCAGCAAAACAAGGGCAACTCCCGCAAACGCCAACGCTCTCCCAAATGGTTGCTTCTCACGATGGCTTAACACGTAGCTCGAGCACACGGCAAGACAAGTCGCACCCAATCCATTTTGACTGGCAAATCCAAACGATCGACGTATCCTTGTAGCCCCTGATTCTGTCACCGAGACAACTGTGGCGTTGTCTACAAATCCTAGTAAGGAGGAGAGCACAACTATACACCCTACTGCCACAGCAGTAGTGTAGAGCACTTTGCATATTTTATTAAAATCTACTTTCCTTGCCCCCACAACCATAATTGCAAGGTCGAGTATTTTTGAGTCGAAGCTATATTGAGCCGTAATCATACCAACCATGATTAATGCAGAGCAGCTTAAGGCTGTTGCACCATCATAGCTAATCATTATTATTTTAATAATAACCAATGCAAAAGCAGAATACTTGAGTAGCGTTACTGCCTTTGGGACAACCGTGTTGCTTTCAGCAAGCAGGGAAATTCCCAGTATAGAGGACACTTCGTATAGGAATAAGCCCAGCAGATAGAATATCTCTGCCTTATTCAGGTGCTTCGAGTTCCAGATTTGGATAAGCCCTTCGACACCTATAGCCGCTGATTGGAATCTCCTTACGCTCAAGCTAGCCGCCCCTATCTGCCTCTTTGTACGGAGCTTCTCCGTACAAGTGAGCTGACTCTGTTGGAAACAGCTATCGAAATATACTTGGCCAGCACTTCTGGCCTGACGGATCTTTTGAGACTTGCTCTAAAACACTGCTCTGAGTGCAAGGCATTAATTGAGCCAGTATCTTTGTATAGCTCTCCAAGCCACGCCAAAAATACAGCATCCGATTTCGCGTGCTCGCTATATTCGCACTGATACTTAGTGTGAATGTACTTACATGCTGGAATTAGCAGCTCATCCTTTGACGTAATGCTATCTTTAAGTATCCTTTGTGTCACCAGTACTTCAGGCACATATGTAAATACGTACCGTTTAATGAGTTGGATTCCAAGATCCCAATCCTGAAGTCTCTTTAGTCGCTCGTCAAACCTCACCTCATTAAAGCACTCAGCACGTGCAACCACCATTTGGGTACTAATAAAGTTACCCTTAAGCAAGGCTTCAAGACTAATCCCGTCCTGTCGAGGAGAAACCACGTTCGCGGCTCCGCTTAACATGTTTACGCTCAACATTTTGCATATGCATACGTCCGCCCCGGTAGAGTCTAACGCCAGCACCTGCCTCATTAATTTGTCGCTCTCCCAAAGATCATCGCTATCTTGAAAGGCAATATAATCTCCACTCGCTAGGTTAATTCCCGCATTTCTTGCAGAGCAGGCTCCGGCATTGTCCTGCCGCTCATATCGCACCCTTGAATCACGGATGCTTTTAACTACTTCGCACGTGTTGTCAGTTGAGCCGTCATCGATTACGAGTATTTCGAGATTCCGATACGTTTGAGCCAACACGCTTTGAATCGATTCGGATATGGTGTTTGCCCGATTGTATGTTGGTATGATTACTGAGACAAGTTTTTCGTCACTCATATGCCTTCGCCTACAACCGTCCAAGCAAGAACTTCGTTCGAATTAGTAGTGTGTCCATGATTGATGTGGAGCCATATTTTGAACTCAGGGCCCACTCAATCTTCCCGTGAGCTGTGTTTCTGTACTCTGCAAGCGATCTGAGCATCTCTCTATCCTCTGAATCCATAAAATTGGAATAGCCGCTCAGCAGTCGCGTTGCTGCGAGCTGGCATTCATGGGCGGGTGTTTTAAGGAAAATATTGCGTAACGAGGCTCTTTTGAAATCCATTCCGGGCAACTGTTCGCCCAACTGATTTAGCCCGCTAATCCTTCTTAATATGTTTGCACTCTCCAGGTCATAAATAACATGACCGCAGTAAAATGCGACCTGGTGACACCACGCGTCATGATATGTCGCAAAGCATGTTTGGGGCGCTTGCTGGAGCAACCTCACCATTGAGCCATTCATTACCATTGTGCAGCCTGAATAATAGTTTCGCACTACTGGTGTTGCCCGTAAAAATGTATGAAGATTTAGCCCTCTAAGCTCCCGTCTTCGGTTTTGTAAGCTTTCGTCAACATTAATTAAATCTGAACAATACAAAATCGGATGAGATTTGTGTTGGGTCCCCTCCCTGTTGAGCTGCAGTTCTTTGCTGTTTATTTCAGCCCACGCTTTGCCCAACTTTTCTGGTAGCCAAACATCATCCTGATCAGAAAATGCATATAAATCATATGCATTCGCATCCACTCCATACAGCATTCTCATGAAGTTCTGGTTTGATCCAAAGTTGGTTCTGTTGACCGCATATTTTAGAGGATAATTTCTGTTAATGTATTCTTTGCATATTTCGATAGTTTCATCAGTCGAAACATCGTCGGAAATCATCACTTCAACTTCTATATGTCTTTGGGAAAAGATTGAGTCGAGCTGTTCCCTCAGATACTTCGCCCCGTTATACGTTGCCATCATGACCAGGGCCCTCGGCACAGCTCTTTCGGAATTCATCTGTATGCTCACCGGTCATTCTCGTCGGGCAGTTCATTGTTATTTTGCAACGCTTTACGCACCGCCTCAAGGTACCTGTAGCCATACTTTTCGTCAGGCTCAAGGTGACCGCCTTCAGCCCATTCGTTCCAAGCAGTAATAAACAGCATGTCGGAGTGATAGACCTCCCGTGCCCTTTTTATCTGACATGTTAAGTACTTTTCGAACTTCTCGGGAGTTGATTCAAAGTATATCTTTGCGTTTTTGCCTCTTCTCGGAGTGTTGTCAAAACCCGTAAATGCCCCGGGTATACTTTTTTTGCTTACCGGCCTTCTCGTCAAAATGCACTCCCAGGCATCATCATAAGAAAGAGGCCTATTCCCACGATTAATGATTCCCTGGCCTACGTTGAGTAAATCGATTCCGAACAGTTTTCCTAGATTGTTTGACAAGCTTCGTCGAATTGCGCGCAGATACTTATGCTTACTCTTCGTCATGTCACGATAAGCGTAAAGCGGCTCAAACTCGATATCAAATGCGAACCTGCTATCGTCTTTATCGTGAATCAAATCGAAGTCAACGTTTTGATACCCGAATGCGATTCCATTCTCAAAGCCTGCCTCAATGGCAAGCGCGTTCCAATAGTCGAGCATCTCGTTTAGGCAGGGTACAATTTCAGGTCGATAGATAATAAACAGCGGCCTACCCATGCCATCAACGATATATCTTTTATCTCGAAGAAACGGGAGAAGGTACTCGAAGTGATCCCTCCACTCGGGCTCGCCACCATATGTTTGCGGCATTAAAACCTTGTTCTCTCCAACCCAAGCTTTTGTCCACGGCTCGTTTGCCCAAGAAATGCAGAACGGCAGATCAAGGGTCGGATCGGCAAGCATCTGTTCCATCGGCTTCTCTAAGAGCAGCTTGCCATTAAACCAATAATGGTAGTAACAGAACCCGTACACTCCGTATTCTTTTGCAAGAGCAATTTGCCAGCGTTTTGTTTCGTCATCCAATAGGTTGTAATAGTTGTCGTTGAGAGGAACATGTGGCTGATAATGGCCTGAAAATTGTGGCGTAGCTTTTTTTACGTTTACCCATTCGGTAAACCCATCGCCCCACCACTTATCATTTTCCGGGATATTGTGAAATTGCGGGAGATAGAAAGCGATTACCTTCAATATGGGTCTCCTTAGGCTATTTCCAACGGTTAATGTAGGGGTAAATTCGATATAGAAGCGGTCGGGCATAGCGGAACAGAATCAACGCCAGCTTGAGTTTTGTCCTCGCACGTCTATTATTAAGCACTTCCGTATATTCATTTAATATTAGATCACTACACTTACTTCTAATCTCTTGATATTTCTCATCAATTGGAGCGCGCAGTAAAACTCTCAAGGAGCAGTTCGCTCTGTAGCACTTCGCGGCTAGGTATAGTATCTCGTCTTTTCTATAGCGCTCGCAATATTGGTCACATATTTCAAGAATGTCACAGTCTCTTTGATCAAATATTCTGTTTGTTATACTATTTTTTCTATGGACGTATCCATATAGTCTTGATTTGTTCCACACTATTTTCGAGCATCCCTCGAATAATGGCCCCATAACAGCGATGTCCTCAAATAGTTTCCCCTCCGGGAACCGAATTTTATCAAAAATCTTTGTTCTATATAGCTTTCCACATGCTGACGGATAGATGCCATCTTGATAAAGGACATCTAGAATCGCTGCTCTGTAGTCATAGCAATCAGTTTGGTTCGAGTAACAAAACTCCGGTTCTTCATTTTCGGCAATATGCTCTGGATCAATCGAGACTATCTCAGCGTCATACTTATTTGCCAATTCAAACAACGTGAAGAGTAGGTGTGTGCTTACGACATCATCACCATCAATGAAGGTAATCCACTCGCCACGAGCCACGTCAATTCCAGCGTTTCTTGCGCCGGAGAGACCCTTATTCCTCTGATGAATCACTCGGACCGTGTCGTAATCAGCAGCATACTGATCGCAAATTACTCCGGACTGGTCCGTCGAACCGTCATCAACGAGAATAATCTCCGCATTATCGAATTCTTGCTGAAGGACCGAATCGACGCAGCGCCGCATATATTTTTCCACGTTATAGATGGGAATAACTACGCTTATTTCTGGCTTATTACTCATATCTAGCCGACTGTTCCTCTCACAAAAAGGTGCTCATACTTATCAGCAATCCTGCGCCAGCTGTACGCTTCAGCAATACGACGCGACGAAGCCTCCCCCAGCCCCTCGATCTGCCCCTCATCAAGCGCGTCGGCGTAATCAATCAACGCGGCTAGGTTGCCGGAGTCTTTCGTCCAGTACAGTGCGGCGTCCTCGGCCACCTCACGGTTGAAGCCCACGTCGAGCAGCAGGTTAAGGTCAGTTGATCCCAGTGCCTCGAGCAGGCTCGGGTTCGTTCCGCCCACTTCGTGACCATGGAGGTATGCATAGGCGTTCTCGCGAATTTTCATGAGGAGCTCCTGGTCATAGACCGTTCCCACGAACCTAATCCGAGGGTCGGAGCGAAAGTGGGTCCTCTGCTCTAGCTCGTCAAGGAACCTGTCGTTGACGTTCGTGATAAGCGCAAAGTCTCGATTGGAGCCACTCTTCATAAACTCGCGAATCATCGTCTCATAATTATTCTCGGGAACAAAGCGTCCTACCACAAGATAGTAGGACTTGGACGCCAGGCCCCTCTTAGCGTACCAGTCGAGCAACTTTGGATCGTCATCGGCGAGCTTGCTCTTACGCGTCTCGGCGCCGTAGGAGATGTAGGTTGTCTTGGGGTGGCACTTCACGTATTCCACGTTGATGTACTTCTCGATGCTCTTGCTATCGCAAATCAGCAGGTCGCAATGCTTGACCATAAGCCGCTCGGACAGCTTCCAGTACCTGCGCACTGGGGCACTCCACTTGGCACGCATCCACTCATGACCGTCCGGATTGACGTAAAGCTTGCCACCCAGTCGGTGAATCTGGCGTTCAAAGTGCGCACAGAAAGGCCCAATGCGGCACGCCAAGACGTAGACGATAGGATGCGCAATTTTGTGCTCACGGATGTACGCGACGCATCTTTTGAGCGCGCTCACGTCATAATAGATGGCTTGTGCGGGGCCGATGTCGGGCACCCTCACCTTGAAACAGTGGGCATTGTGGTATTCGAACTCGCCGACTTCCCTGGCCTTGCAGGCAACGTGAAATTTAAGGTTGAGTTTGTCCTGGTGGTACTCCGTAAGCTTGTCCACGAAGGTCTCGTAGCCTCCATAGCTACCCGGGATGCCCTTGGACCCCACGATGAAGACATGCTGCACTACGCGGCCCCCTCACCCGTGAAGATGACCTTTACGGTCCTTGCGATGAGCTTGAGGTCGTAGAGGAAGGACCTCTTATCGATGTATTCGAGATCGAGATTGACCATGTCCTCGAAGCTCAAATCGGAACGTCCGCTCACCTGCCAAGGACCCGTGAGACCGGGCTTCACGGTAAGCCGCCGGAAGTCGCGCGATTCGTACTCCGGAATCTCCCTCGGCAGCGGCGGACGCGGACCCACCACGCTCATCTGGCCCAGCAGCACGTTCACGAACTGCGGGAACTCGTCGATGGAGTGCCTCCTGATGAAGCGGCCGATCATCGTCACGCGCGGGTCGTCCTTCATCTTGAACATGGCGCCCTCGACCTCGTTCTTGTCGAGGAGCTCCGCCAGGCGCTCGTCGGCGTCCGCGTACATGCTGCGGAACTTGTACATGCGGAAGGGGTGGAGGGTCCCGTCGCGGTCGATGCGGCCCATCCTGATCTGCGAGTAGATAGGGCACCCCGGGCTCTCTAGGCGGATGGCCAGGCAGAGCAGCGCCGACGGGATGGCCGCCACGGCTATGACGGCGGCGGAGAACGCTATGTCGAAGGCGCGCTTGGCAATGCGGTAGCCACGCCGCCCGAGCTCGGGTCGATAGTGCGTGCGAAAGGTGCCGTTGGCGGCGGCGTCAACTATCGACGGGTTCTTCTCGCCGAGTAGGCCGGTGGAGCTAAGCACGTTTTCTAACGATTTCGAGTCCAACCTTGATCCTCTTGGTTCTGCCGAACATGTGCACTTCCAGCTCGGCGGTGCGCCGATGGCGGTCAATGCGTGCTATCTGGGCCTCGTGGCCACGCAAGGGGCCCTTGGTCACCAGCACGCGGTCACCCTCGATGACGCCTTCTGACATCTCGACCACGTGGGTCTGGACGTTGGTGAAGGCGTTGAGCCATGCGACCTCGTCGTCCGTCAGGGGAATGAACGAGTCCTCGCTGTTGCCAAGGAGACGGGTAAACGCGGGCACGCTCGCGAGCCTGTGCGCAAGCGCCGCGGGGTCGGTCGTCTGGACAAAGATGTATCCGGGGAAGAGAACGCCCCGGCAGAGCCTCCACTCGCCGTGGATCTTCTTCATGGCCTCGTACGCTGGGGTATAGCAATCCTCGGCCACGTCCGGCAGCAGGCGCAGCACGAGCTGACGCGCGCGCTCTTCCCGGCCACCCGTGACCTGAATCACGTAAAGAGAGGACTTGGCCATGGCATCACCCTCTTTCAGCAAGGCTTCGCCATGTGCCGCTCCCGGCAACAACTGCGACTATTCATTCTCCTGGCGGCCGCGACAACGCGCACCCAGCGACGATTGCCCGCCGGAAGGATATGTGAGCCCCGCGCCTGCGGGACATGCCCTCGGGCCGCAGGCGGCCGTCAGACATATGCAGCAGACATCATCGCATAACCCGGAGGCGTTTCTATGCCCCCTTGAATAAATTCAGCGCAATCTTACAGAGGGGTGAAAGAACCGGGATAGTTAAATTATCATTTATTAATGACTGGCGAGAAGGACCATGGTGCGGGAGATCTTGCGCATTCTGGAATGCACGTGGGAAACACGTGAATGTCCGGCCGCTCCGCTACGATGGGGCGTGAAGGCAACGGAAGAGGGACCATGGCGCGACACTTCACGGAAGACGACGAGACGCAGGCCCTGGGCGCGGACGAGACGGTCCTCGCGCCCTCGGACGAGGCGACGGTGCTGCTGGGCGCCGCGTCCCCCGAGGACGAGGCCACCACGCTGCTCGGCGCCGCCGGCGCGGGTCCCGCGGGCGCGTCGGGCCTCCCCTCCGACGACGAGGACACCGATGTCCGCTGGGAGCCCATGTCCGACGAGGAGTGGGCCATGACGATGGCCGCCCCCGAGCCGGCCTCCGAAACCGGCGCGGCTGCCGCCGTGGACGAGTGGCTCGAGCCCTCCTCGACGCTCCTCCAGCCTCGCGCCGTTGGCACCGTCCCCTCCCCCGGAGACACCGCGCCGGGGCCGCGCGTTGCCGTGGCGTCCCCGAGCACGGGAGAGGCGGGAGGTGCGTGGGAGCTCGAGGCGGCCGCCGGTGGCGCGGGGCCTGCGGGCGGAGGCCCTTCTCGCCGCGGCCGCGAGCCGCGGGAGCATGGTCCCCGACCGGCCCGGCACGGCTGCCTCTCCTTCCTGCTCTGGCTGGTCATGCTGGGCGTCCTTGCCCTCATGGCGCTGCGGATGCTGCCGTCGGAGCTGGCGAACGGGCGGCTGGTGCCCGAGGTGGTCTCGTTTGTCCCGTGGCTGTTTGCGCCCATCCTTGCGTGCCTCGTGCTGGCCGCACTGTGGCGCCGTCGGCTGCTCCTGGTGGTCACCGTCGCGGCCCTGGCAACGATGGCCTGGTGGCACCGCGGCTTCCTGCTCCCGGGATCGAGCGTCTCCGACGCGGCGGCGCTCACGGCGCAGACGGCGGCCGATACCTCGGACAACGTCGCGCGCGTCATGACGCTCAACACCAAGAACGGCGACGCGTCCGCGGAGGAGGTCGTGGCCCTCGTGCGCGAGAAGAACGTCGAGGTGCTCTGCCTCCAGGAGCTCTCGGACGAGTTCCTGAGCGAGCTCGCCGCTGCCGGCATCTACGACGTGCTGCCGTACTACGTGATCTCCGACGCCGCCTCCGAGGTGAGCAACGGAGGTCGCAACGGCATCTGGACGATGGCGCCCATGAGCAACGTCTCCGGCAACCTCCTGCCCATCGAGACGAGCTCCATGCCGGCGGGGACCATTGAGATCGGCGGGCGGGCGGTGCGCGTGGTGAGCGTGCACCCCAACTCGCCGGTACGCGGCGCCCAGGACCTCTGGGACGAGGGGCTTTCCGTGATTGGCTCGCTCTCCGACTACGACCACACCTACCTGGTGATGGGCGACTTCAACTCCACGTGGAACCACGCGCGCTTCCGCGAGCTGCTGGGGAGTGGCTTCGTTGACGCGGGCGAGCAGGCCGGCGAGGGGTTCCACATGACCTACCCCTCGGGCGCGCTGCCCTCGCTCATCGAGATCGACCACATCGTGTACGCGCGCGACTCCGGGATCGTGGTGAGCGAGCTGGAGGCCGTGGAGGTCAGCGGGACGGATCACCGGGCGCTGATCGGCGTGCTCGAGGTGTCGTAGCGAGCGTTCGAGTCGGCGTTTGGGCCGCACGCAGGCGTATGCGGGCGGTTGTCTGTGGTTTTTTCCGAGCAGCTTAAGTACTACCTTTCTGGTGCCATTTCTCTACCTGCAGTTTTGCTGAGCCGGAGCGCGCTGATACTTTGGGTACCCCGAAAAACCACTGACAACCGGTTGGCAGGGTCCGGAAGAGGAAAACAGGCGGCGCAAGTCAGTCGCAGGTGACCTCATCGAGAATGCCGTAGGAGCTCCCGGTCGGCTTCCCTGCTGGAAATGACCGGGAGCTCCTACAGTGGATGACGAGAGCAGGATAGGTTGATGCGGCTAGCCCTTGCTGGCCTTGTCGAACTCGTCCTTGAAGGAACCGAACATCTTGCCGAGGGAGCCGAGCTGCTTGCCGGCGGCACGGGCGACCTTGTCCCCGGTCGTCGCAGGCTTCTTCGCGGCAGGCTTCTTCCTGGCGGCGGGGGCAGCCTTCGGCGCGGCGCCGGCTGCCTTGGGCTTGGGACCAGGCCCGGGCTTGGGCGCCGCACCGTCCGCGACGGGCGCGTAGGTCTTGGGGGCGGGACGCGCGGGGGCGTCCGCGGGACCTGCGCTCTTCTCGGCGATGCGCTCGACCGGTCGCTCGACCCTGACGTCCGCCGCCTCGACAGCGGGCGCCTGGGGCTGCGGCTCCTCCTCGGGCGCGGTGGCGTCGGCGATGGCGCGCTTGGCCTTGCCGAGCGCGCGGCCGAGGGCGAACGAGCCCTTGTCAACGGCCTGGCCGGCCACGGCGCCGACCTTCTTGCCGACCTCGGCACCCTTGGCCTTGGCGCGCGCGTAGCCCTCCCCGGCCGCGCCGGCGAGACCGCCGTCGAGCTGCGGGGTCGCGTCGCCCGGGTCGATGACCATGCAGCCGTCCGCATAGCCGCGGACCATGTCGGGCGTAATCACGAACGAGCCGATGAGGGCGCGCGCCATCCCGCCGTCGGCGGTGAGGAAGCGGCTGACCACGCCGGTCTTCTCGTCAAACTCGGCGTCGGACACGTACCCGAGCGGCTTGCCCGCCACGGTGCGCGCGTCCATGCCGGCCCACATGATGCAGGCGTCCCAGTTGAGCTGCAGCCGCTTGATGGCGGCGGCGTCCATCCCGTCGTCCGGGCGCGACACCAGGAGGGTCTTCTCGTCCATGCGCTCGTAGGAGTCCCAGGCGAGAAACGCGTCCTCGCGCTTGATCATCCCGGCCACGTCCGGGCGCTTGATCATGAAGCCCACGACCCGCGCGCCGTCGGGCGAGAAGACCGCGTTGTGGACCTTGCCGACCTTGAGGTACTTGTCCGTGACGGTTCCGTCCTTGGCGGTCTTTGTCTTCTTGTGGAGAAGGACGCGCAGGCCGGTGAGCTCGCTGACCTTTGGCACGGGCTAGGCCTCGGGGGTCTCGTCGGCGTCGACGACCTCAACGTGGACGGCGTCGGCGGGCTTGGCGTCGACGGGCTCGTCGGCCATGGCGGAGACGCGGTCGGCAACGTTGGTCACGGCGTCCTGCACCTGGCTGGACGCGCTCGCGACGGCCTCGGAGAGAGAGTCGCGGAGCTGGTCCATGCGCTCGCGGGCGAGGTCGACCTTGGCGCGGAGCTCGTCGGTCTTGGCGTCCACGACGGGGCGCACGCCGCTGAGCTTGTCGTTGACGGCGCTGGCGCCGCGCTCGTAGGTGTCGACCGCGGAGTCCCACGCGTCGTTCATGGCATCGGCGGCCATGGCGCGGCTCTCGGCGCCCGAGCGGGGGGCGAGCATGACGCCCGCGACGACGCCCGCCGCAGCGCCGACGATGCTGCCAAGAATGAAGCCGACGGTCTTCTTGTTCATGAGGTCCTCCTGTCAGTGCTGTCTACATGCGGGCGCGCGAGGCGCCGTCTAAACGACTAGCGAACGAATCGGGGGCGCGGGACGTCGTCCATGTCCCAGCCGTCCCGGGGCGCGGAGCCGCGGGCGGGCGCGGGGTCGGGAGAGACCGGCTGGTCCGCGGGGGCGGCGTCAGCGTCGGTGGGCGGGGTCTCGGCCGCGGGCTGCTGGACGGGCGCCTCGGGCTCACCCTCGGCGACGTCTGCGGGCTCCTCGACGGGACCCTCCCCCGCCGCGGCGGGATCGAGGCTCTCCACGAGGCCGACGAGGCCGTCGGCGATGGCGTCGACGTCCGGCTGCGGCTCTCCGCCGCCGGAGTAGGCCCACTGCAGGATCCAGACGGCGCTGGAGAGCGCTCCGGCAACGAGCACGTCGTCGGGGCACGCGAGGGTGATCTGGTAGGTGCGCTCGCCGACCTGCGTGGTCTGGCCGCTCGGGGTGTCACCCGCGGCGTCGGTGCGGGCCAGGAGCTCGACGCTCACGTGCTCGAGCAGGTGCGCGAGTTCGGTGTCGGCCACGACGTCGCCGAAGCG
The DNA here is from genome assembly GCF_002160255.1 of Olsenella sp. An188. Taxonomy (GTDB): domain Bacteria; phylum Actinomycetota; class Coriobacteriia; order Coriobacteriales; family Atopobiaceae; genus Thermophilibacter; species Thermophilibacter avistercoris. The sequence goes on along the minus strand of NZ_NFKF01000006.1, from coordinate 152,276 downwards.
CGGCGAGGAGTCGCCCAGGCAGAGGTGGTCGGCAAGGGCGGGCATGAGGTCGAGCACGAGCTCGGTGCCCTCGGTGTCGTCGCTCGTCATGAGCGGTGCGCTCGGCGCGACCTCCACGACGGCCTCGAGGTTCCTCGGCCCCACCACGACCTTCTTGATGTCGAAAAGCTGAGCCATGCTGCGGCTTCCCCTCACCTCGTGCCCGGCGCCGGCGCGGCGGGCTGCGTACTGAACGTCCTCACGAGCGTCGTGTATCCAACCATTGTAGTTAATGTCGGGGGCGCGGGCCTACTTCTCCGCCGAGTCCACGTCCTTCTCGCCGCCAGCGTTGGATTCCGCGTCCTCGGCGGACAGTTCGGGCGCGATGACGCGCAGCATCGAGAGGCGACGGCCGCGCATCGACTGCACGCGGAACTGGTAGCCGTCCTTCTCGATGACGTCGCCGGGGTGCGGGAGCTTGTCGGCGAGGTCCGTCACGAAGCCGGCGATGGTCTCGTACTCCTCGCTGTCCTCGACGGGCCAGCCCAGGTCGATGGCGTCGTCCAGCGAGAAGCGGCCGTCGACGAGCCACTCGCGGTCGGAGAGCTTGGTGAGGTACTTGTTGTCCGGGTCGAACTCGTCCTCGATCTCTCCCACGACCTCCTCGACGATGTCCTCGATCGTGATGACGCCCGCGGTCCCGCCGTACTCGTCCACCACGATGACCATCTGGTCGTGGCTGGACTGCATCTCGGAGAGCAGCGGGATGATGTCCTTGGTGTCGGGCACGAAGTCCGCCGAGCGGACGTGCGCGGAGACAGGGTCGGCGGCGCGGCCCTCGTCGAGGATGGGGCTGATGATGTCCTTGATGTGCGCGATGCCCACGATGCGGTCGACGGAGTCGTGGTAGATGGGGATGCGCGAGTAGCCCGTGCGGCGCATCACGGCGAGCACCTCGGTGAGCGTGGAGGTGTCCTCGAGGGCGGTCATGTCCACGCGCGGGACCATGACCTCGCGGGCGATGGTGTCGCCCATGTCGATAACCTCGTGGATCATGGACTTCTCTTGGTCGGAGAGCTCGTCCGCGTCGGTCACCATGTACTTGATCTCCTCCTCGGAGACGCTGTCGCGCTCGTCGGCGGACTTGATGCCCAGGAGCGCCGAGAGCCCGTTGGCCGACGCGGCCGTGAGCCAGACCAGCGGGCGCGCCACGTGCATGAAGCCGCGGATGGGCCCCGCGACGGACTTGGCGACGGACTCGGCGTTGGAGAGCGCCATGCGCTTGGGCACGAGCTCGCCCACGACGATGGAGAGGTAGGAGACCGCGAGGGTGATGAGCACCGGTGCCAGCGGGGTGGCGATGGCCTCGGGCATGCCGAGGCTCATGAACCAGGTATCGAGCGGGTCCGAGAGGCTCGTGCTCGCGAAGGCGGAGGACGCAAAGCCCACCAGGGTGATGGCGACCTGGATGGTCGCGAGGAACTGCTCGGAGTTGGAGGCAAGATTGAGGGCGGCACGTGCCTTGCGGTCACCATCCTCAGCCTCGGGTTCGAGAACCGCCCTCTTGGCGCTCACCACCGCCAGCTCGGACATCGAGAAATAGCCGTTGGCCAGGGTGAGCAGGAAGGTGACCACAATACTTATCGCTACGTCCATGCGCTCGTGCGCAACCTCCTCGGTCTGGGGTCAGATGCGCGCCGCCGGCAGGGACGCTGGCGCCAACGGCACAATAGGATGATTCTAGCAGGTCGCGGGCGTAGCTGCTTTGGAGGATGCCGGCGCGCGGGTACGTTGGCGGCTAAATTCACTGACGGAGGCCTGGGACGGCGGCAAGGTGGGGCGAGCGGGAACGTTCGAGCCCTTCGTGAGGTGAGATGGGGCGGACTGGCGCGTTCGGGCCCTTCGTGAGGTGGCTATTTTGGCTGGCAGCGGCCGTTTTTGGGCAGAGTTAGCGTGCCGACACTACAAAACCTCAGGTAGCGTCTCTTGCCATGCGAGGCCTGTACTTGCCCGCCCGCGCAAACTCCACCTCACGAAGGGCCCGAATGCGCTCTGAAGAGCACTCTCACCTCACGAAGGGCCCGAACGTCTCTCGGGAACTACCAGATGGGGCTTGGCAGTCCGCCACCGAGGCGGCGCAGCGCCTCCTCGGTCACCTCCGGGCCAAAGAGCTCCTCGCGACGCGCGGACCTCAGCCGCAGAATTGCCTCTGTGGGCCGCCGGCGCTTTACCCCCAGGCTTTCCTCGAGCTCCAACGCGTATGAGTTCAGCCTCTGGTCGCTCCCGAGAATGCCTTTCGTCAGGGTGAGGCAGTCGAGCCCGGCCTTTCGATAGGCGCGGCGCTTGCTCTCGTCGCGGGCGCGGGCCTCCGGGGAGTCGTGCTCGGAGTGGCTGTCGTACTCCGTTACGGTCCCGTTGCCCCAGGAAAAGTCGGGTACCAGAGTTTTCCTGCCGAGGTCTTGGGCCAGCGCGGCGGGCAGCTCGATTCGGTCGTTGAGCCGGAAGCCTCCCAGCCCAAGACCCCCTCGTCGACGTGGGAGAACGTGGAGGATGGCGACGTCCGTCTCACGCGGGGAGTTTGAGTTGGGCACGACCCACCTGAGGGCGTCGCTTGCCCGGGAGGCTCCTCGGACGCCGTTTGCCCGAGCGTAGTCTGCGTACGTCTGGAGCTCGCCAAGATCGACGAGGGGGCTGAGGCCGGTCCGCATCCCCTTGTCCGCCCACTCCGCCAGGCCATACGTCCCGGTCATCTCGTAGGCAATTCGCATGAGGTCGATCTCGCCGAGCTCGGCACCAAGCTGCGCAAGGACAACAGGCATGCGGCAGACAGCAATGCCGTCCCCCAGGCGAAACAGCCACCCCTCGCCCAGCGGGCCGCGCCACACGTGACTCTCAACGGGGCCTCGAGCGTATCGAGCGGCCGCCCTTGCGGCAACGACGTCTATGGGGCCCTCGGTGTGACACAGGGCGCTGATGCGCTCGGCCTGCTCGCGAAGGGTTAGGTCGCGGGCGCCAAATATCCTGCCCTCGCTCTCCAGCCAGGCGATGCCGCCCTCGGCGATACGGGCTGACCGCCAGAAATCGAGCGCCGTCTGAAAGCCAACAATGAGCTCGCGCATGCCTCTCCTCCCCCGTGCCGTGAGAACCCTACGCCATGAGAAGAAGGTATCGTAAAAATTGACGTCTATGCTTATAGATATATCTTTTAGGTTGTACTAGTTTTGAAGATAAGCGAAAGTCTGGCGTAAGCTAATCGCAAGCTGGAAAGAGGGGCCGCTCAGGGCATGCGCCCCGAGCGGCCCCTCGTACAGACGGGTCCAACTTGTCCCGGACGTCGCTACTCCGCGGCGGTAAGCCTCGCCACGAGGTCGCGCGCCTCGGCGAGCTTCTCCTCGCTCGGGATCCAGTTCACCGCGAAGGTCTTCTCCGGCAGCTGGAAGCCGGCGGCCTCGAGCTCCTTGCCCACGTTGTTGGGGCCGAGCGGCGCCCAGCCGTAGGAGCCAAACGCCAGGCCGACGCGCCCCTCGTTCTTGGGCGAGAGCCCCTTCATGTACGTGAGGAAGCTCGCCACGGTCGGCAGCATCTGGCTGTTGAGCGTCGGTGAGCCCACGCACACGTACCGGCAGTCCAGGAAGACGTCCATGACGTTGGAGATGTGGTTCTCCTTGAGGTCCATGAGCTGTGCGGGAATGCCCGCGGCGAGGAAGCCGTCGACCAGCGAGCGGGCGATCTTCTCGGTCGAGTGCCACATGGAGTCGTAGACCACCACGGCGCGCTCGCGGACCTCGCCGGAGACGAAGCCCTCGTAGGCGGCCAGGATGTCCTCCACGTGGCTGCGCCAGATCACGCCGTGCGCCGGGCAGATCAGGTCGAGCGCGTCGGCGCCCAGCCCGCGCACCGCCTTCACGGCAGCGGCGGCCTGCGTGCGGTACGGCTGCACGATGTTGGCGTAGTACTTGCGCGCCTGGTGCATGACCTCGCACATGTCGTTCTCGTCGTCAAAGCGCGCCGAGCTGGCAAAGTGCTGGCCAAAGGCGTCGTTGGAGAAGAGGATCTTGTCGTAGGCGTCATAGGTGACCATGTTGTCCGGCCAGTGGACCATGGGCGTCTGCACGAAGGTGAGCGTGCGCTTGCCGATGCACAGGGTGTCGCCGGTCTTGACGCCGTTGTAGCCAAGGTCGCCGAAGTGCGCGGTCATGTTCTTGACGCCCTGCGGCGCGGAGCAGTAGATCTGGGCGCCCGGCGCCAGCTCGTGGATGACCGACGTGGAGCCAGAGTGGTCCATCTCCACGTGGTTGGCAATGAGCACGTCGATCTTGGACGGGTCGATCACCGAGGAGATGCGCTGCAGCAGCTCGTCCTTGAAGGTGATCTTGGCCGTGTCGATGAGCGTGACCTTCTCGTCCAGGATGAGGTAGGCGTTGTACGTGATGCCCGCCTCGGTGGTGTAGCCGTGGAACTCGCGCGCGTTCCAGTCGAGCGCGCCGACCCAGTAGACGTCGGGCTTGATCTGAACTGCAGAAAGCATGCGTCCTCCCTTTTTGGAGTGGTGATGTGCTGCGTCGCAGCTAGCATAGCACGCCCGGGCGAGAAGAACGGGCGGCCGGCGCCTGGCCGACCGCCCGCGTGGGGGTCACGATGACGCGAGGGGACCGTCCCCTCGTATCACTTCTCGCCGGCGGCGCGGCGGGCGGTGTAGTCGGCCGCGAGCTTCTGCTGGATGTCGTGCGGCACCTGCTCGTAGCCGCTGACCTCCATCTCGAACTCGCCCGTTCCGCGCGACAGCGAGCGCAGGCGCGTGGCGTAGTCGGTGACCTCGGCGTACGGGATGGTGGCCACGACGGTGGTCTCGCCGGCCTGCGCGCCGGTGCCGGCCTCCATGCCCTCGACGCGGCCGCGGCTCGCCGAGACGTCGCCCATCACGGAGCCGGCGTAGCTCTCCGGCACGGTGATGCGCAGGTGCGCCATGGGCTCGAGCAGCACGGGCTCGGCCTGCTCGACGGCCTTCTGGAAGCCAATGCGCGCGGCGGTCTTGAACGCCATCTCGTTGGAGTCGACGGGGTGGTAGGAGCCCTCGTACACGGCGACCTTGACGTCGATCATCGGGTAGCCGGCAAGCACGCCGTCCTTCATGGTCTCCTGGACGCCCTTGTCGATGGCCGGGATGAAGCCGCGCGGGATGTGGCCGCCCACGACCTCGTCCACGAACTCGTAGCCCGCGCCGGGGTTGGGCTCGATGCGCAGCCAGCAGTCGCCGTACTGGCCGGCGCCGCCGGTCTGCTTCTTGTGGCGGCCCTGGGCGCTGGCCACGCGGCGGATGGTCTCGCGGTACGGGATCTTGAGCGCCACGGTGTGCGCGGTGATGCCGGCGCGGTCCTCAAGACGGTCGAGAAGGACGCTGACCTGCGCCTCGCCGATGGCGGAGATGACGGTCTGGCCGGTGTCCTCGTCGCGCTCCACCTTGAGGGTGGGGTCGGCGTCGGCGCTCTTCTCGAGGAAGGCGTAGAGCTTGCCCTCGGTCCCGCGGGCGTCGGCCTCGATGGCGGTGCGGTAGAGCGAGTTGGGGAAGCGGAACGCCGCCGCCTCGACCTTGCCGGTCACGGAGAGTGTGTCGCCGGTCATGGCCTCGAGCTTGGGCACCACCACGATGTCGCCCGCGGCGGCCTGCTGCACGTCGGTGGTCTCCTTGCCGCACATCTGGTAGAGGTGGCCGAGGCGCTCGTTCTTGCGCGTGCGCGCGTTGGTGAGCTCGACGCCCGGCGTGATGGTGCCGGCCAGGACCTTGAGGAACGAGAGGCGCCCGTTCTGCGGATCGTTGAGGGACTTGAACGCAAACACCACGGGGCGCTCGTCGTCCTCGGAGATGTCGAGCTGCTCGCCGTTGACCAGCGGGATGCGGCCGAAGTCGGCCATCGTGGGGAACCACGCAACGGCGGCGTCCATGAAGGAGATGACGCCCTCCTCGCGCACGCAGCTGCCGGAGAACACCGGCACAAAGACGCGCTCGCGGATGGCCTTGGCGAGAAGCCCCTCGAGCTCGTCCTGGGTGACCTCCTCGCCCTCGAGGTACTTCATCATGATCTCGTCGTCGGCCTCCACCACGAGCTCGGTGAGCTGCGCGCGGGCGGCCTCGGCGGCGTCGGCGTACTCGGCGGGGATGTCCTCCACGACCGGCTTGCCGCCCTCGAGGTGGCGCGCCTTCATGTGCACGACGTCGATGATGCCGGAGAAGGCGTCGCCGGAGCCCATCGGGATGGTCACGGCGCCGAGGTTGGTGCCAAAGCGCTCCTGCAGCGTGGCGAAGGCCACGTCATAGTCCGCGTCCGACCGGTCGAGGCGGTTGATGAACAGGGCGCGTGCGAGGGAGAGGTCCTCGGCCGCGTACCAGAGGCGGGTGGTGATGGTGCCGGGGCCGGACGCCGCGTCCACGACGAACACGGCCGTCTCGCAGGCGCTCATGGCAGCGTAGGCGTCTCCGACAAAGTCCGGGTAGCACGGGGCGTCGAGCACGTTGAGGCGGGTGCCCTCCCAGGTGATCGGGGCGATGGCGGTGGAGATGGAGAAGCCGCGCTCGCCCTCCTCGCCGTCGTAGTCGAGCGTGGGCTTGGTGCCGGCGTGGCCGCCGAGACGGGTGGTGCGACCCGTCAGGTGGAGCATGGCCTCGGCCAGCATGGTCTTGCCCACGCCGCCTTGGCCCACAAGGACCACGTTCTTGACCTTCTCGCTACCCTTTGCTGCCATGATGCCTCCCTCGAACGGGTGTATGCACGATGCCACTTACCATACCCACGTTGTCGCGCGGCATTGCGCACATATCGGGCAGCGGGCGAGAAGGGCGGCGGGCGCGCCGGCGGGGTGCCTGATCCCGCCGGCGACCATGGCTAGGTTGTTGGGCCTCCGTCCGACGGGCCCTCGTCCCCACCGCCGGGGCGCCTGCCCGGCAGCCGCCCCGCACGCCGCAGCGCGTCGCGCAAGATCCACTCGACCTGGCCGTTGGCGCTGCGCATCTCATCCGCGGCCCAGCGCTCCACCGCGGCCCAGACCTCCGGGTCGATCCTCAGCGGGTACTGCTTGCGCGCGGCCATGACCTCGCCCGCCTACTGGTACAGCGAGCCGGTGTTGAGCACGGGCTGGGCCTCGGACTCGCCGCAGAGCACCACCATCAGGTTGGATGCCATCACGGCCTTGCGGTCCTCGTCGAACTCGACCACGCCGCCGTCGGAGAGCTCCTTGAGCGCCATGTCCACCATCGAGACGGCGCCCTCGACGATCTTCTTGCGCGCCGCGATGATGGCCTCGGCCTGCTGGCGGCGCAGCATCGCCTGGGCAATCTCCGGCGCGTAGGCCAGGTGCGTGAGGCGCGCGTCGTCCACCGAGACGCCGGCCGGCGCCAGGCGACGGTCGAGCTCCTGCTTAAGGCTCTCGGAGACCTCCTCGATGTTGGAGCGCAGCGTGATGGACTGGTTGGAGGAGTCGTCGTCCTCCATGTGGTCGTAGGCGTAGATGCTGGCGACGTGGCGCAGCGCGGTCTCGGTCTGCATGGCCACGAAGGAGGGGTAGTTGTCCACGTCGAAGAGGGCCTTAGCGGTGTCGGCCACGTGCCAGACCACGACCGTGGCGATCTCGATCGGGTTGCCCATCTTGTCGTTGACCTTGAGGCGGTCGCCGTTGAGGGTGCGGGCGCGCAGGGACACCTTCGTGGAGAGGCCGCTGGCCGCCGCGGCGGCGATCTTCGCGGCCTTGGTGGAGCTCTCCACGCCCTCGGAGAGGCTCTCGGCAACGGCGGCGCCGTCCGGGTTGCCCAGGCTGCGCGCGTAGAAGGGGTTGGCCCAGTAGAAACCCGAGTCGTGGACCGTGCCCACGTAGCTGCCAAAGAGCACGAGCACGCGCGCCTGACCCGGCTGCAGCGAGAAGAAGCCGCAGGAGACGATGACGTCCACGATGAGCAGGACGATGCTGCCCACGAGCAGCACGGGGCCCCAGATGGGCGCGGCGACGCCGGCATCCTCGGCGGTGGCCAGAATGATGATGCCCTGGACCATCATCCAGACGGTCGCGGCGTACAGGGCCAGGTTCACGAAGAGCATGGGCCAGCCGTTCGCGGCGCGGGCCTTCTTCTCGACGGTCATTGCGGTTCCTTTCCTTGGGGCGGGCACGCCCCGGGGTGGGCGTCCTCGCGCTGAGACCATTGTGATATCACATTGGTCTCAGCGCAAGCGGGAGGAGCAGGCGTGAGGGAAACGTCGGCGAACGGCACGGGCCGCGAGGCGGGCAGGCGTGTGCAATTTGGGCCTTCGATCCATGAAACGGCCACCCCGCTGTGCAGTTTGGCCTCTCAGTTCATGCAAAATGCCGCCAAAATCGAGAATCGGGCGAATTTGATTAAGAACCTAATCCAGAATCCTGGGGTTTTGCAGAGCGCACGCCTCGGCGAACCCCAAAACGCATGAATCGAGAGGCCAAACTGCACACGCGAACCCCCAATCCATGGACCGAAGGCCCAAATTGCACAGCGGCGGGGCGGAAACCCCGGCGCGCCTAGAGCTCGCAGGCCTCGATCGCCGCCTTGACGCTGGAGTACGCGGAGCCCAGCTCGTCCGCGAGGCCGCGGGCTGCGGGCCAGTCCCCGGCGCGGATGAGCTCGCACGCCCGCGTGGTGAGCTCGTGCACCCGCACCATGGAGAGGTTGCCGCTCACGCCCTTGAGCGCGTGGGCGGCCTCGAGGCCGGCCTCGGCGTCGTCGGCCGCAACCGCGTCAAGAAAGCGCTGGTAGCTGGTATCGTCGAGGAACTTCCCCAGAAGCCGGGCAAGCAGCTTCTCGCTGCCCATCAGACGCCCCAGCGCGTCGTCCACGTCGATCCCGCCCGCAGCCAGCACCTCATGCCTCATCGCTCACCCTCCGTCTCCGGGGCCTCGGCCCCCTCGTAGAGCCGCGCGATCGCGGGCTCGACCTCCAGGAAGCACTCCAGCAGCCGCGGGTTGAACGCGCCGCACTCCCCGTCGCAGATCATCCGCAGCGACTCCTCGCGCGTGAACGCCGGCTTGTAGACGCGCCGGTTGGTGAGGGCGTCGTACACGTCGGCGAGGCCCACCACCTGCGCCCACGGGCTGATCTCGTCGCCCGCGAGCCCGTCCGGGTAGCCGCGCCCGTCCCAGCGCTCGTGGTGGTGGCGCGCGATGTCCACCGCGTATCGGTACGCGCCGAGCGATCGCATCTGCGGGATGCGCCCGAGCAGCACCGCACCCTGCGTGGTGTGGGTCTTCATCACCTCGAACTCCTCGGCCGTGAGGCGGCCCGGCTTGCAGAGGATGGCGTCGGGGATGGCGATCTTGCCCACGTCGTGCATGATCGAGGCGAGCGCGATGTCGTCCACGTCCTCTGCGCTGAGCCCCTCGCCAAACGGCGTCTCGAGCAGCATCGTCCGCGTGATGTCGTGGATGCGCCGGACGTGCTCGCCCGACTCGCCGTCGCGAAACTCGATCGCCGCGGAGAGCGACTCGATCATCCCCCGGTTGAGCTCGATGATCTGCTCGGCGCGCTCGAGCAGCTGGAGGCGCTGGTCCTCCACCGTGAGCGACAGGCGCTTCCTTGCCTCGAAGAGCTCCACCACGGAGAGCACCCGTCGCACCACCACGTAGGGCACCACCGGCTTGCCGATGAAGTCCATCACGCCCAGCCGGTACGCCTCCTCCATGACGGCGTTGCCGCGCTCGGCCGTGATGAGAAACACCGGCACGCGCTCGAGCAGCCCCGTCGGCTTCAGGCGCTTGAGGACCTCCATCCCGTCCACGTTGGGCATCATGACGTCCAGCAGGACGGCGGCAAACCCGCCCGGATCGGCGAGAAGAACCTCGAGCGCCTCCTGCCCGTCGGACGCCGTGACGACCTCGAAGTGCTCCTCGAAGAGCGCCGCCAGGATGAGGCGGTTGATCTCCTCGTCGTCCACGACGAGGATCCTCGAGGCGCGCGCGCCGTCCGCGCCCGCGCCCGTCTGCGTCGTCATCCGCACACCTCCGCTTCCCCCGCGCGCCGCGCGGGACTCTTCCCGGACTCGTAGCCGCGCACGACCACGCAGTCGCGCCCGGAGCGCTTGGCCTCGTAGAGCGCCTCGTCGGCCTGACGCAGCGCCTCCTCGTAGGTGACTGCGCGGCCCTGGGCGAAGAGCGCGCCGCAGCTCAGCGTGACCGGCTCGCCCAGGACCCGCTCGCCCGCCTCGCGCATGGCCGCGCGCACGCGGTCGACCTTCTCCCTGATGACGCGCTCGTCCACGAGGGACGGCGCGAGGACCATGAACTCGTCGCCGCCGAAGCGCCCCACCGTGTCCGTTGCCCTGAAGCTCGTGCGCAGTGCCTCGCCGAAGGCGCGCAGGACCTCGTCGCCGGCGTAGTGCCCATGGGTGTCGTTCACGCCCTTGAAGTGGTCCACGTCAAAGAGCAGGATCGCCCCCGTCGCGTGCGCGCCGGAGCGCTCGAGGTACTCGCGCAGCGCCGCGACGAGCGCGCCCTTGTTGTAGACGCCGCACAGGGAGTCGAGCAGCGAGCTCACCCGCAGGACCTCGCGCGCCTCGAAGTCGCGCAGCCGCAGGTGCATGGTCACCTGCGAGACGGCCACGGCGACGACCATCCCGATCAGGCACGAGAAGGCGTCGAACTGCGCCACCGGCGCCGACTTGAGCGCGGCGGAGAGCACGGCGAGCGAGACCTCGGCGCCGAGCGCCACCACGAGCGGCAGCGCGTAGGGCGTGACGATGACCGCGGTGAGCGCGATGCACGCCGGCTGCAGGAAGACCCCCGGCATGCCGCGCGTGGCCGTCGCGTCGATGGCAACCACGAGCGCGAGCAGCGCGGCCTCGGCCGCCAGGCACACCGCCGTCGAGGCCACCGGGCGCGCGGCGAGCCTGTGCCGCAGCAGCAGGGAAACCGCGAGGACCCCCGCGGAGACGCCGAGGACGACGGCGTGGGCGGAGGTCGCCTCCCAGAGCGGGGAGACCAGCCGCGCCGCCGCGGAGAGCGCCGTCACGAGGGCGAGCACCATGGCCGAGGCCACGGCGACGCTGCCCAGGTTGGAGCTGACGATGCGCTCGCTGTCTGCCGTGAAGTAGGCACGCCGCCGCGCCGCGGAGCGCCTCAGCACGCTCGCCGGGAGGTCGGTCCTCCTCATGCCCCTCCCCTCCCGTCGTCGCGCTCGCCCACGAGCCGCGCCAGCACGCGCAGGACCTCGGCCACGTCGATCGGCTTGGCCACGTGCGCGTCCATGCCCGCCTCGCGCGCCCGCTGGCGGTCCTCCTCGAAGGCGTCCGCCGTCATGGCCACGATCGGCACCGACCGCGCGTCGGGGCGGTCGAGCGCGCGGATGGCGCGGGTCGCCTCGTAGCCTGTCATCTCGGGCATGCGCAGGTCCATGAGGATCGCGTCGTAGTGGCCCGGCTCGCTCGCCGAGAACCGCTCCACGCACTCGCGGCCGTTCTCCGCCCAGTCCAGCTCGAGGCCGCAGGCGCCCAGAAGCTCGCTCGCCACGTCCCAGTTGAGCTCGTTGTCCTCGGCCAGGAGCACCCGCGCGCCCGCGAGCGACGCCGGGTCCGGCTCGGCCAGCCGCTCGGCCTCCCCCGCGCAGCGCTCGAGGTCGAGCGTCACGTGGAACGTCGAGCCGTGGCCCTTCTCGCTGCTGACCTGGATGGAGCCGCCCATGCCGTCCACGATCCGCTTGACGATCGACATGCCGAGCCCCGTGCCCTCCGTCTTGCGCACGCGCTCGGTGTCCTCGCGCTCAAAGGAGTCAAAGATGCGCCGCATGAACTCCTCGGACATGCCGATGCCGGTGTCGCGCACCCACACGTGCGTGCGGACGCGCCCGTCGGGCGCCGGCTCCGCCCCCTGCTCCACGCGCAGCGTGACCTCGCCGCCGCGCGGCGTGAACTTGACCGCGTTGGACAGCAGGTTGAGAAGGACCTGCGAGAGGCGCGTGCCGTCGGTGAGCACCACCGGGCACGAGAGCTCGCGCTCCACGACGAAGGTGACGCCGCGCGCCTCCGCCTGCGTCCGCGCGATCGCCTCGACGGCGTCGAGCGTCTCGGGCAGCGAGACCCGCTCCGAGGCGAGCTCCATGCGGCCGCTCTCGATGCGGGACATGTCGAGCACGTCGTTGATGAGGTTCAGCAGGTGCGCGCTCGAGTTGGCGATCTTGTCGAGGCACCCGGACACGGCCGCGGGGTCGTCCGCATGCTCGCGCGCGATCTGCGTCATGCCCACGATCGCGTTCATGGGGGTGCGGATGTCGTGGCTCATGTTGGAGAGGAAGCGGCTCTTGGCCAGGCTCGCGGCGTCCGAGGCCGCGCGGGCGCGGTCGAGCTCGTCCATCTGGGAGCGAAGGAGCCGCAGGTAGCGCACAAAGACGGCGAGAAGCGCCACGAGGATCGCAAGGCACCCCACAAACGCCGCGGCGACGAGGCTCCACGCGAGCGAGTCGATCGGGTCGTGCAGCACGCGGTGGGGCAGCACCGAGACGATGAACCAGTCCGTGCCCTCGAGCGGCGAGAGGTAGCTCGCGTAGCGCTCGCCGCCGACCACCGCCACGTAGAAGACGCTGCCGCGGTCGTCCATGACCTGGGCGAGCTCGTCTGCGGTTATGTCGTAGTCGACGCCGGGGCGCCCCTCGTTGTCCCTGAGCATCCCCAGGTAGGAGTCGGCGTCGAGGTTCTTGTTGCTGTTCAGGATGAAGGAGCCGTCCGGGCGGATGATGTGCGTGTAGACCTGGGTCGCGGACACGTCGAGCGAGAGCGCGGAGACCACCTCGCCAAGCGGCACGCCGGCCACGAGCACGGCCCCGTCGAGCTCCGGCAGGCGGCGGTTCTCGAGCACCTCGCCAAAGACGAGCATGGACTCTCCGTCGGCCGAGGTCCCCACGGTCACCGGGCGCGACCCGTCAACGACGCCGTCCACGAAGGCGTCGCGCTCGTCGAGCGCGAGCTCCGGACCAAGCAGCAGGCTCGTGCGGCCCTCGGGGTAGATCACGCCCACGTAGGCAAAGCCGCGCGCGGCCGCCTCCCGCGCAAAGCCGTCGCGCAGCTCGTCGCGCCCGGTCGCGCCCGAGGCGCGCACGGCGAGGCGCGTACTCTCCAGCTCGGAGCGGTACAGGCGCATCTCGGAGGCAAAGTTGAGCCGGATCTGCGCGCTCATCTGCTCCATGAAGCCGGCGCTCACGCCGTCGATCGTGACGTCGCTCATCCCCACCGCCGTGAACGTCACGGCGGCAAACACCACGGCGCACAGGGCGAGAAGCCCCAGCACCCCGAGCCTGATGGCGCGCACGGGGCGCGCGGGCGAGGCGCTCCCCGCGGCGCGCGCGGCGGCCTCGCGGTTCTTCTCGCCAGTCATGGGCGATCACCTCCCCGGCGCCGCGCGATCAGGGACTCGAGCGTGCGGCACAGCACCGTGAAGTCGATGGGCTTTGAGACGTGCGCGTCCATGCCGGCCGCGGTGGTGGCGGCCACGTCCTCGGCGAAGGCGTTGGCCGTCACCGCGACGACGGGCACCTCGCGGGCGTCCGGGCGGTCCAGCGCGCGGATGGCGCGGGCCGCCTCGCAGCCGTCCATGACCGGCATCTTCATGTCCAGCAGCACGGCGTCGACGGCATCCGGCTCGCTCGCCGCAAAGGCGTCCACGGCCTCCTGGCCGTTCCAGACCTGGACCACCTCGACGCCCGCCTCGGAGAGCAGCTCCGAGGCGATCTCCATGTTGATCTCGTTGTCCTCGGCCAGCAGCACCCGCGCGCCCGCGAGCAGCGAGGGCCCGTCCTCGGGCATCCCCGCGGCGACGCTCGGCGTGGCGGCGCAGGCCGGGGCGTCCTCGGGCGGCGCCGGCGAGAAGGGCAGCGTCACCGTGAAGGTGGTGCCCACGTCGAGCGTACTCTCCACCTCGATGCTGCCGCCCATCTGCGTGACCAGGCTCTTGGTGATCGGCATGCCGAGCCCGGTTCCCACCGTCTGGGCCGTGCCAAAGCGCTGCTCGCGCGCGTAGAGCTCAAAGACGTGCGGCAGGTACTCCTCGGACATGCCGATCCCGGTGTCGGCCACCACGATCTTGTAGCTGCCCACGTCGCCGCGGTCCTCCTGCGTCACCGCCACGCTCACCGAGTCGCCGGGCTCGGTGTACTTGAGCGCGTTGGAGAGCAGGTTGTTCATCACCTGCGAGAGGCGCATCGGGTCGCCGAGCACCCAGGGGTCGGGCGCATCCACGCGCGCCGAGAAGGACTTGCCCTGCTCGCGGGCCTGCATCTCGAAGGGGGCGATAGCGTCGCGCAGGGTCTGGGCGAGGTCCATGCGCTCGCTCGCAAAGGAGACCTTGCCGCTCTCCATGCGCGAGATCTCCAGGATGTCGTTGATGAGGTTGAGGAGCTGGTGGCTCGACTGGTCGATGCGCCGCAGGTAGTTGGCGGTCTTCCCGGCGTCGGCGGTGTCGCGGCTCGCGAGCTCGGTAAGGCCGATGATGGCGTTGAGCGGTGTGCGCATGTCGTGGCTCATGTTGTTGAAGAACGCCTGCTTGGACTCGAGGCTGTCCTGCGCGGTGTCGAGCGCCTGCTCGAGGTAGTGGCGCTCGCGGAGCTGGCGCTGCTTCTCCGCGTCGACCTCGCGGAAGCACAGCACGACCTCGTCCGGCGCGAGCGACTCGTCGTAGAGCACGCGCACGTTGACCCAGCGGTAGCGCTCGCCGAACTTGCGCAGGAAGTCGCCGCCGTAGTCGCGCACGCGGCCCGCCACCAGGCTCCGGATGTTCTCGGCCGAGAAGCTCTCCTCGAACTCGCGGAAGGTGTTCTCCTCGATGACCTCGCTCGCCGTGCGCAGCAGGTCGGGGTAGGGCCCCCGCGGCGGTATGCGGTCGCGCACGTAGTCGGAGCCCTTGATCATCTCGTAGGTGCCCTCGTCGTAGTTGACCAGGTAGATGGCGTAGTAGGAGTTGCCGAGCACGCGCACCGTCTCGTTGGTGCGCTCCATCGCGCGGGTGCGGCGCCAGTCGCGCACGCCCATCACGGCAAGGGCGGCGAGAAACGCCACGCCCATCGCAACAAACACCAGGTAGACGGTGTTGAGGTCGCCCAGGATGAGCGAGTAGGGCGTGGTCACCACCGAGTACCAGCCGTTTGAGAGCCGCGTGTAGTCCACCGCGCGCCGCTCGCCGCGCGAGTCCACGAGGTTCGCGTCGTGGCCCTCGAACTCGCCCGCGTCTATGCGCGAGACGAGGTCGGCGAGGTAGGGCGCAACGGCGGCGGGGTCCAGGTCGGTCCGGGCGTAGAGGGGCACGCCCGCCGAGTCGCACAGGAAGTACGAGACTCCCTCGGGCAGGTCCGAGGTCGCAAAGCGGAACTGGAAGCTCTCGGGGTAGACGTCAAAGGCAAGGACCGCGTCCACGCCGGTGCAGGCCTCGGCGACCGTGACCACGGGCTCGCCGGTGATCGCGTCCTCGTAGACGTCGGTGAAGACGGGCTCGCCGCGCCGCTCCGTGGCCGCCTGGTACCAGGCGCGCGAGGTCGGGTCCGAGCCCTCCCCCAGGTCCGGCACGCCCACCGCCAGCACGCGGCCGTCCACGACCCCGTACAGGTTGATGTTCTCGTTGCCGAGCACGGTGCGTAGGCGCTCGCAGTAGAGGTTGGCCCACTCCTCGATGGAGTCCCACGGCTGCTCCTCGTAGACGCGCGCCTCGATGGAGGCGGTGCCAAACTCGAGCAGGGCCTCGTAGGTGACGAGGTTGCTGTCCGTCTCGGACGCGTAGTAGCGCGAGAGGGCGGTGTTGGACTCGTAGGCGTTCTGCAGCAGCGTGTCGCGCAGGATGAGGCCGCCGGTGACGGCCATGACCACAAAGAGGGCAAAGACCGCAAGGCTGAGGCGCATGCGGCCGAGAAGCCCGAGCAGCCTTCTTGTCCCCCTCTGCCGAGCCATGGCACCCCCCTGACGATTTTCCTCCTACGGCTAGTGTAGCAGGGGCGGTGTCCGATTTATGCCCCCTCCCCTCTCCCGTTGGCCACGGGCGGGGCGAGAAGAACCACGGTGCGGCGGGGGAAGGCGGGGCGAGGGCCGGCTCTGCGCGGCTCCCGCGCAAGCAAAGGGCCCCCGGAGCGCAAGCTCCGAGGGCCCGGCAAAGCAGGTGCGGACGTGGCTAGCCGATGATGCGGGCCAGCTCGTCGCGGGACGAGAAGGGCACGACGTTGCCCGTCGCCACCACGGCGACCTCGCCCTCCCAGGCGCCGTCACCGTACTCGAGGCTGCGGACCACGTACTTGTAGCCGCCACGCTTGCTCGCGTCGGAGCCCTCGCCCACGTTGGCAAAGTCGTAGGTGAGCGCGCCGAGCACCGCGCTGACGGCACCCGTCACGTCGGCGCCGGCAGGCAGCGTGACGGTACCCGCCTCGCTGTTGTAGATGCGGCCGTCGGCAACGTAGACGGTGCGGACGCGGGCGCGGCGGACGCGCTCGAGGCGGACGAGCAGGATGGCGCCGCCAACGATCACGACCCACCACACGACGCTCAGGACGAGGTCGAGCGGCTCGTCGACGTGGTTGAGCCCGAGGGCGTACCAGACCACGAGCAGCACCACGGAGATCACGGCCAGGACGGCGGCGATGATGGTGTTGGTCTTCTTCATCTCAGTTCCTCCCTCCTGATCCTAGCGACGGTCGAGGACGTCGTCCTCGAAGGAGGTCAGCTCGTCGGTGGCGCGGCGCGTGCGCGCGGCGCAGACCGCGAAGTAGGCAACGGTCACGATGATGCCGACGATGACGGCCCAGTGGACCCAGCAGGTCTCGGCGGTCGAACCGGTGCCGGAGGCGAGCGGGTTGGAATCGTCGTCGATGGACTCGGCGTCGTCAGACTCGTCGTCGGCGGAGGCGTCGTCGGCGAGCGGGTTCTCGTCGTCGTTGATCGCCTCGTCGTCGGCGGCCGCGTCATCGTCGGCCGCGGCGGTCACGGGCGTGGGGGCGGGGTTGGTCCCAGCGCCCGTCCCGGTGCCGGTGCCAGCGCCGGTACCGGTGCCGGTCCCCGCGCCGCCGGGGTTAGTGCCGCCGGTGCCGCCACCGGGGTTGGTGCCGGTGCCGCCACCCGGGTTGTCAGTGCCGCCACCGCCGCCGGGGTTGTCCGGCGTGTCGGTACCGCCGCCGGGGTTGTCACCGCCGCCGGGGGCAGCCGTGATGGTGAAGGTGCCGGGCACGACCTCGAGCGTGTAGTTGGAGGCCTTGAAGTCCTTCTCGCCGGCGAGCTGGGCGGTGCGGTCGACAAGGACCAGCGTGCCGCGGCCGATCACGTAGGTGCCGGGCTCCTCGCCGGGCTCGCGGGCGATGCTGCCCTCAAAGCCGGCAAGCTCGCCGGCAACGGGGACGACGTATGTGGACTCGAGGCCCGGGTCAACCTGGCCCTCAACCTTGGTGGCGTCGCTGATGGTGACGCGGATGGTCGCGGGCGTGATGCTCACGCTCGCGGTGCCGGTCCAGATCGCAACGCCGTTGCGCGTGACGGTGGCCTTGACGCTCACGGGGCTGCCGGTCACGTCGGTGAAGCTGTTGCTGACGCTGTAGCTCACCACATCGCCCTCGATGAGGCCGTTGACCGTGATGCCGTGGGACTCGCCGTCATAAACGCCGCTGTAGTTGGAGACGGAGAGCGCGGAGGTGCCCGTAGACCAGGAGCCGCTAATCACCACGTCGTGATCCGGCATGGTGAAGTCCTCGGTATCCCAGCCGCTGAACGTCCAGTTCGCAAATGCGGGATCAGTGGCAACCTTAACGGGCTGGTTAAGGACATACTCCTGTGTGCTCGGCAGGGCGGGAGCGCCCTCCGGGACAGCTCCGTCATACCTGTAGGTCACGGTGTACGTGTCGACCTCAGCCTCGGCATAGGTCCACTCGCCGGTGATCGGAACGTCGGAGTTGCCCATGACACCGTTGTTCGGGTCGGTCCAGCCGGAGAAGGTCCAGGTACCGTTGACGTTGCCGTAGGCGTCGTAGGAGTTGACCGAAGCCCCAGCCGCATAGGTTTTGTCAACCGTATAGTTCTGGCCGGGAACGTAGGAGCCGTTGTCGGTGGGCAGGGTCGGGACCTCGCCCTCGCGGACCCCCTCGAAGGCGGGCTCGCCCCAGTCGTAGGTGACCTTGTTGAGCTTTTCCCACTTCGCCTTGAACTTCAAGTGACCAACGGTTCCACCGGCAAGACTAAATGTCTTCGGCGAACCAAACTCTCCACCCGCTGGATCCTTCACGCTTGTCAGTTCACCCAGCTCCCAGCCAGCAAACGCATAGCCATCTCTCACGGGTTGGGCGGTAATGCTTACTCCGGGGCTCTCAATCTCCGCTACGGTATACGTTTCTGGGTGGTTGCCATCTGACTCGGGGTCCCAAGCGCCCTCACCCAAATCGTAAGTGATTGTATATTCGGTCGGTTCGACGGTAATCTTGATGACGTTCTCACTACCGACGCTGAGCTTAGCCACGACGCTTTCGTCAATAAAGCTATAGCCGTTCAGCTCAGCCCAACGCTGCCCTTCCTCGGTTGGAGTGACAATGAACTCAGAAGCCGATGCGCTAACTGGGTTGCCTTCGTTCTCAACATACACCTGAGTTCCAGCTTCAGTCACATAGGCGACTTTGTATGTCAGGCTGCTGGGACTCGCGTAGTTGAACACAATCGTGTGCTCTTCAGCAGACACTTTAATTGACTTTGTATAAGCATCTGGTAGGTAACCGTCATACTGGCTGGAGATCTTAACAAGTTCGTCATTCGACAGAGCATTTGCCTGAACAGTTGTTCCAACGGAGACAGTCACAGGCTCAGTCTCTTTGATAACCTCGTTACCGATCTTGTGCTGAACGGTATACGCAACCGTAGAGGACTCACGCCACTTTGCGTAAATAATAGTGTCCCCGGTTATCTGATTTGCAAAGTCATATGCCTGCTCAGCCCCATCAACCCTCCAGTACCAACCGTCGAAGACATAGCCTTCCTTGGTCGGAATCCCGGGATTTTCGACCGTGTCGTTCTCCTCCACGGTCATCGCGGTGCCGAACTGGTCACCATTCTCTTCACAAAGGAACGTTACGTCGTAGGTGTTGACCTTCGTCTTGGCGTACAGCACAAGGCCCTTCGGCATGGTGAAGTCGCCCTCATATGGGGTGGTGAACTCAGGATCGAGATACCAACCATCGAAGGAGGAACCCATTTCATTAATGAAAGAGCCGGCCTCATCGCTAAAGCTGCCGAGGTAAGGCACCTCGTGAGACTCACTCACTCCACCACCGATGAGCTCAAGGTCGTAACTGTGTCGAGTGTAGTAGAACGAACCGCCGCCTGTTTTGTCCCAGCTTGCGTTGCCGTACCCTTCCGTGCCGTTCTGCCACTTTTCAATAGTGCTTCCATACCGATCGTACCCATCAATCGCAAAGAACTCCTCGTCAAACGTAGGATAATCGCCGGTAGACAACACATCCGCGAACAGAGTGAAGGTTTTGCCCCTGTATTCAACCGTTCCCTCAGGGTCTTCAATGTAGTAAAGCAGGTTACGGTTGCAACCATCTGAGTACTTTTCCAGTGACTTGTTCTCTCCCGGCATGCTTGCCTGATAACTGGTGAACTGCTTACCACTCCAATACCAGCTCGTCCCCTTGACCAAATCAAGCCACTGGTCTCCAATGAACGCCTGATATTTTGCGGTAATTGTCAGCGTGTCACGATACCCGTAACACTCACTGGTGTGGCTATGCTCCTCCAGACCGCAAATCGTATGGCTGTAATCGTCATGCCACCAGTGAATAATGCTGGTGCCACCATACGGACAATCAAGCTCATAGCAGCCTTCATACCGGCTGTGCTCATGCGCATCCTTACCGCAAACAAGCTGACGACCACCGGTTCCCTCAAATGTAATCGTATACTCATTACGGCTATATCTCACCGTGATGACTGTGCTGCCATCCGCAGCAACATCTGCGCTCGTCGCCCTCTCAAACGAAAAGTGCTGCGTATCAAACCCATATGGCTTCTGAGTCATATTATCGGCTGAAACTGTAGTTCCTGCCTTCGCACTAAGCTCCACCGTGCCAGCATACGAGTATCCATTGTCGTCGGCGTTCTCGGTCATGTAAACAACCTTGTAGCCAACGATGGCGCCGTCCCACTTAGCGTAAACGGTAGTATCCCCGCTCAGGACAACAGACGAATCTGCCTTTTTGCTAAGGTCTTCGTCGAGATACCAGCCATCAAACGTATAGCCCTTGCGCGTTGGAGCGTCATCTCCCGAGACAAGACTTACGGCTTGCCCATATCTGACCGATGTTGAAGGCACATATGAACCGCCATTGGTATCGTACATCAGTGTGTATGTATTGCGATTGTAGAAAACCTTTACAACCGTCCCTGATGCCTCAATTATTTGCTGCTCCACAGGCTGATACGTAAAGCCATCTATCTGGCTGGGCTGCACATCCGTTAGTGTCGTAACAAGACCGGTGCGAGTCTCATCCCTGCTTGAGTCGTGGTCGTATTCACTTCCTTCAAGCTTCTGGAAGTAGTACTCCACCTTAAATTCGGCTTCCGTGCCAACAAAGACAACCACGACTTCAGCGTCGCTGTTGTCGGTATATGTCATAGAAATTGTATTGCCTTCGACGTAGACCCCGTCGGTCTCCACCCGCATCGTGAAGCCGTCGGGAACGTTCACCGAGTACTCGAAAGCAAATTTCCCCTCATCATTAGCGGAGATGGCCTGGCTGTAAGGCTCGGCCGCAGTTGCGCCGCTCTCATACTGAAAGCGAACAACGACAAACTTCTGACTCGCCGCCTGAATATTGATGTCCTCAAGCTCTCCAAGCAAGACGTAGGAATTCTCATTTCCTTCGTCTAGGGGATCAACCTGGTAGCTATCCGCGACGCCATACTCGAGCGTCGTCTCAGCAACTCCATCGTCCTCAAAGTCTACGACCTTGACTGGGGACGACGAAACCACACGCAAGCCATCGACGCTCTTAGCATTCTGAGCAGGGTCGTACTCTCCATTGATAAGACTGTCGGGGCTGACCCTCACTGTTTCCACCGACTCATAATAACCACCAGTCACCTCAAGCCGATGTGAGATGGTCAGGGAATACTCAGACGGCGTCGCCTCATCCTCTACGGGAGCCTCCTCGGCGGGAGCCTCGGGCTCAGCGGGGGTCTCCTCCGCGGGAGTCTCCGCGGCCGGGACGGCCTCGGTCGTGACGACGATCTTCTCGCCGTCGGTCAGGTCCGCGGTGGCGACGGTGTAGGTGCCGGCCTCGTCAGCGGTCAGCTCGGTCTCGCCGTAGCTGACGGAGGAGACCCGCTGGCCCTCGTCGGGGGTAACCGTGAACTTGAAGTCGAGAGTGTTGGGAACGTCAACGGACTTGGGGTCCGTCTCGGGCGTGACGTTCTGCTCGGTGCCATCCTCAGCCGTGTAGGTCAGCTTGGCGCCGCTGATCTCAACGTTGAGGGTGACGGTGGTTTCGGCCTCCTCGGCGGGAGTCTCCGCGGGAGCCTCGGTCTCGGTGGTGTCCTCGACGACCTCCTCGGGAGCCGCGGGGGCGTCGGTGGACTCCTCCTCGGTCGGCTCGGCGTCCGTGGCCGTCTCGTCCGTCTCGGGAACCGTGGCCTCGGTGGACGTGGTGTCCTCCGCGGTCTCGTCGGTCGTGACGTCCTCGGTGCCGGTCGCTGCGTCGGTGCCGGTGCCGTCGGTCGGCATCGTGTCCGTAACCACAGGCCTGTCACCGGCAAGGCCCTCGGCGATGCCCTCGGCTATCGCCTGGACATTGGAGGACTGCATCACCATGGCGATGGTGAGGACGGCCACGAGTGCGACCTTCCACCTCTTCATCGTCTGGCGCCGCGTGGCGTTGTGACCCTCGCGCCTCTCACTCATACAAACCACCATTCCCTCGTGCCTGGGGCGCCGCCCGACGACGCCCGCTTGCTTACACGTGGTCCGCAGGCAGAGTGCGCCCACAGCCCATTTTGGCGTCACTGTAACACAAAAAGCGGTAGGGGGTATCTTCCTATTTTGCCTGCTAAATAGCACATTAAGGGCATTTTGATTATCGAATGTTAATTGTAGAATTTGCAAACGGATTGACGCATTACTGATGCTTAAGGCTTCTATCAGGCATTTGTTGGTTCCTGAAAATCTCTAAACGCGTGATTGAGGGTTTGGCCAACCGCCTAAGGAGGTTTTGTTAACTTCTCGGTTCGCGTGAAATTTTGCGGTAGGGGGTTTGATTTGTAGGGTGGACGGTCGGGGCGCGGGTTCTTCTCGCCGGGCGGAAACGCTCTGTGTTGACCGTGTGTTAGAGACGGAGACACCCGAGGGGGACTACGTGAACCCCGTCGGGGCGGGTGTAGGCGAACTGACCGCCGGTGAGGACCATCAGGAAGGCCGGCTTGGGCGTGCGCCTGCCGTCAAGGCGCGCGACGAGGCGCGTCATGTTCCTGGCCCCCTCGTCTATGCGGTCGGCTCCGCCGAGCTTGACCTCCACCGCCCCCCATGCACCAGAGTTGAGGCGAACGATCGCGTCAACCTCGAGGCCCGACTTATCTCTGTAGTGATACACCGCACCGCCCAGCGCTCGCGCGTAGACGCGAAGGTCGCGGACGCAGAGGGACTCAAAGAGGTAGCCCATCGTGACCAGGTCGGACAGCAGGCCGTCCGCCGTTGTCTCGAGCGCGGCCGCGGCGAGGGAGGGGTCGCACAGGTGCCACGTTGCCGCCGAGCGCAGGGGCGTGCGCGAGCGGAGGGCCGGAGCCCATGCCTTGAGGTCCTCGATGACGAAGAGTCGCCGGAGGGCGGCCAGATAGGTCCGCAGGGTGGGCTCGCTCATGCCGACGCCCACTTCACGCACGTCGGCAAGGAGCGTGGCGGAAGATGCCTCCTGAGCGGTATTGCGCGCGAGCGACCTCATGAGGGCTCGTGCCCGCTCGGGATCGAGGGCGCTGTCTGCCGCCTCAGAAATGTCAGACTCGCAGATCGCGTCGACGTAGTCGCGCGCGACCGAGGAGTCCGCCTCTCCCCTTGAGATTGGGGCCGGCCACCCGCCAGAGCAGATGAGGCTGGCATACTGCTCGACGGTGATGGTGGACGAACCCTCCACCTCATCCGCACCGCCAAAGAGGGCCGAGAGCGACACCTCACCGGTTGAGCTCCCAGACTCCTGAAGCGTCATGGGGTCCATGCTCACGCGCGCTATGCGCCCGGTGCCGGTGTGCTTTGGCCAATCCTCCCCGGCAGCGATCGGGGTCGCCGACCCGGTAAGGAGAAACTGGCCAGGCGCGCCACCCAGGGAGTCCACCTCGTTTATTACGGCGTCCCAAAGCACGGGTGCCACCTGCCACTCGTCGATAAGGCGGGGGCGCTCCCCCCGGAGCAGCAGGGAGGGACGCACCGCCGCGGCCTCCATGTTTGAGGCGTAGGTGTCTGGGTCGCGCAGCCTGAGCGCGCTTACCGAAAGCTGGTCGCACGTCGATGTCTTCCCACACCACTTGGGCCCCCTGACATAGACGGCACCGGCGTGGGCGAGCTTGTTCTTGAGCTCGTTGTCGACGATTCTTGGCATGTAATGAGCGAGCATCTTACCCTCCCTTAGCTGGTGTTATTGTAGCACTTTCGGGTTTGGCGCGATTTTGTTTTCGGGTTTGGCGCGATTTTGTTTTCGGGTTTGGCGTTTTGGGGCGCGCGGCGGGCCTCCCCGCTCTTCGGGCGCTAAAACATACCCCCTCCCCTATAATCATGTGCACCGACGGGCTCCTGCCCGGCGGCTGCCGGGCGTTGGTCTGGGGAGGTGCCGTGCGTTCCACGTGGGGAAGGGGTGTCACCGCAGCAGCGCTGACCTGCGCGCTTGCCCTTGCGGCATGCTCCGGCGCCACCACGAGCGCGGCAGACGGCTTTGACGAGGGCACCACCTCGGGACCGGAGTGGACCGAGCCCGCCGAGGTTCTTCTCGCCCCGTTTGACGCGGACGCGGCTGCGGCCGGCGCCCCCGTGATAGACGTCTCCCACGCCTCGGAGGGCTACGTGGCCGCTTCGGCCACGAGCGACGCGCGGCTCAAGCTCCAGGTCAGCTCGGGCGAGATGAGCTACAACTACGACCTGCCCTCCGACGGGACGGCCGTGGTGGCGCCGCTCAACATGGGCAGCGGCTCGTACCGCGTGCGCGTGATGCAGAACACGAGCGGCAACAACTACGTTGAGATCGCAGGGACTACGGTGGACGTGGCGCTGGCGAGCGAGTTTGAGCCGTTTGTGCGCCCCAACGTCTTCTGCAGCTACACGGAATCCAGCGCCGCCGTTGCCAAGGCGCGCGAGCTGGCCGCCGGGGCCGCCAACGAGGGCGACGTCATGCGCGCCGTCTGCATCTGGGTGGCGTCCAGCATCAGCTACGACTACGACAAGGCCGCCGAGCTCTCGGGCGGGAGCGGCTACGTGCCCGACCCGGACGCCACGCTCGCGGAGGGGTCGGGGATCTGCTTTGACTACGCGTCGCTCTCCGGCGCGATGCTGCGGAGCCTGGGGATACCGTGCAAGGTCATCACCGGCTACGTCTCTCCGGACGACGTCTACCACGCATGGAACATGGTCTACGCGGACGGAAGCTGGCACAGCGTGGAGTTCTCCGTGGACCAGGACAGCTGGTCGCGCGTGGACCTCACGTTTGCGGCCGCCGGCGCCGGGGACACGGTCGGCGACGGGACGTCCTACACGGACAGATACGTCTACTAAGGGGTTGCGATGGACAGGATGACACGACGGGTGCGGGAGACGGGCGCGGAGGCGCTGCCCGCCGGCGAGGTCGCCGCCTTCTGCGAGGGCCTGGCCGCCATGCTCGCGGCCGGCATCCAGACGGACGAGGCGCTCGCGCTGCTTGGCGAGAGCGCGGCGGCCACGCCGCTCGAGGCGGTGTGCGAGGCGCTGTACCCGCAGGTGGCGGCCGGCGAGCCGCTCGCGGGGGCGCTCGCCGCGTCCGGGCGCTTCCCCGAGCGCGCCTGCCGGCTGCTCGCCGTGGGCGAGCGGGCCGGGCGCACCGAGGAGACGCTGCGCGGCCTGGCCGGCTACTACGGCGAGGAGGCGCGCATGCTCGCAAAGATCCGCACGGCCGTGGGCTACCCGGCGGCGCTTCTGCTGGTCATGAGCGTGGTGCTCGTCTTCACCGTGGCCGTCATCCTGCCGGTGTTCATCGGCGTGTACGAGGACATGGCCGGGTCGCTCACCGCGGGGTCGGGCCTGGCGGTCACGGCGTCGGTGGCGGTCGGGTGGGTTGCGCTCGTGGCCACGCTCGTGTGCGCGGCGCTCACCTGCGGCGCGGCGCTTCTCGCCCGCAGCACACGCGGGCAGGCGAGGATCGTGCGGCTCATGGAGCGCCTTCCCGTCACGCGCGACGCCATGCGCCAGCTCGCGCTCTCGCGCTTTGCGGCGGCGCTCTCCACCTGCCTGGCGGCCGGCTCCAACGTTGACGCGGCCATGACCGAGGCGCTCTCCACCGTGGAGAGCGACGAGCTGAGGGGCCGTCTCGAGCCCGCGCTCGACGCCATGACCGACGCCGGGCGCGCCCTGGGGCTCGCCCAGGCCATCGCCGAGAGCGGCGTGCTCGAGCCCACCTACGCGAGGATGCTCGTCATTGGCTCGCGCGCGGGCTCGGTCGACGCGGTGCTCGAGCGGCTCTCGCAGGCGTTCTTTGACGAGGCGGCCGAGCGGGTCGACCGCGTCGTGGACGCCACCGAGCCCGTGCTCGCGGCGTTTCTGACCGTGGCCGTGGGCGCCACGCTCGTCTCGGTCATGCTACCGCTCATTGGCATCATGGGGTCGGTGGGCTAGATGGGCCGCCGGCAGGGACAGGTCTCGCGCGGCAGGCGCGCCCTCGTGGGGGCGCTGCTCGCGTGCGCCGTGGCGGTGGCCGCGCTCGCGCTGGCGTGGCCGGCCGTGGCGGCGGCGCTGCGCGACCAGGGGGCGGCGAGCGTGCGCGAGGCGGTGCTGCGCGCGGCCTCGCAGTGCTGCGCCGTCGAGGGGTCCTACCCGCACAACCTCTCCTACCTTGAGGAGCACTACGGCCTCACGGTGAACCGCGAGGACTACGCCGTCATCTACGAGGCCTACGCCTCCAACGTGGCGCCGAGCGTCGTGGTGGTGCCGCGATGAGCGGGCGGGCGGAGCGTCTGCTCGACGCCATCGGCGAGGTCCAGGCGGCGCGGCGGCCGGGCGGGGACGCGCGGAGGGCCGACCACGTCTTTGCGGTCGCGCTGCTCGCGCTCTTCCTGCTCGCACTGCTCGGGGCCGTTGCGGTCGGCACGTCCGTCTACCAGCGGCTCAACGAGCGCAGCGACGCGGCCGCCGAGGCGCGCTCGCCGCTCGGCGTGGTGGTCAACGCCGTGCGCGCGACCGACGCCGCGGGCTCGGTGACGCGCGCCGCGGGCCCGGAGGGCGACGCGCTCGTCCTGGTGGAGCGGCTCGACACGGGCACCTACGAGACGCGCTTCTTCCTCGCCGACGGCTGGCTCGTGCAGCAGTACGCGGTGGAGGGGTCGCCCGTGGGCACGCAGGGGGCCACGCGCCTCGCCGCCTCGGGGAGCTTCTCGTTTGAGCTGGACGACGGCCTGCTCACGGTCTCCTGCGACGCGGGGACGGCGCGCGTGGCGCTGCGCTCGGGAGGTGAGTCGTGATGGGCGATGACCGTACGCGGTCGGGCGGCTCCGCGCCGTGGCGCGGCACGGCGTTTCTCGTTGAGGCGTGCGTGCTGCTGGCGTTTGTGGTCGCCGCCGTGGCGGTGTTTGCCGCGCTCTTCCTTGGCGCCGCGCGCGAGGGCGAGCGGGCCGAGCGGCTCACGCGGGCCGTCGTGGCCGCGCGCGACGCGGCCGAGCGCTTCGTCGCCGACGGCGAGGACGGCTCGTGGGAGGCCGGCGAGCTCCGCGTGCGCGTTGACGTGACGGAAGACGACGAGGTGGCGGGCCTGCTGCGCGCCACCGTGAGCGTGACCGACGCCGGGGGCGAGCTCGTCTACCAGCTCACGACCGCCCGGGCAGCGGGAGGTGACGAGTCGTGAGCGGACGTGCGTCACTGAGGGCGAGAGCCGGCACAACCGGCGTGCGCATGGGACCGATCAGCCTGTTCGCGCTCGTCGTGGCCCTGTGCCTGGCCGTCATGGCGGTCCTCGCCGTGACCACGGCCCGGGCCTCGTCCGCGCTCGCGGAGCGCCAGGCGGCCTTCACGGCGGACGACTACGCCAACGAGGCCGTGGCCGCCGAGGTCCTGGCCCGTGTGCGCGAGGCGGCCGGTGCCGCCGAGCCGAGCGGAGCCGCCAGTGCGGTGGGGCGGCGACTGGAGGCACTTCTTGCCGAGGCATCCGCCGGCGACGAGGAGGGACCCGTTGCGTCCGCAGAGATGGACGGCGACGAGGTCGTGCTGCACGTTGAGTCCGCAAGCGGGCGGTGCCTTGACGCGACGCTCGCCGTGGGCGACGACGGGGAGGTGCGCGTGACGTCGTGGAAGGCGACCACGCGCTGGGAGGAGAACACCGGCGACGTCCTTTGGACGGGCCGGGAGTGAGAGGAGCCACGATGAACCTGGTGGAGTTTCTTGGAGAGATGGTCGAGCGCCGGGCGTCCGACGTCTTCTTTGTTGCGGGCCTGCCGCTGACGTACCAGTCGGGCGGGCGGCAGACGCGGCTGGGCGAGGGTGCGCTCATGCCGGCGGACACCGAGGCCGCGGTGCGTGAGATCCTTGCCGCAGCGGGGTGGGCGCCGGGGCGCGCGGACGCGTGGGTCAAGGAGCAGGGCAACCACGACCTCGACTTCTCCTTCGCGCTGCCGGGCGTGGGGCGCTTCCGCGCGAACGTGTTCCGCCAGCGCGGCTCGCTCGCGGCGGTGGTGCGCGTCATCCCGTTTGGCCTGCCCGACCCGGCCGACTTTGGCATCCCCGAGGAGGTGCTCTCGCTGGCGGGCCTCAAGAAGGGCCTGGTGCTCGTGACGGGGCCGGCGGGCGCGGGCAAGTCCACCACGCTCGCGTGCATCATCGACCGGATGAACCACGAGCGCAGCGGGCACATCATCACGATGGAGGACCCCATCGAGTACGTGCACCGCCACGGGACGTGCATCGTCACGCAGCGCGAGATCCCCACGGACGTGGAGACCTACGCAGAGGCGCTGCGCTCCGCGATGCGCGAGGCGCCGGACGTGATGCTGCTCGGCGAGATGCGCGACCCGGAGACCATCGCCACCGCCGTGACCGCGGCCGAGATGGCGCAGCTGATCTTCTCGACCCTGCACACCACGGGCGCGGCGGGGACCGTGGACCGCATCATCGACGCGTTCCCGGCGAGCCAGCAGCGCCAGATCCGCATGCAGCTCTCCATGGTGCTGCAGGCTATTGTGAGCCAGCAGCTCGTTCCCACGGTCGACGGCGGCGTGACGCCGGCGTGGGAGATCATGGTGAGCACGGCGGCGATCCGCAACCTCATCCGCGAGGAGAAGACGCACCAGATGGACTCGGCCATCGCGGCGGGCGGGGAGCTCGGCATGAGGACGATGGACCAGAGCCTGTTTGCGCTCGTCGAGGGCGGGCGCGTGTCGCGCGAGGTGGCGCTGCAGTACGCGATCCACCAGGAGGCGCTGGCGCGGCGGCTGGACGCGGCGGGGCTGTAGCGCGGCGCGGGGCGCGGGCTGCGGCGCGGGGGCGCGGTCGGGTATCCTAGACGGGACGAAGGGGGCCTCATGGGATACAAGACCTACACCTGTCCGATAGCGCGCGACTGCGGGGGATGCGAGTGGCTCGCCGTTCCCTACCCCATACAGCTGCGTCGCAAGCAGGAGCAGGTCGAGGACCTTCTCGGCCCCATGACCAGGGAGGACGGCGGCGCGCTGGAGGACATCCGTGGGATGGACGAGCCGGTGCGCTACCGGCACAAGGCGGCAACCCCGTTTGCCTACGGCGGACGCGGTCGGGTGCTCTGCGGCTTCTACGCCACGGGGACGCACCGGATCGTGCCGTGCCGGGAGTGCCTGGTTGAGGACCCGCGGGCCCGACGCGTGCTCTGCGGCGTGGGCCGCGTTGCCGAGCGGCTGCACCTCCCGCCCTACGACGAGGACCGGGGCGTGGGCGTGCTGCGCCACGCCGTGGTGCGCTGTGGCTGGAAGACCGACGAGGTTCTTCTCGTCCTTGTGACGCGCGTTGACGAGCTGCGCGGAGTCGAGCGCCTGGTGGCGGAGCTGCGCGCCGAGTGCCCCGAGGTCACGAGCATCGTGCAGAACGTGAACGACCGGCGGACCAACGCGATCCTGGGGCGCAGGTGCCGCACGCTGTACGGGCCCGGCATTATGCACGACGAGCTGCTCGGGTGCAGCTTTGAGATTGGTCCCACGAGCTTCTACCAGACCAACCCCGAGCAGACCGAGGTGCTCTACCGCCTGGCGCTCGAGGGCGTCGGCGGGGCGGGGCGCGTGCTCGACGCCTACTGCGGCACGGGGACCATCGGCATCTGCGCCGCCTCGGCAATGAATGAGCTGCAGGTGGTTGGCGTTGAGCAGGTGGTCGGGGCCGTGTCGTGCGCGCGGCGCAACGCCGCCGCGAACGGGGTCGCGCGGCGATGCGACTTCGTTGCGGCCGACGCCACGGCCTGGATGGCGCGCGAGGGCGCGGCGGAGCGGTTTGACGCGGTGATCATGGACCCGCCTCGCGCGGGGAGCACGCCTGAGTTTCTCGACGGCGTGGCGGGGCTGGCGCCGCGGAAGGTGGTCTACGTCTCGTGCAACGTGGTCACGCAGGCGCGCGACCTGTCGCTGCTGCGCTCGCGCGGGTATCGCCTGGAGCGCGTGACGCCTGTGGACATGTTTCCGCACACGCGCCACGTGGAGTGCGTGGCGACGCTGGTCCGGGGGTAGAGCGCGGGTCCCGTCGGGGGCTTTACGGCTGTGCGGTGCGCCGCGGGGGGCGCTGCGCTTCGGGAAGGGTCCCGTCTGTCCCAAACCCCCACGGATTGGGTGGCATTCTTGATGCGTCAGGGCCGTCCCTGTCGCAAAACCCACCCAGTTGGGCGCGTTTTGCGACAGAAGGGGACTCGACACATCAAGGATGCCACCCAACCACACGCCGTTCGTGGCAGAGACGCCGTTCGGGAAAGCGCTCCGCCGGACGGCGGGGACGCCGGCCGCGGCCGCCGCCTCGCGCCTACTCCGGCGCCACCTCGACGGTCCCGTTCTCGCGCACGCGCACGCGGCCGGCCGCGAGCAGGCCCACGACCTCGGGATAGAGCTCGTGCTCGATGGCGTGAATGTGCTCCTCGAGCTCGTCGACCGTCCAGCCCTCCTCCACCGCGAGCGCGCGCTGGGCGATGATAGGACCGGCGTCGTAGTCGGCGTTGGCGAAGTGCACGGTCACGCCCGTGACCTTGACGCCGCGCTCGTAGGCGTCGGCGATGGCGTGTGCACCGGGGAAGCTCGGCAGCAGCGCGGGGTGCAGGTTCACCACGCGGTTGGGGAACGCCGCCAGGATCGGGTCGTGCACCTTGCGCATGTAGCCCGCCATGATGACGTAGTCCACGCCGCGGCGGCGCAGCTCGGCGGCGATGATCTCGTCGGCCTGCTCCGGGTCCGCGTAGATCTCCTTGGAGAGCGTGAGGGTCTGCAGGCCCGCGGCCTCGGCCCGCTTGAGGCCGTAGGCGCTCGGACGCGAGCTCACGACCAGCTCGATCGTGGCGTCAAGCGTGCCGTCCGCGATGCGGTCGATGATGGCCTGCAGGTTGGTCCCGCTGCCGGAGATGAGAACGCCCAGCTTAACGCTCATCGTCGTACACCACCTTGCCCTTCTCGCCGGGCGTGCCCGCCACGACGCGACCGACCGTAAACGGCTCAAAGCCCTGCTCCTCGAGCGCGGAGCGCACCGTCACCTCGTCCTCGGGCGCGCAGATCACGACCATGCCCACGCCCATGTTGAAGGTGCGGTACGCCTCCTCGAGCGTGAGGCCGGCCTCGCGCACCAGGTAGGAGATCACGGGCGGGACGCTCCACGCCGGTCCGTCCTCGCCGCCGCGGTACACGAGCGCGTCCAGGCCCTCGGGCATGGCGCGGTCCAGGTTCTCGGTGATGCCGCCGCCGGTGATGTGTGCCATCGCGTGAATCGGCGCGCCGGCGCGCAGGGCGGCGAGAAGCCCGCCCGCGTAGATGGTCGTGGGGCGCATCACGGCATCGGCCACGGACTCGCCGCCCAGCTCGTCAAGCGGGGTCTCGAGCTCCTCGACCGTGCGGCCCTCGATGGCGACCTTGCGCACGAGCGAGTAGCCGTTGGAGTGGACGCCCGAGCTCGGGAGGCCGAGGATCACGTCGCCCTCGCGCACCAGCTCGGGGCCGATCATCTTGGGACGGTCCACCACGCCCACCACAAAGCCCGCGAGGTCGTAGTCGTCCTCGGCCATGACGCCGGGGTGCTCGGCCATCTCGCCGCCCACGAGCGCGCAGCCGCTCTTGCGGCAGCCCTCGGCGATGCCGCCCACGATCTTGGCGACGTGCTCGGCGCGCAGCTTGCCGATCGCCACGTAGTCGAGGAAGAACAGCGGCTCGGCGCCCATGGGCACGATGTCGTCCACGCACATGGCCACGAGGTCCTCGCCCACCGTCTCGTGACGGTCGAGCAGCTGCGCGATGGCGAGCTTGGTCCCCACGCCGTCGGTGCCGGAGACCAGGATCGGCTCCTCCATGTCCTTGAGCGCCGCGGCCGAGAAGCACGACCCAAAGCCGCCAAGGCCACCGATGACCTCGGGCCGGTTGGTCGTGGCAACCGCCGCCTTGATCGCGTCGACCGCGCGGAGGCCCTCGGCGGTGTCGACGCCGGCGTCCTCGTAACTCACGTGCTTGGTGCTGGGCTTCTCGGCCATCTTTCTCCCCTTTCCGTGACACGAAGGGCGGTCCTCCGTATCAGTTCTTTGCCTGACGATGCGAAGGGTCCGCCCCTTCGCACCCATCACTCCTGCGAGAGGACCTTCTCGGCCTGCTCGATCGGCATCTGCGACGTCTCGGACGCGGCGCTCAGGTTCCTGGGCTCAAACCCGGGCAGGAAGCGCTCCTCCCAGAACGAGCGCGGGATCTCCACGGGGTACTCGCCGGTGAAGCACGCCTTGCAGTAGCCGCGCGTGCCGTCGGCCCCGCCGGGGACGCAGTCCAGCAGCCCCTCGATGGAGAGGAACCCCACCGAGTCCGCCTCGATGTGCGCGCGGATCTCCTCGAGCGACATCCGCGCGGCGATGAGCTGCTCCTGGCTGCCCGTGTCGATCCCGTAGAAGCACGGCCACGTGACCATCGGCGAGGCGGAGCGCACGTGCACCTCGGTGGCGCCCGCGGCCTTGAGCATGCGCACGATCTGGCGGCTCGTGGTGCCGCGGACGATGGAGTCGTCCACCATCACGAGGCGCTTGCCGCGCACCACGTCGGGCAGCGCGTTGAGCTTGAGCCGCACGCCCATCTGGCGCAGCTCCTGCGTGGGCTGGATGAAGGTGCGCGCCACGTAGCGGTTCTTGATGAGGCCCGTGCCAAAGGGGATCCCCAGCTCCTGGGCAAAGCCCTCGGCCGCCGGCGTTCCCGAGTCCGGCACGGAGATCACCAGGTCGGCCTCCACGGGCGTCTCCTGCGCAAGGCGCCGGCCCATGTTGTGGCGCATGAGGTAGAAGCTCTCCCCGTCCTTCACGGAGTCGGGGCGCGAGAAGTACACGTGCTCGAAGATGCAGTCGGCCCGGCAGCCCGGCTTGCAGCCGCGCTCCGAGCGGATGCCGTCGTCAGAGACGCGCACGATCTCGCCGGGCTCTATCTCGCGGACGAAGGTGGCCCCGGAGATGTCGAGTGCGCAGGTCTCGCTCGCCACGACCCAGCCGTCGTCGCCGAGGCGCCCCAGCACGAGCGGCCGGATGCCGTGCGGGTCGCGGAACGCGTAGAGCGCGTTCTCGCGCACGAGCACCATGGCGTAGCCGCCCTCGAGCATGCGCATCGCGTGTGCGATGCCCGTGCGCAGGCGGCCGGCGCGACGCGTGAAGTGGCCGATGAGCTTCGCGGCCACCTCGGAGTCGGTGTTGGAGCGGAAGGGGATGCCCATCTCGATGAGCTCGCGGCGCAGCGCGTCGAAGTTCACGAGCGTGCCGTTGTGCGCCAGCGCCACGATCACGTCGTCGATGGTGGAGAGGTGCGGCTGCGCGCTCTCCCAGCCCTTCGCGCCCGCCGTGCCGTAGCGGCAGTGCCCGCAGGCGACCTTGCCCGGCATGGCCGAGAGGTCGGCGTCCGAGAAGACCTGCGTCACGAGGCCCAGGTCCTTGCGGACGAGCACCGTGCGCCCGTCGCCCACGGCTATGCCCGCGGACTCCTGGCCGCGGTGCTGCAGGGCGCGCAGCGCGAAGTACGTGATGCGCGCCACGTCGCGCCCGGGGGCCCAGACGCCAAAGACGCCGCACTCCTCGTGGAGCCCCTCTGTCTCGTTTGCGGTACCGGCTTTGATCTCTGCCAAGGAAGGGCTCCCTACTCGCTCGTGGTCGTGGCGTCAGCGGACGCGTGGGCAGACTTGGGCACGCAGACGAGCAGCGTGCGCCCGGAGTCGCCGTTGTCGTAGTTGCAGGTGCACAGCGTCAGCACGTTGCTGGCGTTGGCGATGAGGTCGGCCGCGTCGGAGCGGCTCGTCACGGCGCGGCCGAGAAGCTCGGTGAGGTAGGAGCGCAGCTCGTCGACGGACTCAAACGAGAAACGCCGGACGTTGGTGTCGTTGGCGTCCGTCTCGTACAGCAGGAGCGGCTCCAGCTCGTAGGTGGCCTCCTCCGTCACGTACCAGACGGTGGAGACGCTGTCGAACATCTCCTGGTTGGCCATGTCGGAGACGGGCTTGAACATCGCGCCGTTGCGCAGGTGGTGGCCGTAGACGATCGTCTGGCCGTCGACCATGCCGGGCGCCGCGTTCTCGTAGTCCATGAACACCTGGCCGCCGAGAGAGTAGTTGCCCTCGGCCGAGGTGTGCAGGTACTTCTCGTTGTCAGATGCCTGGTAGACGGGGAAGTTGACGGCGGTGCCCGGAATCTGCAGCCAGCCGACGACCTCGTCGTTCACGGCCTTGAGCGCCTCCCAGTCTACCTGCGGCGGCGTGGAGCCGTTGTCGGAGACGTCGGCGTAGGTGGCGAGCTCCTCGTTGATGCGGTCCTGCTCGTGGTACTGCCACTGGTTGTGGATCCACATGCCCGCCGCCACGGCGATGAGCGCGATGCCCACCACGAACAGCAGGACCGAGACGACGCGGCCCACGCGCTTGCGCGGGTCACGGCTGCGGCGGCCCGAGAGGTCGTAGGGGTCGGTCTCCACGAAGCCGTGGTCGCGACGGCGACGGTTGTGGCCGCGACGCTGGTCGGAGGGCTCGGACACCACCGGGATGTAGGTGGCGTCGTGGCGGTGCGGCACGCTCGCGGCGTGCGGGTTGCCCTCCGGGGCGTGGTACGACTCCTCGCCGCCCCGACGGGTGTTGAGCCGGGTGCGCGGGTTGCCCCCCAGGCGCGCGTGGGCGCCGCGGTCGTCGCCCGGCTGCTTGAAGTGCGCGGCCATTGCCTGCCCCCCCTGACCTCTCCGGCCTAGCCCTCGGCCATCTGACGCTTGAACTCCACGATCTTCTCGCGGTACTCGGGCATGGTGGCGCCGAGGATCTGCGTGGCGTAGATGGCCGCGTTCTTGGCGCCGTTGATGGCCACGCAGGCCACGGGCACGCCGGAGGGCATTTGCACCATGGAGAGCAGCGAGTCCATGCCGCCGAGGTCGGAGGTCTTCATGGGCACGCCGATGATGGGCAGCGGGGTGAAGGCGGCCACCACGCCGCCGAGGTGGGCGGCCTTGCCCGCCGCGGCGATGATGACCTTGAGGCCGCGCTCGGCCGCGGAGCCGGCCCACTCGTGGACCTTGTCCGGGTTGCGGTGCGCGCTGGCGATGACCAGCTCGTACGGCACGCCGAGCTCCTCGAGCTGCGCGGTGCACGCCTCCATGACGGGCAGGTCTGACTTGGAACCCATGATGATTCCCACGAGCGGCTGGTCTGCCATGATGCTCCCTCTCTCGATTGGGTACGGCACCTCAGTATACGCAACCTGCGCCGCTGCGGCACGCCGGGCATCCGGCGCCGCGCGGCGGCGGGCCGGGCTGGGCCGAAGCCCCGTTTTGCCCGAAGCCCCGTTTTGCCCGAAGCCCCGTGCGATTGGGCGGCATCCTTGATGTTGGGTGCCGCCTCGCAGCGTTCTTCTCGCCGATTTATGCGCCTAGGGCCACGTTTCCCGCGTGATTGGGTGTTGTCCTTGATGCCCGGGCGCACGTCGCATCAAGGATGCCACCCAATCGCACCGGGATTTTGCCGCAGGGGGCGTCGGGCAAGACACGGGGTCCCCATAACACCCAATCGCCCGCGTTTTGTGGCACCCGGCCCCGCGGGCCCCGGAGCGCAGGTCCGCCCGGCACCGGAGCCGGGACGACCCCCGGCGGCGCTTTGGAGATTCGTAACCACATCGCCACAGAGAAGGTCTATCCTTTCCCCCTGTACGCTGGTCCATCAGTCCGCGGACAAAGGAGAATCCCATGAACACAGCCAGCAATCTGCACCTCTACCAGCGCGAGGGCGGCTACCTGCCGCGCGTGGCGGCCGTCCACGACCTCTGCGGGTACGGAAAGTGCTCCCTGGGCGTCGCCATCCCGGTGCTCTCTGCGGCGGGCATCGACGTCTGCCCCGTGCCCACGTCGCTCTTCTCGGCGCACACGCGCTTCCCCAAGTTCTACATGCACGACACCACCCCCATGCTCGGAGAGTACCTCGACGCGTGGCGCGAGGAGGGCATCGAGCTGGACGGCGTCTACTCGGGCTTCCTCGGCTCGGCCGAGCAGGTCGACGCGATCCTGCGCATCTACCGCGACTACCCGCGCGCGCTGCGCATCGTGGACCCGGTGATGGGCGACGGCGGCGCCAAGTACCCCACCTACACCGACGAGATGTGCGAGGCCACCAAGGGCCTGGTCGACGGCGCGGACGTGCTCACGCCCAACCTCACCGAGGCCTCGATCATCACCGGCATCCCCTACGAGAGCCAGGACGTGGACGAGGCCTACGTGCGCCGCATGATGGACGCGCTGCTTGGGATGGGCGCCAAGTCCGTGGTGCTCAAGGGCGTCGTCCACGCGGGCGAGAAGGTCATCCGCAACTACGTGGCCGTGGCGGACGGGGACGGCGCGGTGGAGGAGGTATCCGGCGAGCTGCTTCCCTACATGCTGCACGGCACCGGCGACCTCTTCGCCTCCGGCCTCACGGCGGCGATCTACGCCGGGCGCGACCTGCGCTCCGCCGTCGAGTTTGCGAGCGCGCTCGTGCGCCACGCCATGCAGATTACGCCCGAGCAGCCCGACTACCAGGTGCGCGGTGTGAGCTTCGAGAGCGTCCTCGGGGACGTGACCGCGCTGCTGGCCTAGGGCCCGCGCGGCCGGGTCCAAAACCGGGTACCTGCAAGGAGGCGGGGCCGGGCGCGCTGCCCGACCCCGCCTCTTCCTTTCTGACTCTGGGGCGCCGCGGCGAGGGCTAGAAGGGCTAGAGGCAGAACCCCATGACGATGGCGTTCTCGGTGGCGGGGCGGTGGCCGTAGGCGCTCTGGCCCTCCGGCCCCACGACCACGAACCAGCGGTCGTTTGCCACGTCGGGGCTGCGCAGCCACCAGTAGCCGCCCGACGGGATCACGAGCTCGGAGCTCGGCTCGGCCCAGGTGACGCCCAGGTCGGAGAAGAGCTGGTACTGGTCCCCCTCGGACTCGTAGAGGCCGCTGCGGTTGCTGCCGGAGCCCGGCTGACCCACGACCTCGGAGTACGACGGAACCCAGAGCTTGTCCTCGGTCACGTCCTGGCCTGTCTCGCCGGTGCCCGCCGGCGGGTTGGTGCGCTTCTCCACGGCGACCACGAGGTCGGAGACCTCGCTCGGGAGCTCGCCGATCAGCGACTCGTTCATCCAGACGCGCAGTGTGGAGCCCTCCCAGCCGCCGACGAGCTGGCCCGTCGCGTTCATGGACTGCTCGGAGACGCCGTCGGAGGCGATGAACGTGATGCCCGCCGCGCCCGAGCCGTCGGCCTTCTCGTCCTGCCTGAACCCGGCGACGCGCATGCTCGCCTCGGTGCCGTCCGAGAGCTCGAGGTCCTTGGTCTGGGTGCCGTCGAGCGTGCCGTCGTCGGCGCAGAGGTGGTAGGTCTTTGCGATCTCCAGGCCGGCCTCGTCGGAGTCCGCCGCGGCGATGAGCGCGGAGATCTGCGAGAGCTCCTCCCAGGAGTAGTCCTCCACGGCCGCGCGCACCTCCGGCCCGCCCTCGGGCTGGGACGCGCCGTCGCCCTCCTCCTCGCCCTGCTCCGCGAGGGCGGCGAGGCTGCCGTCCGAGGGCGGCTGGACCTGGGGCGCCTCCTCGGCCGGCGGTGCAAACGGCCCGATCCAGCTGGACGAGAAGAACCCCACGAAGACCGCAACGCCCACGATCGCCACGGCGAGCACGCCGACCGCGATCAGGCGCCGGCGGCGTACCTCGGGGACGGAGAAGCCCTCGGCCAGGGACCGGAGGGCCTCGCGGGCGCGCGAGGTGCGGGCCCGGCCGCCGGAGCGCTCCTGCGCGACGGGGGCGGAGACGCTGGTCGGATCCTCGTCCGCGGGCGCCTCGCCGGCCTGCTCGGGGGCCTCCTCGCGACGGGCCGCCGCGCGGTCACGGTCGTGGTCGCGCGGGAAGTCGTGCTGGTAGGGGTGGTCAACGCGATGCTGTGCGCCGCTCGGACGGCCCGCGACGCGCGATCCGTAGGAGCGGGGGTGCTGCGAGACCCACGAGGCGCGCGGGGGCGGCGCCACGGGAACGAGCGGGACGGCGCCCACGCCCATCGGCTCGAGGGGCTCCTCGAGCTTGCGCGGAGCGGGGACGTCCGCGGGCGCGGCGGTCCCGTCGGACGGGGCTTCGGGCTCGGGCGTGGTCGGGGCCTCATCGCCCTCGACAGGCGGCTCGGCGCCAGCGGGGTGGTTCTTCTCGCCCCCTGCGGACTCGTCGAGGTCGACGGAGGTCCCGCAGAAGGGGCAGAACCTCGCGCGCTCGGGAAGCTCCTCGCCGCACTGTTTGCACCTCATACGCGCCCTCCTCGCTCTTCCGCACGTCCTCACACGGTACCATGAAGCGTCGCGATAAACTACGAAAACTTCTCAGGGGGCTCATATTTCGGTGGGCAGGGACCGCGGCGGGGCGGCCGCCGAGGGCGCTACTCGCCGCTCAGGATCTGGACCGGGGTGAACGAGGTCGTGATCTGGTCGCGCAGCTCGTCCTGCAGCTGGGAGTCGACGCCGGTGATGCGACACGAGAAGCTCACGCCGCTCTCAGACTGCGTCTTGGTCCAGACGAAGGTCATGAACGAGCTCACGTCGCCGGTCGGCTTGAGGAAGCCGAAGAGCGACGACTGCTGGATGTTGCCCTCGGCGTCCTTGTGGACGTTCACGTGGTAGACCACCGTGTCGACGTTGGGGTTGAGCAGGGCGTTGACCGCCAGGGCCGTGGCCTGGACCTGGGAGCCGGCAAAGCACTCGAGCGCGTTCTCCGAGCTCGTGTCTATCACCGTGACCTCGACGCGGCCCGTGTTCTCGTCCGCCTCCTGCACGGAGAAGTCCTCGGGGAACTGCGTGAAGCCGTTGCCCCACTCCACGCCGCCCGAGAGGGCGGACGCGACGGTGCGGACGTTGGCCTCCTCGGCGAGGTTGGCGGTGTTGGCGCGGCGGATGAGGCCAAAGGCGACCTGGCCCACGACCACCGCGACGAGAAAGACCACGACGAAGGACACGGCCGTCTTTGCGATGACCTTGCCCACGTTGGAGCCGGAGGGGTCCTCGTCTGCGAGCGGGTCAACGTCGAGCGAGACGCCCTTCTCCCTGCGGTGCGCCCTCTGGCGCCGCGCGCGCTCCTCGTCGGTATGGCCGGTGTGGTCGACGCGAGAAAACAGCTCCTCGGCCTCGTCCGCCGTAAGGGCGCCCCTCTGGATGCGCGCAACCTCGCTTTTCTTAGCCATGCGTTCTCTTCCCGTCACAGATGCGGCGATGACCTCCGGTCACATGCGCCGGGCTTCCAAGTGCTTAAGGTTCGGTCCACCATAGTATACGCAATCCCAGCTCGCCGCTTCGGGGCCTCCATGTGCAAAAGGGCCCTTCGAGCCATAAAAACGCGGGTGCGTCGTGCAATTTGGCCTCTCAGTCCATGCGATTTTGGGGAGAACCGCAACATTTGGCCAAAATGTGTCCCCTCCCCTAGTTTTGCCAACTGGGGTTTCTTTGTCCGGCGCCCGCACGAGCCTCAAAAACGCATGGACTGAGAGGCCAAACTGCACACGGAACCACCGTTTTTATGGACTGAACGGCAGAATTGCACATCCGCGACGTGCGGGACGGCCTAATCGGCCGACGGCGCGGCCTCCACGACACCGTCCGCGAACTGCATCTGGTAGTAGCGGGCGTAGGTTCCGCCGCGGGCGAGCAGCTCGTCGTGCGTGCCGCGCTCCGAGACGCGCCCGCCCTCCATCGTGACAATTTCGTCAGCGTTCTTAATAGTGGAGAGCCTGTGTGCGATGACGAGCGTAGTACGACCGCGGGAGAGCTCCGCGAGCGACTCCTGGACGGCCTGCTCGGACTCGTTGTCCAGCGCCGAGGTGGCCTCGTCGAAGATGAGGATCGGCGGGTTCTTGAGGAACACCCGCGCGATGGCCACGCGCTGCTTCTGCCCACCGGAGAGGTGGCTGCCGCGCTCGCCCACCTGGGTCTCGTAGCCCTCGGGCAGGCTCTCGACGAAGTCGGCGATGTTGGCGCGGCGCGCGGCCTCGCGCACCTCCTCGAGCGTGGCGTCCGGACGCCCGTAGGCGATGTTCTCGGCGATGGTCCCGTCAAAGAGGTAGACGTCCTGCTGGACGAGGCCGATGGCCTCGCGCAGGCTGCGCTGGGTGACCGAGCGCACGTCCTGGCCGTCGATTGCGATGGAGCCCGAGGTCACGTCGTAGAAGCGCGGCAGCAGCGAGCACGTGGTGGACTTGCCGCCGCCCGAGGGACCCACGAGCGCGATGGTCTCGCCGGGGCGGATGTCCAGGCTGAGGCCGCGGATGACCTCGTCTTCCGCCTCGCCGGGCGTGTCCGGGTAGGCAAAGTGGACGTCGCGGTAGCTGATGGCGCCCTCGGTCACGTTGATGGCGCGCGCGTCCGGGGCGTCCTGGATGTCGGGCTGGGTGTCGAGCACCTCGCAGAAGCGGCGGAAGCCCGCGATGGCCTTCTGGAAGGTCTCGGTGAAGTCCAGGATTGAGGTGATCGGCGCGGTGAACAGCGAGATGTAGAGCGCGTAGGTGGCCAGGTCGATCGCCTGCATCTGCCCCTGCGCGATGAGCCAGCCGCCAAGGACCACCACGGCCGTGTTGAGCGCGCCCATCATGACCGCGATGGCGCCCTGGTAGCGGCCCATGGCGCGGTACATGCGCGTCTTGGAGTCAAGATAGGCGTCGTTGCTCGCGCGGAACTTGGCGCGCTCCACGTCCTCCGCGGCAAAGCTCTTGACCACGCGCACGCCCGCGAGCGAGTCCTCCAGGCGCGAGTTGACGCCGGAGATGCGCACGCGGTTCTCGGTGTAGACGGCGCGCATGCGGTAGTTGGCGTAGACGTTGTAGGCCACAAGCAGGCAGGCGATAAGGGCCAGGACGCCCGTGAGCGGCAGGTTGATGGTGGAGAGGATGATGAAGCTTCCCGTGACCTCCACCACGCCGATGAGGATGAACTCGGGGCCGTGGTGCGCGGCCTCAGCGATGTCAAAGAGGTCCGAGACCAGGCGGCTCATGAGGTCGCCGGACTTGTTTCGGTCAAAGAACGAGAAGCTCATGCGCTCGTAGGCGTCGAAGAGGTCCTCGCGCATGCGGCTCTCCATGCGCGCGCCCATCACGTGACCCCAGAAGATCACGAAGTAGCGGCACACGAAGCGCAGCGCGTACATGGCCACCAGGCCGACGGCCAGGTAGGCGAGCGCGCCCATGATGGCGTCCGGCCCCTCGGTGAACAGGCCGCCCGTGAGGTTGCGAAGGATCTGCGGGAAGGCGAGGTCCACCGCCGCCACCGTGACGGCGGCGGCGATGTCTATGACAAAGAGGTGCAGCTGGCCGCGGTAGTAGCTCAGGAAGCGCGAGAAGAGCGAGCGGGGCTTGTTGGACATGGGGCGGGGCTCCTTGGGTTCCGTGCCTGAATCGTGCGCAGAACAGGTTAGCACCGCCCGCGCCGGGCGTGGGGCGCGCGCCCGCGCTACGCCTCCGGGTCGAGGCGATGCGAGATCGCGTCGCACACGAGCGCGCCCACGACGGTCTTGGCGTCCTCGATGCGCCCGTCGAGCACGGCGTCGACGAGCTCGCCGAGCGGGACGAGGTCCACGTTGATGAACTCGTCCGCGTCCGGGTTGGAGCGGGAGAACGAGATGCCCGTGGCCATGTAGATGTGGATGAGCTCGTCGCAGAAGCCGTCGGAGGTGGCGATGGTGGTGAGAAACGCGATCCTCTCGGCCGTCATGCCGGTCTCCTCGAGCAGCTCGCGGTTGGCGCACTCGAGCGGGTCCTCGCCCGGGGAGAGCTTGCCCGCGGGAATCTCCACGGTCACGCGCCCGAGCGCGGTGCGGTACTGGCGCACCAGGCAGATCCGGCCGTCCTCGGTGAGCGCGACCACGGCAACGGCGCCGGGGTGACGCACCACGTCGCGGATGGCCATGCGGCCGTCGGGCAGCTCGACGCGCAGGCGGTCGACGTTGAAGATGCGCCCCGTCCAGGCAACGTCCTCGGTCACGGGCTTCTCCGCGAGCGCGGCGTCGCGCGGGTCCTCCTCGCCGAGGACCAGGTCTCGCTCGACGGGCGCGCCGGAGAAGTGGTCGAGGTTGGACCGGTCGCCGTCGTAGGTGAACGCGGCCACGGACTCGCGCATGTCGTCCATGGCGGCCTCGTAGGCGCCGTCGGACGGGATCTCGTTCTCTGCCATGAGTGTCCTCCTAGCTGTCTGGCGTTGCGTCCGGGGCGCGCAGCCTACCGAGCGATCGCGCGCATGCCGATGTCGCTGCGGTACGTCTTGCCCTCGAAGTCGATGAGCTCGCAGGCGGCGTAGGCGCGCTCGCGGGCCTCCTCGAAGGTGGGGGCAACCGCGGTCACGTCGAGCACGCGGCCGCCAGCCGTCACCAGCTCGCCGTCACGCAGGGCCGTGCCGGCGTGGTACACCGTCACGCCGGGAAGCTCCTCGGCGCGCTCGATGCCGGTGATGACCTTGCCCTTCTCGTAGGAGCCGGGGTAGCCCGCGGAGGTGAGCACCACCGAGACGGCCCAGTCGTCGTCCCAGGAGACCATGTCCTCGGTGAGCGTGCCCGCGTCGCACGCCAGGAACACCTCGATGAGGTCCGCCTTCATGCGCGGCAGCACCACCTGGGTCTCCGGGTCGCCGAAGCGCGCGTTGAACTCCAGGACCTTGGGGCCCTCGGACGTGAGCATGAAGCCGCCGTAGAGGCAGCCGGAGTAGGTGATGCCCTCGGAGGCGAGCTCGGCCACCACGCGGCGCTCGATCTCCACCAT
Organism: Olsenella sp. An188; assembly: GCF_002160255.1. GTDB lineage: Bacteria > Actinomycetota > Coriobacteriia > Coriobacteriales > Atopobiaceae > Thermophilibacter > Thermophilibacter avistercoris. The sequence continues at coordinate 109,668 of NZ_NFKF01000006.1, read as the reverse complement.
CGCGGCGAGCTGCTCGGCGCTCACCAGGTGCTCGGGGACGGGCGAGTACACGCCCATGCCGCCCGTGTTGGGGCCGCGGTCTCCGTCAAGCGCGCGCTTGTGGTCCTGCGCCGTGGCGAGCGGCACCACGGTACGGCCGTCGGTGAGCGCCAGCAGCGAGCACTCGGGGCCATCGAGCATCTCCTCCACGACCACGGTCGCACCCGCCTCGCCAAACACGCCCGAGAAGCACTCGCGCACGCCGGCGAGCGCCTCCTCGGTGGTCTTGGCCACGATGACGCCCTTGCCCGCGGCCAGGCCGTCGGCCTTGATCACGATCGGGGCGCCCGCGCGCTCGACGTACTCCGCGCAGGTGGCCTCGTCGGTGAAGCTGCGGTAGGCGGCGGTGGGCACGCCGGCGCGGCTCATGACCTGCTTGGCAAACTTCTTGGAGCCCTCCATCTGGGCCGCGTCGCCGTTGGGGCCAAAGCAGGGGATGCCCGCGGAGCGCACCGCGTCGGCCACGCCGGCCACGAGCGGGGCCTCCGGGCCGATCACCACGAGGCCCACGCCGTGCTCGCGAGCCCACTCGGCCACGGCCACCGGCGACTCCACGTCAAGCTCCACGGCCTCGGCCGTCGCGTTCATGCCTCCGTTGCCCGGGGCCACGTAGAGCCTGCCCGCGCGCGGGGACTCCGCCAGCTTGGCGAGAAGCGCGTGCTCGCGCCCGCCGGATCCAAGGAGCAGGACGTCGATCTTCTCGGTGCTCATGCTAACCTCCCTCTCGGGCCCGCGCGGGCCCCCGTGCCCTCCTCGCGGGGGGCGCTAATCCTTCGTTTCCGCAGGCGCGGGCGGCACCTCGCGCGAGTACGCCGACTCGGGCGCAAAGGCCACGGCAACGGCGCCTGCCCCCACGACCTCCTCGACCGCGGGCGTGGCGCGCACCGTCCCCAGGCGGCGGGACTCGAACTCGTTGGTGTCGAGCGGCTTCTCGACGGCGCGCAGCGCGCGCGGGTCGCCGGTCTCCACCAGGGCGTACGTGACCGGGCCCTCGCCGGCCGAGACCGCGCTCATCGCGTGCGCGAGCCGGCTCGTCAGCTCCACGAGGTCCGTCGCGCGCGCCAGCTGCGTGACCTCCCCGCGCGAGAGCAGGAAGAGCCCGCGCTCGCCGGACACGCGCATCCTGAGCGACGCCGTCGCGCGCCCCAAGATCCCCTGGCGCTCGCGGTGCGTCCTGCGCCGCGCGAAGTGCGCCTTCGCGGTCGGCACCACGAGCAGGCGCACCTGGCCCGCGAGCTGGCGCACGGCCTCGACGGCCTCGTCAAACTCTACGCCGAAGTAGCGGTAGCGAGAGATCCTGTCCACCAGCATGCCCGTCGCGGCCGAGGCGGCCCCCGAGTCGACCACCTCGACCTCGCACACGCCCGTGCAGGCCTCAGCCGCCTCCCTCGCCCTCAGGATGGCCGGCGAGAAGGACGCCGCGGAGTGCACCGACGCCACGCGCGCGTAGCCGCGCGCGGCGAGGTCGCGGTAGGTCCGCTCGAGCCGCGACGAGAGGTCCTGCTCGCCGCCCGCGCCCGACGGGCCCAAGTCGACAAGCACGACGCCCGCGCGCTCGAGAAACGCCGGCGGCAGGTCGCACCCGCTGTCGCAGACGATCGCGAAGTCCCTTTCCGACACAAGCCGCCCCGATCCGGCCGGCCTAGTGCCAGTAGCGGTCGATGGTCTGCTCGCGGTCCGGGCCCACCGTGATGATGGAGACGCGCACGCCGGCCAGCTGCTCGAGGAAGTCGATGTAGTCCTTGGCCTCGCGCGGAAGCTGGTAGAAGTTGCGCACGCCGGAGATGTCGCACTTCCAGCCGGGCAGGGTCTCGTAGACCGGCTTGGCGTGGTAGAAGACGCTCTGGTGCTCGGGCACGGTGTGGTACTCCACGCCGTCGCACTCGTAGGCCACGCAGACCTTGATCTCGTCCAGGCAGCCGAGCACGTCGAGCTTGGTGATGGCGAGGTCGGTGAGGCCGTTGACGCGGGCGGCGTAGTTGACCACCACGGCGTCGTACCAGCCGCAGCGGCGCTTGCGGCCGGTGGTCACGCCGTACTCGTGGCCCACCTCGCCGAGCTTGTCGCCGATCTCGTCAAAGAGCTCCGTGGGGAACGGGCCGGAGCCGACGCGCGTGAGGTAGGCCTTGGCCACGCCGAGCACGCGGTCGATGTTGGTGGGGCCGACGCCCGAGCCGGTGACGGCGCCGCCCGCGGTGCAGTTGGAGCTCGTCACGAAGGGGTAGGTGCCGTGGTCGATGTCAAGCATCGTGGCCTGCGCGCCCTCAAAGAGGATGTTCTTTCCGCTCTCGAGCTGCTCGTTGAGGAACAGGCTGCTCTCCACGATGTAGGGGCGGATGCGCTCGGCGTACGGCAGGTAGGTCTCGCAGATCTGCTCAACGGTGTAGGTGGGCAGCTCGTAGACCTTCTCAAGGATGGGGTTGGTGTAGGCCAGGGCGCTCTCGAGCTTCTGGCGGAAGATCTTCTCGTCCAGCATGTCTTGGATGCGCAGGCCCGTGCGGTTCATCTTGTCCATGTAGCAGGGGCCGACGCCGCGCTTGGTGGTACCGATGAGGTTCTTGCCGAGCTTCTTCTCGTGCGCGCCGTCGAGGTCCTTGTGGTAGGGCATGACGATGTGGGCGTTGCCGGAGATCTTGAGGTTCTCGGCGGAGATGCCCTGCTCGGCGAGCATGTCGATCTCGGAGAGGAGGATCTCGGGGTCCACGATGCAGCCGTTGCCGATCACGGGGTAGGTGCCCTCGTACATGACGCCGGAGGGAACCTGGTGCAGCGCCAGCTTCTTGCCGTTGGCGATGACCGTGTGGCCGGCGTTGGCGCCGCCTGCGTAGCGGCAGACCACGTCGAAGTCACCTGAGATGAGGTCGGTGACCTTGCCCTTGCCCTCGTCGCCCCACTGAGTACCCACGAGCACTGATGCGGACATGTGCGCCCTTTCGTCGCGATTCACATACGTGACAATTATACGGCAGGGCGGTTGCGCGCGGTGGGAGTGTGGCGGTTTACCCTATCCCAATCGTCTCTCCTAGTCGTGGAAGCCGTCGATCTCCACGAACTTCGTCGAGCCCGGAAGGAACGTCAGCGGGATGTCGTCGAGCGCGCCGGAGCGGTTCTTGGCGATGATGAACGTCGTCTCGTTCATGGCCGGACGGTCCTCGCGGGCGGCCTCGTCCTCGTTCATCGAGCGGTCGAGAAGGGCGACGATGTCGGCGTCCTGCTCGATGGAGCCCGACTCGCGCAGGTCGGAGAGCTGCGGGCGCTTGCCCGTGCGGTTCTCGACGGTACGGTTGAGCTGGGAGAGCGCCACGACCGGGACCTCGAGGTCCTTGGCCATGATCTTGATGCCGCGGCTCATCTCGGAGACCTCGGTCGCGCGGCTGTCCGCGCGGCGGCCGCCCGCGGGCGGGGAGATGAGCTGGAGGTAGTCGATGATCACGATGCCGAGCTTCTTGCCGTGCAGGATGCGGCGGGCCTTGGCTCGGATCTCGGTGACGGTGGTTCCCGGAGTGTCGTCGATCATGATGTCGAGCTGCGAGAGGCTGTTGGTGGCCTCGAGGATCTGCGGCCACTGGTCGTCGCGGATGTGGGCGGAGCGGATCTCGCGCAGGCCCACGCGCGCCTCGGCAGCGAGCAGCCTCTGGGCGATCTCCACCTTTGACATCTCGAGCGAGAAGAGCGCCACGGAGGCGCCGGCAAAGGCCGCGTTGGTCGCCAGGTTGAGGGCGAACGACGTCTTGCCCACGCCGGGGCGCGCACCGATGACGATCATCTGGCCCGGGCGCAGACCGAGCAGGCACTCGTCGATGCGCTTGAAGCCGGTGGACACGCCGAGCTGGCCGCCGGGGTTAGCCGCGTTCTGGCCGAGGTCCTCGTAGAGGTCGGCCATGATCTCCTCGAGCGACTGCTCGCCGGCCTTGACGTCGCGGTTGGTGACGTCGAGCAGCAGGCGCTCGGCGCTGTCCACGACCTCCTTGGTGTCCTCGGGCGCATCGAAGGCGAGCGCCGTTATCTGCGCGGCGGCGTTGATCATCTTGCGCAGCGTGGTGTCGCGGTGCAGCATCTCCACGTGGCGGCGCCAGCCCACCAGCGCGAGCGAGTTGTTGCCCAGGCCCAGCAGGAAGCTGCGGCCGCCCACGCGCTCAAGCTCGCCGGTGGTCTTGAGGTAGTCGGCGAGCGAGATGGTGTCGATCGGGAGGTTCTTGTCGAACATCTCCCGCATGGCCACGAAGACGGTGCGGTTGGACGGGAGGTAGAAGTCGTCCGGGTCAAGGTCGATCAGGCACTCCTGCAGGGCGTCCGCCGAGACCATCATGGCCGAGAGGATCGAGGCCTCCGCCTCCGGGTCCTGGGGCATGGCCGCCCCCTCGCCCATGGTCATCCTCGTCGGATTAACGCTGTAGTCGCCCTGTGCCACGCTGCCCCCTCGCACGCCCTTCTCCTGAGCGTCCATTCTACCCGTGAGAGGCCCTAACGACCAACTTCCCCGGCTGTCAAGGGGTCATTTTGCGCAGGCCCGGTCTTCGACACTCCCGGCGAGAAGAACCTTGCGCCTGAACGGCGGTTTCTCTCGCTTTCTACGTTTTCGACAAATTTTTCCCCGGTCGTTTAGGCATGTTTTCAACACTTTTCTACTTTTTCGACACGCCCTGGGACCCCGGGGAGGACAATCTCAAGGTTCTATATAAAAGGGTGTAACTATTGGTAAAACCGCAGGTAGAGTGCCTAATCAGCACCGCTTAACAAAAGTGAACCCCGGGCGGCTCGAGGCCACCCGGGGTTTGAGGTTACACTTTCCTGACCTGCGGTTATTGTAGAAATCCCCAGCTCAGCGAGAAGTGCGTTGAAAAGTCTCGAGCCTACTCGGCGTCCTCGACGACGGCCTCCGCCTCGGTCTCCACGACCTCGGCCTCGGGCTCGGCCTCGTCCGCGACCTGCTCCTCGGTCACGCCCACCAGGACGTTGACCACGGCGGTGATCTCACGGTAGAGGTTGACCTCGACGGCGTGCTTGCCGGAGGTCTTGATGTTGTTGCCGCGGCCGACGCGCTTGCGGTCGACCTCGACGCCGAGCTGAGCGTTGATGGCCTCGGCGATCTGGGCGGGGGTGACGGAGCCGAAGAGCTGGCCCTCCTCGCCGATCTTGGCGTCAACGGTCACGGACTTGCCGTCAAGCGCGGCCTTGGTGGCCTCGGCGGCGGCGATGCGCTCCGCCTCGCGCTTCTCGATGTTGTGACGGCGCTCCTCGAGCTGCTTGATGTTGCCCGGGGTGGCGGGCTGGGCGATCTTGTTGGGGAACAGGTAGTTCTCCGCGTAGCCCTGGGCGACCTCGACGATGTCGCCCTCTCCGCCCTTGCCCCGGAGCTCACCCAAAAGGATGACCTTCATGTGACACTCCTTCGGTCAGTCGGCCTGAGCCGACCCGTTTTCCTGCTTCGCGGGCGTCTCGACGCCTGGCCTTCCGCCCCTGTCGAGGTGACGGAAGTTGGCCCACACGTCAACGAGCCCCGCGATGGTCAATACGACGAACTGTACTTCCAGATAGAGCGCCGCTCCCCCGAGCAGGGCCGATGCCACCGGCCCCACGCGGTGCCGCCCGAGGAACCAGGCGAGAACCGCCAGGCCCTGGATGGCGAACGCGAACCTCAGGCTCATGATCACGTTTGCAGAGACCATGACGGAGACGTCGGCCACCGCTCCGGTGAGGGAGAGCCCGAGCGCCAGGACCGCGGCCGCCGCGACGAGCACGGCCACGACCCACAGCGGCAGGTCGAACTCGGAGACGCGCTGAGGTCGGACGGTCCTCTCGGCCATCCTCGGTGCCGCGAGGCTCACGCCCATACCGGCGAAGAGGAACTCGCCGAGGGCGGTCACGACGTAGGCCATGGGCCAGAACGTCGACATGAGCGAGCGAACCTGCTGCATGACCGCCACCGCCGTGACGCCCGCGCCCGAGAGCTGGGCGTCGTAGGCGTCGAGAACCGCCTCGACGCTCGCGTAGACGCTCGTTCCCTGGGAGGCCGCGACGAACGTGTCGGCCCCGAGGTGCACGAGAGCGAGCGCGGCGACGACCAGGCAGCCAACCCCCGGCGTCACCTTGCCCCTGAGCGTGAGCTCGGCCACGAGAAGCGCGGCGAGGCAGCAGATGACGGTCGTGACCACGACGGCCACGCCTCCGGAGAGGCTGAGGGCGACGGCCGGGACGAGCGACGCCGGCAGGCACAGGAGCTTGCCGCGCAGGCCCGCGGCCTCCGAGGCGGAGACCAGGCCGTAGCCCACGAACACCGGGCCGAGCAGCGAGAGCGTCGAGGACGCCACGGCGCCGCCCAGCACGCAGAAGAACAGGCCCGACGGGAGCGTGAGCGCCTTGCGGCGCCCTCCGCCGGGGCCGAGCGGGACGATGCCCCGCTCTCCCGAGGAGCTCCCGGGCGCTCCTGCGCCGCCCGCCGTCCCCGGAGGGGGCGGGCAGCCGTTGTTGGGCCAGTCGCTCATCGCGCGCTCCTTGCTGGAAGGCGCCTAGCCGCGGTTACGGCCGCCGCGGCTGGAGACCACGGGGACGGTGTACGGGAGAAGCGCCATCTCGCGGGCGCGCTTGATCGCGAGCGCGATGTCGTGCTGGTGCTGCGTGCAGGCGCCAGTGACGCGGCGCGGCTTGATCTTGCCGCGGTCGGTCATGTACTTGCGGAGGAGCTGCACATCCTTGTAGTCGATGTACTCGGTGCCCTCCTTGCAGAACTGGCAGTACTTGCGACGCGGCTGGCGCTGAAAATCCTGCTTCTGCTGAGCCATGTCTTGTTTGCCTTTCTGTTGGCGGCCGCAGAGCCGCCGGGGTGGTTAGAACGGGATGTCCTCGTCGTAGACGTCTGCCGACGGCGGGGCCTGGACGGGCGCTGCGTAGCCCTGCTGCGGCGCGGGCGCCGCGGCGACGGGCATCGGCGCGCCGGCGGCGGGGGCGGCGTAGGACGGGCCCGGCTGGTAGGCGGGCGCGCCGCCTCCCTGCTGGTTCCTCGAGGAGAGGAACTCGACCTCGTCTACGACGACCTCCAGCTTGCTGCGGCGCTGGCCGTCCTTCGTCTCCCACGAGCTGTAACGAAGCTTGCCCTCCACGGCAACCTTCGAGCCCTTGGAGAGGAAGCGGGAGAGCGGCTCGGCGCGGGCGCCGAACACGACGCAGTCGACGAAGTTGGGAACGTCCTCCCACTCGTTGGTCTGCGGGTTGCGCCTGCGGTCGTTCACGGCCACGCCGAAGGAAAGGATCTGCGTGCCGCTGCCCGTCATGCGCAGCTCGGGGTCCCTCGTGAGGTTACCCGAGATGTTCACCCTGTTGATGCTCATGTTCTCACTCCCTCTCACCTGCGGGCCTCGCGGCCCGCGCTTCCATGCCTACTCCTTGTCCGCGCGGCGCACGACCATGTGGCGCTTCACGGCGTCGTTGATGCGCAGAACTCGGTCGAGCTCGGCGATAACGGTGGGGTCTGCGTGGAAGTTGATGAGGGTGTAGTCACCCTCGGTGAGGTCGTCGATCTCAAAGGCGAGCTTGCGCTTGCCCCAGTCCTCGACGCTGTCGACCGTGCCGTCACCAAGGGCAACCTCGATGCGCTTCATCACGGCAGCGCGAGTCTCCTCGTTGCACGTGGGGTCGACAAAGTACAGCAGTTCATAGGCCTTCATGTGGTCACCTCCTCTGGGCTAATGGCTCCGGGAAGTGAAGGTGCGCCCGGAGCAGGAAAGGTTCGGCGAAGCATCATACCACAGAATCTGTGAGCTGCTAAAACCCTCCACGAATCCCTTGTGGCGATGGTACCCAGCGCACCGGACACCAATCTTGCCCGAACCTTCCGGCTCTCTTTCAGGGCAGGTACAAAGCACGAGGTAGCGGCCAGGGGACGCGCGGATGCGCGCCCTCCTGGCCGCCCTGGACTCCATCGGTTCTTCACATGTGGGCCAAAGACTGCGCTAGTTCTTCTCGCCCTCGTCGTCATGGCCGGAGATCGGCCCCTCGTCCGGCTCGGGGACGTCATGGCTGACGACCGGGCCCTCGGGCTCGGCGTCCTCCACGGCGGTAGGCTCCGGCGCAGGCGCGGGCTCAGGCTCGGACGGCGTGACCTCGACCTCCGGGGCGGGCCGCGCGGCGTCCGGCGCCGCGGCGACCGTCACGACCTCGACGACCTCGGCCTGCGTCTCGGGCGCGGGCTCGGCGGCCGGGGAGGGAGCGGTGGCGGCGGGACGCTCGGGCTGCCAGGAAGAGGCGTCGCGCGGGTCCCCCACGAAGGGCGGCAGCGGGTCCTCCTCGCGTCCCCAGGCGTTCACGTCGAACTGGCGCATCCAGAGCCCGATCGCCGTGAAGCCGAGCATGGAGAGGACGATCCCGAAGAAGCAAGAGATCAGGTAGAGCACCACGAGGGCCGGGCCGATCGCGGAGAGGAAGGAGAAGATGATGTTGAGCGCAAAGGCCGCCTGCATGCCGCTCGAGAGGATGGCCTCGTAGCGGGTGACGTAGTCGACCATGTAGATGAGCTGGGGAATGGCGCTGAACAGCACCGAGAAGAGCACCACGAAGGTGATGACGGCCAGGATGGCGCCGCCCACCGCGAGGATGCCGAGGACGCGCGCGAGGCCGCCCACGTCATGCGAGGCCATCTCCCAGACGGTCTTCACGCGAAGGCCCGCCTTGATCTTCTGGTAGATGGTGGCGCGCAGGACGGCGACCATGACCATGAGATTGACGAATATGCCGAAGATCGTCCAGGCGAAGCCGAGGAGCCCGCCGAAGAGGGGCACCGCGCTCAGCACGGCCGCCACGACGGCGTTAACGAGGGACCACACGAGAATGACCACGAAGGCGCGCCATCCGCTCTTGATGCACTCGCCCACGCGGACGCCCTTCTGCTTGGGCGCGGCGTTGACCCCCCACGCCGTGAGGCGCGCCCATTCCTGGACGTAGCCAATGACGCCGAGCCACCCCACGAACGGCACGAGCGCGGCGGCGGTCATGACGAGGACGGGCTTGATCCAGCCGCGGTCGCGCGTGAGCAGGGCCCAGGACCGGGCGAAGTAGCGGTCTCTCCTGAAGCCCTCGAGCTCAGACTCTTCAATCATGATGCTCCCTTCGGAGTGGGTGTTCTGTGGGTAAGCGTACCCTAAGTCGCGGGAACGGAGATTACCGAGACATAAAAAGAGCCGGCCCGCTCGAGGCGGGCCGGCTTGTGCGCACTATGGCGGAGGAGGAGGGATTCGAACCCTCGTACCCCCGAAGGGGTAAACGGTTTTCGAGACCGCCGCATTCAACCACTCTGCCACCCCTCCGAAGGGTGACGTGGCGCCCGCAGGCGCCACGTGAAAGTTCTGGCGGAGAGTCAGGGATTTGAACCCTGGAGACGCTTTAGGCGCCTACACGATTTCCAATCGTGCTCCTTCGGCCACTCGGACAACTCTCCATGTGAACGTGCAGCGGTCAGTATAGCGTAAGTGGGCCGGCGGTGCGAGCATCAATCTGATGGTTTTTCTCGCCCCGGCGGGCGCGGCCGTGCGCAACAATGTACGGGCACCGTGTTTGCCGCCGGCATCCCCTACGCGCAAGGAGTCCGCGTGCCCGAGATCTTCTCCGCATACAGCCCAGAGCTTGCCGCCGTCTCTCTCCCCACGTGGGTCGACCTCGCCTCCGTCGTCGTGGGCTCGGCGGGCGGCGTCGTGGTGGCAAAGCAGCGTCACCTCGACGCGGTGGGCTTTGTGGGCCTGGCTCTTCTCTGCGGCCTGGGAGGCGGCCTCATCCGCGACATCATGATGCAGGTGGGCAGCGTCTACATGCTCGACTCGCCGTTCGCCATCCCCGTGAGCGTGGCCACGGGCATCCTCGCCTTCCTCTTCCCGCGGCCGCTCGAGAGCGCCGGGAGCCTCCTCGAGTGGCTCGACATCATGGCCGTGGCGCTCTTTGCGCTCGTGGGAACCGACAAGGCCGTCGTCTACGGCTTCTACCCGCCCGCGTGCGTGCTCATGGGCATCATGACCGGCGTGGGCGGCGGCATGCTGCGCGACGTCTTCCTTGGCGAGGTGCCGCGAATCTTCCAGAGGTCCAACCTCTACGCGCTCTGCGCGCTCTGCGGATCGGTAGCCTACTACGTCGCCGTGGTCCTCTTCTCAGTCAACAAGCTCTGGGGAGGGGCGCTGTGCGTGGCCCTGACCATCGCCCTCAGGCGCTGGTCGCTTCACTTCGACGTGCGGACGCCGGCGGACGTGGACCTCACGCCGCGCGTGGTGGGCCCCGTCAAGCGCGCCGCGCGCCGCGTGCGCGTCACCCGCTGGCGCGCGGGTCGGCGCCACTCGCGGTAGGACCGCCAAAAAAGCCGGCGAGAAGGACCACAGCCCTTCTCGCCGGCCAAGGATGAGGCGGTTTACCCTGCCCTCACTGTCACGCTACTTCTTCACCTTGCCGTTGCGGACGGCCCACTTGCGACGCTCGGTCTCGGACAGCAGGCGCTTGCGCATGCGGACGCTCTTGGGCGTGACCTCGACCAGCTCGTCGTCCATGATGTACTCGAGGGCCTCCTCGAGGGTGAAGGTGCGCGGCGGCGTGAGCTGCACCGCGATGTCGGCCGTGCTCGAGCGCTGGTTGCCGAGGCTCTTGGTGCGCGCGATGTTGACGACCATGTCGCCGGGCTTGGAGCGCTCGCCCACGAGCATTCCCTCGTAGCACTCGTCGCCGGGGCCCACGAAGAGCTGGCCGCGCTCCTGGAGCGTGCCGAGCGCGTAGGCCACGGCCTTCTCGGTGCTCATGGAGATCATTGCGCCGTTCTGGCGCACGCCGATCTCGCCGGCGTAGGGGCCGTACTCGAGGAACGTGTGGTAGAACACGGCCTCGCCGTGGGTGACGTTCAGGATGCGGTTCTTGAGGCCCATGATGCCGCGTGTGGGGATCTTGAACTCGAGGTGGGTCTGCGTGGTGCCCGCGTCCATCGTGGTCATGGTGCCGCCGGCGTTGCCAAAGACCTCGATGACCTTGCCGGAGTACTCGCCGGGGCACTCCACGACGGCCTGCTCCACGGGCTCGGTCATCGTACCGTTCTCGTCCTTCTTGAACAGGACGCGCGGGCGGCCCACCTGGAACTCGAAGCCCTCGCGGCGCATGGTCTCCATGAGGACGGAGAGGTGCAGGATGCCGCGGCCGGCGACCTCGATGCCGGTCTTGTCGGGGAGCTCCTCGATGCGCATGGTCACGTTGTTCTCGCGCTCCTGCATCAGGCGCTCCTTGAGCTGCCGGCCGCCCACGATGTCGCCCTCGCGGCCCACGAGCGGGGAGGTCGACGGCTCGAAGATGACCGAGAGCGTGGGCGGGTCGATCTCGATCGGCTCGAGCTCGACGGGGTTCTCCGGGTCGGTGTAGACGTCGCCGATGTCGGTGGAGTCGATGCCCACCACGGCGGCGATGTCGCCGGCCTGGGCCTCGGTGCACTCCCGGCGGCCGAGGTAGTCGAAGGTGAAGAGCTGCTTGACCTGGCTCATGGCGCGGCTGCCGTCGTTCTTCACCACGAGGATCTTGTCGCCGTCGTGGATGGTGCCGGAGTAGATGCGGCCGATGCCGATGCGCCCCACGTACTCGGAGTGGTCGATGGTCACGCACTGCATGGCGAGCGGGCCGTCCACGTCCACCTCGGGCGCGGGCAGCTCGTTCACGATCATGTCGAGCATGGGGAACATGTCCTGGTTGTCGTCATCGGGGTCGAGGCGGGCGAAGCCGTTCACGGCGCTCGCGTAGATCACGTGCTCCATGGCAAACTCGAGCTGCTCGTCCGTGGCGCCGAGGTCGGCCATGAGGTCGAGCGAGGTGTTCACGGCGCGCTCGGGGTCGGCGGCCGGCTTGTCGATCTTGTTGACCACGATCATGATGGCCAGACCCGCGTCGATGGCGTGACGCAGGACGAAGCGCGTCTGCGGCATCGGGCCCTCGGCGGCGTCCACCAGGAGCAGCGCGCCGTCGGCCATGCGCAGCACGCGCTCCACCTCGCCGCCAAAGTCGGCGTGGCCCGGGGTGTCGATGACGTTGATCTTCACGCCCTGGTACTCGATGGAGATGTTCTTGGCAAGGATCGTGATGCCGCGCTCGCGCTCCTGGTCGTTGGAGTCGAGCACGCGCTCCTGGACCTGCTGGTTCTCGCGGAAGGCGTCCGTGGCCTTGAGCATCTGGTCCACGAGCGTTGTCTTGCCGTGGTCGACGTGGGCGATGATCGCGATGTTCCTGATGTTCTCCTGGCGCATGTGTCCCTCTCGGTCTCTTGTGGACGCACTATTCGGTAACCGGTTGATTATACCGCGCAGGCGGCACAAGCGGCGAGAAGAACCACAGGTCACGGGTTCTATATGAGCTGACGAATACCGCACACGCCCCCGTCTTGGGCGCTTTTTCGGCGTTTTGGGCCACTTATGCGGTACGCGAGTCCTTCTCGCCGCGCGACCTGCTGTCCGCGACCACGCCGTAGAGCACGGGAACGAGGTAGAGGCCCACGCAGATGGCCACGAGCGGCAGGCCTCCCACGTACTGGGCGAGGTTGCCGAACAGGATGCCCACGATCGTGAAGTCCGCGTCCCCGTAGGTGGTGCCGGCAAAGCCGAGCGCGCCCATCACGGGCATGCACGCGGCCGCGAGGAACGTGATGAGCAGGCCGTGGACGAAGGCACCGGCCACGCAGCCGCGCACGCCTCCCCACGTGTTTCCAAAGACGCCAGCCGTGGCGCCGCAGAAGAAGTGGGGGACGACTCCGGGCAGGATGAGCGCGACGGGGGCGACGTTGGCGTTGATCAGCACGAGCGCGCCGAGCCCCACCACGCCGCCGAGAAACGACATCAGAAAGCCGATCACCACGGCGTTGGGGGCGTACGTGAAGCAGACGGGGCAGTCCAGGCAGGGCACTGCACCGGGCACGAGGCGCTCGGCGATGCCCTTGAAGGCCTCCTGGATCTCGCCGATGATGAGCGAGACGCCGGCGAGGATGATGTAGACGCCGCCCGCAAAGGCCGCCGCACTCGTGAGCGCCCACACGACCCAGTTGGTGGTCGTCTCCGTGCCAACGTTGAGCAGGCCGGACAGGGCCGAGAAGCGCGCCGGGTCCTCCGAGAGCACGCCGCGGCCCACCGCCGCGCCCGTCACCACGACAAAGAGCACCACCATCGTGAGCGTGACCGAGACGGTCGTGTCGCGCAGGAAGACGAGGCGCCGCGGGAAGCGCACGTCCTCCGTGGACCGCCCGCCGCGGAAGAGCTTGCCCACCTGGGCGGAGACCCAGTATCCGAACCCGCCGAAGTGTCCCATCGCCATGCCGTCGCCGCCGGTGATCTTTCTCATCGTGGGCTGCAGCAGCGCGGGGGAGACCACCATGACGAGGCCGAGCAGGCAGCCGCCGGCGAGGTAGAGCGCCCAGCCGTCGAGCCCGCCAACGCTCAGCACCACGGCAAGCATGGCCGCCATGTAGAGGGTGTGCTGGCTCGTGAGGAAGATGTAGTGCAGGTGCGAGAAGCGCGCGGCCACGATGTTGGCGAGCATGCCCAGGCACATGATGATCGCGGTGCTGCTGCCGAACTGCGTGAGCGCGAGCGAGACCACGGCGTCGGAGTTCTGCAGGACGCCCTGCATGTCAAAGGCGTAGTTGAAGAGCTCGCCAAAGGCGTTGAGCGAGCCGGACTGCAGGTAGCTCGACCCCGCCGTGAGCACGAGGAACCCCACGATCGTCCTGACCGTGCCGCGCACCACGTCCTCGACGGGCTTCTTCTGGAGCGCGAGCCCCACGAGCGCGAGCAGTCCCACCAGGATGGAGGGGGTGGAGAGGACGTTGACCACGAAGTCGAGCACAGCCATGGCTCCTCCTAGCGCGCTCTCAGATCAGGGGGTCGGTCTCGCCGGCCGGGGCGGGGTCGGTCCACGTGAAACCTTCGCCGGAGCCCTTGCCGTCCACGAACGAGAAGGCCGAGTAGCCCCGGTAGCCCCGCTCGCCAAACTCGAGCAGCAGGGCGTCGGCGTAGGCGCCGCCCTCGGCGGCGACGGCGCCCTCGTAGGCTATCGCGTAGCGCACGGCGCCCTCGACGGAGGCCACCTGGGCGCGGGCTCCCTCGAGGCAGGCCTCGGGGCCGTCGTCCTCGAACTCGTAGCTCCGCACGTCCCCGTCGGCGCACTGCACGGCGAGAAGAACCCCAAACTCCTCGCCCGCGGCCATGAGGTCGAGCGCGTCTCCCATCAGCGTGCTCGCGAGCTCGTCGGTCTCGGGGGAGACCCCCTCGCGCAGGTCCTTCTCGGCCATGTGGCTCCTTCGTCTTCCGTCCGCGCCGGGCGGCGCGCCCTCATGCTGCGATGATACACCGCCGGCCCAGAGAGGCGGGTCCGGGGCGCGGCGGCAGGGCGGGGTGCGGCCTCCGCGCTCACCCGTGTCCCCATCCGTGCTTAGAGAAACGGAGTTGTGGCAGTCCGGGCTCATCGACCGCTTAGGAATCCGGGGTTGTGACAGTCCGCCTACGCAAGCCATTCAAGAAACCCCAGGTAGCGGCGCCGCTCCCAGGTCCTTCTCGCCAAAAGAGGGGCGAGAAGGACCGTCCGGGCTGCCACAACCCCGAATCCCTAAGCACCTCAGGCGGCCAGATTGCCACAACGCCGTTTTCCTAAGCACGGAGGGGGCGCCGGGCCGGGCCACAAAAAAGCCGGGGCCCGCGGGCCCCGGCGTACGAGACGGGTGGAGACGATGGGGTTCGAACCCACGGCCTCAGGCTTGCAAAGCCCGCGCTCTCCCAGCTGAGCTACGTCCCCTCTGGGCCGGCACGCGCGCGTGGCGCGCCGGAAAAGAATAATCGCCCCAGCGGCGACTCGGCTAACGCTGGGGCGACTATTGTCAGGAAAGTGGTGGGCCTGACAAGGTTCGAACTTGTGACCTCCCGGTTATCAGCCGGACGCTCTGACCAACTGAGCTACAGGCCCAACGCAAGGAGATATATTACACAGCCCCCGCGTCTTGGTCAACGACTTTTTCGATTTCTTTCCGATTGACTTCCGACGCGTTGCTTGCACCACCCGATTGGGTAGGATATGCCAACAGAGAAGAGAGGACAGAGCGTGCCCCTGAGGAAGATGGACATACAGAGCGTCGTGGTCGGCGGTGGCCCGGTTGCCTCGCTCGTGGTGCTGAGGACCCATGACAACCGCGACGCGGCCGCGCTGCAGCTGCCCATCCGGATCGGCTCGGTCGAGGCCACGGCCATCTCCATGGGCGTGACGCCGCGCCCCGGCAGCCGCCCGATGACCCACGACCTGCTCTCCTCCACGATCTCCGCGCTCGGCGGGCGCTGCCTGAGCGTGCGCATCATGGCCGTGCAGGGCACCACGTTCTTCGCGCAGGTCGAGCTGATGACCGCCGCCGGCGAGCGCACCTACGTCGACGCACGCCCCTCCGACGCGCTCGCCCTCGCGGTCCGCGAGGGGGTCGCCGTTTACGCGGACGAGTCCGTGCTCGAGACCGCCGCGCTGCCGGACTTCCGCGGCGTCGAGCGCGACGAGCGCGCCCACGAGCTCGAGGAGTTCCACGAGTTCGTGGAGAACCTCTCCCCGGAGGACTTCAACGTCACGCACGGCGAGAAGGACGGCGAGTAGGCCCCGTCCAGCGCGCTCACGCCAAACCCAGGATAAGAAAGAGGCCCCGCAGGCTCGTCCGCCTGCGGGGCCGTCTCTTGGACGCTACTCCTCGTCGTCGAGGAGGTCGTCGGAGAGTTCCTCGTCGCCTCCGATGTCGACGCTCTCGGGCTCGTCGGCGTCCTTGGCGCCGGCGGCCGCCAGGTCGAGCATGCCCTGGCTCTCGTCGTGCTTGGGAGCCTTCTTCTTGCGCGCGACCATGCGCGCCACGGCGCTCACGTGGTCGCCGTCGACCATGTTCATCACCTTGACGCCCTGCGTGGAGCGGCCGAGGCGGCTCACGTCGCCGGACTTGACGCGGATGACCACGCCCTCGCTCGAGACGATCATGAGCTCGTGCTGCGGGCCCACCACGCGGCAGGCCACGAGGTTGCCCTTCTTGGCCGTCATCGCGATGGTGTAGACGCCCTGGCCGCCGCGACGGTGCTCGGGGTACTCGGCGACCGGCGTGCGCTTGCCGTAGCCGTTCTCGGTGATGACGAACAGGTCGCCGTTGCCGTTGGAGATCTCCATGCCGAGCATGCGCGCGTCACCCTTGAGCGTGATGCCGCGGACGCCGGACGTGTTGCGGCCCATCGCGCGGACCTCGGACTCGTCGAACAGGATGGCCTTGCCGTCCGTGGAGACGAGGATGACCTTGTCGCCGGGGCGCACGCGGCGCACGTTGACGAGCTCGTCGCCGGCGCGCAGGTTGATGGCGATGATGCCGTCGCGGCGGCTCTTGTCATACTCGCTCATGGCGGTCTTCTTGACCATGCCGCCGGACGTGGCGAACATGAGGTACTCGTCCGCCGGGAACTCGCGGCACGTGATCACGGCCGTGGGGTGCTCGCCCTCGGCGAGCGCGAGCACGTTGACGATGGCCGAGCCGCGCGCCTGGCGGCTGCCGATGGGCAGCTCGTGAACCTTGAGGCGGTAGACCTTGCCGAGGTTGGTGAAGAACAGCACGTAGTCGTGCGTGCTCGCCACGAAGAGGTCCTCGACGAAGTCGTTGTCCTTGAGGGAGAGGCCCTGGACGCCCTTGCCGCCGCGCTTCTGGGAGCGGTAGGTGGCCACGGGGATGCGCTTGATGTAGCCGGTGTGCGTGATCGTGACGACCATGTCCTCGTCGGCGATGAGGTCCTCGACGTCGAGGTTCTTGACGGCGCCCGCGATCTCGGTGCGGCGCTTGTCGCCGTACTTGGCGGCGATCTCGCGCATCTCCTCCTTGATCACCGCGAGGATCTTCTCCTCGTGGGCGAGAAGGTCCTCGTAGTAGGCGATCGCGCGGCGCAGGCCCGCCAGCTCCTCCTCGATCTTGTCGCGCTCGAGGCCGGTGAGGCGGCGCAGGCGCATCTCGAGGATGGCCTGGGTCTGCTCGGGCGTGAAGCCGAAGCGCTCGATGAGGCGCTGGGACGCCTCGGTGTCGGTCTGCGAGGAGCGGATGATGGAGATAACCTCGTCGATGTGGTCGAGGGCCATGAGGTAGCCCTCGAGGATGTGCGCGCGGGCCTGGGCCTTCTTGAGGTCGTAGCGCGTGCGGCGGGTGACCACGTCGACCTGGTGGTCGACGTAGTGGCGCAGGATCTCGCGCAGCGAGAGGCACCTGGGCACGCCGTCCACCAGGGCGAGGTTGTTCACGCCGAAGGTGGTCTGCAGCGAGGTGAACTTGTAGAGGTTGTTGAGGACGACCTCGGGCACCACGCCCTTCTTGAGCTCGATGACGAGGCGGATGCCCTTGCTCGTGGACTCGTCGCGCATGTCCGAGATGCCCTCGATGCGCTTCTCGTTGACGAGCTGGGCGATCTTCTCCTGGAGGGTGCCCTTGCTCACCTGGTAGGGGATCTCGGTGAAGACGAGGCGGCTGCGGCCGGTCTTGGTGGACTCCACGTGGGCCTTGGCGCGGATGGTGATCGAGCCGCGGCCGGTCTCGTAGGCCTGGCGGATGCCGTCGGAGCCCATGATGATGGCGCCGGTGGGGAAGTCGGGGCCGGGCATGACCTGCATGAGCTCGTCGACGGTGATCTCGGGGTTGTCGATGAAGGCGCAGGTGGCCTCGACGGTCTCGGCGAGGTTGTGCGGCGGGATGTTGGTCGCCATGCCAACGGCGATGCCCGAGGAGCCGTTCACCAGCAGGTTGGGGAAACGCGCCGGCAGCACGCGCGGCTCGGCGAGCGACTCGTCGTAGTTGGGGCCCCAGTCGACGGTGTCCTTCTGGAGATCGCGCAGGAGCTCCATGGCGGGCTTGGCGAGGCGGCTCTCGGTGTATCGCATGGCCGCGGCGCCGTCGCCGTCGATGTTGCCGAAGTTGCCGTGACCGTCGATGAGCGGCGTGCGCATGGAGAACCACTGGGCGAGACGAACCATGGTGTCGTAGACGGCGGAGTCTCCGTGCGGGTGGTACTTGCCGATGACCTCGCCGACCGTCCACGCACTCTTCTTGTGGGGCCGGTTGGGGAAGATGCCGGACTCGTTCATGGCGTAGAGGATGCGGCGGTGGACCGGCTTGAGGCCGTCGCGCACGTCGGGAAGGGCGCGGGCCGTGATGACCGACATCGAGTACTCGATGAAGCTCTGCTTCATCTCGTGACCGAACTCGCTCATCTGGAGGGAGCCGCCGTTGATGTCGGTCTCGCCGGTGTCCTCGCCGCGCGAGTTGGCGCCAAAGCTCTCCTCGAGCTCCTCGTCGTCGACGTCGTCCTCGTCGTCGGAGTCCCCCTCGACGTAGACGTCCGCCCCGTCCTCGCCCTGCTCGGCGCGGGCGAGCAGGCGCCTCAGGTCCTCGGGCATCTCCGCGCCGGTGCCGGTGGTGCTGTTCTGATCTTCTGCCACGTGTGGCCTTTCTTCTGGTGACGCGAGGGGGCGCTCCCCCTCGCATCATGCCCTCGGCGATGCGAGGGGACCGTCCCCTCGCATCACCCTCTCGGTCTGTTTTAAGCGTCGAGGAAGCGGGCGTCGTGCGCGTGCTTCTCGATGTAGTCGCGGCGGTACTCTACCTGGTTGCCCATCAGCTCGCGGACGGCACGGTCGGCCGTCATGGCGTCCTCGATGGTCACGCGCTGCAGGATGCGCGTCTTGGGGTCCATCGTGGTCGACGCCAGCTGCTTGGGGTCCATCTCGCCGAGGCCCTTGTAGCGCTGGACGGTGTAGCCGCGCCTCTTGCGCCCGGAGCCCTTGATGGCCGCCTGGGACTTGTCCGCGTCGTCCTCCTCGTCGGGGTTGAGGCCAAGGCTGCGGATCGTCTGGCGCAGCAGCTCGTCCTCGGGCGTCTTGCCGTCGGGGTAGACGTAGTGGATCTTGTTGCGCACCTTCACGCCAAAGATCGGCGGCGTGGCGATGTAGACGTAGCCGGCGTCGATGAGCGGGCGCATGTACTTGTAGAAGAAGGTGAGCAGCAGGATGCGGATGTGGGCGCCGTCGACGTCGGCGTCGGTCATGATGATGATCTTGTGGTAGCGCGCCTTCGTGATGTCGAAGTCCCCGCCGTCGCCGGTGCCCGTGGTCACGCCGGTGCCGATGGCGGTGATGAGCGACTGGATGGTGTCGCTCGAGAACGCGCGGTGGTCGCCCACGCGCTCGACGTTCAGGATCTTGCCGCGCAGCGGAAGGATCGCCTGGATGTCACGCCTGCGGCCGTCCTTGGCCGAGCCGCCTGCGGAGTCGCCCTCCACGATGAAAAGCTCGGTCATCTCGGCGTCGCGCACGGAGCAGTCGGCGAGCTTTCCGGGCAGCGCCGCGCTCTCGAGCAGGCTCTTGCGGCGCGTGGCCTGGCGCGCCTTCTGGGCGGCGAGGCGGCCCTTGGCGGCCTGGGAGGCCTTCTTCAGGATCTCCTTCGCCTGGTTGGGGTGCTCCTCGAGGTAGTCGGTCATGCCCTGGGTGACCACGCGGTTCACGAGCGTGCGCATGTAGGAGCTGCCGAGCTTGGCCTTGGTCTGACCCTCGAACTGCGGGTCGGGGAGCTTGACCGAGATGACCGCAGTGAGGCCCTCGCGGATGTCGCCGCCCTCGAGGTTGGAGTCCTTCTCCTTGATGATGTTCTGCTTGCGGCCGTAGTCGTTTACCACCTTGGTGAGGGCCGTGCGGAAGCCCTCGAGGTGCATGCCGCCCTCCTCGGTGTAGATGTCGTTGGCAAAGGAGAGGGTGCGCTCGGAGTAGCCGGTGTTCCACTGCAGGGCCACCTCGACCTCGCCCATCTGGCTCTCGGGGGCGTCGGCCGCGGAGCGGCCCTCGATGTAGATCGGGCGGGAGAGCCCGGGCAGGATGTCCTTCTCGTCGTTCAGGAACTTGACGAAGTCGATGATGCCGCCGGCGTAGCAGAACTCCTCGGTGCGCGGCGTGAGCTCGCGCTCGTCGACCAGCACGATCTTGAGGTTCTTGTTGAGAAACGCCGTCTCCTGCAGGTGGTCGTGGAGCGTGTCCCAGCTGTAGGTGGTGGTCTCGAAGATCTGGTCGTCCGGCCAGAAGGTGATGGAGGTGCCCGTAGCCTTGGAGGTGCCGACCTCGCGCATCTTCTGCACCGTCTTGCCGCGCTCGAAGACCATCTCGTAGATCTTGCCGTCGCGCTTCACCTGGGCGACGAGCCTCTTGGAGAGGGCGTTGACGACCGAGACGCCCACGCCGTGCAGGCCGCCGGAGACCTTGTAGGCGTTGTTGTCGAACTTGCCGCCAGCGTGCAGGATGGTGAGGACGACCTCGAGGGTCGGGATCTTCTTGACCGGGTGCTTCTCCACCGGAATGCCGCGGCCGTTGTCGTCCACGGTGATGGAGTTGTCCGGGTGGACGGTCACCTTGATCTTGGTGCAGAAGCCCGCCATGGCCTCGTCCACGGAGTTGTCCACGATCTCCCACACCAGGTGGTGCAGGCCGGTCTCGGACGTCGTGCCGATGTACATGCCGGGGCGCTTACGGACGGCCTCGAGGCCCTCCAGAATCTTGATCTCCCCGGCTCCGTACTCGTTCTCGCTCTTCTTTGCCACGCGCACATCCTTCCCAGACGGGCCGCGCCGCGGCCCTGCGCTCGTTGTTGGCGTTTTTTCTCTCGGCCCCGTTCAAAATAGAGCCAGATGGAACAAATATAGCGCTTGTGAGGCAATGAGAGGCCTTCTGAGGCCACCTTCACGATTTTAGCTGTTCCGGCGCTTCTCAGCCCGCATGGACACTCTCACGGCCCGAGAGACGCTTTGCCTGAGGGCCTCGGACACGCCGGCGAGAAGCTCCTCGGCCCGGCGCTCCTCCTCCGCGCTCAGCTCGGGGAGCGGCGGCTCGGCGGCCGGGGCCTTCCTGCGCGGCTCCCCGTCGCGCTCCGCGCGCGGCCGCTTCGACTGGCGGAAGCGCACCTCGCGGAAGCGCAGGCCCGCCTGCTCGAGGCGGGCGAGGTAGATCTCGCGGTTGGCCATGAAGTCGACCTCGCAGGACTTCGTGTCGACGTAGACCACGAGCACCGGCAGCGCGCCGGCGCGGCGGGGCTGCTCCACGAAGGTGCCGACCGTGTGCGCGCGCTCGTGGTCGCCGTTGACCGAGTACCACGCGCGCGTGACGTTCCACGTGGAGCGCACGCGTCCCTGCGCATCGGCGGAGGAGAGGAGCGCGTCGAAGGCGTCTGCAACCGGCGTCGGCGCGGCCTCGCGGCGCAGCGCCTCGGCCTCGAGCTCGCTTCTCGCGCGCACGTCACGACCGCTCGCCAAAGCGCACCACCTCCGCCGCCTCGAGGAGCTCGGGCGAGAAGTACCCGAGGTTGGTCGTCGTCACCACGGTCTGGATCCCGCCGCGGACGAAGTCCATGACCGCGGAGCGCCGGCTCTCGTCGAGCTCGCTCATCACGTCGTCGAGCAAGAGCAGCGGTCGGGAGCCAACGATCTCGCCCGCGAGCTCGACCTCGGCCATCTTGAGGGCGAGCGCCACCGTGCGCTGCTGCCCCTGTGACCCGAAGGCGCGGGCGTCGTGCCCCTCGATGACAAACGAGACGTCGTCGCGGTGCGGCCCGGCGCAGGTCTGCCTCCGGCGCAGGTCCTCGTCTCGGCCCGCGCGCAGGCGCTCGAGGAAGGCGTCGCGAAGCTCGTCGCGGCACGCACCCTCGAGGCCCTCGCCGAGCGTGCACACGTACGAGCAGCTCAGGAGCTCGCCCCCGGAGACGGCCTCGTAGACGGCGCTCACCTTCTCGGCCAGGCGCGAGAAGAGCCTGAGGCGCGCGGCGAGCAGCGTGGCGCCGCCGAGCGCGACCGAGGCGTCCCACGCGTCGAGCAGCCCCGCATCCGGCCACTCGTCCTTGAGCAGGCGGTTTCTCTGCTCCACGGAGCGCAGGTACGCGGAGAGGACGTTGGCGTAGCCCCGGTTGGCCTGGCGGCCGAAGTCGTCGAGCTCGTCGCGCCTGCCCGAGGCGCCGCGCTTGACGAGCGCGAGGTCGTCGGGCGAGAAGAGCACGCTCATGAGCGCCTCGGGCATCTCCGCCGCCTGGACGCGCTTGCCGTTGCGGAAGAACTGGCGCCGTCCCGCCACCACGTCGAGCCGCGCGTCTATCACGCGGCCGTCGCCCGTGAGCCGCGCGGCGGCGCGCGCCGACGCGGCCCCGTCGCGGACGAGCTGCGACGGGGTGGGCCGCCTGAACGACTGGCCGGCCGTGAGCAGCTGCAGCGCCTCGACGGTGTTGGTCTTGCCGGCCGCGTTGGGCCCCACGAAGACCGTCACCGCGTCGGCCAGCCGCACGGAGAGACGCCCGAAGCTGCGGAAGTCCGCCAGCTCGAGCTCTGTGACGCGAAGCCCCACGCCCCGACCCCTGGTCCTTCTCGCCGCGCCACGCGCCTAGAGGCGCACCGGCATGAGCAGGTAGAGGTAGTTGACCTTGCCGTTCACCTTGAAGATGCCCGGCTGGACCGAGCCCTGGAGCTCGAGGCGCATGGAGGGGCTGCCCGAGACCGCGTTCACGCAGTCGAAGACGTAGTGGTAGTTGAGCGCGATCGAGAGGCCCTGGCCCTCGACATCGCAGCTGATGGTCTCGCTGGACTCGCCCTGCTCCGGCGAGCTCGCGGAGAGGCGCATGAGGCCACCGTCGGCGTCGATGTCAAAGCGCACCGACGCGTTCTGCTGCGCGATGACCGAGACGCGCTTGAGCGCGGCCGAGAAGGCCGCCACGTCGATCTCGACCGCCGTGGCGCAGGTGGGCGGGAGGAGCTGCTTGTAGTCGGGGAAGTTGCCCTCGATGCGGCGGGACACGAAGGTCGTGTTGCCGAAGGTGAAGACCACCTGGCTCTCCGTCGTTCCGATGGAGATCTCGTCGGTCATCGACGGCATGGAGAGGACGTCGTGGAAGACCGCGCCGGGGACGATGGCACGGAAGGCCTCGCCGGGCGCCGCCTCGACGGAGGAGTCGCACACCGCGAGGCGGAAGGAGTCCGTCGCGACGAGGCGGATGGTGTTGTCCTCCACGGTGAGCAGGATGCCCTGCAGGATGGGGCGGCTCGTCTCGCGCGAGGTCACGCGGTAGACCTTGTCGACCATGCGGGAGAGCAGCTCGCTCGGCAGCTCGATCGTGCGCTCGGGGGCAAGCTCGGGGAAGCCGGACCAGTCGGCGGGGTTGAGCGTGTTCAGGCGGAAGGTCGACTTCTCGCAGGAGATCGTGAGCGTGCGACCGCTGCCCTCGAAGGTCACCGCGGCATCGGAGAGGGTCTTGACGATGCTCGTGAGCACCTTGCCCGAGACCACCGTCTCGCCCGGCTCCTCTACGTTCGCCGGGATGAGGTGGCGGATGGAGATCGTCAGGTTGTTGGTCTGGAACTCGAGCGTGCCCTCGGCGGCGCGCACGTAGATTCCCGAGAGGATGGGCAGGGTCGAGTTTGCGCCCATGCCCTTGGAGACCACGGAGAGTGCCTTCATGAGCGAGGACTGGCTGACGGTGAACTTCACGGCTGACCCTTTCTCTTATATCTATATATCCATTAAAGAACAGTAGTAGTAATAGGGCATGTCCAAAAGTCACAAAACACGGCAAAGCCCGAGCTAGCGCCCGGCGAGAAGAACCCCCGCCCGACCCCTCGCGCGTCAACGCCCGTCAACACGCGCGGTCCTTGTCGAAAACCCCTTCCACACGATCGCACCGCTTTTCTCCCCCTCTGGACACCATGTCGACACGGTTTTCAACAACGCCGCGCTCACGCGTTTCCGGTTATCGACTCGCGGATCTGCATGAGGCGGTCGTAGAAGCTCTTGTCCTCGCGCTTGGCGTCGTCCACGACGCTGATGCTGTGCATGATCGTGGCGTGGCTGCGGCCGCCGAAGTGCTTGCCGATGTCGGCGAGCGTGCGGTCGCACAGCTCGCGCGAGAGCCAGATGGCCACGTGGCGGGCCTCCATGAGCGACTTGTGGCGCTTGTTTCCCACGAGGCTCGAGTGGTCTATGTCGTAGTACTTCTCCACCGCCCTCTGGACGTCCTCGATGGAGACGGAGCGGCCGGCGCTCGGCCAGCACTCTCGGGCTATCGACTCGATCTCCTCGCGCCTGAGCTCGCCGCCCGCGCGCTCGGCGGTCGTGGCCGCAAACAGGCAGCGCTGGCAGAAGCCCTCGATGACGCGGATGTTGGTGCCAGCGCGCTCGGCCATGTACTGGCGCGCCGAGTCGGGGATGGAGCCGGAGAGCGCCGGCACGTTCTCGCGCAGGGCGTCCTCGCGCATCCGCTCGCAGAAGGTCTCGATGAGACGAAGCTTGAGCTCGTAGCTCGGGACCTGGATCGGCGCCGTGAAGCCCGAGCCCAGGCGGCTCGTCACGCGCTCGTCGAAGCCGTCCTTGCCCATGCCGAGCTGCGCCGGGGTCCGGTCGGCGGCGAGCACGATCTGCTTGCCGTTGCCGATGAGCTCGTTGAAGGTGTCGAAGAAGAACCCGATGGTGCCCGCCTTGCCGGCCATCTTCTGGACGTCGTCGATGATGAGCACGTCGATGTCGGCGTAGTTTTGGCGCAGGACCGAGGCGGCCGAGCGCTCGGAGTGGCGCATGGCCTCGGTGTAGTCGGTGATGAAGGTCGAGGCGTCTCGGTAGACGCACAGGCGCGACGGGTCGTTGCGCGCTATGTAGTTCTGCACGGCCCGCAGCAGGTGGGTCTTGCCCAGGCCGCTCTTCCCGTAGATGAACAGCGGGTTGTAGGTGCTGTTCATGCCGTTTGCCACCTGCAGGGCGGCCTGGTAGGCGATGTCGTTCTCGTCACCGCGGACGAAGCGGTCGAACGTGAGCTTGGAGGTCGTGGCGGAGATGTCCTCCACGAGGGGGTTGCGCTCGCGGCGCCTGCGGTTCTCGGCCTCGCGCGCCGCCACCGCCGAGCCCTCGTCCCAGGTGTCCTCCATGAAGGCGCTCGCGGCGGGAGCGGGCGGCGTCGGACGCGCGCCCGAGGTCTCCGCCGCCCAGCGGTCCGCCTCGTCGCGGGTCATCGTCGATCGCCGTGCGGCTGCCGCCGCGGGCTGCGCGTTTGCCTGGGCGAAGGTGATGTCGAGCCTCATCGGCTGGAAGGCGGCGGTGGAGAGCACGCCCTCGATCAGCTCGGAGTTCTTGGAGACGGTCTTGAGCACGAGCCTCATCGGCGTCTCGAGGTGCAGCACGCCCTCGTCCATGCCGGTCGGCGTGCAGTTCCTGAGCATGGCGAGCACCGCCTCGGGGAGGTTCTCGCCGGCGAGAAGGTCGAGCGTGTCCTGCCAGAGTGCCTCGGCGTCCGTTTCAAAGGAGAGTTCCATGGTCCCACGTTTCCCATTGTCGAAAAAGTCGGAGACCTAGTATAGCGATTGTTGATAACTTCTCCGAGGGGAGCTAGGCGAACGTCCGGCCGATGGCCGTCAGCTGGTACTTCTGGCCGACCTTGACCACGAGACCCTGCGCCGTGAGCGAGGAGAGGGCGCGCGACCACGTGGCAGCGGACGAGCCGAAGGCGCGCACGAGCTCGGTGGGCCCCCCGGCCCCGTGCTCGGCGAGAAACGCGAGCGCCTGGTGGCCGCGCTCGTCGATCGTGACCGCTGGCACCGCCGGCGCCGGCGTGGCCTGCGGCTCGGCGGGGCCAGGCCAGGGCTGCGGCTGCGCCCACGGCTGCTGGGGTGTCGGCGCCCCCTGGGGCCACGGCTGCTGCCACGGCTGGGCTGCCGGCGCGGCCTGGGGCCACGCACCGGGCGCGGCGGTCGGCTGCGCCCACGGCTGCTGGGGGTATCCCTGCTGGTAGGGGGCCTGCTGCGGGTAGGTGCCGGGCCACGGCTGCTGCGCCCACGGCTGCTGCCACGCCACCTCGGGGACGGTGGCGTCCTCGCGCTCCTCGCCCGCCCCGGAGACGGCGCGCGCCTCCTCGCGCGGGCGCGTGGAGATCGTGACCACCGTGCCCCCGGCAATGTTGTCCTCTATCTCGAGGCTGCCGCCCTTGTCCGTCATGTACTGCTGCACGTAGGGCAGCCCGCTCCCAACGCCGCGGATGTAGTGCTTCATCTCCTCGGTCGCCGAGCTTGTGCCGTACTCCATGGCCAGGGACTTCTCCTTGATGCCCGGGCCCTGGTCTGAGAAGCGGATCGTGTCCCCGCCGTCGAGGATGGTGATCGTGGGCGCCTGGAAGTAGGCGTGGATGAAGTTCTCCACGATCTCCCTGATGACCATGAAGGGGATGGTTCCCCCCTGCTCGTGCGAGAGGCGGTTCACCGCCGCGGTTATCTGCTCGAGGTAGTCGCGCACGTCGCACGGCTCTATGACCACCACGCGCGGGGCGGCCGAGGCGTCGTCGTAGACGGCGATGCGCGCCGGGTGATGGACCTCGCAGGCCGTGGCATCCTCCTGCGCCGCGTCCTTCTCGCCGTCCTTTTCCACAAACGGGTAGAAGTCCCGCGCCATCGTCCGTCCCCCTTTCTACATCTGTTCATCGGATGTCGAAAACTTTTCACTGAGAATTCGATATGAACGAAAGTTTTCTACAGCGGACGAACAATAGTAGAAAACTTGGAAAATCCCGATGAAACGCGTTGCAAAATCATAGCATGCGAGAAACACATTTCGCCGATTTGAAAATATGGTTCCAACCGTGCATGAAATGGATTCTCGTCCTCTCAGGCGCGCGGCGGCGCTGAGCGGGCAAAACGTGGAGATTCTCTGACGCGTAAATTGACATGTCGCGGGGAAGACCCTTACAATCTCTGAGCTTATTGCTCTAATGGAAGTTCATGCCCAACCGGGAGGAATAGCTATGAAGCGTACGTATCAGCCCAACAAGCGTAAGCGCGCCACCACGCACGGCTTCCGTGCCCGCATGGCCACCAAGGGCGGCCGCGCCGTCCTCGCCCGTCGTCGTGCCAAGGGTCGCAAGCGTCTCACCGTCTAAGACCCTCACACGATGAAGACCATCAAGTCCAAGAGAGATTTTGAGACGGTCTTCTCGCGCGGAAAGAGGCTCAACGACTCATTTCTGCGGATTCGAGTGATGCGTCTCGACGAAGGCGGCCCTGGTAGGGTCGCCTTCGTCGCGGCAAAGCGGCTTGGCAACGCCGTCTTCAGGAACCGGTGCAAGCGCGTCCTCAGGGAGGCCGCGCGGCTGTCCGGGCTTCCGAGAGACGGCTTCGACGTAATTCTCCTCTCGACGCACAGGACGCACGACAGCTCCCCCGAGCAGGTCGCCGTCGCGCTGAGGAGGCTCCTCGAGCGGGCAGGGGCCTAGGGTGGGCGCCGTCGCACGACGCTCGCTGGCGGCACGCGCGGCCCTGGCCGCGATTGGCCTCTACCAGAGGCGCGTGTCCCCGCTGCTTCGTGCGCGGTGCATCTACGTCCCCACGTGCTCCCAGTACGCGTGCCAGGCCATCGAACGGTACGGACTCATCAGGGGAGGCTCCCTCGCGGCTCGCAGGATCCTCAGGTGCCACCCCCTCCATGCAGGCGGATATGACCCCGTGCCCTGAGGGGCGCGGGCCACGGAGGAACCATGTGGGAATGGTTTATTAACTTTCTGACTTGGGTGCTGAACAGCCTCTACGGCTTCACCCACGACTACGGCCTCGCCGTCATCGTCCTTACGCTCATCATCCGTCTTCTCCTGACGCCGCTGATGACGCACTCGACCAAGTCCACGGCGCGCATGCAGGTGGTTCAGCCCAAGCTCCAGGAGATCCAGGAGCGCTATGCGGACGATCCCGTGCGCATGCAGGAGGAGCTGCGCAAGGTCTACGCGGACATGAAGTTCAACCCGCTCGGCGGCTGCCTGCCCCTGCTCCTTCAGATGCCGGTCTTCTTTGGTCTCTTCTCCGTCGTGCGCGCCGTCCCCGAGTGGGCGTGCTTCTTCAACATCCTCCCGTCCATCTCGCTGTCCGTCGCGCAGGTCGTCGAGCAGTCCGGCATCGTCGCCGCGCTGCCCTACGTTGCCTTCGACGTCGCCTTCGGCGCCCTGACGTTTTTGCCGATGGTCCTCACGGCACGCAACCAGCCTGCCGAGCAGCGCTCCTCGTCCTACCTCATGGGCGGCGTCATGTCGATCATGATGCTCTGGTTTGGCTGGGCCTCCTGCCCGGCGGCCGTCCTGCTCTACTACGTGACGTCCTCCCTGTGGCAGGTTATCCAGCAGCAGGTGATCACCAAGCGCGTCATGGAGAAGGCCAAGGCCGAGGCTGAGGCCGAGGCGGCAAACCGCCCCGTCGAGGTTGACGTGGTCCGTCGCGAGAAGAAGCCACGCCCGCACAAGAAGGGTTAGGCAAAACTACCTATCACCAGCTGTGATTCAGAGTATTTAGTTTGACTATTGTTTTATCGGAGGATAGTATGGCCGAGGAAGAGCGCATGAGTGCCGAGAGCCTTGCTGAGGATGACTTCTCCTCCATCCGAGAGCACTACGAGGCCGGCATCGAGCTGACCGACGAAGAGATGGACGCCATAGCAGACCTTGCGGTGGACTATCTCAAGGGTATCCTCTCCCTCTTTGGTGAGGACCGCTGCTCCATTGACGAGTACGACGGAGACAACGGGGAGCTCATCCTCGACGTCAGTGGCGGGGACCTCGCCGTTCTCATTGGCCGTCATGGGCGTACGCTCGACGCGCTGCAGATGGTTCTCACTTCGCTCCTCAGCAGCCGTATCAAGTTCTACTATCCCGTGGTCGTCGACATCGAGAGCTACAAGAGCCGCCGTCGTCACAAGCTCGAGGAGATCGCCCGCTCCTCCGCCGCTCGCGCCAAGCAGCGTGGCGGCAAGGTTTCCCTTGCTCCCATGAACGCCTACGAGCGTCGCCTCATTCACCTGGCGCTCGTCGATGACGATGAGGTCGTGACTCACTCTGAGGGTGAGGAGCCTGACCGTCACGTGGTCATCACGGCCGTTCGGTAGACGCTCACTTCGTTCTCCAGCGAACGCTATCCTATGAGGGAGGTTGCCACGGCAGCCTCCCTCTTCTCTTGCCAATTTCTTTCGACTCGTGACTTTTTGTCATCGTCCGATCGGAGTTTCCTATGACGACGCCCTGCAAGAATACTCTGACCCTTGTTACTCAGGTCATGAGCGAGCTTGGATCGTTTGGCATTGACTGTCCTGAGGACAAGGCCACTAAGCTCGTTGGTCACCTTGAGCTACTCATAGAGAAGAATAAGGTCGTCAATCTCACGAGGATCGTTGACCCTTCCTCAGCCGTGACGCTTCATGTTGTTGACTCGCTTCTTCCGTTGGCCTGCCAAGACGTCCGTCTTGAGGCTACCTCCACCTTTCTTGACATTGGCACGGGTGGTGGCTTCCCCGGCATTCCTCTTGGTGTCATGACCGGAGCTCACGGACTTCTCGTTGACTCTGTCGGTAAGAAGGTGAAGGCAGTCAACGAGTTCATTTCTGAGCTTGGTGTTGATGGTCTCGAGGCTCGCCACACCCGTGTTGAGGAACTTGCTCATGAGATTCCTGGATCTCAGGACTATGTCTTTGCTCGGGCCGTTGCGCAGTCTAATGTCCTCATTGAGTACGCAACGCCTCTCCTTCGTCGGGATGGTCTTCTCGTCATTCAAAAGGCGCGTCCTGAGATAGAGGAACTTACCTGTGCCGAACGTGCGGCGAAGCTCTGTGGTTTGGCCTTTGTTTCACGTGAAACCTTTGAACTGAGAGATGGACTTGGACATCGAGAGATCCTCATGTATAGAAAGACGTTAAAGAGTAAGATCAAGCTCCCTCGTAGAGTGGGACTTGCTAGCAAGGAGCCTCTTGGGGTGGAGTGAGTAGTTGGTTTCACGTGAAACAAAGTGAGTATATAGATGTGATTATCAGAAACCCGGACGTTTCACGTGAAACGCCCGGGTTTCTCTATGAGTAGAATGTCTCAATCCTGAACAACATTGAGCACGTTTCATGTGAAACAATACCGTATAGTTGTTAAGAGCAATATCGTGCCCAAACAAGACTCACGGAGGACAAATGAGCTACAAAGACGTAAAACGAGGTCTTCCTCAGCGCGATGCAAAGGTTGTCGCTGTCATCAACCAGAAAGGTGGTGTCGGAAAGTCGACAACAGTCATCAACCTGTCGGCATGTCTTGGTGAGGGCAAGAAAAAGGTTCTTGTCATTGACTTTGACCCTCAAGGAAACTCAACAAGTGGCTATGGCGTTGAGAAAGAAGAACTTGAGCACGATATCTACGACGTGATTCTTCACGATCAGCCGATCGAGGAGACGATTCTTCCAACCTGCGAGCCTAACGTCTTCATCGTTCCGGCGACTATCCAACTTGCAACTGCAGAAATCGAGCTCGTATCTGCGATGGCACGCGAGTCGATACTCAAGGAGGCGATTTCTCGCGTCAAGGACGACTTTGACTACGTTTTCATTGACTGTCCTCCGTCGCTCGGTCTGCTCACTATCAACGCGCTCGTCGCTGCTGACTCGCTCCTTATTCCGATTCAGTGCGAATACTACGCTCTTGAGGGGGTAGCAAAGCTCCTTGAGTCAATGCAAATGGTCAAGAAGCGCATGAATCCGAGTCTTGAGATTTTTGGTGTCGTCATGACCATGTATGACAGCAGGACGACGCTATCCAAGCAGGTTGTGGATGAGGTTCAGTCGTACTTTGGCAAGAAGATGTTCAAGACGATCATTCCTCGCAACGTAAAGCTGTCCGAGGCGCCGAGTCACGGACTTCCCGTTGTTATGTACGCACGTGTGAGCAAGGGCGCCCTTGCCTACTCAAAGTTGGCGAAAGAGGTGGTGCTACGTGGCTAAGAAGTCCGGCCTCGGAAAGGGGCTTGGCCTGCTCGTTGGTGAGGCTGACGCCGAGACGGCGGGAATGCGACCTGACTCAACCCTGCCAATTGATAAGGTGCAGCCGAACAAGGGGCAGCCTCGAAAGAGGTTCAACCCTGACGAGCTCGCTGAGCTTGCTGACTCAATTAAGCAGAACGGAATTCTGCAGCCGCTGCTTGTGCGCAAGCAGGGTGACCACTATGAGATAGTTGCCGGAGAGCGTAGGTACCAGGCCGCTCGGCTCGCGGGTCTTGACGAGGTTCCTGTCATCATCAAGGAGATCTCTGACGAGGAGGTCTTCAAGCTCGCCCTCATTGAGAATCTTCAGCGTTCCGACCTCACCCCGCTTGAGGAGGCCCAGGGCTATCGTCAGCTCATCAAGGAGAAGGGTCTCACGCAGGAGGAGCTCGCCAAGGCGCTCTCAAAGTCGCGCTCGGCGATCACGAACACCCTCCGACTCCTGGACCTTCCCCAGGAGGTCCAGGAGCTTGTGGACGATGGGAAGCTGACTGCGGGGCACGCTAGGGCGATTCTTGCCGTCCCATCGGAAGAGGGTCGTATCAAGCTTGCGGAGAAAGTTGTGAGCGAGCGTCTGTCGGTGCGTCAGACAGAAAGTCTTGCCCCACTGTTTTCTGTCACGGAGAACGTCGAGAAGCCCGTGCGGATACCTCAGCCCCAGTCCTTCAAGCGAGCGGCACGTCAGATGCGCCTTGCCCTCGACACCAACGTCAAGGTGAAGAACGTTCGCGGCAAGAACAAGATTGAGATCGAGTTCAAGAGCGAGGATGAGCTCGCGCGCATCGTGGATCTTCTCGCCGGACCGGGGACGTGGTCGGAGTGAGGAAGCTCAGGACGACACTGACCATCGCTACCCTTACGGCAGGGACCGTCTACCTTGCCTATCGGCTTCTGCTCTCCGATGAGGCGAAAGAGAGCATAAAGAGCGGAGCGCGCGCGGTAAACGACGCAGTTGAGCGTATGTGTAAGGTGGTCGATGACGCTCAGGGCTCCGTCATGGAGGAGGACGTGCTGCCCAACCGGCAGCGTACCGAGCAGCAGTGGGACGCGCTCGGCTTCTAAGGTGCAATCGAGTCAAAGGCGAGGGGGAGGACGCGCGATGCATCCTCCCCCTCGCGTTACAAGATAATAGAACATACGTTCTGTAAGTGTGTTACGACCTTAGGATGCGCTGCTTGAGTTGGCCGCACGCGGCGTCGATGTCCGCGCCGCGAGAGTTCCTGACCGTTGCCTCGACGCCGACGTTGGCGAGCCTGCGGACGAAGTCCTGGGCCCTCAGCTCGGTGGAGGGGCGGAACTTGGAGCCCTCGACCTCGTTGAGCTGGATGAGGTTGACGTGGGCGAGCGTTCCCTCGCAGAAGTCGCAGAGGGCCTGGAGCTCGGCGTCGGTGTCGTTGACGCCTCCGATGAGCGCGTACTCGTAGGTGGGACGGCGGCCCGTCTTGGAGACGTACTCGCCCATGACGTTGTAGAGGTTGACGAGGGAGTACTTGCGCACGCCCGGCATGAGGGCGTTTCTCGTCCGCTGGACGGCCGAGTGGAGGGAGACGGCGAGCGTGAACTGCTCGGGCTCGTTGGCAAAGCGCATGATCTGCGGGATGACGCCGCAGGTGGAGACCGTGAGGTGCCGCGCGCCTATGCCCGCGCCCTCGGGCGAGTTGAGCCGGCGCAGGGCCGCGAGGGTCTCGTCGTAGTTGAGGAAGGGCTCGCCCTGCCCCATGAGGACCACGCTCGTGACGCGCGCGTTGAAGTCGTCGCGCACGTGCATGACCTGCTCGTAGATCTCTGCGGCGGTGAGCGAGCGCGTGAGGCCGGCCGCGCCCGTGGCGCAGAAGGCGCAGCCCATGGGGCAGCCCGCCTGCGTGGAGGCGCAGACCGCAAGGCGGTTCCTGGACGGCATGCCTACGCACTCGACGCTCACGCCGTCGGAGAGGCGCAGCAGGTACTTGCGACTTCCGTCCGAGGACACCTGGCGCGCGGCCTCCTCGACGCCCCCGAGGGTGCAGCGGCGCGCGAGCTCCTCGCGCAGGGACTTGGGAAGGTTGGTCATCTCGTCGAAGGAGCGGGCGTTTCTGACCCACACCCACTCCTCGACCTGCTTGGCCCGGAAGGCGGGCTGTCCGAGGCCGGAGAGGAGCTCCTGGAGCTCCCCGCGCGTGAGGGTGTGGAGGTCGCGCCTCTCGGTCTTGTCTGCAGGCATGGTCTCTCCCGGGTCGTCAGGCGGCATCTGGAGTATCCTCATCTGCAGGGAAAACTCCACGTGAGAGTCTAGCGCACGGGGACGAGCGGCGAGGGAGCTTCGATGGACACAGAGGTGCTGCGCAGCAAGCGCGTGGCGGTCATTTGCGGCGGCTGGTCGGACGAGCGGGAGATCTCGCTCCAGTCGGCGAGCGAGGTTCGCCGCGCCCTTCTCGCCGCAGGCTTTAAGGTCGCTGACCTGCTCGACCTTGCCGCACGGGACTTTGTCGCGCGCCTCGTGTCGGGGAGCTACGACGTGGCCTTCGTGGCACTCCACGGCGCGTACGGAGAGGACGGCTGCATCCAGGGCCTCCTCGAGATCCTGCACATTCCCTACACCTTCTCGGGCGTGACGGCCTCGGCGGTCTCGGCCGAGAAGGAGCTTGCCAAGGAGGTGTTCGCGCGCGCCGGCATCCGCGTCCCGCGCGGCGTCGACCTCCCGTGCCACGCCCGGCTCTCTGAGGAGCGCGTCGACGAGCTCGTGGGCGAGCTTGGCCTGCCGCTGTTCGTCAAGCCGGCGGCAAACGGGTCGAGCTTCGGCATCACGCGCGTGACCGAGCGCGCCCAGCTCTCCGACGCCATCGAGCGGGCCTCGTCCGCCGGTGGCCGCGTGCTCGTCGAGGAGTGCGTGACGGGCATGGAGATCACGGTGCCCGTGGTCGGCAACGAGGACGCCCACGCGCTGCCGATCGTCGAGATAGTGACGGGCGCGGAGTTCTACGACCTCAAGGTCAAGTACGAGCCGTCTGCCCTGCACCACGTCATCCCCGCGCGCCTCGAGCCGGGCGTCTACGCCCGTGCCCAGGAGCTTGCCGTCCGCGCGCACCGGGCCCTCGGCTGCCGCGGGTGCTCGCGCAGTGACTTCATCGTCACCGAGGCCGGCGAGCCCGTGATCCTCGAGACCAACACCATCCCCGGCATGACGGCCGAGTCCCTGCTGCCCGACTCGGCGCGTCACGGCGGCATCGAGTTCCCCGAGCTCTGCGCGCGCTTCGTCGAGTACGCGCTCGAGGCGCACCAGGTGGGCGAGAAGAACGCGGAAGAGGCATGACGGACGTCGCCTCCCAGGTGGAGGCCATACTCCTTCCCGGCACCCCCGACGTGGTCAGGGATGCCTACGTAAGCCTGCCCGAGCGCGCTCGCGCGCTCGACTTCGGTCCCCTCGAGGACGAGGTCGTGGTGCTCGACACCGAGACGACGGGCCTCTCCTTCAAGGACTGCGACCTCATAGAGATCTCCGCGGCGCTGCTCTGCGGCCGCGAGGTCCGGGAGCGCTTCGAGACCTTCGTGCACCCCGGCGGGCCCGTCCCCGCCGAGATCACCCAGCTCACGGGCATAACCAACGCCGACGTCAGCGACGCTCCGAGCGCCCGTGACGCCGTCGCCGCCCTCGCGGAGTTCGTCGGCGGGCGGCCGGTGCTCGCCCACAACGCGACGTTCGACAGGACCTTCGTCGAGGGGGTCCCGGGCGGGTCGGAGGTCTCCGACACGTGGATAGACACCCTCGCGCTCTCCCGCATAGCCCTTCCGAGGCTCTCGACGCACCGCCTCGCCGACATGGCCTCCGCCTTTGGCTGCGCCTCGGTGACGCACCGCGCCGGCGACGACGTCGAGGCGCTCTGCGGCATGTGGCCGATCCTGCTCTGCGCCATCGCCGACCTCCCCGCGGGCCTGCTCGGCCGCCTCGCTGGGATGCACCCCGAGGTAGACTGGCCGTTCAGGCCGGTCTTCTCCTACCTTGCCGACCTCGGCGAGGAGGACGGCGGCACGTCCTTCTCGCTCAAGGCGGTCCGTGCCGAGTTGGTGCGCTCCTGCCAGGGAGCGCAGCGCGCCGACGCCGCCGAGCTGGACTCGACGCGGGGCGTCTCGGCCGAGGAGGTCGAGGCCGCCTTCGAGCCCGGCGGGGTGGTCTCGAGGATGTACGAGCGCATGGAGCGCCGCCCCGAGCAGGTCGCCATGGCCCGCGAGGTGGCCGAGGCGCTCTCCACCTCCACGCACCGCGCCATCGAGGCGGGGACGGGCGTGGGCAAGTCCGTGGCCTACCTGCTCCCCGAGGTGCTCTTCGCCCAGCGCAACAACGTCACCGTGGGCGTGGCGACCAAGACCAACGCCCTCACCGACCAGCTCGTCTCGCACGAGCTCCCGGCGCTCGCGGCCGCCCTGCCGGGAGGCCTCTCGTTCACGAGCCTCAAGGGCTACGACCACTACCCGTGCCTGCACCGCGTTGACCGCGCGGCGACCGGGGAGCTGCCGCTCGCCGCGGTCTCGGGACGTGACGGGCGGTCCGACAACGCCATCGCCTGCGACATGCTCACGGCCGTTGCGGTGACCTACGCCTTTGCCTGCCAGTCCCCCGAGGGCGACCTCGACGCCCTCGGCATCCGCTGGCGCTACGTGCCGCGCCCGATGCTCACGACCACGCCGGGCGAGTGCCTGCGTGGCCGCTGCCCCTACTTCCCCGGCGAGTGCCTGCTGCACGGTGCCCGCCGCCGCGCCTCGCGGGCGGACGTGGTGGTGACGAACCACTCCCTGCTGCTTCGCGACGTGGAGGCCGAGGGGCGCATCCTGCCCCCCGTGCGCCACTGGGTCGTGGACGAGGC
This sequence comes from Olsenella sp. An188, assembly GCF_002160255.1. Classification (GTDB taxonomy): domain Bacteria; phylum Actinomycetota; class Coriobacteriia; order Coriobacteriales; family Atopobiaceae; genus Thermophilibacter; species Thermophilibacter avistercoris. The sequence goes on along the minus strand of NZ_NFKF01000006.1, from coordinate 73,945 downwards.
GCACGGCTTCGAGGCCGAGGCGCGCCGCCAGTGGGCGGTCGAGGTCTCGGGCGAGGAGGCCCGCGCCGCCTTCGAGCTGCTCGGCGGAACGCGCACCGGCGCCATTCACGCCGCGATGGTCCAGTCCATGGCGCTCGAGGGGTCCACGCTGCTGGTGGGGCTCTTCACGAAGGCCGCGGCCTGCGCCGCGCGCGCCTCGACGACCGTCGCCGACCTGTTCCTCGCCGTCCACGAGCTCGCCCCGCTCGCGCGTTCGGAGGGCGGCTACGACAACGTGACCCTGTGGATCGACGCGGCCGTGCGGGCCACGTCGGAGTGGGATGAGGTCGCCCAGGCGGGAGAGCGCGCCGCCGACGCGCTCGACGAGACCTCCCGGGCCCTCGCCGAGGCCGTGTCTGCCCTCGCCCCGGACGCTCCCCAGCTGGCCGTCGACCTCGGCGAGTCCGCGCGGTTCGTGCGCGATCTTCTCGCCGCCGTCAGGCTCGTCTGCGACGGCACGGACGAGCGCTACGTCTACTCCGCGCAGCTCTCCCGCTCCAAGCGCCGCATCGCCGCCGAGCGCCTCGTTGCCGAGAAGATCGACGTGGGCGCCGACCTTGCCGAGCGGTGGCTTCCCGAGATGGAGAGCGTGGTGTTCACCTCGGCCACCATCGCCGTCGGGGACGACTTCTCGCACTTCGAGTCCGCGGTCGGGCTCTCGGCGCTGCCGGAGGCCGCCCGCCGCGACGTGCGGCTCGACTCGAGCTTTGACTTCGACGCGCACATGTCCGTCGTCGTGACGCGCGACCTGCCCGCCCCGAACGACCGCGCCTACCTGGGCGCCCTCGAGGACCTGCTCTTTGACGTGCACGTCGCCATGGGCGGCTCGGTCCTGACGCTCTTCACCAACCGAAGGGACATGGAGCGCGTCTACGAGGCCCTGCGCCCCCGCCTCGCCGCGGAGGGCCTCGACGTTGCCTGCCAGGAGCGAGGAAGCTCCCCGCGACGCCTGCGCACCAGGTTCATGGCCGAGAAGACCCTCTCGCTGATGGCCCTGCGCTCGTTCTGGGAGGGCTTCGACGCGACCGGGGACACCCTGCGCTGCGTGGTCATCCCGAAGCTGCCCTTCGCGAGTCCCAACGACCCGCTCGTGCGCGAGCGCGACCGGCGGGAGGACCGGGCGTGGTGGCGCTACTCCCTGCCCGAGGCGGTCATCTCGGTCAAGCAGGCCGCGGGGCGCCTCATCCGCTCGGCGACCGACACCGGCGTGCTCGTGCTCGCGGACTCGCGCGTGGCGAGCAAGGGGTACGGCAGGCTCTTCGTGAGCTCCCTGCCCTCGAGCAACGTCTCGCGCCTCGAGAGCGCCAACGTGGGCCGCTACATCAGGACGTGGCGCGCGAGCCACGAGTAGGCGCTACCGCACGCCTCTCCCGAGCTGCCCGCGGGCGTAGCTCCGGGCGAGCGCGGCGACCTCGGCGTCGTCGGTGGTCGCGGTGCCGCCACACGCCGCGAGCATGCGCGGGAGCCACATCCCCCCGTAGTAGGGCGTCACGCCCTGGACGCCGTCGGCCGTGCGCTCCACGCGCAGGTCGTGCCAGGGGAGAAGGTCCAGGTAGCTGGGGTCGGAAAACGATATCCTCACCTCTCGGCCGCCGCCGGCTTCAGCCTCGGCGCGCGCGAGGGGCTCCCTCGCCGCCACGCCCCGCGCGCCCTCCATGCGGTCCAGCCTGAAGGTTCGTCGTGCCCCGCGGCCCAGGTCGAGCGCGTCGAGGTACCAAGACCCGTCCTCGTGCCGCAGGCCTTCCGGCCTGACGAGGCGCTCCTCAGCCGCCGCGTCGGGCGACTTCCTGTACGAGAAGGACAGGTCCTCGCGTCTCACGAGCGCCCGCGCGCAGGCCTCGAGCGCCTCCCGCGGCACGTCCTGGTCCTCGGAGACGATTCTCCTTACGAGCTCCTCGTCCACGCCCTCGCGTGCGGCCGCCTGCTCGAGGCGCGCCCTCAGCGGGTCGTCCCCGTCGACGCCGAGCCGCTCGAGCGCGGCGGCGAGTGCGAGGGTCTCCGTCCTCGTGAGCCGCAGCCTGCGGCCCCGGACGCCCTGCGAGAAGGCGAGGGTCACCCCTCCGCCGTCCTCGACGAGCGGCAGTGTCGCCCCGCCGATCCCGACGGAGGTGAGCACGAGGGATATGAGCTTCTCGGCCCGCTCGACCGAGGTTCCGAGCCGCGAGGCGACCGCCTCAGCGGTGAGGGCGTCCCCGGCCTCGGAGAGGCTGGCGACAAGCGCGACGAGCTCCCGCGCCTCGTCGAGCGCGCCGGGGCGCCCCGCCCCAGGTCCCCTACGAGGCATCGCCGGCCACCCCCTCGAGCACGTGCTCCCAGGCGCTGACGAGCCCCTCCGGGGCCAGGGGGCGGATGCCCTGCGCGACGGCCCAGCTCGCCGCCGCGGCCTCGGAGCTTGCGGGGACCTCCCACACGAGCACGTCGTCCCCGAGCTCGAAGGTTCCGTGCACACCGGCGGCGCGCCGCAGGTCCTGCTCGCGCCCGCGGGGAATCTCAAAGCGCGCGGTGATGGTTGGGTCCCCCATCTGGAAGGGAAGCCTTCTCCAGTCGTCCACGCAGAAGTCGGCGGGCACCTCGAAGGACACGCCGCGCCGCTCCTCCGCCGACGAGACCCTGTCGAGGCGGTAGGTGCGCTCGGAACCCTCCTCCGGAGCGCCTCCCTCTCCGATCCGGGCAGCGACGAGGTAGCGGACGCCGCGCAGCTCGAAGAGCCCGTAGGGGGCGACGACGCGCTCGGAGGAGACTCCGCGCGCGTCGGTGTAGGAGATCGAGGCCGCATGGCCCGCGAGCAGGCAGGAGCGCAGCACGGTGAAGCTGCGCGGCTCGTGGCGGGGCGGGCTCGCCACGACACCCGCCTCGGCGAAGGCACGCGTGAGCTTGGCGAGCGCGAGCCTGAGCTCGTCGGCCATGGAGAACCCGGGGTCGCCGAGCAGCGGCTGGCAGGCGACCTCGAGTGCCGCGGCCTCGAGGGCGCCGAGCTCGGCGCCCCTCGCGAAGCAGCCCTCGTCGACTCCCCAGAGCGACTCGCCCCCGTCGCTGCCTCGCTCCTCGATGACCACGCCGCAGGCCGCGAGCGCCTCCCGGTCGCGGAGGAAGGCCCGTCGGAAGCTGTCGGGGGAGAGGTCGGGGTAGAAGTCGCGTGCCACGTCCGAGGAGGGGACGGGCGCTTTCGCGTTCATGAAGCCGATGGCGAGCGAGCAGATTCTTCTCGCCCGCTCGTCGTCCCTCGTGAGCCTCACGGGCCTCCTTTCGCACCGCTGTTTGCGTCGTCTGCGTCTTTTCTACGAAACGAGATGACAAGACGTATACTCTTTTGATTGTATGCACGCCGCGTGACCACGCTCGCGAGACTCGTAAAAAGGATGCACAGCATGTCCATGACACACGACTACCTGGACTACCTCAACGAGAAGGTCGGGATCTCGCCCGCCAACAGCCAGGAGGAGCTCCAGGCCGCTGAGGTCATCTCTCGCCTCATGGGGCAGCACGACGTCGAGGTCCACGTCGAGGACTTCTCCGCGCCCTCGCTCGGCGGGGTCGTCCCCGCGGTCATCTCCATTGCCATGTTCCTGGGCGTCATCGTCTCCGGGGTCGGGGTGCTCCCGCTCACCATCGTGGGCCTGCTCCTCGCAGCCGTCCCCGCCGTCCTCGCCGTGATGCGCATGTTTGGGCGTGAGGTGTCGCTCTCCGTCGGCCCGAGCGCCCAGAGCCAGAACGTCGTGGCGGTCCACCGCGCGACCGGCCCGCTCGTGACCAAGGGCAACCGTCCCATCGTGGTCGTGGCCCACTACGACTCCCCGCGGGAGAACTTCCTCGTCTCCTCGCCGCTCGCGCCGTACCTGCCGCTCGCGGCCAGACTCAGCGTCCCGTGCTCCTACGCCGTGGCCCTGTGCGCCTTCGTTCAGCTGCTCGGCTTCATCCCGTCTCCCGCGCGCATCGTGTTCTGGATCGCGGGCATCGTCGCCTCCCTCCCGGCCGTCCTCGGGGCCGTCGGGGCGATCGCCGAGCGCACGGCCCCGTGCACCGAGGGCGCCAACGACAACAAGTCCTCGGTCGCCGCCCTTCTCGGCGTGCTCGAGAACGTGCGCCCGAGCGGCCTCGTCCCCCGCGAGCGTCCCGAGGTCGAGGAGGCCGCCGACCCCGAGGCCGCCGACGAGGCTGCTGACCTCGACGAGCCCGTCGAGGAGGCGCCCGTGCAGGAGGACCTCACCGCGAGCCTCGAGCCTGAGCCGGTGCTCGGGGTGCGTCGCGGCGCCGAGGTCCTGCGCGAGCTCGGCATCCTGCCCGAGTCCTGCGAGATAGAGTACGTCGAGCCCGCTGCCCGCGCCGCCGCGCCGGCCCCCGCCGCCGCGAGCGCGGAGGCGCCCGCGCCTGCCGGCCAGACGGCTCCCCTGGCGCCCGCCGAGCCCGCCGAGGCCCCCGCGGACGCGACCGAGGCGACGCGCGAGGACCTGCTCTCCACGGGGCGCTTCTCGATCGTCATGGACGAGGAGGGCCGCGGCGTGGGCCCGAAGGACTCCTCCGGCCTCACCAACCTCGACGACGCGCTCGACCCCGACGCGACGCAGCCCACCCAGCCCACGCCGCGCCCCGAGGCGCCGGCTGACCCGGAGTGGGGCAAGTCGAGCTACCGACCGACCCTCTCGAGCGTCGCGCGTCGTGCCTCGCTCTTCGACCTCCCGGATCCCTCCGAGAGCGAGTCCGACCCGTTCGCGGACGACCCGGGTGCCACGCGCGTGGCGCCGACCACGCCGCGTCCTGCGGCCCAGCAGGCGCCGGAGCCGCTCGCACCCGCAAAGGGCGTCGCCGCGCCCGAGCCCATCGCCACCATCTCCTCCGAGCGCCCCCATCCCGACAAGGGGAAGAAGAACCCGCTGAGCGGACTCATCGGCAGGCTCCGCAGGCAGGCCAAAGCCGAGGCCTCCGACGCCGGAGACGGCTGGCTCGGCGGCGCCGACCCCGACTCAGACTCCGACGACGTCTGGCGCGGAGGCGCCGCGCCCCGCGCGGGACTCAGGCTCGTCGAGGACGAGGAGGCCCCGAGCGAGGAGGAGCTTCGCGAGGCCGTCCTGTCCCTCGGGGACGACGCCCTCGTCGCGCACGACGTGTGGTTCGTGGCGCTCGGCGCGTCCTCGCTCGACCACGCGGGCATGCGCGCCTTCCTGCGGCAGCACCGCTCCGAGGTGCGCGGCTGCTTCGTGGTCAACCTCGACTGCGTGGGCGCCGGGTCGCTCTCGCTGCTCAAGAACGAGGGGCTCCACGGCACCCGCCGCGCCGACCGCCGCATCTCCCGCCTGCTGCTCGGCGCCGCCTCCGACCTCCACGTCCAGCTCGACCAGCGTCCGTGCGAGTGGCAGGACACCGACGCCACGCAGGCCATGCGCTCGTCGCTGCGCTCGGTCACGATCCGCGGCGTCGACGCCAACGGCCTCCCCGCGCTCTCCCACACCCCGCAGGACGTTCCCGAGAACGTGAGCGGCGACCAGGCCGCGCAGGTGGCGGAGATCGTCACGGAGATGATTCGCCGGTCCTAGGGGTCCGGCCAGGGGAAACGCGTCATCGGGAGGGGCTCGCCGCCGGCGGGCCCCTCCCTTGCGTCAGGGCCGCAACGCCCAGGCGGTGGCACGACCGGCGTGACCGAGCGCCGGGGGCCGCCCGCCGCGTGGCACGTCGCCTCCCGTGAGCCGCGTCCTCGGCGAGCGACCGACGCCACATCCCGCCGCCCGCGCCTCCCGCGGACCTCGCCGCGCACCCTCGCGCGCACCGGTCCTTCTCGCCCCGTGTCCCATGCCGCCTCCCGTCTCTCGCGTCCGATGACGGAGACGCTACGCGGCCGACCTTCCACGAGGCTTACGCGAACCTTCCGGCTCTCTTCCACGATCCTGCGATCGGCCCGGGACGGCGCAGCTCCCGGTACCAGCGGCGCCCGGGACGCCCGTCCGGCCGCCTTCCGGGGGCGGAAAGATCAACACACGGGCGCCACACGCCGCGGCGCGCCTCAGCGGGCCGCACCGAGGGTCGGCACGGCGCGCCGCACCGCCCGGCCCACGCTCACGCCAACCGCGAGCTTGAGCGCGTCGGGCACGACGAAGGGGAGCACGGCCACGGCGAGCGCGGAGGGCACGTCGAGCCCCAGGAGGGCCATGAGCTGCACGGTGCCGAGCGCGTAGGAGACGAGCAGCATGGACGTCACGGCAAGGGCCTCGCGCGCCCGCTCGGGGATGGCGGTGACGCGAAGGACCGCCCATGCGACCGCGGTCCCCACGAGGAAGCCCCAGAGGAAGCCCCCCGTGGGCCCGAGCAGGTGGCCCGGGCCGCCCCCGAAGCCGGAGAACACGGGCAGGCCGAGCCCGCCGAGCACGAGGTAGCACGCAACAACGAGCGTGGCGTCCCTCCCGCCGAGCGCGACGGGCAGCACGGCGAGCGCGAGCGTCTGGAGGGTGAAGGGCACCGGGCCCAGGGCGAGCGTGACGGAGGACGCCACGGCGAGCAGCGCCACGCCCAGCCCGCACATCGTTACCTGCCGTGCCGTCATGCGCCCTCCCTGCAGTCGAGTTGCCGAGGCCCCATTGTAGCCGCAGCCGTGCCGCCCGCGTCCCGTCACGTGCCTCCCGCTATGCGCCCTGTGCATAGCGGGAGGCGGTCTGGGCATTGTACTTCTCGCCAGGCGGGCATGACGATGGGGGTGTCAGAGAACCACGTGCAAGGAGGCAACCATGGAGTACAGGACCCTCTCCAACGGCGTGAGGATGCCGATGCTCGGCTACGGCGTGTTCCAGATCGACGACGCCACGACCGAGCGCTGCGTCGAGGACGCCATCGCCAGCGGCTACCGCATGATCGACACCGCCCAGGCCTACGGCAACGAGCGCGGCGTCGGCGCCGGCATCAAGGCCAGCGGCGTCGACCGCGACGAGCTCTTCATCGTGAGCAAGGTGTGGGTGTCCAACTACGGCGAGGGCAAGACCTACGAGTCCATCAGGCGCTCGCTCGAGCTGCTCGGCACCGACCACGTCGACCTGATGCTGCTCCACCAGGCCTACAACGACTACCACGCCGCCTGGCGCGACATGGAGCGCGCCTACGAGGAGGGACTGGTCCGCGCCATCGGCGTCTCCAACTTCGACCCCACGCGCCTGCTCGACATCTGCACCTTCGCCAAGGTCGCCCCGATGGTCAACCAGGTGGAGACCCACGTCTTCTGGCAGCAGCACTACGCGCACCAGAACATGGAGAACCTCGGCGTGGCCCACATGGCCTGGGGCCCGTTCGCGGAGGGTGCCAATGGGTTCTTCTCCAACCCGCTGCTCGCGCAGATCGGCGAGAGGCACGGCAAGTCGGTGGGGCAGGTGGCGCTGCGCTACCTCATGGACCTCGGCGTCATCGTGATCCCCAAGTCCACGCACAGGGAGCGCATGGAGGAGAACTTCGACGTCTTTGACTTCGAGCTCACGGACGAGGACAAGGCCAAGATCGCCGAGCTCGACTGCGACCGCTCCATCTGCTACGACCACCGCGACGTACAGCTCATTGGCGGCCTGCTGCAGCTGGTGAAGGGCCAGATCGCCGCGCAGTAGCGCGGTCAGCGCCTGAGCTCCTCAACGATGTCGAGCACGGCGCGCGGGGCGTCGAGAAGCGCCACGACATAGAACGTCGCATGCGCGTCCGCGTCCTGTATGGGGATGCGGACGCGCCTCTCGTCCCCGTTCCTCCACTCGGCGACGTCCGTGACGAAGCCGAGCAGGTCGGAGGAGCGGATCATCTGCGAAAGCACGGTGGCGTCCCTCTGCTCGATGAAGCGGGCGTTTGGCATGGCGCCGCGCACGATGTCGCCCCAGAAGCCGACCTCCGAGTTCATGAGGAACGTGCGGCCGTCCAGCTCGGCAAAGCTCACGCTCGTCCGCCCGGCCAGCTCGTCGTCGGCAGGCGCGTAGACGAAGAGGTTCTCGACCATGAGCGGCGTGCAGGAGACGTTGGGCAGACCCATCGGCCGCCGCGTGACGGCCAGGTCGGCCGAGCGGTCAAAGAGCCGCCGCTCGACCTCGCGCTCGTCGTCGACGAGCTCCGAGGTGAGGATGGTCCCGGGGAGGCACTCGGTCACGCGCTCGGTCAGGCGCCACACCGGCGCCGGTGCCACCGAGGAGATCAAGATGGTGCGGCCCGTGCGCGTGATCTCGCTGAAGGCGTCGCGCATGCGGCGCTCCTCGGCCAGGATGGCCCGGGCATGGCGCAGCGCGAGCCGCCCGGCCTCGTTGAGCTCCGCGTGGTTGCGCGTCCGCTCGAAGAGCTCGCAGCCCAGCTCGCGCTCGAGGGCGCGCATCGAGCGGCTCACGCTGGGCTGGGACGTGTGCAGCGCCGACGCCGCGGCCGAGATGGTGCCCGTCCGGGCGATGGCGTCAAGTTGCCTGAGCTGCTCGAACTCCATGTGCGCCCCCGATGGTTCTTCTCGCCGCGTCACACCCACCAGTCTAGCGCTTGGCGAGAAGGACCTGGGGACGCGCCCCCCGCGGGAGACCGCAGGAGCTCCCGGCCGTTCTCCTCGCCGGAGGCGGCCGCGCGCGCCCGCGTTACCCCTCGACGCGCGTGCCACCGAAGACCTCCGAGGTCGGGATCTGGTCGAGGGCGTTGTCAATGGCGGCGACCTCCGCGCGCGAGAGCCTGACGTCGGCCGCGGCGAGGTTCTCTTCCACGGCGAGTGCGCAAGGCGGTCGAGGAACCGCTCCATGGCGTACAGGCGCATGGCCGCCTGGGCCTTTGCGCTGTCGGTGCCGACGAGGTTCTTGATGTGATCCATGAGCTGACGTGAGCCTGTGATCATAGGAGCACCTCCAGGTAGGTGGCGAGCAGGCGATCGACCGAGAACGCACGTGCGTAGCGCATGAGGAGGGGGGTGTCGCGCCGGCGCGAACGCGCGTAGCCCTTAAGGGCGGCGAGCAGCTCCTGCTGGTCGACCGTCGTCCGGCTGCGCAGGAGGTCCACGAGGGTCCGCTCGCGGCTGTAGCACCGCACGGGATGGCCGAAGGGGGTCTCCGCCGCCCCGAGCCCGAGCTCAAACAGGCCGCTCCTGACCTTATACACCCTCACGCCGTCGTGTGCGAGGGCGGCCGACCCCGTGCCTGTGGCGAGGGTCGCGCTCACCGCTACCGGCTCCCGCTCGGAGAGCCCGAGTAGGAACAGTGCCGTCTCATGGGAGAAGACGAGCTTGGGATAGCGGAACTGGAAAGTGTACAGGGGGTCCTCCCAGGCTCCCGGGTCCCGATAGAGCCCGCGAGCTTCGCGCACGAGCCCCTTCTCGTGTGCGTAGAGGGAGACCACCTGCGGTGAGATCCCGCGGTCCGCCGCCTCCTTGCAGGAGAGATACCCGTTTCCCTCGTCAACGAGCCTGTCGAGCTGTTCCCTCTGCGTCACTTCCCCTCCTCTGCTACTTATATTCAAGCCCAAATCGTATATCAAATGGGCTTGAAATTCAAAAGAACTTGCGCCTTGGGGTCGAAAGAACCGAGGCAACACCATGGCCTCGCAGCGTCGCATCAGACCCTGTCGGGCGTTTGAACCGAAGCCCCTTGGAAGAAATGTAGGCGGTTTGCGTAATGGCTCAGCCTGGAGCGAGGCGTGTGGTAGAATCCTCTCGCACGCGGGCATCGCCAAGTGGTAAGGCATCAGCTTCCCAAGCTGACATTCGCGGGTTCGAGTCCCGTTGCCCGCTCCATGAACCTCCAGGCCCCGCTGGGGCCTTTTTTGTGCTCGAAAGGAGCCGACCATGGCCCCCATCCCCATGACCGACGAGGAGTGCCGCCGCGCCACCGAGGCGCTCTCCGACCAGATCGACCTCTACGCCAACCTCCTCGTGAGGAAGGGCGCCGCGCTCAGGCCCGGCCAGGAGCTCGTGCTGCAGGCCCCCGTCGAGAGCGCCGACTTCGCCCGTCGCGTGGTGCGCGCGGCCTACCGTGCCGGCGCGGGCCACGTCACGGTCATCTGGGCCGACGACCAGGTCACTCGCCTCACGTACGAGAACTGCGACCTCTCCTTCTTCGAGCACACGCCCAGCTGGCAGGTCGAGCAGCTCAACTCCCTCGCCGAGGACGGCGCGGCGTTCCTTTTCCTGGAGGGGTCGGACCCCTCCGCGCTCAAGGACGTCGACCCCGCCAAGCCGGCCGCCGCGGCGCGCGCCAGGAACACCGAGTGCCGCTCCTTCCGCGACGGCATGGACTTCGGGCGCAACGTCTGGTGCATCGCCGGCGTGCCCGTCCAGGCCTGGGCGAGCGAGGTCTTCCCCGACCTCTCGCCGGCCGAGGCCCTCTACCGCCTGTGGGTCCTCGTCCTCGAGGTCTCCCGCGCCGACGGCGAGGACCCGGAGAGCTCCTGGGAGACCCACAACGCCTCCTTCGAGAAGACCAAGCGCTTCCTCAACTCCCGGCGCTTCGACGCGCTGCGCTACGAGTCCGACAACGGCACCGACCTCACGGTCGGCCTGCCCGAGGGGCACGTCTGGGACGGCGGCGCGGGCCGCACCCAGGACGGCGTGACCTTCTTCCCCAACATCCCCACCGAGGAGGTCTTCACCTCCCCCGACCGCCTGCGCGCCGACGGCGTGGTTCACTCCGCGCTGCCGCTCGTGCGCTCCGGCCAGATCGTGCGCAACTTCTGGCTGCGCTTCGAGGGCGGCCGCGTGGTCGACTTTGGCGCCGAGCAGGGCCGCGAGGTCCTGCGCCACATCATCGAGACCGACGAGGGCGCCCGTCGCCTCGGCGAGGTCGCGCTCGTGTCCAAGAACACGCCCATCCGCCAGAGCGAGACGCTGTTCTTCAGCACCCTCTACGACGAGAACGCGAGCTGCCACCTGGCCCTGGGCATGGGGTTCCCCGAGTGTCTCGAGGGGGGCGTGAACCTCGGCAAGGAGGAGCTTCTCGCCCGTGGCGTCAACCAGAGCTCCACGCACGTGGACTTCATGATCGGCACGGACGACCTCAACGTCTTTGGCATCTCGGCCGACGGGACGGAGACCCCCGTCTTCGTGAACGGCCAGTGGGCCTGGGAGTAGCCTCGCTCCGTGGTAGAATCGTCACCGCGCGCCGTTAGCTCAGCTGGTAGAGCAGGGGACTTTTAATCCCAAGGTCCAGGGTTCGAAGCCCTGACGGCGCACCACCGATCGCACGCCCCCGGCAGCGGACCCGCGGCCGGGGGCCTCTTGTGCGGCGGGAGGTTCTTCTCGCCGTGCCCTTTTGGCCGTGCTCCTGCGCCTCCATCCCCCACACCTCCATCGAGTGCGCGAAATTCGGCCTCAACTTTTTGAGTTTACCGACACAAACTCGGCGTTTGCCCAGTTGGCGGTCAGGGGCGGAGGTCGCAGCCCAAGAGAGAAACCTCGAATTTCGCGCACTCGGCGAGAGGGGGGGATGGCGCCGTGCCCCACTCCGCTCAACGGGCGAGAAGAACCCCGCGCCCGCGCCCGCCGACCAAAACAGGAAAAATCAGGAAATCCGGCCGCCGCGCGTCCCGAAAGCGGTTACAGTCTGCTTGACGTGACGTCTGCGGCGAAAGGAAGACCATGGAACTCATCGTTGACTCCGCCGACCTCGAGGCCGTGAAGGAGTTTGACTCCCTGCTCGAGGTGTCCGGAGTGACCACCAACCCCTCGATCATCATCAAGAGCGGAAAGTCCCCGGAGCGTGCGATCGACGACATCCTGGGCTACCTGCGCCCCGACCAGAAGTTCTTTGCCCAGGTCGTGCGGACCGACTTCGAGGGCATCATGGAGGAGGCGCGCGCCATCTGCGCCCTGCGCCCGGAGAACACCTACGCCAAGATCCCCGTGACGCGCGCGGGCCTGCGCGCCATCAAGGAGGCCAAGCGCGAGGGGCTCTCCGTGCTGGCCACCGGCATCCACTCCGCCGAGCAGGGGTTCCTTGCCGCGATGAGCGGGGCCGACTACCTGGCGCCCTACGTCAACCGCATGTGCAACTACGGCGACGGCGTGGGCCGCGTGATCGACCTCATCGACATGGTCACGGTCAACGGGCTGGACGCCCGGGTCATGGGCGCCTCGTTCCACAACGTCGAGGAGGTCCACGAGCTCATCCGCGCGGGCATCCACGCGCTCACGCTCCCGCCCAACATCCTTTCCCTCATGGTGGAGCACCCCGGGACCGAGCGCGCGGTCGAGGAGTTCAGCGCGGGCTGGCGCTCCGCGTACGGACGCGACCAGCTCTTCGAGAGATAGGGTGCGGCCGGGCCCGCGGGTGCGACGCGGGTCCGGCGCCGCCTAGCAGAGGGCGGGGGTACCCGTCCTCACGATCGCGCGCAGGATGTCGGGGTTCGTCTCGTCGGTGATGACGGCGGTGAAGTCGTTCACCGAGGCAAAGCGGTAACCCTTGTGGATCCTGAACTTCGAGCGGTCGGCGAGCAGGAACTTGTACGAGGCGTTCTGTAGCGCCCGCTGCTTGACCGAACCGTCGTCCATGTTGTAGGCGAGCACGGCGCTCGTCTGCAGGTCGACGCCCTCGGCGCCGATGAAGGCCTTGGCAAAGAGGAGCGGCTCGAGCAGGCTGATCGTGGCCGAGCCGATGAAGCCGGTGAGCTGGGCGTTGAGGTAGCCGCCGGTGGAGAGGGCAGTGACGTGCGGGTTCCCGGCAAGCCGCTTGGGGATCTCGATCATGTTGGTCGTCACCACGAGGCGCTTGTCGCCGGCCGCGATGATGTCGGCCAGGCAGAGGTTGGTGCGCGAGATGTCCAGGAAAATGGTGTCGCCGTCGTTGATCTCCATGTAGGCGCGCCGCGCGACCGCCATGCGGTTCTCGTTGCCGAGCAGCGTGTCGTCGTTGAGGTTGGCCAGGGCGGGGGACTCCGCCGGGACGGGCGTCGCCGGGCGCGACGGCTCGCCCACGCGGAAGGCCCCGCCGTACTCGCGGCGGCACTTCCCGGCGTCGGCGAGGGCCTTGAGGTCCTTGCGGATGCTGTCGAGGCTCACGCCAAACAGGACGGAGAGCTCCTCGACGGTCACGTGACCGGCCGAGTCGAGGATCTCGAGGATCTTCTCGCGTCGCTGCTTGGGAAACACCCTGTGTCCACGCCTTTCGTACAACTTCGTCAGCAACTTATCAGGATACGGCAATTGGTGGCGACGTGGCTGAAGGCGCGCCGGCGCTCCCCAAAAGACCACTCGCCGAATTTGGACGTGTTGTGAACAAAACAGGAAAAATCAGGAAAAAGAACGCTATAGTAGGTAGGGTCTGAGTCAAGAGTGGAAGGGGGCGCTTCATGGCCGGTATGGCATCCATGCTCAAGCGCGAGAACGTCCAGATCGTCGAGAAGGTGGACTCCTGGGAGGAGTCCGTCCACGTGGCCGTCCAGCCGCTCGTGGACCAGGGCTACGTCGAGAGCCGCTACATCGACGGCATCATCTCCAACGCCAAGGAGTTCGGCCCCTACTTCGTGATCTGCCCGGACCTGGCGCTCCTGCACGCCCGCCCCGACCAGGGCGTCCTCAAGCGTCAGCTCGCGGTGACGGTCCTGCGCGAGCCCGTCCGCTTCAAGGAGGAGGGCCCGGACGTGCGCGTCCTGGTGACCCTCGCCGCGACCGACGCCGACGGCCACATCGAGGTCATGCGTCGCCTCGCGACCATGTTCTGCGACCCGGACAACATCACCAAGATCGCCGAGGCCCCTTCGGCCGACGAGATCTACGACTACTTCACCGCGCCCGAGGAGTAGGGCACAGATTTGGCTTTCAGGCCGGCGGCGGGGAGAGGCCGCCGGCAGACGGCATGTATAACAGGCACTAGAAAAGGAAAGTGAGGTAGAGAAGATGGAGGCAGTTCTCGACTTTATCGTCAACATCCTGTCCACCCCGGCCATCCTCGTCGGTCTTCTCTCGCTCGTCGGCCTCGCCCTCCAGGGCAAGCCGATCGAGGACATCGTCACCGGCACCGTCAAGACCATCGTCGGCTTCCTCGTTCTTGAGGCGGGCTCCAGCTTCCTGCAGTCCGGCTCGCTGCTGGCCTTCGGCGAGGTCTTCAACTACGCCTTTGACATGCAGGGCGTCGTTCCCAACAACGAGGCCGTCGTGTCCATGGCCCTGAACGACTTCGGCCAGGCCTCGGCCCTCATCATGTGCATCGGCATGATCCTCAACATCGTGCTGGCGCGCTTCTCCCGCATGCCGTACATCTTCCTGACCGGCCACCACACGCTCTACATGGCGTGCATGTTCGCCGTCGTCCTCTCCATCGGCGGCCTCGAGGGCTGGACCCTCTACGTTGCCGGCGGCTGCCTGCTCGGCCTCATCATGGTCCTCTCCCCGGCCTACTGCCAGCCCACCTTCCGCAAGATCACCGGCTCCGACGGCATTGCCTTCGGTCACTTCGGCGGCATCGGCTACGCCTTCGCCGGCTGGATCGGCCACTTCTTCAAGGGCGGCAAGTCCACCGAGGACATCAACTTCCCGAAGCGCCTCATCTTCCTGCGTGACACCACCGTCTCCATCTCCATCACGATGATGGTCATCTTCGTGGTCGTCACCGGCGTCGCCGTGGGCCGCGGCCTCCTCGCCGAGGACCCGACGCAGTTCCAGTACCTCAACACGCTGCTCAACGTTGGCACCGAGACCCAGACCAACTGGCTCGTGTGGTCGCTGACCTCCGGCATGTCCTTCGCCGGCGGCGTCTACATCATCCTCTCCGGCGTCCGCCTGATCGTCGGCGAGATCGTCCCCGCCTTCAAGGGCATCGCCGAGAAGCTCGTCCCCGGCGCCAAGCCCGCCATCGACTGCCCGGTGTGCTTCCCGTACGCCCCTAACGCGGTCATCATCGGCTTCCTGACCTCGTTCGTCGCCGGCATCGTTGGCCTGGTCATCCTGACCCTCATCAACGCCAACATCACCCCGGTTGCCCTCATCCTCCCCGGCGTCGTCCCGCACTTCTTCTGCGGCGCCTCCGCGGGCGTCTTCGGCAACGCCGAGGGTGGCCTCAAGGGCTGCATCGCCGGCGCCTTCGCCCACGGCCTGCTGATCACCTTCCTGCCGGCCATCTGCATGCCGGTCTTCACGGCCCTCGGCTTCACCTCCGCCACGTTCTCCGACGCCGACTTCTCCTGGATGGGCATCGTCTTCGGCAACCTCGCCCAGGCCATCCCGGGCTGGCCGCTGTTCGCCGTCTGCGTCATTTGCTTCCTCCTGCCGATTATCTACAACATCGTTGCTCCCAAGCCCAAGGCCAAGGAGTAGCCTAGGTTGTGACGTCAGGCGTCACACGAGAAAGGAAGTAGGAACATGGCAATCAGGAAGATCATGTGCGCGTGCGGCTCCGGCCTCGGCTCGAGCCTCATGGTCGAGATGAACATCCAGGACGTCCTCAAGAAGATGGGCGTCGACGGCGTGGAGGTCGTTCACTCCACCACCTCCGATGTTCACCCCGGCGCCGCTGACCTCTTCGTCATCGGCCGCGACCTCGCCGACTTCATCAAGGACGTTCCCTCCGAGGACGTCGTGGTGCTCCAGAACATCGTCGACAAGAACGAGCTCGAGGGCAAGCTGCGCGAGAAGTTCGGTCTGTAAGATCTGACCTGCTTGGGGAGCCCGTTCGCCTGCGTTCGGGCTCCCCTTGTGTGTCGAGCACGTGACCTGCTGCAAACGACAAGGAAAGGGAGGATCGCTCAATGACGCCTGAGGAGCTTTCCGGACTCAAGCTGCTGTCCGCAAAGATTCGCCGCGACATCCTCGTCATGCTGGAGAAGGCCGGATCCGGCCATCTCGGCGGCTCCATGTCCATCGTGGAGCTCATGAGCGTTCTGTACGGACGCCGACTCAACTACGACCCCAAGAACCCGCGCTGGGAGGACCGCGACCGCGTGGTGCTCTCCAAGGGCCACGCCGGCCCCGGCTGGTACTCCGCCCTCGCGGAGAGCGGTTTCTTTGACCGCGAGATGCTGCTGACCCTCAACGTGGGCGGCACCAACCTGCCCTCGCACCCCGACCGCACCAAGACCCCGGGCGTCGACATGACGACCGGCTCGCTCGGCCAGGGCACGTCCACGGCGGCCGGCATCGCCACCGCGCTGCGCATGAAGGGCAGCAAGAGCCGCGTCTACCTCATCGTGGGAGACGGCGAGCTCAACGAGGGCCAGTGCTGGGAGGCCTTCCAGTACCTCGCCCACTACAAGCTGAACAACTGCGTCGTGGTCATCGACTGGAACAAGCGCCAGCTCGACGGCACCTGCGAGGAGGTCATGAACCCCTTCGACATCGCAGAGAAGATGCGCGCCTTCGGCTTTGCGGTCCAGCAGGTGAACGGCCAGGACATCGAGGCCCTCGACGAGGCGCTCGCCGCCGCCGAGGCCGTCACCGACTCGGCCACCTGCGTCGTCATGGACACCGTCAAGGGCGCCGGCGTCCCGTTCTTCGAGACCTACGCGGGCAACCACTCGGTCAAGTTCTCCGACCCGGCCTGCAAGGAGGCCGCCGACGCCGCCATCGCCGAGCTGACCGCCTACATCGAGGGGAGTGAGGCATAGTGTTCACGCTTGCCAAGAACCGTGACGAGAAGGGCATGGAGCTGCGCGACGTCATGGTCGACGCCATCGAGCTCGCCATGGCAGACGACGAGCGCGTCGTCGCGCTCGAGGCCGACCTCGGCGGCGCGAGCCGCTTCACCAACATCGCCAAGAAGTATCCGGGCCGCCTCATCCAGTGCGGCATCGCGGAGGCCAACATGATCGGCGTGGCCGCCGGCATGTCCTCCGAGGGCTACCACCCCTTCACGCACACCTTCGGGCCCTTCTCCACGCGCCGCGTCTTCGACCAGATCTTCCTCTCGGGCGCCTACGCGCACAACACGCTCAACATCTTCGGCTCCGACCCGGGCTTTGCCGTGGGCATCAACGGCGGCACGCACACCACGTGGGAGGACATGGCGCTCATGCGCACCATCCCCGGCGCCATCGTCTGCGACCCGGCCGACGAGACCCAGATGCGCTGGATCGTGGCCGAGTACGCCAAGATGGAGGGCATCCACTACATCCGCGCCAACCGCAAGAACGTCCGCAACGTCTACGAGCCGGGCTCCACGTTCGAGTTCGGCAAGGGCAACCTGCTGCGCCAGGGCTCCGACGTGCTGATCGTTGCGTGCGGCCAGCTCGTGAGCGAGGCCCTCGACGCCGCCGAGGCGCTCGAGGCCGAGGGCGTCTCCTGCTCGGTGGTCGACATGTTCTGCGTCAAGCCGCTCGACGAGGAGCTCGTGCTCTCCGAGGCGGCCGGCAAGAAGCTCGTGGTCACCTTCGAGAACCACGGCGTCATCGGCGGCCTGGGCGACGCCGTCGCCGCTACGCTCGCCGAGGCCGGTGCGGGCGTCAAGCTCGTCCGTCACGGCGTGAAGGAGCGCTTCGGCCAGGTGGGCGACCCCGCGTGGCTCCAGAAGGACTTCCACCTCACCGCCGACGACCTCGTGGCCTCGGTCAAGGGAGGCCTCGCATGAGCCTCGCATCGATCATCGACCACACCGTCCTCAAGGCCAACGCCACGCGCGAGCAGGTCGAGCGCCTCTGCGACGAGGCCGCCGAGCACGGCTTTGCCTCCGTCTGCGTGAACTCGTGCTGGGTGGCCACGGCCGCCGAGCGCCTTGCCGACAGCCCGGTCAAGGTCTGCACGGTCATCGGGTTCCCGCTCGGCGCCATGTCCACCGCCGGCAAGGTGGCCGAGGCCACCTGCGCCGTCGCCGACGGCGCCGACGAGCTCGACATGGTCATCAACGTCGGCTGGCTGCTCGCCGGGGAGGACGACGCGGTCTGCGCCGACATCGCCGCCGTCGTGGAGGCCGCCCGCGGCCGCTGCGTCAAGGTGATCCTCGAGACCTGCCTGCTCACGCCGGAGCAGATCGTGCGCGCCTGCGAGCTCTCCGTCGAGGCGGGCGCCACCTTCGTGAAGACCTCCACGGGCTTCTCGACCGGCGGCGCCACCGTCGAGGACGTGGCCCTCATGCGCAAGACCGTGGGGGACCGCTGCAAGGTCAAGGCGTCCGGCGGCATCCACAACGCCGCCGAGGCCCAGGCCATGGTCGACGCCGGTGCCGACCGCATCGGCACGAGCAGCGGTATCGCCATCGTGGCCGGATAGCCGCGCTCCCGCAGCCCTCGGGCCGGACGTCCTTCTCGGCGTCCGGCCCTTTTTGTTTCCACTCGAATTCAATTCCGGACCACGCCGCCGCGGCGGTCTATAGTCAGCCTCGTCAGACAGCCGCGGGCCAATAGCCCGCGCCCGCTCAACGTACTTGAGGAGGCCAACGTTTATGAACGTTCACAGCGCGCAGACGCCCGCTGCGGCCCTCCTCCCCTCCCGACGCCAGAACCGACGAATCACGCCCTAGATGTCGCGTGTCGCTTCAAGCTTGCCGGTTCTTATCGCCAGCCTCGGCTCCAAGCGCCCCGCGACGTCGGGGCTTTCTTGTATGCACGTCAAGCTGCTAGCCAACCAACCGAAGGGAATCACCATGGCTGAGAAGGAAAAGGTCGTTCTTGCGTACTCCGGCGGACTGGACACCTCCGTCATCGTCAAGTGGCTGCAGGTCGAGAAGAACCTCGACGTCATCGCCATCTGCGGCAACGTGGGCCAGGACGAGAAGGACCTCTCCTGGATCAAGCAGAAGGCGCTCGACATGGGTGCCATCGCCTCCGAGGCGCTCGACATGCGCGCCGAGTACGCCGAGAAGATCCTCTCCAAGGCGATCTGGGCCAACGGCAAGTACGAGGGCGTCTACCCGCTGCTCTCCGCCCTGTCCCGCCCGCTGATCTCCAAGCACCTCGTGGACATCGCACACCAGTACGGCGCCAAGTACATCGCGCACGGCTGCACGGGCAAGGGCAACGACCAGGTGCGCTTTGAGACCTGCATCCGCGCGCTCGACCCCGAGCTGGAGATCATCGCGCCGGTGCGCGTCTGGGACCTCACCACGCGCGACTCCGAGATGGAGTGGGCTGAGAACAACGGCGTGCCCGTGCCCACCACCAAGAAGAAGCCCTACTCCATCGACGACAACCTCTGGGGCCGCGCCATCGAGTGCGGCGTGCTCGAGGACACCTGGAACAAGCCGCCCGCGGACATCTGGACGATGACGGCCAACCTCGAGGACTGCCCGGCCGAGCCGGAGGAGGTCGTCATCTCCTTCGAGGGGGGCATCCCCACCGCCATCAACGGCGAGAAGATGGACCTGCTCAGCCTCATCATCAAGGCCAACGAGATCGCGGGCCGCAACGGCTACGGCCGCATCGACATGATCGAGGACCGCGTCGTGGGCATTAAGAGCCGCGAGTGCTACGAGTGCCCGGCCGCGCTGCTGCTCATCCAGGCCCACCAGACGCTCGAGCAGCTCTGCCTCGACGCCGAGACCCTCAAGCAGAAGGCCAAGATGGACGTGGAGTGGGCCTCGACCGTCTACCGCGGCCTGTGGTTCTCCCAGAACCGCAACGCCATCGACGCGTACAACGCCTACACGCAGAAGTTCGTGACCGGTGACGTGCGCATCATCCTGTGCAAGGGCGGCCTGTTCGTCGACGGCGTGCGCAGCCCCTACAGCCTCTACGACTACAACCTGGCCACCTACGACGAGGGTGACACCTTCGACCACAGCGCGGCGCGCGGCTTCATCGAGCTCCACGGCCTGCAGTCCAAGACCTGGTCCAAGGTCCAGGGCCCCGGCTCCGGCCTCCAGCCCGTGCACTAGGAGACAAGGGGACGGTCCCTTCGTATCCCTTCCGGCCCGCCGGCCGACAAAGCTGGGGAAAACGTTAATCCCCTCTCAAGGTGAGGTTAATCTGGCCCTGGGACCATGTTCTCAGAGACGGATCTGGCAACCGACCGAGAGAGGGGATTGCCATGGAGAAGATCGAGCTTGTGGAGACCGTGCGCGAGAAGGCCGGCGTGGGCTACGCGGACGCGAAGGCGGCACTCGACGCCTGCGGGGACGACGTCCTGGACGCCCTGGTGTGGCTGGAGGAGCGTGGCTACTCGCAGACGGGGACGGCGCGCGCGTCGACCGGCGCGCCGGGCGCGGGGGTCTCGAGCGAGATGCGAGCGGCGCAGGACGCCTACGCACGCTCGGCGCAGTCGGGGCCGCGCGCGGCCGCGGGCTGGCTCTCGCGGATGGCGGCGGCGTGCCGGCGCTTCCTGCGGCGCGGCATGGACAGCAAGGTGGTCTCCTACCGCAACGGCGAGAAGTCCGTGCAGCTGCCGCTTCTGCCCACCGTGCTGGGCGAGGTGCTGTGGCTGCTGCTCTCGTCGGCCTCGACCGGGCGCGCCGTCTACCTGGGCCCGTTCCAGCCCGTCTGGTGGATGGCGCTCATCCTTCCCGTGTTCTTCCTCGCCTACCTGGTCTTCTTCTGTCGGATAGAGAGGCCGGCGGAGGAGGCGGAGGAGCCGCGCGCCGCGACTCGCGCGACGGCCCCCGCGCCTGCCCCGGCGCCCGCACCGGCCTACGCCCCGCGGCCGGCGACCCCGGCGCCCGCGCCGCGTGCGGAGGAGCGTGCGGACTCCGAGCCCGCCGACGAGCCCGCGTCCTTCTCGCCGGACAACAAGGCGGCGACGCCGGAGCCCGAGCCCGAGGCGCGCGGCGCCGAGGAGCCGAGCCATGACTAGGGTCCTGCTCGTCGAGGACGAGGAGAAGCTTGCGCGCTTCGTCGAGCTCGAGCTCGCGCACGAGGGCTACGAGGTCACGTGGGTCGCGGACGGGCGCTCGGCCGTGGACCGGGCGCTGGACGTGGACTTCGACCTCGTCCTCCTGGACATCCTGCTGCCCCAGCTCAACGGCATGGAGGTCCTGCGGCGCATCCGGCGCGAGAAGGACGTCCCCGTCATCATGCTCACGGCGCGCGACGCGGTGATGGACAAGGTCGCCGGCCTCGACGCCGGCGCGGACGACTACGTGACCAAGCCCTTTGCCATCGAGGAGCTTCTCGCCCGCGTGCGGGTGGCGCTCAAGAGGCACGCCCCCGCCGCCCTGTCCGAGCCCGACGCCGCGGGCGTTCTCGCCGCCTGCGGGGTGACGCTCGACCCCGAGCGCCACGTGGTCTCCGTGCGCGACGAGCCCGTGGAGCTCACCAACCGCGAGTTCGAGGTCCTGCGCGCCCTCATGGAGCACCCGGGGCGCGTGCTCACGCGGGTCCAGCTCGCGCAGGAGGCCCTCGGCTACGACTACGTGGGGGAGACCAACGTGGTTGACGTGCACATAGCCCACCTGCGCGCCAAGCTCGACGACCGCTTTGGCGTCAAGCTCATCACCACCGTCCGAGGGGTTGGTTACGTTGTCAGAGAAGGCTGAGCCTCCCAGCACCCAGCTCGCGGCGGGCGAGAAGCGCTCCTCCTCGATTGCGTGGAGAATCGCGCTCGGCTTCTGGTGGAGGCGGCTCGTGCGGTGGGTCCTCGTGGACCTGATCGCTCTTCTCGCCGTGCTTGCCGCGCTCTGGGTGGGGTACGCCCGGGACCTCCCGGCCGACGCGCTCGCCTACGGCATCATCCCAGCTGACCACGTGACCTGCGAGCTCTTCTTCAGCACGGACCGCAGCGGGCTCGATGCGCTGACGCTCGCCGTCAAGACGGGTCCGACCCCGGCGGGCGACTGGTTCTTCTTCGAGCCCGGCTCTGACCTCATCTCCCTGTGGCCCGCGGGCGCCGCCCTTCTTGCCGTCGAGCTGCTGAGCCTGCTGGGCATCTTCTCGGACGTCCGACGAATCCGGCGCAGGCTGCAGCCCCTGAACGCGCTCGCCCTGAGCGCGGAGGCGCTCGGGTCCAAGGACATCATGGACGCGAGCAAGATCGAGAGCCTCGAGCAGGCCATCGAGCGGGCGTCGGTCGACTCGCCGCAGGTAAAGACCGGCGTCGACGACCTGGCGAGCATCGAGGTGGCGCTCAACGGGCTGCTGCGCCAGATGCAGGAGGCCAAGCTCCAGCAGATTCGCTTCGTCTCCGACGCGAGCCACGAGCTGCGCACGCCGATCGCGGTCATCCAGGGCTACGTGAACATGCTCGACCGCTGGGGCAAGGACGACCGAGCGGTCCTGGAGGAGTCCATCGCCGCGCTCAAGGCCGAGGGCGCGCACATGCAGGAGCTGGTGGAGCAGCTGCTGTTTCTCGCGCGCGGGGACTCGGGGCGCAACACGCTCGAGCTCGCGCCCGTGAACCTCGCCGCGCTGGTGAGCGAGGTGGCGGGCGAGTCGGCCATGATCGACGCCGACCACGCCTACGAGCTGGGCTTCTCGACCAACGCCGCGAGCGACGAGCGCTTCGTCGTGACCTGTGACGCGTCGATGGTCAAGCAGTCCGCGCGCGTGATCGTGCAGAACGCGGCGCGCTACTCGGCGACGGGCACGAGGATCTTGCTGGACGTGGCGGCAGATGCCGACTCCGTCTCCTACTCTGTGCGCGACGAGGGGATGGGCATGTCACCCGAGGAGGCCACCCACGTCTTCGAGCGCTTCTGGCGCGCCGACGCCGCGCGCGACGCGTCCAAGGAGGGGACGGGCCTGGGGCTGGCCATAGCGCGCTGGATCGTGGAAGAGCACGGCGGCACGATCGACCTCGTCTCGCACGAGGGCGTGGGCACGCGCTTCACCGTGCGGATTCCGCGACGCTGAGCGGAGGCGCGCCGCCCGGTGACGGGAAATTAATCCACATTTGGTTTTGTGAATCGAGCAAAAGGCCAGTTGGCTGTTTTCTGAGCGCCCTGAAATGTGGATTAATTTCCCGCGGGTCCCTCTAATGTGGCCCCAATCAGAAGGCCCCCAGAGATTTTCCTCCCTCCCAGGGCAGAAGGGACCAGACGAGCTGCTGTCTTGCCTGCTCCACCTGGTGATCCCACGCCCCGTCTTCGACGACGCTGGCCGCCGCGGGTCCGCCGAGCCGCTCTGATGCCATCAGGGCCTCAAGGACCACCGTATCAAGGCCGCCACACGCAAAAACGTCCTCGGCAACAACCGGCATGACCACCCGTCCCTGTGCGGCGAGCTCCCTGTCGCGCTTGCGGTCGTCTACGTACTTATTCCTCAGCTGGGCAAGCGATGCCCTCAGCTCCGTGGAGTTGCTAATGGATTTGATGATTGACGAGAGGTTGAGATGATCGTGGCCGTCGTAGTTGAAGCCGACAGGGAGGTCGTCGAGCACAATGTCGGGAACCCTGCTGCTCATGCACCCGCGCTGGACGAGTGCGCGTGGATTGCCCTGCCGCTTGTTGAGGGTGATCTTTTCGATTCCATACCCCAAATCCCTGACGGGCCGCACGACCATCAACGCCATCACAGCCTCGATTGCCGACCACGCGTTGTCCCGCACGTTCTTCAGGTGACGCCTCGCCGCGGGCATTCCGGCAATCCCCTGACACCGGTCGATATAGTCACCGATGCGCAGAACATCCGTAACGGGGTCGAGGCCATGAGTCACGCCGCCCGTGCGGGGGTCAATTGGGCTGCGGGCAAACGTCCCGCAGAGCTCATAGCCGAGGAGCTCGTGCACGGCCGGGTGCATGACTCTGGCGAGCTCGATAAAGAGCAGCTCGGGACAGGGAATGACCAGATCATCGCTCAGCTGTAAGAACGATCCTGGGGGCAATCCCGTGGAATACACCGTGCTTGAGAAGAAGGAGGCGAGCGGCCGCGTCTCCTGCGAGGGGACGGCCACGCACACGCGCCGCTCGGGACTGGGCGCGTCGCGCAGGCCGAGTAGCTCGTGGGGGATGAGCCGCGCAGTCCACCTGCGCTGCGGGAGGGGGTCCGGCTCGGGCAGGCCGCGGATCTGGGCGTGCGCGAGCTCCCCGGTTGCCCGGACGTGTCGCAGAAGTGCGAGCGCAGACGTCTTGTTGACGCAAATCAGCATGGCGACCCCTTTCGTTGTGCGATGGGGGCCGCGCGGTGGCCGGTAGGGTATCACACCCCTTGCCGCCCGGGCGCGGGGCAGCTGCGGACGGCGGCAAGCGTTCGCCGGGCGGTCCGTAAAACCCATGCTACGCGACGGGCGCTCGCGCAAGGACCCGTTCCCGCTTTGGTAAGCTTGTTGGGACAAAACGCGAGCAAGGAGGGCTCATGGCGCTGTGGGGCGGCAGGTTCGAGAAGGGCGTTGACCAGTTCACGCAGGAGTTTGGCGCAAGCCTCGGGGTCGACAAGAGCATGGCGGCCCAGGACATAGCCGGCAGCCGCGCGCACGCTCGCATGCTCGCCGAGCAGGGCATCATCTCGGCCGAGGACCAGGCCGCCATCGACGAGGGCCTCGCCGACATCGCCGCCCAGATCGAGGAGGGCACCTTTGTCTGGGACGTCAACGACGAGGACGTCCACATGGCCGTGGAGGGCGCGCTCACCCGCAACATCGGCACGCCCGGCGGCCGCCTGCACACCGGCCGCTCGCGCAACGACCAGGTGGCCACCGACATCCGCCTGCTCGCCAAGGACCTCTGCGACCAGCTGCTCTCCGGCAACCGCGCCCTGCGTCGCGTCCTTCTCGACGTTGCCGAGAAGAACCTCGACGTGGTGATGCCCGGCTACACCCACCTGCAGCACGCCCAGCCGGTGCTGCTCTCCCACCACCTGCTCGCCTACTTCTGGATGTTCACGCGCGACCACGTCCGCCTCGTCGCCGCGCGCGACGCCGCGGACGCCAACCCGCTCGGCGCGGCGGCGCTCGCCGGCACCACCTACCCGCTGAACCGCCAGCGCACTACCGAGCTCCTGGGCTTTGGCCGCACCATCCCCAACTCGCTCGACGCCGTCTCCGACCGCGACTACCTGCTCGACCTCGAGTACGCCTGCGCCGTCTCCATGATGCACCTCTCGCGCCTGTGCGAGGAAATCGTGCTGTGGAGCTCCACCGAGTTCGGCTTCATCACGCTCTCGGACAGCTACTCCACGGGCTCCTCGATCATGCCGCAGAAGAAGAACCCCGACTTCGCCGAGCTCACGCGCGGCAAGACCGGCCGCGTCTACGGCGACCTCATGGCGCTGCTCACCACGATGAAGTCCCTGCCGCTCGCCTACAACAAGGACCTCCAGGAGTGCAAGGAGGGCCCGCTCGACGCCGCTCGCACGCTCAGCGACTGCATGGAGATCGCCGCGGGCATGGTCGAGACCATGACCGTGAACGCCGACGCCATGCTCGCGCAGGCGGGCACGGGTTTCTCGGCCGCCACGGACGTGGCCGACTACCTGGCCAAGAAGGGCATGCCCTTCCGCGAGGCGCACCGCGTGGTGGGCGAGCTCGTGCTCTACTGCGAGAAGCATGGCAAGGGCCTCGAGGACCTCACGGCCGAGGAGTTTGCCGCCGCGAGCCCGCTGTTCGAGGAGGACGTCGCCCGCGACCTCGACCCGGCCGGCATTGCCAACGCCCGCGTGACCTACGGCGGAACCGGCCACGACGCCGTGGTGGTCCAGCTCGGGGAGGCCCGCGCGGCGCTGGCCGCGGACGAGGGCCGCGTGGCGTAGAGGTTCTTCTCGCCCCTGCGGTAGAATCAGGCTGGTATGCAGCGCGACGCCGAAGGAGCCCCACATGATTGATCGCTACACCCGCCCCGAGATGGGCCACATCTTCTCGCTGGAGAACAAGTACCGCATCTGGCAGGAGATCGAGGTCCTGGCCTGCGAGGCGCACGCCGAGATGGGCAAGATCGGCATCACGCGCGAGGAGGCCGCCTGGATCCGCGAGCACGCGGACTTCAACAAGGACGAGGTCGACGCCATCGAGGCCGTGACCAACCACGACGTCATCGCCTTCCTCACCAACATGGGCGAGTACATCGACCGCGACGTGCCCGAGGGCGAGCCCAAGCCCTCCCGCTGGGTGCACTTTGGCATGACCTCGTCCGACCTGGGCGACACCGCCCTGTGCTACCAGCTCGTCCAGGCCACCGACATCCTGATCGAGGACGTGCGCAGGCTTGGCGAGATCTGCAAGCGCCGCGCCTTCGAGGAGCGCGACACCCTCTGCGTGGGCCGCACGCACGGCATCCACGCGGAGCCCATGACCTTTGGCATGAAGTTCGGCAGCTGGGCCTGGGAGCTCAAGCGCGACCTCGACCGCCTCGTGGACGCGCGCAAGAACGTGGCCTTTGGCGCCATCTCCGGCGCTGTGGGCACCTACAGCTCCATCGACCCGTTCGTGGAGGAGTACGTCTGCGAGCACCTGGGCCTGGTCCACGACCCGCTGTCCACGCAGGTCATCAGCCGCGACCACCACGCCTACCTCGCCGGCGTCCTGGCCACCACCGCCGCCACCTGCGAGCGCATCGCCACGGAGATCCGCAACCTCCAGAAGACCGACACCCTGGAGGCCGAGGAGCCGTTCAAGAAGGGCCAGAAGGGCAGCTCCGCCATGCCGCACAAGCGCAACCCCATCACGCTCGAGAAGGTCTGCGGCCTCTCCCGCGTGGTCAAGGCCAACGCGCAGGTCGCCTTTGACAACGTGGCCCTCTGGCACGAGCGCGACATCTCGCACAGCTCCGCCGAGCGCGTGGCGCAGGCGGACAGCTTCATCGCGCTCGACCACATGCTCCAGTGCCTCATCCGCATCGTGGACGGCCTCATCCTCTACCCGGCCCAGATGATGGCCAACCTCAACAAGACCCGCGGCCTCATCTACTCCTCCAAGGTGCTGCTCGCCCTCGTGGAGACCGGCATCACGCGCGAGGAGGCCTACGCCATCGTGCAGGAGAACGCCATGGCCACGTGGCGCGAGGTCCAGCAGTGCGAGGCCGGCAGCACCTTCCGTGAGAAGCTCGAGGCGGACCCGCGCTGCACCGTGCCCGCGGAGGAGCTCGACGCCATCTTCGACCCGCGTGCCTTCCTCACGCGTGCCGGCGTGGTCTTCGATCGCCTGGAGCAGCTCGAGTTCTAGGCGCCGCGTCACGTGACGCGTCTCGGCCCCGCGGGCACTTCTCGCCCGCGGGGCCGTCTTGCGCGCGGCTGGGCGGGTATACTGCTGTGAGCAAGCAACGAGGGGAGAAGAACCACCATGCAGCACTTTGACTACACCCCGCGCGGGGTCTGCTCGCGCGCCATCCACATCGACCTGTCCGACGACGGCAAGACCATCGAGGCCGTCTCCTTCGAGGGCGGCTGCAACGGCAACCTCAAGGCCATCGGGCGCCTCGTGGCAGGCAAGCCCGCCGCCGAGATCGCCAGCATCCTCGAGGGCAACACCTGTGGCCCGCGCAAGACCTCGTGCGCCGACCAGCTCTCGCGCGCGCTCACGGAGGCCCAGGCCGCGATCGCCCAGGCCTAGCCCATGCGCTTCCCCAGGCTGACCAGGCGCTCGTTCTTCAAGACCGCGGCCGCCGGCACCGCCGTCGCCGCCGCGGTGGGGGTCCTCTCCGGCTGCACGCACACCTCTGACGAGCAGACCTCGGACCCGGTCGTCGTGGACGAGGACTCCGCCGAGAACGTGCTCGACTCGTTCGAGCAGGTCGACTCCACGCTCGTGGAGGAGAACGCCTGGACCATCGCCCTCGGCAACGTGCTCCACCCCGCCGAGGGCGCCTGGATCCCGGTCACCACGGCGGGCTCGTCGGCCACGCCCATGGTAAAGGGCTCCGCGCTCTCGGTCTCGTCCGGGCAGCTCGTCGAGGTGGTGTCGGTGCCGATGGGGCAGTCGACCACCACGGTCATCTACGACGTCCGCTGCTCGGACTCCGTCTACGCCTGGGTCGAGCTCGACCTCGTCACGCGCGCCTGGACGCTCTACGCGTCGTCCTTCTCGGGCGGCGAGCTCACCGGCGACACCAAGACGCTCTGGGAGGGGGACTCCGACTTTGACCCGGCGCCGTTCGCGGTCACGGGCGACCTGGTGATCTGGCAGGTGCAGCCTGCGGTCGGCGGGTCGAGAACCGCGGAGAGCTCGCACTGCTACCTGTGGCGCTCCGGGGACTCCGAGGCCAAGGCCGTCGTGGAGTCGCCGGGCCGCTTCGCCACGGCGCCGACCGTCTCGGGAGACGTGGTGACGCTCACCCCCCGCGTCCGCGCCGACCAGGGCGTCTACTACGGCGTGACGGCCTACTCGCTCGACGATGACCTCGCCACCAGGGTCGACCAGCTCGTGATGCCCCAGAGCGTGCGGCCCTTCCGCGCCTCGCGCGTGGGCGAGCGCTTCCTCGTGTCCGTCGAGGCCAGCTACAGCTCGGGCGGCCTCCTCGGGCAGATGGGGACCTACATCGGCACCGCGGACGGCGGCTTCTTCCGCATCTCCGCCGAGCCCTCCGAGGGGGGCTGCGGCAAGGGCGACGTCGTCATCGTGAAGGTCCTCAACGCCGCGTCCGCCTACTACGTGGTCGACGTGGCAAACCGGACCTACTCGGGCATATCCTCGGTGGACCGCTCGCTCGACTACGGCGAGTTCCCGGCGCGCGCGGGGGAGTGCGACCTCTTCGTGACCTTCTCGACGGTCAAGGACGCGGACACCGGTTACCCCGCTTCCGTGTCGGTACGTACCTTCCGCCTGTAACCTGTGAATCGCCCGCAGGCCGGTGGGGTACACTAGTGTCACTACGGGCCACGTCCGTGGCAACGCGAGCAGACACAGGGAGGCCCCCAGATGGCTTCAGACGAGAAGAAGATCCTGCTGGTCGAGGACGAGAAGGCCATCCGCGACGCCGTCGCCGCCTATCTCGAGCGCGAGAACTACATCGTGCGCGGGGTCGGTGACGGCCAGAGCGCCGTCGAGGAGTTCGAGAAGCACACCTTCGACCTCGTCATCCTTGACCTCATGCTCCCCAAGCTCTCGGGCGAGCGCGT
Organism: Olsenella sp. An188; assembly: GCF_002160255.1. Lineage (GTDB taxonomy): Bacteria > Actinomycetota > Coriobacteriia > Coriobacteriales > Atopobiaceae > Thermophilibacter > Thermophilibacter avistercoris. The sequence goes on along the minus strand of NZ_NFKF01000006.1, from coordinate 45,166 downwards.
GTGCCGCGCCATCCGCGAGACCTCGAACGTGCCCATCATCATGCTCACGGCCAAGGGCGAGGTCGAGGACCGCATCATCGGCCTCGAGCTCGGCGCCGACGACTACCTCATCAAGCCCTTCAGCCCGCGCGAGCTCGTCGCCCGCGTGCGCGCCCTGCTGCGCCGCGCCCACACCGAGGCCGAGCCGGCCCTCGAGGTCCTCGACTTCGGCGACCTCGTGATCGACATCTCCGGTCACAAGGTGCTCGTGGAGGGCAAGGAGGTCGACCTCACGGCCTCCGAGTTCAAGCTGCTCACCACGCTCGCCCGCTACCCGGGTCGCGTCTACACGCGCATGGAGCTCGTCGAGAAGGTCCTCGGGTACGACTTCGAGGGCTACGAGCGCACCATCGACTCCCACGTCAAGAACCTGCGCGCCAAGCTCGGCGACGACCCGCGCAACCCGCGCTGGCTCTACACCGTCCACGGCGTCGGCTACCGCTTCGAGGCCCCCGAGAAGGCCGCGGACGCCTCGGCCAAGTAGGCCCCCGTGTCGGCTCGCTTTGTGACGGGGCACGACGCCCATCCCGACGAGGCGCCCGAGCGTGCCTCGTCCTCGCGCAGCTCGTGGAACACCATAAAGCCGCGCCCTAAGGGCGGGCGCCCGTACGCGACGAGCCTGAGCTTCGCCTTCGCGCTCACCGCGGTCATGACGGCGCTCGTGCTCGTCGCGGTGCTCGGCGTGGTGTGGGAGGGCCAGTTCATGGCCTACACCCGCTCCAACATGCAGGCCATCGCCGACTCCACGGCCGCCTCAATCTCCGAGGCCTACGCGCGCGAGGGCGAGCTCGACGAGGACGTGGCGGCGGTGGCGGAGTCCGCCTCGTCGGTCTCCCCGGACATCGTGGTCCAGGTGACGGCCGCCGACGGCACCGTCCTGTACGACGACACCTGGGCCTCGGCCGACTCGACCGGCTCCGCCCGCGGCGAGAAGCCCGTTCCCTCGCAGGTCCCCACCTCGCACGAGGCCGTGGTGAGCGCCTCCATCACGGCGCCCGACGGCGAGGTCGTGGGCACGGTGCGCCTGTGGGCCTTCGGGTCTGACGCGCTGCTCACCAAGACCGACTCCGCCTTCCGCTCCAACTCCTACGGGGCCATCGCCACGGCGGCCGCCATCGCCGCGGTTCTCGCCTGCGTGATCGGCTACTTCGTCTCGCGCTCCATCGCGCGGCCCATCCAGCGCATCACCTCCACGGCCAAGCAGATCAGGAACGGCGACCTCACGGCGCGCTCCGGCGTGACGGGCTCCGACGAGATCGGCCAGCTCGGCGAGACGTTCGACGACATGGCGAGCACGATCGAGCGCGACCTCAAGCTCGAGCACCGGCTCACCGGCGACGTCGCCCACGAGCTGCGCACGCCGCTCATGGCGCTCCAGGCAACGATCGAGGCCATGCAGGACGGCGTGCTGCCGGCCGACGACGAGCACTTCGAGACCATCGCCGGCGAGGTGCGCAGGCTCTCGCGCCTGATCGACGCGATGCTGAGGCTCTCGCGTCTCGAGAACGGCACCACCGAGGTCAAGGCCGAGCGGACCGACATGGTCTATCTCGTGCGCAGCCTCGTCTCCGCCCAGCACCAGCTCTTCCACGAGCGCGGGCTGCACCTGCGCTTCGTGGACGAGACGCACGGCGAGCTCTACGCCGACGTCGACCCCGACCTCATCCGCGAGGCCGTGGTCAACCTCATGAGCAACGCGATGCGCTACACGAACGCAGACGGCTGGGTCAAGGTCTCGCTGCGCCAGGACCGCTCCGACGTGCTCGTCTCCGTGCAGGACACGGGCATCGGCATCGCCAAGGAGGACATCCCCCAGACCTTCTCGCGCTTCTGGCGCTCCGACGTGAGCCGCGAGCGCGTCTCGGGCGGCCTGGGCGTGGGCCTGGCCATCACCAAGGAGATTGTGGACCGCCACAACGGGACGATCCTCGTGGAGTCCGAGCTCGGCAAGGGCACCACCTTCACGCTGCGCATCCCGCTGCGGCGCCCGCGCAAGCCGCGCGACGAGTAGCACCCCGGCAGGACGCGCCGGCCGCGCCACGCGGCGCCCGTCCATCCCCCACACGCCTGGCCCCAGTGACGTATACTGGGAGTTTGTGGATACGACATCGAAAGGATGGCAGCATGGCTGAGATGGAACTTCGTCCGGACTCGCGCGGCAAGGTGCGCGACATCTACGACTGCGGCGACAGCCTGCTCATGGTGGCGTCCGACCGCATCAGCGCCTATGACTTCATCCTGCCCGACGAGATCCCCCACAAGGGCGAGATCCTCACGCGCATCTCGGCGTTCTGGTTCGAGCGCTTTGCGGACCTCATCCCCAACCACATGATTTCCTGCGACGTGGCGGACCTCCCCGAGGAGTTCAAGCCCTACGCGGACTACCTCGCCGGCCGCTCCATGCTGGTCAAGAAGGCCCAGACCGTGCCCATCGAGTGCATCGTGCGCGGCTACCTCACCGGCTCCGGCAAGAAGACCTACGACGAGGACGGAACCGTCTGCGGCATCAAGCTCCCCGCGGGTCTCACCGAGGCGTCCAAGCTCCCCGAGCCCATCTTCACCCCGTCCACCAAGGCCGAGCAGGGCGACCACGACGAGAACATCTCCTTCGAGCGCTGCTGCGAGATCGTGGGCACCGACGTGGCCGAGCAGCTGCGTGACGCCTCCCTCTCCATCTACCAGGCCGCCGCTGACTACGCGGCGACCCGCGGCATCATCATCGCCGACACCAAGTTCGAGTTTGGCTTCATCGACGGCAAGCTCACGCTCATCGACGAGTGCCTCACGCCCGACTCCAGCCGCTTCTGGCCGGCGGAGGGCTACGCCGAGGGCCACGTCCAGCCGAGCTACGACAAGCAGTACGTGCGCGACTGGCTGCGTGCCAACTGGGACATGACCGGCGAGCCGCCGCGCATCCCCGCCGAGGTCGTCGAGGGCACCTCCGCCCGCTACGCCGAGGCATTCCAGATCATCACCGGAATCGAGTTCAAGCCCGTGAGGGCGTAAGGGAGAGCAATGTCTCTGAAAGACACCATCGAGGGCGCTCGCCGCGAGGCCGAGGGCAACGTCATCGGCCGGCCCAAGAAGGAGGCGGCCGCCGTGACCGACGAGGAGAAGAAGGGCTTCTCGCGCCCCTCCGCTGCCAAGGCCAAGCCCGCGCGCGAGGCGGCGTCCTCCGTGCGCATGGCCTCCAAGCCCAAGTCGGCCGATCCCTGGGTCAGCGAGACCAAGGACGAGAAGCGCGAGCGCAAGCGTCGCGAGCGCGAGGCCCAGGACGCGCGCAACCGCGCCTACGACCTCGTGCTGCACAGCATGCCCGAGTACCGCCGCTCCGAGCGCAACTTCTGGATCGTGATCGGCGTCGGCATGGCGCTTGCCGTCGTCTCCCTGGCCCTCACCTACTTCTACGGCCAGCAGCCCGACCTCGGCACCTGGCAGGGCATCGCCACGGTCGTCACGCTCGGCGGCGCCTACATCCTCATCATCGGCTCGTTCATCTACGACCTCGTGCGTCGTCGTCCCTACCGCAAGAAGGCCGAGGTCATGGTCCACTCCATGTCCGACAAGCGCATGCTTGAGCTCTTCGAGCAGGACCGCGCCGCGCAGCTCGAGAAGCGCCGCCAGAAGGAGGAGCGCCGCAAGAAGTAGCTTTTGTCGCCGGGTCAAACCGGTGATAGAATAGCTTGCACGCCTTCGTAGCTCAGGGGATAGAGCACCGCTCTCCTAAAGCGGGTGTCGGCCGTTCGAATCGGCCCGGGGGCACCAGAAATTACGCAGGCCAGTCGTACTTCTCGACTGGCCTGTCTTTTTGTGCGGCCCATTTCCGGGAGACCCCAAACCATGCCGACCGTATGCATAAAAGGGCGCGGCCGCCGAGAAGAACCTCGGCGGCCGCGCCGCGTATCGTGATGGTAGGATCCGCTATGCCCCAGTGTTGGCCGAGAGCCCGGTGATTCCCTGAGCCCCGTTGCCCTCGGTCTCGCCATCGGTGCCCTCGCCGTCTCCGGAGCCGGTGTCAGGCGTGCGCGTGGTGAGGACGATCTCGGCGCCCTTGGGCGCGGTCCCGGTCACGGACTGGCTCGAGACGATGCCCTCCGCGGAGTTGCCGGTGGCCAGGACGGGGCTGAATCCCTGGTTGGTGAGGGCGGCGTAGGCCTCCGCGTAGGTCCAGCCCACCACGTACTGCACGTCGTACTCCTTGGGCGCGGCAGGTCCGGAGGAGACGTAGATGGTGACGGTGGAGCCCACGTCGGCGGTCTCGCCGACGCCGGGCGTGGTGTAGATGACGTGGCCTTCGGCCACCGTGTCGCTGTTCGAGGTCTGGCTGCTCACGACGAAGCCGGCGGACTCGAGGCGCGAGCGTGCGGTGCTCTCGTCGTCGCCCTCGACGTTGGGGATGACCTCCTGGCCGCTGCCGCTGGAGACGTAGTAGGTGATGGTGGTGCCCACGTCGACGCTGCTGCCGGGATCGTAGTCCTGGTCGCAGATGAGCCCCTGCTCGATGTTGGCGTCCTCGCGCTCCTCACCCGCGCGTCCCTTGAGGTTGGCTTCGGCGAGAAGCGCCTGCGCCTCCTCCTCGGTCTTGTTGGTGAGGTCGGGGACGCTCGTCTGCTCCACGGGCTCCTCGCCCTTGGAGACCTTGAAGTTGATCGTGGAGCCCTCGGGCATCTCGCGGTAGGCGCGCGGGTCCTGCTCGCAGACCTGTCCCTCGGGGTAGCTGCTGCTGTAGACCTCCTCAGGCGTGCCCGCGACGAAGCCGGCGGCCTCGATCTCCTCGATCGCCTCATCCTGGGTGAGCGTGATGAGGTTGGGGACCGTGCGCATGGTCGTCCCGGAGCCGAGCAGGCTCGTGACGGCAAAGATTACCACGGCAAGAACCGCGATGCCCCCGATGACGCCGAGGATGATGTTGCGACGACGCTTGCGCTGGCGCTCGGCCTCCTGCTCGGCGGCCTGCTCGGTCGCGCTCTGGCCGCGGTAGCGGTTGGCGCGCTCGACGCGCGGCATGGAGGCGGTCCCGCCGGCGGCGGGGATGGTGCCCGCTCCGCGGTCGAGCTTGTTGGTGGGCTGGGCCGGCAGCATCGCCGTGGCGCTGTTGACCGCCTGCATGCGCCCGGCGAGGTAGTCGCGCAGGGTGCGGTAGAGCTCGTCGGCCGTCTGGAAGCGCTCGGCGGGGTTCTTCTGCATGCACTTGAGGATGATGGACTCGAGGCTCGGGTCAACGGCGGGGTTGAGCTGGCTGGGCGGCTTGGGCTGCTCGTTGACCTGCTTGAGGGCAACCGAGATGGCGTCGTCGCCCTGGAAGGGGACCTGTCCCGTGGCGGCCTCGTACATCACGATGCCGAGCGAGTAGATGTCGGTGGTGGGGCCGAGCTCCTTGCCCTGGGTCTGCTCGGGGGAGACGTAGTGCGCGGTGCCGAGGACGGAGTTGTCCTGCGTGAGGTGGCTGTTCTTGGCGCGCGCGATGCCGAAGTCCATCACTTTGATGTTGCCGTCGGGCTGCACCATGATGTTCTGCGGCTTGATGTCGCGGTGGATGATGTCGTGCCTGTGGGCCACCGAGAGCGCCTGCGCGATCTGCGAGCCGATCTGGGCGACCTTCTTGCAGTCGAGGGCGCCGTGCTTGCGGATGCCGCTCTTGAGGTCGGTTCCGCGCAGGTACTCCATGACGATGTAGTAGGTGTCGGCGTCCTTGCCCCAGTCGTAGACGCTCACGATGTAGGGGCTCTGGAGCGCCGCCGCGGCCTGCGCCTCCTGCTTGAATCGCGCAGCGAAGGAGGGGTCGTTGGCGTACTGGGGCAGCATCGTCTTGATGGCCACGGTACGCCCGAGCACCTCGTCGAGGCCACGGTACACCGTGGCCATGCCTCCCGCGCCGATCTTGTCCTGGACCTGGTAGCGTCCGCCGAGCATCATCGCTGACATCGCATCTCTCCTATTCCCCGCGGCTGGGCCGCGTCCTTCTCGCTGGGGCGCCCTCGGGCGCCGGGGTGGTCGTTTCTGCTGCGTTTGGGCTTCGTCTGGTGGTTCCTCTCGTCACACCCCCATCAGCTGCCCGCGCCTGACGCCTGGACCTGGAGCGCCGAGGCGAGCACCTGGCCGGCCAGGCCGGCGGCAAACCCCTCGACGTCCTCACCCTGGCCCTCGACGCAGACCGAGATGACCAGCGTCGGGTTGTCGTACGGCGCGAAGCCGATGAAGAACGAGTTTATGTTGCCGTTCTCGACCTCCGCGGTGCCGGTCTTGCCGGCAACCTGCACTCCCGCGACCTGGGCGCGACGTCCGGTGCCGTGGTCGACGACGCCGAGCATGGCCTCCTTCATCCGGTCGGCCGTCTGGGAGGAGATGACCTGCCCGAGCGAGCGGGGCGTGGTCTGGGAGGTCACGACGCCCTCTGGGGAGAGGACGTGGTCAACGACGTAGGGGTCCATCGCCACGCCGCCGTTGGCGATGGTCTGGGCCACCACGGCGTTCTGCATGACGGTGGTCTGCGGGCCGGCCGGGCTCTCGTGCTGGCCCACGGGCTGGCCGCAGGACGCCCACGCGGTCTCCCACTCCGTCATCTCGGAGGGGTCGGGCATGAGCGAGGTGAGGCAGTCAAAGTCCTGGCCGATCTTGCGCCCGTAGCCGTAGGCGTTGGCGTAGCTCACGAGCGTGCTCGCGCCGAGCTCGGTGCCCACCTGGGCGAACGCCGTGTTCGAGGAGAGCGCGAAGGCCTCGCGCAGGGTGGGGCTGCCGTAGTCGTTGCCGCCGTAGTTGGTCACCTCGGCGCCGCCGATCTCGAGCGAGGGGCCGGCGTAGTAGACGTCGTCGAGCGTCACGGTGCCGGAGTCGAGCGCGGCGGAGAGGGTGACGGCCTTGAACGTGGAGCCGGGCGAGTAGAGCGCCTGCGTGGTGCGGTCGAGCAGCTCGCCGTTGGTGCCCTGGATGGCGGCATCGAGCTCGGAGACCGTGTAGGTCGGCGAGGACGCCTTGGCGAGAACCGCCCCGGTCTTGGGGTCGAGGACCACGATCGCGCCGGTGTAGCCCTCAAGCGCCTGCTCGGCGGCGCGCTGAATCTGCGAGTTGATGGTGAGCGCGACGGTGGAGCCGCTCTGCGAGACGCCCGCCATGGAGTAGAGCGCGCTGCGCCAGTTTGAGTAGTCCTTGTGGCCGGTCAGGGTCTCGTTCATCGAGGCCTCGATGCCCGCGCTGCCGTACTGGGTGGAGACGTAGCCCACCGTGTGCTGCGCGAGCGAGCCCTGGGGGTAGTTGCGCAGGTAGGTGCCGTCGGCCTGCTGCACGCTCTCGGCGAGCGTGACGCCGTCGGAGGTGATGATCGCGCCGCGCTGCACGTAGGCGCTCTTGGCGATCGTGTGGTTGTTGCTCGGCAGGTTCTGGATGCGCGAGGCGTCGATCTGCTGGACGTAGGTGAGGTTGGCCACGAGCGCGGCGAAGAAGAGCGCGAAGACCGTGATGAGGCTCGTGAGGCGCTTGCCGAGGGCGACGCGCCCGAGGACGCCCGACTCGGCCGTGGTGAGGCCGAAGGAGCCGCGCGCGTGGCTGCCGTGGACCACCGAGGCGGCGTGCGCGCCTGCGCCGGCGCCCGCCTGGCCCGCGAGGGTGAGCAGCGGGTCGCGGCGCTCGCTGGCGCGCTCGGTCCCGCTGCGGAGCTCGACCTCGCGTCCGGTGCCCTCGTCGCCGGCGCGCAGCAGCAGGCCAACGATGAGGAAGCTGGCGAGAAGCGACGTGCCGCCCTGGCTCATGAAGGGTAGGGTCACGCCCGTGAGCGGGAGCAGCTTGGTGACGCCGCCCACGATGAGGAACGCCTGGAAGGAGATCGCGCACGTGAGGCCGACGGCCGCGAAGGCCGAGCAGTCGGACTTGGCGCGCGCCGCCGTGGCGAGCCCGCGGACGCAGAAGAGCAGGAACATGATGAGGACGGCGGAGGAGCCGAGAAGCCCCATCTCCTCGCCGATGGCGGAGAAGATGAAGTCGCTCTGCACGAACGGGATCGTGGTGGAGAGGCCGTTGCCGATGCCGACGCCCACCAGGCCGCCGTCGGCCAGCGAGTAGAGCGACTGCACGATCTGGTAGCCGCCGCTCGAGGCCGCCGACCAGGGGTCGAGCCAGATGTTGACGCGGTTCTGCACGTGGCCGAACAGGAAGTAGCAGGCCACGCCGCCGGCGGCGAGCAGCGCGAGGCTCACCACGACGTAGCTCACGCGACCCGTGGCCACGTAGATCATGATGACGAAGAAGGCGAAGAACAGAAGGGCGCTGCCCAGGTCGGTCTCAAAGACCACCACGAGCAGGCTGATGCCCCACATCACGAGCAGCGGGAGCAGCATCCTCAGGCGCGGCAGGCTGAAGGGGCCAAAGCGCCGCATGGAGGCGGAGAGGGCCTCGCGGTTGGTTGCCAGGTAGAACGCCAGGAAGAGCGTGATGAGGATTTTGGCGAACTCGCCAGGCTGGATGGAGAAGCTGCCGATGTAGATCCAGAGCTTGGAGCCGTTCTGCTCGGTGCCCAAAATCATGGGCAGGATGAGAAGGACTACGCCCGCGATCCCGAGCGTGTACTTGTAGTCCGCGAGCGAGTCGAGGTCTCTGACCACGACGAGGACGGCCACCATGGCGGCCACCGAGAGGAAGAGCCAGATCACCTGGTTGACGGCTCCCTCGGGGGAGAGCCGCGTGAGGAAGGTGATGCCCACGCCCGAGAGGGCGAAGACGATGGGCAGGATGGCCGGGTCCGCGCCCGGGGCGAGGAACCTGATGGCCACGTGGGCCGCCGCGAAGGCTGCGAACAGGCCGATCGGCACGCCGAGCGTGGTGAGGGAGAGCTGCGCGTTGGAGTGCAGCACGTACATCGCGTAGAGCAGGATGACCGGCACCGCCGCGAGGCACAGGAGCATGAGCTCGGTGTTGCGGCGACCGTGACCGCCTGCGACCGGGGCGCCGACGGGCGCCGGGGCGGCGACCGCCTCCATCTGGGAGCGCGATATCGCTCCCGTGTACCTGCTTCTTCTCGGCATGTCACTCACCCCCGTTCTCAGATGCGGTCCCGTCCGACTCGGTCTCGGCCCCGGGGCTCGCCTCGGTGCCGCCGGAGTCGGCGACGGCGCTCGGGTCGGTCTCCGAGCGCGTCGTCTCGGCCAGCTCGGCCGCACGGGTCTTCTCGGCGTCTATCTGCTGGTGGTAGGAGTCGATGGTGTCCCGCCCGGCCTGCTCGTTGGCGACGCGGATGCCGCTTTCGAGCTGGTCCTGGAGGGAGACGGGCAGGTCCGAGATCTCGACGGCGCTCTCGCCCACGAGCTCGCTCAGGGAGATTCCCAGGAACTCGCCCTTGACGCCGCGGTAGAGGCCGACGGTCGTCCCGTTGACGCCGAGGTACCACTCCCCGCGGATGAACGCCAGGGCGACGAGCAGCGTCACCACGACGATCCCCACGAAGACGCCCGCGAAGGCGGCTCCCCGCCTGAACAGGCGCCTGCGCGCCGCCTCGGCGAGTCCGTCGTTGAGCACGTCCACGACGACGACCGTCACGTTGTCGGCGCCGCCGGCCGTGAGGGCCGCGGCGACGAGGTTGTCGGCCGCCTGCTGCGGCGTGGCGCTCGAGACGGCGACCGACTCGATCTCGCTGTCGGAGATCATGGACGAGAGGCCGTCCGAGCACAGGATGACGCGGTCCCCGTCGTTGACCTCGAGCGAGAAGTGGTCGGCGTACATGTCCGGGTCCGAGCCGAGGGCGCGGGTGATGATCGAGCGGGAGGGGTGCGTGCGCGCCTCGTCGGCCGTGATCTGGCCGGAGTCAACGAGCTCCTCCACGTAGGAGTGGTCGTGGGTGATGCGCACGAGCGTGCCGTGGTGCAGGACGTAGGCCCGCGAGTCTCCCACGTGGGCCACGGCCATCTTGTTCTTCTCGATGAGGACGGCCGTGGCGGTGCAGCCCATGCCGGGCTTGCCGATGCCCGCCTCGGCCGCGGCGATGACGCTGGCGTTGGCCGCCTCGACGGCCGCGCCGAGAAGGACGTCGTCGGCGGTCCCGGGCGCGCGCTCGCCTATGGTCTCGACCGCGATGGAGCTCGCGACCTCGCCTGCGGCGTGGCCGCCCATGCCGTCGGACACCACGAACAGGGGCGTCCTGAGCAGGAAGGAGTCCTCGTTGTGGCCGCGCACGAGCCCGACGTCGCTGCGCGCGCCCCACGAGATGAACTCGTTGGCGCCGGAGACGGCGTCCGCGCCGGCGCGCCCCTCGACGGGCATCTCGGCGCGTCCGGGGGCGTTGGCGGGCTCGAGCGGGGCGGTCATGGAGGGCTCCGGGCTCATCATCCGCGGCTCACCCTCATGATCGTGTCGCCGATCTGGACCTCGTCGGCCTCGCGCAGCGTGACGGGCTGCCCGATGACGTGGCCGTTGACGAGGGTGCCGTTGGTGGAGCCGAGGTCCTCGAGCACGAGCGCGGGGCCCTGGAGGGTGAGGCGCGCGTGGGTGGAGGAGACGTAGGGCTCGTCGATCACGATGTCGGATGACGGGGAGCGGCCGATGACCACGGGGCCGAGGATGTCGACGTGCAGGCCGCGCAGCGAGCGCGTGCCCTTCTCGACGTCGACGGCCCAGATGGCGGCGTCGCGGCGCTGCCCCTTGACGAGGCCCACGCCGGTGCGCATGACGGCGAAGAGGAAGACGTACAGGACGACGACGAGAAGGACGCGCCCCACGAACAGGACGATGTCGATCATCGCGGGTTCTCCCTGAACTCGAGGTTGACGAGGCCGACCGTGATGAGGTCGCCGTCGCGCAGGACGCACTCGGAGACGTCGACGTCGTTGACGAGCGTTCCGTTGGTGGAGTTGAGGTCGGTGATGCGCCAGTCGCGCCCGTCGAAGGTGAGCTGGGCGTGGCGACGGGAGACGTTGGGGTCGCGCAGGACCACGTCGGCCTGGGAGCGCTCGCGGCCGATGACGGCCAAGGGGGCGCGCCCGGTGAAGGTGCGGCCGGTCTGGCGGTCGATGAGCAGGCAGGACGCCGAGGAGTCGTGGGCGCCCGCGGGACGCCCGGCCCCGGCCGCGACGCCCGCGACGGCGGCGCCGGCAACGGCGGCACCCGCCACGGCCTCGGTCCCGACGCCGCGCCTCACGTCGACGAGCGGGACGTTGCGCCGCTGGGTCTGGGGCACCGAGACGGGCACGGACGCCGGGGCCTCGGCCGCCGCGATGGGGGCGGCGGGAACGACGGGCACCGGCATCGGCGTGGACGAGGAGGCCGACGCCACGGGGGCGGGCTCGGGGAAGTCCGCGGAGAAGTCGCTGGGGATGACGTCGAGGCCGGCGTCGTTGCCGGCGAGCGGCGCGGGCGTGGGCGCGGGGACGCTCGGCGTCGCCTGTGCGGCCGCCTGCCTGCGGTGCGGCCGGTCTCCGCGGGGGTGGAGCTGGGCCGCCGCGCCGCCGGCGCTGGAGTTGCCGGCCAGGAAGGCGCGCTCCTCCTCGCGAAGGCGCGCGAGGGTGCCGGCGTCGACGTTCTCGGCAAAGACGGCGAACTTGCCGGACTTGAGCGAGGGGTCGACCATGAAGCGGACGAGCGGGTTGCCCACGAAGGCGTAGCCCTTCTTCTGGGCCTGGGCCGTCACGAAGGACGCGGTCTCGTAGGTGATCTGCTCGTAGAGCGGGCGCATGAGGGAGTCGTCGGAGGCGGAGACGAGCACGGTGTAGAGGGCGGGGGCGGTGTCCACGCCGTCAATCTCGTAGGTCTCGTTCTCCATCTCGCGCGCCGCACGCTTGGCGAGCTTCTTGAAAGAGAAGGGCTCGGTGTAGCCCTGCGGAGCCGCGCCGAACACAGATCCTATGCGCGCCTCGAAATCACTGAGGAAACTCATGGGTACCCCCGCCTTCCGGGCCCTCGTAGAGCGGGCCTCTCAGGACAGTCGCAATGCACAAAAGCACAAACAAGAGTATCGCAACGACCATCGTGTCCCAGTCGAGGGAGGCCCATATACCGGCATTCTCCACGCTGGCGGCGAGAACCCCAGAGCCAAGCAGGCAGGCGAGGCCGAGCGCCTGACCGAGTATGCCCGCGGCGACCGAGCCCCTGAGCGCCACGGCCGAGGAGACGGCCGCGCACGCCGCGCTCGCGGCGAGCATGACCCAGAAGGTGGGGTCGGAGCAGGTCGACCCGAGCGCCACGAGCAGCGCCCCGCCGGCAAACCCCGAGGTCGCGCACGCGTGGAAGAGCACCCCAACGAGGTAGCCGAGCGCCCCGGTGGCCGCGGCGGGGGCGGGGTCGAGCGCAAAGCCCGCGAGCGCCGCGCCCGAGACGGGCGAGGGGAGGCAGCAGGGGAGCAGGACGGCGAGCGAGGAGAGGTGGTCCCTCCTGCCCGCGAGCGCCCACCAGACGACGACGCCCGCGCCGAGCGCCATGGCGATCAGCAGCGTCGCGCCCGTCACGCTCGTGGCGGCGAGGACGTAGGCGAGGGCGAGGGCGGCAAGGGGCGCCCCGAGCGGCGGCCACGCCGCCGCGGCCGCGCAGCACAGCAGCGACGCCACGGCCACGACCTGAGGCGTTGCCCCCGGCGCGGCGGGCAGGACCACGCGCAGGACGGCGAAGGTGCCGAGCGCGGTGAGGCCGCGGCGCAGGACGGCCGCCGCGCGCGGGGCGTCGAGCGTCAGAGCGGGGGTTCTTCTCGGCCGCCGGCTGTCCTGCCCGTCGTCCTCCTCGGCCTGCTCGACGAGCTCGCGAAGGGAGGCTGCCCCCTCCTGGGCGTCGCCGAGGCTGGCGTCGAGCTCCTCGGCGAGCTGCAGGGCCGAGGCCATGCGCCCCGAGGGCGAGGGGCAGAGCGCCTCGAGCAGGGCCTGCTGGCCCTCGGCGTCCAGCTCGGGGCGGGTGCGCCCGGACGGCCCGCGGTTGATCTTCGAGAGCGACTCGGCGGCGGTGCGGGCCAGGAAGGGGTTGCTCCCGGTGAGCGCCTGCCAGACGACCACGGCGAGCGAGAACACGTCGGCGCGCTCGTCCACGAGCATCCCCTCGATCTGCTCGGGGGGCATGTAGCCCACGGTCCCGCCGCGCGCGTCGCCGTAGCCCGCCGCGGATGCGAGCGTCGCCATGCCAAAGTCGGCCAGCTTAACCGTGCCGCGACGGTCGATCATGATGTTGGTCGGCTTGATGTCGAGGTGCAGCACGCGGTTCTCGTGCGCGTAGTCGAGCGCCCGGGCCACGGAGTCGAGCACGTGGGCGCACTCGTCGGGCGTGAGGCGCCCGCCCTCCACGCGGGCGAGCAACTCGGCGAGGTTGAGGCCGTCGACGTACTCCATCACGAGGTAGGCGTAGGCGCCCTGCGTCTCGTAGTCGTAGAGGGTGACGATGTTGGGGTGGGCGAGCAGGGAGACCGTGCGCGCCTCGGCCAGGGCCTCCTCGGCGGTGGCGCCCGTCTCGGCGGCGAGCGGCATGCGCTTGATCGCCACGCGACGCTGCAGCCGGGTGTCCCAGCAGGTGCACACCGTCCCAAAGCCGCCCGTCCCGCGCCGCTCGAGAACGCGGTACCTGCCAAGAAGGACCTCGTCGTGCGGGGTCTGCTGCTGGGGGGCGCCGTCGCGCATCGGCACGCGCTCCCGTGTGGGCGTCTCGTTCACGGCTCCTCCTCGTTTAAGCTGCTTGCGGCCGTGCAGGGCCATTCTACCGCGCCGTGGTCGCGCCACGCACTTCTCAAGAAAAAGCACTTGGCAGCGGAGGAGGGTTGCGGTACTATATCCCAGCACGCGGGCGTGGCGGAATTGGCAGACGCGTACGGTTCAGGTCCGTATGGGGGCAACCCCATGAAGGTTCAAGTCCTTTCGCCCGCACCATGAATGAGAGGGGCCTCGGCGGCAGCGCCGGGGCCCTTTTTCGTGCGGGCCGGGGCGCGGCCTCCGTGCCGCCCTCTCCCGGGGCGCGGCGTCCGTTCCGCATCGTGTACACCCCAGGGGAGGTCCGAGCCAAGGTCCTTCTCGCAAACGCCCAGCTAGACGGCTTGTCGAGAAGAACCTTGGCCTGGCGGCGGTGTACACGATGCGAGACTGCGTCCTACAGGTCGCGGCGGGCGAGAAGAACCGTGGGCCCGCTACTCGTCGTCATCGTCGTCGAAGAGGTCCCAGTCGCTGTCGGTCTTCTCGTGGTTGAAGTAGCGCTGCTTGGTCTTGCGCTCCATGAGCAGGGCGATGAGCAGGCAGATGACGATTCCGCCGCCGATGAGGCAGATGACGCCCGTCGTGTCGTTGAAGAGCCACGTGAAGAAGTCGCCGATCGCCTGCATGTGCCGCCTCCTGAGAAACGCGTCGTTTTTTCCGCACAAGTATATACTTGGGGAGCCGACGCGGAGGCGCCGGCGGCGAGTCAGCAACCCGGAGCAAGGAGCCAGCATGCTCGACATCAAGTTCGTTCGCGAGAACCCCGACGCCGTGGACAGGGCGTGCGAGTCTCGCCAGAACGCCCACTGGGATCGCGAGAAGTTCTTCGAGCTCGACGAGGAGCGCCGCTCCGTGATTTCCGAGGTCGAGAAGCTCCAGGCCGAGCGCAACGCCGTCTCCAAACAGATCGGCCAGCTCATGCGCGAGGGCAAGAGGGACGAGGCCGAGGCCGCCAAGGCCCAGGTCGCCGCCAACAAGGACCGCATCGCCGCCCTCGACGAGCGTCGCGGCGCCGTCGAGCAGGAGCTCTTTGACCTGGTGGCCGCCATCCCCAACATCCCGCACGAGAGCGTGCCCTACGGGCGCGACGACTCCGACAACCCCGAGGTGCGCCGCTGGGGCACCCCGCGCGACTTCGCGGCGGACGGCTTCGAGCCCAAGGCGCACTGGGACCTCGGCCCCGCCACGGGCATGATCGACTTCGACCGCGGCGTCAAGGTGGCCGGCACCCGCTTCTACGTGCTCGGCGGCATGGGCGCCCGCATGGAGCGCGCGCTCATCAGCTTCATGGTGGACATGCACGTCAAGGCGGGCTTCAAGGAGTGGTGGATGCCCGTCATCACCAACCGCGACACCCTCTTTGGCACCGGTCAGCTGCCCAAGTTCGAGGACGACCTCTACCACGTGCAGCCCGACATGTACCTCATCCCCACCGCCGAGGTCATGCTCACCAACCTGCACCGCGGCGAGGTGCTCGACGCCTCCCAGCTGCCGCTGTGGTACACCGCCTTCACGCCGTGCTTCCGCGAGGAGGCGGGCTCTGCCGGGCGTGACACGCGCGGCATCATCCGCGTGCACCAGTTCGACAAGGTCGAGATGGTCAAGTTCGCCAAGCCCGAGGACTCCATGAACCAGCTCGAGAGCATGGTCGCCGAGGCCGAGGCGGTTCTCCAGGCCCTCGGCCTGCCCTACCACGTGGTGACGCTGTGCACCGGCGACATCGGCTTCTCCGCCTGCAAGTGCTACGACCTCGAGGTCTGGCTGCCCAGCTACAACGCCTACAAGGAGATCTCCTCCTGCTCCAACTGCTGGGACTTCCAGGCCCGTCGCGCCAACATCCGCTACAAGGACCCGGCCGAGTTCAAGGGCACGCGCTTCGTGCACACGTTGAACGGCTCGGGCCTGGCCGTGGGCCGCACGATGGCCGCCATCATGGAGAACTACCAGAACGCCGACGGCTCCATCACGGTGCCCGAGGCCCTGCGCCCCTACATGGGCGGCGTCGAGGTCATCCGGCCCGAGGCGTAGTCCGACCTCGCGTCGAGAAGAACCGTCTGAAAGCAGCCCCTTGCGGAGGCCGCTCGCGCCAAGGCGCGGGCGGCCTCTTCTGTGGGGCCTCCCCCAAAAGCTATTACAAACACACGTTCTTAAGAACATATGTTTGGTATACTGGTGCCAACGGATAGCGAGGGAAGGGAGAGGGCATGCAGACGGTTGAGGTGGCACACTTCGAGCGAGCGGGTGACGTGCGCAGGGTTCTTATCGGCGAGGAGGAGGGGTGCGTCGTCGTGAGGGAGGACCTGAGCGGCCCCTCGACGCTCGTCGCGTACGGAGACGAGCAGCGCAGCCTCCGGGTGACGTTTGCCCGGGAGGCGGTCCCGGCGCTGCTCGATGCACTCGGGACGGTCCAGGAGGGCGGATCGCTGAGGGGATACCTCTCCTGCGAGAGGCATGACGTGGTGGACCTCATGGACCTCTGCGACGCCCGGGGCGTTCCCTATGCGTTTACCGGCATCGGCCCCTCGAGCGGGATTCAGTTCCGTCCGGCGGGCTGGTCGGGCCAGGGTGGGCGCGAGGGCGCCCCGCTCGAGTAGGATGGGGTAAGGACACGTGGGAAGGGGCCACCATGAGGCGCTACACGATTGACAACTTTGCCCAGCTCATCGACCACACCAACCTTCAGCCGGACGCCACGCGCGCGGACATGGAGCGACTCTGCGACGAGGCGGTGCGCTACCACTTTAGGATGGTGGCGATAAACCCGGTCCAGTCGGCGCTCTGCGCCGAGCTGCTCGCGGGGACCGACGTTCACGTGGGCGCCGCGATCGGCTTTCCGCTGGGGCAGATATCTGTTGCGTCCAAGGTGTTCGAGACGCGCGACGCGCTCCGCGCGGGTGCCAACGAGATCGACTACGTGGTGAACCTCACCGAGGTCAAGGCTGGCAACTGGGACTACGTCACCGAGGAGATGGCGCAGGTCGTGGCCGCCTGCCGCGAGGTCGGGGCAACCTCCAAGGTCATCTTCGAGACCTGCCTGCTCACGGACGAGGAGAAGCTGCGCCTGTGTGACGTGGCGAGCGAGGTGCTGCCCGACTTCGTGAAGACCTCGACGGGCTTCTCGACCGGAGGGGCAACCGTGGAGGACGTGCGCCTCATGCGGGGCCGCGTCGACGCGCGGGTCGGCGTGAAGGCGGCCGGCCGCATCCGCTCGGCCCAGACGTTCCTGTCCATGGTCGGCGCCGGGGCGACGCGCGTTGGCGCAACGAGAAGCGTCACGGTGATCGAGGAGCTGCGCGCGCTCATGGAGGAGGCGGGGACGGACTACCTCGAGGTGTAGGTTCCGTCGGGCGGCCCGCGCCGTCCGCGCATAGCAAAACGGGAGGCTTCCGAAGAAGCCTCCCGTACTTTGCGTGGTGCGGCGTATAGGATTCGAACCTATGACGCCCTGATTCGTAGTCAGGTCCTCTATCCAGCTGAGGTAACGCCGCGTGCAGTTGGATATATTGCCACGTGTGCCCACTGCCGTCAAGCCTCAGGGAGAAAAAAGTTGGAGAAGGTGAGGAGGTGCTGGTCAGAGGGGGTCATGCAATCAAAAAAAGACCCGCCGCGCGGTGGCGCGACGGGTCCCTCACAGTCTGGCGGAGAGCTGGGGATTCGAACCCCAGATAGGATTTGCATCCTATACTCGCTTAGCAGGCGAGCACCTTCGGCCTCTCGGTCAGCTCTCCAAGTAGGTGCCTGAGCATCATACCCCACAACGGGCCAACTCACAACGTCTTGTCGGAAAATCCGCCCGTCGGACGCTGCGATGGTGCGTCCCTATCCCAGGCGGGCGAGAAAAGCCTCGTCCACGACGACGTCATCGCGGTGTGCGGCGATCCTCTCCCACGAGAAGGACGCCACGAGCTCGGTGGGCGTGAGGCCGGTACCGCCGTCCACGAGGCCGGCCGCGGCTGCCAGCGCACCGACGATGCGCTCCGGCGCCACGCCGCGCTCGCGCAGGACGCCGAGGTCGAGGTCGCGGTCGCGCTTGGAGAGGCGCCGTCCGTCCGGGGCGACGAGCAGGGGGACGTGTCCGTACTGCGGGGCGGGGTGGCCCAGGAGGCGGCCGAGGTAGATCTGTCGCGCGCAGGAGCCGAGCAGGTCGCGCCCGCGCACGACCTGGGTGACGCCCATGAGGGCGTCGTCGACCACCACTGCGAGCTGGTAGGCAACGACGCCGTCGCTGCGGCGCACGAGGAAGTCGCCGCACTCGCGCGCAAGCACCTCGCGGCGCGGCCCGTAGGCGAGGTCGCGGAACTCGACGGTCCCGGCCGGGTCGTCGGCCTCGGGCACGCGCAGGCGCGTGGCGGGCGGCCGCTCCGCGGAGCGCCGCACGACCTCGTCTGCCGAGAGGTCCCGGCACGTCCCCGCGTAGACGGGCGTGCCGTCGGAGGCGTGCGGCGCCGTGGCGGCGTGCAGCTCGGCACGCGAGCAGAAGCAGGGGTAGGTGAGCCCGGCCCCGGCAAGCCGGTCAAGCGCCTCCTGGTAGACGCCCGCGCGCTCGCTCTGGAAGAAGGGTCCCTCGTCCCAGGTGAGGCCGAGCCACTCGAGGTCTCCCATCAGGGTGTCGGCGCGCTCGCGACTCTGCGCGCGCGGGTCGAGGTCCTCGATGCGCAGCACCACGGTTCCGCCCGCGGCCCGCGCGGAGAGCCAGGCCACGAGCGCCGAGAAGACGTTGCCCAGGTGCATGCGCCCAGACGGCGTGGGCGCAAAGCGCCCCCTCACCCGGGGGTTCTTCTCGACCATGAGGCGTCGGCCCTCCTGCACGCGCTCTTCTCGCCGCCCGCCGCGCTACAGGCGCTCGCTGTAGACGTAGACGTGGAAGTCGTCCGTGGCGGGATCGCCGCCGGGCCAGGCCACCTCGGACTTGCGGTCCATGGCCCTCGCGAGGCCCATGTGCTCGTAGAAGGAGACGTCGCAGGAGTCGTCGGTGAGCAGGTGGTAGCCAGCCGCGCCGCGCTCGCGCAGGTAGGAGCGCACGGCGTCGAACAGGCGCCGCCCCAGTCCCAGCCCGCGCGCCTCCGGCGACACGATGAGCAGTTTGACTACGCAGGCAACCTCCGCCGCGCCCGTCAGCTCGTACTCGTGTGCGAGCCCGGCCTCCTCCACGACCCCGGCCATCTCCAGGTCCATGGCCCGCGTGGCGTCCGGGTTGCCCGCGGCCTCGCGCTCCGCCTCCGCACCGCGCCTGCGCCACTCGTCGGCATCCGCGACCTCGCGGTCCTTCTCGCCCAGCAGGATGGCGCCAAGCAGCGTGCCCCCGCGCTCGGCGACGAGCGACCAGGTGGTCTGCGCCAGGTAGTCACAGAGTTCCACCGTGGCGGCCAGCTCGCCGGGGTAGCCCGGGAAGTCGGGGAGCCAGGTCTTGGCCATGAGGCCCGCAAGGGGGTAGAAGTCCCGCTCCTCGAAGGGCCTCAGGACGAGTTGGGCCGCGTTCTGTGACATGTTGCCTCCTCGCTGCGGTATCGTTAAGGAGACGGTACCGCAAGCGGTCGCTATTTCCAAGGAGGGGCTTACATGGCAGATACTCCCATCAGGCGCGCGCTCGTCTCGGTTACGGACAAGACGGGCGTGGTCGACTTCGTCAAGGCGCTCGAGGACGAGTTCGGCGTCGAGGTGATTTCCACCGGCGGGACGGCCCGCGTGCTCGAGGAGGCTGGCGTGCGCGTGGTCCCGATCGAGCAGTACACGGGCTTTCCCGAGATGATGGACGGCCGCGTCAAGACGCTGCACCCCAAGGTCCACGGCGGCCTGCTCGCCCGGCGCGACAACCCGGAGCACATGGCCGAGGCCGAGGCGCACGGGATTGGCATGATCGACCTCGTCTGCGTGAACCTCTACGAGTTCGAGAAGACCGTGGCCAACCCCGAGGTCACCTTCGCGGACGCCATCGAGCACATTGACATCGGCGGCCCCTCCATGCTGCGCTCCGCCGCCAAGAACGCCGACTCCGTGACCGTGGTCTCAGACCCGGACGACTACGACGAGGTCCTCGACACCATGCGTGCCATGGACGGCTGCACCACGCTCGAGCTGCGTCGCTACCTGCAGCTCAAGGTCTACGAGACCACCGCCTGCTACGACATGGCCATCGCAAACTGGCTCGCGGACCGCTACGACGAGGAGTTCGCCGACGCCGAGGCCGACGACGAGGCCTCCCCCACGCCCGACGAGTTCGGCCTCTACCTCGAGAAGGTCGACGACCTTCGCTACGGCGAGAACCCCCAGCAGAGCGCCGCGGTCTACCGCTTTGCCGACGACTTCGCCGACCTGGGCTCCTCCGCCAACCCGCTCGTGGGCGCCGAGCAGATCCAGGGCAAGCCGCTCTCCTACAACAACTACCTCGACGCCGACGCCGCCTGGAACCTCGTGCGCGAGTTCGACGGCCCGGCCTGCGTGATCCTCAAGCACCAGAACCCCTGCGGCTCCGCCGTTGCCGACGACGTTACGTGCGCCTACGACCGCGCCTTCGCGTGCGACCCCAAGAGCGCCTTCGGCGGCATCATCGCCTGCAACCGCGAGGTCCCCTTTGAGCTGGTCGAGCACGCCTTCGACGAGAACGGCCAGTTCGTGGAGGTCATCATCGCCCCGAGCTACACGCCCGAGGCGCTCGAGCGCA
Organism: Olsenella sp. An188; assembly: GCF_002160255.1. Taxonomy (GTDB): domain Bacteria; phylum Actinomycetota; class Coriobacteriia; order Coriobacteriales; family Atopobiaceae; genus Thermophilibacter; species Thermophilibacter avistercoris. Next base: position 24,829 of record NZ_NFKF01000006.1, on the reverse strand, counting down.
TGGCCAAGCGCCCCAACCTGCGCGTGCTTGCCACCGGCGGCGCCGAGGGCCACGCTCGCCTCGAGCTGCGCTCCGTCGACGGCGGCGTGCTCGTGCAGTGCGTGGACACGGTCTCCGAGGACCCCGAGACCTTCACCTGCCCGACCGAGCGCAAGCCCACGCCCGAGGAGATGGACGAGCTCATGTTTGCGTGGCGCGTCTGCAAGGGCGTGAAGTCCAACGCCATCCTCGTCTCCAAGGGCAAGGCCGGCATCGGCATGGGCCCCGGCCAGCCCAACCGCGTTGACTCCGCGCTTCTCGCCTGCCAGCGCGCCGACGAGGCCTGCGAGCGCATGGGCGTCGAGAAGGGCGGCTACGCCTGCGCGTCCGACGCCTTCTTCCCGTTCCGCGACAACGTGGACGTGCTCGCCGAGCACGGCGTGACCTGCATCATCCAGCCCGGCGGCTCCAAGCGCGACGACGAGTCCATCGAGGCCTGCAACGAGCACGGCATCGCGATGGTCTTCACCGGCGCGCGCCACTTCCGCCACTAGGCGCACGGGAAGCTCGGTCGATTCCCGCACTCGGTCGTCGGGCCCCGAGCCCGGCGACCGAGTTCTTACGGGGCGGTCCGTACTGACGCGGGCCGGCGAGGGGAGGAAGCATGCGAGACGAGAAGAACCTGCGGGCGGAGACGGGCCGCTTCACGCTGGGGCGCCCCGCCATCGTCTGCCGCTGGCGCATCGCCGACCGGGCCCTTCCGCTTGAGAACCGCCACCTGCGCGCGCTGGCGCGCCGCAGCGTGGGGGGCGTCCGGGTCTCCCCGCAGCTCGTCGCCTGGGCGAAGCAGCACATAGAGTGGACGCTCGAGGACGGGGCGGCGCGGCACCCGGACGGCGTGCTCATGACGATCGTGGACGAGCGCGGCCAGGCGGCCATGACCGTCGGCCCCTACGAGCCCCTCGCCCCGACCTCGCTCGAGGAGCTCGCGCGTCGCGCGGACCAGGCGGCGCGCGAGGCCCTGGAGAGCGGCGTTGCGCCCGAGACGCTCTGGGCGTCGTGCGACGAGGCCCTGGTTGTCGGCGCCGATGCGGACTCCACCCCCTCCGGGGCGACCTCCCTCGCGCTCGACCTGGCCCGGACCGTGGGCATCCCCGTGCGCTACGATCCCGGTCTCGTCCGGTCCGTCCTCTCGGGCGCCCTGCGCCCCGACGAGGCGTTTCTCGTCTCCGACGAGCATGGCGTGGTCCCCGCGGACGGCCTTGCCGGCACCCGCTCGCTCAGGCTCGCGAAGGGCTACGAGAAGCTGCTCGAGGGGCGTCGCGGGAAGTAGCGATCCCGGGCCGCCCGCCGTCCCTTAGGCCGAGAAGCTCCAGGCGCCCGCCGCCTCCGAGCAGATGAGGTCGAGGTCCCAGGTGCGCATGCTGCGCCCGACGCTGTTGGAGTCGTGGACGACCACCTTGCCGTCCTCGGTCATGCGCTCGAGCACGATGTAGTGGCCCACCTCGGTGAACGTCCCGGGGTTCATGATGCAGATGACCGGGCGGCCGGACTCCAGCTCGTAGCGCAGCGCGTCGGCCGTGGCCACGATCGACTGCCCGTAGACGCCCAGCTGGGCGGCCCCGTCGGTCATGAGGGCCCAGGAGCTTCCGTTGCCCTCGGTGGCGTAGCCGTTCTGGGTGGCAAAGTCTGCCATGCCGGCCGGGTCGTAGCTCGTGTCGCCCGTGAGGTAGATGTAGACCATGCACAGCGCCGTGGGGCCGCAGCCCTGCTCGGCGAGGGTGCCCCCGGAGTAGCTGGCGTCGGACCACTGCGGATCGATCTGGTAGAGGTAGGGCATGGTGCCCTTTGCCCAGAGCTCGCGCGGGGTGCTCGTGGCGGTCTCTTCCGCGGCGCTGTCGGACGCGGGGTCGGTCGTGTCGGTCTCTGCGTCGGTGCCGTTCTCGGCCGCGACGTCGCCCTCGTCGGGGCTGATCACATTGCCGTTCTGCGTGACGGGCACGGTGCCGCCGTCCTTCTCGGCAGGCGAGCACGCCGCGGGCAGGACCGCCGCAACCAGTACGATGACCAGCACGGCCAGGACGGCAACGGCCACGACCGCGCCCCGGCCGGCAAGAAGCCCGCCGAGCCGCGCCTGGGTGGAACCCTTCCCGTGCGTCTGGCTGTCCATGCCACCTCCCGTCGCGTGCACCCGCTGATTCTATCACCGTGCCTCCCGTCGCGCTCGGACCCACGCCAAAACCGCGCGTCTTGGACGCCCGGCGAGAAGGGCGGGCGCGCCGCCGCGTGCGCCGGGCCCGCACTCGCGAGTGCGGGGTAGAAGTGCGGGCCGTACGGGCCGATGGCGTGTGGGAGTGCGGGGTTCTTCTCAGCGTATGCGCGGGAGTGCGGGATTGGGGCCGCCCCGAGCCCGCACTCGCGAATACGGGGCAGGAGTGCGGTGCAGAAGTGCGGGGCGGAAGTGCGGGCCCCGCGGGCCCGATGCGGCCTGCCAGCACGCTCCGCCCCCGCCCGCTAATTCCTAGCGTAAACGAGGCATTCCACCTGCGGCGGCTTTCACCGACAAACTGTTCCGGTTGCGGAATGTCGGATGGCGAGTGGCGGCTCGGGGGTACACTGTGAGATGTGTGGGCACATGCCCATTCTCAGTCATGCGCCTTGTGAGTGAGAGCTGGCCGAGGCCATGGGGGCCCTCGGCGAACCGGTAAAAGGAGAGGATATGGCGCGTAAGTTTAAGTCGATGGACGGCAACGAGGCGGCGGCGTACGTCTCGTATGCGTTCACCGAGGTGGCGGGCATCTACCCGATCACCCCGTCCAGCCCGATGGCCGACCACGTCGACCAGTGGGCCGCCCAGGGCATGAAGAACGTCTTTGGCACGCCGGTCAAGGTCGTCGAGATGGAGTCCGAGGCCGGCGCCGCGGGCACCGTTCACGGCTCGCTCGGCGCGGGCGCCCTCACGACCACCTACACGGCGTCTCAGGGCCTGCTCCTCATGATCCCGAACATGTACAAGATCGCGGGCGAGGGCCTGCCGGGCGTCTTCCACGTGTCCGCCCGCACCGTGGCCTCCCACGCGCTCAACATCTTCGGCGACCACTCCGACGTCATGGCCTGCCGCCAGACCGGCTTTGCCATGCTCGCCGAGGGCAACGTCCAGGAGGTCATGGACCTCGCGCCCGTCGCCCACCTCGCCGCCATCGAGGGCAAGGTGCCGTTCCTGAACTTCTTCGACGGCTTCCGCACCTCCCACGAGATCCAGAAGGTCGCGGTCTGGGACTTCGACGACCTCAAGGAGATGCTGGACATGGACGCCGTCCAGGCGTTCCGCGACCACGCCCTCAACCCGGAGCACCCGCACGCCCGCGGCTCCCACGAGAACGGCGACATCTTCTTCCAGCACCGCGAGGCCTGCAACGGCGCCTACGACGCCCTGCCTGCCGTGGTCCAGTCCTACATGGACAAGATCAACGAGAAGCTCGGCACGAGCTACCACCTCTTTGACTACTACGGCGCCGACGACGCCGACCGCGTCGTGGTCTGCATGGGCTCCTTCTGCGACACGCTCGAGGAGGTCATCGACTACCTCAACGCCAAGGGCGAGAAGGTCGGCCTCGTGAAGGTCCGCCTGTACCGTCCGTGGTCCGTCGAGGACTTCGTGGCCGCCCTGCCCGCCACGGTCAAGAAGATCGCCGTCCTGGACCGCACCAAGGAGCCCGGCTCCATCGGCGAGCCCCTCTACCAGGACGTCATCACCGCCCTCTACGAGACCGGCAAGGACGGCATCACCGTCGTCGGCGGCCGCTACGGCCTCGGCTCCAAGGACGAGCCGCCCGCGGCTGCGTTTGCCGTCTACAAGGAGCTCGAGAAGGACGCCCCGGCCCGCGAGTTCACCATCGGCATCGTGGACGACGTCACCAACCTCAGCCTCCCGATGGACCCGGACGCCCCCAACACCGCCGACCCCTCCACCATCGAGTGCAAGTTCTGGGGCCTCGGCGGCGACGGCACGGTCGGCGCCAACAAGAACTCCATCAAGATCATCGGCGACCACACCGACAAGTACGTCCAGGCCTACTTCCAGTACGACTCCAAGAAGACCGGCGGCGTCACGATCTCGCACCTGCGCTTCGGTGACTCCCCGATCCGCTCGCCGTACTACATCAACAAGGCCAACTTCGTGGCCTGCCACAACCCGAGCTACATCGTCAAGGGCTTCCCGATGGTCCGCGACGTCAAGCCGGGCGGCACGTTCCTGGTGAACTGCCAGTGGTCCGACGAGGAGTTCGCCTCCCACATGCCGGCCGTGGCCAAGCGCTACATCGCCAAGAACGACATCAACGTCTACCTCATCGACGCCATCGACCTGGCGGAGAAGGTCGGCATGGGCAAGCGCACCAACACGGTGCTGCAGTCCGCGTTCTTCTCGCTGGCTCAGGTGCTCCCGTCCGAGGACGCCATCCAGTACATGAAGGACGCCGCCGAGAAGTCCTACGCCAAGAAGGGCCAGAACATCGTCGAGGCCAACTGGAAGGCCATCGACGCCGGCGCCACCGCCTACCGCAAGTTCGAGGTGCCCGCCGACTGGGCCGACGCCACCGACGAGGTCAAGGAGCTCACGCTCGAGGGCCGCGAGGCCATCGTCAGGCAGGTGCGCGAGCTCATGGAGCCGATCAACCGCATGGACGGCGACTCCCTGCCCGTCTCCAAGTTCGTCGACGTTGCCGACGGCCAGTGGGAGCTCGGCGCCTCCGCCTACGAGAAGCGCGGCGTCGCCGTCATGGTGCCGCACTGGGACGAGACGAAGTGCATCCAGTGCAACCAGTGCTCGTTCGTGTGCCCGCACGCCACGATTCGCCCGATCGTCATGAACGCCGACGAGCAGGCCGCCGCCCCGGAGAACATGCGCCGCGTCGACCTGACCGTCCCCAAGAACACCGGCTACACCTTCACCATGGCCATCAGCCCGCTCGACTGCATGGGCTGCACCAACTGCGCCAAGGTCTGCCCGAAGGATGCCCTCACGATGGTTCCGCAGGAGTCCGAGCTCGACCAGGCTCCGGTGTGGGACTACGCCGTCAACAAGGTCTCCGAGAAGATCGAGCTCGTGGGCGCCAACGTCAAGGCCAGCCAGTACGCCAAGCCCTACCTCGAGTTCTCCGGCTCCTGCGCCGGCTGCGCCGAGACCGCGTACGCGCGCCTCATCACGCAGGTCTGCGGTGAGCGCATGTTCATCTCCAACGCCACCGGCTGCTCCTCGATCTGGGGCAACCCGGCCGCCACGTCGCCCTTCACGGTCAACGCCTGCGGTCACGGCCCGGCGTGGAACAACTCGCTGTTCGAGGACAACGCCGAGCACGGCCTGGGTCTCGCCCTTGGCTACGAGGCCGTCCAGGAGAAGCTCGTCGCCGAGACCGAGGAGCTCCTCAAGAGCGACTGCGCGTCCGACGCGCTGAAGGAGGCCGCCACGGCCTGGCTCGAGGCCCGCAAGGACACCGAGGCCAGCAAGACCGCCGCTGCCGCCTACGTCGCCGAGCTCGAGAAGGCCGAGTGCGACACCGCCAAGGCCATCCTCGCCGACAAGGCCTACCTCACCAAGAAGGCCTTCTGGATCTTCGGCGGCGACGGCTGGGCCTATGACATCGGCTTCGGCGGCCTCGACCACGTGCTTGCCTCCGGCAACAACGTGAACGTCTTCGTCTTTGACACCGAGGTCTACTCCAACACCGGCGGCCAGGCCTCCAAGGCCTCCAACATCGGCCAGGTGGCCCAGTTCGCCGCTGCCGGCAAGGTGACCAAGAAGAAGAGCCTCGCCGAGATCGCCATGTCCTACGGCTACGTCTACGTGGCCCAGGTCGCCATGGGTGCCAACCCCACGCAGACCCTCAAGGCCATCCACGAGGCCGTGAGCTACGACGGCCCGTCGCTCATCATCGGCTACAGCCCCTGCGAGATGCACTCCATCAAGAAGGGCGGCATGCAGAACTGCCAGGCCGAGATGAAGAAGGCCGTGGACTGCGGCTACTGGAACCTCTTCCGCTTCAACCCGGCCGCCCCGACCGGCAAGAAGTTCACCCTCGACTCCAAGGAGCCGCAGGGCGGCTATCAGGACTTCCTGATGAACGAGGCCCGCTACGCCTCGCTCACCCGCTCCTTCCCGGAGCGCGCCAAGGAGCTCTTCGCCGAGAACGAGGAGGCTGCCATGGCCCGCTACGCGCACCTGCTCAAGCTCAAGGACCTCTACGCCGACGCGTAAGCTCCCCTCGCTGAGCTCATAGCGCACAGCAAGGCCCCCGGTGCAAGCCGGGGGCCCTTTGCGTTGGGGCGTGGGATTGAAGCGCGCAGGTTCCGGACGGAATCGACCCGGAAAGCGTCCACAACCTGCACGTGTCTCCGATGCGTGCGAGTTCCGGACGGTCTGGGCGAGAAAAGCGTCCACGACCTGCACGCGTCTCCGATACATGCGAGTTGCGGACGGTCTGGGCGAGAAGAGCGTGCGGTCGCGCGCCTAGCGGCGGTCCTTCTCCGCGATCTTGAGCGCCACGTCGTGCGCGAGCGTCTCGAGTTCGTCGCCCAGCGGCGCGAGCTCCACGTCCAGGCCGCGGCGACGCAGCGCGGCCGCGATCAGCCAGTCGGTGACGCCGGGGTTCTTGGGCAGGATGGGACCGTGCAGGTACGTGCCGATCACGCCCGCGTGCAGCACGCCCTCGCCGCCGTCCTCGCCGTTGTTGCCGGAGCCGTGCACGAGCGCGCGCCCCAGGGGCTTCTCGCCCGACGCGAGGTGCGTGCGGCCCGCGTGGTTCTCAAAGCCCACGATCGGCGCGTCGCAGACGGGGGAGTCCACGGCAACGTTGCCGATGAGGCGCGTGTCGCCGGCCGTGGTCTCGAGGTCCAGGACGTGCAGCCCCTCGACGCGCTGGTCCCCCATCATGTAGTAGTGGCCCAGCAGCTGGTAGCCGCCGCAGATGGCGAGAAGCACGCCGCCGTCCGCCACGTAGGCCGTGAGCTTGTCCGTCTGGCCGCGCAGCTCGTTGGCCACGGCCAGCTGGTCGCGGTCGGCCCCGCCGCCGAGAAGCACGACGTCCGCGTCCGCGAGGTCGAGTTCCTGGCCCATGAGCACCTGGTCGACGCGGCAGGGGATGCCGCGCCACTCGCAGCGCTTGGACAGCGACGCGATGTTGCCGCCGTCGCCGTAGAGGTTGAGCGCGTCCGGGTAGAGGTGCACGATGCGCAGCGGCCGGTCGAGGGTCGTCGCCGGGCCCGACGTCCCCGGCCGCTCCGGGTGGGAAACCCCGGAGCTGGTTGCGCTCACGGGCGCGCGCCAGTCCCGCTCGAGCCGCTCGAGCTCGGCCACCACGGGCGGAAACGCCGTGTAGTTGGCCACGACGTGGAGCTTCTCGCCCGCCTCGACGAGGGCCAGCGCGTCCTCCACACCGTCGATGAGCTCGATGGCGCCGGGGAGCTCGGCGTACTTCACGCGCACGGCCATGTCCTCGCGACGCGTGCCGCCCACGAAAACGCAGCGCAGGTCGGGCAGGTCGCGCAGGCGCTCGAGGTCGATGTCCCAGATCCAGGATACGTCGTGGCCGTCCGCGTCGTTGTCGTTGAGGAAGAGCGCGAGGTAGCGGCCCTGCTCGGCGCGCACCTGGGCGATCATGCGGTTGAAACCGGTGGGGTTCTTGGCGAGCATGCTCACGGCCTGGTAGCCGCCGTCGAGCGAGAAGGTCTTGCCGCGCCCGCTGGCCGGCTCGTAGGCGTCGAGCACCTCCTGGAAGCGCGCCGCGTCGCCGCCCGTGACCAGGCACCCGGCGAGCGCCGCCATCACGTTGTAGACCATGTAGAGGCCGCTGTAGCGCGTGCGCACGTGGTGGCGCACCACCTCCGAGCCGCGCCGGTCCTCCACGTCAAACTCAAACCCGCCGCAGGTCAGGGTCACGTTCACCGCGGCAAACGCCAGCTCCGGGCGCCTCCAGCCGCACTCCGGGCAGCGGTACGCGCCCAGCTGGCCGTAGTGCACGTACTCGTAGTCGAGCGGCGCGTTGCACCTGGCGCAGAAGCGGCTGTCGGAGATGCGGTCGGCCTCCAGCCCCGTGGGCTCGTCGATGCCGAACGGCAGGCCGGGGTTGTCCACGCGCGCCGCGATGGAGGCGCACAGCGGGTCGTCGGCGTTGTAGACGAGCGCGGTCTTGCCCGAGCGGCGCAGCGCCTCGGCGATCACGTCCTGCGTGTGGTCGATCTCGCCATAGCGGTCGAGCTGGTCGCGGAACAGGTTGAGCAGCACGAGGGCGCGCGGCCGCAGGGCCGGCATCACGCGCACGGTGTAGAGCTCGTCGCACTCGAAGCAGCCTGCCTGCGGGCGCGTGGCGCGGGTCTCCACCAGGGCCGCGGCTATCCCGGACTCCATGTTGTTGCCGGCCCGGTTGCAGGCCACGCGCGTGCCGTCCGCAGCGAGCGCGTCGGCGAGAAGCCCCGTGGTGGTGGTCTTCCCGTTGGTTCCCGTCACCATCACCGAGCGCTCGAGCCTCCCGCCGAGCGACCCGATGATGCCCGGGTCCACGCGCAGCGCCACGGCCCCGGGCGCGTTGCCGCCGCCGCGGTGCAGCAGGCGGGTGGTGCCCCAGCGCGCGGCGTCGGCGGCCAGGCAGGCGATTGTCGAGCGGGCTCCCATGCGCTCTCCTTAGGACGCGGGCGGTGCGGGCGCGTGCCCGCCCGTTCTTCTCGCTGCCATACTAGCACGCGACCGCGGCGCCGCCCGCACCCGACCGCGTGCCCCCGCAACTCTGCTAGTATCTTTCCTGTCGTGCTCGCGGGGATGCTTCTTTTGGAGTGCTTTCCACCGGGATCCCGCAGGTCGCGGACACGACATGCCCGCTCGCGGGCATCCAGCAAAGCCCTCCCAAGGAGAAAGAGAACCGAAGATGAAGCAGGCCAGCACCCACGAGATCTCGCTCGACCGCGCCGCAGGCGCCCGTCGCACCGTCCGCATCGGCATGATAGCCGCGGCCTACGCCGCGCTCACCCTCGCCACGCTGCTCTTCCTGGGCAGCCTTGCCTGGGGTCCCGTCCAGTTCCGCGTCTCCGAGGCCCTCTGCGTCCTCGCGCTCTTCACGGCCGACGCCGTCCCCGGCCTCGCGCTGGGCTGCGCCATCGCCAACCTCGCCAACATCGTGCTCTCCGGCACGGGCATGCTCGGCATGCTCGACGTGGTCTTCGGCACGCTCGCCACCGCGCTCGGCGCCTACTTCACCTGGCGCAACCGCAGCCACCCCGCGCTCGCGCTGCTCGGCCCCGTGATCGCCAACGCGCTCATCGTCCCGGCCTACCTGCCGCTCATGCTGCAGGGCGTGGGCTTCTACACCATCCCGTTCACCAACATCGCGCTCGACGGGGCCTACCCGGCCATGTACGCCTTCGGCCTGCTCGCCACCGGCATCGGCGAGGCCGCGGTGATGTACGTGCTCGGGCTGCCGCTCGCGCGCGCCCTCGCGCGCACCACGCTGCCGCGCATGCTCGGCTCCGAGCTGCCCGAGTCCCTCTCGAGAAAGGGGTAGGAGCCAGGTGAACCCCGTCGTCGTCATCCCCTCATTCTGGGCGCAGGGCGAGAAGCCCGGTGCGCTCGGCGAGCGCGGCGTCTACGACTACACCACGCGCATCGACAAGCCCCTGCCCGAGCTCGAGAGCTGCCTCGCCTCGCTCGAGCAGGTCCGTGGCATCCTGCGCGTGATCGTGCTCGTCGTGGCCCCGCCCTCGTGCGAGGAGTCGGCGCGGGCGCGCGTGAACAGCATCTGCCGCGCCCACGTGGGCCTCAACCCGCTCGTGGTCGGCGCCCAGGAGGCGGCCCACGTCGAGCGCGCGGTCGCCCGCATGGCGCATCACGTGGCGGGGGAGACCGTGTCGCTGCGCGGCTACGGCGCCATCCGCAACATGGGGCTCGCCGTGGCCGCCGTGCTCGGACACGACGTGGTGGTCTTTCTCGACGACGACGAGGTGGTGCTCGACGCCGACTTCCTCGTCAACGCCGTCTACGGCCTGGGCTCGCTCACCCGACAGAACCTGCAGGTCCTTGCCAAGAGCGGCTTCTTCGTGGACGAGTTCGACTCCCCGTACGCCGAGCCCACCGAGGAGTGGAGCGAGCGCTACTGGTCGAAGGCGGCGGACTTCAACAAGGTGATGGAGCGCGCGCAGACGGGCGCGTCGCGCATCACGCGCTCGAACCACCTCTGCGGCGGGTGCTGCGCCCTGCACGCCGCCGCCTACTCGCGCGTGCCCTTCGACCCCTACATCACGCGCGGCGAGGACCTCGACTACGTCCTCAACCTGCGTGCCAACGGCCTCGACGCCTGGTTTGACAACGCGTGGTTCGTCCGCGCGCAGCCGCCCGAGGAGATGGCGCCCGTGCCCTCGACCTTCATGCAGGACGTCTACCGCTGGCTCTACGAGTACCGCAAGCTCGACGCCATGAACGCGCGGCGCGACCTGCGCACGATCACGCCCGAGTCCCTCATGCCCTACCCGGCGCCGTGGCTTTCTGCGGAGGTGCGCCAGCGCGTCTTCCGCACCGCGCTGCGCCGCTTTGTCACGGGCCCCAACCGGCTGGCCTACCTGGGCATCCTCACCAAGGGCCGCTACGAGGCGGACAAGTTCGCGCGCAGCGCGAGCACCCGCTACCTCTCCTTCGCCATGGTCTGGCCCACGATCGTCTCCGCCCTGTGGGAGGATCGCTTCCTGCAGAGCGCCATCCTGTCGACCGGCGAGGTGAGCGCACCCATATCGTCTGCCGTGCACGCGGCGCGCGACGGCGCCGACCCGCTCGCCGACACCGGGTCCCTGCCGAGCCTGGGGGACCTCTCATGAGGCGGCCCGCTGCGCGGCTGAGCGCCAACCTCGTGAGCGTCCTTCTCGTCCTGTGCTCGCTCGCCCTGATAGGCCTGCTCGTGTGGAGCGTGCGCGACGGGCTGGTGATCGCCGCCATGGTGGTGGGGTGCGGCCTGGCGCTCGTCATCGTGATGGGCGGCGCGGTCAACCTCTCCCCGGAGGACACGCGCACCGAGGCCACCGAGCGCACGCTGCGCGTGGCGACCAACACCCTGCAGCACCTCCACGGCGGCCTCACGGTGGACAACGCGCGCGCCATCTGCGCGCTGCTGCTGCCCGAGACCGACGCCGAGGGCATCGCCATCACCGACCGATCCCACGTGCTCGCCTACGAGGGGTCGATAAGCACCACCTACGTCCCCGGGACCGAGAACGCCAAGCCAACGCTCGAGGTGCTCGAGAGCAAGCGCATGGAGACGTTCGTCTCGGTTGACGCCGAGAGCCAGGACGTGAGGCGCTTCTCGATGGGCAACCGCCGCGAGGGGCACGCCTTTGGGATCATCGTCCCGCTGCTCGTCCAGGACCGCGCGGTGGGCGCGATCAAGTTCTACTACCGCCGCGACGTGGACATCGACCGCACCCAGCTCGCCATCGCCGAGGGGCTCGGCTCGCTGCTCTCCACGCAGCTCTCCTCCTACGAGCTCGACCGCCAGGCCGAGCTCACTGCCCGCGCCGAGGTCAAGGCGCTCCAGGCCCAGATCAACCCGCACTTCCTCTTCAACACGCTCAACACCATCGCCTCGTTCACGCGCACCAACCCCACGCGCGCCCGCGACCTGCTGCGCGAGTTCTCGACCTTCTACCGGCGCACCCTCGAGAGCTCGGAGAAGACGCTCATCCCGCTCTCCCAGGAGCTCGAGCAGACGCGGCGCTACCTCAAGATCGAGAAGGCGCGCTTCGGCGAGGACCGCATCGTCGAGACCGAGCACGTCGAGGAGGGCTGCGGCGAGCTCGAGGTGCCGTCGTTTCTCGTGCAGCCGATCGTGGAGAACGCCGTGCGCCACGCGATGCGTGACGAAGGCGCGCTTCATGTGGACGTTCAGGTTGCGACCGACGGGGATGATATTCTTATTGCCGTCGCCGACGACGGACTGGGCATGGACAAGGCGGTGGCCGAGAGGCTCCTCGCCGGCGCCACGGAGCCCGGGAGGTCGCGGGGGCCGGCCGCGGGTGCCGGGACGGGCATGGCGCTGCGCAACGTCGCCGAGCGCATCGAGCGGTTCTTTGGCGTCGGGTCCGGCGTCGAGATCGTCTCCAAGCCCGGCGAGGGGACGTGCGTGACGCTGCGGCTCGCCGGGGCGCGACGCAAGCTCGCCGGCGGTGACCGGCGCGGTAGGGAGTAAGGCACGACGCCGCCGGGCGACCGGGGGCGGGGGGACGCGAAGGGAAAGACTCATGCGCGCGATGATCGTAGACGACGAGGCTCCGGCCCGCTCCGAGCTCAAGTACCTGCTCGAGGAGACCGGTCGCGTTGACGCCATCATGGAGGCGTCGAGCGCCCGCGAGGCCGTGGAGAAGCTGATGGAGGCCAAGGCCGACGTCATGTTCCTCGACATCCAGATGCCCAAGACCTCCGGCATGCAGCTCGCCGAGGCCCTGCACCGCCTCAAGAACCCGCCCGCGATCGTCTTCGTGACCGCCTACAGCGAGTACGCGCTCGAGGCCTTCGAGGTCGACGCGATCGACTACCTGATGAAGCCGGTCGACCCCGAGCGCCTGTCACAGGCCCTCGACAAGGTCCAGGCGCGCTCGAAGCCCCAGCCCCAGAGCCACTCCTCCGTCGAGCGCATCCCGGTGGTCAAGAGCGGCCGCAAGGTGCTGGTGCCCATCGATCAGATTCGCTACATCGAGGCCAAGGACGACTACTCCTGCATCTACACCGACGTGGACAGGTTCCTCTCCACCATCAGCCTGGCCAAGCTGGAACAGAAGCTCGCGCCGCACGGGTTCTTCCGCGTGCACCGCGGCTACATCGTCAACCTTGAGTACGTAGAGGACGTCGAGGTCATCTCCTCCGGCATCCTGCAGCTGGGCATCAACGGCATCGAGGGCAAGAAGATCTCCGTCTCGCGCCGCCGCGTCGTCGCGCTCAAGCGCGCCCTCGGGCTCTAGGCTGGAGGCACGCTTGCTCACGCGCTACGACATCGTCTCCGACACCCACGGCTACCTCTCGCCCGAGCTCCTCGCCGAGCTCGCCGGCGCCGACGTGATCGTGCACGCCGGCGACATCTGCTCGCCGTCCGACTACCTGACGCTGTGCGGCATCGCCCGCGTGCAGATGTGCCTCGGCAACAACGACTGGTCCCACGACTACGGCCCGGCCGTGAAGGGCCGCAAGATCTTCTACGGCAGCGGCCTCAAGTGGCAGGTCACGCACTATCGCCAGCATCTCAACCTCACGATGTGCGACGTCGCGATCTGCGGGCACACCCACACGCCCTTCGTGGAACGCGACGAGTGGACCCACACGCTCGTCATGAACCCGGGCAGCCCCACCTACCCGCGCCGCTCGCGTCCCTCCATGGGTCGAATCCTGGTGGACGACGGCAAGGTCGTCGAGGCCAAGATCATCACCCTCGCATAAAACGGGGCGAGAAGAACCTCGCGCCGAGGTGCTTCTCGCCCACGCCATGACCCGGGCCCGGGTTGTGCCCGCGGCCTAGCCCTCCTGCCGCGGCCGGTCGACGACGAGAAACGCCGGCGCCACCACCTTGGTGTAGAAGACCAGCCACACGAGCGAGACGCAGAAGCCGGCGATGACGTCTGAGGCGTAGTGGACCCCCAGGTAGATGCGGCTCACGCCCACCATGACGATGACGAGCCCAAAGACCACGCACCACACCACGCGCATGACGTCCTTGCGGTGGAAGCGCCAGACCATCCAGATGAGCAGGCCAAAGAACGCCATGGACACCATCGAGTGCCCCGAGGGGAAGCTGTAGCCCGTCTCCGAGATGAGGCGGAAGCCCTCCGGCCTCGGCCGCTGCACGATCTCCTTGAGAATCGTGTTGAGGACGACCACGCAGACCAGGTTGACCGAGACGCACCACCCCGGCGCCTTGCCCGGGGCGAGCGCGGCGATGACCGCCGCCATCACGGCGAGGACCACGACCGAGGCGAGCGACGTGAAGCCCTCCATGACGTGGGTGAGCGCGTCGGAGCGCATCCGGCCGACGAAGAGGTCGTAGGCCATCGTGTCGAGCTTCATGATCTCGCCCTCGGCCACCTCGTTGAGCAGCACCACAAAGACGAGCGCCGCCACGAGCAGCACGACGGTGCGAAGGTTCTCCCGCGCAAGCGACAGGGCGCCGCGGGTGATGTCCCGGGCGCCCTGCGCGAGCTCCTTGCCCCTGGCACCCATGCCTAGAGGTTGGCCTCGAGCTCGGAGACGAGCGCGGGCTTGGGCATGTTGCCGACCATGGTGTGGACGGGCTTGCCGTCCTTGAACAGGATGAGCGTGGGGATGGAGACGATGCGGAACCTCGTGGCGAGGTCGGGCTCGTCGTCGACGTTGCACTTGTAGACGTCCAGGCGGTCGGACATCTCCTGGGCGACCTGGTCGACGACGGGGCCGAGCGCGCGGCACGGGCCGCACCACGACGCCCAGAAGTCAACGAGGACGGGCTTTGCGGAGCCGGAGACGACGGAGTCGAAGTCGATGCTGGTAATTGCCTTGGCCATGGGAACCTCCCTGGTCGGATTCTCTGCTTGATTGGCTTATGCCCGATTTACACTGGTTCAAACGCGCGTGGAGAAAATGCCATGAGCGAGGTGGCAGTTTGGGCGGCGACGCCGCCCCAGGCGTCGGGAGGAGCGGAGATGCCGTCAGAGAGGGATGCGCGCCGTCGCGCGTGCCTGGACAAGACCGCCGCGGAGCTGGACGCGCTCGAGGCGCGCGGCGCCGTCATGGGCGGCTACGCGTTCTCCGCGGTCCTTCTCGTCAAGGGCGAGCTCTCCGAGGCCGAGAGGGGAGGCGACGAGCCCCTCTCGGGCGCCGACGGGAAGGCCCTCAGGGCGTCGCTCGAGCGCCTCGGCTACGCGCCGGAGGACTGGGGGTGGCTGCTCGCGACGGATGCGGGCGGGGACCCGCTCGACGCCGCGCTCTTCTCCGAGGCCGTCTGCGCGCTCGACCCCGCGACGCTCGTGCTGTGCGACGGCGCGGCGGCCGACCTCGCGCGCGAGGCCTACGCGGACGACCTCGCCGACCTCGAGCGCCTCGAGGAGGCCATGCTCGCCCCCGGGGAGGTGGCGCACGTCCGGGGGATGCGCCTGCTCGCCCTCGGCGGGTTCGAGGCGGCGCTCGTCGACGCGCACGAGAAGCAGGTCATGTGGGCGCGCCTCAAGAGGATTCCCCCGCTCGGCGAGCCGTTCTAGCTGGAGGCGAGGTCGTGGTCCCGCGGAGGGGCTGCTCGCGCTATCCTTAACCTATCTGTTGCAGCTCGGGGAAGGAGCAGCCCATGCCCACCATATCCGCCCCTATCGACGCCACGACCACGCCCGCCTGGGCGGCGCTCAAGGCGCACCACGACGAACTCGTGGCCGGCGGCTTCAGCCTCAAGGAGGCCTTCGCGACGGACGCCGAGCGCGTCTCCAAGCTCACCTTCGAGACGAGCGACCTGCACTTCGACCTCTCCAAGAACCTCGTTGACGACAAGACCCTCGAGCTGCTGTGCCAGCTCGCGCGCGAGGTCGGCCTCGAGGAGCGCCGCGACGCCATGTACGCGGGCGCCCACATCAACACCACCGAGGACCGCGCCGTCCTCCACACGGCGCTGCGTCGCCCGGCCAGCGAGGTCGGCACCGTGTTCGACGGCGAGCAGGACTGCGTGGCGGACGTCCGAGAGGTGCTCGAGCGCATGTACGCCTTCGCGCGCCGCGTCCGCTCCGGTGAGTGGAAGGGCGTCTCGGGCAAGCGCATCGAGCACGTGCTCTCCATCGGCATCGGCGGCTCCGACCTCGGCCCCGTCATGGTCTACGAGGCCCTGAAGCCGCTCGCCGACGCCGGGATCGACTGCACCTACGTCTCCAACATTGACCCCAACGACATGGCCGAGAAGGTCCGTGGGCTCGACCCCGAGACCACGCTCGTGATCGTGGTCTCCAAGACCTTCACCACGCTCGAGACCCTCACCAACGCCCGCGAGGCCAAGACCTGGCTGCTCGAGGGGCTGCGCGCCGCCGGCGCCGTCGACGGGTCGGCCGAGCAGGACGCCGAGGCCATCAAGAAGCACTTCGTCGCCGTCTCCACGGCGCTCGACCTCGTGGCCGACTTCGGCATCGACCCCGAGAACGCCTTCGGCTTCTGGAGCTGGGTCGGCGGCCGCTACTCGGTCGACTCCGCGGTGGGCCTCTCGCTCATCGTGGCGCTTGGCCCGGAGCGCTTCGAGGAGTTCCTCGCCGGCTTCCACGACCTCGACACCTACTTCCAGGACACCCCGCTCGAGAAGAACGTGGTGGCGCTTCTCGGCCTGCTCAACGTCTGGTACGTGAACTTCTGGGGCATGAAGAGCCACGCCGTGCTGCCGTACAACCAGTACCTGCACCGCTTTGCCGCCTACTTGCAGCAGCTCACGATGGAGTCCAACGGCAAGTCCGTGCGCTGGGACGGCACGCCCGTGACGTCCGACACCGGCGAGATCTTCTGGGGCGAGCCGGGCACCAACGGCCAGCATGCCTTCTACCAGCTGATTCACCAGGGCACCCAGCCCATCCCGGCTGACTTCATCGCCTTCGTGAACACGCCCAACCCCGTGAAGGACGGCGACCAGGACGTCCACGAGCTGTTCCTGGGCAACTACCTCGCCCAGACCAAGGCGCTCGCCTTTGGCAAGACGGCCGACGAGGTCCGCGCCGAGGGCACGGCCGAGTGGATGGTCCCGGCGCGCGTCTTCGAGGGCAACCGTCCCACCACGTCCATCTTCGGCGTCGAGCTGACGCCGCACGCGCTCGGCGAGCTCATCGCGCTCTACGAGCACATCACCTTCGTCGAGGGCACGGTCTGGGGCCTGGACTCCTACGACCAGTGGGGCGTCGAGCTGGGCAAGCAGCTCGCCAAGCAGATCACGCCCGCCTTCCACGACGACGCGGCGCTGGCCGAGCAGGACGCGTCCACGCAGGCGCTCATCGCCTACTACCGCGCCCACCGCAAGTAGGCTGGGGGCGCCTCGCCCGCAGTGATCGCTTGGGCCGTCGGGCACTTCTCGCCCGGCGGCCCTTTTGTTGGGCTGTCGAGGTTCTTCTCGCCGACGCTGCCCCCGCTCGCCCTCCTCGCCCGGATGCGGCCTCGCTCGGTGTCGTGCCCTTGCCCGCCGCGGCCAAAACGGCCCGCGATTGGGTGGCATGTTTGATACGCGGGCGCGCAACCCATCAAGGATGCCACCCAATATCAGCAAAAGTGCGGCAATCTGGCGAGAATAACGCCCCCTCGCGGCCCCCCACATCAAACGTTGCGCCCAGTCGCACAGGGTTTCTGGCGAGAAGGGCCCCGCGCCGGACGCACGGAGGGCCAAACGCCCAACCGCCCGCGTTTTGTGGCAGCACTCCTCTCGTGCGTCGGCCCCGGCTAGCGCCTGCGCCGGACGCTGTCTAGCGCAAAAGTCACAACACCCCCATCTACCTGCGGATGGCAACCGCAAGGCGCCTCCCGGTTGCCGGGAGGGCGGCCGAAAAGCAGCCTCGGGTTGGTGGAGCGCGACCGTCTGGTACCGTAACGTACGTGGTGCCGGCAACGAACCCGCACCCCGACCGAAGGGCCAGCCATGAGCTTTCGCGACAACCTCCAGCACCTCCGCGCAACGCGCAACATGACCCAGGAGCAGCTCGCCATGCTGCTCGGCGTCTCCCGCCAGTCCGTGACCAAGTGGGAGGCGGAGAAGAGCTATCCGGAGATGGACAAGCTCCTCAAGATCTGTCAGGTCTTCGAGTGCTCGCTCGACGACCTCGTCCAGGGCGACCTCACCGGCCGCTCGCCGGAGCCGGCCGCCGCCGTCCCCGCCGGCCCGCCCACTGACGTCTGCGGCTACGACGAGCACCAGCGCATGCTGGCGTGGAAGGTCCCCACGGGCGTGGCCGCCATCCTCGCGGGAATCGCAATCGGCCTCTTCTTTGAGGGTGCGGCCGACCTCGTCCCGGTCGGCGCGCGTGACGGCCTGTTCGTCCTCATTGTCTTGGCGGGCGTTCTGGTGGGTCTCGTGTTTCTGGTCCCGGCCTGCATGGACCACGCTGCCTTCCAGAGGGCGCATCCCTACGTGGAGGACTTCTACACCGAGGACGACCGGGCCCGCGCCCGCAAGTCGTTCTCGGCAGGGCTTGTCGGCGGCATTGCGCTCATCTTTGTGGGCATCGGCTTTCTGCTGGTGCTGGGGGAGGACCATGCGCGGGAGAACGTGGCCCTGTTCTTCCTGATGTTCTTCATCGCCCTGGGCGTGTGGAACATCATCCATTACGGGATTCTCCTCGGCCGCACCAACGTGGCCGAGTACAACAGGAGCGTCGCCGAGGAACTCGAGGTGGAGGACATCGTGGGTGCCCAGGTTGACGAGGAGGTCCGCTCCGCCCTGCTTGAGCGGAAGCGCTCCGGCGAGAAGATCGGCGCGGTGTGCGGCGTCATCATGATCGTCGCCACGATCGTGGGCTTTGTCCTGCTGTTCGCCCCGGTCTTCTCGTCTGGCGACCCGTCCAGCTTCAACCCCGAGGGCACCTCTGCCATGTGGTTCTGGATGGCCTGGGTCGTGGGCGGACTGCTCTGCGCCATCGTGACCATCCTCATGAACGCGTTTGGCAAGAAGGAGTAACGTCTTGGGTGCGGGGCGACGGGGGCCGAGCGCCCCAGTCGGGACGTCCAGCGCGGGGAACGCGGAGGCATGGCTATGAGTGACGACATCCGGGGCACCTCTCGCATCCCGCTCGTGCTCGACCTCGACACCGGCATCGACGACGCCCTCGCGCTGGCCTACGCCCTCGGCAGCCCCGAGGTCGAGCTCGTTGGCGTGGTGTCGAGCTACGGCAACGTGACCATGGAGACCGCCGCGCGCAACACCTGCGCCCTCCTCGAGCTTCTCGGTCGGCCTGACATTCCCGTCTACCTGGGACTTGATCGTCCGACTGCGTCCGCGGGACCCTTCTCGCCGCCTCCGGGGGTGGTCCGCATACACGGGGAGAACGGCCTTGGCGGGGCGGTGCTGCCCTGCGGATGCCGCACAACCCGCCAAAACGGGGTGGATTTCATCGCAAACGCGGGGGTTATGCGGCATCGGGAGCTCTGCTACGTACCGACCGGGCCCCTCACGAACCTCGCGGCCGCCCTTCGGCGCTCGCCGGGGCTCGCCTCCCGCCTCCCGCGCGTGACCTTCATGGGCGGCGCGCTCACCGTGCCGGGCAACGTGACGCCCTGCGCCGAGGCCAACGTCCACAACGATCCGGAGGCCGCGGACGCCGTGCTGCACTCGGGGCTGCGGACGTGCATGGTCGGGCTCGACGTCACGCACCAGGCGATCCTCACCCGAGAGGAGACCGCCGCCTGGCGCGAGCTCGGGGCCGCGGGGAGGCTCTTTGCCCAGATGGCCGACTACTACATTGGCATCTACGAGAAGAACAACCCGTGCCTCGGCGGCTGCGCCCTTCACGACCCCCTGGCCGTGGCCGCGGCCATCGACCCCACGCTCGTGAGGTGCCTGTCGGCCAACCTGTGCGTGGACCTCACGGGCCCCACGCGCGGCCGCACGGTCTGCGACCCCGCGCGCCTGCGTGACGCGGAGAAGCGCTGCGACGTGGCCCTTGGCGTTGACGTCCCGCGCTTCCTCGGGGAGTTCCGCACGCGGGTCCGCCGCGCCCTCGGCGGCCGCTAGCGCCGCTGCTTGTCGGGCGGGCGCAGCTCGGTGAGGGCCGTGTAGTCCACGTTGGCCGAGGACGGGCGCATCTCGCCGGGCGCGTACCAGTCGAGCGCGCAGTCGATCCACGCGTTCCAGAACGGCCACTCGTGCGCGCCGATCTCGGGCTCCCAGTACGTGACGTCAAAGTCCGCGCTCTTGAGCAGGCGGACGAGGTCGCGGTTGTTCTGGCAGAGGTTGTCGTGCAGGCCGCAGGCCACGTAGAAGCGCGGCTTGGGCAGCTCGGGGTTGTTGCGGAACTTGTCGACGATCGCCACGTAGTCCTTGTCGGACCCGATCACCGTGTCGATGTCGCCGAAGAAGCGCTCGTAGTAGCGGCGCTTGCGCGGCGAGTGCGACTCGACGGCCTCGATCACGCGGTCGCGCATGAAGGCGCCCGAGAGCACGATGATGCTGCCAAAGCGGTCGGGCTTGAGCAGGCCGTTGACGAGCGCGGTGTACGCGCCGATGGAGATGCCGGCGAGCGCCGTGTCCTCGCGCTTGGTGGAGAGCGGCAGCAGCCGGCGCGTGAAGTCGACGAGCTCCTCGCTGATGAACTTGCCGTGCCACTCGTTGATCTCGGGCTTGTTGAGGTAGAGGCCGTCCTCGCCGGAGGGCATGATGAGGACGACGTCGCGCGCCTCGGCCGTCTCGACCACGTGCGTGCGGTCGATCCAGTCCACGTCCTGGCCGAAGAGGCCGTGCAGCAGGTAGACGGTGCGGTACGGGCCGCGGCGCTTCTTGGCGAGCTTGTCTCCGTCCATCTTGTCGGCGGGCACGACGGCCGTCAGAATCACGTTGCGCTGGAGGTAATGGGAGTAGAAGTCAACCCTCAGAAGTGCCATGCGCGTCCCTCCCCGTGAGGTCGGTCGATCCGCTCAAACAACGTGCGTCCCAAGGGCCCGACGGCTCGCTAGAGCAGCCAGTTGAGCGCCTCGGGCAGGGCCGCGTTCCAGAAGTCCCAGTCGTGGCCACCGCACATCTCATGGTAGGTCACGTCGAGCCCGGTGTCGCGCATGCGCTGGGCCAAAACCCGGTTGGGCTCGGCGAGCGGGTCCTGGTTGCCGCACGTCATGAAGATGCGCGGGCGCGGGCGGTCGCAGTAGACGAGGTCGGCCGCGAGGCGCGCCGGGTCCTTGTCGCTCCCGCGCACCTCGTCGAGGTTCCCGAAGGTGTGCTCGAGGAACGGGCGCGAGAGGAAGAACAGGCCGTCGGAGGAGATGAGCTGGTCGAAGCTGTCGATGATCATGGCCGAGGACAGCGACACGATGGCGCCGAAGGTCTCGCAGTACTTGAGGCCGTTCCTGAGCGCGCCGTACGCGCCCATCGAGATGCCGCCGATGAAGGTGTCCTCGCGACGGCAGGAGAGCGGGAACATCCGCCGCGCCACCTCGACGAGCTCCTGCCCGACGAAGCGCCCGTAGTAGTTGTGGACCTCGGGCTGGTCGAGGTAGAAGGCGTTGTAGCCGGAGGGCATGACCACGGCGATCCCGTGGCTCTCGGCCCAGTTGCGGATGCGCGTCTCGCTGATCCAGTCGGCGTGGTTGCCGGAGATGCCGTGCAGCAGGAAGAGCGTCTTGTACGGCTCCTTGCGCGGCGGGTAGGGACGCTGCTCCCAGGCCGAGGTCTCGGCGGCGAAGTCGCCCTTCGCGTGGCGCATGATCGAGTCGGTCGCGTAGGCGGCGCCCTGGTCGTCAAAGGGGAGGATGACCTCGAGCGTGGTGGTGCGCATGAGGGAGGAGGAGAAGTAGTCGACGCTGATGAGTGCCATGGGGGTGCCTCCTTTACGGCGAGAAGAACTTGGGCCAGTATAGCGCGCGCGACGCGACGATCAGGACAGGGTGGGCCGTCACACCTTCTGGCGGACGGCGCCGAGGTTCTTCTCGGCAACTATGAAGACGCCCCGGCCGCGAGGACGCTGCGGCCGTACGAGGCCGTGGTCTGGAGCGCGTGACAGGCCGCGCGCGGTCCGCGCCGGCCCCGGGGACGGGGCGTGCGGACCGCGCGCATGCGGTGACGCTAGCGCCCGGCCTTCTCGCCGAGGAAGCGGACGAGGTCGTGGAAGCGGTTCTCGGAGAGGGCGCTGCGCGGGACGAAGACGTAGCGCCTCCGTGCGAAGCCCGCCACGAGAAAGTCCGACGTGTCGTGAACGAAGCGCAGGTCGGAGAGGTCAAAGTCCTGTTGGCCGCCCTCGTCGTTGCAGAGGTGCAGGGAGTTCTCGCACACGGTGACGTGGACGCGCGAGCCCATCGTCACCGGGTCGAGGTTGGTGCCGCGCGCGTAGCGGACCTGGAGGCTGCTCAGGTTGTTGGTCACGTAGAGCAGCGTCGCCGGGATCAGGAAGACGATGACGAGCAGCAGCGTCTGGTCCCTCAGGGCCATGGCGAGCAGGATGAGCACGACGAGCGAGCCAAAGTCGGCGACGGTCAGGATGCCCTTGAGGCGTGGGGCGATCTGCTCGGCCGCGCGGTTGAGCGAGAGCTCGTTGTATTCGAAGGTGGCCGAGAAGCGCACGTCCTCGTAGCGCGCGTCGTCGAACCAGCTGGGTGCGGGCGCGCTCTCGCGGTGGCGCGCCGGGGACTTCTTGCTCATGCGTGATCTCCTTCGGGTCTACCTACCAGACAAATCCTAGCGCCCTGTGGAGGACTTGTCTTCGAGATGTGCTTGGCCGGTGAAGAGCGCCGTTCGCCGGAGCCTTGCGTCTGAGACGCCGGCGATGGGGAATGATACTGACTGCGCAGGGGGCGGGCGCGCGCCGAGAGGGATTCGCGCGGGCCCGCACTGTAGAGCTTAAAAGCTTGGCAGCTGCCAAAGTGGGGGCCCGGACGCCACGGCGTCGACGGGCCCTCGTCTATTATCTGGCTCCCTCGTCTTGCGCCTTGCTGCCGGCCCCGCGCCGACCGGCCGGGCGCCGCCTAGTCCACCAGGAGCGGCTCCATCTCAAAGGTGAGGCAGTTCACGTAGCCGCGGTTGGTGAGGCGCAGCTCGGGCACGCACGCGAGCGACATCACGCCCATCGTCATGAACGGAGAGGGCATCGTGCAACCCATCTCCGCCCACGCCGCGCGGGCCCGCGCGACCTTCTCGGCCACCTGCTCGACGCGCTCGGTGCTCATGAGGCCGCAGACCGGAAGCTCCACCAGCGCCAGCACCCGCCCGTCGGCCACGGCGACCTCGCCGCCGCCGCACTCGGCGAGCGTGCGCGCCGCGAGCGCCATGTCCTCGTCGTTGTCGCCCATGACCAGCAGGTTGTGGGCGTCGTGGGAGACGGTCTGGGCGAGCGCCCCGTGGATGCCGAAGCCCGTGACAAAGCCCTGCGCGTGCGTGCCGTCCGCCCCGTGGTGGCGGTCAAAGACGCACACCTTGAGGACGTCGTGGGCCGGGTCGGCGAGAAGCGCGCCGTCTCGCACGGGCACCTCCACCACGATGTCGCGCGTGAGGGTGTCGCCGGGCTCGATGCCCATGGCGCGCACGCGGGCCGTGCCGTCCGGGCGGCCGGGCGCGTCAAAGCGGAAGGTCTCGGCGGTGGGCGTGAAGCCGAGGTTCATCGTGTGGGTCATCCACTCCGGCCAGGCGTAGGGCTCGACCTCAAAGAGGGCGCGCCCGTCCTCGGCCACGAGCTCGCCGTCGACGAACACCTTGCGTGCGCGGAAGCCCTCCAGGTCGTCGAGAAGGACGATGTCGGCGCACTTCCCCGGCGTGACGGAGCCGAGGTCGTGCGCGAGCCCGAAGTACTCGGCGCAGTTGATCGTGGCCATCTGGACGGCCGTCACCGGGTCGAGGCCCAGTTCGACGGCGGTGCGGAGCACGCGGTCCATGTGCCCCTCGCCGACGAGGGTCTCGGGGTGGCAGTCGTCGGTGCACAGCAGGCAGAGGCGCGTGTCCACGCCGCTCGCCACGAGCTGCGGGAGGTAGCCGGGCAGGTTGAGCCACGCCGAGCCGTAGCGCAGCTGCACGTACATGCCGAGGCGCAGCTTCGCGAGCACCTCGTCGAAGCTCCCCGACTCGTGGCAGGACGAGACGCCCGAGGCCACGTAGGCGCTGAGCGCACGGTCGCGGTCGGGCGAGGGGAAGTGCCCGGTCACCACGCGGTCTGCCTCGAGCGTGGCGCGCACCTCGTCGATGGCGTTCTCCTCGCAGGAGAGGATGCCGGGGAAGTTCATCATCTCGCCGAGGGCGACGACGTTGTCCCACCCCATGGTGTCGGCGATGTCTGCGGCCGTGACCTCGGCGCCGGTGTCCTCGACGCCCGTGACCGCCGGCACGCACGAGGGCGGCGTCATCATGGCCTTGAGCGGGACGCGCCCGGCGTCCTCGAACATCGCGCGCACCCCGGCGAGCCCCGCGACGTTTCCCACCTCGTGCGGGTCGCACAGGATGGCGGACGTGCCGCGCGGCACCACGGCGCGCGCGTACTCGGCCACGCCGATCATGGCGCTCTCCACGTGGATGTGGCTGTCCATGAAGCCCGGCGTCGCGTAGAGGCCCGTGGCGTCCACGACCAGCGTGTCGGGCCCGATGCAGTGCTCGGCCGTGTGCTCGCCCAGGCCCAGGTAGGCAACTCGCCCGCAGGCGACGGCGATGTCGGTGTCGGGCAGGATCTCGTGGGTGGTCACGCTCACGAGGTTTGCGTGACGAATCACGAGGTCAGCGGGCTTCTCGCCCTGTGCGACGCGCACGAGCTCGTCGTTGCACTCCCAGAGCGGGGTCTTGCAGAAGCGGTTGCGCATGGGGCCTCCTCGGTTGTGGTTTGGAATAGGGTAGCGCGGCGCTGGCGGGGTGGGGCCGACTTTGCTAGAGTGTTCTGCGAGCGCGTTCGGTGGGTTCGGGTGACGTCACACCTCGAACCTGGTCAGGGCCGGGAGGCAGCAGCCATAAGGGGCCTCTGGCGGGCACCCGATCCCACCGAGCGCGCTTTTCTTGTGCCGCTGCGCGGCGCTTTCCCGCTGGCCTCCGCTCGCTCCGCTTAAAGATTCGGGGTAATGGCAATCGGTGGCCCCGGCGCGCTTAAAGATCCGGGGTAATGGCAGCCGCCCCCTTCGGCGCGCTTAGGAAAACCGCGTTATGGCGAGAAGAACCCGTGTCTTTGCTTAGCAATCCGGGGTTAT
>NZ_NFKF01000005.1 GCF_002160255.1 Olsenella sp. An188 | reverse complement strand
CCGCCCCCACCGTCCGCCTCAACCCCGAGGTCACGAACTTCTACGACTTCACGACCGACGACCTCGTCGTCGAGAACTACGAGCACGGCCCGCAGGTAAAGAACATCCCCATCGCCGTCTAGCCCGCGGTTTGACCTGCGGGGAGGCGAGAGGGGCCTTGCCCCGGCGCTCAGACAGTCCTCTTCGCACGGACAGGCCACAGGCCTGTCCGGC
Source organism: Olsenella sp. An188 (assembly GCF_002160255.1). Classification (GTDB taxonomy): domain Bacteria; phylum Actinomycetota; class Coriobacteriia; order Coriobacteriales; family Atopobiaceae; genus Thermophilibacter; species Thermophilibacter avistercoris. The sequence continues at coordinate 182,355 of NZ_NFKF01000005.1, read as the reverse complement.
TCATGCGGAACTGCGCGCGGAACAACACGCCCTTCTCGCTTCGACCTGCAACGACAGGCCCGGCACATTGTCCCGCGCGCAGTTCTGCAGCCGGGCGTCCTGCGCCCGGCGAAGCTGTCTGAGCACGGGGCAATGTGCCGGGCCCTTACTTACAGAGAGGAAAGAGACATGACTTGCAGGCTGAACGCGATCGTTGCGGTGTGCGACGACTGGGGCATCGGGCTCGACGGCGGCATGGTGGTCGAGAACCGCGAGGACATGCGGCACTTCGTCGCCTGCACGACGGGCCACGCGGTCCTCATGGGACGCCGCACGCTCGAGAGCTTCCCCGGCGGCCGTCCGCTCAAGAACCGCCGCAACGTGGTGCTCACGCGCGACGCGACGTTCGAGCGCGAGGGCGTTGAGGTGGTCCACGCCATCGACGAGGCACTTCTCGCCGTGGAGGGCGAGGACGAGGCGTGGGTCATCGGCGGCGGCGAGGTCTACCGCCAACTGCTGCCCCGCTGCGAGCGCGTCGTGGTCACCAGGAACCACTGCGTGCGTCCGTGCGACACCCGCTTCCCCGACCTCGACGCGGACCCGGTCTGGCGCGTCGAGGAGGTGCGCGAGGGCGGCGTCACGCCCGAAGGCGTTGCCTTCGACTTCGTGACATACGTGCGCGCCTAGACGCCTGCGAGCCACGCGCCTGCGACGGACAGCTGCGCACGGCCTCGCGATTGTCAGTGATTTTCTGAGGACGCCCTAAGTATCACCTGCAAGGTGCCATTTTCTGACCTGCAGTTTTCTCTCGGCTGACCTGGTTGCTACACGCAGACGCGATAAAACCACTGACAAACGCCTGAGAAGCCCCCTCAGACAACCCAAGCTCACTCAGCGGCGGACGAAAGCCCCGCAATCACGTCAGACCCGCCGTAGAGGGCCGAGAAGAACTCCGCGTTGCCGCTCACGCTCGGGACCCACCCACCGTCATCCCCCCTCGTGAGCGGGAGCGAGACCGTGGTCGTGACGGGGCTCTCGTTGGCGTCGAGGTGGGCGTAGACCCTCTCGACCAGGTACGAGAAGAGCGCCGCGCGCCCTCCCGCGGCATAGGCGTCCTGTGCCTCGGACGTCTCCGCGTAGGCCGCGAAGTCCGCTCCGGCGGCGGACACGGCAGAGGAGAGGCTCGCGTTGGTCACGGTCAGCGACACGCTCGCGGAGTCCCCGTCCGTGCTTGCCTCCCCCACCTCGAAGGAGAAGTTGCCAAAGCAGTGGCGGTGCCAGGCGTCCGCGTCGACTCCGTAGCGGACGAGCGCCTCCATCGTCGCGGCGTCGCCGAAGTCCGCAGCGGGCCAGCCCCCGTCCCCGGACTCGTTGCCGCCCTCGTCCGGGTCGGGCACGACGTAGCTCTCGAGCAGCTCGGTCGCGACGTCGCGAGCCCGGTCGGCGTCCGACCTGAACGCGCCGAGCGCGAAGGCCGCGGCCAGCGCGGCCACGACCACGACGGCGGCCCCCGCAACGATCAGCGTCCGCTTGTCTCGCATGTCTCTCCCCTTCCGCAGCGTCAATGCCCCCTAGCTTATCCCATTCGCGCCCGCGCGTCAGGGAGCCACGCGAGCAGGGCGCGCCGACCATCCCCGGCGCGCACGAGAAGGGCCCGCCAGCGCGCGGCTGACGGGCCCCGAAGGCGCTTGGGCTAGCTTGCGCTAGTCGATGTCGAGCGCGACGTCGACCTGGCTGCGGAGGAACTCCTCGGCGTCCTTGCGGCCGCGGGAGAGCTCGGCGGCGGCCATGACGGGCACCCAGTAGTGGACCTTCTGCTTAGCGACGTCGGCCTTCTTGGAGAAGAGGTCGAGGTAGGCCTCGGCGTGGCCGGGGTGGTACATCTTGAAGAGGATGTAGGTCATCGCGGCGTCGGCCTCGGGAAGGCCACGGGTCACGTGGGTCCAGTCGCAGGCGTAGAGCGTGCCGTCCTCGGCGACGATCACGTTGGACGGGTTGAAGTCGCAGTGGCAGATGCTGTGGCCCGGCGCCATGCGGTCGGTCCTCATCTGCAGGTCGTAGCGCACCGACGGGTCGAGGTCGGGCGTCTTGCCGACCATGCCGGCGATCTTGGTCTTCTGGTCCTTGAGGAGCTCCGGGGCGGGCGTGCCCTGGATCTCGATCTGGAAGTCCACGAACTGCTCGAGCAGGCGGTCATACTCGTCAGTGCCCTCGGCCGCGTCCATGAGCGAGCGCATGGTGACGCCGGCCACGTACTCCGTGGAGAGGGCCCAGGCGCCGTCGGCGACCTGGGAGACCTCGAGCACGCGCGGGACGCGGACGCCGGCCTCGGTGACGCGGGCAATGTTGAGCGCCTCGTTGAAGACGTCGGACGCCGGCTTGGTGGCCTTGAACACCTTCACGATGCGGTCGCCGTCGACGTAGACGACCTTGTTGTGACGCTCGACGATGGCCTGCTTGTTCTCAGAGAGTTCCATTGCTGCCTCCTTCTGGGCAACGAGAAGAACCTGTGCGGACTAGTCCTCGTAGGAGGTCGCCTCGCGGCCGTAGAAGGCGTCGAGGTAGAGCTCCTTGATCTCGGACACGAGCGGGTAGCGCGGGTTGGCGCCGGTGCACTGGTCGTTGAAGGCGTTCTCGGACATCTCGTCGATGGTGGCGAGGAAGTCCTCCTCGGTCACGCCGAAGCCGGCGATCGTCTCGGGCACGCCCACATGCGCCTTGAGCTCCTCGATGCGGGCGACGAAGTTCTCGAACACCTCGCGGTCGTCCTTGCCGGTGATGCCGCAGAAGCGACCGGCCTCGGCGTAGCGCGCGAGCGTCTTGGGGTGGTCGTACTGCGGGAAGGTGCCCATCTTGACCGGGCGCTCGGCCGCGTTGTAGCGCATGACGCGCGTCAGGATGACGGCGTTGGCCAGGCCGTGGGCAATGTGGTGGTAGGCGCCGAGCTTGTGGGCCATCGAGTGGTTGACGCCGAGGAAGGCGTTGGCGAAGGCCATGCCGGCGAGGCAGGACGCGTTGGCCATGTGGTCGCGGGCCTCGACGTCGGTGCCGTCGTCATAGGCGCGCTCGAGGTACTCGAGGACGAGCTTCATGGCGCGAAGCGCGAGGCCGTCGGTGTAGTCGGAGGACATCACGGAGACGTAGGCCTCGAGGGCGTGCGTGAGCACGTCGACGCCGGAGGCGGCGGTCAGGCCCTTGGGCTGGGTCATCATGTTGTCGGTGTCGACGATGGCCATGTTCGGCAGGAGCTGGTAGTCGGCGATCGGCCACTTGGTGCCGGTGTTGGCGTCGGTGATGATCGAGAACGGCGTCACCTCGGAGCCGGTGCCGGAGGAGGTGGGGATGGCCACGAAGAAGGCCTTCTGGCCCATCTCCGGGAAGGTGTAGACGCGCTTGCGGATGTCCATGAAGTCCATGGCCATGTCCTCGAACTTGGCCTCGGGGTGCTCGTACATCATCCACATGATCTTGCCGGCGTCCATGGCGGAGCCGCCGCCGATGGCGATGATGCAGTCGGGCTCGAAGGCCTTGAGCTGCTCGAGGCCCTTCTCGCAGTCCTGGAGCTTGGGGTCAGGCGAGATGGACCAGAAGCTGGAGTAGACGATGCCCTGCTCGTCCAGGGACTCCTCGATCTTCTTGGTGAAGCCGCTCTTGTAGAGGAAGGAGTCGGTGACGATGAAGGCGCGCTTCTTGCCGTAGACCTCGGAGAGCTCGCGCAGGGCCACGGGCATGCAGCCCTTCTTGAAGAAGACCTTCTCGGGAACACGGAACCACAGCATGTTCTCACGCCTCTCTGCGACGGACTTGATGTTGAGCAGGTGCTGGGGGCCGACGTTGCCGGAGACGGAGTTGCCGCCCCAGGAGCCGCAGCCGAGGGTGAGCGACGGGGCCATCTTGAAGTTGTAGATGTCGCCGATGCCGCCCTGGGCAGCCGGGGTGTTGATGAGGATGCGGCAGGTCTTCATGCGCTTGGCGTGCTCTGCCATCTTCTCGGTCTCGCGCGTGTCGATGAACAGCGAGCTCGTGTGGCCGTAGCCGCCGTCGGCGATGAGGCGCTCGGCCTTGGAGAGCGCGTCCTCCCAGTCGGAGGCGCGGTACATGCCGAGGATGGTGGTCAGCTTCTCGTGGGCCCAGGGCTCGGAGGGCTCGACGGACTCGACCTCGCCGATGAGGACCTTGGTGCTGGCGGGGACCTCCACGCCTGCGGCCTCGGCGATCTTGGGCGCGGGCTGGCCGACCATCTTGGCGTTCACGCCGCCGTTGACGATGACGGTGTTGCCGACCTTGGCGATCTCCTCGCCCTGCAGGAAGTAGCAGCCGCGCTTCTGGAACTCGGCCTTCACGGCGTCATAGATCTTGTCGAGCACGATGACGTTCTGCTCGGTGGCGCAGATCATGCCGTTGTCGAAGGTCTTGGAGTGGATGATGGAGTTCACGGAGAGCTCGACGTCGGCGGTGTCGTCGATGATGGCGGGGTTGTTGCCCGGGCCGACGCCCAGGGCCGGCTTGCCGGAGGAGTACGCGGCGTTGACCATGCCCGGGCCGCCGGTGGCGAGGATGATGTCGGCGGAGCGCATGAGCTCGGCGGTCATGTCGAGCGAGGGCACGTCGATCCAGTCGATGATGCCCTTGGGGCAGCCGGCGGCCTCGGCGGCGTCACGCACGATGCGGGCGGCCTCGGCGGTGCACTTCTTGGCGCGCGGGTGCGGGGAGATGAGGATGGCGTTGCGCGTCTTCAGGCAGATGAGCGTCTTGAAGATGGCGGTGGAGGTGGGGTTGGTCGTCGGGATGACGGCGGCGACGAGGCCGAGGGGCTCGGCGACCTGCTTGTAGCCGAAGGCCTTGTCGTCGGAGATGACGTCGCAGGTCCTCATGTTCTTGTACTTGTTGTAGATGTACTCGGAGGCGTAGTGGTTCTTGATGACCTTGTCCTCCATGATGCCGTAGCCGGTCTCCTCGACGGCCATCTTGGCCAGCGGGATGCGGGCCTTGTTGGCGGCCATCGCGGCCTCGTAGAAGATCTTGTCCACCTGCTCCTGGGTGAACTTGGCGAACTCAGCCTGCGCGGCGCGCATCTGCTTGATGCGTTCCTGCAGCGCCTCGACGCTGTCAATCGTGGTCTGAACATTGTCTGCCATGCGTTCCTCCTATTACTCGGGCCGCACGCTCGACGCGTCGGGCGCGCGGTCGTACAAAGGACAGGGTGAAGCGGTCTGGCTTGGCCACACGTCTGCATCCCCTGAAGTATAGCATCACATCCGCCGGGCGCCCGGGCGAGACGCTCCCGCCCGGGCGCGGGGACGGACCGCCGCGGATGCGGGCCGGGCTAGGCGCGGCCGGAGAGCACGCGGACGACCCAGTCGACGTCGTCGGTGGTCTTCATCTTCTCGAGCACGGCCTCGTCCTCGAGGATCCGGCAGATGTTGGCCAGCACCTCGAGGTGCTCCTCCCCCCTACCCGCGATGCCAAAGACCAGCTGGGCGCGCTCGCCGTCGAAGTCGACCCCCTCGGGGTACTGCTGGAGCACGACGCCCGTGCGCACGACGCTGTCCTTCGCCTCGTTGGTGCCGTGCGGGATCGCGATCCCCATGCCGATGTAGACGCTCGTGAGGCGGTCGCGCTCGACCATGGCGTCGACGTAGGGCTCGCCCACGCAGCCGCGCGCGACGAGCAGCGCGCCGGAGTCGCGGATGCAGCGCTCGCGGTCCACCGGCGCCAGCCCGAGCACGACGTCGTCCGCGCAGATCGAGAGGCTCGGGCGCTCCTGGTCGGCGGGCTCGGGCGCCGGGGCGGGCGTGGTCTCGATGAGCTGGGCCGCGTGGCTGATCTTGGTGAGCGCGTCGTAGAGCGCGTCGAGCGCGGGGTCGTCGAGGAAGTTGTCGATGGTCACGATCTGCGCGCTCGGGGCGCTCTTGCGGGCGCGCTCGGAGAGCACGCGCTGGCACACCACGATGTCGGCGTCGGCGGGGACGCTGTCCACGCTCGAGTGCTCCACGGTGAGGTCGGGCCGCTCCGCCTTGACGCGGTTGCGGAAGCGCGTGGCGCCCATGGCCGATGAGCCCATGCCCGCGTCGCAGGCAAAGACTATCTTGCCGCCCTCGGTGTCGGAGATGACGGCCGCCTCGGCGGTGCCCTTCATCTCGCGCATCTGCTGGCTCGCCTGGTCGATGTCGGCCACGGCCATGGAGCGCACGAGCGGCACGGCGATCACGAACGAGACCGCGGCGGCGATGGCCACGCCGATGATGTTGGTGAGCATGTACTCGGAGGGCGTCATCGAGAGGAAGGCGATGATCGAGCCGGGCGAGGCCGCCGAGGTGAGCCCGGCGCCGGTGAAGCTGAACCAGGCGATGGCGCACATGTTGCCCACGATCGGCGCGATGATGACCTTGGGGTTCATGAGCACGTACGGGAAGTAGATCTCGTGGATGCCGCCGAGGAAGTGGATGATCACCGCGCCGGGGGCGGACTGACGCGTCTTCTTGTCCCTGCAGAAGAAGCAGTACGCGAGGAGCACGCCGAGCCCGGGGCCGGGGTTCGCCTCGAGCATGTACATGATCGAGCGGCCGGTCTCCTGGGCCTGGGCGATGCCGATCGGCGTGAAGATGCCGTGGTTGATCGCGTTGTTGAGGAAGAGCACCTTGGCGGGCTCGATGAAGATGGCGAGCAGCGGCATGAGGCTGTACTGGATGAGGATCGAGACGCCGCCCATGAGCACGCTCAGGATGGTGGTCATGACCGGGCCGATGGCCACGTAGCCGAGCATCGAGAGCAGCATGCCGACGATGCCCACGGAGAAGTTGTCGACGAGCATCTCGAAGCCCGCGGGGGTGTGCCCCTCCATGAGGCGGTCAAAGGTCTTGATGACCCAGCCCGCGAAGGGGCCCATGACCATGGCGCCCATGAGCATCGTGGTGTCGGGGGCTCCGGCGATGCAGCCGATGACCGCGATGGCGCCGACGATGCGCCCGCGGTCGCCGCCGGTGAGGTAGCCGCCCTGGGCGGCGATGAGCACGGGGATGAGGTAGCTCAGCATGGGGGTGGCGATGCTCGCGAACTGCTCGTTGGGCAGCCACCCGGTGTCGATGAACAGTGCCGTGAGAAAGCCCCAGGCGATGAACGCCCCGATGTTGGGCATGACCATGCCGCTCAGGAACTTTCCGAACCGAGAGAGACCATCGCGAACCGACATAGGTCCCTCCTTCCCTGAGGCCCGTCGCAACGGGCCGACGCGTTGAACAGTGTGGGCGCTCGCGCACCCGTGACTTTTGTTTCAACGGTTCTGATTCTAAACTTTTGTTTCGATAGCGCGAGAAGAACGTGGCACTTGGCGCTAAATGGTGCAGTTTTAGCGGTAAGCGGTTGCGTTAGCTCGATTTTGACTTTTGGTTTGACAGCTCAAGACTTGTTGTTATGCTGATAATCGACTTTTGTTTCAACAACTTCACAAGAGGGCGAGAAGAACCGCAGGAGAGGAGAGGACATGATCTACACCGTCACGCTCAACCCGGCGCTCGACAAGACCGCCACGGTCCCGGGCCTCACCGTCGACTCGGTGAACCGGATACGGGACCTGCGCGAGGACCCGGGCGGCAAGGGGATCAACGTGTCCAAGGTGATCGCGAAGCTGGGAGGGACGAGCCGCGCCGTGGCACTGCTCGGCGGCTCCGTCGGCGAGAAGATCAAGGCGATGCTCGCCGAGCAGGGCATCGACGTCTGGGCCTTCGAGGCCATGGGAGAGACCCGCACCAACCTCAAGGTCGTCGACCCCGAGCTCGGGACCCACACCGACATCAACGAGCCCGGCCCCGAGGCCGGCGTGGCCCAGCTCGACGCCATGCTCTCCGCGCTCGTGGGCGCGATCGCGGCGGGTGACGTGGTGGTCCTCTCCGGGAGCCTGCCCGCCGGGGCGCCCGTGGGCACCTACGACGCGTGGTGCCGCGCCTGCGCGGGCGCCGGCGCGCTCGTGTTCCTCGACGCCGACGGCGAGGCGCTCGCCCGCGGCCTCGACGCCTGCCCCTTCCTCGCCAAGCCCAACGACGCCGAGCTCTCCCGCCTGTGCGGGCACGCGCTCGAGACCGAGGCCCAGGTCGCCGACGAGGCGCGCCGGCTCGTGCGGGGAGGAGTGGGCCGCGTCGTGGTCTCCATGGGCGGCGCGGGCGCCGTGGTCGCCGACGGCGAGCGGGTTCTTCTCGCCCGCTCCCCCAGGGTCAAGGTGGGCTCCACGGTGGGCGCCGGCGACTCGGTGGTGGCCGCGCTCGCCTACGCCCAGGAGAGGGGCATGGACCTCGAGGACGCGGTGCGCCTGGCGATGGCCACCGGCGCGGCGAACGTCATGCAGACGGGCACGCAGGCCGCAGAGCGCTCGCTCGTCGACGAGCTCCTCCCGCGCGTGACGCTCGAGCGGCTCTAGGGGCGACTTTCGAACCAACAGAGAACGTAAGGGCCGACGGGCCCTGAGTCAGAAGGGAATGAAACCATGAAGGCAAAGGCAGTGCGTCTCCACGCGGCAAACGACCTGAGGCTCGAGGAGTTCGAGCTCCCCGAGATCGCCGACGACGAGGTGCTCGTCAAGGTCGTCTCCGACAGCATCTGCATGTCCACCTACAAGTGCGCGACCCTGGGCGTCGAGCACAAGCGCGTCCACGAGGACGTGGCCGAGCACCCCGCGATCATGGGCCACGAGTTCGCCGGCGACATCGTCAAGGTGGGCTCCAAGTGGGCCGACCGCTTCAGGCCCGGAATGAAGTTCACCATCCAGCCAGCGCTCAACTACAAGGGCACCATGTGGAGCCCCGGCTACTCCTACGAGTTCTGCGGCGGCGACGCCACCTACTGCATCCTGCCCGCCGAGGTCATGGAGTGCGACTGCCTGCTCGAGTACACCGGAGAGGCCTACTACCAGGCGTCGCTCGCCGAGCCTATGAGCTGCTCAATCGGCGCCTTCCACGCGGCCTACCACACGCAGATGGGCGTCTACACCCACGAGATGGGCATCCGCGAGGGCGGCAAGCTCGCCATCGTGGCCGGCGCGGGCCCCATGGGACTCGGCGCGCTCACCTACGCGCTGCACTGCGACCGCAGGCCGAGCCTCGTGATGGTGGCCGACATCAACCAGGACCGGCTGGACCGCGCCGCCGAGCTCTTCCCGCCCGAGGAGATCAAGGCCGAGACGGGCATCGAGCTCGTCTTCGTCAACAACGGCGCCTACGATGACCAGGTGGCGGCCCTACGCGAGGTCTCGGGCGGCACCGGGTTCGACGACGTGCTCTGCTACGCGCCCGTGGCCCCCGTGGTCACGCTCTCCGACGCCATCCTCGGCCGCGACGGCTGCCTCAACTTCTTCGCCGGCCCCACCGACAAGAACTTCAAGGCCGAGATGAACTTCTACGAGGTCCACTACGGCAGCCACCACGTCATGGGCACCACCGGCGGCAACACCGCCGACATGGTGGAGTCGCTCGAGCTCACGGCGGCCGGGCGCGTGGACCCCTCCGTCATGGTCACGCACGTGGGCGGCCTCGACGCGGCAGCCGAGACCACGCTCAGTCTGCCCAAGATCGCGGGCGGCAAGAAGCTCATCTACACGCACGTGAGCATGCCGCTCACGGCGCTCACCGACCTGCGCGAGCGCGCCGCCGAGGACGAGCGCTACGCGGGCCTGGCCGACATCGTCGACGCCAACCGCGGCCTGTGGTGCCCCGCCGCCGAGCGCTACCTGCTCGAGCACTGGGCCGAGACCGAGTAGCGCGACCCCGCCGCCCCGCCGAGCGAGAGCGTCCGGCGGGGCGGCGAAGCGTCCCGAGCGCCGCGTTTTTCGCTACCATTCGGGAGGAGGAGAAAGGGAGGCAGCCATGGGCACATCGATGCGGGAGCGGCGCGAGGGCATCGCGCAGTTCGTCACGAGCGAGGGAAGCGTGACGTTCGGCCAGATCAAGGCGGCCTTCCCCGACGTCTCCGAGATGACCCTCAGGACCGACCTCAAGGCTCTCGACGAGGCGCGGCGCATCGTGCGGACGCACGGAGGGGCGCGCTCGGTGGAGTTCGTGGTTGGCACCGACGACCTGCTGCTCAACCGCACCACCAGAAACGTCGAGGCCAAGGTCGCCATCGCCCGCAAGGCACGCGACCTCGTGCGACCCAACACCACGCTCTTCCTCGACTCCGGGTCCTCCACCACGACCCTCGCGCGCGAGCTCGAGGACGTGCCCGCGCTCGTCTTCACCAACAGCCTCACCTGCGCCGCCGAGCTCGCGCGCCTCGAGCGGGCGCGCTGCATCATGGTCGGGGGCAACCTCAACCGCTACTCCATGAGCCTCAACGGGTCGAAGACCGTCGAGGACGTGGGCGCGCTCAGCCTCGACCAGCTCTTCCTCGGCGTCACCTCCTACCACCCCGCGGTCGGGTTCGCCTGCGGCTCGGACGAGGAGGCCGCCCTCAAGCGCGCGCTCATCTCCCGCGCCGAGCGCACCGTGGTCCTCATGGACTCCACCAAGGTGGGGCGCAAGAGCACGTTTCGCATCTGCGGGCTCGAGGAGGTCGACGCGGTCGTCTCCGACGGCGTCCTGCCCGAGGACTTCGCCAAGGCGTGCCAGGAGGCCGGGGTCGAGGTGCTCTAGCCGCCTCGTGCGCACGCCAAGAGAAAGGGGCCGCCATGCCAGAGCAGACCACCGCCTACCGCAGGTACCTCGAGCTCCTCTCCGAGAAGTTCCCCACGGTTCGCTCGGCGTGCACCGAGATCATCAACCTCGAGGCCATCCTCAACCTGCCCAAGGGGACCGAGCACTTCGTCTCTGACGTCCACGGCGAGTACGACGCCTTCAAGCACATCCTCAGCAACTGCTCGGGCGTCATACGCGAGCGCGTCGCAGACACCTTCCGGCTCGAGCTCACGAGCGCCGAGCAGGCCGACCTCTGCACGCTCATCTACTACCCGCACCGCAAGCTGCGCCGCCTGCGCGAGGAGGGCGTCGCCACCGACGAGTGGTACGCGATCACCCTCATGCGGCTCGTGAGGCTGGCGCGCTACCTCTCCGACTCCTACACCCGCTCCAAGGTGCGCAAGGCCATGCCGGCCGAGTACGCCTACATTATCGACGAGCTCCTCCACGCCTCCCCCGGCGAGGGGGACGGCCGCCAGGGCTACCACCGCCGCATCGTCGACACGATCGTCGACACGGGCAGCGCGGACGACTTCGTCGTCTCCCTCGCGAGCCTCGTGAAGCGCCTCGCCGTCGACCACCTGCACGTGGTGGGCGACCTCTTTGACCGCGGGGCACACGCGGACAAGATCTGCGACCGGCTCATGGAGTACCACTCCGTCGACCTGCAATGGGGCAACCACGACATCGTCTGGATGGGGGCGGCGGCCGGGTCCGCCGCGTGCCTCGCCGCCGTCATCCGCAACAACATCCACTACGACTCCCTCAAGATCCTCGAGGGAGCCTACGGGGTGTCGCTGCGCGAGCTCGCGCTGTTCGCCGAGGCCACCTACCGTGCTGACGACGGGATGAGCCCCGTCGAGAAGGCAATCTCCGTGATCCTGTTCAAGCTCGAGGGCCAGACCATCCTGCGCCACCCCAACTGGCACATGGAGGACCGCCTGCTGCTCGGGCACGTCGACGTCGGGCGCGGGACCTGCGAGGTGGGCGGGAGGTCGTTCGAGCTGCGCACGCGCGACTTCCCCACCCTGGACGCGCGCGACCCCTACGCGCTCAGCGACGACGAGCGCCGCGTGATGGACAACCTCCTCGAGGCGGTGCGCACCTCAGACAAGCTCCGCGCCCACGTGAACTTCCTCTACGAGCACGGCAGCGCCTACCTCGTGAGCAACGACAACCTGCTCTTCCACGCCTGCGTCCCCATGAACGAGGACGGCACCTTCCACCCCGTCAACCACCAGGGGCAGCTCCTCTCGGGCCGGGCCTACTACGACTACGCGGACCGCCTCGCGCGCCGAGCCTGGCTCGAGCACGACCAGGTCTCGCTCGACTGGATGTGGTACCTGTGGTGCGGGCGCTACTCCCCGCTCTCCGGGCGCGTCGTCAAGACCTTCGAGCGCACCTACTTCACCGACCGCTCCACCTGGGAGGAGCCGCGCGACCCCTACTACGCGCTCACCGACGACCCGGCCACGTGCCGGCGCGTCCTCGAGGAGTTTGGCTGCGACCCCGAGCGCGGCCACATCATCAACGGGCACACCCCGGTGCACGCCTCCGCGGGCGAGCGCCCGGTGCGAGCCGGAGGCAGGCTCGTCGTCATCGACGGTGGCTTCTGCCAGGCGTACCACAAGACGACCGGAATCGCCGGCTACACGCTCATCGCCGACCCGCGGGGCATGCGCATCAAGGCCCACCGCCCCTTCGCGTCCATCGCCGACGTGCTCGACCTCAACGCGGACATCATGAGCGACGACGACCGCTTCGAGGTCGAGCCCCGACCCCTCACCGTGGGCGACACCGACACCGGGGTGGGCATCCGCTCCCAGATAGCCGACCTGCGCGCGCTGCTCGACGCCTACCGCGCCGGCGAGCTTCCCGAGCGCACCGCACGGTCCTAAGGATTTGGCGGCAGAACCGCGCGCCCAAGGCGTAGCTCATCGAGCGATGAGACGTTTCCCCGCAACGTCCCACAGCATGAGGAAGAGGGCCCACACAAGCGCCTTCATGCACAGCTGGGCAGCAGGAGCCACGAGGCGCACCACCACCTCAGAGAGGAGGCAGCCGATAAGCAGCCATATCTCAAGGGCCGGGGTCGGCGCTTCCGCCCCCTCCCCTCCAGAGCGCAGAAGGCTTCTGCCAACAAGAACGACGGTTGCCAACGCGATTGCCAAAAGAACGCCCGCAACCCATGGCAGGTCAGTCAAGGAGCCGAGCAGGAGGTACGACAGCCACAGCAGTCCGAGGAGCAGCATGAACCTTGCAAAAGACTTCACGTGACTCACGCCAAGCTCACCACCCCGTCAGCAATCCAGCGATCCATTGCTGACTCAAAGCCGGCAGTATCAGACCCCATCTCAAGCTTCTGAAATACCCGACCATCCTTAGTTCTATATATGCTTGGGAATGATAAGGGCTCTCCGAAAATGTTTTCCAGGAAATCTCGTTCTTCTTCTCGCCGCTCCGCGGGAACTTCGTACTCATACAACGTAATGTTGTGATTTAATAGATAATCATGTTCGGCAAAGTCGAGAGCTTCACAATATATGCATCCCTCAAGAGTCAGCTGAATCGTATATTCCTCATCCCTCTTAACCATCTCAATGAGCTCATTAATTGAATTTACCTTAACGACCTCCCCTCTAGTCCCTCGTCCAATACTTATAGAAAGAAGAGAGGCCAGGCATCCAATCAACAGGAAAACACAGTAGAGAAAGACTTCGCCCAAGCGTGGCATTTTCATAGACTTAAGTCTCATTATCTCATCCCAAAGGACTCTGATTTGTTGGGGTTTGTATATCAAAAATAAGGACGCACCCATTGGAAGGATGCGCCCAAATGTATCTTTACTTCATATCATCCGTAAACACACTTAACCCATTGGAACGAATGTGGAGGATAGAAGTCACAATCGAACTTCAAGGTTTGCTGATAAGGCCTGTCGAGCAGTCGGAGAGCAACGTCGGAGATCATTCCAGTAAGCCCACCGTCATAGCCAGTTATCTCTTCAACAATGCCATCAATCACCTTCACTACCACAGCGCCGAGCAGTCTTTTCCCGACATAAACCAGGACAGACAAAAGGGTGCCCGATATAGCCCGAGTCTCCACTTGAGACTGCACAAATTCATCGTATGACTCGTATGTGTTCACTACCTCAGGCTGACCATCTTCTCCCATCCGATATGTCACCCAGTTTCCACCGCGATTGTCCGCATATCGGAGATAATCTTCTGGTATAAGCTCGTACAGCGAATTGTTCTCTGCGCGAAGGACACATTCCCCCTCATCAGCAAGAGCAATTCTGGGAAGCACAAATCCTGCCAGACCAAAAGCTGCGACTCCGATAAACGCCCTTCTGGACATTTCGTTCTTTTTCATGCTTTCTCCTCTCTGAGCAGATGTCTAATCACACCCCGTACTTCTGACGTTCCCTCCCCTCCGCTACCGGGCCGTTATTACCAGCTGTACATTGCTACATCTGAACTCGTTACTCGCCTGCCGTCTGTTGGCTTTGACATGACAAAGTAGTACGCCCCAGGACCAACGCCCTCCCATGTCGCTTTTGTAAAGCCATTTCGCTTGAATTTGGCTGTCCCAAGTGAGGCGCTTGAATTGCCCTCAATCCGCATCAGGGTAACGTTAAACGTCCCAGACGCATTTGAGCTACAGGTCATCTCAATACCAACATTGTTTCCGTCGTAATAGTGAGTCGAAGTTTCGTACGTTGTGTATAGGACCATGGTCGAACCAAACCAAGCCCTTGGCATGGCGTCAACTTCCCTAATGTATGAGACGGTAGGATTTACGTCGTTGCTTAGTCCCTTTGCATGCGCGGGCAGCGCGCCCACGGTCACCAAGCCCGTAACCAAAACCATTGCAAAGACGGAACGCATCCTGGAGCTTTTCATCGCTGTCCTCCTCAACCCGTTGAGGAAAACGTAATCGAGCGAATGCCAGCCGTCGCGTCAGCAACCTATATGAAATCCGTCCGACACCGTCAACCTGCACTTTTCTTCAAAAGTTTCCTAAGCTCAATGCTGCTGTGCACACCGAGTTTTCGATAGGCAGTCGCTTTTGCCCCATTGACGGTACCCTGCGCAATGCATAGATGATGGGCGACCTGGCTCCGAGACATCCCAAAAAAGACGAGGACAACAACTCGCGCTTCCGTCTCCGTAAGTCCGTAATCTTCGAGAGACTTAAGAAGCCCCGCTTCCCTCTTAAGAGGACCCTCCCCAATTATTTTCGTTCTTTTATGAATCTGCCTCACAGAAGAGATAAAGGAAAAGCCGGCACCAAGCACAGCACCAACGAAGAATCCCTCCTGAAGGCCTGTATTAAGCAAGGCAGCCCGATGCGAAGAGAGGCCAGACCCGACCAGCAACAAAAAAGCGGGGCAACGAACGCACAGTAGACGCAGTCCGATACCTAGGCAAGATGCAAGTCGCAGTTGATGCGTCTGGGAGTCGGGGCGAAATCTAAATTCTTGAGCAATCCCTTCGCGCAATGCAGTAAAACAAATCAAGAACTCAGAAAGAGCAACGTTTACAAATCCCCAAGGTAATCCACCGTAGTTCACGGAGATAAGACATCCGAGAGATTGAGCGCATGCGCAGGTTAACACAAAAGATCTCGCACCTGAGCCAACAGGACAACGACCCCACAGCCTTTCGTCGAGCGTGCTCATTTGAGCAAGCGCAACGACAACGAGAGTGGCTCCCACAATGAGTAAGGCAGTTTCCTGGTATGGCAATGGGGCGGTCGCAACGAGTGGCAGTAAGGTCAGCGTAACGGGGAGCGCTTTCAATACAACAGGACGCATGTCACCCTCTCCGTGAAAGGCAGTGCCTTCAGAAACATTCTTATCGCGCATCGTTTCCAGATGAAAGGACAATTGATCAAGACTCTCGAAACCAAGTGCGTCCAGAGCGCGCCTCTGGAACGTGCTTACCGTCCCCCTTCCTATCCCAAGCTCTTTGGCGACCTCGGCACCCTTCATGCCCTTGAGTCGCAACACAATCACGTCGCGCTGACGGGCGCTTAACGAGTCGCCCCCGGGCAAAAGCGGGAGGAGATCGCACGCAGCGGCTTCATGGGGCTGGACGTGGGGGGACAAGTCTTCGCCCGCGCACCACCGCTTTCGAACATATGCGGCGGCAACGCAGAGCACAAGAGCGACTGAGGCCACTCCCAGCATCACGATGCAGGCGGACCCTAACGGGTCCGCGTCGGGGAAGTTGACGGGATGGTACAGAAGGACGTCAGAGAGCGCCCTGCAAAGGGCCGATGAGGCGTAGAGCCCACCCAAAAGCACAAGCGCACAGTCGAGAAAGCCAGAAATCCCACCGAGGGTGAGCGAGATTTGGCGGCAAACGCGCCAGGAGAGAATGCACGCGGCCACGCAGAGCACGGGGCCTCCCCAGGCAGGGAGGCCGAGCGAGACAACAAGAAGCAGCATGGGCACAAAGACACCGCCCAGGAGCAGGCCGAGCATGAGCGACCGCCTCTCCATGACGCCAGACGGAGCGAAGGCGTCGCCAAGGCACGTTCCGAACAGTACCCAGCCCACAAGGGATAGGGTAAGTGCGACATTGCCTACGAGCTCAAACACCGGCTGCCAGGCGAGCAACGAGTAGTCGCCAAGCCTCATGGGCAACCACGCCACCTCGCTTAGCACAATCAGCGGGACGGTAACGCAGGCAACAACGGGACAGGCCATGCGAAGCACGCGCTCTGCCCGTTTCGAGGCGCGGCCCTCGCTCAGCACCTCAACCAGGACGACAGCAGACAGGGCGGCCGCAAGGGGCTCAACCTGAAACTGAAGGGGTGCCACCAGAGCGGAAACCGAAAAGAGCGAGACGACAGGTGACCTCAGCACGCAGGGCATGGCGCCGAGCAAGGCCCCCCAAAGACACCAGAGGGTGCGCGCATGACCGTCGCGGCCGCCCATCAAAGGGTCCTCTCGAGCTCCATGACCTGGTCGCGCGCGTCGCGCGCGTCGGCCTCCCAGAGGAACCACTCCCCCGCCGGGGCACCCGCGGCGAGAAACGCCACGCGCGGCCCGAAGCCTCCCACGAGCGCGTTGGCCGCGCGCGGGAAGAGCTCGTCGGACTTGAGGCCGGGGTAGCGCACGGCCACGACGCGCGGGTGGCACGCCAGGTAGCAGGCCACGACCTGCGCCGCGTCCGAGACGGCGCGCCAGCGCTCGCGTCCGAGGTCCGTGGCCAGCGCCGCGAGCGCGTCAAGCGAGAGGGCGCCCGCGACCTCGGCCGCAGACGCCCTCCGGATATCCAGGTTCTTCTCGCCCACCGCTAGCGGCGCGCCGCGATCTCGGCGCAGACGTCGGTGACGAAGTCCTCGAGGTTGGCCACGTGGGTCTCGTTGGAGCGGTCGCGCACCGAGATCGTGTTGGACTCGACCTCCTTCTCGCCCAGGATGAGCATGTAGGGCGGGCGGTCGACGGAGCGGGCCTCGCGGATCTTGTAGCCGATCTTCTCGTCGCGCTCGTCGAGCACGGCGCGGATGCCGGCGGCCTCGAGGCGCGAGGTGACCTCGCGGGCGTAGTCGCGGCTCTTCTCGGAGACCGGGAGCACCTTGACCTGGCAGGGCGCGAGCCACGTGGGGAACTTGCCGGCGAAGTGCTCGATCAGGATGCCGATGAAGCGCTCGATGGAGCCGAAGCACACGCGGTGCAGCATGATCGGGCGCTGCTTGGAGCCGTCGGCGTCCGTGTACTCGAGGTCGAAGTTGAGCGGCATCTGGAAGTCCAGCTGCACCGTGCCGCACTGCCAGGTGCGGCCGAGCGAGTCCTCCAGGTGGAAGTCGATCTTGGGGCCGTAGAAGGCGCCGTCGCCCTCGTTGACCACGTAGTCCTTGCCGAGCTTCTCCAGCGCCAGGCGAAGCGCCGCCTCGGCGCGCTCCCAGTCCTCGTCGGAGCCCATGGAGTCCTCGGGGCGCGTGGAGAGCTCGAGGTGGTAGGTGAAGCCGAACTTCTGGTACACCGAGTCGATGAGGTTCACCACGCCCACGATCTCGTCGGTGAGCTGGTCCGGGCGCACGAAGAGGTGGGCGTCGTCCTGGTTGAAGCAGCGCACGCGGAAGAGGCCGTGCAGCGCGCCGCGCATCTCGTGGCGGTGCACCAGGCCGATCTCTCCGGCGCGGATGGGCAGCTCGCGGTAGCTGTGCGGGTGGGACTTGTAGACGAGCACGCCGCCCGGGCAGTTCATGGGCTTAACGCAGTACTCCTCGTCGTCGATGATCGTGGAGTACATGTTGTCCTTGTAGTGGTCCCAGTGGCCGGAGGTCTTCCAGAGCTCCTTGCTCATGATCATGGGCGTGGAGATCTCAACGTAGCCCGCCGCGCGGTGGATCTCGCGCCAGTAGTTGAGCAGCTCGTTCTTGAGGACCATGCCGTTGGGCAGGAAGAACGGGAAGCCGGGGGCCTCGTCGCGCATCATGAAGATGTCCATCTCGCGGCCGATCCTGCGGTGGTCGCGCTTCTTGGCCTCCTCGAGCAGGCGCAGGTGCTCGTCGAGCTCGTCTTTGGTGGCAAAGGCCGTGCCGTTGACGCGGATGAGCATCTTGTTGTTCTTGTCGCCCTTCCAGTAGGCGCCCGAGACGCCCGTGAGCTTGAAGGCCTTGAGGGCCTTCGTGTAGGTGAGGTGCGGGCCCACGCACATGTCGATGTACTCGCCCTGCTGGTAGAAGGTGATGCGGGCGTCCTCGGGGAGGTCGCCGATGTGCTCGACCTTGTACTTCTCGCCGCGCTCCTCCATGAGGGCGATGGCCTCGGCGCGCGGCAGCTCGAAGACCGTGAACTTGAGGTTCTCCTTCACGATCTTTCTCATCTCGGCCTCGATGGCGTCGAAGTCCTCCTCGGAGATCTTCTGGCCCTCGGGAAGGTCGATGTCGTAGTAGAAGCCGTTGTCAGTGGCCGGGCCGTAGGCGAAGTCGGCCTCGGGGTAGAGGCGCTTGATGGCCTGGGCCATGATGTGGGCGGCGCTGTGGCGAACGACGTGCGTGACCTCCTCGGCCGGGCACTCGTCGACGTGGCCGTCGTTGTAGAGGACCTTCATGGGAACACCTTTCGCTGGGGATGAACATAAAAAAGGCCCGAGCGCGAACGCGTCGAGCGATATGCGGCGCCTGTCCGTGGCCCGCTGGCCATGGGAAGGGACAGACGCCTAGATAGTCTGAGTTCGGGCGATATGTGCGATGAAGTGGCGCATCTTTGCCTTTCGTCTCGCGTGCACCCCATAGGTTTACCACATCTGGGCGTGGCGTATGCGCGAGGAAACAGATTCGCAGCATGCGGCGGCGCGGGCGAGAAGTACGTGCGGCCCGCGGACGTTCTTCTCGACGGGGGCTGGCCCGCCCGCAAGCCGTACGAAAAAGGCCCCCGCCGAGGCGAGGGCCCAACCAGGATCGCTGCTTGGCGCGGCGCTACTGGATGCGGGTGCGGCAGTACGGGCACACCTTCCAGTCCGCGTTGAGCGGGCGGTGGCAGGTGGGGCAGACGTTGCGCACCTGGGTGTTGCAGATCGGGCAGACCACGAAGTCGCGGTCGATGGGGGCGCCGCACTTGGGGCAGATGCCGTAGTGGCTGAGCTGGTGCTCGCGCAGGGCGATGTCGAGGTCCTGCTCCTCGCGGTCGATGAGGTAGGAGCTCGGGCGCAGGATGACGTAGGCGAGCAGGCCCACGATGGGGATGACGGAGATGATGGCCCACATCCACCAGGGCTCGGCGCCGCGGCGCTGCGCGTCGCGGATGACGTAGACGATGGAAAGGACGTAGAGCATGACCACGCAGACGACCATCAGGTAGAGGACCATGCGGACCTCGGGAGTGATGAGCTGGTCGAGCAGTTCTTGCATCTCGGGGACTCCTTAGGACATCGGGGCGCGTCGTTGCGACGCCGCAGACAGCGCAAATTGTAGCAAAAGCTAACTGAGAAGGCCCGCAAGCTCCCCCGCGAGCGTGATCGAACCGCACGCCACGTACGATTCTCCACATAATGCCGACGCGGCGGCCCCCACGCTGGGGTAGGTCCCCACAATCTGGGCGCCCGCCTCCGCAAACCGCGCGGCGAGCTCGTCGGCCGGGAACGCGCGTGGGCTCGACGTCTGCGTGACGGCCACGCGGGGAAACGCGTCGGCGAGAAGAGCGACGATCCCCTCGACGTCCTTGTCTGCCAAGACCGCGGCGAGAAGGACCGGGCGGGCGTCGCGATCCGGCGCCACCGCGTCGACGGCCGTGAGGAAGGCGGCCACCGACTGCGGGTTGTGACAGGCGTCGATCAGGACGGGCGGCTCGGGGCGCAGCAGCTGGAAGCGGCCGGGCGTGGGGCAGCGCACCACGGAGGTGAAGAGCGCCTCGGCGTCGAGGGCGCGACCGAGGTAGGCCTCCGCGAGCGCGACGGCGCAGGCGATGTTGGCAGCCTGGTAGGAGGGCTTGAGTGCGGCGAGCTCGGCGTAGGTCGCGCGCGGTGTGGTCACGGTGAGCTCGAGCGGACCTCCGATGCGGGCGGGGTGCCGGACGATCCGATAGCTCGCGCGGGGCAGCCCGGCATGCTCGCGCGGGGTGCCGGGGTGCATCTCGCCGGCGGCGTCCGCGGGGTCCTCGGGCCTCAGCAGCACCGGCTCCACGCCCGCCGCGCGCGCCTGGCCGAGAAGGACGTCCTCCATCGAGTCGGGCGTGGCGGTTCCCACGCCGAGCACGCAGGCGCGGCCGGGCTTGATGATGGCGGCCTTCTCGCCCGCAATGGCCTCGAGCGTGTCCCCGAGGATGCGGGTGTGGTCGAGTCCGATGCCCGTCACGGCCACGGCGCGGATGGACTTGGCCGCGGAGGTGGCGTCCCAGCGGCCGCCGAGGCCGCACTCGAGCACGGCCACGTCGACGCCCGCCTCGGCGAAGACCACCATCGCGGCCACCGTGAGCGTGTCGAACTCCGTGACGTCGTAGGGGCGCAGCCCCCGCTCGCGGCGACGCGCGTTCACGCGCTCGCCGGCCACGTGGGCGGCGCTGACGCCGTGCGCGAAGGCCTCCTCGGACACGGGGCACCCGTCCACCTCCATGCGCTCGGTGTAGCTCACGAGCTCGGGAGAGGTGTAGAGCGCGGTTGTGAGCCCCTCGCCGGCGAGGATGGCCGCGGTGAAGCGGGTGGTCGACGTCTTGCCGTTGGTGCCCGCGACCTGCACGCACTCGAAGGCCAGGTCGGGGTCGCCCAGCTCGGCGAGCATGTCCTCCACCGTCTCGAGCAATGGCTCGATTCCAAAGCGCAGCGCGCCGCGCACGATGCCGAGCGCCTCCTCGTACGAAATCTCCGGCACCTCGAACGGCAGCTTATACATCGATCGTCCTTTCACGAAAGTCTCAGAGGGTCGGGCAAGGAAGGTCCGGCGCTCAGACAGTTTCGCCGCACAGAGCGCGGCTGCAAAACTCGCGGCGGACCTTCCTTGCCCGACCGCCGCAGCTTCATCCCAGGGCGTGGGATGGGCCAACCTCGCGCAGGGGCGGCGGGCCCTCCGCGCCCGGCCCCCGGGGTCACAGCTGGAGCAGGCGCAGGGCTTCCTCGCGGGTCTTGAGGTCGCGCAGGCAGCCGCGCACGGCGGAGGTCACGGTGAGCGCCCCGGCCGCGCGCACGCCGCGCATCGTCATGCAGGTGTGCTCGGCCTCCATCACCACGAGGACGCCGAGCGGGTCGAGCTCGCGCACCATCGCGTCGGCCACCTGCCCGGTCAGGCGCTCCTGCACCTGCAGCCGACGCGCGTAGCCGGAGACGCAGCGCGCGATCTTGGAGAGCCCGGTGATGCGGCCGTCGCGCGGGATGTAGCAGACGTGCGCCTTGCCCGTGAACGGCAGCAGGTGGTGCTCGCACAGCGAGGAGAACGGGATGTCGCGCACGATCACCATCTCCTGGTTGCCCGGCTCGTGGAACTGCCTGCGCAGGTGCGCGCCCGGGTCCTCCTGCATGCCGCCGAGGATCTCCTCGCAGGCGCGCGCCACGCGGTCGGGCGTGCCCAGGAGCCCCGCGCGGTCCGGGTCCTCGCCGATGGCGAGCAGAAGCTCGCGCACCGCCGCCTCGACGCGCGGCTTGTCTATGGGCGCGAAGCCCTGCTCGTTCTTCTCGCCCGCCCTGGTGCTAGCCGTCATGACGCTCCTCCCCGGCCCTGCCGCGGCCGTAGACAAACCAGTAGGCGCAGCCCACCAGGGCCACGCCTCCCACCATGTTACCGAGCGTGGCCGCGCTCAGGTTGTGCAGCATGCCGGCGACGTCCACGGAGCCGGCGACGCCCGTGGCCTGCAGCATGAGCGCGTACGGCAGGAAGAACATGTTGGCAACGCAGTGCTCGTAGCCACTCGCCATGAAGCCCATGACCGGCAGCAGCGCCGAGAAGAACTTGTCGGAGACGGTGGTGGCGGAGTGGCCGACCCACACCGCGAGGCACACGAGCAGGTTGCACAGGACGCCCCGCGCGAAGATGGTCCCCCAGCCAAGCGCGACCTTGCCCTCGGCCACGGCGATGGCCGCCTCCGCGACCGCGCCGGAGTTGGCCGAGCCCGCACCCGCGGCGAGCACGAGGGCGGCGGCGAGCAGGCAGCCCAGCAGGTTGCCCACGTAGACCACGGCCCAGCTCGCGATCAGGCGCCCCCACGAGAGGCGCCCGGAGAGCGAGCCCATGACCATGAGGCAGTTGCCGGTGAACAGCTCGGCGCCCGCGCCCAGGATGAGGAAGAGCCCGAGCGTGAACGAGAAGCCGCCGAGCAGCTGCGTGGCGGCAAAGGGCAGCGTCGAGTCGGACTTGACGACCAGCATGAACGTGGCGCCCATGGAGATGAAGACGCCTGCCATGACGGAGAGCACGAGCGCGCTCACGAGGTCCGTACGCGCCTTGGTGACGGCCACGCGCTCTGCCTTGAGCTCGATGGAGGCCGGGGTCATAGCCCCGCTGTAGGACGACGAAGCCTTCTCGGTTACCTTCAACTAACAGTCCTTTCCGCGGCGGTGACGACGTGACTCGCGAGAACGGCGGTGGTGAGCGAGCCCACCCCGCCCGGGACCGGGCTCGCCGCGCGCGCGACCTGGGCGGCGGCGGGGTCGACGTCGCCCACGAGGCGGCCGGCGCCCTCGTCCCAGGTGGTCCCCACGTCGACGACGACCTGCCCCTCGCGCACGCACGCGGGACCGATGGCTCCCGGCGAGCCCGCGGCGGCCACGACCACGTCGGCGCGGCGGCACGCGGCCGCGAGGTCGCGCGTGTGCGTGTGGCAGCAGGTGACCGTGGCGTTTCTCGCCAGGAGCAGGGCGGCCACGGGCCGGCCGATCACGAGCGAGCGGCCCACCACGACAACCTCGGCGCCGTCGAGCGGAACCTCGTAGTGGTCGAGCAGGGCGAGAACCGCCTCGGCGGTGCAGGGGGCAAATCCCGTCTCGGCGCGCCCGGCCAGCGTGGCGAGAAGCGCCGTCTCGGTGATGGCGTCCACGTCCTTGGCGGGGTCGATCTCGCGGGCCGCGGCAGCCTCGTCGAGCTGGGCCGGCAGCGGCCGGAAGAGCAGGATGCCGTGGACGTCGCGCCGCGCGGAGAGCGCGGAGAGCGCGCCTTCGAGCTCGGCCTGTCCGCAGCCCGCCCCCAGCTCGTGGCGCTCGACCTCGATGCCTGCCGCTGCGCAGCGCTTCTCGGCGGCCCGCTCGTAGGCGAGGTCGTCCGCGCGCCCGCCCACGCGCACGAGGGCGAGCCGGGGCGCGACGCCCCTCTCGCACAGGGCCGCGGCGCGCGCGGCCGTGCGCTCGGTGAGCGCCGCGGCGGCGGGCGCGCCCCTCATGAGCAGCTCCATCAGGCGGACCTCCTCGCGCCGATGAGGCTCGTCATCTCGCTCGCGAGCGCCTCGGCGCGCGGCACGTACTCCTCGATCAGCTCGCTGCAGGTGGACTCGATGCGGTCGGCCACCTCGCGGTCGGCGAGGGCGGTGGTGTTGACGTAGACGTTGACGCTCGCGGTCTCGAGCGCGGCGCGGACGAGCAGCGCCCCGCAGGCGACGTCGGAGATGAGCAGGCGCGAGCAGTGGCGCCCCATCTCCTCGAGCAGGGTGACGGCCCGGCAGCACTCCCCCACCATCGCGAGCGGCGCCATGCAGGCGTCCTCGGTGGCGCGCTCGATCGCCGCGGGGCGCGAGGGGTCGTCGCGGGAGAGGGCGTAGGCGGCCGAGACGGGCAGGAACCCCTCGGCGTCCTCCTCGACGAGCTCGAGCAGGCGGAAGCGGACGTCCTCGGCCTCCTCCATGATGCGCTCGAGCTCGCTCTCGACGGCGGCGAACCGCGGCTTGCCCAGCGTGAACGCGCCCGCCATCGAGCACAGCGACGCGCCGAGCGCCCCCACGAGCGCGGCGGAGCCGCCGCCCCCCGGGACGCCCTCCCGCGCGGCGAGGCGCTCGGCGAACTCCTCGCAGGAGAGCTCGGTGAGCCTCTCGTCCATGTTCCTCCTCAGGTCGCGGGCGCGAAGGGGAAGGCCCCTCCGGGCGCCCTAGAACAGGCCGACGATGCGGCCGTCGGGCGTGACGTCGATCTTCTCGGCCGCCGGGACCTTGGGAAGGCCCGGCATGGTCATGATGTCCCCGGTGAGGGCGACGATGAAGCCGGCGCCGGCGGAGACGCGCAGGTTCCTCACCGTTATGCGGAAGCCCTCGGGCGCGCCGAGCCTCGTCTGGTCGTCGGTGAAGGAGTACTGGGTCTTGGCCATGCAGATGGGAAGCCCGCCGAAGCCCTGCTCCTCGAGCTGGGCCATCTGCCGGCGCGCGGGGCCCGTGAAGTCAACGCCGTCGGCGTGGTAGACGCGCCGCGCGATGGCCTCGACCTTCTCGGCGACCGTGCCGTCGAGCTCGTAGGCGTAGCCGAAGTGCGAGGGCTCCTCGCACAGGCGCACGACCTCGCGGGCGAGCTCCTCGCCACCCTCGCTGCCCTTGGCCCAGACCTCGGAGAGCGCCACGTTGACGCCGAGCTCGCGCACGCGGCGCTCAACGAGCTCCAGCTCGGCGGCGGTGTCCGTGGGGAAGGCGTTGATGGCGACCACGACGGGCAGCCCCCAGACGTCCTTGATGTTCTCGACGTGGCGCAGCAGGTTGGGCAGGCCGGCCTCGAGCGCCTCGAGGTTCTCGTTCGTGAGCTCCGCCTTGGGCACGCCGCCGTTGTACTTGAGGGCGCGAACGGTGGCGACGAGCACCACCGCGGACGGCACGATGCCCGTGGCGCGGCACTTGATGTCGAGGAACTTCTCGGCGCCCAGGTCCGCGCCGAAGCCGGCCTCGGTGACCACGTAGTCGGCCAGGCGCATCGCGGTGGTGGTAGCCATCACGGAGTTGCAGCCGTGCGCGATGTTGGCGAACGGGCCGCCGTGCACGAAGGCGGGGTTGTTCTCGAGCGTCTGCACGAGGTTGGGCTTGATGGCGTCCTTGAGCAGGGCGGTCATGGCACCCTCGGCGTGGATGTCGGCGACGGTGACGGGCTCGCGGTCGTAGGTGTAGGCGATCACCATGCGGGCGAGGCGCTCCTTGAGGTCCGCGAGGTCGGTGGCGAGGCAGAACACGGCCATGACCTCGGAGGCCACCGTGATGTCGAAGCCGTCCTGGCGCGGCATGCCGTCGGCCACGCCGCCGAGGCCGTCGACCACGTTGCGCAGCTGGCGGTCGTTCATGTCCACGCAGCGCTTCCAGACGATGCGGCGCGGGTCGATGCCGAGGGCGTTGCCCTGCTTGATGTGGTTGTCGAGCATCGCGGCGCAGAGGTTGTTGGCGGCGCCGATGGCGTGGAAGTCCCCGGTGAAGTGGAGGTTGATGTCCTCCATCGGCACGACCTGGGCGTGGCCGCCGCCGGCCGCGCCGCCCTTGACGCCGAAGACCGGGCCGAGGGAGGGCTCGCGCAGGCAGAGCATGGTCTGGTGGCCCAGGCGGTTCATGGCGTCGGCCAGGCCCACCGACGTGGTGGTCTTGCCCTCGCCCGCCGGCGTGGGGTTGATCGCGGTGACGAGGATCACCTTCCCGCGCTGCGGGCGGTCGGCCAGGGCGTGGATGTCCACCTTGGCCTTGGTGCGCCCGTAGGGCTCGAGCAGGTCCTCGGAGATGCCCGCGCGCTCGGCCACCTCCGTGATGGGAAGCATCTCCGCTTCCTGCGCGATCTCGATGTCAGACTTGTACTCGGCCATGTGTCCCCCTCGGACGTCAGCGTGTGAGACCACTACTATAGCGCGTGCGCCGGACATAGCGCGTGCGCCGGGCGCGGAGCACCCCTGGAGGGCGTGCCTACCTCAGGTCGCGCACGGTGCGCCGCTCCACGAGCGTGGGAGGGACGCGCACGGCCGCGGGCCGGTAGTCGGGCGCGGAGCCGAGAAGGACGTGCTCGAAGGCGGCGCGCCCGCGCGCGATGAGGTCGAAGCGCACCGTCGTGAGGTCGAAGTGGGGGACGCTCGCGCCGAGGGAGTCGTCGACCCCGACCACGCTCACGTCCTCGGGCACGCGGCGGCCGCCGTCGCGCAGCGCCTCCACGACCCCGAGCGCCATCTGGTCGTTCGCGACGTAGACGGCCGTGGCGCGCTCGTCGCGCGCCAAGACCTGGCCCGCCTCGTAGCCGCTGTCGGCGCTCCAGTCCCCCCTCAGCGGCTCGGCCGCCGCGAGCCCGCGCGCGGCGAGCGCCTCGCGCCAGCCCAGCTCGCGAAAGGTCGAGTCGACCGAGAACGCCGGCCCGGAGACGAAGCGGATCTCGCGGTGGCCGCGCCCCGCGAGGTACCCGACGACGAGCTCGGAGCATCCGCGCTGGTCGGAGTCGACCGTCGTGCAGGCGGGATGCTCGTACACGGTGAGCAGCACGGTGCTCAGGCCCGGGTGCGGGCGGAAGGAGTCGAAGTCGTTCGCCCTGATGCTCATGCTCACGATGAGGCCGTCAACCGGCAGGCCGACCATGCGCTCCGATGCGCCCGCGAGCGACATCGGCGTGTTGGCGCCCATCTCCACCATCGTGACGGCGTACTCGTGCTCGCGCGCCGCCGAGAGGATGCCGCGCAGCGTGGCGAGGTTGCCGAACTCGGTGACGTCGTAGAGGCACAGCCCGACCGCGTTGTAGCGCCCGCTGCGCAGCGACTTGCCGGCGAAGTTGGGGCGAAAGCCGAGCTCCTCCATCGCGCGCAGGACGCGCTCGCGGGTCCGCGCGCTCACGTTGGGGAGGTCGTTGGCCACGCGCGAGACCGTCTGCTGCGAGACGCCCGCGGCGCGCGCGACCTGCGCCATGGAGACGGGCCTCGCCGCCCGCGCTCCGTCCCTCTCGACCCCCATGGCGCCTCCCCTCGACCGTTCGCAGGCAAGTTTACGCCGGACGGCGGAAATCCGGCAATCCTGCGCACGTGATAAATGAGTACGTTAACATTGTGGCTGGGCGCCCCGGTGGCGAGGGCGCGCCACGCGGCCACGAGAGGAGACCAGCATGCGAGGCACCCCGTTCGGAACCCTGCCCGGGGGCGGGCAGGCAAGCCTCTTCGAGCTGCGCGCGGGGGACGTCCGCGCGCTCGTCAGCGACTTCGGGGCCACGCTCGTGGGCGTGGTCGTCCCGGACGCGCGCGGCCGGCTCGCGGACGTCGTGCTCGGCTACGCGGACGCGGGCGGCTACGCGGGAGAGAACGGGGCGTGCTACGGTGGCACCATCGGCCCCGTGGCCAACCGCACCGACCGCGCCGAGGTCCCGCTCGGCGGGCGCGTCTACCACCTCCCCGGAAACGACGGGCCCGGGCGCGCCAACAACCTCCACACCGACCTCGAGCGCGGCCTGCACAAGCGCCTCTGGGAGGTCACCCGCGCAGGTGACGGCGAGCTGGCCCTCTCCCTCGAGCTCGCGGACGGCGAGCTCGGCCTCCCGGGCAACCGCCGCTTCACCGCGTCCTTCTCGCTCGGCGAGAAGGACGGGGCGACCGAGCTCGTCGTGGCCTACGGGTGCGCCTCGGACGCACCCACCTACGTCAACATGACCAACCACGCCTACTTCAACCTCTCCGGGCACGGGAGCGGCACCGTCGACGGCACGCTCGTCTCCGTGGACGCCGACTCCTACCTGCCCGTCAGGGCCGACAGCGTCTCTGAGGGCGAGGTCCTCCCCGTGGACGGCACCCCGTTCGACTTCCGCGCGCCCAAGCCCCTCGGCGCCGACGTCGAGGCCGACGACGAGCAGATCCGCCGCGCGCGCGGCTACGACCACTGCCTGTGCGTGCGCGGCTGGAGCGAGGGCGCGCCGGCGCGCCACGCCCTGCGCGCGGAGGACCCGGCGAGCGGGCGGGCGCTCGACGTCCTTATCACCGCGCCCGGCGCCCACCTCTACACCGGCAACTGGCTCTCGGACGAGGGCGCCAAGGACGGCGCGACCTACGCGCCGCGCTCCGGCTTCGCCTTCGAGCCCGAGTTCTACCCCGACTGCGTCCACCACGACGACTGGCCCCAGAGCGTCTGCGCCCCGGGCCGTCCGTACGCCTCCACCATCGTCTACCGCTTCTCGCGACTCGGCGCCTGAGCGGACCACCGGCTAAATAGGGCCCCGTGCGGCGGGGCATGAGGAAAGGAGCACCATGTCAGCAGACCTCGGAAACGGCTCGGCCCAGCTCGCGGTCGCGCGCGAGCTCTTCGAGCGGGAGTTCGGCGACGCCGGGCACGGAGCGCTGCTCGCCGTCCACGCGCCCGCGCGCTCGGAGATCGCGGGCAACCACACCGACCACGAGGGCGGCCACGTCATCGCCGGCGCCCTCAACGTGGCGATCGACGGCGTCGCCGCGGCCAACGGGACCAACCGCGTGCGCGTCGCGAGCGCGGGCTACCCGACCTTCGAGATCTCCCTCGACGACCTCTCGGAGCGCGAGGACGAGCACGTCACCACCGCGGGCCTCGTGCGCGGCATGGCCGCGAGCCTCGTGGCGACCGGGCGCGAGGCGGCCGGCTTCGACCTCGCCATGACGAGCGACATCCCCTCGGGCGGCGGGCTCTCGAGCTCGGCGGCCGTCGAGGCGGCGCTCGGGCGCGTGATGGAGGCCCTGTGGGAGGGGCCGGAGGTCTCGGCCATCGAGCTCGCCAAGATGGGCCAGTTCGCCGAGAACCGCTACTTCGGCAAGCCGTGCGGCCTCATGGACCAGGCGGCCGTCTGCCTGGGCGGCCTCGCCTTCATGGACTTCGAGGACCCGGAGGAGCCCAGGACCGCCAAGCTCGAGCTCGACTTCGACGCCTGCGGCTACGCGCTCTGCCTCGTCGACGTGGGGTGCGACCACGCGCCCTTCACCGCAGACTACGCCGCCGTGCCCGTCGAGATGCAGCAGGTCGCGGAGGAGTTCGGCTGCCGGCGCCTCTGCGAGGTCGACGAGGCCGAGTTCGACCGCCGCGTCCCGGAGCTGCGCGAGAAGCTCGGCGACCGCGCCATCCTGCGCGCCGTCCACTACTGGCGCGAGAACGAGCTCGTGGACGCGCGCTGGGACGCCCTCCAGTCCGGCGACGTGGAGCGCTTCCTCGAGCTCACGCGCGACTCCGGCGCGAGCTCGGCGATGTTTCTCCAGAACGTCTCGACCGGCGGGTCCTTCCAGCCGGCGATGCTCGCCCTCGGCCTTGCGGAGCGCGCGCTCGACGGCCGCGGCGCCACGCGCATCCACGGCGGCGGATTCGGCGGGTCGATCCAGTGCTTCGTTCCGCTCGCGCTCGTCGACGAGTTCACCGCGCGGATGAACGCGTGGCTCGGGGAGGGCGCCTGCGTCCACTACTCGATCGCCGAGAGGGGGGCGTACGCGCAATGGCTGTAGACACCACGGACGTCCGCGCCTGCGTCCAGGCGCTCGTAGACTACGCGGCCACGCGCGGGCTCGTCGGCTGGGCCGACCGCGTCTGGTCCTACAACGCAACGCTCGAGGCCGTCGGGGCGCTCGGGCCCGGCCCCGACGAGGACTGGGTGCTCGCGGAGCGGCCCGGCGGCGAGACCGGGCTCGACCTCGAGGCGGCGCTCGCCGCCCTCGCCGACCTCGCCGTCGAGAACGGCCAGGTCGAGGACACCGCGGGCGGGCGCGACCGCGTCTCCATGCGCGTCATGGGCACGCTCATGCCGCGTCCCTCCGAGACGGTCTCCTCATTCGAGGGGCTTCTCGCCGACGAGGGCGCCCGGGCGGCGACCGACTGGTTCTACCGCGTCTGCTGCGACGCCGGCTACGTGCGCCGCGCCGCCATCGCGCGCAACATCCAGTGGAGCTCCCCCACCCGCTGGGGCGACCTCGAGATCACGATCAACCTCTCCAAGCCCGAGAAGGACCCGCGCGACATCGCCGCGGCGGGCGCGGCCAAGGCGACGGGCGAGAAGTACCCGGCCTGCCAGCTCTGCATCGAGAACGAGGGCTACCCCGGGCGCGGCGCGGCGGCGGCCGGCGGCGAGCACCCCGCCCGCCAGAACCTGCGCATCATCCCCGTGGAGCTCGACGGCGAGCGCTGGGGCCTCCAGTACTCACCCTACGCCTACTTCAACGAGCACTGCATCGCGATGAGCGCGCACCACCGCCCGATGCACATCGACGAGAAGGCGCTTCGCTGCCTGCTCGACTTCGTCGACCTGCTCCCCCACTACTTCATCGGCTCCAACGCCGACCTCCCCATCGTGGGCGGCTCCATCCTCTCGCACGACCACTTCCAGGGCGGCGACCACGAGTTCCCGATGATGCGCGCCGAGGTGGCCGAGACCTTCTCGATGGGGGCGTTCCCGGGCGTGGAGGGCGCCGTGCTCTCCTGGCCGCTCACCGTGCTGCGCCTGCGCTCCGACAGCCGCGACGAGCTTCTCGCCGCCGCGGTGCACGTGATCGACTCCTGGCGCGCCTGGACTGACGAGTCCGTCGACGTGGTGGCCGTCGACGCGGACGGCACGCGTCACAACACCGTGACGCCGGTCGTGCGGCGCGTCGACGACGAGGGGCGCGCGGGCGGCGGGCGCTACGAGGCCTACCTCGCGCTGCGCTGCAACCTCACGAGCGACGAGCACCCCCTTGGCATCTTCCACCCGCACGCCGAGTACCATCACATCAAGAAGGAGAACATCGGCCTCATCGAGGTGATGGGTCTCGCAATCCTCCCGCCGAGGCTCGTGGGAGAGCTCGGCGCGGTCCGCGAGCACCTGCTCGCCGCGAGGGCCCGCGGCGCCGAGGGGGCCGAGGTGCGCCGCGAGCTCGACGCCGACCCGCTGACGGCAAGCCACGCCGCCTGGGCCGAGGACGTCTTCGCGCGCCGCGCCGACGACCTCGACGACGCGCGCGCCGAGCAGGTCCTGCGCGACGAGGTGGGTGCCGTCTTCGGCCACGTGCTCGAGGACGCCGGCGTCTTCAAGTGGGACGAGCCGGGCGTGGCCGCGCGCCGGCGCTTCGTGGGGAGCCTGTAGGCCCACGGAGGGACCACCCTGCCGAGACGGGGCCGCCCGGGTTGCCGGGCGGCCCCTCTTTGCTGCCGCGCGCGGGGCGCAAGGCTCTTCTCGCCCAGGACGCGGGAGGCTACTCGTAGCGCTCGTCGAAGACGCGGCGGGTCTTCTTCTCGCTCCTGGGCAGGACGCCGAGCTCGACCACCTTGACGAGCGGCGTGAAGCCGATGCGGCGCTTGACCTCGTCGGAGACGGCGTCGGCGAGGTCGAGGAAGTCCTGCGTGCCGTCCGTCTCCACGTAGATGCGCATGGTGTCGCGACCCTCGAGGTGCGAGATGCGGATCTGGTACTCGCTCGAGAGCTGCGGGAACTCCTGGAGGACCTCCTCGATCTGGCGCGGGAAGACGTTGACGCCCTTGATCTTCATCATGTCGTCCGAGCGCCCCTGGATCGAGTCGAGGCGCGGGAACGGCGAGCCGCAGGGGCAGGCGCCGGGGATGATGCGGGAGATGTCGTGCGTGCGGAAGCGGACGAGCGGGGCGCCCTCCTTGACGAGCGTGGTGATGACGATCTCGCCGAAGGTGCCGTCGGGAACGGGCGCGCCCGTGACGGGGTCGACGATCTCGATGTAGATGAAGTCGTCCCAGTAGTGCATGCCGTCCTCGGCGTCGCAGGAGATGCCGATGCCGGGACCGTAGACCTCGGTGAGGCCGTAGATGTCGTAGATCTGGATGCCGAGCTCGCCCTTGATGCGCTCCCGCATGCGCCTTCCCCAGCGCTCGGAGCCGATGATGCCCTTCCTGAGGCAGATCTGGTCCCGGATGCCGCGCCGCTCGATCTCCTCGGCGAGCAGCAGCGCGTAGCTCGAGGTGGCGCCGAGCACCGTCGAGCGCATGTCCACCATGAACTGGAGCTGCTTCTCGGTGTTGCCGGGGCCCATGGGGATGCACATCGCGCCGAGTCTCTCGGCCCCCGCCTGAAACCCGATCCCCGCGGTCCAGAGGCCGTAGCCCGGCGTGATCTGAACGCGGTCCTCGGCCGTGACGCCCGCCATCTCGTAGCAGCGGCGGAACTGCTCGGCCCAGTCCTCGACGTCGCGGGCGGTGTAGGGGATGATGACCGGCG
Source organism: Olsenella sp. An188 (assembly GCF_002160255.1). Classification (GTDB taxonomy): domain Bacteria; phylum Actinomycetota; class Coriobacteriia; order Coriobacteriales; family Atopobiaceae; genus Thermophilibacter; species Thermophilibacter avistercoris. Next base: position 150,197 of record NZ_NFKF01000005.1, on the reverse strand, counting down.
TCCCGGTGGTGCCCGAGCTCGAGTGGATGCGCACGACCTCGCTCTCGGGCACGGCCGAGAGGCCGAGCGGGTAGCAGTCCCTCAGGTCCTGCTTCTCCGAGAAGGGCAGCGCGAGGAAGTCCGCGGCGGTCCGGACCTCGGTGACGCCCGCCTCGGAGAGGCGGCGTCCGAAGTAGTTGCCCGAGGCGACGAGGCGTCCGACCTGCTCGTTGACGAGCTCGAGCTGCTTGGGGCTGATCTGCATGGCGGGGCTCCTTTGCTGCGAGGGAGGGATCGAGGGGGGCGGTCCTTTCGTCTCATGGGGCGATGGGGCGGTCCCAGCGCGTCGCCAGGGCGGCGAGGTCGAGGTCGACGAAGCGCGGGGCCACCACGTCGCGGACCGCGGCGGCCAGATCGTCTGCCGTGAGGCCGATCGCCCCGGCGCGCGCGGCGGCGCCGAGAAGGACCACGTTGAGCGCGCGGGTGGTGCCGAGCCCACGCGCGGCGGCCGCGGCGTCCACGACCACGAGGCGCTCGGGCGCGACGCTCGCGCGCAGGTAGGCCATCACGGCCGGCAGGTCGTAGGCGGGCCCGCCCGTGGCGGCCGAGACGGGCACGACGGGCGCGTCGCTCGTGACGAGCGTGCCGCCGCTCCGCAGGTAGGAGAGCTGGCGGGCGGCCTCGGCCGGCTCGAAGGCGATGAGCGCATCGGCGCGCCCGGGCCCCACGAGCGGGGAGCTCGCGCCGTCGCCGATCCGCACGTGGCTCACCACCGAGCCGCCGCGCTGCGCCATGCCGATGGTCTCCGCCGTGCGCACCTGCAGGCCGCGCGCCATCGCGGCGCGCGCGAGCAGCTTGGAGGCGAGGATGGTCCCCTGCCCTCCCACACCGGCGAGCACGATGCTGGTTGACGTTGCGCCGCCACCGGAGCCTGCGGCGGCGCGGTCCTTCTCGCGGGCGCTCACGGGCGCTCACCTCCCGAGATGGCGTGCGTGGGACAGAGCTGCTCGCAGAGGGTGCAGCCCGTGCACTGCGCGGCGTCGATGGCCACCTTGCCCGTGGCGGCGTCCGGCACGAGCGCCGGGCAGCCCAGCTCGCGCACGCAGCGCAGGCAGCCCACGCACCTCTCGGCGTCCACGGTGCTTCTCGCCTGCGGACGGGCGAGGACCACGCAGGGGCTGCGGAAGACGATGGCCTTGACGCCCGGCTCCTCGGCCACGCGCCGCACGGTGGCGACGGCCGCGTCCAGGTCGAGCGGGTCCACGGTCTCCACGACCCTGAGCCCTATGGCGAGAAGGACGCGCTCGATCGAGACCCTCTCCACGACCTGGCCCATCATCGTGCGACCCGTGCCCGGGTGCGGCTGGTGACCGGTCATGGCGGTGGTGGAGTTGTCGAGCACGACGAGCGTCATGTTGGCCTGGTTGTAGAAGGCGTTGACCACGCCGGTGATGCCCGAGGCGAAGAAGGTGGAGTCGCCGACGAAGGCGAAGGCGGCCGTGTCGGGCTCCACGCGCGTGACGCCCTGGGCGATGTTGATGCCCGCCCCCATGCACAGGCACGTGTCCACCATGTCGAGCGGGGCGGCGTTGCCGAGCGTGTAGCAGCCGATGTCGCCGCAGAAGACGGCCTTGCGGCCGCGCATGGCGCGCTTGACGGCGTAGAAGCTCGCGCGGTGCGGGCAGCCGGCGCAGAGGACGGGCGGGCGGACCGGGAGCTGCGGGGGCGCCGGCGGGTTCTTCTCCGTGCTCAGACAATCCTCTTCGCACGGAGGCGCCACTGGCGCCTCCGGCTCATGCGGAACTGCGCGCGGAGAAGAACCCGCCGGCTTTCGTCCCAGGAACCGGTCGAGCGCCTCGCTCACGCTCTCAACGGTGTTCTCGCCTGAGGGCTGGATGTCACCGGTGAGCTTGCCGCGGATCGTGACGTGAAGGCCACGGCGGCCGCAGGTCGCGATGAGGGCGCGCTCGATCACGGGGTCGAGCTCCTCCACGCAGAGCACCTCGTCAAGGCCGTCGAGGAACCTCTCGGCGAGGTCGTCCGGGAAGGGGTACGGCGTCGCCACGCGCAGGACGCGCACGTCGTCGCCCTCGCGCAGGGCCTCGTCGACGTAGGTGGCGCTGATGCCATGGGTCGCCACGCCGAGGCGCGGGCGCGCGTCCGGGCCGGCCGTCTGGCGCACCGCGTTTCTCGCGTAGGACGAGAGGCGGCGCGAGAGCTCGGCGTCGCGGGCCTCGATGGCCGCGTGGGCGCGCACGGAGAGCGCCGGGAAGATGACCCAGCGGCCCGGGTCGCGCACGAAGCCCTCCGGGGTGCGGCGCGCCCAGTCCCCCTCGTCCGCCACCAGCACGTCGGCCGAGCCGTGGTCCACGCGCGTGGTCGGGCGCACGATCACGGGGCAGCCCAGCTCCTCGGAGAGCTCGAAGGCCTCGCCCATCATCTCGTAGGCCTCCTGCGGGTCGGACGGGTCGAGCAGGGGGAGCTTGGCGTAGGCGGCAAAGGTCCGCGTGTCCTGCTCGGTCTGGGACGAGATGGGGCCGGGGTCGTCGGCCACGAGGACCACCATGCCGCCCTTGACGCCAACGTAGGAGAGGCTCATGAGCGGGTCGGAGGCGACGTTGAGGCCCACCTGCTTCATCGTGACGAGGCTGCGCGCGCCCGCGTACGCCGCGCCGGCGGCCACCTCCAGTCCCGCCTTCTCGTTGACCGACCACTCAACGTAGACGTGGCCGGGGTTTCTGCGCGCCACGGTCTCCAGGACCTCCGTGGACGGCGTGCCGGGGTAGCCGGCCACCACGTCCACGCCCGCCGCGAGCGCGCCCACGGCCATGGCCTCGTTGCCCATCAGGAACTCTCTGTGCATGGCGCCCCCCTCCGCGGGTGTTTGCACGCACTCTACCAGAGTGGAGCGCCGCCGCCGGAAGCGTTCTCCGAGCGGTAACGTGCGGGCGCGCCGGCCGCGTGTCGTACACTCTTGGGCGGCATGGCAGGGCGAGAGGGACGGAGGCACCGTGGCGGAGACGGCAACGGACAGGCTGCGGCTCGTCGTCGGGGACGAGGGGCTCGAGCGGCTCGCGCGGGCGCGCGTGGCCGTGATCGGCCTCGGCGGCGTGGGCTCATCCTGCGCGGAGGCGCTCGCGCGCGGCGGCGTGGGACGGCTTGTGCTGCTCGACCGCGACGTGGTGGCCCCGAGCAACATCAACCGCCAGGCGCTCGCGTTCACCAGCACCCTCGGCCGCCCCAAGGCCGAGGTCATGCGGGCCATGGCGCTCGACATCAACCCGGGCGCCGACGTCACCGCCGTGCACGCGTTTCTCGACAAGGACGCGCTAGGCGAGCAGATGGGGGCGCTCGGCGAGCTCGACTACGTGGTGGACGCCATCGACACCGTGGCGCAGAAGCTGCGCCTGGCCGCCTGGTGCCAGGAGCGCGGCGTGCCCGAGCTCTCCGCGATGGGCGGGGCCAACAAGCTCGACCCGTGCCGGCTGCGCTTCGCGCGGATCGAGGAGACCGTCAACTGCCCGCTCGCGCGCGTGATGCGAAAGGAGTGCCGCCGCCGCGGCATCCGCGGCCTGCGCGTGCTCTTCTCCGACGAGGAGCCGGTGCGCATGGAGGCCATCTCCGACGAGCGGTGGATGCGCGAGGGGCCACTTCTGGGCACGATGAGCTACCTGCCGCCCATCATGGGCCAGATGCTCGCGAGCCGCGTGATCCGCGACCTCCTGGGCTGGGAGTAGGGCGTCAGTCGCGCAGGGCGCAGGCGAGAAGGACGTCCACCGCAAGCGCGCACGCAAGCGCCGGGAGGGTGCCGAGCAGCCCCGCGAGCCCGACGGCGAACAGGGACAGCGCGCCGCACACGAAGCCCGTCGCCCGAAGCGAGCCCGAGCCCCGCGCGCGACGCGGGTCGTCGAAGGCCGCCGAGAGCGTGAGCGCGGCGAGCATGGCCCAGGCGAGAAGGACGGTCGGCACCGCCGTGCCCTCCCCGAGCGCGCCGGCCGCCAGGGCGATAACCGCCGCAGAGGCGGCCAGCGCCACCACGAGCGCGGGCAGCGAGTCGAGCGCGAGGAGCTGGAGCGTCCCCATGGGCAGCTGCGCGCGGACGAGGCGGTTTCGGCAGTCCTCCCGGAAGACGCGGGCGAGCGGGCACGGCTCGCGCAGGGTGAGCGTCGCGCAGAGGTACCACGAGAGCAGCACGCCCACGTTGACCCGCGCCGCGACGAGCAGCGCCCCCATCGGGACGAGCAGCGCCCCCCACGAGAGGATCCCCAGCAGCGCCGACGGGTCGCGCACCAGGCTCGCGAGGGCGTGGGAGACGGCCGCGGCGGGCCCGCCCCAGAAGCGCCAGGTCCTTCTCGCCCGGGGACGGCGCCCCAGGCGACGGCGGCGGTACGCCTCGCGGTAGGCCCCGGAGTCGACGAGGGCGAGGAAGCGCAGCGAGCGGCGTGCGGCGTAGAGCTCGTTGTCGTCCACGACGAAGGCCATGTCGGCGCGGGAGGCGAGAAGGAGCGCGCAGGCGGCCGCGGCGGCGTCGAGGGCGAGCGCGGCGGGAACGAGGGCGAGGCCCGCGAGGAAGACGAGCGTGGGCAGGGCGACGAGCAGGGCGACGGCGAGAAGCGCGGCGAGCGCGCCGGAGGCGAGCGTGACCGCGAGGCGGAGCCGCCGCGGAGAGGCGCTTCTCGCCAGGCCGACGAGGGTGGCCAGAAGGCGCGCGGCGGGCATCACCGCGGCGCCGAGCGCGGCCCAGGCGAGCCGGCTCGGGGCGAGCGCGAGCACGCCGAGCAGGTAGGCCCCCAGGGCCCCGACCAGGGCGGTCACGACAACGCCCCGGACGAGCTGGACGGCGAGCAGGGCGCGCGGGGGAACGGCGCGGGCGAGCCAGGCGATGTCGGGCCCGGTGAGGCGAAGCGGCGTCTCCCTCAGGGCGCAGAGCGACCAGGCGGCGAGCGCCGCGGCCGGGGCGAGAGCGACGAGGGCCATGGCGAGCGCGCCCGCCACCTGCCCCAGGGCGTCGCGCATCCCCTCCACGAGGTAGACGACCTGCCCCCACGAGAGCGCGAGCACCACCGCAAAGATCGCCAGCAGGTAGAGCTGGTAGGCGCGCTCCAGGAAGTCGCGGTCCTCGTCGATGTCCGTCCCGGCCGCAAACAGCAGGAAGCGCAGGTCGCTCCTCGCGTGGCGCAGCTCGAGGCGCACGATGAGGCCCAGGGGGCCGCGAGCGCCCACGCTAGGCCCCCGCCACGACAAGCTCGCCGTCGGCGAGCTCGAGCGAGAGGTCGGGCACGAGGCCGGGGACGTCGTGGTGGCAGCTCAGCAGCACGGCCGTCCCGTCGTGCGCCGCGGCGGCGATCTCCTCGGAGAGGACGAGCGACGCCTCGCGGTCGAGCGGGCCGTGCAGCTCGTCGAGCAGCAGGACGCGGGGGCGCAGCGCGAGGGCGAGCACGAGGGCGAGCTTCTCGCGCATGCCGCGCGAGTACGACGACGGCGGGAGCGTCTCGCGGCCCGTCAGCCCAAAGCGCTCGAGCAGCCCCTCCGCGCGCGGGCGGGCGGCGTCGGCGCGGTTTGCGGCTAGCACGAGCTCGAGGTGCTCGACAGCCGTGAGGTCGTCGTAGAAGGTGGGCACGTCGGGCACGAAGGAGAGCGTGCCCGGCTCCAGGCGCGTGCGGCCGGTGAAGGGGCTGCCCAGGAGGCGTATCTCGCCCTCGTGCGGCGCGAGCCAGCCCGCCAGGCAGCGAAAGAGCGTCGACTTCCCCGCCCCGTTGGGGCCGGTAAGAAACGCCACCTCACCGGGCGCAAGCGAGAAGCTCACGCCCTCCCAGACGGGCACGTCCCCGTACCCGAAGGCAAGGTCGCGTACCTGCAAAGCAGCGTCCATGCGCGCTCCCTCCGTCCTGTGACCGCGCAAGTATATCCCCGCCGTCGCCTAGTTCCAAGCCTCGACGCGCGAGCGGAGCGAGTCGAGCGACGCCCCGGGCACCAGGGCCTCCCACGCCGGGTCGGCAAGGCGCTCGGCAAGCGACGCCCGGGCGGCGAGAACCGCCTCGTCGAGCTGCGCGCGCTTGTGGTCCGCCCACGCCTCGCCGACGCGCGACGCCTCGAGCCGGTCGCGCGCATGCGGGAAGAGCGTCACCCCCTCGGCACCGCCTCCCTCCCCCAGGCGCTCCGCGGCGTCGACCGCGCGAGAGAGGGCCGCGAGCGCCTCGTCCTTCTCGCCAGACCTGAGCAGGGCGTCCGCCGTCTCGGCCTCGAGCGTCACCGGATAGAGCGGGTTGAGCGACTCGAGGGAGAGCGCGTCGCCGACGCGGCGGGCGGCCCCGGCGGCGGCACGGACGAAGGAGGGGTCCCCGCTCATGCCGATCTGCTGCAGGAGCGCCGTCAGCACGAACATGCCCGCCGAGAGGCAGCGCATCTCCAGGAGCTCCCAGGCCTCCTCGTCGCGGCCGAGCCGCCGGTAGCAGCTCGCGAGCAGCATCGTCGCCGTGGCGTCGTCGTGGCGGCGCACGAGCGGCTCGAGCAGCGCCGCCGCGCCCTCGGCGTCGCCCGCCGAGAAGAGCGCCGTTGCCCGGGACTGCCGGGCCAGCGCGAGCGTCACGGGGTCGTCGGCGCCCTCGAGCACGCGGTCGAGGAGCTCGAGCGCCTCGTCGCGCAGGCTCTCGGCCCCCGCGGCGTCGCCCTCCCCCTCGGCCAGCGCGGACCACGTGGTGAGCAGGGAGGACATCATGAGCAGGAGGTTCCAGTCCGAGAAGTGCTCCGACACGGCGCGCCTCAGGTGCCCCCGCGCCGCCGGGGCGTCCTCGCGCCCCTCCGCGCACACCCGGGCAAAGACCGCCGCGGCCTCCTCCTCGCTGAGCCGCGCCCTCCAGTCGAAGAGCTCGTCGATGGTGAGCGAGAAGTACGCGGCGATGCGCGGCAGCAGGGCGACGTCCGGGACGCTCAGGCCGAGCTCCCACTTGGAGACAGCCGCCTTGCTCACGCCGAGGTGATCGGCGAGCGCCCCCTGCGTGACGTGCGCGGCCCTGCGCTCGCGCGCGATGGTCCTTCCGATGTTGACGTGCGGATCCATGTCGACCTCCCAGGAGAGAGCGAGAGCGGTCTGGTGCCCGCCCCCAGTATGGAATCTCACGTCGGGGCGCTCAAGCGAGCGGAGGTTGACGTTTCACCGCGCCCGTCAACCGGTTGCGCCAACGGTTTGAGCGGTGTAGGAGCTTGCCGACACTTTTGCGACCGGAAGTGTCGGCACGTGCCTACAAGCCGCGCCGTGTAGGAGCCTGCCGACACTTTCCCGCCCCAAACTGTCGGCAAGCTCCTACAGACCCACACCCCCGCCCGAGCGAGGGCCACAACGCGAAGGCCCACCGGGCTTCTCGGCAGGCGACTTCTGAGCGAAGCGAAGTGAGCCTGCGAGAAGCCCGGCGGGCCTCCCCTGCGCGCAAGGACCTACGCGAAGTCCTCGATCTGCGCCTTGAGCTGCTCGATCGTGGCGGCGAGCTCGGCGGCCTGCGCGCGCTTCTTCTCCACGACCTCGGGCGCGGCCTTGGCGACGAAGCCCTCGTTGGCGAGCGTGCGCTCCACGCCCGCGAGGTCCTTCTCGGCCTTCGCGAGCTCCTTGGCGAGGCGCGCGGACTCGGCGGCGAGGTCGACGAGGTCGCCCACGCAGACGAAGATCTCGAGCGAGCCGTCGGCCACGGAGACCGAGCCCGCGGGCTTCTCGGCGTCCGCACCGGCCGCGAAGGAGCCCACGTGGCCCACGGAGCGCACGAAGCCCTCCTGGCCGGCGAGAACCGCCGCGTCCTCGGCGCCGCAGCGCACCACCACGTCGAGCTCGGCGCGCGGCGAGAGGCGGTAGCGGGCGCGCGTGGAGCGCACGCAGGAGATGACGCGCTTGGCGAGCTCGAAGTCGCGCTCGGCGGCGTCGTTGACGAAGCCGGCGTAGCGCTCGGGCTCCGGCCAGGCGGCGACCATGAGGAACCGCGCGTCGTGCGCGTCGAGGCCGCTGGCGGGCAGGGCGTCCCAGACGCTCTCGGTCACGAACGGCATGGCGGGGTGCAGCAGGCGCATGCAGGTGTCCAGCACGAAGACGAGGTTGCGCTGGACCTGGAGCTTCTCCTCGGCGCTGCCGTCGAGCAGGCGGCCCTTGCAGAGCTCGATGTACCAGTCGCAGACGTCACCCCAGAAGAAGCTCTGGATTTCGCGCGCGTAGTCGCCGAAGGCGTAGGTCTCCAGCTGCTCGGTCGCGTGCGCGACGGCGCGCGCCAGGCGGCTGAGCATCCACGCGTCCTCGGGCGTCACGGCGGCGGGCGCGCCCGGCTCGTAGCCCTCGAGGTTCATCTGGACGAAGCGGCTCGCGTTCCAGATCTTGGTCACGAAGCCACGGGCCTGCTCGGTGCGCGGGCTGTCGACGAGCTTGTGGGTCTTCTTGTCGATGTTGGCGTCGAACTTGACGTCCTGGTTGTTGGTGATGAGCGTGAGGAGGTTGTAGCGCATGGCGTCCGCGCCGTACTTCTCCATGAGCTCCATCGGGTCGACGCCGTTGCCCTTGGACTTGGACATGCGGCTGCCGTCCTTGGCCAGGATCGTGGCGTAGATGTAGACGTCGTGGAAGGGCACCTCGTCGGTGAAGTAGAGCGAACTCATGATCATGCGCGCCACCCAGAGCGCGATGATGTCGCGCGCGGTCACGAGGACCTTGGTGGGGTGGTGCTCGGCGAGCTCGGAGGTGTCGTCGGGCCAGCCCTGCGTGGCGAAGGTCCACAGCTGGCTGGAGAACCAGGTGTCAAGCACGTCCTCGTCCTGGTGCACGTGGTGCCCGCCGCACTTGGGGCACGTGTCCACGTCCTCCATGAGGGCATCCTCCCAGCCGCAGTCCTCGCAGTAGAACACGGGGATGCGGTGGCCCCACCACAGCTGGCGCGAGATGCACCAGTCCTTGAGGTTGTCCATCCAGGTGAGGTAGGTCTGGGTCCAGCGCTCGGGGTGGAAGGTCACCTCGCCGGACTTCACGACCTCGGTGGCGCGCTGTTTAAGCTTGTCCACGGCCACGAACCACTGCTCGGAGAGCCAGGGCTCGAGCGCGGTGTCGCAGCGGTAGCAGTGCATGACGGAGTGGTCGAGCTCCTCGATCTTCTCGAGCAGGCCGTGCTCCTCGAACCACGCAACCACGGCCTCGCGGCACTCGTCGCGCGTCATGCCGCTGAACTCGCCGTAGCCGTCCACCACCACGGCGTGCTCGTCGAAGACGTTGATCTGCTCGAGGTCGTGGGCCTGGCCCATCGCAAAGTCGTTGGGGTCGTGGGCCGGCGTCACCTTGACGAAGCCGGTGCCGAAGCCCGCGTCCACGTGCCAGTCAGCGAAGATCGGGATCTCGCGGTTGACGATGGGCAGCATGACCTTGGCGCCCACGAGCTTGACCTTGTCCGGGTCGGACGGCGAGACGGCCACGCCCGTGTCACCGAGCATGGTCTCCGGGCGCGTGGTGGCCACGGTCACGTACTCAACGCCGTCGACGGGCTCCACGAGCGGGTAGCGCAGGTACCACAGGTGGCCCTTCTCGTCCTTGTACTCGGCCTCGTCGTCGGAGATGGCGGTGCAGCAGGAGGGGCACCAGTTGACGATGCGCTTGCCGCGGTAGATCAGGCCGTCGTGGTACCAGTCGCAGAAGACCTTGCGCACCGCGCGGGAGAACTCGGGGCTCATCGTGAACTTCTCGTCGGAGAAGTCGATGGAGCAGCCCATGCGGCGGATCTGGGAGACGATGGTGCCGCCGTACTCGCGCGTCCAGTCCCAGCAGGCGTCGAGGAACTTGCTCCGCCCAATCTCCAGGCGGGAGATGCCCTCTTCTTTAAGCTTCTTGTCAACCTTGGTCTGCGTGGCGATGCCGGCGTGGTCGGTGCCCAGGATCCAGCGGGTGGAACGGCCGCGCATGCGGCTGTAGCGGACGAAGGTGTCCTGGATCGTGTCGTCCATCGCGTGGCCCATGTGCAGGATGCCCGTGACGTTGGGCGGCGGGATCACGACGGTGCAGTCCCCCACCCCCTTGCTGCGCTGGTAGCAGCCGGCGCTCTCCCAGGCCTTGATGAGCTCGGGCTCGGCGGTTGCGGGGTCGTAGGTCTTGGGCATCTCTTCCACGGCTTGTCCTCTCGTGGTGCGCGTTCGTATCGGTGTAACAGGATAGCACGCGCGCGGGCGGCGCGACGGCCGGCCCCGCACCGGGGCGCGCCCGCCTCCGCCAAAAAACGGGGGTGATTGTGCGTTTGGGCCTCCCCGCTCCCGGGCCAGGGCGCTTCTCGCCAGAAAGGGGGCGCGATTGGGTGGCATGTTTGATGCGGTGGCGCGCAGAGCTCGGCAGGCGAGAAGAACGACCCCAGGAAAGCGCAGCTCAGAGGCCATGCCCATCCCAACGTCGGTGACGGCGCTCCCCCGGCAGGCGCACCCATATCAAACATGCCGCCCAATCGGGGCCGGTTCCCGCCGGGGCGCGCGCTAGACTAGGCTGGACGGACGGAGGGAGGGCCGTGAGCGGGCATCAGCTCTATGACATGCACGTGCACCTGGGGTGGTTCGCCGAGGCGGGAGAGGTGGCCGAGCGCGCGGCGCGGCTCGGCGCCGGCATGCTGGCCGTCACGGTGACCCCGGCCGAGTACCTGCGCCTCAGAGACGCGCTGGCTGGCGAGAAGAACGTGGCGCTCGCGGCCGGCCTCCACCCGTGGTGGGTCCGAGACGCTCGCGACGCCGACGCCCTCTGCGAGCTGCTGACGGGCGTCCGCTGGGTGGGCGAGGTCGGGCTCGACGCGTCGCCGCGCCACGCGGCGACCTACCGCTCCCAGCTCGACGCCTTCGAGCTCGTCTGCGACGCGGCCGCCCGCGCGAGCGACCCGGAGGCCCCGCACGTCCTGTCCGTCCACGCGGTGCGCGCGGCGGGCGACGCGCTCGACGTCCTCGAGCGCACGGGGGCCGCCGAGCGCTGCCGCTGCGTCCTGCACTGGTTCTCCGGCACCTCCGAGGAGCTCTGGCGCGCCGCGCGGCTCGGGTGCCTCTTCTCGATGGGCGAGCGCGCCCTCGCCACCCGGCGCGGGCGCGAGTACGCGCGCGTGCTGCCGGGGGAGCTGCTGCTCAGCGAGACCGACCTGCCGCCCGAGCGGGGCTCCGCGCTCGGCGCCGAGGACCTCGTCGCCTCCCTGGAGCGCGCCGTCGCCCGCGTCGCGGCCGCCCGCGGAGCGGACGAGGACGACGTGCGCGCCCTTCTCGCCGCAAACGCCGGGCGGGTCCTTCTCCCCTAAGGCACGCGTGGCGCGCCGTCTGGAGGTTCTTCTCGCCGTTTGTGGGTGCCGCGCCCGAATGGTAGAGTTGACGAGACTCTGAAGGCGGCGCGAAGAGGACCCATGAAGCCACTGCGCAAGACAACGCACGTGAGGAACCCGCTCTCCTCCACGATGCTCGCAAGCTCGTCCGTTGACCTCGACCTTCCGCTCAGCGACGTGGTCGTCGTCTTTGCGTGCAGCGAGAACTTCGTGCCGTACCTGTCGGTGGCCACGCAGTCTATCGTCGAGAACGCGTGCGCGAGCCGACGCTACGACATCATCGTGCTCACGCGCGACATCTCGCCGGCGTCCATGATCACGCTCACCCGCCAGGTGAAGTCCGACAACGTGGGCATCGGCTTTCTGGACGTCGACGCCGCGCTCGGCGACATCGAGCTCCCCCACCACGGGCACTTCCGGCCCGAGACCTACTACCGCCTGCTCGCGCCGCAGCTGCTCCCCAACGTGGACAAGGCTATCTACCTGGACTCCGACCTCATCGTCGAGAAGGACATCGCGGGGCTCTTCGACGTGGACGTGACCGGCTACCCGCTCGCCGCGACGCGCGACGCCGACACGATCGGCCAGATCGAGGGCTACGACGCCACGGTGGGCCCCTACCTGAAAAACGAGCTCGGGATGCGCGACCCCCACGACTACTTCCAGGCGGGCGTGCTGCTCATGAACCTCGCCGAGCTGAGGCGCACCGTGAGCCCGGAGGAGTTTCTCGCCCTCTCCACGCAGCGCATGTGGCGCTGGCTCGACCAGGACGTGCTCAACCGCGTGGTCAACGGCAACTACGTGCGCGTGCACATGCGCTGGAACTACCTCATGGACTGGCAGCACCTGCGCCGCACCCACATCGTCTCCAACGCGCCGGCCGACGTGCGCGCCGAGTACGAGGAGGCCGCGGCGGACCCCGCCATCATCCACTTCGCGGGCCCGGACAACCGCCCCTGGCTCTATCCGGACGCGGACCGCGCGGACAACTTCTGGCGCTACGCGATGCACTCCCCCTACCTGGACGAGATTCGCGGCCAGCTGGAGGACTCGCGCGCGAGCGCGGCCGGGCTTGCCAAGCGTCTGCAGGTCATCGCCCTCTACAAGGGCATCATGCCGGCCTTCGACCGCGTCTGCCCGGCCGGCAGCAAGCGCCGCCGCGCCATCATCACCGCCTACATGGGCCTCGGCGGCGCGAACCTGTAGGTTGGGGCCGGGCACCAACTGCCGCTTTCACCGCAGTCGGAACACGGCGACATTCACGAAGACGGGGCGCCACCGATAGTCGGTGACGCCCCGAGCTCGTCGTACTCAGGTGGGACGGGTTGCCCCGCCCCGGCTGTCAGCCCGCCAGGCGGTGCTTGCCGTGGGCGGTGGTCACGAGGCGCGGCTGCTCCCTGCCGCCGACGCTCTCGGGCGTCACCACGACCTTCGTGATGTCGAGGTCGCTCGGCAGGTCGAACATCGTGTCCTGCAGCGTGGCCTCGCAGATGGCGCGCAGGCCGCGCGCGCCGGTGCCGCGCTCGAGCGCCTGACGGGCGATCTCCACGAGCGCCTCGTCCTCGAAGACCAGCTCCACGCCCTCGAGCTCGAACATGCGCTTGTACTGCTTGACGAGCGCGTTTCTCGGCTGGGTGAGGATGGAGACGAGGTCGGGCTCGGTGAGCTCGCGCGTGGAGGTGATGACCGGGATGCGGCCCAAAAACTCCGGGATCATGCCGAACTTGTGGAGGTCCTGCGGCATGACCTGGGCCATGAGCTCGTCCTCGTTCTGCTCGGCGCTGCCGGCGACCTCGGCCGCAAAGCCGACGCCCTTCTTGCCGATGCGGTCCGCCACGATCTTGTCGAGGCCGACGAAGGCGCCGCCGCAGATGAACAGGATGTTGGTGGTGTCGATGCGAATGAGCTCCTGCTGGGGGTGCTTGCGGCCGCCCTGCGGGGGCACGCTCGCCTCGGTGCCCTCGAGGATCTTGAGCAGCGCCTGCTGCACGCCCTCGCCGGAGACGTCGCGGGTGATGGAGAGGTTCTCGGCCTTGCGGGCGATCTTGTCGATCTCGTCCACGTAGACGATGCCCACCTGCGCGCGCTCCACGTCGCCGTCGGCGGCGGTGATGAGCTTGAGCAGGATGTTCTCCACGTCCTCGCCCACGTAGCCCGCCTCCGTGAGGGTGGTCGCGTCCGCGATGGCGAAGGGCACCTCGAGGAAGCGGGCGAGCGTCTGCGCGAGCAGCGTCTTGCCGGTGCCCGTGGGTCCGAGCAGGAGGATGTTGCTCTTGGCGATCTCGACCTCCTCCTCGCCCTCCTCGACCTCGTCGTTTCCGGAGAGGATGCGGCGGTAGTGGTTGTAGACCGCCACACTCATGGCGCGCTTGGCGCTCTCCTGGCCCATGACGTACTGGGAGAGCTCGTCGTAGATCTCGTGCGGCGTGGGGAGGTTCTTGATGGGGAGGCTCCCCTCCTCGGGCTCGGCGTCCTCCTGGGGCTCGAGGTCGACCTCGTCGATCATGTCGGAGCACGCGTGCACGCACTCGTCGCAGATGTAGACGCCCCCGGGCCCGGCGATGAGCTTGCTCACCTGGCTGCGGGTCTTGCCGCAGAACGAGCAGCGCATCTCCGCGCCCATGGTCCCCATGCCGTCAAACTGGTCGTTGCCTGCCATGTGGCTTACTCCTGGGTCTGCTCGGCGCGGGAGGTGATGACCTTGTCGACGAGGCCGTAGGCGCAAGCCTCGGAGGCGCGCATGTAGTTGTCGCGCTCGGTGTCGGCGTTGATGCGCTCGATGGGCTGGCCCGTCGCCTCGGCGAGGATCTCGTTGAGGCGGTTGCGAATCCAGCGGGTCTCGTCGGCCACGATCTGGATGTCGGTCTGCTGGCCCTGGACGCCGGAGCTCGGCTGGTGGATGAGCACCATAGCGTTGGGCAGGGCGAGGCGCTTGCCCTTGGCGCCGCTCGCGAGGATGGCGGCGCCCATGGAGGCGGCCATGCCCACGCAGATGGTGGAGACGTCGGGCTTGATGAAGTTCATCGTGTCGATGATGCCGAGGCCGGAGTAGACGTCGCCGCCCGGGGAGTCGATGTAGAGGGCGATGTCCTTGTCGGGGTCCTGGCTCTCGAGGTGGAGGAGCTGCGCGATCACGAGGTTGGCGGAGTCGCGCGTGACCTCCTCGCCGAGAAACACGATGCGGTCGTTGAGCAGGCGCGAGTAGATGTCGTAGCTGCGCTCGCCGCGCGGCGTCTGCTCGACGACGTAGGGGATGAGCGGGATGTTGGTCGGCTGGTGCATGTGCTCTCCTTCATTGGTAAGCGCCCCGGGCGAGCGGCGTGCTCGTCCGGGGCGCACGTTGCCATGGGTGCGGCGCTACTCGGCGTCGGCGTCCTCGGACTTCTCGCCCTCGGCCTTGGCGCGCTCGGCAACCTCGTCCACGACGTTCACCTTGGCGTTCTCGACGAGCCAGTCGAGGGCCTTGGTGCGGCGGATGGAGTCGCGGATGGCCGGCAGGCGACCCTCGTCCTTCCACTGCTTGATGGAGGCGTCGACGTCCTCGACGCCGGCGCGCTCGAACTCGGCGCGGACGTCGTCCTCGGTGGCCTCGACGCCGAGCTTGGCGGCCAGGGCGTCAAGCGCGAGGGACTGGCGGGCGCGCTCCTCGGCCTGGACGCGCAGGTCGGCGATGAAGTCGTCGGACTTCAGGCCGCGGGCGCGCAGGAACATGTCGAGGCTGACGTTCTGGCGCTGCAGCTGGGCGAGGAACTCGGAGGCGAGCTCGTTGAAGATCTCGTTCTGGTAGGCCTCGGGCACGGTCTCGAGGTCGAGCAGCTTGCCCACGGCCTCGACGACGCGGTCCTCCTTGAGGTTGGGGATCGTGGTCTTCTTGTCGCCCTCGATCTCCTCCTTGACGGCCTCGCGGAAGGCGGCGACGTCGTCGTAGCCGTACTTCTTGGCGATCTCGTCGGTGAGCTCGGGCTTGACGGCCTTCTTGATGGCGTTGAGCGTCACCTTGACGGAGAAGGTGTGGGAGTGGGTCTCGCCCTCGTGCTCGTGGGTGCGGGTCCACTCGATGGCCTTCTCCTCGCCCTTCTTCATCCCGACGATGCCCTCCTGGAGCTGCTCGGGAATCTGCTGGCCGTCGAGCGCGAGCATGCGGTTCTTGCCCGCGAGGTGGCCGGCGCCCTCGACGTTCTCGATGTCGACGGAGACGATGTCACCGGGGACGACCTCGCGGTCCTCCTCGACGTCCTCGTAGGTCACCTGGTAGGAGAGCAGCTGGTCGATCTGCCAGTCGATCTCGGCCTCGGTGGCCTCCTCGGGCGGGAGGTTGATCTCGGGGGCGTCGTAGGAGGTGAGCTCGGCGGCCGGGCGCACGCCGATGGTGGCGGTGACCACGTAGTCGGCGCCCTGGGCGGCGAGCTCGGGGTCGGCGCCCTCGGGGCCAAAGCTCACGCGGCCCACCGGGGTGACGTCGAGCTCCTCGAGCATCATGGGCTCGACGGCGGCGAGCAGGTCGTTGGTGGCCTGGGCGAGGACGGCCTCGCGGCCGATGATGCCGTCGATCACCGGGCGCGGGGCGTGGCCGCGGCGGAAGCCCTGGAAGTTGTACTTCTTGGCGATGTCCTTGTAGGTCCTGGCGATTGCCTTGTCGACGTCGGCGGCGGCGACGGTGACCTCGGCGGCCAGCTTGTCGTCGACGGGCTTCTCAGCGGTGACGGTGATCTTCAACGTTCCTCCAGTGTCTCGTGCCCGGCGGGATGCCCCGCCATCTTGCCTTGCGTGGTGCGGGCGAAAGGACTCGAACCTTCACGGGGTCTCCCCCACTGGAACCTAAATCCAGCGTGTCTACCAGTTCCACCACGCCCGCGGGTTTCACAGCCTTTGAATCATAGCAAACTTCTACATGGTACCCACATCTCGGCAGATAATTCACGCGCGGCGAGAAGAACCGGCGCTCCGGGGAGCGCGTCCGCGCCGGGCGCCGTCCCGGCTCAAGTCGCGCCCGGCCGGGGCCCGCGCGTCCGCGCCGGGCGCCGTTTTGCCCCAAACCATGCCCGATTGGGTGCGATGTCTGATATGGCGAGAAGAACCGCGCGCTCGCTACCTGGGTTTTTGCCGCCTGGGCATCAAAAGACGCACCCAATCGCACGGCTTTTCTCGCCAGCCCATCAAACATCGCGCCCAATCGCACGGGGTTCGCGGCACGGGAGGCGCTTCCAGAGACGCGGGGGCCTGGGGCCCGGGCCGGAGTCGGGGTGCTCCGTCCACCTGGGGTGCACTCCGCGCGCTGCCGGACGCCCCCGCCGCGCTAGCCCCTCCCGGCGTCCGCGCCCTTCTCGCCGTCCACGTAGTAGGCGGCCTGGGCCTCCCACATCCTCGCGTAGAGGCCGCCGGCGGCGAGAAGCCCCTCGTGGGAGCCCGTCTCCACGATCCGCCCGCCGTCGAAGACGACGATTCGGTCGCAGAAGCGGCAGCTGCTCATGCGGTGCGAGATGTAGATCGCGGTCTTGCCGGCCACCATCCGGTCGAAGCCGGCGTAGACCTCGGCCTCGCTGATGGGGTCGAGCGCGGCGGTGGGCTCGTCCAGGATCACGACCGGAGCGTCCTCGTAGAGCGCGCGGGCCAGCATGAGCCGCTGGGTCTCGCCGCCGGAGAGCGTCACGCCGTCGTCGTCGACGTCCTGTCCCAGGTAGGTGGCCAGGCCTCGCGGCAGCGAGCGCGCCTTGTCGAGCAGGTCGGCCTGCGAGAGCGCCGCCTCCAGGCGGGCGGTGTCGCCGCCCGCGGAGTCCCAGGCGCAGGCCACGTTGTCGGCCAGCGGTATCGAGAAGACCGCGGGGTCCTGGAAGACCACCGCGAGCTCCGCGAATAGGGCCTGCCGGTCGAGCTCGCGCACGTCCACGCCGTCGATCGCGACGCGCCCGGAGGTGGGCTCGACCAGGCCGCACGCGAGCTTCACGAGCGTCGTCTTGCCGGCGCCGTTGGGGCCCACGAGCGCGACCTTCTCGCCCGCGCCGATGGTGAGGGTGAGGTCGTGCAGCGCGTCCTTCTCGCCGTCGTAGGAGTAGCAGACGTGGTCGAAGGAAATCTCGTGGGCGCGCCCGGCCGTGGGCAGCGCGGCCACGGACCGCGGCCGGGGCTGGCACGAGCGCTCGAAGGCGCGCCAGGCGCTGACCTGCGAGCTCTTCTGCACCATGCGGGTGAGGGCGTCGAACAGGCCGCTCATCCACGCGCCGAAGCCGCCAACCATGCCCACGAGCAGCGCATAGGCCACGGCGTCGCGCGCCAGCGAGCACGCCACCGAGACGAGCCCGGCGACCTCCTCGTCGCGCCACTGGCCGGCCCAGACGCGGCGAACGCGCTCCGTGACGGCGTCGAGCTCGCCCGACATGATGGAGCGCATGCGGTAGACCAGCACGTCCTTGGCGCTTCTCGGCGAGAGGGCCTCGCCGACGAGGTGGTCGTACTGCCCCAGGGAGACCAGCTCCTCGTCAAGGCGCGCGGGCTCGCGGCGCTGGCGGACCACCGCGGCCACGACGGCGGGCACGGACACCGCCACGAGGAAGGCGAGAAGCGCCGGGCGGCCCCAGCCGACGATGACGCCGTAGGCCAGGACGCCTCCCAGGTTGGTGAGCAGGTCGAAGAGCCCCGCGAGCAGCGCCTCCGAGCCGCTGTCGGGACCGTTGAAGAAGCAGGTCTGGCAGGCGCCCAGCCCCTGCTTGGCTTCCTCGGTCTGGAGGTAGTCGTAGTCCGCGGTCAGGACGGCGGAAAGGTAGCTGCCCATCAGCGCGGTGCGCACGTTGCCACAGGCGCCGCGCCGGTGGTTGCCCGACCACGCCTGGCCCACGCGGGCGAGCTGGTAGGCGGCCACGTAGACGGCCAGAAGCGCGAGCGCGGCCGGCGCGGGCAGGCCGCTCGCGAGGATTCCCACCACGAAGCTGGGAAGCGCCGCGCCCAGGAAGGGCAGCGCGACGCCGAGCGCCACGCCGGCCGCGCACACTGCCACCGCGCCCCAGCCAAGGTGGCTGCGCATGGCGCGCAGCGCGTAGGCGACGTTGCTTGCTGTTGAGAAGCTCTTGCTCATGTGCACTCACATCCCTTCGTCCGAGAATGTGATACCGCCCCGGGGCGGGCGGCGGGGCGCGTGCGCACGAGTTGCGCGTTATTTCACGCGAGTTGTCGCGGTGACGGCGGGCGCGAGGGGCTACGACAGCATGAAGCGCGACAGGTCGCGGCGGCGCGTGATCCCGAGCTTTCTCAGCGCAGCGGAGACGTAGCCCTTCACGGTGTTGGGCGATATCCCCATGTGCGCTGCGATCTCGGCGTTGCTCCACCCGCGCGCCGCGAGCATGCAGGTCGCGAACTCGGTGGTGGTGAGGTTGTCGGCCACGTCGTCGCCGGTGGCGGGGTTGTGCACGCGCCTCCATCCCGCGGAGAAGCGGTAGGTGATGTCGATGATGCGGCGGAAGTCGTCGGGCCAGGCGGGCTTGATCGCCGCCTCGAGCATACCGCCGAGGAGGCCGTGGTGCTCGGCCAGCGGCTCGATCAGGCCGTCGGGGCGGGCGAGCTCCCAGGCAGCGAGCAGGTGGGCGCGCGCCACGTCGGGTCGCCTGAGGGCCATGTCCGACATGACGGCGACGAGGTGCAGGTAGATGGCCGGGATGGGATAGACGTCCCCCATCCCAGAAGGGCGGTCTCGGCCACGCCGAGGCTGCGCGCATGGTCCCCGGACAGGTAGGCGGCGTGCGCCTGCACGTAGAAGGCGAAGGCGCGCAGGCCCGGCGGCAGGAGGGGCATGACCTCGCGCGCCTCGGGCACGGGGTCGGGCGCGGGGAGGTGCAGCAGCACGCTCGCCGCCTGCGCGACGAAGCCCTCGGCGGCCCGCAGCCGCGGGTCCCTCTCGGACGCCTCCGCCACGGCGCCGCGCACGGCCTCGAGCGCTCCGCGCGTCCGATCGATCCTGCCGAGCGGGAGGTTGGCGTAGGCGCAGATGAGGTTGGCTGAGAGGCGGACTCCGAGGTCCTCGCTGCCGAGGTGGGGTTCGGCGGCGGCAAGGGCCTCGTCGGCGAGGCCGGTGAAGTAGGCCAGCTCGGCACGGGCGATGTCCCGGCGCGCCCCGTCGGCGAGGCCCTCCACCACCGCCCGGGCGCCACCGGGGGCGAAGGGCGTGTTCATGAGCGGCATGAGGCCGCCCATCGAGGCGCTAGCCGCCCCCTGCCCGCGGTCCGCCGCCGACCCGCCGCAGCGCAGGTCGCGCGGCTTGGGAGCGTCCGCCGGTATGCGCCACGAGCCGGAGAACTTCTCGGCGCCATCAACGCGACCGCGCGCGCAGTAGCCCTGCACGAGGCGCGCGGTGACGCCCCAGCGACGGGCGGCCTCCGCGACCGTGATGTAGTCCATGCGGCCCCCTCCGTGTTTTTTCCTCGGCCAGCATATCACGTGGGGCGCGACGGGCCGGCAACCCACGCGACGCCGTTGCGGCCCCTATGGGAGGGGCGACCGCGCACACCTTTCCTTTTTTGGGGTGCCGCTCGCCAAAATGAGAGGGTGTGCGCGGTCGGCGACGGCGCACTCCGGCCGAACGGCCCGCCCGTCGCCAAGCGAGGCGGACGCGCGGCAAGAAAGCCCCGGCTTGCGTGCTCTGGGGGTCGCGGATTTGCGCGCGTCCCGCGCGCAGCGAGCGGCGTCTGCCCAGCTGGGCGAGACGCACCCCGCGTAGAATGTACGTTAGCTGTGAGAGACCCCTCCGCGAGCGCGGAGGTAGCGGGCCACGGCAACCGCGGAGAACGCGCTCGCCCACGCGAACAGCCCGATCGCGACGTAGAGCCAGCCCTCGGCCGTGTCGAGCACCGTCGAGGCTTCGGCGGTCGCGTTGCCGGCGATCACCGCGAGCAGCGTCGCCGCGACCAGCAGGTAGCTCGCGGCCACAAGCCCCAGCGTGCGCGCGGACGGACGGCTGAGCGTGGCGGCGACCACGGGCAGAGCGAGCGCGGGGACGGCGAGGGCGAAGGGCAGCATGGGAGTCTCCTTTCCGGCGATCACCCTCACTATACCCCGCACCCGCCCCCCATCGGCGGTTCGGCAGGCGGGGGCGGAGGCTCGGCAAGTGCGATAATGGCGCGCGAGCACACGCGCGGAAGGGAGCCGCATGCAGCCCATCAATGCCAGGCCCTTGCCGGACGACCGGCACGCGTGCATCCTCTGGCTGTCGCGCGCGGGCTTCGTGCCCGGGGCGGACGGCAGCCCCGTCGAGGCCGAGCCCTCCCCCGCCTCCGCCGCCGCGCGCGTGGCCGAGGGGCTCCTCTCCTCGCGCCTCTTCCCGCCGGGGCGCCACGGTGCCGGCATGAGCCGGCTGCAGGTCAGCGAGATCTGCTCGCTCCGGCACGGGCTCGTGGTCGGGCCCGACATGAAAAGCGTCGCCGCCCTCCACGAGGCCATCGTGCTCGTCACGCCGCTCGCGGACGGCCGGCTGCCGGGCGTCGTCGCCGATGCGCTCACGCGGTTCGGCCCGCACGACCTTACGGGCTCCACCGTGCTGCTGGTCGTGACGCTCGCGGACAGCACGGGGGAGCCCGGCGAGGCGCTTCTCGCGGACCTGCGCTCCGTGCTGCCCGGCGCGGCGATCGCCGATCCCGTCGCCCTTCTCGGCACGACGGAGGACGAGATGGCGCCTCAGCTCGAGCCTCGCCTCGACGAGCTCGTCCGCTAGGCCCGAGTCGCCCGCCCTAGGCGCGGCGCAGGCGCACGGCCGTCCCCGAGCAGCAGGTCATGATCATGCCCTCGAAGGTCTCGTAGCCGATGCTCGCGCCCACGACGGCGTCGGCGCCGAGCTGGGCGGCGCGCTGCTGCATCTCGTCGAGCACCTCGTTGCGGGCCTGCTGGAGCTCCTCCTCGTAGCCCGCCGAGCGCCCTCCGAAGACGTTCCTGATCCCTGCGCCGAGGTCGCGGAACATGTTGATGCCGCTCACGGCCTCGCCGGTGACGATGCCCAGGTACTCCACGATCTGGTGCCCCTCGACGGAGTTGGTGGTGGTGACGATCATCGCGTCTCCTCTCTCGACGATGCGAAGGGGCCGTCCCCTCGCATCGCTAGCGTAATGACAAGGGCGGCGCCGTCGAGGCGAGCCGAGAGCCGCATCCCCTGGGCGGCGGCGAGCTGGGCGGCAACGGCGAGCCCGAGGCCGGAGCCGGCCGTCGCGCGCGAGGCGTCGGCCTGGTAGAAGCGCTCGAAGAGCCGATCGGCGTCGATGGCGCCGGGGTCGGCGACCGGGTTGGAGAACTCCACGTCGACGCGGTCCCCCTCGCCCGTCGCCACCCGCACGGAGAGCGGCCCGCTCCCGTGCCTCAACGCGTTTGCCACGAGGTTCTCCGCGATGCGCGAGAGCGCGTCGGGGTCGGCGAGCACCGTGGGCGCGGGGTCGCGCACCTCGAGCGCGGGCTCCCAGCCACGCGCCTCGAACTCGGGATAGTGGCCCAGGAGGACCTGCTCGAGCAGCGGGCGCAGCGCGACCGGCCCCAGCTCGAGCGGGGTGTCCGGGTCGGCGGCGCGCGCGTAGGAGAAGAGCTCGTCGAGAAGCCCCGACATCGCCGCGAGACGGGCGTCTGCCGCGGCGAGCTGGGCGTCCTTGCGCCCGGGATCGGCCTCCTCGCGCGCGAGCTGCAGATAGCCACGGGCCCCGGTGAGCGGCGTCCGCACGTCGTGGGAGAGCGCGGAGAGCCCTCGGGAGAACTCGTCGGCTGCCCGCAGCGCCTCGACGCGCTCGGCGTCCGCCGCGTCGAGCTCGGCGTTCACGGCATCCACGAGGCCCACCATCCCGGGCAGGCGACTGCCGCAGGTGAGTCGCGCGTTGCTCGCGCGCTCGCGGCTCACGAGGAAGCGCGACTGTCGGGCGAGCTCGCTCGCGTAGCACGCGAGCACGAAGAGCGCGCCAAACCCCATGCCGAGCGCGATGGCCACCACGAGCACGAGTCCCTCTGCCATGCGAAACCTCTCCACGACACGTCCCAGCCATTCCATCCTAGAGCCTGCGAGCAGCCATTCCGCCACCGAGTAGAGCCAGTGGTAGAGCGGCTCGAGGAGCGCGTCCGGGCTCATGCCACGTCACGCCTCGAGCCCACGGCGGCCGAGAGCGCCGCGCACGCGAGGCAGAGCGGCGCGCAGACGACGAGCGCGCGGAGGGCCGGGGCCACGCCGGTCGAGTCGGCGGCGAGCATCGCGGCCGCGCCCTGCTCAATCGAGCGCATCGTGACGTAGGGCGCCCACGCCAGCGCCGCCTCCAGGGCAGGTCTCCAGCCAAGGCCGAACATGTTGCTCACGAGCAGGAGGAACGAGAAGAACCCCTGCTCGAACACAGCCGAGAGCAGCAGGAAGGCGACGATGAACGCTATCGCTCGGCTGCGCGTGAGCTGGCCCACGAGCAGCACGACGAATGCGTAGGCGCACGCCACGAGCCATCCCTCGACCGCCCAGACAACAATCTGCCAGAGCGGCTCGACGTTTGCCACCGGGCGCATGGTCACGAAGGCCCCGACGCCGCTGAGGGCGAGGTAGGCGAGCAGGGCAGCGCCCGAGAGGATGACTGTGAGCAGGCACTTCTCGGCAAAAAAGGCGCTGCGCCCACGAAGTGACGAGAGGAGCGTGCGGTCAAAGCCGGAGTCCGAGTCGGCGGTCGAGAGATGCGCGGCCACGAATGGCGCGACCATGACAGCGAGCCCGATGCTCGTGCCGCGACCGGCGAGGCGGAGGGCGCCGGAGCTCGTAGTGAGGCCGTCGTAGACGACCCCGGGCTCGAGCGGCCACCAGATCGTGAAGACGGCCGAGCCCAGGGTGGCGAGCGCCACGAGCGCGAGCACCGCCCACGGCCATCGCGAGCGGGCCACACGGTAGAGGTCGGACCTGAGCAGGGCGATCATGCGACATCCCTCCTTGAGACGAGCAGCGCGTCGGCGGCGACGGTCGCCACGATGGTCGGCAGGCAGACGACGAGCGCTCGGACGGCCGGCGCCAGGCGCACCGCGTTGTCCGCCGAGAGGAGCGCCCCGGCGCCCTCGCCGATGGCGCTGACGACCTGCGCGGGCAGCCACGGGGCAACGGCGGCGGAGAAGTCGAGGAAGCTGCCCCCGGCAAGGTAGCAGAGGGCGTCGATCCCCACGACGACGCCCCCCTCGAGCACGCCCGTGGACGCGAGGACCGCAAAGCCCATGGTCACCGCCTCGCTGCGAGTGAGGTGCGCCACGAGCACGGTGAGCACCGCGTAGGTCGAGCCCACGAGCCAGTTGCAGCCAAACCAGACCGCCACCTGCCACGCGGGCTCGGGAGCGAGGACGGGCACGCCGGAGACCGGCACGGCAATAAGCCCCAGCACCAGCGCGACGACCAGCATGGCCATGGCGAGAAGGACCGAGAACGCGCACTTCTCGACAAACCACGCCACGCGCCCGCGGCGGCTCAGCGAGGAGAGGACCGAGCGGCCAAAGCCGATGTCATTCCGGTCGCTGCACACGATCGCCGCCATGACGGAGGAAAGAATCTCGATGCCGCCGAGGCTCAGCGCCGACCCGGTGAGGCTGTCGAAGGCGACGGGGCCCATGCTCGTCCAGCGCATGAGCAGGGCGGGAGCGAACGTCAGGAGCGCCATGAGGGCAAGGATCACCCAGGCCCAGCGGGAGCGCACGACGCGATAGGCGTCCGCGCGCAGCAGGGCCATCATCGGGCCTCACCGTCTTCAGCGTGCGAAGGTGCCTGTCCCTTTTGCACGCCCATGAGCTCGACGAAGTACTCCTCGATGTCGCGCTCGACGGTCGCGAGCTCGCGGACCTCGACGCCGGCCGAGAAGCACGCGGAGCTCACCTCGTCGAGCGAGGAGCCCGTGACCACGAGGGCACCGTCGGGCTCCGCGCGGAAGGCGGCGGACGGGAGCGCCTGCTCGAGGAGGGCCAGGCCGCGCTCGGGGCGGGCGAGGCGCACGCGCACGGAGCTGCCGCAGCGCTCGTGGAGCTCCACGTCGGTGAACTCCGCGGTGAGGCGACCCGCGGAGATGACGCCGAAGCGCGTGGCCACGCGGTCGAGCTGGTCGAGGACGTGGCTCGAAATCACGACGGTGACCCCGTGCTCGTGGTTGAGCCGCACGAGGGCGAGGCGCATGGCGCGCGTGGCCTCAGGATCGAGGCCGTTGAACGGCTCGTCGAGCATCAGCAGGTCGGGCGCGCCCACAAGCGCGAGCGCGAGCCCCAGGCGCTGCCGCATGCCGAGCGAGTAGGCCTTCACGCGGCGGTGGTCGCACGGGTCGAGGCCGACGAGCGCGAGCAGGTCGTCCGCAACGGCGCCGGCGTGCGTGAGGCCGAGGGCGAGGGCCTTGGCAACGAGGTTGTCTCGGGCGGTGAGGCTGGCCAGGACGCCGGGGCTCTCGATGAGGGCACCGATGCGCGAGAAGCCCTGCGGGGTGGCGCCGCCGCCCACGGGGTCGCCGAAGAGGACGACCTCGCCGGCCGTGGGGCGCGCCAGGCCGCAGACCATCTTCATCGTGGTGGACTTGCCAGAGCCGTTCCTGCCCACGAAGCCGTAGATGTCGCCCGCGGCGACGGTCATGTCGAGGCCGTCGACGGCAAGCTTGCTCCGGTAGCGCTTGGTGAGGCCGTGCGTCTCTATGACGTTCACGCTCGCTCCTTTCCTGAGGGTGCCCCCCATGATGGCGGGCGACCCTTCAGAAACCGTGAGCCAAGTCTAAAGAATGATTGAAGATGTCGGTGGGACGGGACCCGTCGCGTCGGTCGCGCCCGGGGCGGGCCGTCGCAGCCCCAGGCCCCTCACGCGAGCTTGAAGCCCATCCCCCAGACGGTCCTGAGGTACGCGTCGGTGCCGGTGGCGCGCAGCTTTGCGCGGATGTTCGACACGTGGACGGCGACCGTCGAGTCGTCGCCGGCAAAGGGCTCGCCCCACGCCAGCTCGAAGAGCTCCGCCTTGGAGAAGACGCGCCCGGGCCTGCGAACGAGCGTCTCGAGGATGTTGAACTCGATCCGGGTGAGCGCGGGCGCGCCGCCAGGCTCGCCGCCCTCCCCGGGGGCCACGACCAGCGTGCGCGCCTCGGGATCGAGCTCCCAGCGGCGCCAGCGCAGGGCCGTGCCGCCGGTCGCGGCCGGGGTGCCATGATGGCGCAGCTGCACCTCCACGCGCGCGGCGAGCTCGTCGAGGTCGAAGGGCTTGGGGAGGTAGTCGTCAGCGCCGAGGCGCAGCAGCCCGACACGGTCCGCCGGCGCGGTGCGCGCGGAGATCACGACGATGGGGGTCGATGCGCCACGACCGCGAATCAGCCCCACGAGCTCCTCGCCCGTGACCCCGGGGAGCATGAGGTCACAGACGACCACGTCAAAGGCCGAGGGGCCCTCGAGCAGCATGCGCGCCTCGGAGCCGGAGAACGCCTGGGTCACCACGTGCCCGTCGCGTGAGAGCCGCGTGGTCACGACGTCGTTGATCGCGCCGTCGTCCTCTATCACCAGTACCTGCGCCATGCGGCGGGCCTCCCGTCTGCGGGACGATTGCGGTAGTCCCGTGCAAAAGTGCCTGTCCCTTTTGCACGATTCTATCCGCTCACCGTGAAGAGCGCGTAGAAGTACCCGCGGGCGGCCATGAGCTCGTCGAAGGTGCCGCGCTCGACCACGCGCCCGTCGCGCAGGGCCACGACCTCGTCGTAGCGCGCGAGCAGCGACGCCTCGAGGCGGTGCGTCACCACCACGCGCGTAAGCCCCTCGAGGCCCAAGATCTCCTCGCCCACCGCGCGAGCCGTCTGGTTGTCGAGCGCCGCCGTGGCCTCGTCCACCAGAAGCACCGGCGTGCGTCGCAGAAGCGCCCGCGCAATCGACACGCGCTGCCGCTCGCCGCCGGAGAGCAGCGCGCCGTTCTCGCCGCAGCGGAAGTCAGCGCCCTTCTCGGCCACAAGCTCCGCAAGGCCGGCACGGCGCACGGCGTCGTCCACCGCCTCGTCCGGGAAGTTGCGAAACATCGTGACGTTGGCGCGAATCGTGTCGTCAAAGAGGAAGACGCTCTGGTCGATGAGGCTCACGAGGTCGTAGAGGCTGCCGGCCTCCACGTCGCGCAGCTCGTGGCCGTCGATCGCAATGGACCCCTCGTAGCCGTCGTAGCCGCCCATCAAAAGGTTGAGCAGCGTGGACTTGCCGGACCCGGAGGCGCCCACCACCGCGTAGCTGCGCCCGGCTGCAAACTCCAGGGAAACGTCGCGCAGCACGGGCTCGCCGGGCACATAGCCGAAGGTCACGTCGGAGACCTCGATGCCCCGCTCAAGTCGCGGCTCGATCTTCTCGCCCGCGCGCTCCGCGTTCTCGCGCGTGGCAGCAGCCAGCTTCTTAACCAGGCCCGCGGCGGCCTGGCGGCTTGCCCAGTACTGCGGCACGATGTTGATGGGCTGGATGAGGTAGTTGCATAGGTTCACGAAGATGAGCACGGTGCCGGCCGTGATCTGCCCCTCGATGGCGAGCCACGCGCCGATGAAGAACACGCCGAACTGCAGCACCATCGAGCACAGGTTGCTGGAGACCGCCGTGATCAGGCAGTCCCACCAGTAGCGGGCGCGCTTTGCCTCCTCGGCCGTCCCGCTCGCCACGTCAAAAAGGCCACGCGCCTGCGCCTCGGCCTTGAGGCTCTTGATGACGGAGAACCCGGCCAAGAGGTCGCGCAGCTCGGAGACGAAGGCCTCGTTGCGGTCGGACACGGCACGCTCGCGGACGGTGAGCTCGCGGCCCATGAGCACGGACGCCACGAGCGGCAGCAGCGAGAGCACCACGGCCGCCAGCGTCAGCGGCACGCTGTAGAAGAGCATCATCGCGAGCGTGCCTACGAAGAGCAGCACGTGATATATCAAAATGAACGACCGCTTGAGATAGCCCTCCTCGATGGAGGCCACGTCGTTGGTGAGCAGGCTGAGGTAGCTGCCCGTGTTCTCGCGCGAAAAGGCGCGGATGCTCTTCTCGGAGAGCCGCCTGAACGCCAGCGACTTGTAGTTTACGAGCGCTCGGCACACAAAGTCAGACTTGGCGCGGTACATGCCAACGCTGATCGCAAACGCAACCACCGTGAACACGATGCCAAAGGCGAGAAGAACCTGAAGCCGGCCGAGGTCGCCGGTGGAGATGACGTCGATGATCTCTCCGAGCAGCCACGATCCGATGAGCGCCGACGGGATGTCAAGCACCGTGAGCACGAGCGCAGCCACAAAGCGGGCGCGGTTGTGGTCGTAGAAGGCGCGGAAGTACTCCCGCGCGGCAGGTGTGATGGATGTCATGTCTCTCCCCTGTTCAAACGAAACCGGTATGTCAGGAGAGACCTAGAGCATGATGACCCTTCGCCGGGTGCAGGACGAAGCCCAGTGTACTGCAACGGCGGGCCCACCTCGGCGGCAAATGAGGGCGCGGGCGCCGCGCGGGCCCACGGCTTTCGGCGAGCGGCGCCGACCGACCGCGCCGTGCAAAAGTGACTGTCCCCTTTGCACGCTATGGTCGCCACGAGCCATGCCGCGGCCACGCCCCATCCGGCCCCGGAAAGGACCGCCCCCGGGACGTCGCCGGCTTGAGCAGGTAGGAGACCGCGTCCACGTCGTAGCCGTCGAAGACGTGGTCGATGATGCCGGTCACGAAGACGACCTGCGTGCGCTCCCCGCGCTCGCGCAGGAGCCGCGCGAGCTCCATGCCGCTCGCGCCGGGCATCTCTATGTCGAGCAGCGCCACGTCCGGGGCGCCGTCGTCGAGCGAGAAGATCAGCGCGTCGGCGGAGGCGAACGTGTCCACGCGCGCCTCGACGCCGCGCCCGCGCGCCCAGTCGCGCGCGAGGCCCGCGATGAGGTCAGCGGCGGCCCGCTCGTCGTCGCACACGGCTATCTGCAGCACGCCCTTCTCGCCCCCTCTCTCCGACCTAGCCGATAGCGCGCCTCCCGCCCGGACGGGTCGCGGCGGGAGCCCGTGCAATCCCTACGTAAGCGAACGCGCAGACTTGCGTAAGCCGACGGCACGACGAGGTCAGCGAGACGTAATGAAGCGTCAGCTTTTCGAAAGTGCGCTCCGAACGGGCGACACGGCGCGGCGAGCGTCCCATAGACTCACGCCGTGAGCAAGCCGTGCGACCGAAGCGCGGCGGACCGTTTCCCATGGCACGACCCGAAGGGAGCACCTGTGAAGAAGAGCACCACCCCCCTCGCCGGCACGCGCGCGCTCTCGCGCCGTTCCTTCCTCGGCATGGTCGGCATGGCCGGCTTTGCCTGCGCCGCCGGCCTCGGCCTCGACGGCTGCGACGACGGCAGCTCCGCCGCCGCTGCCGTCGACTACAACTCGATGAGCCTCGAGGACCTCATCGCCCAGGCGCAGGAGGAGGGCGAGATCGCCTCCGTCGGCATGCCGGACACCTGGGCCAACTGGGTGGAGACCTGGCAGGACATCGAGGCCGAGTACGGCATCACGCACGCCGACCAGGACATGTCCTCGTCCGAGGAGCTGGCGATGTTCCGCGAGGAGGGCACCGACGGCACCAAGGACATCGGCGACGTGGGCCAGTCCTGGGGCCCCACGGCCGAGGAGCAGGAGCTCACCCTCAAGTACAAGACCAGCTACTGGGACGAGATCCCCGACTGGGCCAAGGACGACGACGGCGACTGGGTCGTGGCCTACTACGGCACCATCTCCCTCATGTCCAACGACTCCACCGTCCCGAACGCCCCCACGAGCTTCCAGGACCTTCTCGACGGCGACTACAACGTCTGCGTAGGTGACGTCACGGCGGCGGCCGTGGCGCAGTACGCGGTGCTCGCCGCGGCCTACGCGCTCGGCGGCGGCATCGACGACATGCAGCCCGGCTACGACTTCCTGCGGCAGCTCGCCGAGCAGGGCCGCCTCGACGTCTCCGACGCCTCGCTCGCACGCATCGAGTCCGGCGAGATCGACGTCTGCATCAACTGGGACTACAACTCCCTCAACTACCGCGACCAGATCCTCGAGAACAACCCCAACGCGCAGTTCTCGGTCAACATCCCGTCGGACGCCTCCGTCCAGTCCGGCTACTGCACCATCATCAACAAGAACGCGCCGCACCCGGCTGCCGCCTGCCTCGCCCGCGAGTTCATCCTCTCCGACGAGGGCCAGGTCAACCTCGCCCGCGGCTACGCCACCCCGATCCGCGACGTGGAGCTGCCCGAGGACGTGGCCGCCCTGCGCCTGCCCGACGAGCAGTACGGCGACCACGTCCAGACCGTCGACGAGTCCGTCTGGAGCGGCGTGTGCCAGGACATGATCACCTGGTACCAGGAGAACATCATCCCCATCCTCGGCTAGTCACAAGAAGGAGGCAGGGCCGGGTGCCGCGGGCGCCCGGCCCACGCGTATGGAAAACACCGTCACCATCGGCGAGAAGGACGCGGCCGCCCGGGGCGCGACCGCCGCGTCGGGCTCCGGGACCGGGACCCGCGCGCAGGGCCGCGCAGGCTCCCGCAGGCGCCTCGGCTGGGTCGCCATCGTCCCGTTCTTCGTCGTCGTCGCGCTCTTCGAGATCATGCCGCTGCTGCAGCTGGCGCTCAACAGCGTCATCGGGCGCGACTCCGAGGCGTTCGGCCTCGAGAACTACGTCCGCGTCTTCACCACCCCGCTCTACCAGCAGTCCATCTGGAACAGCGTCTGGATCAGCCTGCTGTCCGCGGTGGTCGGCATCGTCGTGGCGTTTCTCGCCGCGCGCTTCGCCCACGAGGCGAGCCCGCGCGTGCGCAACGCCTTCACGATGATCCTCAACATGATGTCGAACTTCTCGGGCGTGCCCCTGGCATTCGCCTTCATGATCCTCATGGGCAACGCCGGCGTGCTCACGCTCATCGGCCAGCGCTTCGGGATCCCCTTCCTCGCCGACTTCAACCTCTACGGAGCCGACGGCCTCGTGATCATGTACATCTACTTCCAGATCCCGCTGGCCACGCTGCTGCTCATCCCCGCCTTCGCGGGCATCCGCAAGTCCTGGCGCGAGGCCGCCACGATCCTGCAGGCGTCGACCTTCGACTACTGGTTCAAGATCGTCATCCCCAACCTCATGCCGTCGATCCTCGGCACCCTCTCGGTGCTCTTCTCCAACGCGCTCGCGGCCTACGCCACCGCCTACGCGCTCGTGATGAACAACTACGCACTTCTCGCCCTGCAGATCACCTCGCGCTTCAAGGGCGACGTCCAGACCGACGCGGCCACCGGCGGCGCGCTGGCCGTGGTTCTCATCGCGCTCATGGTCGTGTGCACGCTCGTGAACAACTACTTCACGCGTCGCGCCGCCAAGGGAAGGGAGCTCGTCTGATGGCCGAGAAGAACCTGCGCACCGCGCACGCGCCCGCCCAGAGGACCTCGCTCGCCGGCAAGATCTTCCTCGGCGTCGTTGCCGCCTACCTGCTCGTCCCCTTCCTGGCGACGCTCGTGTACTCGCTGTTCGTGGAGTGGACCGACATCCTTCCGTCCGGCTTCACCCTGCGCAACTACCAGGAGCTCTTCACCAACACCGTGTTCTGGGCCTCCATCGGGCGCACGCTCGTCCTGTGCCTGGTGAGCGTCGCCATCACGATCGTGCTCATCCTGCTCGCGATGTACGTCGTCGTGGCCGTCAACCGCAAGGTCGCGCCGGTGATGCAGTTCCTCTGCATGATCCCGTACGCCCTGCAGGGCGTGATCCTCTCGATCGGCATCATCTCGCTCTACACCGGGACGGGCACGATCCTCTCCAACCGCATGTTCATGCTCTTCGGCGCCTACACGATCCTGGTGCTCCCCTACATCTACCAGGGCATCCGCAACGCGCTCAACTCCATCGACGCGGGCATGCTCATCCAGGCGGCCGAGATGCTCGGGTGCGGGCGCTTCCGCGCCTACGTGCAGGTGGTCCTGCCCAACATCCTCTCCGGCATCCTCGTCTCGAGCCTGCTCGCCGAGAGCATCATCTTCGGCGACTTCGTGCTCGCCAACAACATCGCCGGCACCAACTACCAGAACATCCAGGTGTTCCTCCAGGCGAACATGGACGTCTCGAGCGGTCTGTCGAGCGCCATCGTCGTCGTCATCTTCGTGGTGGTCGCCCTCGTGACCGCGCTCGTCCTGAAGCTTCAGGGCGCCGCCCAGAACAACGCTAAGGAGCAGGCATAACATGGCTTACATCGAGTTTAGGGACGTCGTGAAGCGCTTCGGCGACAACACCGTCCTCGACCACATCAACTTCGGCATCCAGCGGGGCGACCTCGTGACGCTGCTCGGCCCCTCCGGCTGCGGCAAGTCCACGCTGCTGCGCTGCCTCTCGGGCCTCGAGAGCGTCAGCGAGGGCCAGATCGTGCTCGACGGCCGCGACGTCACCAACGTGCCCGCGTCCAAGCGCAACATCGGCATGGTCTTCCAGCAGTACAGCCTCTTCCCCAACATGACCGTCGAGCAGAACGTGGCCTTCGGCCTCAAGATGAAGAAGGTGCCGAAGGACCAGATCGAGAAGAAGGTCGCCGACGCCATCGAGATGGTCGAGCTCAAGGGCAAGGAGCGCGCCTACCCGGCCAACCTCTCCGGCGGCCAGCAGCAGCGCGCGGCCCTCGCCCGCTCCATCGTGACCGAGCCCTCCGTGCTCCTGCTCGACGAGCCCCTCTCGGCCATCGACGCCAAGCTCCGCAAGGCGCTGCAGTCCCGCATCCGCGAGATCCACAAGGAGCTCGGCCTCACCACCATCTTCGTCACGCACGACCAGGACGAGGCCATGGTCATGTCCGACGTGATCCAGCTCTTCCACTCCGGCCGCATCGAGCAGGCAGGCAGCCCCGTCGAGGTCTACACGAGCCCCGTCTCGGAGTTCGCCGCGAGCTTCATCGGGAGCTACAACCAGCTCAGCGCCGGCGAGTTCTCCCGCCTGACCGGCGTCTCCGTCCCGGCCGGCAACGTGGTCGCCGTGCGCCCCGAGACCATCGGCATCTCCCTCGAGAGGCCCGAGGCCGCCGAGGGCGCCTACGTGGTGCGCGGAACCGTCGTCGACAGCACCCCGCGCGGCAACGTCTTGCGCTACACCGTCAACGTGGGCGAGACCACGCTGCGCGTCGACGTCCTCTTCCGCAGCTTCCACATGTTCAACGACCTCGACACCGTCTGGCTCACCCTCCCCGAGCACGACTGCCTCTGCATCCCCGCCGAGAGCGCCGCGTAGAGCGCGGGGACAAGCGACCCTTCCTTCCTTCCTTCCTCCGGCCCGTGCGTCCCCCGACGCGCGGGCCGGCCCACAAGAGCACCGTACGCCGCGCCACGCGACGTCAGACCCAGGAGCGAACCATGCCCTTCTCAGACCAGACCTTCCTCGCCCCCGGCGGCAACCGCTACAAGGGCAACCTGCACAGCCACACCACCAACTCCGACGGCTGCCTCACGCCCGCGGAGTCCGTCGCGGCCTTCCGCGCGCACGGCTACGACTTCCTGTGCCTCTCCGAGCACGACCTCTACACCGACTACTCGGACGCCTTCGACGACGAGGGCTTCGTCATCCTCCCCGGCCTCGAGGCCTCGGCCTACCTCTACGCGGACGAGTCCGAGTCCGTACGCCTGCGCTGCCACCACATGCACGGCATCCTCGGGACCGACGAGATGGTCGCCGCGGCGCCGCGGCGCTTCTCGCACATGGAGCGCCTCGAGCCCATCCGCTGCCACGGGAGCTGGGACGGCGAGGCCGTGGCCTCCGAGCTGGCGCGGCGCCTGGCCGAGCGCGGCTGCGCCGTCACCTACAACCACCCCATCTGGAGCCGCGTGGAGCCCGGCGAGTTCTGCGGGGCCGAGGGCTACTTCGCGCTCGAGCTCTTCAACTACGGCACGGTCAACGAGTCCGGAACGGGCTTCGACACCACCTACTGGGACCTCATGCTGCGCCGCGGGCGCCGCGTGCTCGGCTTCGCATCCGACGACAACCACAACGAGGGCCTGTTCGACGACGCCTTCGGCGGCTGGGTCGTGGTGCGCGCCGATGCCCTCACGAGGGAGGCGATCGTCCGTGCGCTTCTCGCCGGGGACTACTTTTCCTCGAGCGGTCCGGAGCTCCTCTCCTGGGGCGTCGAGGCCGGGCGGGTGTGGGTCGAGTGCTCGCCGTGCGAGCGCGTGAACCTCGTGGCGGGAGGCCCCATCAACGCGGGCGGCACCGTGATCGCGCAGGCCGGCACCGAGGGCCTCACGCACGCGGAGTTCGAGCTGCGCGGAGGCGAGACCTACCTGCGCGTCGAGTGCGTCGACGCGCGCGGGCGCACGGCCTGGTCGAACCCCGCCTTCGCGGACGAGGCGTAGCGCGCAGGCACTCCCTACCGCAGCGGCATGGCCTCCCAGGAGCCGTCCGCGCGCGGGACCTCGACCGTGCGGTAGCCCACCTCCCAGGCGTGTCCGTAGGCGGCGCGGATCCCGTCGCACATGTCGGCCGGGCGGTGGGCGTCGGAGCCCACGGTGATGGGCACCCCGGCGGCGCAGAAGCGCTCGAGCAGGCCGCGGGAGGGGTAGTAGTCCCCCACCCCCTTGCGCCAGCCGGCCGTGGAGAGCTCCACGCGCCTGCCCGTGTCGTGCGCGCACGCCACCATCTCGTCCCAGAGCGGCGCGAGGTCGACCGTTGCGGCAAAGCCCTCGTTTCGCATGCGCTCGGGGAGGTCGGGGTGCGCCATCGTGTCAAACGCGAGCGGACTCTCGCAGGCCGAGCACCACGCCGCCACGTAGCGGCGCCACACCTCGTCGGGGCCGAGCTCGCGCCATATGCGCTGGTCGGTGACGTCGTCGATCCACGCCCCGTCGTCCTGCTCGCCGAGCCAGTGCACCGAGCCCAGGCGCACCTGCGCGCCGGCGGACCAGCGCTCAACGTTCCCCTCGCAGCCGGGGTACCAGTCGCACTCGAAGCCAAAGACGCACTCGAGCTCGGGGTGGGCCGCGGCGGCCGCCTCCCAGGCGCCCCGGTGCTCCGCGAGCTCAGCCTCGACCACCTGGACGCTTCCGGACGGGTCCATGACGCGCGGGAGCGTGAGGTGGTCGGTGGACACGAGCACCGCGCAGCCGGCGGCCGCCGCGGCGGCGGCGTTCTCCTCGAACGTTGCGACCCCGTCCGAGAAGCGCGTGTGCGTGTGCGTGTCCACGATCGATCCGGGGTCGAGCGGTCGGGCCATGGTGCCTCCTTGGGGCCGCGGGTTCTTCTCGCCCCATTGTGCCGCATCGGGGCGCGCGGGAGTGTAAGCGTTTCACAAAGGCGGGCCGCCGGGCGAGAAGCCCGACGGCCCGCGCTCACGTCAACGACGCGTGTCGCCCGAGGAACGTCTCCAGCCTACAGGTCCTGGAGGGCGTAGACGTCGAGCGGGCCCTGCCGCAGCGCGGCGATGGCCTGGACGAGCGCCACCGCGCCGGACATGGTGGTGGCCATGTCGATGCCGCGGCTCACGGCCTCGCTGCGCATGCGGAAGCCGTCGCCGCGCGAGCTGTGGCCCTTGGGCGTGTTGATGAGGAAGGCGATCTTGCCCTCGGCCATCATGTCGATGATGTTGGGGCTGCCCTCGCTGATGGGCTTGACCACCTCGCAGGGGATGCCCGCGGCGCGCAGCGTCTTGGCGGTGCCGCGCGTGGCCACGAGGTCGTAGCCCAGGTTCACGAGCGACAGGGCCACCGGGGCCACCGAGCGCTTGTCGCGGTCGCACACCGAGACGAAGACGGTGCCGGACTGCGGGACCTGGTAGTCGATGGCCTCGCGCGTCTTGGCGTAGGCCTTCGGGAAGGTCTTGTCGATGCCCATGACCTCGCCCGTGGACTTCATCTCGGGGCCAAGCACCACGTCGGCGCCCGGGAAGCGGCTCCAGGGCATCACGGCCTCCTTGACCGCGTAGTAGCCCAGGTCGCGCCCCTCCTCCGGCAGGCCGAGGTCAGAGATCTTCTCGCCGCTCATGATGCGGGCGGCGCACTTGGCCAGAGGAACGCCCGTGGCCTTGGACGAGAAGGGCACGGTGCGGCTCGCGCGCGGGTTGAGCTCGATCACGAAGACCTGCTCGTCGCGGACCGCGAACTGCACGTTGAGCAGGCCCCTGATGTGGCAGGAGAGCGCCAGGCGGCGCGTGGTGTCGCGCACCTTGGCCACGATGCGGTCGGACAGCGAGAAGGGCGGGAAGCAGCAGGCGGAGTCGCCGGAGTGCACGCCGCACTCCTCGATGTGCTCGAGGACCGCGCCCACGTAGCACTCCTGCTCGTCGCACAGGGCGTCCACGTCGAGCTCGATGGCGTCCTCGAGGAAGGCGTCGAGGTAGACGGGGTGGTCCGGGGAGACCTTGGTGGCCTCCTCCATGTAGCTCACGAGGTCGCCGTCGTCGTAGACGATGCCCATGCCGCGCCCGCCGAGCACGTAGCTCGGGCGCACGAGCAGCGGGTAGCCCACGCGGCGCGCCACGCTCTTGGCCTCGTCGACGGTCTCGGCCGTGCTCGAGGGCGGGTAGGCGATCTCGAGGCGGTCGAGCAGGCTCGCGAAGCGGTCGCGGTCCTCGGCGAGGTCGATGGCCTCGGGCTGGGTGCCCATGATGGGGACGCCCGCGGCCTTGAGGCGCTTGGCGAGGTTGATCGGCGTCTGGCCGCCCAGCGTCACGATGACGCCCGCGGGCCTCTCGACCTCGATGACGTTCATGACGTCCTCGAAGGTGAGCGGCTCGAAGTAGAGGCGGTCGGAGGTGTCGTAGTCGGTGGAGACGGTCTCGGGGTTGCAGTTGACCATGACGGTCTCGTAGCCCTTGGCCGCCAGCGCGTAGGCCGCGTGCACGCAGCAGTAGTCGAACTCGATGCCCTGGCCGATGCGGTTGGGGCCGGCGGAGAGGATCACCACGCGGGGCTTCTCGGCCTCGTGGAACTCCGTGACGCCGCCCGCCTCGTAGGTGAAGTAGTGGTAGCTCGTGCGCGCCGCGAACTCGCCGGCGCAGGTGTCGACGGTCTTGACGCAGGGGCGCACGCCGAGCACCTCGCGCACCGCACGCACGGTGTCCTCGCGCTGTCCGGTGAGGTGTCCGATCTGCGCGTCCGAGAAGCCCAGCTGCTTGGCGGCCATCATGCGGTCGGCCGTGAGGCCGGCGAGGCCGAGCTCGGCGATGGCCTTCTCGGCGGTCACGACGTCGGCGATGCGGCTGAGGAACCAGCGGTCGATCTTGGTGAGCTCGAAGACGCGCTCGACGCCCCACCCGCGACGCAGCGCCTCGGCCACGTAGAGGATGCGGCCGGGCGTGGGCGTGGCCACGTGCTCCTCGAAGGCCTCCTCGTCGAAGTCGTCCGCGCCGTCAGCGCCCAGACCGGCGTGACCCTGCTCGAGCGAGCGCATGGCCTTCTGCATGGCCTCCTCGAAGGTGGCGCCGATGGACATGACCTCGCCGACGGCCTTCATGCGCGTGGTGAGGGTCTCGTCGGTGCCCTTGAACTTCTCGAAGGCGAAGCGCGGGACCTTGACCACGCAGTAGTCGATCGACGGCTCGAAGCACGCTGGGGTCTCGCGGGTGATGTCGTTCTCGATCTCGTCGAGCGTGTAGCCCACGGAGAGCAGGGCCGCCATCTTGGCAATCGGGAAGCCCGTGGCCTTGGAGGCGAGCGCCGAGGAGCGGGAGACGCGCGGGTTCATCTCGATGACGATGACGCGGCCGTCGTCGGGGTTCACGGCGAACTGCACGTTGGAGCCGCCGCAGGCCACGCCCACGCGCTCGAGGATGGCGATGGAGTAGTCCCTCAGGCGCTGGAGCTCGAAGTCGTTCAGCGTCTGGCACGGCGCCACGGTGATGGAGTCGCCGGTGTGCACGCCCATGGGGTCGAGGTTCTCGATGGAGCAGATGACGACGCCGTTGCCCGCGGAGTCGCGCATCACCTCCATCTCGATCTCCTTCCAGCCCTCGACGGACTGCTCCACGAGGACCTCGCTCTCCGGGGAGAGCGCGATGCCCTGCTCGGCAATGCGCAGCAGGTCGTCATGGGTGTAGGCCATGCCGCCGCCAGCGCCGCCGAGGGTGAAGGCCGGGCGGATCACCACGGGGTAGCCGAGCTCGTCGGCGATCTTCTCGCACTCCTCGACCGTGTGGGCGATGCCCGAGCGGGCCACCTCAAGGCCGATGTCGCGCATGGCGTTGGCGAAGAGCTCGCGGTCCTCGCCGGTCTCGATGGAGTCGATGTCGCAGCCGATGACCTCGACGCCGTACTTCTCGAGCACGCCGGCCTTGGCGAGCGCCACGGCGCAGTTGAGGCCCGTCTGGCCGCCCATGTTGGGCAGCAGCGCGTCCGGGCGCTCCTTCTCGATGACCTTGGCCACCGAGGCCGCGGTGATGGGCTCCACGTAGGTGCGGTCGGCGGTCTCCGGGTCGGTCATGATGGTGGCCGGGTTGGAGTTGACGAGCACGACCTCGTAGCCCTCCGAGCGCAGGGCCTTGCAGGCCTGGGTGCCGGAGTAGTCGAACTCGCAGGCCTGGCCGATGACGATGGGGCCGGAGCCGATGATAAGGATCTTCTTGATGTCGGTGCGCTTGGGCATCTAGAAGCGCCTCCCCTCGCGGACGTCGATGGCGAGGTAGTCGTCCTCGCCGCGCATGAGCTTGGCAAACGCCGAGAAGGCGTACGTGGAGTCGTTGGGGCCGGGCTTGGCCTCCGGGTGGTACTGCATGGAGAAGGCCGGCACGTCAAGGAACTGGATGCCCTCGGGGGTGCCGTCGTTGAGGTTCACGTGCGTGAGGCGGATGCGGCCGTAGCGCTCGTTCTGGACGACCGGGGCGATGCGGCGGGAGGACCAGAAGCGCAGGTCCTCGTCGGCCGGGTGCTCGGACACGCCGCCCGAGAGCTCGGGCACGAGCGGGCCGAAGGTCGAGAAGACCGGTCCGTAGTTGTGGTTCTGCGCCGTGATCTCCACCTTGCCCGTGAGCAGGTTCATCACCGGCTCGTTGCCGCCGTGGTGGCCGTACGGGAGCTTCTCGATGGTGGCGCCGGCCGCCATGGAGATGACCTGGTTGCCGAGGCAGATGCCAAAGACCGGCACGCGGCCCAGGCACGCGCGGACGGCCTCGGCCACGGACGGGACGCTCGACGGGTCGCCGGGGCCGTTGGAGAAGAACACGCCGTCGGGGTCCTTCGCGAGGGCCTCCTCCACCGGGGTGTCCCAGGGCACCACGGTGACCTCGCAGCCGGCCGCGGAGAGGCGCCGGGCGATGCCGCGCTTCTCGCCGCAGTCGTAGGCGACGACGGAGAGGCGGGGCTGGCCGTCGGCGTCCTGGCCGGGCACCACGTAGGGCTCGTCGCAGGAGACGTCGGCGACGTAGTTGTGGTCGGCGATCGGCGCGGAGGCGCGGACGCGCGCGACGAGGCTCTCCGGGTCGAGGTCGGTCGTGGAGATGGCCGCGCGCATGGCGCCGCCCTCGCGGATGGCGATGGTCAGGGCGCGGGTGTCCACGTCCTCGATGGCCACCACGCCGCGGCTCGCGAGGAAGTTGGGCAGGCTCTCGACGCTCTGCCAGTTGCTCGGCTCGTAGCACATGTCGTGCACGACGAGGCCGGCGAGGTGCAGGCGGTCGGCCTGCATGTCCTTCTCGTTGATGCCGTAGTTGCCCACCTGCGGGTAGGTGAGCGTCACGATCTGGCCCGCGTAGGACGGGTCCGAGACGATCTCCTGATAGCCCACCATCGAGGTGTTGAACACGACCTCGCCGAAGGTCTCCCCCTCGGCGCCGGCCGAGCGCCCAAAGAAGTGCATCCCGTTCTCAAGCGCGAGAAGCGCCCTCGGATGCCGGCCGCCATCCACCAACAGGTTCACAGCAACACCGCCCTTTCGTCCGCGCGCCCAGAGGCAGGCCGCAGCTACAAAAAACGGAGCCCGTGCAAGCGAGACTCCGACTAAGGCTGCGACATATGTTGTGGACGCCTTTTCGGTCTCTCGTACCGTCTTAAAGGTCTTGGATAGCATAGCAGTAAAGGCGTTGCTTGTGTCACGACATAACGGCTTCGCAAAAATCGCGCGCCGCGAGGGGCGCGCGCCCTTCTCGCCGGCCTGCGGTCCTGGCGATAGCCCCTCTTATACCTACGTTTTTGCTCGGGAAACGTAGGTTAGGGAGGGTTCAGGTTGCTTAATCCCTCCCACGCCAACACTTCTCACCTGATTCCGTAGGTTTGGGAGGGGTGAGCGAGAAGGACCTCAAGAAGAAAGTGGCCCCGGTCTCGCCACGAGACCGGGGCCACCCCCAGCTACAGGTTCTTCTCGCCTAGCAGACGCCCTGGGCCATCATGGCGTCGGCCACCTTGGTGAAGCCGGCGATGTTGGCGCCCATCACGAAGTTGCCCTCGTGGCCGTAGGCGCGGGCGGTGTCGTCCACGTTGTGGAACATGGAGCGCATGAGGTGCTCGAGCTTGCCGTCGACCTCCTCGAAGGTCCAGGACAGGTGCTCGGCGTTCTGGCTCATCTCGAGGCCCGAGACGAGCACGCCGCCGGCGTTGGCCGCCTTGCCGGGCATGAAGGCGACGCCGTTGTCCATGAGGTAGGCGGTGGCATCGGGCGTGGTGGGCATGTTGGCGCCCTCGCCCACGACCTTGCAGCCGTTTGCCACGAGCGCCTGGGCGTCCTCGAGGTGCAGCGTGTTCTCGCGGGCGCAGGGCAGCGCGATGTCGCAGGGGAGCTGCCAGACGCCGCGGCCGTCGCCCTCGTGCCAGGTGGCGCCGGGACGCTCGTCGACGTACATGGCCAGGCTCACGCCCTGGTCGTGGCCGGAGCGCTTCTTGTTGTAGATGTGCTCGAGGACCTGGTAGTCGATGCCCTCGGGGTCCTCAACCCAGCCCTTGGTGTCGGAGCAGGCGATCGTCTTGCCGCCGAGCTGGGCGACCTTCTGGATGGCGTAGATCGCCACGTTGCCGGAGCCGTGGACGACGACCTTCTTGCCCTCGAAGGAGTCGCCGTTGCTCTTGAGGTACTCGTCGACGAAGTAGACGAGGCCGTAGCCGGTGGCCTCGGTGCGGGCGAGCGAGCCGCCGAAGGTGAGGCCCTTGCCGGTGAGGACGCCGGTCCACTCGTTCTTGAGGCGCTTGTACTGGCCGAACATGTAGGCCACCTCGCGGCCGCCCACGCCCAGGTCGCCGGCGGGGACGTCGGTGTTGGGGCCGATGTGGCGGAAGAGCTCGGTCATGAACGACTGGCAGAAGGCCATGACCTCGCGGTTGGACTTGCCCTTGGGGTCGAAGTCGGAGCCGCCCTTGCCACCGCCCATCGGCAGCGTGGTCAGGCTGTTCTTGAAGATCTGCTCGAAGCCGAGGAACTTGAGCATGCCCACGGTGACGGTGGGGTTGAAGCGCAGGCCACCCTTGTAGGGGCCGATCGCGGAGTTGAACTCGACGCGGTAGCCGCGGTTGACCTGGACCTTGCCGGAGTCGTCGACCCACGGCACGCGGAACATGATCACGCGCTCGGGCTCGACGATGCGCTCGAGCAGGCTCGCCTCCTCGTACTCGGGGTGGGCGTCCAGCGCCGGCTGCAGGGTCTCGAGGACCTCCTTGGCAGCCTGGATGAACTCGGTCTGCTCGGGGTAGCGCCCCTCGAGCTCGGCGATGACCCTCTCGGAATACGTCATGTTCGCTCCAATCTCTGGACGGCACGAGGCCGGTTTAAGACGCCGTGAACAGGATACGTTCGGGAAACCAAAAGGCCCCGAAAGAGAATGCCACGTGTAACGGCATCGAACCGAGCGCGTAACGAGGTGTACACATGGGGCGAGAAGGACCTCGCGGACAAAAAAGCGGCCCGGGGAGCCATGTCCTCGGGCCGCGCGCTCTCATGGAGCGGGTGACGGGAATCGAACCCGCGTCATCAGCTTGGAAGGCTGAGGTTCTACCATTGAACCACACCCGCGTGCGGTGGTCGGGGCGACTGGATTCGAACCAGCGACCCTCTGCTCCCAAAGCAGATGCGCTACCAAG
The DNA here is from genome assembly GCF_002160255.1 of Olsenella sp. An188. Taxonomy (GTDB): domain Bacteria; phylum Actinomycetota; class Coriobacteriia; order Coriobacteriales; family Atopobiaceae; genus Thermophilibacter; species Thermophilibacter avistercoris. Next base: position 108,987 of record NZ_NFKF01000005.1, on the reverse strand, counting down.
CTGCGCCACGCCCCGGTCGCAAGCTAGAAGTATAGGCGAGCGGGCCGCGCGGGGCAAGCGGGCACACAAAGCGCCCTTCCCAGGGCCGAGCCGCGGGCGACGCCTGGCGTAGAATGGTTGGGCGACAGACCACGCGAGAAAGGCCGCCATGTCCACATCGCCGCTCGGACGCACGCTCGTCATCGCCAACCCCGCCGCGCACAGCGGGCGCGGGGCCCAGGGCGCCACGTTCGCCGAGCGCTTCCTGGCAAGCTACTCCTCGGCCACGCGCGGCTACGAGCTGCGCCTCACCACCGCGCCCGGGGACGCCGAGCTCATGGCCGCGGAGGCAGACGGCTTCGACACCGTGGTGGCCCTCGGCGGCGACGGCGTGATCCACGAGGTGGCAAACGGCCTCATGCGGCGCCCGGCCGAGGGGCGCGCGCAGCTCGGCGTCATCCCGCTCGGGTCCGGCAACGACTACGCCCGCACGCTCGGCATGGCGAGAAACGACGTCGAGGCGGCGCTCGCCCAGCTCGTACGCGGCGTCTCGCGCCCGGTCGAGGTCGGGAGCGTGAACGGGACCCACTTCGTCCAGACGCTCTCCTTCGGCCTCGACGCGGCCATCGCGCTCGACACCACGGACCGCCGCGCACGAGACACCTCGCAGGAGGGCGAGGCGCTCTTCGTGACCTCGGGGATCAAGATCCTCTCCCAGGCGCGGGGAGGCTACGCCTGCGCGGCGCGCTTCGACGGCGAGCCGGCGCGCGAGCTCTCCACGCTCGTCTTTGCGATTCAGGTGGGGCCGAGCTACGGAGGGGGCTTCAGGATCTGCCCGGACGCGAGCCCGTGCGACGGGGCGCTCGACGTCTGCTACAACGTGCGCGTTCCGGCCCTCCCCCACCTGCTCGGCCTCTTCGGCCTTGCGCGCCGCGGGCTGCACGCGCGCTCGTCCGTAGTTCGGCTGCGCCGGATTCGCCGCGCCGAGCTGGACTTCGAGGTCGCGCCGCCCTGCCAGGTCGACGGGGAGCGGCTCGAGGGCTCGCACTTCTCGGTGGAGGTCGTCCCGCAGGCCCTGCGCGTCATCTTCCCCCGGTAGGCGCACGGTCTTCTCGCCCCTGAGCGCAAGCCCGGACCGCGCGCACGGTCCGGGCGCCTTTTCCGTGCGAAGGGCTCGGGCCATCCCCTCGCCGCACGCAAGACGGCGCCCCGGACCCTGAGGTGGGCCCGGGGCGCCGCAAGGGGTCTCTCAGCGAGACGCAGACGCTAGCGGGCGGCCGCCTGGAGCATGGCCTTGACCTCGGTCGCGGTCTTGAGCGCCATGACCTTCTCGGTGAGGGCGTCGGCGTCGGCCTTGGTCCACTCGGAGATGATGCGGCGCGTGCGCAGGATCGACGGGGCGCTCACGGAGAACTCGTTCAGGCCGAAGGAGATGAGCACCGGGATGAGCAGCGGGTCGGCCGCGGCCTCGCCGCACATGCCGACCATGATGCCGGCCTTGTTGCCCTCCTCGATGATGCGCTTGAGGGAGCGCAGGACGGCCGGCTGGTAGACGTCGTAGAGGTAGGCGACCTTGTCGTTGCCGCGGTCGGCGCACATGGTGTAGCCGATGAGGTCGTTGGTGCCGATGGAGAAGAAGTCGCACTCGGCGGCGAGGTCGTCGGCGATGAGCGAGGCGGCGGGGGTCTCGATCATCGTGCCGACCTCGATGTCCTTGTTGTAGGCGACGCCGCGGGCGTCAAGCTCGGACTTGCACTCCTCGACGAGGGCCCTGACCTGGCGAATCTCGTCGATGTTGGTCACGAGCGGCACCATGATCTTGATGTCGCCGAAGGCGGAGGCGCGCAGCAGGGCCGTGAGCTGGACCTTGTACTGGTCGGGGTTGGCGAGGCAGTAGCGGACCGCACGGTACCCCATGAAGGGGTTCTCCTCCTTCTGGAGGTTCATGTACGGGATCTCCTTGTCGCCGCCCACGTCGAGCGTGCGGATGATCACCGGCTGGTTCTTCATGCGCAGCGCGACCTTCTGGTACGCGGCGAACTGCTCGTCCTCGCTCGGGAGCTCCTTGGCGTCCATGAACAGGAACTCGGAGCGGAACAGGCCGACGCCCTCGCAGTCGTGCTCGGCCGCGACGTTGGCGTCGTCGGGGTTGCCGATGTTGGCGACGAGAAGGACCTTCTCGCCGTCGCCGGTCACCGTCTCCTTGCCGCGGTAGGCCTCGAGCGCGAGCTTCTCCTCGGCGTACTGCTTGGCCTTGGTGCGGTAGTGCTCGAGGTCGGCGTCGGAGGGGCTGGCGAGCACGCGGCCGCGCGAGCCGTCGACGATGACCATGTCGCCGCTCTTGATGTTCTTGGTGCAGTCGGCCACGGAGAGGACCGCGGGAATCTCGAGGGCGCGGGCGATGATGGCGGAGTGGGAGGTGCGGCCGCCCGTCTCGGTGACGATGCCGGCGACGTTGTCCTTGTCGATGTCCGCCGTCATGGACGGGGTGAGCTCGTGCACCACGACGATGGAGTTCTCCGGCAGGGTGGAGAGGTCGACGACCTCCTTGCCGAGAAGGTCGGCGAGAAGCCCCGTCTTGACGTCGGCGACGTCGGCGGCGCGCTCGCGGAACAGCTCGTCCTCCATGTTGGAGAACATGTTGTAGTACATGTCGTAGGCCTCGGAGACGGCCTGCTCGGCGCACATGCCGCTCTCGATGGAGCCGTTCACCATCTCCTGGATGCCCTCGTCCTCGGCGAACTCGATGTGGGCGCCCATGATGGCGGCGGCCTCCTCGCCCACCGTCACCTTCATGCGCTCGATCTGGGCGTTGGTCTGCTCGATGAACTTGGCGACCGCCGCGGCGTAGCGCTGCTTCTCGTCGCCGGCGTCCTCCGGCGCGTGCGGCGTGAAGCTGAGGTCCGGCTCGACGGCGACGCGAGCGACGCCGATGCCGATGCCGTCAGATGCGTTGACTCCCTCGTACATGTTCTCCCCCTACGTTCGGGCCGCGTCGCGGCCAGATCCCAACACGTTCACGCCTCCGTCGGAGGCGAGAAACACCTTATCGGGAGGACTCGCCCTTCTCGGACCCCTCCGCTGCCTCGGCCGCGGCGGCGCGGGCCTTGTTGTTCTCCATGTCCTGGGCGATGGTGCCGGGGATGGCCCTGCCCATCTTCTTGTAGAGCGCGGCGACCACGCGGTCGATCGTGGCGCGCTTGGCGATGCCCTTGCTCGCCGCGGTGGCGGTGCCGCACGCGGAGGCGAAGATCAGCGCCGTCTCGTAGTCGACGCCACGCGTGACCTGCGCGAGGAAGCCCGCGACCATCGAGTCGCCTGCGCCGGTGGCGTTGACGAGCTTGATCTTGGCCGTGGGGACCACGTGCTCCGCGCCGTTCTCGTCGAGCAGCAGCGAGCCGTGCCCGCCGCAGGAGATGATGACGTTGCGCGCGCCCGCCTCCTGGAGCTTGTGCGCGTAGGGCATGCACTCCTCGGGCTCCTCGATGTTGACGCCGTAGATGCGGCCGACCTCGTGGTTGTTGGGCTTGATGAGGAACGGGTGCATCTCGAGGGCCTCCATGAGCAGCTGGCCCGGGGCGTCGACCACGAACTGGATGCCGCGGCCGCCCAGGCGCTTCATGATCTGGGAGTACATGTCCTCGGGGAGGCTGTTGGGGATGGAGCCGGTGAGCACGAGCGTGTCCCCGGCGCCGACGATGTCCATGCGCTCGAGCAGCTCGTCGACCTTCTTCTCCGGGATCTTGGGGCCCATGCCGTTGACCATCGTCATGACGATGCCGTTGAGCTTGATGTTGATGCGGGTGTAGCCGCGGTCCAGGCACACGAAGTTGCTGGCGATGCCCTTCTCCTGGAGGCGCTTGAGCATGTAGTCGCCGGTGAAGCCGGCGGAGATGCCCATGGCGATGCTCGGGACGTCGAGCTCGTTCAGCAGCGTGGAGATGTTGATGCCGTTGCCGCCGCAGTGGAGCTCCTCGGAGGAGGACCGGTTTGTGAAGCCCATGTCGAGCGTCAGGGGGTGCATGACATAGTCGAGGGCGGGGTTCAACGTCATTGTGTAGATCAACGCGCGCTCCTTCCAACGGGCGGCCACACCTAGTTCAGTATGCCTCACGTCACAGCCGACTCGCGCAGAAATACGCGAGCGCGCGCGTCCTTGCGGCCAGAGGTGTCACAGGCCGGGTGCCCTGGGGGTACCCGGCCCGGTCCGAGTCCGCTGGTGCGCCCTGAGGGATTCGAACCCCCGACCTTGAGATTAGAAGTCTCCTGCTCTATCCAGCTGAGCTAAGGGCGCGTGGACGAGCGCGGCACACATTTTAGAGCATCCCAAACGCCTTCGCGGCGAGAATGCCCGTAACGGTCTTGGCATCATCGATCAGGCCGAGCCGTATGGCCTCGAGGGCGACGTCCGCCGGCACCCACACGACGTTCAAAAGCTCGCCCTCGTCCGGGCGCGCCGGCCCCTGGGAGAGCCCGTGGGCGAGGTAGACCGAGGTGTGCTCGTCGGTGAAGCCGGGCGCGCCGTACGACTCGGCGATAAGCTCGAGCTGCTCGGCGACAAGGCCCGTCTCCTCGGTGAGCTCGCGGGCCGCGCACGCCTCGCGCGGCTCGTCGGCGTCCACCTTGCCGGCGGGGATCTCGAGCGTCATGCGGCCGAGCGCCACGCGGTACTGCCGCACGAGGCAGACGCGCCCGCCCATCACCGCGAGCACCCCGGCACCGCCGTGGTGGCGCACGACCTCGCGCCACGAGCGGCTGCCGTCGGAGAGCTCGACCTCGAGGTGCTCGACCGAGAAGATCCTCCCCTCCCACTCGAGGTCACGCCGGGTCACCTCCTCCAGGAGGGCCGGGTCGGGCCCGAGGGCGCGGCGGACGAGCGCGAGGCCGTCGTCCTTCTCGCCGGGGCGTGCGTCGAGCGTAGTGCCTTCCGTCATGCCTGGTCACCTCCTGCGACCGAGAACTCGCCGGTCGCGTAGTCGATGTCGTATCCGCTCGCGGCGTTGAAGACCTCCACCTCGAGGTCGAGCGCCCCGTCGGAGGAGCGCACGTCCACGATGACGCTGCGCGCCACGAGCTCCGCGCCCGCGTAGACGGGAGTGGCGCTGTAGTAGACGGTGCCGTCGGGGTTCTCTCTCAGCCAGTCGCGGGCGAGGCCCTCCGTGTAGGCCATGCCGCCGTCCTGCCCGCGGTTGTCTCCCACGTTCTGCGTGCGCGTGCCGGTGACGAGGTTCTCGGCCGCGTCCGCCCCGCCGAGGGACTTGGCGAGCAGGTGGCTTCTGTTGTAGAGGTAGCCGTGGTAGGTGCTGCCGTCGGGCATGGCGATGTCGACCTCGGCGTTGTGCCCCCACCCGGAGGGCTCGACGTCCGAGATGTCCTCGCGCTCGCGCTCGCTGCCCGCGCGCGCCATCTCCGGCGTGACGAGCGCGGCCACGCGACCGGTGCGCCCGAGCTCGTCGAGGCCCTCGTAGCGAGCCTCGCCGGGGGCGAGGTCGACATCGACGACGGCCGTGCCGAGGACGCGGTAGTAGTCGGGGTAGGCCTGCGCGTCCCACTCCCCGAGGCCTGCCCGGGCCTCGGAGGGGACCGCGGGCTCGGACGGGGGCAGCCAGCCCCAAGGCGAGGGGGCTCCCACGACGGCCGAGACCGCGACGACAAGCGCGGCGAGAAGGGCGAGCGGCCCGCGAGACCGCGTCTTCCCGTGCCTCCTGCGTGCCATGCGTGCCCCCCTTCCGTCCTCCTTCTGGCAGGATACCACGGGGGCCGGACGGAGCGGGGCCCCTGGGCCGCGGTCGCCGCCGACGGCCGCAGGCCCTTCTCGCCCCGCACCTGCCGAGTGCGCGAAATTCGAAGGTTTCTCTTTGGCCCCGGGCCTACGCTCCTTGCCGCCAACTGGGAAAACTTCGGGTTTGTGTCGGTAAACTTGAAAAACTCACGCCGAATATCGCGCACTCGATAAAGGGCGGCCGAGAAACGCCCCGCACCTGCGGGCCCTCTCGGCACAGAAAAGCGGCCGGGCACCTAGGCGCCCGGCCGCGTGATTCCGATGGTGGATCGTCAGGGGTTCGAACCCTGGACCTTGGGATTAAGAGTCCCCTGCTCTACCAGCTGAGCTAACGATCCAAAGAATGGTGGATCGTCAGGGGTTCGAACCCTGGACCTTGGGATTAAGAGTCCCCTGCTCTACCAGCTGAGCTAACGATCCGTATTCTGTTGTATGGGGTGGGCGAAGGGGCTCGAACCCTCGACCTACGGGACCACAACCCGTCGCTCTTCCAACTGAGCTACGCCCACCATCCAGCGACCTCTTCAGGCAGCTCGACTATTTTGCACTACCGCGCCGGGCGATGCAAGGACTTTTTTCCCGGATTCCGGTTTCCTCCACGCCTCAGGGGCCGACGCAGCTCAGGAGCGCCCAGAGCACCGCGGCGAGCGCGACGAGAAGAACGAGCGTCGCCGCGCACCCTCCCAGGCACGACCCGCACCCGAGGCGCGGCCCGCGGCCGCTTCGGTCAAGGTCGGAGGAGCTTCTCGCCATGGCTAGCCGAGGACGCCTTCCCACGTGAGCAGCGTCTCGCTGCGCAGGAAGCGGCGGAAGGGGCCGATGTCGCCCTCGAGGTGGAAGACGTCGAGCCCCGCGTGGTACGCGCCGTGGTCCTGCGCGCGGATCACGATGGGCGGCATCCCCATGGCAAGCAGCACGCCGTTCATGAGCAGACGCGCCGTGCGCCCGTTGCCGTCGGCGAAGGGGTGGATCTCGAAGAGGCGCGCGTGAAGGTAGGCGGCTATGGTGAGGTGGCGGCTGCCCTCCTCCAGGTACGAGTTCACGTCGTCCGCGAGGACGCCCACCGCGTGAGGCACCTCGACCGCGGGGATGCCGACGCTTGCCGGGCCGCCCACGTAGTTCTCGAGCTTGAAGGTGCCCGGGCGCTCGCCCGCAAGCAGGAGCTTCTCCTTGTAGGTGCCCATGGTCACGAGGCCATGGGCCTCCTGGATGAGCTCCTCGCTGAGGCACGGATCCTCCGCGAGTCTGGCGCGGGCGAGGTCCCAGGAGATCTTGAGGTTGCGCGCCTCGACGAGCACCTGGACGTCACCCGTGTAGTCCTTGACGGCGTCACCCTTGACGATCTGGCTCACCGTGGCAAACGTGAGCTCCTCGTTCTCGATCTTCTCGGAGTTGTAGACGTAGTCGACCACAAAGTCACGCAGAAGCTCCTCGCGCCGCTCGTCGGAGAGCGCCACCCACGCGGCGACGAGCTGGTCGTAGCGGTCCTTCAACGAGTCTGCCATGGGCACCTCCCCGTCCGGGATAACCTTCCGAGCATTCTAGGGCCCCGCAGGCCGGTGGGCGGCGCCTCTTCCGTCAGAGGCGCTCGGGGCTCGGTGGAGGGGCGGCGGGATATACTGTCCGCGTAGCCGTGCGAAGGGATCGACATGAACATCAACGAAACCGAGGTCGCAGAACTTCTCGGCGCGCTCTCGGACGCGAAGGCGCCGTCCGGCTTTGAGGACGAGACGCTGGCCGTGGTCCGCGAGTTCTGCGAGGGCTGGGCGCGCGTGGACGAGAACACGCTGCGCGACGGCCTCATCACGCCGCGCAGCTTCACCGGCGAGAAGCCCGTGCTCATGCTGGACGCCCACGGCGACGAGGTCGGCGGCATGGTGCGCGCGATCCACGCCAACGGCACGATGAGCTTCGTCGAGCTGGGGCGCTTCTCGCCGGGCGCGCTGGATGGGCAGGACGTGTGGGTCCGCGCGACAGACGGCTCGTGGGTGCGCGGGGTCGTTGGCGTGAAGCCCCCGCACTTCTGGAGCGAGGCCGAGCGCGCCGTCGGGCGCGGATCGCTCGCGCTCGACGTGGGCGCGACGTCGCGCGAGGACGCGATCGGGCGCTTTGGCATGGGGATGGGCGAGCCGTTCGTGCCCGCGACCTCGTTCTCGTTTGACGGGCGCACGGGCGTCGCGCACGGCAAGGCCTTCGACTGCCGCGCGGGCGTGTGCGCGATGCTGCTGGCCCTGCGCGAGCTCTCCGGCCGCGACGACCTGCCGTTTGACGTCGTGGCGTCGGTCTCGGCCCAGGAGGAGGTCGGCGAGCGCGGGGTCGCCGCGGCCGTGCGGCACTTCTCGCCCGCCGTCGCGTTCATGTTCGAGGGCTGCCCGGCCGACGACACCTTTGCCCCCGCAGACGAGGTCCAGGCCGCCCTGCGCCGCGGGCCGATGTTCCGCTATTTTGACCGCTGCATGATCACCAACCCCCGCTACCAGCGCTTCGTTCTGCGAGCTGCAGCCGAGGCGGGGCTCTCCGTCCAGACCTCCGTCCGCGAGGGTGGCGGGACCGACGGCGGGCCCGTCCACCAGCTCGACGTCCCGTGCGTGGTGGCCGGCGTGCCGTGCCGCCACGTCCACGCGGGGACGGCCATCTGCGCGCTCGAGGACGTGCGGACGACGGCCGAGGTTGCCGTTGCGGTGGCGGAGCGCCTCACGCCGGAGGTCGTCGCGGGGTTCTAGGCGCAGGAGGCTCGGGCGACGGGCGATGCCGTGCCGCAAAAGCGGCCCGATTGTGCGTCTCCCCTCCCGCGCGTCGGCAGGACGGCCCCGTCTGCCAGAAACCGCGCGCGATTGGGTGGCATGTTTGATGGCGCTCGCTTGCCATGGCGTTCCGTGACAGCCGCCAACTGGGAAAACGCTGCCAGAGGGGCGAGAAGAACCTCGCGCCGCGAGGTCGCGTATCAAGGATGCCACCCAATCGCCGCGGCTTTACGTCGCGGCGGCCCAACCGAGGCCCGACCGCGGCCCCGCGCCGCAACCCAGGCCGCCGCCGCAAGGCCCGCGGGCACGACGACGGCGGGGCCGGCAACGCGCCGACCCCGCCGTTCTTCTCGCCAGGCCTGAGGAAGTGGCCTACGCCAGGTACTCCGCGATCTGCACGGCGTTGGTGGCCGCGCCCTTGCGGATCTGGTCGCCGCAGCACCAGAACGTGAGCGCGGAGACGCCCTCGGGGGCGGAGAGGTCGCGCCTCAGACGGCCAACGTAGATGAGGTCCTGGTCGGAGGTCTCGAGCGGCATCGGGTAGCGGCTCGCCGCGGGCTCGTCCACGACCTTCACGCCCGGCGCGGCCTCCAGGATCGCGCGCGCCTCCTCCACGGAGAGGGGACGCTCAAACTCGCAGGTGATGGACTCGGAGTGCGAGCGCACCACGGGCACGCGCACGCAGGTGCAGTTAACGCGCAGCTCGGGCAGGTGCATGATCTTGCGGCCCTCGTTCTGCATCTTCATCTCCTCGGAGGTGTAGCCCTCCTCGTTGAAGCCGCCGATCTGCGGAATGAGGTTCTCCGCGAGCTGGTACTGGAAGGGTTTGCTCTCCCCCACAGGCTCGCCGGCGGCCACGCAGCGAATCTCGCGCACGAGCTCGTCGAGGCCCGGCTTGCCCGCGCCGGAGGCGGCCTGATAGGTGGAGACGATCAGGCGCGTGAGGCCGGCGGCCTGGTGAAGCGGCCACACCGGAACAAGACCGATGATCGTGGCGCAGTTGGGGTTGGCGATGATGCCGTGGTGGCCGGCGATGTCCGCGGCGTTGACCTCGGGCACCACGAGGGGAACGTCGGGCTCCAGGCGGAAGGCGTGCGAGTTGTCCACGCACACGGCACCGCGCTTCACGGCCTCGGGGAGCAGCGCGCGGGCAGTGGCGTCGTCGGCGGCACCGAGCACGATGTCCACGCCCTCGAAGGCGTCCTCCTCGGCGAGCTGGCACGGAACCCCCTCGCCACGGAAGGTCACGGGCTTGCCCACGGAGCGCTCGGAGGCCAGCGGCACGAGGCGTCCCACAGGGAAGTCGCGCTCCTCGAGGCACTGGAGCATCTGCTGGCCAACAACGCCCGTGGCGCCCAGGATTGCAACGGTCTTCTCGCTCATTGGCGGGTCCTTTCTGCGGAATGATGAAAAGGGACTGTCTCTTTTCATCAGCTGGCGGTGACCATCTCGTCGCGGACGAAGCGGTCGTAGATCACCTGGATGGCGCGCTCGAAGTCGTCGTTCTCGACGCCCATGATGATCGAGATCTCCTGGGAGCTCTGCGTGATCATGCGGATGTTGACGCCCGCGTCGCCGAGCGCCCCGAAGATCTTGCCCGAGGTGCCGCTGCGCTTGGACATGTTGCGGCCGACCACGGAGACCAGCGCGAGCTTGTCGACCATCGTGATGTCGTCGGGCTCGAGCTCGCGGCGGATGTCGGTGATGATCGAGTAGATGGAGTCGCGCACGTCGGCGCCGTTGACCACCACGGAGAACGAGTCCACGCCCGTGGGGATGTGCTCGACCGAGACCCCGTAGCGCTCGAAGACGGAGAGCGCGCGGCGCACGAAGCCCACCTCGCCCGACATGTGGGCCTTCTTCACGTGCACGGAGATGAAGTCGCGCTTGCCGGCGATGCCGGTGATGAGGTGCTCGTCCTCGCCCGCACGGGCCTTCTCGCGGATGATGGTGCCCTCGTCGCCCGGGCGGTTGGTGTTCTTGATCTGGATGGGGATGTTGACCTCGCGCACCGGGAAGATGGCCTCCTCCTGCAGCACCGAGGCGCCCATGTAGGAGAGCTCGCGCATCTCGTCGAAGGTGATGCGGCGGATGGAGCGCGGGTTCTCGACGATGCGCGGGTCGGCCGACAGGAAGCCCGAGACGTCGGTCCAGTTCTCGTAGAGGCCCGCGTCGATGCAGCGGGCCAGGATGGCGCCCGTGATGTCGCCGCCGCCGCGCTGGAAGAGCTTGATCTGCCCGTCCACCGTGGCCCCGTAGAAGCCCGGCAGGACGAAGGAGCCCTCGCGCACCATCACGTCCTTGAGGCGCGCCGCGGTGCGCTCCATGTCCACGTCCCCGTTGTGGTGGAAGACCACCACGTCGGCGGCGTCGACGAAGGGCATCTGCAGGTACTCGGCCATGAGGTGGGCCGTGAACCACTCGCCGCGGCTGACGATGTACTCGGGAGAGTGCTTCTTGATGTTGTCTGCGAAGATCTGGAAGCGCTCGTGGACCGGCCACTTGAGCCCCAGCTCGTCGGCGATGTCCAGGAAGCGGCGCTCGATGTCGGCGAGAAGCGCGGTGCAGTCCACGTGGTACTGGATGTGCGCGTTCACGAGCAGCAGGAGGTCGGTGATCTTGTTGTCCGAGGAGTCGCGCTTGCCCACGGCCGACACGACCACGAAGCGACGGTCGGGGTCGGACTCGACGATGCCCTTGACCTTGCGGAACTGCTCGGCCGAGGCGACCGAGGAGCCGCCGAACTTTGCGATCTTGATCATGCGGGAACCTAGCCTTCCTGGGTGGGTTCGGCCGTGCGGCCCTCGCCCGTCGGGGGGAGCGCGGCCATAAACGTGGTCGGGTCGGTCGCGAGCGCCTCGGCGAGAAGCGCGCGGGCGGCCTCGGCGGTGAGGCCGCGCACGACCACGGCGCCCTCCCCGAAGGGCTCGGCGTCGCCGAGAAGCGCCTCGGTGCGGTAGACGTAGTCGCCGCGCAGGAGCGCGGGGTCGTAGGCGAGCGGGCGCGAGAAGTCGTAGGTCGGGCGGCGCGCCCCGGTGGCGCAGTCGAGCACGTCCTGGACGATCGCGTTGCCGGTGGGCAGGCTGCCGGCACCCTGGCCGTAAAACTTGAGCTCGCCCACCGTCGTGGCGTCGAGCGTCACGAGGTTGAAGTTTGAGGGCACGCTGGCCTCGAGTGAGCCCGCCGCCACGGCGACCGGCTCCACCGCCGCCGCGTAGCGCTGCGCCTCGCGCACGCCGCGGCCCAAGAGCTTGACCGTGCGCCCGTGCGCGGCGAACAGGGCCAGGTCGGAGGCGCGCAGGTTGCGGATGCCGCTCGTGGGGAGGTTCTTCTCGCACGCCACGCCAAAGGCGACGGAGGCGGAGATGATGGTCTTGTTGAGCACGTCGAGACCGTCGACGTCGGCGGAGGGGTCGCGCTCGGCGTAGCCCAGGCGCTGCGCCTCGGCGAGCACCTCGGCGAAGTCCGCGCCGTCGCGGCGCATGGCGTCGACGATGTAGTTGGTCGTCCCGTTCATGATGCCCGAGAAGGACGTGACCTCGTCGACGCGACGGACCTTCTCGACGCCCGCGATCCACGGGATGCCGCCGCCGACCGCCGCCTCGAGGTACAGGCCCACGCCGTGCGCCGCGGCGGCGCGCGCGAGCTCGCCGAAGTGGGCCGCCACCACGGCCTTGTTGGAGGTCACGACGTGGCGGCCGGACTCGAGCGCGGCCATGAGGTAGGTATGCGCGGGCTCGATGCCGCCCATGCACTCCACCACGAGCTCGACCTGCTCGTCGGCCAGGATGTCGTCGAAGCTCGCGGTCATGCGGGGGTCGGTGAGGCGGTCGGGGAGCTCGAGGATGCGGGCGACCTCAAGCGAGGGAACGCGCGCAGAGATGATCTCGTCCACGCCGCGGCCCACCGTGCCGTAGCCGAGAAGGGCGATCTTCATGTGCGTCCAATCTTTCGAGTGTGTGTCCGGCGCGCGCTCGGGCGCGGGCGGCGGCTATGATTGCATCAGAGATCAGCATACCTGCCCCGGACGCAAGGAGCTACCGTGACCACGTTCTACCACAGCACGCGCTCTTCGGAGGATTCCGTAACAAGCAAGCAAGCAATTCTCGCCGGCATCGCGCCGGACGGGGGCCTCTACGTCTGCGACGCGCTCGGCGAGAAGCCCCTCGACCTCGCCGGCGTGTGCGCCCAGGGCTTCCACGACACGGCGCGCCTCGTGCTGGGCACGCTGCTGGGCGACTACGCAGACGACGAGGTCGCCGCCTGCGTGGAGGGGGCCTATGGGGCGCAGTGGGACACCCCGGCCGTGTGCCCGCTCACCCCGCTCGGGACCGACTGGCTGCTCGAGCTCTACCACGGCCCCACCTGCGCCTTCAAGGACGTGGCCCTGCAGATGCTCCCGCGCCTCATGAGCGTCGCGCGCGGCGGCGACGGCCGCAAGATCATGATCGTCACCGCGACCTCGGGCGACACCGGCAAGGCGGCGCTCGACGGCTTCGCGGGCGTGGAGGGCACGGGCGTCACCGTCTTCTACCCGCACGGCAAGGTCTCCGACATCCAGCGCCTCCAGATGGTGACCCAGCTCGGCGGCAACGTCGCGGTGTGCGCGGTGCGCGGCACCTTCGACGACTGCCAGGGCGAGGTCAAGCGCATCTTCGCCGACCGCGCGCTCGCGGAGCGGCTCGCGGGCCGCGGCGTTGCGCTCTCGAGCGCCAACTCCATCAACGTCGGCCGGCTCGCCCCGCAGGTCACCTACTACTTCGACGCCTACGCCCAGCTCGTGCGGCGCTCCGCGGTCAGGCTCGGCGACGAGGTGACGTTCTGCGTCCCCACGGGCAACTTCGGCGACGTCCTCGCCGGCTACTTCGCCAAGAGGCTCGGCCTGCCCGTGCGCCGGCTCGTGGTGGCCTCCAACGCAAACGACGTGCTCACGGACTTCCTCACCACCGGGACCTACGACCGCCGCCGCGACTTCCACAAGACCATCTCGCCCTCGATGGACATCCTCGTCTCCTCCAACCTCGAGCGGCTGCTGTACTACGCCTCCGACGGGGACTGCGAGCTCGTCTCCTCGCTCATGCGCGACCTCGCCGAGAAGGGCGTCTACACGGTGCCCCCGCGCGTCATGGACGAGATCCGCTCGACCTTCTCCTGCGGACGCGCCGACGACGCCCAGACCCGCGAGACCATCCGCCAGACGTGGGAGGAGCTCGACGTGGTCATCGACCCGCACACCGCGGTCGCGAAGCACGTGCTCGACGGCGTGGAGCCGGACGGCACGGAGCGCGTGTGCCTCTCCACCGCGAGCCCCTACAAGTTCTCCGCCGACGTGCTGCAGGCGCTCGGCGAGGTCACCGACGGCATGAACGGCTTCGCCTGCATGGACGCGCTCGAGCGGCTCTCGGGCACGGCCGCCCCGGAGCAGCTCTCCGGCCTGCGCGCGGGCGAGGTCGTCCACGACGACGTCTGCGACCGCGAGCGCATGGGCGCCTTCGTCGAGGGCGCGTGCGCGCGGGTGTTCCTGTGATCGGCGCCGACGGGCGCGAGCGCCCCATGGTCATCGTGCGCGTGCCGGCCACGAGCGCAAACGTGGGCGTGGGCTTCGACTGCCTGGGGCTCGCGCTCGACCTCACCGCGACCTTCCTCGTGACGCCCGCGGAGCGCCTCGAGGTGGTGGGGTGCGAGGAGCGCTTCCGCGGCGAGGACAACCTCGTGTGGACGAGCTACCTCGACGCCTGCCGCGAGCTCGGGACGGACCCGGTGCCGCTGCACATCACGATCCTCTCCCCCATCCCGCTCTCGGGCGGCCTGGGCTCGAGCTCGGCCTGCGTGATCGCGGGCATCGGTGCGGCGATGGCGCTCAGCCCCGAGGGGTTCGACCGCACGCGCGCGCTCGAGCTCGCCGTGCGCCTCGAGGGACACCCCGACAACGTGGCGCCGGCCCTTCTCGGCGGGCTCGTGAGCTCGTTCGTGGACGGGGGCACGACCACCTCGACGCGCATGGACGTGGCGGGCAACCTGCGCTTCGTCGCGGTGGCGCCCCCCTACGAGGTGCGCACCGCCGACGCGCGGCGCGTGCTGCCGACCGAGGTGTCCCGCGAGACGGCCGTGTGGCAGATGGGCCGCTGCGTGGCCGTGGTGCGCGCGCTCGAGACCGGCGACGCCGCGCTTCTCGCCGCCGCGTGCCACGACCGGCTGCACGAGCCGTACCGCGCCCCGCTCATCGCCGACTACGACGCCCTACGCGAGGCGGCCGTCGATGCCGGGGCCTGCGCGTTCATGATCTCCGGGTCCGGCTCCACGATGCTCGCCGTCGCCGACGGCGACGAGGCGGCCGCGCGCGTGGCGGCCGCGCTCGGGAGGACGTGCCCCGGCTACTGGCTGCAGACCCTCCCCGCCAACACCCTCGGCACGACCGTCGAGGTCCACTAGCCGCCGCGCTTCTCGCCCGCGCTTCTCCCCCGCGCGCGGTCGGGACGGCATCCCTGTCGCGACAGCGCCCCACCCCGGCGCAAACCGGGTGCGGTTGGGTGCCATCCTTGATGTGCGATCGTCCTTCGCATCAAGGATGGCACCCAACCGGGCCGCTTTTGTGGCAGAAGCGCCCCCGGAAAGCCGATGCGGGCCCATCCCCTGGCAAGGGGCATCAAGGATGCCACCCAACCGCGCGGGGTTCGTGACGGATTCGCGCCGGCGAGAAGCGCGACGGGGGCGAGACGCCCAATCGCCCCGGTTTCGCGGCATCCGCCCCACCGGCGCCGCGCCGGCCCTAGCGTCCCTCGAGCTCGAGCAGCAGCTTGCGGCGCAGACGCATCTGACGGGTCCGCACGTCTGCGTCCGGCTCGCGCCAGCGCAGCCCGAGCGTCCGGTAGAGGGACTTCGCCACCTCCTCCATGAGGTCCTGGCGTCCGAGCATCGTGCGGTCCACCCTGACCACGACCCGGTCGTCGGCACCGAGCACGTTTCCCTTGCGCAGGTCGTACGTGTGGCGCGTGCGTAGCTTGTGCTGGGAGCCCTGGTACTCGAGGGCCACGCGCGCCCCGTCCCAGCTCACGTCGCAGACGAATGAGCCCATGCCAAAGAGGTCGGCTGCAGTCCGGCTCAGCCGGACGACGGCGTTGAGCCGGCCGGGCGGCAGCCCGAACCCGCCCAGCCTCCTCGGCGAGAAGAGCACCTCGGAGACGACCGCCTCCTCGGGCGAGGCCGCGCCGTCACGCACGCGCTCCAGGGCCCGGCGCGCGCGACGAAGCCCCGGGGGCATCCCCTCCCCCCGCTCCCGGCGCACCCGCTCGAGGCGGTCGAGGTAGTCCGCGATCCGGGCGCGCGAGGTGAGCGCGGGGCAGTTGCAGAAACCCGGGCCGGCCGCGTCGCGCGCGAAGAGGCCGCAGACCTCGTACCCGTAGGCGACGAGCAGGTCCTCGTCAAGCGAGCGCGCGAGCTGCAGGAACGTGAGCTCGGGCGAGGCCAGCTGGACCCCCTCGCCCAGGAGGCGAAACGAGCCGGCGGGATAGCTCCCCGTCACGAGATGCAGCCGGGCGCCCCGGACGCAATGGCGGCCCGACTGCCGCGACACGCACGCGTCGACCTCGGGCCCCAGCCCCGGGTAGGCGTCACGCAGGGCGAGAAGCGCGCGGGCGCGCACGCTCCCCGGAACCGAGGTGATCCTCGTGCGCGAGGGAAGCGACCTCAGGTCGATGCCCGCGCCGTCCTCGAAAAGGATTCTCACGAGCAGCGGGGCCCGGCCCTCCGACGCCTCGTTGTCCCCCGCGACCGCATGACCCACCTCCCGCCACAGGGCACGTGCGCTCTCGAATCCCACACACAGCCTCTCGCCCACGTCCGGCTCCTCTCCCTCGGTTGCGCGAACGATAGGGCCTTTTGCCGATCCGCGCGGACGGAGTCAGCCGATAGATTCGTGCAAGCGTGCTGGAAGATTGCGTCTTGGCAGCTCAAGGGCCGCGCGCCCGTCACTTGCGCATCATTGTCTCAATCTCTATTTTGATGTCTCTAACTTCTTCACGATAAGAACACGACGAGGGGCGGGTCGGCCGCGCGCCACGAAACCGGGGCGATTGGGCGTCTTGCCCCCGTCGCGCTTCTCGCCGGAGCGAATCCGTCACGAACCCCGCGCGGTTGGGTGGCATCCTTGATGCCCGTCACGGCCCCAAATCCCCTCGCGGCGGCAGCGCGACCGTTCCTGCCACGAAACGGCCGCGACTGGGTGGCATCCTTGATGCGGGGAACGGCCGCATATCAAGGATGCCACCCAACCGCACCCGGTTTGCGCCGGGACACGCACGCCCGGACCGGCGAGAAGAACCTCGCGCACAAAAGAGGCGGCGGACCCGGGAGGAGGTCCGCCGCCAACGACGAGGGGGCTGCCGCGCCGCGGCGGCTAGCCGCCCAGGTACGCCTTCCTCACGTCGTCGTCCACGAGCAGGTCGGCGCCCGTGCCCGTCTTCTTGATCGTGCCGATCTCGAGCACGTAGGCGCGGTCGGCCACGGAGAGCGCCATGTTGGCGTTCTGCTCCACGAGCAGGATCGTGGTCCCCGAGGCGTTGAGCTGCTTGACGATCTCGAAGATCTCCTGGACCAGGATTGGCGCGAGGCCCATCGAGGGCTCGTCGAGCATGAGCAGCCGCGGCCGACTCATGAGGGCGCGCCCCATCGCGAGCATCTGCTGCTCGCCGCCGGAGAGCGTGCCGGCGATCTGGCCGCGGCGCTCCTTGAGCCGCGGGAAGTGCGCGTAGACCCGCTCGAGCGTCTCGCGGTTCTCGGCGTCCGAGCGCGTGTAGCCGCCCATCTCGAGGTTCTCGGCCACGGTCATCTGCGTGAAGACGCGCCTACCCTCGGGACAGAGCGCCAGGCCGCGCTGGAGGACCTTGTGCGCGGGCACGCCCACCAGCGAGGTGCCCTCGAGCTCGACCGAGCCCGACTCGGGCTTGATGAGCCCCGCGACGGTGTTGAGCGTCGTGGACTTTCCCGCGCCGTTGGCGCCGATGAGCGTCACGATCTCGCCCTCGTTGATGTCGAACGAGATGCCGCGCACCGCCTTGATTGCCCCGTAGGAGACGTGCAGGTCGCGCACGGAGAGCAGCGCCGCCATCTACTTCACCTCCTGTTTGCCGAGATAGGCCTCGATCACGCGCGGGTCGTTCTGGATCTGCTCGGGCGTCCCCTTGGCGATGATCTTGCCGTAGTCGAGCACGCCCACGACCTCGCACACGCCCATAACGAGCGACATGTCGTGCTCGATGAGCAGAATCGCGATCTGGAACTCATCGCGGATCTTCTGGATGTTCTCCATGAGCTCCTCGGTCTCGGCCGGGTTCATGCCGGCCGCTGGCTCGTCGAGCAGCAGCACCTTCGGGCTCGTGGCGAGCGCGCGCAGGATCTCGAGGCGGCGCTGGGCGCCGTAGGGAAGGTTGCCCGCCATCGTGTCCGCGTAGCGGCGCATCCCGAAGATGTCGAGAAGCTCGAGGGCGCGCTCGCGGTACTCCGCCTCCTGCCGCCAGTGGCTCGGCAGGCGCAGCATGTCGGCCAGGAGGTGCGTCCTCATCGAGTTGCCAAACCCCACGAGCACGTTCTGCTCGACCGTCATCTTGGAGAAGAGGCGGATGTTCTGGAACGTGCGGGCGATGCCCATGCGGTTGACCTCAGCCACGGACTTGCCCGCCGTGTCGTAGCCGTCGACGAGCACGGTGCCGCGCGTGGGCTTGTAGACGTTGGTGAGCAGGTTGAAGATCGTGGTCTTGCCCGCCCCGTTGGGGCCGATGAGGCCGGAGATCTCGGTCCTGCCCATGGCGATGTTGAAGTCGTCCACGGCGGTAAGGCCGCCGAAGTCGATGCCCAGGTGCTCGGCCTGGAGCACCGGGATGGTACCGAGGTCGCGCTCGGGAATCAGGTTGGGCGTCTCGACCTGTACGAGCACGCTGCGGCGCTTCTTCTTATCGGCCGGCATCGGCGCTCACCCCCTCTGCTTCCGCGTCCTTCTCGGCGTCCCCGCCCCTGCCCTTCCCCCACGGGAAGTCACGGTTCATCACGCGCTCGATGACGCGCGACAGCGAGAAGTCGTAGCTGCCGAGAAGGCCCTGCGGCCGGAAGATCATCACGAGGACGAGCACGACGGCGTAGGCGATCATGCGGTAGTCCGAGAACGCGCGCAGGGCCTCGGGCAGGATCGTGAGGACGGTGGCGGAGAGCACCGAGCCGAGCATCGAGCCCATGCCGCCGAGGACCACCATGACGAGAATCTCGATCGACTGCATGAAGCCGAAGTTGGCCGGCTGGAGGACGCCCACGCACCCCGCGTAGAGCCCGCCGGCGACGCCGGCGAAAAACGCCGAGACGACGAAGGCGAGCGTCTTGTAGTAGGTCGTGTTGACGCCCGTCGCCTCGGCTGCGATCTCGTTGTCGCGGATGGCCAGGATCGCGCGGCCGTGACGCGACTTCATCATCGTATGGACGAGGAAGCACACGACCGCCACGGCGAGAAACACGTTCAGGAAGTTAGAGTAGCTGGGTATGCCCGTGAGGCCGGCGGCGCCGCGCGTGAGCTCGAAGCCGAGCACGTCGTCGATGTTGAGCATGACCACGCGGATGATCTCGGCGAAGGCGAGCGTGATGATAGCGAGGTAGTCGCCCTTGAGGCGCAGCGCGGGGATGCCGATGATGACGCCCGCGACCGCGGCGCAGATGCCGCCGAAGACCACGCCGGCGAAGACGACGAGCGCGACCATGGGTCCCCCGGCGACGATGTCGCGCGCGCCGATGCCGAGCGCCTCGCTCAGGTGCATGACGAAGATCGCGCAGCCGTACGCGCCGACCGACATGAAGCCCGCGTGCCCGAGGGGAAGCTGCCCCAGGTAGCCCGTGGCGATGTTGAGCGAGACGGCCATGATGATGTAGACGCCGACCTGCTGGAGGACGGAGGTCTGGTAGCGCGTGATGGCGCCGCCGTCGACCATGAGCTCCCCCACCACGAGAACCACGAGCACGAGCAGCGCGTTGATGGCGTAGCGCACGGGCATGGGCAGGGTCCGCCTCTTCCCGTCCTGGGCGCCACCGCGCCCTCCCATGGAGATGATGGGGCGCCTCTTGGCCATGAGCTCCTCTTCCATGCTCACACCCCCTAGACCTTCTCGCTCATGGTGCGGCCGAAGATGCCGGTGGGTCGCACGATGAGGACGACGATGAGCAGCAGGAACACGACCGCGTCACGCCAGACGGACAGGCCGATGGCCGAGACGAAGACCTCGGCGAAGCCCACCAGCATGGCGCCGACCACGGCTCCGGGAATCGACCCGATGCCGCCGAGCACCGCCGCGACGAAGGCCTTGGTGCCGAGCATCATTCCCATCGTGGGCGTTGCCTGTGGGTACGCCATGACGTAGAGCACGGCACCGATGCCGGCGAGGGCGGAGCCGACGGCGAAGGTGAAGGTGATTGTGTTGTTGACGTTGACCCCCATGAGGCGCGCAGCGCCCATGTCCTCCGACACCGCGCGCATGGCCTTGCCGAGCTTGGTCTTCTGGACGAGGAACGTCAGGACGATCGTGGACGCCGCGGTGACGAGCACCGTGACGAGCGCGACGAAGGAGAGGGAGAGCCCCCCGACCTGAATGTTCGAGACCGGCGCGAACGAGGGGACCACCTTGGCGTCGGCCCCGAAGACGAGCTGGGCGCCGTTCTCGAGGAAGTAGGAGACGCCGATGGCGGTGATGAGCACCGAGAGTCGCGGGGCGTTTCTCAGCGGGGCGTAGGCGACCTTGTCGATGAGAACGCCGAGCGCCGTGCACCCGAGCACGGCGAGCAGCATCGCGATCACCGGGTTGAGCCCGAGCTGCGCGAGAATGATCCACAGAATGTAGGCACCAGCCATGATGATGTCGCCGTGGGCGAAGTTGAGCAGCAAGATGATGCCGTACACCATCGTGTAGCCCAGGGCGACGAGTGCGTAGATGCTACCGAGCTGCAGGCCGTTCAGGACCTGCGAGACTATCAGCGCGACGCCGTCCACAACATCACTCCTCTCGTGAACGGGGGCGTGCGCGGAGACACGCCCCCTAAGACTGCGAAAAGGGGCACCGAGCACGAGCCCGGTGCCCCGGACGAGGCTGGATGGCGCGTTACGCGGACGCGTCGATGGTCTCGAAGACCTCCTCGGAGCCATCCTCGGCGAAGGTGAGGACCAGGGAGGACTTGACCGGGTCGCCGGTGCCGTCGTAGGCGATCGTGCCGGTGACGCCCTCGACCGAGCCGGAGGCGATGCCGTCGATCACGGCCTGGAGGTACTCGTCGGAGCCGGCCTCGAGCCCGGCTTCCTCGGCGGCCGCGATGCCGCCGGCGAGGACCATGGCGGCGTCATAGCCGAGCGCGCAGAAGTTGGTCGGCGTCTCGCCGTAGGCCTCCTCGTAGTCGGCCGTGAATTGCGCCGCAAGACCCTCGGTATTGGCCGAGGAGAACGCGCAGCAGTAGTAGCAGTTCTGCAGGTCCTCGGCGGAGGCGTAGTCGGCGACGCCCGACCAGCCGTCGACGCCCAGGATCACGCCGGTGTAGCCCTGCTGGCGGGCCTGGGTGACGATGAGGCCGTCGTCCTCGTAGTAGTTGGGGGCGAGAATCGCATCGGGGTTCGTGGCGATGATGGTGGTGAGCTGGGAGTTGAAGTCAACGTCGCCGGCGGAGTAGGACTGCTCGGTGGTGATGGTGATGCCGAGCGCCTGGGCCTCCTCGACGAAGGCGTTGTTGACGCCCTCGTTGTAGTCGTCGCCCTTGAGGTAGAGGGTGCCGACGTTCTTGTAACCCTGCTCGTTGGCAAAGGCGGCCATGATGCGGCCCTGCTCGGGGTCGGTGACGCAGGCGCGGAACGTGTTGTCGCCGTAGGTGACGATCTCGGCCGCCGTGGCGGACGGGGTCACGCAGGGCATGTTGTCGTTCACGGACTGCTGGGCGACGGCGGTGGTGGGGCCGGTGGTGACGTCACCGACGATGCCCACGACACCCTGCTCGACGAGCAGGTTGTAGGCGGTCACGGCCTGGGTGGGGTCGCCCTGCTCGTCCTCGACGAGGTACTCGACCTGCTTGCCGTTGATGCCGCCGTCGGCGTTGAGCTGGTCGAAGTAAAGCTGGGCACCGTTGCGGCAGGCGATGCCGTAGTTGGCGACGTCGCCGGTGTGCGGGCCGAGGATGCCCACCTTGATGGTGCTGCCGTCGCTGGAGGCGTCGCCGCCGCCGTCGCCGCTGCAGCCCGCGAGGCCAAGGCCCGCCGCGAGCACCGCAGAGCCCTGCAGGAAGTTGCGCCTCGATACGTTCTCGAACATGATTGACTCCTCCCGTCGCTTTTCTCGGTTCTCGGTGAAAGCGTGTGGCTACCGTACGCCCTCGGGCAGGCGCGGGTAAGCGATGTGGAGGATTTGTTAACCGAGCCGTGACGCTGCTAACAGCCCAGAAACATTAGCGCGCCCGCAGGCGGGCCACCGCGCGCGTGAGCGCCCATGCGGCCAGGGCGCCGGCGAGCAGCCCGCAGAGGTCTATGAGGACGTCGGTCGGCTGCCCGGAGCGACCGGGAACGCGCAGCTGGATGCACTCGTCCGCCACGGGAACGAGCGCGACGAGAAGAGCGCGGGGCAGCGGCGCCTCGCCCTTCTCGCGCAGGCGCGCGCGGAAGAGGCCGTGCGCCAGGACGCCGAGGACCGCGTACTCCGAGAAGTGTGCGCACTTGCGCACGATGAGCGACATGAGGTCGACGTCGGTGACGCCGAGGGCCTCGAACAGGGGCCGCAGCAGGGCGACGACCGCCCCGCTCTCCAGCGATGAGGCCGGCCCCTGGACGAGGGAGTGCCCCCAGACGAGGGCCACCCAGCACAGGAGCGCCACGAGCCAGCGTCGCGAGGCGCCGCCGCGCGCCGGGGCGCACGCCCTCGGGGACCTCACGCCTCGGCCGCCTCGACGCCGGAGAAGTGCCTGCCCACGTAGCCGCGACGGCTGGGCGCGGAGGGGTCGGCGAGGTGGCGCGAGGTCGCCTGCGTGCCACCCTCCAGCACGCGCAGGAAGCGGCGCGAGCTGCGGCGGGCGGCCGTCGAGGAGTTCTTGGAGAACTCGTCCTCGATGAGGTAGTCGACGTAGGAGTCGGTGTCGACGACCTCGGGGTGGCCGGCCGGCGTCTTGAACGGGATGAAGGAGGTGTCGGGCTCGAGGTTGTCGGGCTCGTCGAGCGTGTCCGCGTCGCCCACGCTGTCGAGGAAGGGGGTCTGGACGGGCGCCTCGGCGGCGATCTTCTCGTCGAGCGAGCGCAGCGCGGCCTCCCAGTCGTCCCTCACGTCGAGGTCGTCGACGGTGCGCCGCTCGGGGTAGGCGCCCTCGTCGACGAGCGCGACGCGCCTCGATATGCCCTCGGCGCGGCGGGCGGCCGCGGCGAGGCGCTCCTCATCGGTGGCGGAGAAGTCCGAGGGGATGGCGACGGTGCCCTCCTCGGCGAAGCCGGAGTCCCTGATGATGGCGTCGGCGCCCACGGCGCGCGTCCACCACGATGTGCCGACGTCGCCCACGGAGCCGTCGGCACGCTCGATCACGGGGACGCCCTCCATCATGGAGGCCCCCATGCGCTCGCGCAGCGTCGCGGCCACGCCCTCGGCGCGGCGCGCCATCCGCGCGCGGAAGCTCGCGCGGCGCGCGTAGTTCTCGGCGATCTGCTCGTAGCTGCTCGCGGCGTGGCTGGGACCGTGCGGCTCCTGGCCCCCACCCCCCTGCCCGTCCTGGGGCTCGGCCTGCTCGCGCAGGTGGCGCGGGCGGTACGCGGGCGCGGGCGGGTCGCCCGCCGGGCCGGACCCGCCGCGGCGCTCGGCACGCTCCGAGGCGCGGTGCGCGACGGCGAAGGTCGTCGCGGCGAAGGCGGTGGCGAGCACGCCCCCGGCGACGCCGGCGGCGAAAGCGAGGGAGGGAGACTCGAAGGTCGCGTCGATGGCCTCCGCGAGGGAGGCTGCGCGCGCGGTGACCGGCACGAGGAGCGTGGAGACGCCCAGCAGCCCGGCGCGCACGGCGGGGTTCCTTCTCTGCATCATATGTCCCGCTCCTCCCAGAGCCAGGAAGACGAGACGAGCTTCAAACCACGAGATTGCGCCCCCGGGAAGGGGACGGATTCGGCGTCAACGGCTTGGGCTTCGTTTCATCTTCGTGTACCGTGACCTGTCCATGTGCGGACAGCTTTGAATATAACCGCTTTGTACCCGGGCGCGCAAGTGAGTACGACCCCAATCGGCACCCGTTCTCGGCGCCCGGCCGCCCGGTCCCGCCGTTCTTCTCGCCGCGCCGTTCTTCTCGCCCCGGTCGCCCGGGCTGTCGCGTCCGCGCGTCGGCCCGCGTGCGCCGCGTGGTCCGCGTCCGCCGCGTGGTCCGTTTTGGCACAAACCCCCTGCGATTGGGTGTCAAGTTTGATGCGAAAGTAAGATGGGGACCACGATTACGTTCGATTGAACGTAATCTGTCGCTATTTAGCTTCGATTGACTATAAATCAATTTCTCATATAAAGAGACGCACCCAATCGCAGGGATTTTGCGCGGCCACGGGGGTTAGCGCGGCCGCGGGGGTTGGCGCAGCCACGGGGCTTTGAGTGACCACGGGGTCTTGCGCGACCACGGGGCCGAGGGATCGGGAGGGCCGCCCAGCCGCAGGGGGTTAGCGCGGCGAGAAGAACCTCGCGGCGCGCCTCTCACACAAGAGGCCCGCCGCGTCACGGGACGCGGCGGGCTCGGACGCGCGATGGCGGGCGGCGCTAGGCGATGTAGCCCGTCTGCGAGGCCTTCTTGGCGCTCTTGATGAGGAAGTCGGTGTTGGAGTCGGTCTCCTTGAGGCCGCGCACGAGCGCGTTCGCGGCGCGCTCGACGTTGTTCATGTTGGCAAGCACGCGCCTCAGGCCCCAGACGAGCGGCTGGAACTCCGCGGAGATGAGCAGGTCCTCGTTTCTCGTGCCCGAGGAGACCGGGTCGATGGCCGGGAAGATGCGCTTGTCGGCCAGGTCGCGGTCGAGCTTGAGCTCCATGTTGCCGGTACCCTTGAACTCCTCGAAGATGACCTCGTCCATCTTGGAGCCGGTGTCGACGAGCGCGGAGGCGATGATCGTGAGGGAGCCGCCGTTCTCGATGTTGCGCGCGGCGCCGAGGAACTTCTTCGGCGGGTAGAGCGCGGCGGAGTCGACGCCGCCCGAGAGGATGCGCCCGCTCGCGGGCTGCGCGAGGTTGTAGGCGCGCGCGAGGCGCGTGATGGAGTCGAGAACCACCACGACGTCCTCGCCGAGCTCCACGAGGCGCTTGGCGTGCTCGATCACGAGCTCGGCGACGTGGGTGTGGTTGTCGGCCGGCATGTCGAAGGTCGAGGCGACGACCTCGCCGCGGATGGAACGCTCCATGTCGGTGACCTCCTCGGGGCGCTCGTCGACGAGCAGGCAGAAGAGGTGCACCTCGGGGTTGTTGGCGGCGATGGACTGGCAGATCTTCTTGAGGACCGTGGTCTTGCCCGCCTTGGGCGGAGAGACGATGAGTCCGCGCTGGCCCTTGCCGATCGGGGACACCAGGTCGATGGCCCGACCGGTGATGGAGCCCTTGCCGCACTCCATGACCAGGCGCTCGTTGGGATAGACCGGGGTGAGGTCGCGGAAGCGCGGGCGGGCCTTGAGGTTCTCGGGCGGCCTCCCGTTGACGGAGGTCACGCTCTGGAGGGGCGGGTACTTGCTGCCCGCGCGGCCCGGCCCCACGGTGCCCGCCACGCGGTCTCCCGGCCGCAGGCCGAGCGAGCGGATGAGCTGCTGGTGCACGAAGGCGTCGTCGTCGCCCTCCATGTAGTTGCCGGTCCGGACCCAGCCGTAGCCCTCGTTGCCGATCTCGAGGATGCCGTCGGCGGTCCTGAAGCCCTCGGCCCGGGCCGCGGCCTCGAAGACAGCCTCGACGAGGTCGCCCTTGCGCACGCCGGCGTAGTCGATGCCGAGCTCGGAGGCCTTGGCCCTCAGCTCCGCGACCTTCATCGCGGAGAGCTCGTCGCGGGAGAGCGTGGGCTCGGCGACGACGTCCTGCCGGCGGTTGCGGCGACGGTCGCGACCGTTCTGGCGACGGCCCTGCCCCTGCTGCTGCCCCGCCGCGCCGCTCGCGTGGTCACCGGGGTGGCGGCGCTTGCGCCCGGGGCGCTGCTCGCCCTTCTCGCCCTTGTCGCCCTGCTCGCCGAGCTGATCGCGCTCCTGCTCGGCGGGGGCGGGCTCGGGGGCGAGCGTCTGCGCGGGGGCGTCACCGGGCTCGGAGCTCGCCACGGTCGCCTCCTGCGTCATGCGCGTCATCTCATCTTGGGCGTCGGCTGCCTTGCGCGAGCGGCCGCGACGGCGACGGGGCGCGGCCTCCTGCGGCGCGGCCTCTGCCGCCGGGGCGTCGGGGTGCGCAGGGGTCGCCTCGACGGCGGGCGCTACGGCCTCGGGCGCGGCGACCTCGGCGGCGACGGCCTCGGACTTGCGCGGGCGGCCGCGACGGCGCTTGGGCGGCCAGGGCTCGCCCGCCGCCTCCGCGGCGGCGCGGGCGGCGGCCTCGGCGGCGCGGGCGGCCTCCATCTCGGCCTTCGTGCGGCGCTTGCGGCGCGGCTTGGGCTGGGCCTCTGCCTCGGGCGCGCTGGCTGCCTCGGCGGCGGGTGCGGAAGTCACATCATCCGACATATGTCTACCTCTCGTTTGTCCTTGCCGCGCACGCGCTCACGACCGCTCTCCCGCGAGGCGGGAGGGGCGTTTTGTGGCACGGCATGAGGGAGCAAAGGTGCTCATATAAGAACATAGGCAGTCTCGCCGGGACCCGCCCGCGAGACTGCCTATGCATTCTACCACGTATCTGGCCCGGCTGCAGCCGGGAGGGCCGCCGCGGGAGGCGAGCTAGCTCGTCGCGCGAAGCTTGCGACGGACGACGAGCGCCTCGATCTTCTCGGCAAGCTCCTTGGCGCACTCGACGCCCTCCGGGGTGAGCGAGACGCTCGTGGTGTGGCTGCCGTCCGCCTCGTGGCTGCGCTCGACCAGGCCGCGCTCGCCGAGGGAGGCCACGGACATGGAGACCGTGGGCTGCAGCAGGCCGAGCGCGTCGACGATCTGCATGATGGTGAGCGCGTCGGCCTCGGCCGCGTACAGGCCGAGCAGCACGAGGTCGCCCGCCTTGCAGAAGAGGGCGCCCATGGCGTCGGCGTACTTCACGATGCGCTCGGGCGAGGTGCGGGAGAGCGCCTTGCCCGTGGGGATCTGGGCGCGCGTGAGCGACGCGAGCTCGGCGACGCGCTCGCGACCGGCCTCGGAGATGGAGCAGACCACGTTGCGGCGGTCGACCTCGCCCTCGGCGCGCTCGATGAGGCCGAGGCCGGAGAGGTGGTTGGTGCGGTGCGTCATCGTCGGCCGCAGGGCGCCCTGGTACTCGGCGATGGCCGACGTCTTAATCGGCTCCTCCGCCTCGGAGAGACGGCAGAGGATGGCGAACTCCTCGAAGGTCAGGCGGTCCTTAGCCTCAACCATCTGACGCACCGTGTTGTATGCCCTTCTGACGGACATGAATTCCTTGAGGTCCACTGCCCCTGCCCCTGTCTATTGTCTGAGTGAATGAGCTCCAGCAAGCCAGCCCCGTAAGGCTGCTTCCTTTATAGGCCCGCAGTATACACAAGTTGAACTGTTGCGAGACCGCGATTTGAGGAGGTCTCAAATCTTTTTTAAAGAACGAACACAGTTGGCCGGAACCCGTGGGCCCCACGTCGCCGCGCGGGGGCCGCTCGGCCCCCGGCGGCGCGAGGACTACATGCTCTGGGGGGCGGAGACGCCGACGAGCCCGAGCGTGAGGGCGAGCACGCGGCGCGTGGCGTCGCACGCGGCGAGGCGCGCGCGGGAGAGGGCTTCGTCCATCGGGCGGCCCTTGCCGGGGAGCACCTGGCAGGCGGCGTAGAACGAGTGGAACTCGCCAGCGAGCTCCTCGGCGTAGTGCGTGAGGCGGAACGGCGCGCGGTCGCGTGCGCAGCTCTCCACCAGGCCCGGGAGCTCGGAGAGCTTGCGGGCGAGCGCGGCCTCGGAGGCGTCGGTGAGCAGGCCCAGGTCGTAGCCCTCGCCCACGGCGCGCGCGGCCACCTCGTCCATGCCGAGCGCCTCGGCCTCCTCGAGCGTGACGCCCGCGCCGCGGCGCAGGATCGAGCAGATGCGCGCGTGCGCGTACTGCACGTAGTAGACAGGGTTGGTGTTGTCCTGGCGCTTGGCCTGCTCGATGTCGAAGTCGATCATCTGGTTGGAGCTCTTGGAGATGAGCGTGTAGCGCGTGGCGTCGGCGCCCACCTCGGCGAGGAGCTCGTCGAAGGTGACCATCGTGCCCTTGCGCTTGGACATGCGCACCGGCGCCCCGTCGCGCAGCAGGTTCACGAGCTGGCCGAGAAGGACCTCGAACTGCGTGGGGTAGCCCAGGGCGTCGCAGGCGGACTGCACGCGCTGGATGTAGCCGTGGTGGTCTGCGCCCCAGATGTCGATCACGTGGTCGACGCGCTGGAACTTGTTCCAGTGGTAGGCCACGTCGGAGGCGAAGTAGGTGTACTCGCCGTTGGTCTTGATGAGCACGCGGTCCTTGTCGTCGCCGAACGCGGTGGAGCGGAACCACAGCGCGCCCGCCTCGTCGCGGTAGAGGTGGCCGAGCTCGTCGAGCTTGGCCAGGGCGCGGTCGACCGCGGAGGTGCCGGACTCGTCCTTCTCGTAGAGGCTGCGCTCGGAGAACCACACGTCGAAGTCGCAGCGGGCCTCGTGGCAGGTGTCGCGGATGGAGTCGAGCATCCAGAGGTAGGCGCGCTCGCGGAAGGTGGCCATGCGCTCCTCCTCGGCCTCGCCGGCGTGGGCGTCGCCGTCCTCCTCCACGAAGCGCACGGCGAGGTCGACGATGTAGTCACCGCCGTAGGCGTTGCCGCCCAGCGCCTCGTTGAAGGCGTCGGTGAGCGGGTGAGTCTCGGGGCGGCAGTCGCCCTCGTCGGCCACGAACGCCTCGCGGTCGGCGAGAAGCACCTCGCGCGCGGCGGGCAGCTCGCAGCCGCGCTCGGCCATCACGGCGAGCAGCTGCTGGTAGCGCATGGAGATGGAGTGCCCGAAGACGTCCATCTGCGAGCCGTGGTCGTTGATGTAGTACTCGCGCTCGACCTCGTAGCCCGCGTGCTCCATCACGCGGCACAGCGAGTCGCCGAGCGCCGCCCAGCGGCCGTGGCCGATGTGCAGCGGGCCCACGGGGTTGGCGGAGACGAACTCCACCTGGACCTTCTCGCCGGCGCCGAAGTCCGAGCGGGCGTAGTCGGCGCCCTGCTCGCGCACCGTGCGGAAGACCTCGTTTGCCGAGGCGGTGGCGAGGTAGAAGTTGATGAAGCCCGGGCCGGCGATCTCGACGCGCTCGACCGAGGGGTCATCGGCGAGGTGCGCGGCGATGGCCTCGGCGATCTGGCGCGGCGCGCGGCGGGCGAGCTTGGCCGAGCGCAGGGCGACCGTGGAGCTCCAGTCGCCGTTCGCCGGGTCGGCGGGACGCTCGAAGCCGAGGTCGCCGACCTCAAAGGGAGGCAGCTCACCGGCCTCCTGTGCGGCGGCGATGGCGGCGCGGACGAGCTCGGCGATCTTCTCGGGCATGGTCTCTCCTTCTGCGCGCCCCGCGCGGCGGCAGGCGCGACGTCTGGCTGATCTTGGTGGTGGTGACCAAAGAAGTGTAGCAAATGGCGCGCGCCACCACCCCCGACGTCAGGTTCTTCTCGCCACGCGCACGGACGCGGGCCCCTCTCGCCGCGCGGCGCCACCCCGGATGCAGGTCCTTCTCGCCGCGCACGGGCGCGGGCCCCTTTCGCCACGAAGTCCGGGCGATTGGGCGGCATGTTTGATGCTCTCGAATCGCAAGGAGTATTTTTACGTTTGAATGGTCATTAGATGGTTCGTTTTATGAACGAATGGTGAGTAAATCAGTTTCTTACATAAAGGATGCCACCCAATCGCGGGCGTTTTGCGCGCCGAGAAGGACATCGGGCCCACGCGGCGAGAAGGACGTCGGGCTCGCACGGCGAGAAGGACGTCGGGCCCGCACTGCGATGGGAACGTCGGGCCCGCACGACGAGAAGGACGTCAGCCCCGCACGCCGAGAAGGGCATCGGGCCCGTGCGCCGGGGGGGCGCTACCTGCGGCGGCGTCGGCGGCTCTCGCGGATGATGTCGACCGCGACCCAGACGCCGAGCACGAAGGCGGCGAGGTAGCCGAGGAAGCCGATGATCGGGATGCCGAAGATGACCGGCTGGATGCGCGCGTAGTAGACGACCGAAGAGCCGATGAACAGGCCGGCCACGATGACGCTCATCGTGAGGCGGTTGGCGATGCGCGCGAGGTCCTCGAGCGGGTCGGCCGTCCCGGCGAGGTCGAGATTGACGCGCAGCTGGCCGCGCGTGAGCATGCGCATCGCGAGCCCCGCGTCGCTCGCGGCCCCGAGCAGGCCGTGCGTGGCGGCGACGGCCTCGCGCGCGAGCCGCTCGCCCTCGCGCCGCGCGAGGTCCCCGGCGCTGCCGTGGGCGCGCAGGTGGGCGTGGATGATCTCGACGATCGACGTTCCCGGCAGCAGGGAGTGCACGGTCCCCTCGAGCGTCACGAGCGACCGCGCGAGCATCGTCACCGAGCTCGGCAGCTCGATGCCGTCCTTCTGCGCCATCGAGATGAGCGAGTTGAGAAACGCGCCCACGTCGAGATCCGAGAGGTCGGCCAGGCCGTAGTCGGCCACGATCGCGTCGAGGTCGGCGAGCAGGTGCGCGTGGTCGACCTCGCCCATGTCGGAGACGGAGAAGCGCTTGAGCCCCTCGGCGAGTCCCGCCGAGTCGCAGGCGGCCACGGCCGTCACCATGTCGCGCATGGCGCTGCGGTCGTGGCTCGAGAGCCTCCCCATGATGCCGAGGTCAAGGTAGACGATCTTGCCCCCGTGGACCACGAGGTTGCCGGGGTGGGGGTCGGCGTGGAAGAAGCCGTCGTCGAGCATCTGGGAGGTGTAGTTGTCGGCGAGCTTGGTGCCGATCTCGGCGAGGTCGTATCCCTCGGCCACGAGCCGCGCGGAGTCGTTGATCGGGATGCCCTCGACGTAGTCCATGACCACCACGTGGCGCGTGCAGAGCGCCGGGTAGGGCTTGGGGCAGTCGACGAAGGCGCACCTGGCGTTGTTGCGCCTGAACTCCTCGAGGCTGCGGGCCTCGACGAGGAAGTCGGTCTCCTCCCGGAAGGACTGCCAGAGCTCGTCGACGACCGACTGCAGGTCGAGGAACTGCTCGTCGCCCATGAAGCGGCTCGCGTAGCGCGCGAGCGAGCGCATGATGGAGATGTCCTGCGCCATGATCTCCTGGACGTGCGGGCGCTGGATCTTCACGGCGACGAGCTCTCCGGTGATGAGGCGCGCCTTGTGGACCTGCGCCACCGACGCCGACCCGAGCGGCCGGTCGTCTATGGCGTCGAAGATGTCCTCGATGGGCCGGTCGTACTCGGCGCGCAGGGCGGACAGGACCGTGTCGCGCCCCATCGGCTCGACCTCGGTCCGCAGCCGACCGAGCTCGCGCATGAAGCTCTCGGGCAGGATCTCCGAGCGCATCGAGAGGATCTGGCCGGCCTTGACGAAGGTCGGCCCCAGCTCCTCGAGCATGCGGCGCAGCCCCTTGGGCGTGAGCCCGTGGAAGATGTCGTAGCGCCGCACGATCGAGACGATCTCCCCGATGCGCGCCAGCCGCGACGCGCGGCTGAGGGAGTAGTCCCCGTCGGGGCGCCCGCCAAAGATCCCGATCGTCTGCCGGTCGTAGACCGAGTCGGCGCGCACGCTCTCGTACCAGGCGTCGAGAAGGTCCTGGGCGCTGCGGCGCGCGGCGGCGAAGCCGCCCGCCCCCTCGGCGTCCGCCCCGCCGGCGGCACCGTCGGCGGGGCGCTCCTCCCTCTCGGGCACGTCGTTTTTCTCGTCCGCTTCCGCCATGCGAGCGCGGGCCTACTCCGCCGCGCCCTCGTCGGCCGCGTCCTCGACCTCGACCTTGACGGCCGCGGCGTCGATGTCGGCGGACATCTGGGCCACCTTGGCGGCGTAGGCGGCGCGCTCCTCGGGCGTCATGGCCTCGAGGCGGGCGCGCAGGGCGCTGTCGGCGGTCCCGTCGATGACCTCCTTGGCCTTGCGGGTGAGCTCCTGGTTGAGGGTCTTGCCCTGCTCGACCGTCAGCTCGCCCTTCTTGACCAGGTCCTCGACGACCTCCTGGGACTTCTCGGCCCCCATGGCCACGGCGCCCACGCTGGCGAGGAAGAGCTTGCGGAGGCCCTCGGTCACGTCAAAGTCTGCCATGTCTGCTCCCATCTCACGTCCGGGCGCGGCGCGCCCCCCTTCATGCTCACCCTTCTACCCCAAACGGCCGACGCCTTTCCCGGCGAGCGGGCCGAGCGGTCGGCGGGCGCGACGCGGGGGCTACGAGCCGAGAAGAACGCGGCGCAGCTCGTCGACCGTGGCCGCGACGGCGCAGGCCCCCGCGCCCTCGAGCTCGCCGGGCGCCGCGGCGCCGCCGTAGGTCACGCCCACGCACGGCATCCCGCAGGCGCTCGCCGCCTCGACGTCGTGGTAGCGGTCCCCCACCATGACGGCGTCTGCCGCCGAGAGCCCGAGGTCGTCGAGCACCTGGGCGATGGTCGTCGCCTTGGCGACCTCCCCGTCGGAGGGCTTGCCGCGGCGCACGTCGAACAGCGCGCTCACGCCGTTGTCCTCGAGGGCGCGCTCGACCATGAAGCCGCGCTTGGACGAGGCGACCGCCGTGAGGCGCCCCGCCGCGCGCAGGTCCTCAAGGAGCTCCCGCACCCCGTCGAAGAGCGGCCATGCCGCGACGCCGAGGCCGTGGTAGATCTCCCGGTACTCCCTCGTTATCTGCATGGCCTCCTCGGGCGAGAACCCGTAGACGAGGCTGTAGGCCTGCGGGAACGGGGGTCCCACCAGGCGCAGGAGGTCCCCGAGCTCGTCCTCGGCGAGCCCGTGGCCGAGAAGAACCGTGCGTGCCGTTGCCGTGATGGCCGGGATCGTGTCGGCGAGCGTCCCGTCGAAGTCGAAGATCACGAGCCTTCTGCCCGTGACGTCCACGCCCGTGAGCGCCATGTCCCTCCCCTTTCGTCGTCGTCCGTCTCAGGGTAGCACCGCCGAGGCGCGCGCAGGCGCCAGAAAGGGGCGTCGCCCTCCGCAGCCGGCACGGGGTATCATGGCACTATGTGGCCACAGACCGAGGAGATGCCATGCACGTCGAGCCCATCACCTGCTACCGGCCCCGCCCCGACGCGGCGGCCGCGTTCTCCGTCCCCCACCGCGTCTCTGACGACCCGGCCGAGGCGCGCGCCTGGGCCGAGGCCAGGGAGGCCTCGTTCGCGGCGATCGCGTGCCCGGGCGCGGCGGGGCCCGACGGCGGCGACGAGGGAGCCGCCCTCGAGCGCGCGCACGACCTTCTCGCCGAGCGCGTCGCCGACGGGACGCTGCTGCGCGACGGGACGCCGTGCTACTACCTCTACCGCCTGCGGCGCTCGGGACGCGAGCTGACCGGCATCGTGGCGGCGTGCTCCGTCGACGACTGCAACAACGGGGTGGTGCGCAGGGTCGAGGCGACCTCGCGCGACCTCGAGGACGCGCACGTCCGCCACATCGCGGCGACGGGCTGCCAGAGCGCGCCGGTCCTTCTCGCCTACCGCGACAACCCGGTGCTCGAGGCGCTCGTCGAGGCCGCCAAGACGGCCGACCCCCTCTACGACTTCACCGACGAAGAGGCCACGCGCCACAGCGTGTGGCGCGTGGCGCGCCCGGCCGCCGTCGAGTCGCTGCGACTCATGCTCGAGCACGTGGGACGCGCCTACGTCGTCGGCGCCCACCATCGCGCCGCCGCGGCCGCGCGCGTCTGCCAGGCGATGCGCACCGAGGGCGGCGAGCGGTCGAGCGGGGCGGAGGCCTACAACTACCTGCTGTGCGCCCTCTTCCCGGCAAGCCAGGTCCGCCTGCTGCCCCGCCACGTCGTGGTGGCGGACACGGCGGGGCTCGACGAGGGGGAGCTCGTGGCCGCGCTCGAGCGCGCCGGGCTCGTCGTGGGCCCACGCCGCGAGGAGCCGGTCGCGCCCGCCGAGCGCGGGCGGATGGGGATGTACGCGTTCGGCGCCTGGCGCGAGCTCTCCCGCGGCGGCGTGGGTGCGGGAGAGGAGACCGACGCCTCCGTCGCGTGGGACAGGGTGGTCGCCGACGTGCTCGGGGCCCGCGAGGACGGGCGCGCGCGGAGCGCCTCGCCCCTGGCCAGCCCCGCCGAGCTCGAGCGGGCCGCGGGCGAGGGCGGCGTGGCGCTCGCCCTCTTCCCGCCCTCGACGGGAGAGGCCATGGCCGTCGCCGACGCCGGGCGCACGCTGCCTGCGGGCTCCACGTGGCTCGAGCCCGCCCCGCGCGACGGGCTCTTCGTCCGACGCGTCAGCCACCGCGCCTCGCTGATCGACGGGGCGCGGCCGCGCAGGGCCTAGGGGCCGTGAGGCCGCAGGAAGCCGAGGGGAGGTGCCATGCCAGGACCTGACGAGCGCGGGGACGAGACGAGGGGCGAGGCGGCCGAGCGCCGCGACCAGGCGCCCGAGGCGCAGCGCGGGCGCCTGGGGAGGCTCTTCGCCGCCCTCGTGAACAGCGAGGGGGAGGACGCCGAGCCGGAGGGAGACGCTGGGTCGCCCCCCGGGGAGACCTCCTCGCTCGACCTCGAGGCGCTCTCCCGCTCCCTCGTGGGCTCCCCCGACCCGATGGGCGCCCTGCGCGGCGTGGTCGCCGACGTGCGGGCCCGCTCCGAGGCGCCCGCCGACGGGGAGCCGGGGCGGGCTGCGCCGAGCGGCTTCGAGCTCTACCTCGCCATGCGCCTCGACGAGGCCGGGCTGCTCGAGCGCGACGTGGCGATGCCGACCGTGAGCGTGGTGCGCCCGCGCACCTCCGACCTCTTCTACCTGCGCGTCATGGAGGAGAGCCTGCCGTGGCTCGCCAAGGTCAAGGTCCTGCGCGTCGAGACCGCCCTCAACTGCGCCCTTCTCGTCGGGCGCGCCCTGGACGACCCCAACGCCGCGAGCCTCGAGGAGCTCGTCCGCTGCGAGCAGCGCGTCTGCCGCTCGATCGTCTCGCAGGCCCCGCGCGCCGCCGCGCGCCTGGGGTCGGAGGCGCGCGGGGAGTGGGCGGTGAGAAGCGCCCTGTCCGCCGGCATCGAGGCCCTCCAGCTGCCCCACCGGCTGACGGCGCGCTTCCGCACGAACGTGCGCACCGGCGTCGCCGCGATCGAGGTCGACCTCGTGCCGCCGCGCGCGTGGGCGTCCTCGGCCTACGTCGACGGCCTCGGCATCGTTGCCGCCACCTCTGAGATGCGCCGGCGCGCGGCGAGCGACTACAACCTCAGGCTCGCGGTCCTTCTCGCCGCCTACGCGCTCGCCGTGGCGCCGCAGCTCTCTCAGGTGTGGGTGGCCGGTGTGGTCGACGGGCCCGCCGGGCACGCGTGCTACTACTCCGCGCGGCTCGACCGCGACCTCGTGGAGGGGATCGACCCCGACGCGCCGGTCGACCCGTGGGCCGTGATGGCGGCGGCGGGCGCGACCATCGAGGAGCGCGACCGCACGCTCCGGGCCGTGCGCCAGGGTTTCACGCTCGACGAGGAGCGCTTCTGCCCGGCACGGCGCTACGACGCCGTCGAGCTCTCCGACCGGGAGCTCTCCGGCGCGCAGGCCGCCGCGCTCGGGTGCGACCGCGCCGACGGGCTCGGCATAGACGAGGCGGCGCGGCGACGCGCGCTGCTGGGCGAGCTGTGCCGGCAGGTCGGCGACTCCACCGCCCAGAGCGTCCGCGCCCTTCTCGCCCACGCGGGGGACGACGAGCCGCGCGACGTCCGCTCCGCCGCGCTGCGCTGCGTCCGCGCCCTCATCGACGGGACGCTCGAGGACGACCCCCTCGCCGTCACCGAGGAGTTCGTGGACGGCGGGGAGCTCGCGCGCGGGACCGACCGGGCCCGGGAGCTCCTCGCGCGTCAGGACTTCGCCGGGGCCGAGCGCGCCGCGCTCGAGGCCCTGGAGTCGCTCGAGCGGGAGGGCGCCCTGCGAGACGAGGGCGACGTCGCCTGGCGCTCGTTTGCCACCTACGCCGACCGGGCGCTCTACAACCGCCTCGTCGCGCCCGCGCACGAGCGCTGCCTCCTCGCCCCCGCCCCCTGCCTGGAGGCCCTGCTCGTGGCGTCCGCCGCCGCGCTCGCCCAGGACCGCCCCGACGACGCGCTCGAGCGGGCCCGGCGCGCCGCGCGCCTGGCGCCGATGTCGGTCCAGGCGAGCCTGCACCTCGCGCAGTGCCTCGAGGCGGCCGACGACGCGAGGGGCGCCTGCGAGGAGCTCTGCCGGGCCCTGTCGGTGGCGCACGACCAGGAGTCGGTTGGGCTCGCCTACCTCATGATGTCGCAGCTCCAGTGGAGGGACGGCCACGTGCTCGCCGCCCAGGCGTGCTACCAGCGCGCCTGTCGCAACCTGCCCGCGCCCGCGCTCGTGGCGGGCATCGCGGTGGTGGCGCTTCTCGGCCAGGTGGGCGAGGCCACGGGAGCGGCCACCGAGGACGCCGCTGAGTCCGCGCTGAGGGGCGCCCAGATCCCCCTCTCCCCCACGCCCGAGACGGGAGAGGCGCTGCTCGAGGCCACGCGCGCCGCCGTCGACGCCGAGCTCTTCGCCCCGGCGCGCGACCTGCTGCGCTCCCTGTGCTCGGTCTTCAGGGACGACGTGCTCTTCGGCGTGCTCCGCTCGATCGAGGCGGAGCCCGACCGATGACGGGGCGCGCCCCCGCGCTGTGGCCGCCGTCCTTCACCGCAGCCGTGTTCGACTTCGACGGGACCCTCGCCGAGACCTGGCACCTCTGGAGGCGCGTGGACGAGATCTTCTTCTCCTCCCGCGGGCTGGAGTTCGACGAGGACGCCTCCGTCACGCTGGCCACCCTCGGGTTCGCCGCCGGGGCGCGATGGTGCCGCGAGCGCTACCGCCTGCGCGACGACGTCCAGGACATCGTGGACGAGTGGAACCGCCTCGGAGCCGCGCTCTACGAGACGCGCGTCACCCTGCGGCCCGGGGCCGGAGAGTACCTCGCGGCCCTGCGCGGCGCGGGCGTGCGCCTGGCGCTCGCCACCACGAACGACCCGCACGTCCTGGGCTCGATGCGCAACGTGGACGTCTACGCGCTCTTCGACGAGGTCGTCTGCGGGAGGGAGGTCGCGCGCGGCAAGGACCACCCCGACATCTACCTCGAGGCGGCGCGGCGCCTGGGGGCGCTCCCGGGGGACTGCGTCGTCTTCGAGGACATCCTCGCGGGGGTGCTCTCCGCGCGGCGCGCCGGGATGGCCGCGGTCGCCGTGCGCTGCGATGACCCGCGCCAGCCCGCGCTCGAGCTCAGGCGCGCCGCGGACCTGTGGATCGACGGCTGGGAGGGGCTGCTCGCGCAGCAGGTGTAGGCGCGGGTGGCCGGTTCTTCTCGGCAGAGTTGCCGGGGGCGCCCGCGGGTCTGGTCTGTAGGCGCGGGGCGTCACTTTGGCGGCGCGCAGTGTCGGCAAGCGCCTACGGCTTGGGACTGTAGGCGCCAACCGACACTTTTCCGATGCAGACTGTCGGCAAGCGCCTACAACGGAGTCGAGAAGGGCTAGCGGCGCCGCAGGGTCGCGCAAAAGTGCGTGTCCGTGCCGGGGCGCGCCTCGGTGAGCCCGGCGTCCTCCAAGACAAACCCCGCGCCCGCGGGACCGGCGAGAAACGCCTCGACCACGCGCCCGTTCTCCTCGGCGAGCACCGAGCAGGTGGCGTAGGCGAGCCGCCCGCCCTCCCCCACGCGCGCGGCCGCGGAGGCGAGAAGCTCCCCCTGGAGGCGCGCGAGCTCGGCCGGGGCCTCCGGAGCGAGCGACCAGGCGATCTCCGGATGGCGCGCGAGCGTGCCCGTTCCGGTGCACGGAGCGTCAACGAAGACCAGGTCAAAGCTACCGTACGAGTCGTCAAGCTCGCGTCCGTCCGCGGAGGCGCAGCGCACGTGGTCAGCCACGCCGGCGGCCGCCATGCGCGCGGCGGCGCGCTCGGAGCGGCGTGCGTCGGCCTCCACGGCCACGATCCGGCACGTCCCGCCTGCAGCCACCGCGGCCCCCTCGAGCAGCACCGTCTTGGTGCCGCGCCCGGAGCCGACCTCGAGCACGCGCTCCCCCGGCGCGGGCGCGCACGCGAGCGCCACCTCCTGCGCCGCGAGGTCGCACGGCAGCACGTCGACGCGCTCCACCAGCCCGGACGGCACGAGCGCCGACGGACGGCCGAGCGAGAAGGACCCCGCCACCGGACCCGGCGCGGGCGCGCAGCCGGCCCCCTCGAGCAGCGCGGCGACCTCGTCGGTCGTGTGGCGCACGCGGTTGGCGGCCACCCAGGCTCCGGCCGGCTCGAGCGCCGCGAGCGCCCACGCGGCGGCACGTCCCGCACCCGTCGACTCGAGCACGCGGACGCACAGCCATTCCGGCAGCGCGCC
The DNA here is from genome assembly GCF_002160255.1 of Olsenella sp. An188. Lineage (GTDB taxonomy): Bacteria > Actinomycetota > Coriobacteriia > Coriobacteriales > Atopobiaceae > Thermophilibacter > Thermophilibacter avistercoris. The sequence goes on along the minus strand of NZ_NFKF01000005.1, from coordinate 70,932 downwards.
AACGAGGGCCAGGTCGGCGGCATCAAACGCACCCGCCTCAACACGGCGGCGCGCCTCGGCGAGCGCGGGCACGTCCCTCTCGGCAACGCGGTGCAGGACGGCGTTGGCAAGGCCCGCCGCCCGCGGGGCCACCCCGCGCACGAGCTCCACCCCCTGGCTCACGCAGACGTCCTCGCGACCACCGAGGTAGAGCAGCTCGAAGCTGGCCAGGCGCAGCGCGTCGCGCACGCGCGGCTCCAGGCGGGCGCCGCGGCGCAGGTGCGCGCCTATCGCACGGTCGAGCGCGCCCTCGGCGGCCGTGACGCCCATGACGAGGCGCATGGCGAAGCCGCGGTCGCGCTCGGAGAGGGCGTTCGCCGCCTCGGAGCCGCGCAGCAGGTCGCGCGCCCGCGCCCCGCGGCGCCGGCGCTCGCCCAGAAGCGAGAGCGCCACCCGGCGCGCCTGAGTCGCGCGCGCCACTAGGCACGCTCCCAGGCCAGGCCGTCGCCGCGCAGGCCGGCGGCCCAGGCCGCGACCTCCATCTCGCGCTTGCCGTCCGGCTTCACGCGCACGAGCTCGAGCGCCCCGTCGGCGCACCCCAGCCACACGCGACCGCGCCCCACGGCGACCGCGCCGGGCGCCACGTCCCTCCCAGCACCCACGCGCGCAGCGCAGACGCGCACGCCGCGGCCGGCGACCACGCAGCGCGCCGGGGCAGTGTCGCCGGAGGCCTGCACGCGCAGGGCGTTGACGCGCGCGCCGTCGGCCGGGTCGAGCATGAGCTCGGCCTTCTCGATCTTGGCGGCGTGCGTGACGAGCGCCTCGTCCTGCTCGACCCACTCGACCGTGCCGCCCGCCACCGCCGGCAGCGTCTCCACCAGCAGCTCCGCGCCCATGCGCGCGAGCTCGGCGGTGAGCTCCGCGGTGTCCTTCTCGCCAATCTCCGTGGATGCCTGCGCGCAGTAGGCGCCCGTGTCCACGCCGTGGCCGATCTGCATGATGGAGACGCCCGTGCGCTCGTCACCGGCGAGGATCGAGCGCTGGATTGGGGCGGCGCCGCGCCAGCGCGGCAGCAGGGAGGCGTGCACGTTCACGCAGGGCGCGAGCTCGAGCACCTCGTCGGGCAGGATGCACCCGAAGGCCGCCACGCAGACCACGTCCGGCGAGGCGTCGCGCAGGCGGTCCATGACCTCGGGCGTGATGCGCGAGGTCTCGACCACGGCAATCCCCAGCTCGAGCGCGCGCGCCTTGACCGGCGAGGGCACGAGCGCCCGTCCGCGGCCGCGGACGGCGTCCGGGCGCGTGAGCACGAGCGACACGTCATGGCGCTCGGCGAGAAGCTCGAGGGACGGCACGGCGAAGTCCGGCGTGCCCATGAAGACGACGCGCAGCCGCGCGCCCTGCCTCTGATCTGCCACGACGCGCCCCCTACTCCGCGACCTCGGTCTCGCCCGGGCGCGCGCCGGCGGCAAGCGCCGCCTGGTAGTCGCGCTCGGCCTGGGCGCGCGCAATCGGGGCGAGGTGGTCGAACATCGTCACGCCGTTGACGTGGTCGATCTCGTGCTGGAGGCACACGGCCATGAGGTTGTCGGCCGCCTCGTACTGCATGAGGTCGCCGTCGAGGTTGCGGGCCTGGACCACCACGTGGCTCGGGCGGCTCACCTGGACGCTTACGCCCGGGAACGACAGGCAGCCCTCCGAGCCCTCCTTCTCCGGGCCGTCGGCCGTGACGACGCGCGGGTTGATGAGCACGTAGGGGTTCTTCTTGGTGCCCTTGCCCGCGTAGTCCACGTCGATGACCACGATCTGGCGCATCTCGCCGATCTGCGGTCCCGCCAGGCCGCAGCCGTCCGCGGCGTACATGACCTTGAGCATGCGCTTGGCCAGCGAGCGCACCTCGTCGTCGATGGTCTCGATGGGGGCGCACTCCTGCGAGAGGCGCGGGTCGGGCGAGAGCACGATCTCGCTGAGCTCGTTCATGTGACGGTCCTCCTTCTGCCTGCCGCGGGCGCGCCGCGGCGGCTCCTGGCCTACATCAGGTCGTAGGCGTCTATGTCCACTGCAATGTTAATACCCGCGCGCCTCGGAAGCGATGCGACGAGCGGGGCGAGAAGCGCGCCGAGGTCCGCGCCCGCCGGCGCCTTCACCATGAGGTGGCGGCGGAAGCGGTCCTTCACCCGCGCCTTCACGCAGTCCGCCGGCCCGAGCACCTCCCAGCCGCTCGCGTCGCCCGCGCGCTCGCGAACGGCCGCCGCGAGCGCGTCGAGCGCGGAGCGCACGTCCTTCTCGCCGCGCCCCCACGCCACGACGTTGGCGAGGCGCGCGTAGGGCGGGTAGTGGGCCTCGGCGCGCTCGGCGAGCTCCGCGTCCAGGAAGACGCGCCGGTCGTGGGCGGCCACGGCGCGCATGGCGGGGTGCGTGGCCCAGTAGGTCTGCACGATCACGCGGCCGGGCCGCTCCCCCCTGCCCGCGCGGCCCGCCACCTGCTCGAGCAGGTCGTAGGTTCGCTCGGCGGCGCGAAAGTCCGGCAGCTTGAGCATGGTGTCGGCGTTGATGACCCCCACGAGCGTGACCTCGGGGAAGTCGAGCCCCTTGGCGATCATCTGCGTGCCCACGAGCACCGCGCACTCCGCGGCGTCGAACCGCTCGAGCAGGCTCTGGTGGGCGCCCTTGGCGCGCGTGGTGTCCGCGTCCATGCGGATCACCTCCACGTGCGGGGGCAGCAGCATCGCGAGCTCGTCCTCCACGCGCTGGGTGCCCACGCCAAAGGCCGCCAGGTAGCGGCTGCCGCAGTTGGGGCAGCGCGTGGAGGGGTCGGGGAAGGCGCGCACGGGCCAGGTGCGCCCGCAGCTGTGGCACGCCAGGAGGTGCCCGCGCTCGTGGTAGGTGAGCGCCGTGGAGCAGTGCGGGCACTCGGGGACGCAGCCGCACTCGCGGCACATGAGGAAGTTCGCGAACCCGCGGCGGTTGAGCATGAGCACGGCCTTCTCGCGCCGCTCCGCGACCTCGCGCAGGGCGTCGACGAGCGGGCCCGAGAAGACCGAGCGGCCCCCGGAGCGGAACTGCTCGGCCATGTCCACCACCGTGACGTCGGGCAGGACGGAGGCGCCCGGCCGCTCCGGCATCTCCACGCGCGTCCACGACACGCCGCGGCAGCGCCCCTCGCGGCAGCGCTCGAGGCTCTCGAGCGAGGGGGTTGCCGACCCGAGCACGAGCGCCGCGCCGCGCGCGCGGGCGAGCTCGGCGGCGACCTCGCGGGCGTGGTAGCGCGGGGACTTGTCCTGCTTGTAGGAGAACTCGTGCTCCTCGTCGATGATGACGAGCCCGACCTGGGCGAGCGGGGCGAAGAGGGCCGAGCGCGCGCCGACCACCACCCGGGCCCGCCCGGAGCGCACGAGGTCCCACTGGTCGAAGCGCTCGCCGGCGGACAGGCGCGAGTGGAGCACGGCCACGTCGTCGCCGAAGCGGCTGCGGAAGCGGCCCACGGTCTGCGCCGTGAGCGAGATCTCGGGGACGAGGACGAGGGCGCCGCGGCCGACCGCCAGCGAGCGCTCGATGGCGGCGAGGTAGACCTCGGTCTTGCCCGAGCCGGTCACGCCGTCGACGAGAACCACGTCGCCGCGGGCGGCCTCGCGCGCCGCGTCGATGGCGGCGAGGGCGGCGCGCTGGCCGGCGGTGAGGGCCTCGGGACGGGGGGCCGCGGCCGTCGAGAGCGTGGTGTCCCCTCCCCCGCGCAGCTCCCTGAGGCTCCTCACGGCGACCACCCCGCGCCTCTCCAGGGCCGTCACGGCCGCGCGGGCGCCGGGGATGGTGGCCGAGAGCTCCGAGACGCGCTGGGGTCCCTGGCGCAGCGCCTCGATGACGGCACGCTGGCGGCTTGCGGAGCGCGCGGGCACGAAGTCGTTGGCGGCGGGGGTGAGGGCGGCCCAGCGGGCGTCGACGGCGCCCGTGCGCTCGCAGGCGAGCTCCCAGGGGGCGTCCGGGGCGGCGCGCGTGACCCTGACCTTCTGGCCGGGCGCGAGGAACGGGCGGACGGCGTCGGGCAGCGGGCAGGCGTACTCGCGGGCCATCCAGGCCGCGAGCCCGGCGGCGACGTCGTCGAAGGCGCTCGGGGCGAGGACCTGCGCTATCGGCTGGATCTTCTCGGCGGGCACGCCGGCCGGGGGCTCGTCGGAGGTGCCCACCACGTACCCCACGGCCATGCGGTGCGAGAAGGACACGAGCACGGTGGCGCCCGTCACGGCCTCGCCCTCGAGCGCGGGCGGTATGGCGTAGTCGAAGGCGGCGTCGAGCGCCCGCGTGGGTATGTCGAGCACGACGCTCGCGTAGCGCATGTCGCCTCCGTCTCCTGCGGCGCCGGCGCGCTTGGCCGGCGCGTTCTTCTCGGCAGACCATTGTACCCGGGCAGGCGGGCGAGGGAGCGGCGCGCGTGGCCCTACGGGGCGATCCAGAACATGCTCGCGTCGTCGCCGACCTTGAGGCGCGGGAAGCGCTCCAGGAGCGGGTCGGACGCCTCGAGCTCGCGCATCCTTGCCACGAGCCGGCGGACCGAGCGGGGCGTGAGGCCCGCGAGCTCGTCCTCGAGCCGCGCCATCCCGTACTGGCCGAACGCGCGGAAGAGCCCGTCGCTCATGCCGGCGACCGCCACCACCTCGCGACGCGGCAGCGTGAGGCGGCGGGCGTGCGCGAGCCCGGAGCCGGTGGGGTCGAGGCACCAGTAGCCGCCCTCGGAGTTGCGCAGGCGCCTGTTGGCGAGAACCACGTCGGATACGAGCGAGCGCTTCTCGGGGGCCGTGAGGTCGCGTCCCGCGGCGCGCTCGGCCATGAGCGCGACCGCGCGGCCGTCAAGCTCCTCGAGCGTCTCGTCGGTGGAGACCGCGAGCGAGCCGTCGCGGCGAAGCACCGCGAGCGGCGAGTCGCCGAGGCCCCAGAGCTCCACGTCGTCCTCCCCCACGACCGCGAGGGCGAGCGTGGCGGACGGCACGGCGTCCGGGTCCGCCAGCTCCACGGGGCGCCCGAGCGCGGCCTCGTACTCCGCCCGCGCGGCGAGAACGGCGCGGGAGAGCGCGTCTGCCGCCGACGCGCCCGCCTCGAGCGCGCGGCACGTCTCGCCTCCCACCGTCTGCGCGAGCCACTGTGCGTTGGTGGCGAAGCGCCCCGGGAAGAGCGGCTCGCCGGAGAGCCCCGTGGCGCCGTCGATCACGACGCCGTAGGCGCGTCCGCCCGGCAGCGCCCCCGCGCGGGCGAAGTCCTCGTTGGTCGCGTTGCCGCGGTCCGTGAAGTCGAAGTGCCGGGCCATGCCGCCTCCCCGCGCCCCGGCGGCCTACTCCGCCGAGGGGAGCTGGGACGTCTCGGAGGCGTCGTCCCCCTCGTCCGCGGCGGCCACGTCGTCGGTCGTGAGGGCGGAGGTCTCGGCGAGGTAGGCGTAGTCGCGCGGGCCGGCCGCGTTCGTCGCCGCGCCGAGGCGCTCGTCCGCGAGTTGCTCGGCGGGGATCACGGCGTCCTCGTCGGCCGGGTCGAGCCCGGCGTCCATGCGCTGCATCATGGCGCGCCACTCGTCGTACATGGTCGCGACGTAGGACACGCCGCCCTCGTCGTAGGCGTAGCTCGGGGCGGTGGCGGAGTAGACGTCGAGGGAGCCCTCGAGGCCCTGCAGGCCGAGCGCGTAGGAGACGATGTCCGCGACGCTGAGGTCGGTCTTGACGGACTCGGCCAGCTCCGCGATCACGCCCGGGAGCTCCATCGGGCTGCTCGCCAGGACCTCGCGCGCGATGGCCTCGGCCACCTGGCGCTGCGCCTGGGCGCGCCCGAAGTCCCCGCCCGTCACGCTGTAGCGCGCGCGGGCGTACTTGAGCGCGGTCGCTCCGTCGAGGACCTGCTCGCCTGCCGAGATCGTGAGCTTCGCCTTGGCGTCGTCTATGTCCTCGGGGATGTCCACCGTGATGCCCCCGAGCGCGTCGACCACGTCCTTGAGCCCCTCGAAGTTGATCTCGATGTAGTGGGCGATGTCCACGCCGGCGAACTCGGAGACGGCGCGCACGGTGGCCGCGGGCCCGTAGTTGTACTCGGCGTTGATCTTCTCGACGTAGCCGGACTCGCTGTAGATCATCGTGTCGCGCGGGATGGAGACGAGGCTGACGGCGCCCCCGGCGATGTCCACGCGGGCGAGCATGATCGTGTCGGAGCGGGAGACGGTGTCCCCCTTGCGGGCGTCCGAGCCGATCAGGAGGACGTAGAAGGGCTCCGGGGCGTCGGTGAGCGCCGGCTCGGGGCTGGAGAGGGCCTCGTCGAGCTCCGCCTGCTGCTCCTCGTCGACGCGCATGGAGCGCTCGACGCCGGACAGCCACGCCCAGCCCGCAAGGGCGGCGACCGCCAGGACCGCGACAAGCGCGACGAGCACCTTGGCCGCAAGCGGCACGCGGCGAGGTTGCTCGGCGAGGTGGCGGGCGTTGCCGGCTGCGTTCTTCTCGTCCTCGGGAGGCTGCGTCATGTCTGGGATCCCCTCTGCGCGGTTCTGCTCTTTATAGCACAAGGGGAAGGGCGAGAAGAACCGTGCAGGGGGCGCGGGACGAGAAGGGGGCGCGGCCCTCTGCGGGCCGCGCCCCCGGCGCGTCAGGACGTCGTGCGGTAGACGTTGGCGAGCTGGCCTCCGCTCTCGTCGAAGCGCGGGGCCGAGACTATGGCCCCCTCGCGCCTCAGGCGCTTTATGGCACCGTCGACGGAGCTGACGTCGCAGCCCAGGAGCTCGGCAAGATCGCGCTTGGTGGCGCTGAGGCCGCCCGAGCGCTCGGTCTCGCGCGCGACCAGGGCCAGCACGCGCTCGCGCACGAACGCGTGCCGGCCGCCGACGGTCGAGGCGACGCCGTCCAGGGTGAGGGCGCCGGGCGCCCCGGCCGTGGCGGTCACGCCGGCCCCTAGCGGCGACGCTTCAGCAGCGCGCCCGCGCCGGCGAGGGCAGCGCCGACAAGGGCGATGCCGGAGACCGCGATGGAGGCGTCACCGGTGTTCGGGACGACGTCCTCGGTCTCGTCAGTGGCGTCGGTGGAGTCGTCCTCGGACGGGGTGCTCGGGGTCTCGACGTCCTCGCCCGGGTCGACGGCGTCGGCGTTCTTCTCCCACTTGGCCCAGAGCGTCATGTCCTCGGTCACGGGCGTGGAGAAGTCCCACTCCTGCGTGAGCTCGGTGTCAGAGAACCAGCCGACGAAGGCGTAGCCCTCGCAGGTCGGATCTGCCGGCTTGGCGACGGCCTGCCCGTCCTCAACCACGACAACCTGGTTCTCGGTGCTCTCGAGGCAGTCGTCGAAGGTGACCTTGTGGGTCTCGGCGACGGGGTCGACGACCTTCTCGTAGGAGGCGTAGACATTTGCGAAAGGGAGTGTTGGTCTCTGAAAAGGTGTTGAAGTGAGTCCGTGGAAGCGTCCCCCAACAGGGGTTTCTCGCCAGGGACCCAAAGAGGGGCGACCCCAGGACCAACCCGGGGCCGCCATGCGCAGCCAGTCAGAAAGGTCTACTTTTCTGACAGCTTTCTTTCCGGCTCCTTCACTTTTTCTAGCCTTCGGAGCAGGGAATTATCTTTTTTTAATAACTTGCCAGGATGCACGAAAAGTCGCTCAGGCCATCGAGCCGGACCCTCTCAGCGGCCCGACCCTCCCCCCGCCAGACACTCCCGGTCCTGCGCAAGCCACTTGTCGAAGGTCGCCCGGCTCACGCCGAGGGTCTCGGCGGCCTTGGACTTGGAGAGCTCGCCGCCCGCGTAGAGCCCGACCACCGTCGAGTAGTGCCGCGGGCGCTCCTTGCTCGGTCGCCCAAACTTGATCCCGCGACGGCGCGCCGCCGCTATCCCCTCGGCCTGCCGCTGGCGGATGTTCTCGCGCTCGACCTGAGCCACGTAGGAGAGCACCTGAAGCACGAGGTCCGCGATGAACACCCCCGTCACGCCGCGGGCGGCGTCGCCCACGGCACGCGTGTCCAGCAGAGGCATGTCCAGGACGACTATGTCCACGCCCTTCCGGCGGACGAGGTAGCGCCACTGCTCCAGAATCTCCTCGTAGCTCCTGCCAAGCCGGTCGATGCTCTTCACCACAAGCACGTCCCCCGTCGAGAAGCGCTCCACGAGCTCCTGGTAGCGCGGGCGCTCAAACGTCGCGCCAGAGCAGCGGTCCGCGTAGATGCACTGCTCGGCGACGGGAAACGCTCGAAGGGCGTCCAGCTGTCGATCGAGGTTCTGGTCCTTGCTTGACACCCGAGCATACCCATACTCCATCGGGGCTCCTCCTCGTTTGCTTCGATTGTCTGGTCACGGCGCGACGCCACACAAAAAGGGGCCGAGAAGAACCCGCGCACGCAGGTTCTTCTCGGCCCCTCTTGTTTATTGTCCCGCGCTCTGCGGGGCGTGAAGGCCTAGCCCAGCTCCTCCACAGCCGCGCGGAGCTCCTCCACGCGGTCCGTGCGCTCCCAGGTGAACTCGGGGAGCTCGCGGCCGAAGTGGCCGTACGCGGCGGTCTTCTCGTAGATGGGGCGACGCAGGTCCAGGTCACGGATGATGGCACCCGGGCGCAGGTCAAAGACCTGCTCGACGGCCTTCTTGATCTTCTCGTCCTCCACCGCGCCTGTGCCGAAGGTGTCCACCATGATGGAGAGCGGGTGGGACACGCCGATGGCGTAGGCAAGCTCGATCTCGCAGCGGTGCGCAAGGCCGGCGGCCACCACGTTCTTGGCAACCCAGCGCGCGGCGTAGGCAGCCGAGCGGTCAACCTTGGTGCAGTCCTTGCCGGAGAAGCAGCCGCCCCCGTGGCGACCCATGCCGCCGTAGGTGTCCACGATGATCTTGCGGCCGGTGAGGCCGGTGTCGCCCATGGGGCCGCCCACAACAAAGCGACCGGTGGGGTTCACGTAGATGACGGCGTTGTCCCAGGCGATGCCCACGGCGTCCAGGACCGGGGCGATCACGTGCTCGACCATGTCCTCGCGCACGGTGTCCATGCTGGCGATGGCAGCGTCGTGCTGGGTGGAGACCACGATGGCCGTGACCTCGACGGGACGGTCGTCCTCGTAGCGGACGGTCACCTGGGTCTTGCCGTCCGGGCGAAGGTAGGGCACCGTGCCGTCCTTGCGCACGGCAGCCAGGCGCTCGGCCATGCGGGAGGCCAGGTAGTGCGGCATGGGCATGTAGACGTCGGTCTCGTCGGTGGCGTAGCCAAACATCATGCCCTGGTCGCCCGCACCAATGAGGTCGAGCGGGTCGGTCGTGCGGCCGGCCTGGGCGTCAAAGGACTCGTCGACGCCCTGCGCGATGTCGGGGCTCTGTTCGTGGATCATGTTGATGACGCCGCAGGTCTCGGCGTCAAAGCCGTACTTGGCGCGGTCGTAGCCAATGCGGCGGATGACGTTGCGGGCGATGCTTTGGACGTCGAGGTAGGCCTCGGTGCGGACCTCGCCGGCAACGACGACGGTTCCCGTGGTCACAAAGGTCTCGCAGGCGCAGCGCACGTTGTCGACGTTGGCGGGGGTGCCGTTGGGCGCGATGTAGCCCTCGGCCTGGAGCTGCGCCTCCTTTGTCAGGAGCGCGTCCAGGATGGCGTCGGAGACCTGGTCGCAGATCTTGTCCGGGTGCCCCTCGGTCACGCTCTCCGAGGTGAAGAGGTAGCTGCGAGGCGCAGCGTTGGTGGAACGAGAGGTGTCTTGCATGTGGGTCACTCCTTAGGCGGTTTCCCCGACGGCCGTTACCATTCCGTCGGGCATGCGACAAAGCCCTCTTATCCTACCCGCACCGGCCGAGCGTAACGGGTCAAAGGCCATTCCCCACAAAGTCCCTCGCATTCGCCCGCGCACGGCGCGCGGCGGGCTGCAGGCGGTGGGGAGGCGAGGCGAGACGATCAGTCAAAGGGCACCCCTCCCCCGGCAAAGCCAAGGGAGGGGCGGGAGGAAGGAGACATCGGTCCGCGCTTCGAGCTCTTGAAGCAGCCCGCGGAGCACATGGGAATCACGCGAGGCTACTTTGCCCCGGACCCCTTGTGGCGGCCAAAGAACTCCTTGAGCTGGGGACCTGCCACCTGAATCATGATGACGATGATGAGGATGATGCCCTTGATGGTGTCCTGGATGAGCGCGTCCATCTTGAGCGCGATGATGATCTTGTCGATGACGTCATAGGACATCGCGCCAAACAGCACACCGATCATGCGGCCGCGTCCGCCGCTCATGCTGATGCCGCCGAGCACCACCGAGGCGATGGCGTACATCTCGTAGCTCGTGCCCGTGGTCGCCGGGTCGGCGGAGGCGTTCATCGCCACCCACACAAAGGCGGAGAGGCCAACGAGCGCGCCGGCGATGGTGAAGACGAGGGTCTTCATGAGCGGCACGGAGATACCCGCGAGGTGGGCGGCCTTGGCGTTGGAGCCCACGGCGTAGATCTTCTTGCCAAACTTGGTGGACGAGCACAGGTAAACAAAGACCACCACCATGAGCACCATCACGATGCCCACGATCGGCACGCCCGCCACGCGCGCGTTGCCAAAGGTGTAGAGCGCGTCATAGGACGCGATCTCGTTGGACATGCGGTACACCGAGCTGCCGTTGCCGATGAGCTCGCCGGGCAGGTGCTGGCAGGCGTACTGCGCAACGGAGCGGTAGATGAGCATCGTCGCGAGCGTCACGATGAAGGCCGGCATCTGCACGACGCCCACCAGAAAGCCGTTGACAAGTCCGCACAGCGCGCCGAACACGAGCGCGAACAGCAGCGTCAGCGGAATCGAGCCCGTCATGTTGAACACCACGACGGAGAAGCCCGCCACGAGCGCGAGCATCGAGCCCACGGAGAGGTCGATCTCGCCGGTGAGGCACACGATGCCCATGCCAATGGCAATCGTGCCGATGACGGCGCTGTGGCGCAGGACGTTCATGGCGGCGTTCAGCGTGAGGCCGCCGTTGGCAATCGCGTACACGACCAGGATGGCGAGAAACACCAGCACGAAGCTGTAGCGCTTCACGATGCCAAGCGCGCTCGCCAGGCCCGCCGGCTTAGTTGTCGAGTTCTCGTTCACTATGGATGCACCTCACTCATTCGTCTCAGGAGAAACGTCGTCGCTCACGGAGTTCGTGGAGTAGAGCATGACCGTCTGCTCGTCGATCTGGTCGTGGTCCAGGCGCTTGACGACGCGGCCCTCGTAGAGCACGTAGCACACGTCGGCGACCTCGCGCAGCTCCGGAATCTCGAGCGTGTTGATGATCACGGTCTTGCCCCCGCGCGCAAGCTCGAGGATCAGGTGGTAGATCTCCGCCTTGGCGCCCACGTCGATGCCCTGCGTAGGGTTGTCAAAGAGCAGCAGCTCGGCATCGGTGTTGAGCCAGCGCGCCATGAAGACCTTCTGCTGGTTGCCGCCAGAAAGGGACAGCACGCTGTCGGCGCTCGAGTTTGCCTTGATGCTCAGCAGCTTCTTGTAGTGGTCGAAGCGCTCCTCTTCCTTGCTCTTGCTGATCGCAAAGCTCCTCGCGGAGAGCACGTGCTCGGAGAGGTACATGTTCTCGAGAAGGGACATGTCCGGCACGACGGAGTTCTCCTTGCGGTCGGAGGGCAGCATGGCAACGCCCGCCTTCATGGCCTCGTGGATCGAGCCGCCATGAAGCCTCTTGCCGAGCACCTCGGCCGTGCCTCCCGTGGCGTGCGTGATGCCAAAGAGGCACTGCATGAGCTCGGTGCTGCCGCAGCCCATGAGGCCCGTGAGGCCAATGACCTGGCCGCGGCGCACCTCGAGGGAGACGTCGTCAAAGCCGGGCCCGCTGTAGTGGTCGAGCGAGAGCACGACCTCGCCCGTCTCACGCGGCTCCCAGGCTCCGCGCTCGGAGATCGTGGCGCCCACCATCAGGCCCGTGACCTCGCGCGGCGTGGTTTCGGCGATGCGGCCCTGACCCACGAAGGAGCCGTTGCGCAGCACCGTGTAGGTGTCGCAGAGCTCAAAGATCTCGGGCATCTTGTGCGAGATGAAGATGAACGACGTCCCCTGGTCGCGCAGGTTGCGCACGATCTCAAAGAGGTGCTCCACCTCGGCGGTGTTGAGCGCCGTGGTGGGCTCGTCGAGGATGAGCAGCTTGGCGTTGAAGAAGAGCGCGCGGCTGATCTCAAGGAGCTGCTTTTGGCTCTGCTTGAGGTCCGCAACGAGCGCGGTGGGGTCGATGTCCACGCCCAGGCGCTCAAAGAGCTCGCGCGCCTTGGCGATCATGCTCTTCTTCTTGAGCGAGAAGACGGGACCCGTCTCCTCCTGGCCCAAGAAGATGTTCTCGTAGGCGAGAAGGTCGTTGAAGAGGTTGAGCTCCTGGTGAACAAAGGCGATGCCGGCCTTCTCGACCGCCTTGATCGACGCGCCCGTGATGTCGACGCCGTCAAAGGTGACGGTGCCGGCGTCAGCGGTGTACGACCCGGTGAGGATGTTCATGAGCGTGGACTTGCCGGCGCCGTTCTCGCCGAGAAGGGCGTGGACCTCGCCGCGCCCTACGCGCAGGTCGACGCCTCTCAAAACGGGAACGCCGCTGAACGCCTTGCTGATGCCGCTCATGGTGAGAAGATCCATGGCGATCCTTTCTTGACGCGGCGGTGTGACTTTCAAGGGGCGGGACGTCGCCCGCCAAAGGCATGTGCGCTCGCCAGGTGCGGCAGACCTGGCGAGCGCACACAAGGGGCGTCCGCCCGCACGGGGACCGCGGGCGGACGCCGGGAAAGGCCTACTCGAAGCCGACGTAGTCGGCGACGTTCTCGGCAGTGACGTTCTCGCAGGCGATGACGTGGTCCTGCGGGACCTCCTTGCCGTCGAGGTGATCGACCATGTCCTGAATGGCGGTCTGGATCATGGACGGCGAGTAGGTGGTGGACATGACGCCACCGAGGTTGGCGGTGATGTCGGTGTAGGACTCGCCGGAGATGACGTCGTAGTACTCCTGCAGGCCGCCGCAGCCGGTGATGAAGGGCTTGGTGGCGTAGAAGGCCTCCTTGGCGGAGTCGGAGATGCCACCGCCGTTGAGGGCCTCGAGGATGCCCATGGCAAGCTCGTCGTCCTCGGCGTACCACCACTTGATGGAGGCGTTGGCCTCGTCACCGAGAAGGGCCTCGAAGGCGGCCTTGGTGTCGGAGCGGCTCCAGTTCATGGCACCGGACTTTGTGATGGCGGAGTCGATCTGCTCCTGGGTCCACTTGGCGTCCTCGGGGACGGTGGCGCCGTCAAACTCGAGGTTGCCGAGCAGGTAGTCGGTGAAGCCGTTGTCGCGCAGGGTGGTGACGGAGGAGGTGTCGCCCTGGTAGATGTAGACGGCGTCGCCCGGCTTCATGCCGTTCTCGACGAAGTAGGCGGCGGAGCCGGCGCCGATGCCGGAGTTGTCGCCCTTGACGTTGGCGACGGCGGAGTCCTGGACGGCCTCGATGATGCGGTCGAACGCGACGTAGGCAACGCCGGCGTCGACGATCTGCTGGATGGCGGACTGGACGGTGTCGTCGAGCGGCTGGATGACGATGCCCGCGACGCCGGAGAGGTCGCCGGCGAGGATGTCCTCGACCTGGGCAATCTGGTCGGCGGCAGCACCGGCGGTCTGAAGCTCGGCGGTGTAGACGCCAGCCTCGTTGACCTCGTCGACCTTCTCCTGGGCAAACACGCCGACCTGGCCGGTCCAGCCGTGGTCGGGCGAAGCGGTCAGCACGTAGATGTGGCCGCCGGCAGCGGCCTCGGTGCCCTCACCCTCGGCCGCGGGCTCGTTGGAGCCGGTGCAGCCGCCCAGAAAGACCGCGAGCAGCGAGGCACTCGAGCCTGCCAGGAACGTGCGACGCGAAATGTTGGACATAGCTGTTCCTTCCTCTTGTTCCCAATAGCTTCCCTATCGGTACCCGCCCATCCCCTGTTAGGGCGGGACGTTCCCTCTCTCCTGGCGCGCAGGCGCCCGCTCTTGCTAGATCACAAACTGGTCCATGTAGCGCTTGGCGAGCTCGACGCTCTGGACCAGGCGCTCGCGGCTGCCCTCGAAGAAGCGGTCCTCGATCTCGAGGCAGCAGTCGCCGTCGTAGCCCACCATCGAGAGCTGCGAGACAAACTCGGACCAGTCGACGTCACCGTATCCCGGGATCTTGGGGTCCATGATGTCGAGCGGGTAGGCCATGATGCCGCGGCGGGCCAGCTCCTCGCGCTTGAGCTTGATGTCCTTGAAGTGCACGTGGAAAATCTTGTCGGCAAACTCGCGGATGGCAGCCGAGCAGTCGATCATCTGCCAGACAAAGTGGCTCGGGTCGAGGGCGAGGCCGAGGTTCTTGCTCGGCAGCACCTCGAAGACGCGCTCCCAGTTGGCGGGCGTGGTCATGATGTTCTGTCCGCCGGGCCAGTTGGAGGCGTCAAAGAGCATCGGGCAGTTCTCGATGCAGACGAGGATGCCCTCGTCCTCGGCGACCTTGAGGATGGGCGTCCAGACCTCGCGGGCGATCTCGAGGTTCTCCTCGAAGGTCTTGTTTGTCACGCGGCCGATGAAGGTCGTCACCTTGGGGACGCCGAGCTTGGCAGCTGCGTGGATGCAGGCGACGAGATGGTCGTTGAAGGCGCGACGGCGCTCGAGGTCAGGGTCGAGGTTGTTGGGGTAGTAGGCGATGGCGCAGATGCGCACGTTCTTCTCGGCAGCGTAGTCGAGCAGGTGACGGGCGTAGGCGTCGTCCTCGAGCACGCGCTCGGCCTCGATGTGGGTCACGCCGGCGTACTTGCGCTCGGCCTTGCCCTTGGGCCAGGACGCGACCTCGACGCACTCGATGCCCATGCGGGCGACCTCGTCGATCATCTCCTCGTAGGTCCAGCCGTCGAACAGCGACGTGATGAATCCCATCTTCATGGTCTTGCTCCTTGTCTCTTGCGGCGGCAGGGCCTAGTCCTGCGCGATCTGAATCGTCGTTCCCGTCTTGCTGGACTCCACGCTGGCAAAGACCGCGCGCATGGCGGCGAGCACGCTCTCGCCGGAGACCGCAGGCTCGACATCGCGCTCGAGGCAGTCGACGAACGCGTCGATCACGCCCGAGGCGGTCTGGTTGTCGTTGGTCTGGATGGCCTCGACGTCGTAGTACTCGGTCTCGCCGCACTTGAGGTCGACCTCGATCGAGTGGGCCGGGTCGGCGTAGATGCGCATGATGCCCTTGGTGCCGTAGAGGACCGTGGAGTTGTCCTCGGGGCCGTAGTAGGTCCAGCTCGCGGTCATGGTGCCCATGGCGCCGCCGTCCATCGTGTAGATGACCAGGGCGTTGTCGTCGACGCCCACGAGGTTGCCCTCGGCGTCGCGCTTGTCAAGCGTGGCAACCCTGGCCGTGGCGGAGACGACCCTCTGGCCGATGAGCCACTGCACGAGGTCGGTCTTGTGAACACCGAGGTCGGCCATCGCGCCCATCGCGGCGCGCTTGGGGTCAAAGAACCACGAGCCGGTGCCGGGGTCGACGCTCCAGGTCTCGGGGCCGCCGTGGCCAAAGGTGGTGCGGAAGGTGAGCACGTCGCCGATCTTGCCGGCGTCAAGAAGCTCCTTGGCGCGGACGTGCGCGCGGGCGAAGCGCTGGTTCTGGTCGATCATGAGCTTGAGGCCGGCCTCGCGCGCGGCGGCGACCATGGCCTCGCACTCCTCGATCGTGATGGCCATGGGCTTCTCGCACAGCACGTGCTTGCCGGCCTTGAGCGCGGCGATCGTGCTCTCGGCGTGCGTGGCGTTGGAGGTGCAGACACTCACGGCGTCGATCTTGGGGTCGGCGAGAAGATCCTCGAGGGTGTCGTAGGCACGGCAGCCGTGCTCGGCCGCAAGGGCGCGGGCGCGCTCGACGTTCACGTCAAAGAGGCCGACGAGCTGGGCGTTGGGGTTTGCCTCGTACTCGGGGATGTGGCGGACCTGAGAGATCTTTCCGCAGCCGATGACGCCGATCCTGACCATTGCGACCTCCTCGTCTGGGGCGCCGGGCGCCCCGTCCCGCTGGCTGAAACGAGTTTTCATTCGTAATGCCGCATATCTTTCAGCACCGATGCTATGAGGTTTTCATTCTTCGCGTCGCGGATATTCCCCGAACGTTAGGTTTTTACCGGTGAAATTGCATTTGCTACCGCTTGCCGACGTATGCTCGCGCTCACCCGCTGTTATGAAAGATTCTTTCATTGAGGCTGTTTTAGGAACGCTTCAGCACGGCCCGTTCATAATATACTGATGAGAAGGACCGGCGGGAGCGCCCGCGAGCACGTGGAAGGGGCCCCATGGCCGTCAACAGAAGGGTCACCATCGCGCAGATCGCCGAGAGCGCCGGGGTCTCCCCCGCCACGGTGTCGCGCGCGCTCAACCATCCCGAGCTCGTCAACGACCGCACGCTCGGACGCATCAACTCAAGCATCCGCAACCTTGGCTACGGCGGCCCGGTCGATCAGTATCGCGAGGGGTCCCCGGACTGCCGCGGGCTCGTGGTGGTCAACCTCCCCTGGCTCGACAACCCCTTCTACAGCGAGATCGTCCACGGCGTGCGCGTGGCCGCGAACAACGCCGGCTACGACACGCTCATCTCCTGGGACAACATCACCAACGAGACCGCCCGCTCGTTTTGCTCGATGCTGCGCCGCTGCGGCGCGAGCGGCGTCATCACCACCTCTCCCCTCTCGGCGAGGGCCATCCAGGCGGTCGAGGCCGTGGTGCCGCTCGTGCAGTGCGCGGAGAGCCGCCCGGACGTTGACGCGCCCTACGTCACCATCGACGACCACCTGGCGGCGAGCAGGGCGACGGAGCACCTCATCTCCTGCGGGTGCAAGCGGCTCGCCATCGTGGCGGGCTCCAACGAGTTCAAGTTCTCGCGCGAGCGCCTCGAGGGGTTTCTCGACACCACGGCAAGAAGCGACGTGCGCGTGCTTCCCGGCTGGATCCTGCAGATCCCGGACAACAGCTACGCGCTCGCCTACTCCGCGCTCACGCACCTCTTTGACTCCGGCGAGGTCCCCGACGGCATCTTTGCCGTCTCGGACACCTTTGGCGCGGCGGTTGTTCGCGCGGCCCACACCACCGGCATAGAGATCCCGCGCGACCTCAAGGTCGTGGGCTTTGACAACGCCGAGCTCTCCACGATGCTCACGCCCACGCTCACCACGGTCAACCAGCCGCGCTACCGCATGGGCTACTCCGCCTGCAGGATTCTCATCGACCTTCTCGCCGGATACGAGCTGGGGTCGCGCTCGATGGTCCTCGAGACGGAGCTGATCGTTCGCGAGTCCACCGCGGGCGAGGCGGTCGCCTAGGCGTCAGGGCCTGCCGCCGCGGTCGAGCCCGCGCCCGCAAACCTCTCCCGCCCTGCATTGGTCCCGATCCCGCAGAGCGCGAGGCCCAGGACGTCCTCGGCGGTTGCCCGCACGTCCACCCGCTCAAAGACCAGGAAGGCACCCGCGACCGCCGCCGCGGCGAGGCGCGCGTTGACCTCGGGGCGCACGAGCCCCTCCGCCTTTGCGCGCTCGATCTGGGCCTCCAGCACGTCCACTATGCGCGCGAGGCGCGGCCCCTCGACCGGAGCGGAGCCGGCACCCGCCCCGGCAACGGCCAGCATGAGCGGGCCTCCCGGGCGGGTGGCCTCGGCGAGGGCGTCGAGCAGGCCGGCGATGGAGTCCGCCGCCGAGGGGGCCGTGGAGACGATCCTCTCGACGCTTGCCACCAGGTCGTCCACCGCGCGGTCGAGCACCGCGCGAACGAGCTCAGCGCGGTCGGAGAAGTAGTAGTAGAGCGAGCCCTTGGACATGCCGCAGCGGGCGGAGACCTCCGCCATCTGAAAGTCCGCCGAGCCGCGCTCCGCCATGAGGGAGGTCGCGGCCGCCATGATCTTCTCGCGCGTGGCCGCGCTCTTGGGCGTTGCCGTGCCGGGCCTTGCCGCCATGTCCTTCTCCGTTCCCTCGTGCCGCGCCGCCAGGCGCCGTCGTGCCAACGCTTCAATCTTAGCATCTGTTCAGATGTTTTGAACTTGGCTCAAAATTATTGGACTCCTGAATAAAACTCGCCCCGCGGGGTACCTCTTGAGCCATTGAACGCGTAACACGTCTCGCTCAAGGGAGCCTCTCATGGGAACCATCGCGCGCATCCTCGGCCGCGACCTCAAGCGCCTGGCGGCAAGCCCCGTCGCCCTGGTGGTGGCGGTTGGGGTCTGCCTCGTCCCCGCGCTCTACGCGTGGGTGAACATCCTTGCCAACTGGGACCCGTACCAGAGCACCTCCACCGTGCCCGTGGCCGTGGTCGTGGAGGACAAAGGCGCCGAGGTCCCCGGCATGGGAGAGGTCAACGCCGGCGACATGGTAAGGGAGAGGCTCGAGGAGAACCACCAGCTCGGCTGGACCTTCGTGGACCAGGACGAGGCGCTCGAAGGCGTCCGCGCCGGCCGCTACTACGCCGCCTTTGTCATACCGCCCGACTTCACCTCGACCCTCGCGGGCGTGCTGGACGGCCACCCCACGCAGGCCCGCATTGGCTACTACGTCAACGAGAAGGCCAACGCGGTGGCGCCCAAGGTGACGGACACGGGGGCGACCACGCTCGAGGACCAGATCGCCGGGCAGTTTGTGTCGCTCGCCGGGGAGACCGTCACGCAGAGGCTCCAGGGCGCGGTGGGGTCCGCCGCGGGGGACGTCGACGGGGCGAGGTCGTCCGCGCTGAGGAGCCTCCGCGCCACGCAGGGGCGCCTCGACGACCTGGCGGACTCCCTCGAGGACGCGGGCGGGACCGTGGGTGCGGCCCGCGAGGCCGTGGGCCGCGCGCGTGAGACGCTCTCCGCCACGGCGGACGCGGCGGGAGGGCTCGCCTCGTCGATGGACTCCGCGCTCGGGTCGCTCGCCGGCGCGCGCGAGGGGCTGCGCTCCTTTGCCCGCGGCCTCGACGACAGGCTGGGCGAGGGCGCCTCCGCGATCTCCGGACTGTCCTCGACGGCGAGCCAGGACATCGGCCGCATCGCCGGGGACGTGGGCTGGGCGCAGGGGCGCCTCGACGCGGCGCTCTCGCGCCTGCGGGCGGCAAACGACGACGTGACGGGCATGGCGGAGTCGCTCGGGGCGGCGCGCGACGAGGTCGCCTCCCTAGAGCCTGCCGACGACGCGCAGCGCGCCCTCCAGCAGCAGGTGGTCTCCGCGCTCGACGAGCAGGTGTCGCTTCTCGAGGGGCTTGCCAGCGGACAGGCCTCCGCCCTCGACGAGCTCCAGGGGATAAGCAACGAGGTGAGCGACGGGGCCAAGAGCGTGGACGGGCTCGCCACCTCGGTGAACGACGCCGTCCAGGCGGGCACGGGCTCGATCGACGCCCTGCGGACGGACCTCGCCACGGGCGCGGCGCCCGAGCTCTCCTCCGCGCTCGACGCCCTCGCGGACGCGGGCGGTCGCCTTGCCGGCGGAACCGGCTCGCTCGTGCCGATGATCGAGCAGGCGGACGCCGGGCTGGCCCAGCTCGACGCGCTTCTCGCCCAGAGCCAGTCAACCCTGGCGGACACCGCCGACTCCCTGAGGGGCTCCGCCGATCGCATGGGCGCGCTGGCAGACGACCTCGCCGCCGTGCAGAGCGCACGGGCCCTGCCCGCCGTGGGCGACGTCCTCTCCCTCGACCCCGCCTCCACGGGCGCGGCGCTGGGCTCGCCGGTCCAGATGGTCGACGAGCCGGTGTTCCCCGTTGCCAACTACGGCTCCGGGGTGGCGCCGTTCTACACCAACCTCGCGCTGTGGGTGGGCGGCTTCGTGCTCGTGGCCATCTACAAGCTGGAGGTGGACCGCGAGGGGCTGGGCGACGTCGAGGTCACGCCCACGCAGGCCTTCTTTGGGCGCTGGCTCCTGCTCGCCCTCCTCGGCCAGGTGCAGGCCCTGACGTGCTGCGTGGGCGACCTGGCGCTTGGCGTCCAGTGCGTCTCCCCCGTTGCGTTTGTGCTCGCGGGCATGGAGGCGTCGCTGGTCTACGTGCTCGTGGTCTACTCGCTCGCCGTGGCGCTCAAGCACGTTGGCAAGGCGCTCGCGGTGCTGCTGGTGGTGCTGCAGATCCCCGGGGCGTCCGGCCTCTACCCCATCCAGATGCAGCCCGCCTTCTTCCGAGCGTTGGGGCCGTGGCTCCCCTTCACCTACGGGATCGGCGCCATGCGCGAGGCGGTGGCGGGCTTCTATGGCACAAACTACGCGCGCGACCTCGCCGTCCTTGCGCTCTTTGCCGTTCCCGCGCTGCTTCTGGGCGTGGCTGCCAGAAGGAGGCTCCTCGGGGCAAACGCGCTCTTTGACCGCAAGATGGCCCAGACGGACCTCCTTGTGACCGAGCGTGACGGCGAGAAGGACGCCGGGCGCCTGGCGCTCCTGGTGGACGCGCTCGCCTCCTCCCCCGCCCACCGCGAGGCGTTCCTGGCACGGGCCGCGCGCTTTGAGCTGGCGTACCCGCGCCGCGTGCGGCGCGGCGTCGTGGCGCTGCTGGCCGTGCCGCTGGCCCTTCTCGCCCTGCTCTTTGCCCATCCGGCAAAGCTGTTGCTGCTGAGCCTGTGGGTGGTCTCCCTGGTTGCCGCGAGCGCGTACCTCATCTGGCTGGAGTACGTGCACGAGCGGCTGGCGGAGCGCGCCGGGCTGGCACGGATGGACAGAGACGAGCTGGTCGCGCTGGCCGAGGACGCCGCGCGGGCCGAGAAGGGAGGCGAGGCGCGATGAGAGGGGTCTGGGAGCTTGTGCGCCGCGACGCGCGTCACGTGCGGGCCAACGCCATCGCACTAGTGGTCTTTGTGGGAATCGTCGCCGTGCCGTCCTTCTACGCGTGGTTCAACATCGCGGGCAGCTGGGACCCGTACGGCAACACGGGCAACATCCGCGTGGCCGTTGCCAACGAGGACGAGGGCTACTCCGGGGAGCTGGTGCCCCTGACCGTCAACATGGGCGAGCGCGTGGTGGCCGAGCTGCAGGGTTCCGACTCCATTGGGTACGTGGTCACCTCGGAGGCCGACGCCGTCGAGGGCGTGCGCTCGGGCGAGTACTACGCGGCCGTGGTGATTCCGCCGGACTTCTCGCGCGACATGATGACCACCTTCTCCGCCGATCCCGTCCGTGCCGAGGTGCGCTTCTACCAGAACGAGAAGGCAAACGCCATCGCCACCATAGTCACCGACAAGGCGTCCTCGGCCGTGATGGCGCAGATCGACTCCGGATTTGCCGAGGCGGTGAGCGCCGTTGGCGCGGGCGCCCTCAAGGAGCTGGGCTCCGCGCTCGACGACGACGCGGTGACGGGCCTCGCGGCGCGCCTCGACGCCGCGGTGACGGACTCCGCCGACGCGCTCTCCGGAACGGCGGGCTCCGTGAGGGACTTCGCGGACCTGCTCGAGTCGACGCGCGGGCTTCTGGGCAGCGGCGCGGGGGTGGCCGACGCGGCGCTCTCCCCCACGGCGGACGCCGGCGAGGTGCTCGGCGAGACGGCGTCGGGCCTTGCGGGGGCCGGGTCGGCGATAGACGACGCAGAGACGTCCGTGGCCGGCGCGCTCGAGTCCGCGGGCGCGGGGCTCGACGGAGTGGACGCAGCGATAGACGATGCACTCGACGTCGCGGGCGCGCAGGAGGCAAGGATCCAGAAGGGCCTCTCCGCCGCGCGGGACGCCGTAGGCGAGCAGATCGATGCGCTCGAGCGGCTGGACGGCGCGCTTGGGGAGCAGCTCGACCTCATGCGCGAGCTCGAGGGGACGCTTCCCGAGGGCAGCCCCGTGCGCGAGGGGCTCGGCAGCGCGATTGCGGGCGTGGGCGGTCTGCGCGACCGCGTTGACCGGGCGCTCGTTGAGCTGCGCGACCTCTCTGACGGGCTGGGCCAGACGATGGGCGACCTCGACGCCGGGGCAGCGGACGCCGAGGAGGCGCGCGAGCGGCTTAAGGGCCTCGTGGACGAGGCGCGCACGGCGGTGGGCGGCGCGGGGCAGCTCTACGACGACGAGGTGCGCGGCAGCCTCGGGAACCTTGCTGGGCAGGTGGCCGAGGCCGCCGAGCAGGCGGACGCGATCGAGGGAAACCTCGCCGGGACCCTTGCGGCCGTGGGCTCCGCGGCAAAGGACGCGAGCGACGGGCTCGCCGGGGCGCGCGACGACCTCGACGAGACCGCGGACAGCCTGGACGCGGCGGCCGAGAAGCTCGATGGCCTGCACGAGCGGCTGCGCTCCGCGCTTGACTCGGGCGACGCGCGGCAAGTGAGGGAGGTTCTGGCGTCTGGCCCGGAGGGGCTCGCCGAGTTTGTGGCGGCGCCGGTCTCGGTCGAGCGCACGGCGGTGTTTCCCGTTGAGAACAACGGCTCGGCCATGGCGCCCTTCTACACGACGCTTGCCATCTGGATCGGCGGGGTGGTGCTCGCGGCGCTGGTGCGCGCGAAGCCCTCCGAGGCCGCGCTCGAGGAGACGGGCTGCTCGCACGCGCAGGCCTACGTGGGACGCCTTGCGCTCTTTGTTGTCGTGGGGCTGGCCCAGGCGGCGCTCATCTGCGGCGGAGACCTCTTCTACCTGGGAGTTCAGTGCGAGCACCCGTGGCTCATGCTGCTTGCGTGCCTGGCGTCGTCGCTCGTCTACGTCAACTTGATCTTCTCGCTCACGGCGTCCTTTGGCGACGTGGGCAAGGCCGTTGCCGTGGTGCTCATGGTGGTCCAGGTGGCCGGCTCGGGCGGCACGTTCCCGCCCGAGATGCTGCCCGCTCCGTTCCAGGCGGTCTACTCGTGGCTGCCGTTTGTGCACAGCGAGGCGGCGCTGCGGGCGGCGATGTTTGGGGTCTGGGACGGAGACTTCTGGCGCGAGCTGGGCGTTCTTCTCGCCTACCTGGTGCCGGCGCTGCTCCTGGGCCTGGTGCTGCGCCGTCCCGTGATCCGCCTGAACGAGTGGTTTGAGCACCGCCTGGAGCGCACGCGCCTCATGTGAGGCCGCGCGGGCGACGCGCGGTGCCGGTGGAGCCGAGAAACCCGCTCGGTTGCGACGGACTCGCCGGGCGCGAGCCCAAAATCGGCCATGGTTGCGACGGACTCGCCGGGCGCGAGCCCAAAATCGGCCATGGTTGCGACGAAATCAGGGCGATCGCGTCGCAGCCACGGCGGATTCCAGGCTCATCACGGGCCACGACTGGGCATCACCGTCGCAGTCGCCGCCGATTCCGGGCTCGCGGTTGCCGTGCGGACATCGTCGGGACGTCGCCGTCCTTCTCGCCGGCGCTGTATACTAGGTGCGTATGTGACGATAAGAACCACGGAGAGGAACCTCATGTCCGAGACCCCCGTTCGCGTGCGCTTTGCGCCCTCGCCCACCGGCAAGCTCCACGTTGGCGGCGCGCGCACCGCAATCTACAACTGGGCGTTTGCCCGCGCCAACCACGGCACCTTCATCCTGCGCATCGACGATACCGACCCCGAGCGCTCCACCGAGGAGAACACCCAGATCATCCTGCGCGCCATGCGCTGGCTGGGTCTCGACTGGGACGAGGGCCCGGAGGTGGGCGGCGACTTTGGCCCCTACAAGCAGACCGAGCGCGCCCAGATGTATCGCGACGCCGCGCAGCGCCTCTGGGATGAGGGCAAGGCCTACCCGTGCTTCTGCACGCCCGAGCAGCTGGCCGCCGACCGCGAGGCCGCGCAGGCGCGCAAGGACCCCTTCCAGGGCTACCAGCGCCGCTGCCGCGACCTCGACCCCGAGGAGGCGCGCGCCCGTATTGCCGCCGGCGAGCCCTACGTCCTGCGCATCAAGGTGCCCGAGGACCGCGGCGACGTGGTGGTGCGCGACGCGGTCCACGGCGAGGTGACCTTCAACGCGCGCGAGCTCGACGACTTCGTGATCTTCCGCTCGGACGGCACGCCCACCTACAACTTCGCGACCGTGGTCGACGACGCCGCCATGCAGATCTCCCACGTCATCCGCGGCGACGACCACCTCTCCAACACCCCGCGCCAGGTCATCGTCTACGAGGCGCTCGGCGCGCCGGTGCCCACCTTCGCGCACATCTCCATGATCCTGGGCGCCGACGGCAAGAAGCTCTCCAAGCGCCACGGCGCCACCAACGTGGAGGAGTACCGCGACGCGGGCTACCTCTCGGACGCCTTCGTCAACTACCTGGCGCTTCTCGGCTGGTCGCTCGACGGCGAGACCACCATCGTGCCGCGCGACGTGCTGGCACGCGAGTTCAGCCTCGACCACGTGTCCAAGAACCCGGCCACCTTCGACCCCAAGAAGCTCGACTGGATCCAGGCCGAGTACATCCGCTCCATGTCCGACGCGGACTTTGCCGACAAGATCATGCTGCCGGAGCTCGTGGAGGCCGGGCTCGTCGGCGAGGGCGCCGAGTTCGACGAGGCCTGGGTGGACGCGCTGGCCGCCATCGTGAAGCCGCGCACCAAGATGCCCGCCGACGTGGTGGGCGTGTGCGCGCCCGTCTTTGCCACGGCCGACACGCTGGAGTATGACGAGAAGTCCGTGGCCAAGGGGCTTGCCAAGGAGGGCATGGGCGCTGTGTTGGACGCCGCCCGCGAGGCACTTGAGGCGCTGCCCGCAGAGGATTGGACCCCCACGGCGATCGACGCCGCGCTGGAGGCCCTGCCCGAGCAGCTCGACGTGAAGAAGCGCCTGGTGTTCCAGGCCGTGCGCGTGGCCGTCTGCGGCAACCTGGTGAGCCCGCCCCTCGGTGAGACGATGGCGCTCGTGGGCCGCGCCGACTGCCTGCCGCGCCTCGAGCGCGCTCGCGCCATGGCACTGTAGGAGGCGCAAGCGGCAGGTTCTTCTCGCCCAAACGCAGCCGGCCGGCCCCCGCCCCTGGGAGCCGGCCGCCTTTTGTAGGCGCCTGCCGACAGTTTGCGAGCCCAAAACGTCGTTTGGCTCCTACAAGCCGCAACCTGTAGGAGCCAAACGACACTTCCGGAGGCAAAACTGTCGGCACGCGCCTACGGTCTCTCCGCGGGCGCCGTCGCCTCGGCCCACGCAGGCCCGCGCGGCGAGAAGGACTACTGCTCGGTGCCCTCGCCGGCGCGCAGGCCGTCGTCGGAGCCCGAGACCGCGGCCTCGATCATGGCGGTGAGGCCGGCGACCATCATCTCGACGCTCATCGACGCCGTGCCCTCGCCCATGCCCGTGACCTGCTCGGTGGCAAACGGCACGTGGACGAAGCCGCCCCGCACGCCGGGATGGCGCGTCGCGAGGCAGTGGAGCAGCTCGTAGAGCACCTCGTTGCAGCAGAACGTGCCGGCCGTGTAGGAGACGGCCGCCGGGACGCCGGCCGCGCGGGCGGCGTCCACCATGGCGAAGACGGGCAGTGTGGCGAAGTAGGCGTCCGGGCCGTCTTCCTCGAGGCGGCCCACCGGCTGGTTGCCCTCGTTGTCCGGGATGCGCGCGTTGGCGAAGTTGATGCCCACGAACTCGGGCGTGATGTGGCTGCGCCCGCCGGCCTGGCCCACGCACAGGACCACGTCGGGCCGCTCGGCCTCGATGGCCGCCTCGACGGCCGCCGCGTCCTTGCCAAAGACCACCGGGATCTGCGTGACGGCGACCTCGGCGCCGGCGATCTGGCGCGGCAGGCGGCTCACGGCCTCCCAGGCGGGGTTGACCGTCGCGCCGTCAAAGGGCTCGAAGCCCGTGACCAGTACCTTCATGCGAAACCTCCCTCGTGCGACGGGCGCCGTGCCCGCTGTCCCCTCGTGTCCTACAGGCCGAACGCGATCATGTAGGCGATCTGTCCCACCAGCATGATGAGCGCGATGGGGACCTGCTTCTTGATGACGCCGTAGTCGTCCTTCATCTCGAGGATGGCGACGGGCAGGATGTTGAAGTTCGCCGCCATCGGAGTCATGAGCGTGCCGCAGAAGCCGCAGGTCAGCGCAACCGAGCCCACGAGCGCCGGGTCGGCGCCGAGCGAGAGCACGAAGGGCGCGCCGATGCCCACCGTGAGCACCGTGATGGCGCCGTAGGCGTTGCCCATGACCATCGTGAAGACGGCCATGCCCACGGCGTAGACGACGAGGCCCACCACGACGTTGTCCTGCGGGATGACGCCCGAGACGATGTGGGAGATCACGTCGCCCACGCCCGCGGCGGTGAAGATCGAGCCGAGCGCCGCCAGCAGGATCGGCAGCATGGAGAGCGGGCCCACCGCGTCGAGCATGCGGCGCGTGTCGTTGAGAAAGACGCGCGGGGTGTTCTTGTGCGAGTAGGCGAAGAGCAGCAGGCCGCCCACCACCACGCCGAAGGTGAGGCCCACGAGCGAGCTGATGTTGGTGAACAGGGCAAACACGAGCGCCATGACGCCGAGCGAGAGAGCCGGGATGAAGAGCTTCATGCCGATCTTCTCGAAGTTGCCCTGCATCTCCTCGGCGGTGGGCTCGTCGCCGGTGCCGCGGCCCACCTGCTTGCAGATGGCCGGGATCACCATGATGACCACGAGGGCGCCCGCCACGGTGGTCGGCACCCAGCGGCCCACCACGAAGAGCATGCCGCACACCACCCAGAAGATGGCGGTGCCCAGGCGCTTGGGGTTGGTGCGGTCGGTGGCGTTGCGGATGCCCGCGTAGACCGCGATGAGGCCCATCACGATGTAGGCGACCTCGAGGAGCTTGTCGGAGAGCGTGACGTCGGCGCTCTGGAAGAACTGGACGAACTCGGCCATCAGCGCTCACCGCCCTTCTCGGCGTCCGTGGGCGCGTCGGGCTCGGACGCTGCGACGGGCTCGGCGCCCTTCTCGCCCGCGGCGTCCTTCTCGCCCGCGGCGGCCGCCAGGACGCGCTCGCGGCGACGCATGAGCCTGCGGTCGATCAGGTTGTAGTAGACGATGGCGACGAGCATGGCGACGACGGCCACCGGCACCTGCACGGCGGCGAGGTCCACGAGGCTCACGTCGTAGCCGAGGCCCGCGAGGGTCCCCTGCACGAGCAGGCCGCCCGAGCCGCCCACGAAGAGCACCTGGCCGAAGAACCACGCCACGTTGTCCATGCCGGCCGAGATGCCCTTAAGCTCCTCGAGGTGCTTGTCGGAGATCTTGTTCCCGTCGCGCTCCACCGCCGCCTGCGCCATGGGCATGATGACCGGGCGGATGAAGCCGGCCACGCCGCCGAAGTTGATGTTGAACGCGGCGAAGGCCACGCGCACCAGGCCGTAGGCGGAGACGATGATGCCCGACGTGGCGTTCCTGAGCTTGCGGATGAGCGCCGCGGCGGCCTGGCGCAGGCCGTTTCGCTCCAGCGTGCCCGTGAGCACAAACGTCATGATGAAGATGCACATGCTTCGGTTGGAGACAAAGCTCTCGCCGAGCGTGTCGAGGAATCCCACCGGGTCCATCCCGCCCACCACGGCAGTTGCGACGGCAGCCACCATGATGATGAGGATGGAGTCGAGCTTGAGGGCAAACCCGACCACCACGATGACGATTCCGAGGAGCTTGACGAGCTCTGTGGGATCCATCGGTCCTCCTTCTTGCCAGATGATGCGACTTGGGTATCTTATCCACCCCGGTCGCGGGCGTCCGGCACGGCGAGAAGAACGTGCGCAAACGGAAACATCGCATGCGCGCCCGCGGTCCTTCTCGCCGGCACGCGCGACCCTTACACACGGCACGGCGCACTTGACGTAAGCTAGGGCGAGAAGAACCCGCGGCGCGGCCACGCCGACGCGCCCCGGGGCGCCGCCCGCGCGACCGCAAAGGAGCAGCCATGCCCTCCCGCCCGCAGACCCTCGCCACCACCTCGGCCTTCGAGGTCCTCGGCCCCGTGATGGTCGGCCCCTCCTCCTCGCACACCGCGGGCGCCCTGCGCTGCGCGCGCGTGGCCGCCTCGCTTCTGGAGGGGCGGATCGTGCGCGTTCGCTTCACGCTGTGGAACAGCTTCGCCCACACCTACCGCGGGCACGGCACCGACCGCGCCCTGGTGGCCGGGATCCTCGGCCTCGACACCGACGACGAGCGCATCCGCGACGCCTTCGACCTGGCGCGCGAGGCCGGGCTGGACTTCTCCTTCGAGGAGGCGCCCGACGACTCGTCGGTCCACCCCAACACCGTGGACATCGACATGGCGGACGAGTCCGGCGCGCGCTGCCAGGTCCGCGGCGAGAGCCTCGGCGGCGGCAAGATGCGCATCAGCAGGATAGACGGCGTGGGCGTGGACATCACCGGCGCCTACGCGACGCTGTTCGTGGCGCACCGCGACGCGCCGGGCATCCTGGCGTCCCTCACGCACCTGCTCGCCATGGCCGAGGTCAACATCGCCTTCTGCCGCACCTACCGCACCGAGCAGGGCGGGCGCGCCTACTCGGTCTTCGAGACCGACGGCGCCCCGGCCGACGGCGTGCTGCCCATGGTCCGCAACCTGCGCGACGTTGACTTCGCGACCTTCATCTCCGTCCCGGGCTCGGCCTCGGCGACGGCGCCGGGCGTGACGGCGGCCGAGCTCTTCGACGACGGCGCGCAGCTGCTCGCGGCCTGCGGGGAGCGCGGCCTGTCCATCGGCGGCGTGATGGAGCTGCGCGAGGAGGGCCTGTCCGGCGCCGGGCGCGCCGAGGCGTCGATGCGGCGCGTGATCGAGGTCATGCGCGAGGAGACCACCGCGCCGATCGAGCGCCCCGCGCGGTCGCTGGGCGGCTTCATCGGCGGCGAGGCGCGGCTCGTAGACGCGGGCAAGGGGCGCTGGGGCCACGCGCTTCTCGGCGACACGCAGACCGACGCCGTGGCGCGCGCGATGGCGGTGCTGGAGCGCTCGGCCGCCATGGGCGTGATCGTTGCGGCCCCGACGGCGGGCTCGGCCGGCGTGGTGCCGGGCTGCGTGCTCGCCGTGGCCGACGCCGTGGGCGCCGGCGAGAAGGACGTGGCCTCGGCGCTGTGGTGCGCCGCGGCGGTGGGCCTCAACATCCAGACGCACGCCTGCGTGGCCGGCGCCGAGGGGGGCTGCCAGGCCGAGGTGGGCTCGGCGGCGGCCATGGCGGCAGCGGCGCTCGTGGAGCTGCTCGGCGGCACGCCGGAGCAGGCGCTCACGGCGAGCTCGCTTGCGATCTCCAACCTGCTGGGCCTGGTGTGCGACCCGGTGGGCGGCCTCGTCGAGGTCCCCTGCCAGGCGAGAAACGCCATCGGCGTGGCGGCGGCGTTCTCGAGCGCGCAGCTCGCGCTCTCGGGCGTGCGCTCCCTCGTGCCCTTCGACGAGGTCGTCCACGCCATGGCCGAGGTGGGCCACTCGCTGCCGTCGAGGCTGCGCGAGACCGCGCGCGGCGGGCTCGCCGTGACGCCGAGCGCCCAGGCCGCCTGCGCGCGCTGTGGGGCGTGCGGGTAGGACGCGGCCGGCCGCGCGGGGCGACCGTGACGCCACACGGGGCGACCGCGCCGAGCCGCGAGGCGACTGCGCTGCTACACGGGGTGACCGTGACGCCACACGGGGTGACCGCGCTGCCATAAACAGGGCCCGATTGGGTGTTTGGCCTCCCCCGCGCTTCCGGAGACGCACAAGCTGGCAGAACCAGCGTGCGATTGGGTGGCATGCTTGATGCCCTCCCCCGAGCTGCATCAAGCATGACGCCCAATCGCGTCGAAAAGGTGGTATCTCGCCCCGCCGGGAGGGCACTCGGGGCAGGAGCGCGGCTCTGGACATCAAGGATGCCACCCAATCGCGCGGGGTTGCCGCCAGATGGGCCGACGAACAGACGCGCCCGGGTGCAGATTCCGTGGAGAGCTGGTTCGGACAGGCTCGGCTTTGGGCCAAATTTGGACAAAAAAATCGGCGAAACCGCAGGTAAAACGGTGTTCGCCGAAGTCTGTTTTGGTAGCCCGTACCAGATTCGAACTGGTGATCTCCGCCTTGAGAGGGCGGCGTCCTGAACCGCTAGACGAACGGGCCAAATGGTAGCCCGTACCAGATTCGAACTGGTGATCTCCGCCTTGAGAGGGCGGCGTCCTGAACCGCTAGACGAACGGGCCACATATGCAATTGAGAAGGCAAAATGGCTGGGACTGAGAGAGTCGAACTCCCGTTGACGGAACCAGAATCCGCTGTCCTACCACTAGACGAAGTCCCAATTTGCCATTTCGTGCGCCTCTCAGCGCGAGGAAGTACTATACGGCATTCCGTCGCGGCATGCAACCGAGAATTTTGGAGAGATTGTGCCCGCGGGGCGCCGCGGACGCCACGGCCGCCTCCCCGCACGCCCGAACTCCGACTTATGCTCGAGCAAAACTCGGACTTTGGTGATTCAATATCGTATAAGTGCAGGTAAACGAGTTGCATGGTTCTTCTCGCCAGGCGAGAAGCGACTTTTGCTCGTGCATAAGTCAGAGCTCGGAGCGCCGCCAAGCCAAGACGGGCGCGACGGCCCCCTACCAGCGCAGCCAGGCGAGAAGCGCCGCGCGCTCGTTGGGGACCTCGCCCTCCATGACGGCCGCGAGCAGCTGGGCGAGCACCATGCCCACGCCCGGTCCCGGCTCAACGCCGCGCTCGGCGATCACGTCGGCGCCGCCCACCGCCAGGTCGCGCACCCGCCACACGCCGCCGGCCGCGAGCTCCTCGCGAAGCGCCGCGCCCATGCGGTCGAGCTCCACGGCGTAGCCCCTGCACGCGGGCGCCTTGGACAGCGCGTCGGCGCGCTTGAGGTCGAGAAGCGCAAACGCGAGCGGCCGGGCCTGCCCCGGCGCCGCGGCCTCCAGCTCGGCGAGCATCCGTCGCATGGACGCACGCGTCGGCCTGACCTCCAGGTCGTGCAGGAGGACGAGCGCGGAGGCCGCCCGCGTCACCTCGCCCGGAACGGCGAGCCTCCCCATCACCTCGCGCGCCACGCGCGCGCCGGCCTCCGGGTGCCCGAAGAAGTGCCCCCGCCCGGAGACGTCCTCGCTCCAGCAGGCCGGCTTGGCGACGTCGTGCAGCAAGGCCGCCCACCTCAGGGCCGCGGGAGCCATCCCGCCGGCGAACTCCTCCACGCCCGCGCACACGCGCGCCGTGTGCTCGAGCACGTCGTAGGCGTGGTAGGGGCTCCTCTGGTCGAAGCCGGCCATCGGCGCGAGCTCCGGCACCGCGGCCGCCATCACGACGAACTCGCTGCGCAGCGCCCAGGCCGCGCGCCCCGTGGAGAGGATCCCGTCCAGCTCCTGGCCGATCCGCTCGCTCGCGATGTCCGCCAGACCACCCGCGCACGTCTCGAGCGCGGCCTGCGTGGCCGGCTCGATGGTCGCGCCCAGCCGGCACGCAAAGCGCACCGCGCGCAGCACCCGCAGCGCGTCCTCGCCAAAGCGCCGCTCGGGCTCCCCCACCGCACGGATCACGCGCGCCGCCAGGTCCTTCTCGCCGCCAAAGGGGTCGAGAAGGCCTCGCTCGGGGTGGAAGGCCATGGCGTTGACGGTGAAGTCGCGCCGCGCGAGGTCCTCGCGCACGTCCGTGACGAAGCGCACCTCGTCGGGGTGGCGGTGGTCGGAGTAGCCCCCCTCGACGCGGTAGGTGGTCGTCTCAACAGGACGTCCGTCCGCCACGGCCGTGACGGTACCGTGGGCCGTGCCCGTCTCGTGCACGGCGATCCCGGCCGCGCGCAGCACGCGGGCGGTCTCGGGCCACGGCGCCGAGGTGGTCACGTCCACGTCGTGGCCGGGCCGGCCGAGCAGCGCGTCGCGCACCCAGCCGCCCACGACCCAGGCCTCGTACCCGGCCGCCTCGAGCGCGCCCACCACGCGACGGGCGTATCCGGGCAGCTCGCGCGCCAGGCGCGCCTCGAGCGACGTAGCCATGCCAGACCTCTCCCCTGCCGCGACCTCGTTCTTCTCGCCAGATTCTAGCAGGTCGGCCGGGACGGGAGCCCCCGGGGAGCGCGGCGAGAAAAACGTCCGGCCCGAGTGCTATGCTCGAACGCGTTCAAAGCCAACCACGGAACAGGAGGGACCCATGGACGAGATGACGTCCGTCACCGCCGACGACCTGGCGGCCGCCCGTGCCGACTTCTTCGCCGAGCGCGCCAACGTCGTCGCCAAGAACGCCGTGAGCGCAAGCGGCATCCGCGCCGCCGCGCGCGTTCCCGAGGGCGTGGCGAGAAACGCCATGACCTTTGACGTCGAGGTCAGCCAGGGCGAGCGCTGCAACCAGGAGCGCTCCGGCCGCTGCTGGATGTTCGCGAGCCTCAACACCATGCGCTACCGCGTCATCAAGAGGTACAACCTCAAGACCTTCGAGCTCTCCCAGGCCTACCCGCTGTTCTGGGACAAGCTCGAGAAGAGCAACTGGTTCTTCGAGAACGTCCTGGACACGCTGGGCGAGCCGCTCGACGGCCGCCTCGTGAGCTACCTGCTCGCCGACCCCATCGGCGACGGCGGCCAGTGGGACATGTTCCGCAGCCTCGTCAGGAAGTACGGCGTGGTGCCCAAGGAGGCCATGCCGGAGACCGCCTGCTCGCGCAACACCCACGAGATGGACAGCTACCTCACGCGCTACCTGCGCGGGGCCGCCAAGAGGCTTCGCCAGAGCGCCGAGGCCGGCGTGGGCCGCGAGGACCTCGCCGAGATGAAGAAGGAGATGATGGGCGACGTCTACCACCTGCTGGTGACCTGCCTCGGCGAGCCGCCCGCGTCCTTCGAGGTGCGCCTGCGCGACAAGGACGACAAGCTCGCCCTCTCCGGAACCTTCACGCCTGCCGAGTTCTTCGCGCAGGCCGTGGGCATGAACGTGGACGACTACGTGAGCCTCATCTCCGCCCCCACCGCCGACAAGCCCTTCGGACGCACCTACACCGTGAGCCGCCTGGGCAACGTGGTGGAGGACGGCGGCGTGCGCTACCTCAACCTCCCGATCGAGCGCCTCAAGGAGTGCGCGGTGGCGCAGCTGCGCGATGACCTGCCCGTCTGGTTTGGCTGCGACGTGGGCCAGAGCTACCTGCGCGAGGAGGGCATCATGGACACGGCCGCGCTGGACGTGGACGCGCTCTTCGGCTTTGAGGTCGAGGCCTGCATGGACCGTGCCGAGCGCCTGGACTACGGCGAGTCCCTCATGACCCACGCGATGGTGCTCGAGGGCGTGAACCTCGACGAGGCCGGCCACCCCACGCTCTGGAAGGTCGAGAACAGCTGGGGCGCCGACCACGGCCGCAACGGCTTCGACACCCTCTCCGACGCCTGGTTCGACGAGTACGTCTACCAGGTCGTGGTTGACAAGAAGTACCTGACCGACGAGGAGCGCGCAACCTACGAGGCCGAGGAGCCCACCGTGCTCGCTCCGTGGGACCCGATGGGCTCGCTCGCCCGCACGCGCTAGGGAGGACCGCATGACCGACTACTCCGCCGGCGCCATCGCGCCGAAGACCGCAAACGAGCTCACCGCGTCCTTCTCGGCCGACCGCGCCAACCGCGTGGCGAGAAACGCCGTGACCTCGATGAACGTCCACGCCGCCGCCCGCGACGTGGCGCGCCTGCGCACCTACCACGACACCTTCGGCGTCTCGCGCAAGCGCACGGGCAAGGTCACCAACCAGCGCCACTCCGGCCGCTGCTGGATGTTCTCGGCCTTCAACGTGGCGCGCGCGACCACGATGGAGCTGCTCGACGTCGACGACTTCGAGTTCTCGCAGGCCTACGGCTTCTTCTACGACAAGCTCGAGAAGTTCAACGTGGGCCTCGAGTACGTCATCGAGACGGCCGACCTGCCCTGCGACTCGCGCGAGGTGGCCGCCCTGCTGGAGCACTCGATGGGCGACGGCAACTACTACCCCGCCGCGATGAACATCATCAGGAAGTGGGGCCTCGTGCCCAAGGACGCCATGCCCGAGAGCGCCTGCACCAAGGACGCCGACCAGATGAACGCCCAGCTCGAGCGCCTGTTCCGCAAGAGCGCGATGGAGCTGCGCCGCCTGGTGGCGAGCGGCGCGGACATGGGCGCGGTGCGCGCGGCCAAGGACTCGATGGTGGCGCAGTGCCACCAGGTGCTCGCCGTGTGCCTGGGCGAGCCGCCGCTGACGATCGACGTCGAGATCCCCGTGGGCAAGGCGTGCAAGGTGGACCCGGAGCGCCTCGTCGTGCAGGAGGGCGCCGAGGTGGACGAGAAGGACGGCCCGCGCCGCCTGCTCGTGGACCGCGGCATCACGCCGCAGGAGTTCGCCGCGCGCTACGTGCCGTTTGACCCGAGCGACTACGTGCAGCTCGAGCACCTCCCCGGCGCGAGCCGCCCGTTTGGCACCGTCTACCACCGGCGCTTCTCGGACACGATGGCCGGCGGCGTGCCGGTGAAGTTCCTCAACGTGCCCTTCGAGGTGCTGGAGGACGCGGCGGTGGCGTCGCTCAGGGCCGGCGTGCCGTGCGAGATGGCCTGCGACGTGAGCCAGCAGTTCCCGCGCCGCATCGAGGACTTCCCCGGCGTGCTGGCCTGCGACACCATGGACTTCGAGGGCCTCTTCGGCGTGGACCTCTCCATGAGCCGCGAGGACATGCTCGACGCCCACGAGACGCGCAACACCCACGCGATGACCTTCCAGGGCGTACAGCTCGGCGATGACGGCCGCCCGGTGGCCTGGCGCATCGAGAATAGCTGGGGCGAGGACTCCTGCAAGGACGGCTACCTCGTGGCGAGCGCGGAGTGGTACCGCACCTACGGCGGCGAGGTCGTGGTGAGGCGCGAGTTCGTGCCGGCCGAGTACCTCGAGCTGTGGGACAGCGCCCCCGTCGTGGAGGTCGAGCCCTGGACCAACGTGGGCTGCGCCCTGGCCCCGCGCTCGTGATACAAAGGGACAACCCCCTCCGGACCATTCGGGCCCGGGACCGGCTGCGGTCCCGGGCCCTTCTCGTCGTCTGAGCCGGCCGCGCTCGCGCATCGCACCCCCGCGCGGAAAACCGGGGCGATTGGGTGGCATCCTTGATATCAGGCCGCCCAATCGCCCCCCCTCTTGCCAAAAGCGGCGCGGCGGGCAAAAGGCCTGGCGAGAAATACCTGCTCACGGGCTCGTCACACGGGCGCGGCCTCAAGCGGGCATCAAACATGCCACCCAATCACACGGCATTTCGGCACGGGAGGGACCGACGGCCGACGCGGCGCGGCCCGCACGCACAATCACCCCCGATTCGTGGCGCCTAGAACTCCGAGAAGCGCGCCTCGCCGGCGCGGGCGAGCTCCTCGCCGCCCGCGAGCTCGCGCACGGCCGCCACGAAGCGCCCCTCGTCGCCCGCGCGAAACGCGCACGAGAGCTGCACGTCCTCGGCAAAGAGCGAGTCGCACACCTTGCCGCCCGCGTCCGCGCACAGGCGCGTCACGCGGTCGTAGAGCGCATAGGGCAGCTGGACCGTCACCGGGACCACGAGCGTCATCTCCACGACGTCGCCGTCCCCCTCGGCCGCAGCCACCGCCTCCTGGGCCGCCGCCGTGTAGGCACGCACAAGGCCCCCAGGCCCGAGCAGCGTGCCACCGAAGTAGCGCGTGACCACGCAGCAGACGTCCGCCAGACCCGCCCCGCGCAGCACCTCGAGCACGGGCATCCCGCTCGTTCTGCTCGGCTCGCCGTCGTCGGAGCAGCGCTCGCGGCCGTCCGCGAGGATCCACGCGGGTACGTTGTGGCGCGCGTCGTGGTGGCGCGCCCGCACTGCGGCGAGAAACGCGTCCGCCTCCGCCTCGGTCCCCACGTGCGTGAGCTGCGCTATGAAGCGGCTGCGCCGGTCCTCGAACTCTCCGGTCGCCTCGTGGCCCGCCCTCAGCGTGCGGTAGCCCCCCGCGCTCACCGCGCGCACCGCATCACGACCGAGCCGGCGTCGACCTCGCCCTCGGCGCGCACGCTCTCGACGGCGGAGAAGTCGTCTGCGTTGGTCACCGTGAGCATCACGGTGTCGTCAAGCCCGCGCTCGGCCATGAGGGCGCGGTCGAAGCTCATCACCGGGGCTCCCGCGCTCACGCGCTCGCCCTTCCTCACGAACGTCCTGAACCCAGCGCCGTGCAGGGCCACCGAGTCCAGCCCCACGTGAAGCAGGACCTCGGCGCCGTTGTCGGCGCGGAAGAGCAGCGCGTGCTTCGTCTTGACGTCCGCCGCGACGACGCCCGAGACAGGCGCGTAGGCGACGTCCCCCTCCGCGCGGATGCCCACGCCACGCCCGAGCATCCCCTGCGCGAAGGCGGGGTCGGCCACCTCGTCGAGCGCGACGAGCCTGCCCGTGACGGGGGCGAGCACTGCCTGGGGGTCCTCGGGGGTGGGCACAGGCTTGAGCGTCGGCTTGGCCCGTCCCGGGAGCGGGAGGACCAGCTTGTCGAACAGACCCACGTACCAACCTTTCCAGCGAACGGGCCGTCGGGGGCGGCCTCTCGTTTCCTCTGTTCGTATTGTAGTCCAAGGAGGCGCGCGGGGGCGCGCCGCGCTTCATGGTAGAATCGTCTGCGCGAGGTGGGCCAGGCGACCGCGGGGCGCTTCTGCGCCATGAGGAAAGTCCGGGCTCCACAGGGCAGGAAGCCGGCTAACGGCCGGGCGGGGTAACCCGACGGAAAGCGCCGCAGAAAAGAAGACTCCCGCTGGCGGGCACGTCCCGTTGAGGGAAAAGCTGAAACGGTGGTGTAAGAGACCACCAGCGTCGTGGCAACACGGCGGCTTGGCAAGCCCCTTCCGGAGCAAACGCAAATAGGAGCGCCATGGTGTGGCCCGCACCGCGCTCGGGTTGCGCGCTCGAGGCGACCGGAGACGGTCGTCCTAGATAAATGGCCGCCCACGACAGAACCCGGCTTACAGGCCCACCTCGCGCCTTCCCGCACATCGCACCCCCCTCCAGCCCTTCTCGCCACGTCGAGAAGAACATGTGTCCGTTCACTGTGCTACCCTCCCATCAAACACCCGTTCGATGGGAGGCGCTCATGGACACGCTCGACAGGCTGGGGATCCTCGCGGAGGCGGCGCGCTACGACGCCGCGTGCACCTCGTCCGGCTCCGCCCGGGGGCCGCGCGCCGGCGGCCTCGGCGCCGCCACGCCGGCGGGGTGCTGCCACGCCTTCACCCCGGACGGCCGCTGCGTCACGCTGCTCAAGGTGCTCATGTCAAACGCCTGCACGCACGACTGCGCCTACTGCGTCAACCGCAGCTCGGCCTCCTGCGAGCGCGCCACCTTCGCGCCGCGCGAGCTCGCCGAGCTCACGGTGGACTTCTACCGGCGCAACTACGTCGAGGGGCTCTTCCTCTCCTCCGGGGTCCTCGGCACGGCCGACGCCACCACCGAGCGCATGATCTCGTGCCTGCGCATCCTGCGGGAGGACCTCCGCTTCAACGGCTACGTGCACGCCAAGGTCATCCCGGGCACCTCGCCCGAGCTCGTGTACGAGCTCGGGCTTCTGGCGGACCGCCTCTCCGTGAACATCGAGCTGCCGAGCGCGCCCTCCCTCGAGCGCCTGTGCCCCGAGAAGACCCGCGAGCAGGTGCTCGCCCCGATGGCGCAGATCAGCTCGGGGCGCTCCCGCGAGGAGGGCCGCCTGCTCGAGGAGCGCGGGAGGCGAGGCGGGAGGCTCGCCCCGGCCGGGAGGGGCGCGGGCGGCGCGGCGGCGCCCCGCACCGGAGCCGCAGGCGGTCCCGCCGCCCCGATGCCGCTCTTCGCGGCCGGGAGGGGCTCGGCGCTCGGCCTCACCCTGCGCGGCCGCTCGCGCGTGGGCCCGCGTGGCCGCGCCTTCGCCCCGGCCGGCCAGTCCACGCAGCTCATCGTCGGCGCCACCCCCGAGGACGACAACCGCATCCTCACGCTCTCCAAGGCGCTCTACGACCGCTTCCACCTCAAGCGCGTGTTCTTCTCGGCCTACATGCCGATGCTGGACGACGAGCGCCTGCCCGAGGTGGGGACGCCCGTGCCGCTGCGACGGGAGCACCGCCTCTACCAGGCGGACTGGCTCATGCGCTACTACGCCTTCGAGCCCGGCGAGCTCGTCACGCCCGAGGAGCCGTGGCTGGACCTCGAGGTGGACCCCAAGCTGGCATGGGCGCTGCGCAACCTCGACCGCTTCCCGGTGGAGGTCATGGACGCGCCCCTGGAGCTGCTGCTTCGCGTCCCGGGCGTGGGGCCGGTGGGGGCACGGCGCATCGTGGCCGCCCGCGAGCGCGGGCCCGTCACCTTCGACGACCTGCGCGCGCTGCGCGTCACGCTCAGGCGTGCCCGGCACTTCCTCACGTGCGGGGGGAAGAGGGACGACAAGAGCCCGCTCGACGCGGGGCTCATACGGCAGAGGGTGGTGAGCGATGCCAGGTCAAGCGCGTACAACCGCAGGAGGTCGGAGCTTGAGGGAGGCCAGCTCAGGCTGTTCTGAGGTCGCGGGGACGCCCGGCGAGGTCGGGCGCGCCGTCACGCTCATCCGCGGGGCGGCGGGCGGGGCGGGCGTCCTGCTCCCCTGCCGCCCGAGCGCGGAGGGCGTCGTGGCCTCCGTGGGAGCGGGCTACCTCGCGCACGTGCGGGAGGGCGACCTCGAGCTCTGCCGCCTGGACCGGTGCCAGCCGAGGATCGGCCAGGTCGTGGTCGGGGCGCTCGACGACGCGAGCGACGAGGTGGTCGCGCTCTCGCGGCGCGTGCTGGGCGCCTTCGCGCGCACCACGGGGAGGGAGTGCGCACGGCGGGCGCTGCTCGCCTGCGCCTCGGACGACCCGGAGGCGCCCGAGGCGGTCCACCGCTACCTGCGCCTGGGCTTCTCGCTGCCGCGGGAGCTTCACGCGCGCGCCACCGACGCGCGGGTGCTCGCCGTGGACGAGCTTGCCCGGAGGGTGCTGGGCGAGGTCGAGCGCACCAGGCAGTTCGCCCGCTTCTCGCACCTCGCGGACGGGTCGTGGCTCGCCGTCGTGGGGCCGGCGGCCGACACCGTCCCGCTCGTGGCGCGCCACTTCGCGCGGCGCATGGGCCCCGAGCGGTTCTGCCTCGTGGACCCCCGCCACCGCAGCGCCGCCTTCCACGAGGCGCACGCGGGCGACTGCGCCGTCGTCAGGCTCGACGAGGGGCTCGCGCGGCGGCTCGTCGAGCGCGAGGCGGAGGACCTCGCGGCGGACGAGCGCTACGTCCGCGCGCTCTGGGGGCGCTTCTACGACCGCGTGAGCCTACCGGGCCGCGGGGCCCACGAGCGCGGCTACGACCTGCGCAGCGTCCACGTGCCGGCCCGCCACCGCGCGCGCCTGCCCGAGCTCGACCCGCGCACGCGCGAGGCCCCGGGCCCCGCGCCGAGGCGCTACGGCCCCGCCACCCCTTCGGGCGCCGGGCTCGGGGCGCCCTCGTGAGGCCGAGGCAGGGGCCTCACGCAAGCTGGCCCCGGGCCAAGACCCGGGGCCAGCAGTCGTACGCGAGGCACGAGAGGTGACTGTGCGGGAGGCCCGGGCGAGGCCGGGCCCAAACGCCGCGCCTAGGCGCGGCGGGGTCGGGGAGCCTAGTCCAGGTCCCCGAAGTCGGCGGCGTTCACCGCAGGCGCGGGCGTGGGGATGGGCGCCACGGGCGCGGGGGCGGCGACGGGCACCTCGGGCCTGGTGGCACCGGCGGAGCCGTTGGGCGCGGAGGCAAGGCTCACCTGCGCGGGGAACATCGCCTCGGCGTCGTCCATGAAGTGCTGCAGGAGACGCTTGTACTCGGCGCGGAACTCCTCGCGGGAGGTCTTGAGGCGGTCGATCTCGTCGAGCTCGTTCTGCTTCTCGGCGAGTGCCTGGCGGATGACCTCGCGCGCCTTGGCGTCGGCCTCGTTGCGGATGCGCTCGGCGTTGTCGCGCGCGTCGGCGACGAGCTTGTCGGCGGACTGCTGCGCCACGATGAGCACCTGGGAGATCTGGCGCTCGGAGGCGCTGATGGTGTCGGACGCGGGCGCGGGCGCGGGGACGGCGGGAGCCGGGGCGCTGCCGCGCTCCTCGAGGTTGGCGATCTGCGCCTGGGCGGCAGCAAGCTGCTGCTCGGTGGAGGTCAGGCGGCCCTTGAGGTCGGCGATCTTCTGGAGCATCGCGTCGACCTCGCTGGAGAGCTGCTCGAGGAAGGCGTCGACCTCCTCGGTGTCGTAGCCGTGCTTGGAGGGAGAGAAGGTCTGCTGTTCGATGTCTGCGGGTGTGATTGCCATTCCTGTTCCCTTTCGTTCGCGGTGACGCGGCGCTGCCGCGCTCCTACCCTATCGATTCTACAGAATGAGCGAGAAGAGCACCCGCTCGATGATGCCTAGGGCCAATATCGCCACAACTGGCGAGAAGTCGATGCCTCCCAGCGGCGGGATGAAGCGGCGGAAGATCGCGAGGTAGGGCTCCACGAGCATGCCGAGCGCGCCGCGGATGTCGTCGGCGAGGCCGCCGGGGCGCATCGGGAACCACGACATGACGCACCACACGAGGATGAGCGCCTCGTAGACGTTGAAGAGCCGCTGGATGAGATAGACGAGGTTGAGCAATCGAGGGCCTTTCGCTTGTCCTTTACCGGTCGCCCGCGAGCTCGCGCGTGCGGGCGAGGGCCGCGTCGACGGCCGCGAACGTCCCCTCGGCGAGCGCGGGCTCGAGCTCGCGCAGGGCCGCGGCGGTGGTGCCGCCCGGGGAGGTCACGCGCTCCATATATTCCCTCGGATGCACCCCCTCATTCAGGAGCTGCTCGGCACAGCCGCGCATCGTGGCCTCGACCATCGGGCGCGCGTCCGCGGCCGGCAGGCCGCGCAGCACCGCCGCGCGCGTCAGCTCGTCCACGAACAGCGAGAAGAACGCAGGGGCGGTGCCCACGACGGCACCGGCGACGTCGAGCTGGTCCTCGCGCATGACCGCGACCGACCCCAGGGCCGAGAAGAGCCCGCGGGCGAGCTCGACGTCCTCGGGCGTGGCGAGCGAGCCCGCCGTGAGCGCCGTCGCGCCGGAGCGCACCTGGACGGGCAGGTTGGGCATGACGCGCACCACGCGCGCGCCCGGCATCGCGTCCTCGAGCGCGGAGAGCGGCACGCCCGCGGCGATCGAGATCGCGAGCCGACCCCTCACGTGCGGGGCCGCCTGCTCCATGACGCCGGGGAGCACCTGCGGCTTGACCGCGAGCACCACCACGTCGGGACCCTCCGCCAGGAGCGCCTCGGCGCCGTCGAAGGCCCGCATGCCGAGCGCCGAGAGCGCCGCGCGCTTCTCGGCGTCGAAGTCGGCCACGAGCACGCGCGCCGCCTCGAGCGTCCCAGACGCCACCAGGCCGCGCGCGATCGCGCCGCCCATGGAGCCCGCCCCGACGATGCCGACCGTGAGGTCGAGCGCGCCCGTCATCCCGACCACCCCTACCGGACCAGGTCGCCGTCGGCGACGAGCTTGTCGATGTCGGTCGCGGTGAGGGAGATGCCGGCGGGCAGCACCGCGAAGACGCGGTCGCCCAGCTCCTCGATCTCTCCGTTCACGCCGTAGGAGAAGCCGAAGCAGAAGTCGAGGATGCGCTTGGCCGTCTCGATGTTGGTGTTGCGGAACACGATGACCACGGGCTGGTTGGTGCGCACGCGGCGCACGACGGTCTGCACGTCGTCGTAGGAGACGGGCTTGAGCACGTAGGGCGGAAGCTGGCCGGAGGCCACGCGAGAGATGGTGCGCGGCCCGAGGTCGCCGGGCGTCGGCGCGGGGGCGGGGGCGTCGTAGGGGTTCGGGCGAGCCTCGACCGGTGCCGGCGCGGCGTAGGTCGAGGGCGTCACCGGGCGCGTCTGCTGCGTGCGGTCCGCCGCGAGCGGGCGGCCGGAGCGCGTGTAGACCGAGACGCTCTCGGCCTCGGGGCGCGGCGTGGTGCCGAGCAGGCGCGGGCTGGAGCCGGTGTCGCGGCGGTGCGTGGCGCGCTGATCGCGCTCGTAGCCGCCGTCGTCATCGTAGCCCTCGTCGTAGTAGTCGTCCTCGTCGTAGTAGTCGTCGCCCTGCTGGCCGAGGACCTTCTCCTTGATCGTGTCGAGGAAGCCCATATCTCCTCCTTCTTTTCGCCGCGCGCCCTCCGCGCGCGAGAACCCACGCTTACCTCAGGGCGTAGCCCTGGTCGAACACGCACCTGCCCAGCCTGACGAGGGTCGAGCCCTCCTCGACCGCGAGCTCGAAGTCGTCGCTCATCCCGCAGGAGAGCACCTCGAGCGAAAGCCCCGTCCGCGCGCGCAGCTCCTCGGCGAGCTCGCGCAGGCCGCAGAACGTCCTGCGTGCGGCGTCGGCGTCCCCCGCCGGCGCCATCGTCATCAGGCCGCGCACGCGTATCCCCGGGAGCCCGACCACGCGCTCGACCTCGGCGCGCAGGTCGTCGGGGGCAAAGCCGGACTTCGACGCCTCGCCGGAGACGTTGACCTCGAGCAGCACGTCGCTCACGAGCGAGCGCGCGGCGCTTCGGGTGGACACCGCCTCGGCGAGGTGCGAGGACGAGATCGAGTGGATGAGGTCCGCCCGGCCGAGCACCTGGTTGATCTTGTTCTTCTGGAGGTTGCCGATCATGTCAAAGCGCACGCCCGCCATCTCCGGCTCGCCCGAGAGCGCCTCCGTCTTGCGCACCAGCTCCTGCGGGCGGTTCTCGCCAAAGGCGTCCCATCCCGCCCTCCTGGCGAGAAGGACCTCCCGCTCGGAGACCGTCTTTGAGACCGCGATCGCGCCGACCTCCCCCGCGTCGCGCCCGGCGCGCGCCGCGGCCGCCCCGATCCGCTCGAGGATCTCCTCGCGCCGCCGCACGAGGAAGCGGGCGTAGTCAGCCTCGTCGATCATCGAAGAGTCGCCTCCCCCTCGTCGTCGGCGGACACCTCGCGCGTCCGCTCCCCAAGAAACGCGAGCGCCCCGTGGCGCCCGCACGTGCCGCGCTGGGCACGGTACGAGAAGAACCTCCCGCCCGAGCTCGCCGTCGACGTCTCGCTCACCGCCACGCTCCGCTCGGGGACGCCCGCCTCGGCGAGCGCCGCGAGCACGGCGCGGGAGAGGTCGAGCTGGCGACCGCTCACGACCGACGGGCCGAACTCGTCCGTGAAGCGCCCCGCGAGCTCCTCGGACACCTCGTAGTCCCGCGCGCGGATGTGCGGGCCGACGTAGGCGCGAAGCTCCGAGGCGTCCGCGCCGGCGGCACGCGCCAGCTCCCGGGCCGCCTTGCCGGCGATGCGCGCGATCGTGCCGCGCCACCCGGAGTGGACGACGGCGAAGCCGCCCTCGCAGGCGAGCACCACCGGCACGCAGTCGGCGAAGCACATGAGGACGGGGACCCCCGGCGCCACGCACACGACGGCGTCGCAGCCTGCCTCCGCCTCCACTCGGGCGGCGGCGAGCGCCGATGCCTCGGCGGAGCGCACGGTCACGACGTGGTCGCCGTGGACCTGGTGCGGGCAGACGAGGCGCGCGGAGAGCTCCCCCGCGCCGACGGCGGCGAGGGCGCGCCTGCGGTTCTCGGCCACGGCCGCCGGGTCGTCGCCGCAGCGCGTCCCGAGGTTGAGGCTCGCGTAGGGCCCCTCGGACACGCCGCCGGAGCGCTCGGTGAACGCGAACGTGACCCCGCCCCCGACGTGCTCGTCGGTGAGCAGGGTCACGCCTCCCACGTGATGTCTCTCGAGGG
Source organism: Olsenella sp. An188 (assembly GCF_002160255.1). GTDB lineage: Bacteria > Actinomycetota > Coriobacteriia > Coriobacteriales > Atopobiaceae > Thermophilibacter > Thermophilibacter avistercoris. The sequence continues at coordinate 27,559 of NZ_NFKF01000005.1, read as the reverse complement.
AGGGCATCCTAGAGGCGGCTGCGCTTGAGGAAGTCGGGGATGTCGAACTCCTTGTCGTTGGAGGACGAGGAGGACTGCGGGCGGCTCACGTTGATCGGCATGGACGCCGGCTGCTGCGCAGGGCTCGGCGCGGCGGAGCGACGCTCGCGCTCGGCCGGGCGGGAGACGGGCATCGTCATGGACGGCAGCGTCTGCTGAACGTTGGAGTCTGAGAAGCCCGTGGCGATGACGGTCACGCGGACCTGGTCGCCGAGGGACTCGTCGACCACGGTGCCGAAGATGATGTTGGCCTCGGGGTCGACGTTCTTGGCCACGAGGTCGGCCGCGTCGTTGATCTCCTGGATGCCGAGGTCCTTGTTGCCTGCGATGGAGAGCAGCACGCGGGTGGCGCCGTCGATGGAGCTCTCGAGCAGGCGGCTCGAGATGGCCTCCTCCGCGGCGTCAGTGGCGCGGTTGTCGCCAGAGGCGATGCCGATGCCCATCATGGCCGTGCCGGCGCCCTTCATGATGGTGCAGACGTCGGCGAAGTCGAGGTTGATGAGGCCGGGGACGGTGATGAGGTCCGTGATGCCCTGGGTGCCCTGGCACAGCACGTCGTCGGCCATGCGGAAGGCCTCGAGCATGGTGGTCTTCTTCTCGGAGAGGTCGAGCAGGCGGTCGTTGGGGATCACGATGAGCGTGTCGACGTTCTCGGAGAGGTTGCGGATGCCCTCGGCGGCGGAGTTGTAGCGCTTGCGGCCCTCGAAGGTGAAGGGCTTGGTGACGACGCCCACCGTGAGCGCGCCCACGTCGTTCTTGGCGATGTCGGCCACGACCGGCGCGGCGCCGGTGCCGGTGCCGCCGCCCTCGCCCGCGGTGATGAAGACCATGTCGGAGCCGGCGAGGGCCTGCTTGATCTCGTCGCGGGAGTCCTCGGCGGCCTCCTTGCCGACCTCGGGGTTGGCGCCCGCGCCGAGGCCCTTGGTGATGTCGGTGCCGATGTGGACCTTGATGTCGGCGTCGGAGATGGCGAGGGCCTGCGCGTCGGTGTTGACGGCGACGAACTCGACACCGCGGATGCCCTCCTCGATCATGCGGTTCACGGCGTTGGTGCCGCCGCCGCCCACGCCAACGACCTTGATCACGGCGAGATAGTTGCTGAGGGTGTCGGTGTCCTTGATCATCGTGTCCTCCTTGGTACCTACGTGCGTCGTTCGGAGCGTACAACTCTCTTGCGTTTTTTCCGCCCATCCCGTCGTAGGCAAAACCCTAAAGGTCAAGTTAAGCCCGATGCTTGGGATAAAGCGATGTATATTGGCACACTTGAGGGTCAGGAGTCAAACACTTTGTGCAAACTGTGGAGTCCGCAGGCAGACGGGGTCGACTAACCCTCACCCGAGGCCTGCTCCCCGTCCGTCGAGGCCTCGCCCTCGGACCCTCCGGGGGCTGACGAGGAGTCCGCGCCCTCCGTGCCCTGGTCCGTCGAGCCCTCGCCCTCGGTCGTCGAGAAGACGCCGGAGCCGGACTGGACGTTGTCTGACTTCACGTCGCGAAGCGTGTAGTTGGACGGCACGCGCACGTTGAGGTACCACGTGGAGGGGTGCTCGGCCAGGACGCTCTCGACGACGGCCTCCTTCGTGGAGATGTCCGTCGCGGACCCGAGCGACACCTCGACGCCGCTCTCGAGGATGCAGGAGACGTCGTCGTCCGAGGGGGCCACGTAGCACACGACCTTCGAGGCGAAGTCCTCCGAGAAGCCCTCGCGGAAGCTCCGCACCGCGTCGAGCACCTCGTCGGTCGCCTCGGACCCGGCCACGGGGTCGACGGTCGAGGGGACCCCGGTGACGAGCAGGCAGCCCTCGGAGCGCGCGAGCGCGAGGGCGGCATCGTCGGTCGACTGGCCCTCGGCCGCCTCGATCTTGGTCGGCTCGATCCACACCCCGGCGTCGCCGAGGTACCACGCGACCGAGCCGGAGCTCATGACCACGAGCATGTCGGCGCTCTGCTCGGTGATGACGATCCTCAGCGTGTTGGGAAAGGAGCGCTCGAAGCTCACCGAGCCCACCCAAGGGTTCTTCCTGAGGGAGACCTCGATGGCGGAGGTGTCCACGTCGAGCAGCGTGGAGCCCGACGGCACCTGGACGAGGCTCGAGATGTCCTCGGCGGAGAGGTGCTCGGTGGGCTCGACCTCGACCGAGGTGATCTCGAAGACGGGGGAGCTCCTCAGGGCGAGAAACGCCACGACGCCCACGAGCGCGAGGGCGAGGGCCGCCCCGGCGACGAGCGCGACGAGGCGGGCGGCCTGGCCGCGCTGGTGGCGCTCGCGCGCCTGGCGCGTCCCTGCCGCGACGCCGCCGGGCGCGACGGCGGCGCCCCTGCGGGAGGGCCCCAGGAAGTCGGGTGTGGCGGAGCGGGCCGGGCGCGCGGCGCGGGGGGTGGGCGCGGGTGCCTTCCTCGGGCGGCGCGCAGGGCCCGAGGCGGCGCGCGGGGCCTGGGACGGGCGCCGCTCGCGCTGCTGCTTTGCTCGCGGCGTGGGCCGCCTGCTCGCGTCTCTTGCCATGGGGGTGCCCGCCCTAGAACCCGAGGAGCTTGACCTCGCAGGCGAGGTCGACGCCAAAGCGCCCGAGGACCGCGTCGTGGGCGCGCCTGATCAGGAAGAGGACGTCGGCGGCCGTCGCGCCGCCGCGGTTGACGATGAAGTTGCAGTGCTCGCGGGAGATCTCGGCTCCCCCGCGGCGCTCGCCGGCCAGCCCGCAGAGCTCGATGAGGGCGCCGGCGGAGCGGTCGGGCGGGTTGCGGAAGACCGAGCCGCAGCTCGGGGCCGAGAGCGGCTGGGAGCCGCGGCGACGGCGCAGGCGTGCGTCCATGTCCTGCGCGATGTCGGCGCGCGGGGCGCCCTCGAGCGCGAGCGTCGCCTCGAGGATGATCTCGTTGGTGGGGACGGAGGTCGAGCGGTAGCCCCACTCGACCTCGTCTCCGGAGTAGCGCGCCAGCCCACAGCCCGGGCGCAGGACCACGAGGTCGCGGACGCGGCGCCCGATCCACTCGCGGCGGGTGCCCGCGTTCATCGAGAGCGCGCCGCCCACCGTCCCGGGGATGCCGACGCAGCACTCGAGCCCGGAGAGCTCGGACTTGAGCGCCTCGTTCACCACCCGCGCGAGCGGGCAGCCCGCGCCCACGGTGATCGTGGCCCCCTCGCGGTCCACGGACATGCGGGCGAACTCGTCGTCGAGCACGACCACGCAGCCGTCGTAGCCGGCGTCGGAGGCGAGCACGTTGGAGCCCTTGCCGAGGATGACCCACTCGACGCGCTCCTCCGTGAGCGTCGCCAGGACGCGCACGAGCGCCTCGTAGCTGTGGACGCGCGCGAGCAGGGCGGCGGGGCCCCCGATGCGGTAGCTCGTGTGCCGCGAGAGGCGCTCGTCGCGCAGCACCTCCGCGTCGACCGCGCCCGACAGGCTCATGTAGGCGTTGAACAGGCTCACGAGTCGCGCCCCTCGCGCTCGCGCATCGCCTCGACGAAGGCGGGGCCGACGCTCGTCACGTCGCCGGCCCCCTGCGTGATGAGCAGGTCGCCGGGACGGCAGATGTCGCAAAGCTCGTCGATGAGGGCGCGGCGGTTGGGGACGAAGGCCACGTCGGCCACGCTCCCGCGCTCGCGCACCGAGCTCACGACCGTCTTGCCCGAGACCCCCGGGATCGGCATCTCGCCGGCGGAGAACACGTCCATGACGCGCAGGACGTCGGCGCTGTCGAAGGCGGTGCCGAACTCCTCGGCGAGCGCCTGGGTGCGGCTGTAGCGGTGCGGCTGGAAGACGCAGACGATGCGCTCGAAGGGCAGGTCGGCCGCCGCGGCGAGCGTGACGGAGATCTCGGTGGGGTGGTGGCCGTAGTCGTCCACCACGGTGACGCCCGCGACGTCGCCCACGTGGGTGAAGCGGCGGCGGGCGCCCTTGAACTGCGAGAGCGCGGCCGCGGCGGCGTCGAGGTCGAGGCCGAGCACGTCGGCCACGGCGACGGCGGCGGTCGCGTTGGCCATGTTGTGGCGGCCGGGGTTGGCGGCGATGGTCACGTGCACGCTCCTCTCGCCGGCGCCCGGGCGGCAGGTGACCGAGAAGTTGCTGGCGAGGGCGTGGTGGGCGTCCTCGGGCAGGCACACGTAGTCGCACGAGGGGTCAAAGCCGTAGGTGACGACGCGGCGCCCCGTGGAGCGCGCGAGCTCGACCACGTGCGGCACGTCGCCGTTCACGACGACCGTGCCCTTCTCGCCGACGAGGCCCATGAAGGTGCAGAAGGTCCTCTCGATGTTCTCGAGCGTGCCGTAGTGGTCGAGGTGGTCGGCCTCGATGTTGGTGACGACCACCACGCTCGGGTTGAGGTAGAGGAAGGAGCCGTCGGACTCGTCCGCCTCGCAGACGAAGTGCTCGCCCGACCCGTTGCGGCCGTTGGTGTCGTAGCCCTCCACCACGCCGCCGATGAGGAAGGAGGGGTCGAGGCCCATCTTGTCGAGCATCGTGGCCACCATCGAGGACGTGGTGGTCTTGCCGTGCGTGCCGGCCACCGCCACGGTGCGCTGCGAGCCCGAGAGGTAGCTGAGCATCTTGGCGCGCGGCCAGATGGGGATGCCGAGCTCGCGGGCCCGCACGACCTCGGGGTTGGTCTCGGGGATGGCGGTGGAGGTCACCACGACCTGCGGAGAGGCGGCGTCTATCGTCGCCGCGTCGTGGCCCACGGTGACGTCGATGCCCGCCGCCTCGAGCTCGCGCACGTAGTGGGAGCTCTTGAGGTCGCTTCCGGTGACGTGGCAGCCGCGCTCGTGCAGGACCAGGGCGATGCCGCTCATGCCGGCGCCGCCGATGCCAATGAAGTGGGCGCTTGTGACGTTCGCTATCTCGGTGCTCTTGTCAGGCATGGGAGCCGCTTTCGACGGGGTTTTCCGTGACACCCTACTCTATCCCAATTGGGCGCGGTGGGCACGGACTCCCCAAAACCCCCGCGAGCCGTGGGCGGTCCGGGGCCGAGGGCGTCCGGAGGCCACATGGGCGAGAAGAACGTGCAGGTTGCGGACGTTCTTCTCGACCAAAGCAACCGGAAGCTGCACGTGAGCCCGGCACGTGCAGGTTGCGGACGGTTTCGGGACGCGGACCGACCAGAAGCTGCACGCATTCCGGGCACGTGCAGGTTACGGACGTTCTGGCGGGTCAATCCGACCGGAACCTGCGCGTTCTTCTCGAACATGCAGGTTGCGGACGTTCTTCTCGGCCAAACCGTCCAGAAACTGCACGTGAATCCGAAGTGTGCAGGTTGCGGACGTTCTGGCGGCCGGAGCGCCCCTACCGGCGGGCGGCGGCCTCCACCTCGTCGGCGAGCGCGGCGGCGGCGTCGCTGCCGCCGAGCCCGCGGGCGGCGGCGCGCATCTCGTCGCGGCGGGCGGGGTCGTCGAGCAGGCCGAGCAGGGCGTCCTCGAACTCGGGGGAATCGATCCTGTCGTCGGGCACGAGCACGGCGGCGCCGGCGTCGGTGAGGAAGCGCGCGTTGGTGGTCTGGTGGTCCGCCGTGGCGTGGGGGTACGGGACGAGCAGGCTCGGCACCGCGAGGGCGGCGATCTCTGCGATCGAGGAGGCCCCGGCGCGGCTCACCACGAGGTCGGCGGCCGCGAGCGCCTCCCCCATCCCCGAGATGTAGGGCAGCACCTTCCAGCGGCGCTCCTGCTCTGGCGTGAGCGCGAGGGCCGCCACGGCCTCGTCGAACCCCTCGGCGCCCGTGGACTGGACCACGACGAGCCCCTCGCGCGAGAGCAGCTCCCCCTTCAGGCGCGCGACTCCCTCGTTGATGTGGGCCGCCCCGAGCGAGCCGCCGAAGACGAGCAGCACCGTCTGCCCCTCGCCCACGCCGAGCGCGGCGCGGCCCGCCTCGCGGCTCGCCGTGACGACGCTCCTGCGCACGGGGTTGCCGGTGAGCTCCACCCGGGGCGCGGGCCGCCCCTCGCGCTCGAAGACGGCGCGGGCGGCCGGCACCGAGATGCACACGGCGGCGGCGTGGGGCGCGAGCGCCTTGTTGGCCAGGCCCGGCACCGAGTTCTGCTCGTGGAGCACGTAGGGCACGCCGAGGCGGTGGCAGCAGTTGAGCAGAGCCATCTCCACGTAGGCGCCGAAGCCCACGGCAACGTCGGGGGCGCCCTCGCGCGAGAAGAGCGCGCGGATCTCGCCCTGCGCGCGCCGCATGCGCACGAGCGAGCTCGCGAGCGTCCAGGGACGCGAGCGGTCGAAGCCGCTCACGACGACCGGGACCAGCTCGAAGCCGGCCTCGGGGACGAGGCGCCCCTCGAGCTTGGCCGTCTGCCCGAAGAAGCGCACGTGGTGACCGCGCTCGCGCAGCTCCTCCGCGAGGGCGAGCGCGGGGTTGATGTGGCCGGCGGTTCCGCCGGCAGCGATGGCGACCTCGAGGTTCCTCTCGGCCATGTCCTGCCTCCTATCGCCTGGTCCTCGGGCCCGAGCCGCGCGACGTGCGCAGGCGCTCGGCCGCGCTCGGCCCGAGGTCTATCCTCTTCCTCCCGGACGTCCCCGCGCCGCGCCGGCCCTCGGACGCCCCGCGCGGCGCCCGGGCGCCGCGACGCTCCCCGCCGCCCAGGCGGGCACCGCCCTCGACCACGGTGAAGCCGCGCGACGCCCGGCGTCCGCCGTCCGCGGGCCCGGTCGCGCGCTGCGAGCGCGCCGTGGGCTCGCCCACGAACGAGAGGGCCGGCCCCGCGCCCTCGTCATCTCCCTCCTGGAGCTGCCAGGAGCGGCGCATGCCGTCGTGGGCGGTCTCGGGCAGGCGCGAGTGGCGCGAGACCGACAGGACGAGCCCCAGCAGCACGAAGCTGCCGAGCGTGGACGAGCCGCCGTAGGAGATGAACGGGATCGGCTTGCCCGACATCGGGAACAGGCCGAGCACGCCGCAGACGTTGAGCAGCAGCTGGATGATCACGATCGAGGTGCAGCCCGCGGCCACGAGGCGCCCGGCGAGGTCGGGGGCGTAGCGGGCCACCTGGAAGCCCGCCCACAGGAAGACGGAGAACCCCACGAGCAACCCGATGGTGCCGAGCAGGCCGCACTCCTCGCCTATGACGGCGAAGATGAAGTCGTTGTGGGCCATCGGCAGGTAGGAGTACTTCTGGCGCGAGAAGCCGACGCCCACGCCGAGGAGCCCGCCCGTGCCGAAGGCGTAGAAGCCCTGGACGAGCTGCCAGCCCGCGCCGTAGCGAAACTCGCTGGACTCGGGGTTGAACATGACTATCAGGCGCTGGCGGGAGTAGTCGTCCCTGAGGGATAAGGCCAAGAACCCGACGACGCCGACGACGAGGAGGACGAGCAGCAGGCGCTTGGGCATGCCCGCGAGGTAGCCCATCACCACGAGGGTGAGCGCGACGACCATCGTGGAGCCCTTGTCGGGCTGGATGAGGATGAGCGCGAGCGGCACACCGACTCCGGCGACGAGCAGCTTGACGAACGAGCCCCAGTCGAGCGAGCCCTCGTCGAAGTAGCGCTCCGCGAGGTTGGCCGCCGTCAGGATGATGGCCGCCTTGGCGAGCTCGGACGGCTGCAGGTCAAAGAAGCCGAGGTCGATCCAGCGCGTGGCGCCCATGTCGTTGTCGGTGCCGAGGAAGATGACCGCCACGAGCATGCCCACGGTGACGAGCCAGACGGGCATGAGCAGGCGGCGCACCCACACGTGGTAGTCGACGAAGGCCAGGAAGGCCGCGATGGCCGTGCAGCCCGCGACGAAGATGAGCTGGCGCTTGAGGTAGTAGGCGGCGTCGCCGGTGTCGGAGAGCGCCGAGACGGACGAGGCGGAGTAGACCATGAGCAGGCCGAACCCCACCAGCACGGCGACGGCGGCGAGAAGGACGAGCCGCGGGCGCATGAAGCGCTCCGGCACGCCGAAGATCGTCCGCTCCCCGCGTCCGGCGCGGCCGGGACGGCCCGCGCGGCGCGCGACCGCGCCCTGTGCGCCGAGGCCCCCCATCCGCTAGGCCCCCTCGCCCAGGCGCCTGACGAGCTCCTTGAAGAGCCGCCCGCGCTCGGCCATGTTGGCAAACTCGTCGAACGACGAGCACGCCGGGGAGAGCAGGACCGTCTCGCCCGGGCGCGCCGCGCGCACGGCGGCGTCGAAGGCCTCGCGCAGGTGGGGCGCCCGCAGGACCTCGAGGCGCGCCCCGGAGGCGTCGCGCGCCCGCTCGAGGGCGCAGGCGATGCGCGGCCCCGCCTCGCCGAAGCACACCGCCACGCGGCAGCGCGCGCAGGCGGCGTCGGCGAGCGAGGACAGGTCGGTCATCTTGTCGTGCCCGCCGAGCAGGACCACGACGGTTCCGGCGTCGAAGGCCGTGAGCGCCTTCTCGACCGAGTCGGTGTTGGTGGCCTTGGAGTCGTTCACGTAGCGCACCCCGCCCACCTCGCCGGCCGGCTCGATCCTGTGCTCGATCGGCGAGAAGGACGCGAGGCCGTCGCGGACGCGCTCGGGCGAGGCGCCGAGCTCAAGGGCAACCGACGCGGCGGCGAGCGCGTTCTGGGCGTTGTGCAGGCCGAAGATCTTGAGGTCGGACCTGTCGAGGAGGGCGTGCTCGACGCCGTCGAGGCGCACCACGAGCGTGTCCCGCCGCAGGAAGGCGGCGCAGGCGGAGTCGGGCTCGCGCTCCACGGAGAGCTCGCAGGTGCGCAGGCCCCGCCCCTCGCAGCGCGCGGCGACCGAGCGGCACCACGCGTCGTCGACGGAGACGACGGCGAGGTCGCCCGCGCCCATGTTGGCGAAGGCCCGCTCCTTGGCGGCGGCGTACGCCTCCATCGTGTGGTGCCACTCGAGGTGGTCGGGGGTGACGTTGAGCAGCACCGCCGCACGCGGGCGCAGGCGCTCGGTCGTGGCGAGCTGGAAGCTCGAGAGCTCCGCGACGAACCACTCGCCCTCCCCGCGGTCGGCGAGGGCCTCGGTCGGCGGGGTGCCGATGTTGCCGACGGAGCGCGCCGCCATGCCGGCCTCGCGCATGAGGTGCGTCGTGAGCGAGGTCGTGGTCGTCTTGCCGTTGGTGCCCGTGATCGCGACCCAGCGCCCGGGGCTCTCGCGGAAGGCGAGCTCCACCTCGCCGACCAGCTCGCGCGAGCAGGCGGCCGCCGAGCGCAGGAAGGCCGAGTCGAGCGGGATCCCCGGCGAGGCGACCGCGAGGTCGTAGCTCCCCTCCACCGCCTCGGTCCCGGTGACGACCGAGACGCCCGCGAGCTCGAGCGCGCGCGAGCGCTCGCCGGGGCGTGAGTCGGCACCCCCGTAGAGGGTCACCGAGCTCACCCGGGAGGGCACGAGCGACGCGAGGTGGCGCGCCGCCGACTCGCCGGTGCGGCCGAGCCCGAGCACGAGCACGTCGCCGAGCTGACTGTGCGAGGTCGAGGTCATTCTCGTCACTCCCCTAGCCGAGCTGGAAGTACAGGGCGAAGCCGAGCGCCGCGAAGGCGGCCGACACGATCCAGAAGCGCACCACGACCTTGTTCTCGGCCCAGCCGATCTTCTCGAAGCTGTGGTGGATGGGGGTCATGGGGAAGACGCGCCTGCCCGTGAGCTTGAAGCTCACGACCTGGATGATGACGGAGAGGGCCTCGCAGATGAAAAGGCCGCCCATGACGAGCGAGGTGACCTCGGTCTTGGTGAGCACGGCAAGCGCGGCGAAGGCGGCGCCGAGGGCCAGCGAGCCCGTGTCGCCCATAAAGATCGAGGCGGGGTAGCAGTTGTGCCAGAGAAAGCCCACGCAGGCGCCCGCGATCGCGCCGGCGAAGATGGCGAGGTCGAGCTCGTCGTAGCGGTAGGCGACCATGGCCATGAACAGCATGACGACCATCGTGCAGCCTCCGGCGAGGCCGTCGAGGCCGTCGGTGAGGTTAACGGCGTTGGAGAGGCCCGCCATGAGCAGGAAGACGAAGACGAGGTAGAGCCAGGGGACGGACACCGTGGCGTCGCCGAGCTCGAAGGTGCTCGTGAGCACGCCGAGGTCGACGGCGAGCCCGCCGGGGAAGCTCACGACCGGCGAGATGCCGCAGGCGTTGACCGCCACGAGGCAAAATCCCACCGAGACGAGGATGAGCCCGGCCATCTTCTGCGAGGGGGTGAGGCCGAGCGAGCGGCCGTGCGCGACCGACTCGACGTCGTCGAGCAGGCCAAGCGAGCCGGTGAGCAGCGTGACCGCCACCGCGAGGATGAGCGCGGGCGTCCAGCTCGCGACGAGCGCGGTGGCCACGAGGACGCCCACGAGGATGACGATGCCGCCCATGGTGGGGGTGCCCTGCTTGACGAGGTGGCGCTGCGGGCCGTCGGCGCGGACCTGCTGGCCCACGCCCTCGTGGCGCATGAGGCGGATGAACAGCGGCATCACGAGCCCCGTCACGGCCGCGGCTATCGCGATGGCGAGAAACACCTGGTAGGTGGGATAGGCGGGTATTCCGATCATCGGGCGAGCACTCCCCTCACAAACGCGTCGAGGCCCGCCGCGCGCGAGGCCTTGACGAGCACGACATCACCATCTCCGAGCACGGGCGCCATGACCTCCGTCGCCCTCTCCACGCTGGGGAAGCACTCTATGGCGTCCTCCGAGAGCCCCATCGTGCGCGCGGCCTCGGCCATCTCGCCCGCGAGCTCGCCGCCGACCAGCACGAGCAGGTCGACGCCCTTGGCGGCGGCGTAGGCGCCCACGTAGCCGTGCAGGCGCGCCGCCTCGTCGCCGAGCTCGCCCATCTCGCCGAGGACCGCCACGCGCCGGGTGGCGCCGGGCAGGTCGCACAGCACGTCGAGCGAGGAGGCCATCGAGGCCGGGGCGGCGTTGTAGGAGTCGTCGATCAAGCGCGCACCGCAGGGCGCCTCCACGACCTCGAGGCGCATGTGGGTGGCCGCCATGCGCTCGACGGCGTCCATGGCGACGTCGCGGTCGAGGCCGAGGCGCCAGACGAGCGCGAGGGCGAGCAGCATGTCGTCGACGGCCTTCCTGCCGGGCACGGACGGGGTGACGTGGCGACTCCAGCCGTCCGAGCAGCTCACGAGCGCGCGGAAGCGGCCGTCGCCCACGGCCTCCGCCTCGACGGCGCGCACGTCGTCGCCCTCGGCCGACCCCGCCCACAGCACGTCGACGCCGGCGGGCCCGGCGAAGCCCTCGGCGATGAAGGGGCTGAGGTCCCCCGAGCTCATGAGCGCGAGCGTGGGCGCGAGCTCGCCGTGGGCGCGCATCCCGGAGACGATCTCGGCCTTTGCCCGGGCGATGTTCTCGCGGCTGCCGAGAAGCCCGATGTGGCTCGTGCCGACGTTGGTGACGCAGGCGAGCGTGGGCGTGCAGCAAGCCGCCATGCGCTCGATCTCGTGGAAGTGGTTCATGCCGAGCTCGCAGACGAGCACCTCGCTGTCCTCGGGCGCGGAGAGCACCGTGAGGGGCAGGCCGATGAGGTTGTTGAGGTTGCCGGCCGTGGCGTGGCAGCGGCGCTGCGAGCCGATGGCCGCGGCGAGCATGTCCTTGGTGGTGGTCTTGCCGACCGACCCCGTCACGCCCACGACGACCCACTCGCCGTGGCGCTCGCGCCAGGCGCGCGCCAGGCGAAGGAGGAACTCCTCGCAGTCGCCTCCCTCCGCGCGCAGCAGGGCGCACCCGGCCTCGCGCGCGGCGCTGACGGCCTCGGGGGCGGGCTCAGCGGAGGCCACGACGGCCGCGGCCCCGGAGCGCGCGGCGCCGGCAAGGTAGGCGTTTCCGTCGACGCGCTCCCCGGCGAAGGCGACGAACACGCCCCCCTCGCCCACGGCGCGCGAGTCGATGACGACCTCGCCCGAGACGTCGCGCGTCCCCTCGACGAGAAGCTCCGCGCCCGTGACGCGCGCGATGTCTGGTACGGACATGCTCAGCATGTGGCTACTCCCTGCTCTCACGAAACGGGCTTGACGCCCATGATGCTGACGGTCTGGGCCATGACGTCGTGGAACACCTTCGCCGCCGAGGCCGAGGCGAGGTGCGGAAGGTGGTTCAGACCCACGTAGACGAGCGCCTCGGGGGAGTCGGCGTTGACGAAGCCGCACAGCGACGCAGTGAAGTCGTACGCGCCGTAGCCGCCCTCCTCGGACGCCTGCTCGCCCGTGCCCGTCTTGCCCGCAACGTCGTAGCCCTCCACCTGGCCGTTGCGGCCGGTTCCCTCCTCCATGACGGTGCGCATGACGCTCGTCTCCATGTCGGCCGCCTCGGCGGAGATGACCGGGTCGCCGAGGGGCCAGGAGGCCTCCTCCCCGCCCTTGGAGACGAGGAAGTGGGGCGTCGACGGGACGCCGTCGTTGGCCACCGCGCTGTAGGCGCGCACGAGCTGGACCATCGGGATGGAGACCGCCTGGCCGAAGGCCATCGAGCCCGCCGTCGCGCCGTCGTACTCGTCGAGGGACTTGACGATGCCGGCGGTCTCGCCGGGGAAGTCGATCCCGGTCGCGCTCCCGATCCCGTAGCGCGCCACGCCCTCGGAGAAGCGCTGCGCGCCGATCACGTCCTGGACCAGGAGCGACATGGCCGTGTTGGAGGAGCGCCGCATCATCTCGCGGACGTCCATGTCCTCGGTGTAGTCGCGGTTGTCGTCGTCGGTGACGTAGTCGTCGCCCACCAGGACCGCGGCGGGGACGGTGTAGACGGAGTCGGGGTTGAACAGCCCCAGGTCAAAGCCGATGGAGGTCGTGAGCACCTTGAAGACCGAGCCGGGCTCGTAGGCGCTCGAGACGAGCTTGAGGCTGAGCTCCTCCATGGTGTCGGAGATGTTGGAGAAGTCGGGCAGCGGGGTCGAGCACGCGGCGAGGATCTCGCCGGTCCGCGGGTCGGTGACCATGACCGACCCCGACGCCGCGTCGTAGGTCTCGGGCGCCTCGCGGATGATCTCCTCGCAGGCCTGCTGGAGGTCGATGTCGATCGAGATGACGAGGTCGGTGCCGTCCTTGGCCTCGGTGACGCTCGAGGCCCCTCCCGCGATGGGGGTGCCGTCGGCGCCGGTCTCCATGATCATCTCGCCGTCGGTGCCGGTGAGGACGTCGTCGTAGTAGAGCTCGAGGCCCGAGAGGCCCTTCCCCTCGGTGCCCACGTAGCCGAGCACCTGCGCCCCCACGTTGCCGTAGGGGTAGACGCGCTTCGTGTCGTCGAGGTAGTAGACCCCCTCGAGCTCGAGCTCGGAGAGCCGCTCGGAGATCCTGGACGCCACGTCGGTGTCGACCTGGCGCTTGAGGTAGACGAAGGTGGTCTCCTTGGTGAGGAGCTCCATGAAGGCGCTCTTCTCGCCGCCGAGCTCGTCCACGAGCACGTCTGCGACGCCCGAGGGGTCCGTCACGACGCTGGGGTTGGCGTAGACGGTCTTGCAGTCCTCGCTCATGGCGATGACGTTGCCGTTGCGGTCGTAGATGGTGCCGCGGCGGGCGCGCAGGGTCGCGACGTTGGTGGTCTGCTCCGCCGCAGCGGCGGCGAGGCGGGGCCCGTCGATGAGCTGGAGCCACACGAGGCGCGCCGCCACGATGCCGAGAAGCGCGGTGAAGGCGCGCCGGGTCACGGCGAGGCCGTGGTCGGCGCCCCCGCTGCCGGAGCCGCCGGGCCTCGAGGCCCTCACGCGATATCGCGCACGAGAGGCCTCGTCGTACGAGGCCTCCGGATGGTTGCTCCGCCTGGGGCGGCTCTGTCTGTCCCTTGTGCTCACGAGGAACCAGTCTACGACACGTCAGAGGGCGCGCCCGCATCTTCGCCCGTCTGCGCAGCTTCCCCATCAGGGGCCGCCGCGTCGGCCGAATCGTCCTGGAGCGTGACGCGCACGGACTCGGTGGGCAGCACCATCCCGTAGTTCTGGGTGGCGATGCGGCTGATGCGCGCGTTGCTCGAGAGGACGGAGCGCTCGATCCTGAGCTGCTCGTTCAGGGTCTGCGCCTCGCTGATCTGCTCGCTGAGGGAGGCGTTTGAGGTGAGCAGCGCCACCGTGGCGGAGGTGATGGCGACGCGCGCCATGCCCAGGACGACGAGGACCGCCGCGAGGGCCACCACGGCGCGGACGCGGGCCACGAAGCGCGGGGAGACGCCGGCGCGGGCGCGGGCGTCAAGCCCGCCGCCGGTGACGACCTCGAAGGACGGGCGCTGCTCCACCTGGGTGCGCTCGCGCCTGACCTCGGTCGCGCTCATGTTGTATGCCTCGGATCCCTGGTACCTCATTGCGATTCCTCGCTCTTGGGCGGCTTGGCCGCGCGTGCTGACGATACGGCAGGTACGCTGGGAACTTGAGGGTTACTTGATGCTTAGTCTCAAGTTGTTCTTAAGCGACCTTAAGGGTTGGTTCAGACTGTGGTTTCCTACGTTCGTTGCGTGTTGGTGGTGCGTTTAGGGTGCGTTGGTGGTGCGGTGGTGCCTCGTTTGCTATGTAGACGGCTCTCGCCGGCTACCTCCTCCTTGCCCCCTGGGGCGCGCCGGGGTCGTCGAGCCTGACCGCCACGCGCATGAGGGCGCTGCGCGACCTCGGGTTGGCCGCGACCTCCTCGTCGGAGGCGACGAGGGGCCTCTTGGTCCTGACCCTGACTATCGGCACGTGGCCGCACACGCAGACCGGAAGGTCCGGCGGGCAGGTGCACCCCTGCGAGAGCTCCGAGAAGACGTGCTTCACGATGCGGTCCTCGAGGGAGTGGTAGGAGATGACGCAGATCCTCCCGCCCGGGTTGGCCCATCGGACCGCAGCGCGAAGGCCACGGTCGAGGACGTCGAGCTCGTGGTTGACCTCGATGCGCAGCGCCTGGAAGGTGCGTCGGGCGGGGTGCCCGCCGGTCCTTCTCGCCGCCGCGGGAATCGCGGCCTTCACGACCTCTACCAGCTGGAGCGTGGTCTCGATCGGCGCCTTGGCGCGGGTCTCGACGATGCGACGCGCGATGCGGGACGCAAAGCGCTCGTCGCCGTATACGCGAAGGATTCGGGCGAGGTCTGCTTCGTTGTAGGTGTTCACGACCTCTGCTGCGGTTAGGGTGTTGTTACCCGAACTCATTCGCATGTCCAAGGGCGCGTCCTCGTGGTACGAGAAGCCGCGCTCCGGGATGTCGAGCTGGGGGGACGATACGCCGAGGTCGAACAGGAAGCAGTCGACCCCGGGCACCTCCGCCTCGACGAGAAGATCGTCGAGGTCCCCGAAGTTGCCCCTGAGGGTGCGGACGCTCGCCTCGGGCACCTCGCGCGCGATGCGCTCGGTGGCCGCCGCGAGGGCCATGTCGTCCTGGTCGATGCCAAGCGACAGGCCGTCCGGGGCCACGCGGCGCGCGAGCTCGACGGTGTGTCCCGCGCCTCCAAGCGTGCAGTCGCAGGTCACCTCCCCCGGCTGGGGGTCGAGCTCGGCGAGGACCTCGGCGAGCATCACGGGTACGTGCCGATATTCTGCTGTCAAGACCCTCACCCCCTAGTCGTGGTAGAGCAGAGCGTCGAGCTCGTCCTCGAAGCTCTCCTGCGTCGCGTTCCACCTCTCGGTGTTCCACACCTCGAAGTGGTCCCCGGCGCCCGCGACCGTGACGTCGGCCGTGAGCCCGAGCCGCTCGCGCGTGCCAGCCTTGGCGACATCGAGCTTGCCGAGGGCGACGCGGCCGGCGGAGTCGATGTCGACCTCCACGGCGCTCGCCCACAGGCGGGACTTCAGCTGAACGTCCTTGCGGCTGCGGGAGTCGAAGCGGTCCACGCCGTTCTCGATGAAGAGGCCGTCGATGAACTTCTCGAGACCCGCTGGGGTGAAGCCGTTCACGCACTCCTTCATCGGGAGAAGGTATATCGTCTTCTTGTCGCCCTCAACGAGCTGCTTGCGAAAGACGGCGGGCAGGGTGACGCGAGCCTTGGCATCCACGGTCATCGGATACGACCCGGCAAGCATGCCACCCTCCCTTCGAGACGAAGAACCAGCCCCGACCGGAGCGTGGGAATACTATAGCGCAGGCGACACACTTCGGGACACTAAAAAACACTTTGCTGCACTTTGTGGTTGAAATACGGGTCTGAGCGGTTTTCTGACTCGGTGAGACCCCAGATGTTGCGGCTTGACGCCTCCTGAGGCACAAGTGCGGGGGCGACGTTCGACTTTCTGGGAAACGTATTGTGTGAGTGACGTGAATCCCCAGCTCACAGGCCAAATGGGTCAGCTGCTGGCGAGAGAAGCGCAGCTCAGGAGGCTCCCATGCGCCGTCCCAGGCACCGCGGTGGGGCGTCGTCCCAAGCGCGGTGGGGCGCCGTCCCCGCCCCCCGCGGCGATCGCCCCTCCGGCCACCGACGCCAGGAGGGGCGCGCCTCCGGAGGTGGTAGGCTTCCAGCATACTGAAAGGAGCCACCATGACATCCCGACGCGCCTTCGTCCTTCTGTCCGCCGCGCTGTGCGCGGGGCTCTGCTCGTGCTCCACCCCACCCGCAGCCGAGCCCGCAGCAGACCTCGACCCCCCGGAGGAGGCGACCGTGCACGTGCTCTTCCCGGAGACGTTCCTTGCGTTTTGCGGACTCGAGGCGGATGAGGTCGTCGAGGACTTCCGCGGGGGCGACATCCCGGCGGCCGTGGACGCCGTCGAGCAGGACGGCGCCGTCCTGCTCACCCTCACCGACGATCAGCTTCTAGAGCAGGTCGCGACCTGGGAGGACGAGATCGAGGAGCGCCTCGACTCGCTGCGCTCCAGCCAGAGCGTCATCTCGGCAGAGGTGGGCGACGACCTGCGGAGCGTGCGCGTCACGGCGCTTCCCTCCCTCGTTGACGACACCCAGGCCGGCGTCGACATCTACATGATCATCGGGGGCTGTGGCTATCTGCAGATCTTTGACGGCCGGCAGGACTGGAGCGTGGAGCTTGCCATCGTGGACTCCGACACGGGGGCCGAGGTCGCGTGCGGGACGCTCCCCGAGGAGGGGGTTACCATCAGCGCGGAGATCTGGGAGCAGGCCACGGGAGGCGCCTAGCACCTCTCGAGGGAGTCAGCCACGTCCATGAGGGCGTCGTCGCGCCTGAGCTCCGCCACGCACGCCACGAGCTCGCGAGCCGGGCGGAAGAGCCCCGCGTCGACGCACGCGCCCGTGGCCGCGGCAAGGCGCGAGAGCATCGCGTCGGCCGAGACCTCCGGAAGGCCGGCGGCACGAAGCTCGCGCACGACCGCCTCCCCCGAGAAGGCCGACGGGTTGATTCGGCGCGCCGCGAGCGTCTCGTGGGCCGCCCCGGCCAGCCTCCCGTACTCGCTCCTCGCCGCCGCCACCATGGGCCCGCCGAGCTCGATGGAGCGTCGGTAGCAGGCGAGCGCGGCGACCTCCAGGCCGAGGCGGCGCTCGACCGAGGCGAGCCGGTACAGGTACAGACCGGCGTCCGAGGCGCACGCGCAGCGCGCGCAGGCGTCGGACAGCAGGCGGGCGGCCTCGTCGAGCCGCGAGAGGGCAACGAGGCAGTCCGCCCGCACGATCTGGGCGGGAGGGCGCAGCGGGCCGAGCTCGCAGGCGCGCTCGGCGTGGGCGAGCGCCTCGGCGGGACGCGCGAGCTCGAGCAGGATCCGGGCCGAGGCCATGTGCGCCTGGTAGCAGGCCTCCGGGGCGAGCCGGACGACCCGACCGTCCGCGAGGCCGAGGTTGTAGGCGACGCGCTCGGCACGGGACCCGAAGGAGCGCCAGACGGTGCCCTCGTCGTCGCGGCAGCGGGCGTCGACGGCCTCGAGCTCGCGCTCGAGCGCGGCGAGGGCGAGTTCGAGGTCGTCGGGGTCTGCCCCCTCCCCGTCTCGTGCGGAGAGCGCCGAGCGCGAGCGGCTCACGGCAGCCTCGAGCGGCGTTCCGGCCACGAAGACCTCCATGACCCCCTCGGCGTCCGAGGCGTCGAGGGCCCCGGAGACGAGCGAGCGCGCCGTACGGTCGCACGCGTCGGCCACCGTCTCGTCCTGGGTCTGCCCGCGTAGCGAGACAAGCTCCGAGACGAGGTCCTCGGTCGTGCCGCCAAGGTGGCCGGCGACGCGGCCCCACGCCTCGAGGCGCGGCGCGTCCTCCTCGACGCCGAGGTCGCAGACGCGCGAGACTCCGCAAGCGCGCACGAGGGGCTCGGGAGCGGGCGCGCCGTCGAGCTCGACGGCGCGATAGCGCCCGGAGGGGCAGAGGGACTCGTCGTCGAGGGACACGACGGGCTCGACCTCGCCGAGCCAGCCGTCCTCGCGGGGGGCCACCCTGAGCGAGGCCCCCGGGCTCGGGATCCCGCGGTCGCGCTCCGCCGCCGCCATGCGCCCGAGCGTCGAGCGAGAGAGCTCCAGGGAGAGCACGACCTCGTCCCCGCCGAACTCGCCGCAGTTCACGACCACGCGCCGGACGCGCGGCACGGCCTCGAGCGCCGTGCGGCCGATCAGCAGGGCCAGGTCGTAGGCGTAGGCGCGCCCCGCGTCCACGCGCCCCTCGGCGGGAAGGAACGAGAAGGCCCCCGGGCGCGGGACGTGCGCCTCCGCGACGAGGACGGCCTCGTCGACGCAGAGCCTGAAGGACACCTCGGTCCGAAACGGAGTGGGGAGGTTCTCGAGGGCGTCCGCGAAGGCGAGGCGGGAGACCCACTCCCCGTCCGGGTCAGCGCCCGCGGAGAGGTCCGTCACGAAGCGGCTGCCGAGGTGCTCGACGGGAGACGCGTCCGCCACCGCCGCGAGCAGCGCCCCCACGCGCTCGTCGGTCGACGAGACGCCCTCAGGCCACGCGGCGCGCGCCGCGTCGGCCCCGAGGTTGAGCGCCGCCTCTACGGCGAGCGTGCGGTCGAGGTCCTCGCGAGAGGGCCATGGGTCCTCGGAGGCGAGCCACCAGCGCCCGTTGCGCGCGAGCTTGCGCGCCGAGAGGCGAGGCCCGGACTCCCCCGAGCAGGTGCGGCGGACGAGCTCAAGCTGGTCGTCGCCGAACGCCTCCGGGGTCTCGCGCACGAGGTAGGCAAGGGTCGAGAGGACGTTCTCGGCTCGTGGGAGCACCTGGTCGAGGGCGGAGACGCCGCCCGGGCGCGGAGAGGGCGTCGCAGACGGGGCGGGGCGGGTCTCGGGCCGCGGGCTGGGCTCGGGCTGCGGGCGGGACTCGGGCTGCGGGCGCGCCTCGGGACGGACGCGCGCCGGACCGGCGGGGGCGCCCGGGCGAGCCTCGACCCCGGACGCGCCGCGGCGCCGTCCGGCAATCTCGAACACGCCGTACGCCACGAGCGCGGCCCCGACGATGATTCCCGAGGCGACCGTGCGCATGTCCCTGCGGTCGGACAGGTCCAGCGTGTCATAGCTTCCCGTGAGCGAGGCGAAGAGGAGCGCCGAGGCTCCCAGTACGAGCGCTCCGAGCGCGACGGCGGCCGGCCCGAGCCACGCGGGGGCGCGCCCCTCCCTTTTCCCCATCTGGTCTCCTCCACCTCGAGGCGTGCACGTGCCCAGAGTCTACACCACCCCCACGCCCCGGGCCCGACGCCCGTGCCCCCTTCGGGCGGGCGGCATGCTCAGGCCCGCCGAGCGCGCGGGTGGGCCTCGAGGTACACGCGCCGTATGTGGCTGCGGTCCACGTGGGTGTAGAGCTGGGTCGTCGCTATGTTGGCGTGCCCGAGGAGCTCCTGCACGGCCCGCAGGTCGGCCCCGCCCTCGAGCAGGTGGGTCGCGAAGCTGTGGCGCAGCGTGTGTGGGTGCAGGCCGGGGAGGCCCGCGACGCGACCGTACTTCTCGACGATCGAGTGCACGCTCTGGCGAGAGAGCCGCCCCCCGCGGACGTTGAGGAAGACCGCCTCGCAGGGACGGCGGCCGGCGAGCGCGCCGCGGCCGCGGTCGAGGTAGGAGGAGAGCGCCGAGGCCGCCGCGCCGAGGACGGGGACCACGCGCTCCTTCTCCCCCTTGCCGACCACGCGGAGCAGCCCCTCGTCGAGCAGGGTCGCGCGCAGGTCGAGCCCCGTGAGCTCGCTCACGCGCAGCCCGCAGCCGTAGAGGACCTCGAGGATCGCGTGGTCGCGAAGGCCCGTCGGCGTGGAGGGGAACGGCTGGTCGAGAAGGCGCGCCGCCTGCTCCACGGAGAGCACCTCCGGGAGGCGCTCCGGCTTGGCGGGAAGCGGCAGGTCGGAGGTCGGGAAGGCGGAGCAGATCTCGTCGGCCACCATGAAGCGGTGGAACCCCTTCACGGCCGAGACCGCGCGCTCGACCGACGCCGGCGCGAGGCCCGCCTCGACAAGGGCCGCCACGTGCCCCTCCACGAGGGGGCGGGTCACGTCCTCGGGGTCGCCCACGCCGCGCTCGGCAAGCCAGGCCACGTAGCGCTCGAGGTCGCGCCCGTAGGCCGCCACGGTGTTGTCCGAGCTCCCACGCTCCACGGCGAGATATCCCAGGTACTCCTCGCGCGCGCGGGCGAGGTCCATGCGCGCGCCCCCGTGCCCGGGGGTCCGCCCCTCCCCCACGCTAGTCGACTACGGGCGTCACGTCGTGCCGGTCCACGCCCTCGTGGCGCGCGATCGCGGCGCGCACGAACTCGCGGAACAGCGGCGCCGGGCGGTCCGGGCGACTCTTGAACTCGGGGTGCGCCTGGCTCGCCACGAACCACGGGTGCACGTCCTCGGGAAGCTCGACCATCTCCACGAGCCGCTCGTCCGGCGAGAGGCCCGATATCACGAGGCCCGCCTCGGTGAGCTGGTCGCGGAAGGCGTTGTTGACCTCGTAGCGGTGACGGTGGCGCTCGTAGATGAGCGGCTCGCCGTAGGCCTCGGCCGCGAGCGTGCCGGCGGCCACCTTGCACGGGTAGGCTCCCAGGCGCATGGTGCCGCCCTTGTCGGTAACGTCCTCCTGGTCAGGCATGAGGTCGATCACGGGGTAGGCGCAGTCGGGCACGAACTCGCGCGAGCTCGCCCCCTCCAGTCCGCAGACGTCGCGGGCGAACTCGCACACGGCCACCTGCAGGCCCAGGCAGACGCCCAGGTAGGGCACCTTGAGCGTGCGGGCTCGGTGCGCCGCGCAGATCTTGCCCTCGATGCCGCGCAGGCCAAAGCCGCCCGGCACCAGGATGCCGTCGGCGTCGCCCAGGACCTCCTCGACGTTGTCCTCGCCGAGCGCCTCGCCGTCCACGAGCCTGATGTCCACGTGGCGGCCGAACATCACGCCGGAGTGGTGCAGCGCCTCGATGATGGAGAGGTAGGCGTCCGGCAGCTGGGTGTACTTGCCCACCACGCGGATGCGCGTGACGTCGTCCTTCTCGTTTGCCTCGTGCATGGCGCTCGTGAAGCGGTACCAGCCCTCCATGTGGCTCTCGCGCGGCTCCAGGCCCAGGCGCTCGCAGACCTTGAGGTCAAAGCCCTGCTCGGCGAGAAGCGCCGGCACGTCGTAGATCGAGGCGCAGTCGGTGTTCTCGAAGACGCAGTCGGCCTCGACGTCGCAGAAGCTCGCGATCTTGGCGCGGATGTCGGCGCCCACCTCGTGGTCGGAGCGGCAGACGATGAAGTCCGGCTGGATGCCCATGGAGCGCAGCTCGCGCACGGAGTGCTGGGTGGGCTTGGTCTTGACCTCGTGGGCGGCGGCGATGTAGGGCACGAGGCTCACGTGGATGAGGCAGAAGTCGGCCTCGCCCTTCTCCTTGCGGAACTGCCGGATGGCCTCCACGAAGGCCTGGCCCTCGATGTCGCCGATGGTGCCGCCGAGCTCGGTGATCACCACGTCGGCGCCGGTCTGCTCCTCGATGCGGCGGAAGCGCTCCTTGATGGCGCCCGTGACGTGCGGGATCACCTGCACGGTGCCGCCGAGGAAGTCGCCCGCGCGCTCGCGGCGGATGAGGCTCTGGTAGATGGCGCCGGTGGTGAAGTTGGAGTTGCGCGTGAGGTTCTCGTCGATGAAGCGCTCGTAGTGGCCGAGGTCGAGGTCGGACTCGTAGCCGTCCTCGGTGACGAAGACCTCGCCGTGCTGGAACGGGCTCATCGTGCCCGGGTCCACGTTGAGGTAGGGGTCGGCCTTCTGCATCATGACCTTGTAGCCGCGTGCCTTGAGGAGGCGCCCGAGCGAGGCAGCCGTGATTCCCTTGCCCAGGGACGAGACGACGCCGCCGGTGACGAAGATGTGCTTTGACATGAGGTGACCTTCCCGTGAGAGTTCGTTTCCACGGGCCTCCATGATAGTGCGGCGCGCCCCGCGCGGCTCCGCTGCCCGCCGATTCTGACGCAGACGCGAAACATTGGCTTACGGGCGAGAAACACGTGCAGGTTGCGGACGGTTTCGCGGGCCGAAGCGACCGGAAGCCGCACGTTCTTCTCGCACGTGCAGGTTGCGGACGGTTCAGCCGAGAAGAACGACCGGAAGCCGCACGTCCCGCGGCGCGCTACCGCAGGGCGCGCCAGTAGGCAACCGCGATCTGCGTGCGGTTGCGAAGCCCCAGCTTGGCGAGGATCTGGCTGATGTGGTTGCGCACCGTCCCCTCGCCCATGTAGGCCGCCGCGGCAACCTCCCGGTTGTCGAGGCCCTCCGCCACGAGGCGCACGACCTCGCGCTCGCGCGCCGTGAGCTGCGGGAACATCGCGGCGAGGTCAGGCTCCTCCGCGCCCTTCTCGCCGGACGACGCGCCGAGGGCCACCGCGCGCTCCAGGACCTCGCCCTCCAGCACGCTGCGGCCGGCCATGACCGCGCGTAGGGCCGGCGCCACCCCGCCCACGTCCTGCTTGATGAGGTAACCCGAGGCGCCGAGCGCCAGCGCGCGCACGATGTACTCGTCATCGGAGAACGTGGTGAGGAAGACCACGCGCGGGGGGTGCGGGGCCGCCAGGATCTTCTCGGCCGCGGCGAGGCCGTCCGTGCCCGGCATCTGGATGTCGAGAAGGACCACGTCGGGCGCGAGCTCGGACGCCAGGCGCGCGGCCTCAGCGCCGTCGGCGGCAAGGCCCACGACCTCGATGTCCTGCTGGGCGCCGAGCACGATCTCAAGCGACGACGTGATGACCGCGTCGTCGTCGGCTATGACAACCCGCATCCTGGCTCCTCTCGCCGCGGGACGCTTGCGAAGACCACCCAGCCGCCGCGCTCCCCCGGGCCGGCCCGGAAGGCGCCGCCGAGCGCACGGACGCGCTCCTCCATCGAGGCGAGCCCCATCCCCGCGCCCGCCGACGCTCCCGCGACCGACGCGGTCCCGTCGTCGGCCACCCGCAGCCGCCAGAGCCCCGGGTGCTCCGCGAGCTCCACGCTCACGTGACGGGCGTCGGAGTGGCGCAGGGTGTTCGAGAGGGCCTCGCGCACCACCGCCAGCAGGCAGCTCGTCACCGCCGGCGGCGCGTCGGCCGCCTCCGCCCGGCAGCTCACCTCGACCCCCGACCCCGCGCAGGCGGCCTCCGCCGCCGCGCGCACCTGGACGGAGAGGTCGCAGCTGTCGTCGCGCAGGTCGTGCACGCTCGCGCGCACCTCGTCGAGCGCCTCGCGCAGCGTGGCCGCCACCGCCGCGAAGCCCCCCTCGCACGGCTCCCCCGCGTGGACCACGCGCTGCGCCTCCGCCTGCACGACCGCGCGCGTGAGCAGGTGCCCCACGCTGTCGTGGATCTCCCGGGCGATGCGCGCCCGCTCGGAGAGCGTGGCGAGGCGCACCTCGTAGTCCTGCGCGTCTATGAGGTCGCGGTTGCGCGCCTCGAGGGCAAGCTCGCGCTCGCGCAGGGCGTCGGCCGCGCGCAGGTTCTCCGCACGGCTCTCGAGCGCGCGACGCGTGCGCTCGGACAGGAGCGCGGCAACGAGCACGGCGAGAAGCGCGACGAGGGCCGCGGGCGCCACGAGCCCGCCACGCCAGGTCGCGACGAGCGGCAGGAGCGCGCACGCGGCGGCGAGCCGGCGGGTGCGGAGGTCGGCGGCGAGGTCGTAGGCGACCGGCGCCACGAAGGCGCTGGCAACCGGCACCGCGAGCGAAAGCGCCGCGTAGGCCACGGCTGGCGCCACCCTCCAGCGCCCCGGCACCAGCTCGGCGACAAACGCGCAGGCCAGCGCCACGAGCAAGGCGGCCACGACGTCGGCGCCCGTCCCCGTGAGCGCCAGCGCCCCCGCGCAGCACGCCACCACCACGAACTTGTCGACGATTCTCTCCATGCGGGCGATTCTAGCAGGCGCGGCGCGGGCGGCACCCGTGACATCTGTCACGCCCCGCCCGCCCTTCTCGTGACATACGTCACTTCCGGGCGCGCGGCCGTCGGCGCACACTTGGGCCACCGACCGCATAAGGAGGAGACATGACCGACATCGTGCGCGTGGAGGGGCTCGTGAAGCGCTACGGCCAGACGCTGGCGCTCGACCACCTCGACCTCGCCGTGGCCCGGGGGGAGATCTTCGGCCTGCTGGGCCCCAACGGCTGCGGCAAGACCACGGCCATCAACTGCATACTGCAGCTGCTCACCTACGACCGCGGCACCATCGAGCTCTTCGGCGAGCCGATGGCGCCCTCCCGCCACGACCTCAAGCGGCGCATCGGCGTGGTCCCGCAGCAGGTGGCCGTGCTCGACGAGCTCACCGTGCGCGAGAACGTGGACGCCTTCTGCGCGCTCTACGTGCCTGCGCGCGCCGAGCGCCGCCGTCTGGTGGACGAGGCGCTCGACTTCGTGGGCCTGACCGAGCACGCGGACAAGCGCCCGCGCAGGCTCTCGGGCGGCCTGGCGCGCCGGCTCAACATAGCCTGCGGCATCGCGCACCGGCCCGAGCTGCTCTTCCTCGACGAGCCCACCGTGGCCGTTGACCCGCAGAGCAGAAGCGCCATCCTCGACGGCATCTGCCGCCTGCGCGACGAGGGCGCCACCGTGGTCTACACGAGCCACTACATGGAGGAGGTCGAGCAGATCTGCGGGCGAGTCATGATCATGGACGCCGGGCGCGCCATCGCGCAGGGTACCTGCGACGAGCTCAAGCGCCTCATAGACGCCGGCGAGAAGATCGTGGCGCAGACGGGGCCCCTCGCCCCCGAGACGCTCGCGCGCCTGGAGGCGCTGCCGTGCGTGAACCGCGCCTCCTACGCCGACGGCGAGCTGCGCGTGGACTGCGCGCCGGCCGCCCACGCGCTCGTGGACGTGCTCGAGGAGCTGCGCGCGGCCGGGGTGAGCTGCGGGCGCGTCTGGAGCGAGCCGCCCACCCTAAACGACGTCTTCCTCGAGCTCTGCGGCCGCGAGCTGCGCGACTAGGGGGTGTGCCGTGAAAGACGTGCTCTCGCTCCTGCGCTTCGACCTCGCCCAGGCGCTGCGCAACCGCGGCGTGGTCATCTGGGTGCTGCTGTTCCCGCTGCTTCTGGCCACGGTCTTCGTGTTCATGTTCGACGGCTACGCCTCCGGGAACGTGGACCACGCGGCGCGCGTGGGCGTGGTCTCGGACGGCTCGGCGGCCGCCGACGAGCTCACCGCCGTGCTGGACGAGCTCGCCTCCGGCGAGGACGCGGTCCTCGAGGTCGTGACCTACCCCGACGAGGCCAGCGCCGCGGCGGGGGCGGAGGCCGAGGAGGTCTGCGCCTACGTGGTGGCCTCGGCGGACGCCGCGCCGCGCATGGAGGTGCCCGCCCGCTCCACCGGGACCGTGGACCAGGCGGTGGTGCAGCTCGCGCTCGAGCGCTACCTGCAGGTCTCCGCGACGATGGCCGCGGTGGCCGAGGCCGACCCGGCAGCCCTCTCCTCCGCGGACGCCGCGACCCGCCTCGCCGAGGCCCTCGCCGGAGACGATGTGCTCACCGAGCGCCTCTCCGTCCTGCGCACCGAGTCGAGCGAGTTCGCGCGCTACTACTACGCGATGCTCGGCTTCTCGAGCCTCATGGGCGCGCAGGTGGCGCTGCTGCTCGTGGTCACCAAGCGCGCGGACGGCTCCCCGGAGGGCGCCCGGCGCCAGCTCGGCGCGCTGAGCCCGGTCCGCCAGCTCGCAGCCGCGCTTCTCGCCGCGTGGATCGTGGTCTTTGCGTGCCTTGTGGTGGCGTTCGTCTACATCCGGCTCGTCGCGGACGTCTCCTTCGGCGGGCGAGAAGGGCTTGCCGTGGCGGCCTGCGCCGCGTGCGCGCTCGTGAGCTGCGCCATCGGCACCCTCATCGGCTCGATCCCGCGCCTGTCCACATCTGCCAAGGACGTCATCTGCACCATCGCCACGATGGGCCTCTCGCTTCCGGCGGGCCTCTTCGGCACGCCGTCGCTGGAGCTTGCCGACTGGCTCTCCCTCCACCTGCCCTGGGCGCAGGCGATAAACCCGGCGGTGCAGGTCGGCGAGGCCTTCTACCGCCTGGCGTTCTACGACTCGCTCGCACCGTTCGCCCAGTCCGTGGGCACGCTCCTGGCCATCTCCGCCGCGCTCTTCGCCGTGGCGGCGCTCTTCATGAGGAGGCAGCGCTATGCAGCTCTTTAGACTCGCCGGGCGCGTGGTCCTGCGTCACCGCGCCCTTCTCGCCCTGTACGTGGTCATGCTCGGGGCCTTTGGCTGGCTCATGGCGTCCTACGTGGGCACGGGATCGAGCTCATACGAGGCCGCTCGGCCCACCATCGCCGTGATCGACCGGGACGGCTCCGCGGTGTCGGAGGCGCTCTCCGACTACGCCGCCGAGGCGGGCGAGCTCGTGGAGCTGCCCGACACCGCATACGCGCTGCAGGACGCGGCCGCCAAGGACCTGGCCAACTACGTGCTCGTCATTCCGGAAGGCTATGGGGAGGCCCTCGAGGCGGCGGCCCGCGGGGGCGCCGAGATGCCCGCGCTCGAGTGCGTGGTGAGCTACAGCGACGCGCGCGGCTCGCTCGCCGGCCAGCGCGTGCGCGCCTACGCCCAGCAGCTCTACGCGCTTCTCGCCGAAACGGGGCTCTCCGTCGAGCAGGCCGTGGCCTGCGCCGAGGAGGCGCGGGCGTCGGAGGGGGCACGGCTGGAGGTGGGCGTCATCGCGTCCGGCGACTCCGGGGCGCTGCCGACGAACTACCTCGTCTTCATGCAGTTCTCGACGTACGCCCTCTTTGGCGGGACGGCCATCCTCATCGCGTGCGGGCTGCGCTCGCTCGGGCGCGACCAGCCGGTCACGGCGCGCCTGCTCGCGGCCCCGGTATCCGACGCGGCGCGCGGGACCCAGCTCGCGCTCGCCTGCCTCGTCGTGGGCCTCGCGGTCTGGGCGGCGATGGGCGTGCTCGGAACGCTCTGGTGCGCAGGTTCGCTGGCGGGCACGGACGTGCGGCTCGTGCTGCTCGCGCAGGTGCCGCTCCTGGCCCTGGCCTGCGTGGGCGCCGCGTACGGCTACCTGCTCTGGGGCCTCGGGGCCACCGGCGACCTCGCGCACGCGGCGGGCAACATGGGCTCGATGGTGCTCACGTTCCTGGGCGGCACCTGGGTCCAGCAGGCCAACATGGCAGCGGCGGTGACGGCCGTGGCGCGGCTCACCCCCATCTGGTGGGTCATCCACGCCATGAGCGCGGTGTACGCGGCCGACGGCCTCACCGGCGAGCTCGTGGAGAGCGTGCTCGCGCAGTCCGCGATCGTGGCCCTCTTCGCCGTGGCGATCGCGGCGGCCGGGACCGCGCTGGCTCGCACCCGGGCGCGGTCCTAGGCGGCGAGAAGAGCGTTCTTCTCGCCAGACGGCGAGGTGCGTGCAGGTTGCGGACGGTTCGGCCGAGAAAAGCGTCCG
>NZ_NFKF01000004.1 GCF_002160255.1 Olsenella sp. An188 | reverse complement strand
TGCCGGGCGGGCGGGGGTGCCGCCGCCGGCCGCCTCCGCCCGCCGGGCGCCTCCGCCGCCGGGCGCCTCCGCCCGCCGGCCGCCTCCGCCGCCGGGCGCCTCCGCCGCCGGGCGCCTCCGCTTAAAGAATCCGCGTTATGGCAATGCGCCCGGCCGGCGCGCTTAAGAAATCGGGGTTGTGGCAGCGGCTCCCACGCACTTCTCGCCCCGCCCTCGTTGCGGCTGGACGTGACACGCCATCTACCTGGGGTTTCTCCCTGCCTCATAGACACACCCCGGAGAGAAGTGCGGCCGTCGCGGCCGGAGCCCTGCCATAACCCCGACTTCTTAAGCGTCGCAGCCGGATCTTCTGCCATAACCCGGATTTCTTAAGCGCAGCGGGGCGGGGCCGCGACGGACCGGGGCGCGGCGCGGTGGGCCGGGGCGAGCCGGGCCGCACCGGGGTCGCGGGGCGCCTACTTGCCGAGGTTCTTCTCGACGCGGTCGAGCATGTCGGCGGCGGCCGGGCAGGGCGAACCGGTGGCGTGGGCCGAGCAGGTGGAGGCGCTGCCGCAGCCGGAGCAGGCGCCGGCGCGCCTCGAGCGCAGGATGGAGCGGACCGCCAGCGCGAGCAGCGCGGCGACCACGGCGAGGACCAGAGCGTCCGTGAGGTTCACGTGGGGCACCTCCCTGTCGGAAAACTTTTGTGTTAACCAAGGGCAACTATACCCGATGCGGCTACTATATACCCAAGCGGCAACCCGCCGCCAGACTTCGCACCGAGAAGAAGGGACGTGTCTCCAATGAACGACGATCAGACCATGCAGCTCGTCATCGTCCGCCACGGCGAGTCCGAGTGGAACAAGCTCAACCTCTTCACCGGCTGGACCGACGTCGACCTCACCGACACCGGCCGCGAGGAGGCCCACGCGGGCGGCAAGGCCCTCAAGGAGGCCGGCTACGACTTCGACGTCTGCTACACCTCGCTGCTCAAGCGCGCCATCCACACGCTCAACTGCGTGCTCGACGAGCTCGACCGCAACTGGCTGCCCGTCCACAAGGCCTGGCAGCTCAACGAGCGCCACTACGGCGCCCTCCAGGGCCTGAACAAGGCCGACGCCGCTGCCGAGCACGGCGAGGACCAGGTCAAGATCTGGCGTCGCTCCTTCGACGTCCAGCCGCCCGCCCTCGAGCCCGGCGACGAGCGCGACCCGCACGTCCAGGAGATGTTCCGCGACGTGCCCAAGGAGGACCTCCCCTACACCGAGTGCCTCAAGGACACCATCGCCCGCGCCTGGCCGTTCTTTGAGTCCGAGATCAAGCCGCAGATGGAGGCCGGCAAGCGCGTGCTGATCGCCGCCCACGGCAACTCCCTGCGCGCCCTCGTCATGCAGTTCGAGAAGCTGACCCCCGAGCAGATCCTCGAGGTCAACATCCCGACCGGCGTGCCCTGCGCCTACACCTTCGACAAGGACTGGAACGTCATCGACAAGCACTACATCGGCGACCCGGCCACCATCGAGGCCAAGATCAACGCCGTCGCCAACCAGGGCAAGGCCAAGAAGTAGGCAGCGCTCGCCCACTCGCGCGTTAGGGGCCCGGCAGGTTGCACGCAAGAGTGCTCTTTCGAGAAACTCTTGCTTAGCAACCTGCCGGGCCCCGTGCTATAGGTCGAAGGTCGCCGACCGGGTTGGGGTGGGGGCGAACTTTGACTTGTGCACGAGCAAAACTCGGGGTTTGTTGGTTTGACTTCACATGTGCGCTGGTAGACGGCGTGCGTGGTTCTTCTCGCCAGGCAAGAAGAACCGTTTGCTCGTACACAAGTCGAAGTTTGGGGCCCGATGACAGAGGCGCCACCTGCCATAGAGGGGGTTGGCAGGTGGCGCGAGGGTTCGCCGTCTGCGGCGGGGAGAGGATCCGCCGCTCGGGCAGGGTTAAACGTCTTGCGCCGTCGTGCGAGTCGCCCGCTTTTCTCGGCGCACTGTTAGAATAAGTTAACTCTGTTTAATTCCTACTGTTAACCTCGGCTTACATATCTTCTCCACAACGCGACGTCCACGGACGCCGCGGGCGCGACCCTACCCCAGCGCCACGTCGAGCACCATCATCACCACGAAGCCCGCGATGAACCCGAGCGTGCCCACGTTGGAGTGCTCGCCGAGGTGCGCCTCGGGAACGAGCTCCTCCACCACCACGTAGATCATCGCGCCCGCGGCGAACGAGAGCAGCCACGGCATGTACGGGCTGACCCAGCCCGCGGCGAGCACGACCGCCACGCCAAAGATCGGCTCCACGATGCCCGAGAGGCTGCCCGCCACGAAGGCGCGGCGGCGGCTCATCCCCTCGCGCGCGAGCGGCAGCGAGATGGCCGCCCCCTCCGGGAAGTTCTGCAGGCCGATGCCGATGGCCAGCGCAAACGCCATGCCGAGGTACGCCTCGCCCGCCGCCCCGGCCGCCTGCGCGGCCATGGCGAAGAGCAGCCCTACGCTCATCCCCTCGGGGATGTTGTGCAGCGTCACGGCCGAGACGAGCAGCGTCGTGCGCTTCCACCCCGAGGGCACCCCCTCGGGCTGCTCCGCGTCCGCGTGGAGGTGCGGCAGCAGCGTGTCGAGCGCCATGAGGAAGGCCACGCCCAGCAAAAAGCCGCCCGCCGCGGGCAGCCAGCCGGGGACGCCCTGGCCCTCGGCCTGCTCGATCGCGGGGTTGAGCAGCGACCAAACGCTCGCCGCCACCATGACGCCGGCGGCAAATCCGAGGAAGATGTGGTGCATGAGCCTGCGCTCGCTCCTGAAGAAGAACACGACGGCGGACCCGGCCGTGGTCATGAGCCAGGTGAAGCCGCATCCGACCGCGGCCCAGGAGAGCGCCGTGAGGGTGCTTGCGTCCATGCGTAATTCCTACCTTTCTAGAGGTATTTCTCGCCAGCAAGTATACGGGAGGGAGCGGCGGCGCACGCAAACCTCACAGGTAGTGCTCCCCTCTCTGCGTCCCCTTTTGCATCGTGTACACCTCCGGAGGGTTGGTGCACTTCTCGGCAAGTCGTCTACCTGGGCGTTTGCGAGAAGAACCTCGGCTCGGCCCCCCTCTGGGTGTACACGATGCGCCCGGCGCGCGGGGAAGTCGGCCGGCGAGAAGGACGGCGGGCCCGCACCACGTGTCGGTCCCGCCCGCGCGCTCGGCGCGGCAGCCCCCGCCTAGGCCCCGGCGGCGCGCCACGCGCTCGGGGAGCAGCCGCGGGCGCGCGCCTCTCCGGCGGCGAGCGGCGGCGCATCTCCATCGCGCGGGCGCTGCTCAAGGACGCGCCGATCGTGCTTCTCGACGAGGCGACCGCGAGCCTCGACGTGGAGAGCGAGACCGAGGTGCAGGGGGCGCTGTCGAGGCTCCTCGCCGGGAAGACGGTCATCGTGATCGCGCACCGCATGCGCACCGTCATGGCGGCCGACCACGTGGTGGTGCTCGATGGGGGGCGCGTGGCCGAGCAGGGCGCGCCGGACGAGCTCATGGCGGCGGGAGGCCTCTTCGCCCGCATGGTGCGCCTCCAGCGCGAGAGCGCCGACTGGGCGCTGTAGGGCGCCCGCCCGCGCGGCGGCTCGGAGACGGGCTGCCGCGCGGGCCTCCACAGTCCCGCATTCCGCCTCCTCATGCCCTGGCAGCGTGTCTTCTCCTCCGCCGCGCTTGGTATAATTAGCCCAGAATGAGGAGGCAAATATGGCAACTTGCGTACCCATCAGCGATCTTAAGGACAGCGCGGCCTTTGCCGAGAAGGTCGCACGCGCCGGCGAGCCGGTCATCGTGACAAAGAACGGCTACGAGAAGTTCGTTGTCATCGACGCAGACCTATTCCGAGAGTATCGCCGCGAGACGCCGGCGGAGCACCTAGAGCGCCTGCTGCAGGAGGCGGACCGGGACATACGCGCAGGCCGCGTCTCCGACATGCGCGCTGGCCTCAGCGAGATTCGGGAGCGGTATGGCCTGTGAGGTTCTGTGGACCGATCTGGCCCGACAAGACGTTGACGGCATTGCCAGGTACGTCTCCATCAACCTTGCGAGCCCCCGTGCGGCGCGCGATTGCCTGGCTGCATTCGAGGATGCCGTAGAGCGCATCTCGCGAAACCCGAGGCTCTATGCCGTCTCCCGACAGCCCTCGTGCACGGCGCGCGGCCTGCGCGCGTGCTTTGTGAAGCGATACGTGATGCTCTACTCCTACAACGACGAGGACTCCGTCCTCGTGCACCGCGTCTTCTCAACCCTCCGGGACTACGCGTCTATCATCGAGAAGGACGGGGAAGCCCCCTACCCCACCACGCGGTAGCCCGCCGCCTCGACGGCCGCCGCGAGCGCCGCGGGGTCGACGGGACCCTTGGAGAGGACGCGCACCCGGTCGGGCAGGCTCGCGCGGGCCCACACCCCGCCGATCGCGTCGAGCTCGGTCTCCACGGCAGCGAGACAGTGCTCACAGTGCATGCCCTCGACCGTGAGGTCCATGACGTAGGGGTAGTGGCCCTCGTTGGTGTCGGCCACCCGCGGGCGGGAGACGTGCGACTCCGCTGCGCCCGAGCACCCGCACCCGCAGCCTCCCCGGCGCAGCGTGCGCACGTAGCGGGCCGCGGCGGCAACGACCACCAGGGCCACCGCAAGAACGACAATCACGTCAAGCATCGTAGTTCCTCCTTGAGCAGGAGCGCCCGCCGCCGGGGCCGGCCGGCGACGGGCGCTGGGCGTACGCGAGAGGCGGCTCTCGCGTTTGCTACGCGGCGGACTCGGACAGGGACGAGAGGATCTTCTCGTCCGCGGTCTCGTCCTTGGGCATCGGGCGCGCGATCTGGAAGACCATGGCCGCAAGCAGGACGAACGCAACCACCGTCCACACGCCGAAGTTGCCGAGCGCGAAGAGCTCCCAGAGCTGGTTGATGATGAGGCCAACGACCCAGGCAAAGACGCACTGGTAGCCGATCGCGAACCAGAACCACTTGGGGCTGTCCATCTGGCGGCGGATGGTGCCGATGGCGGCGAAGCACGGCGCGTCGAGCATGTTGAACGCCACGAACGCGCACATCGCGCCGACGTGAAGGATGCCGGAGGCGTCGGTGAACATGCCGGCGAAGCCACTCCACATGGTCACGGAGTTCTCGGTGGCGTCGCCGATGCCGTAGATCACGCCGAAGGTGGAGACGAGGTTCTCCTTGGCGATGAGGGCGTTGATGGACGCGGCAGCCGCCTGCCAGCTGTCGGCGCCGAGCGGGGCGAAGATCCAGGCGATGGCGTTGCCCACGATGGCGAGCAGCGAGTAGTCGGTGTAGTACTCGGGCGCGCCGTCCATGAGGGAGAGGAAGCCGAAGGCGCCGTTGCCGCCCGCCCAGTTGGCGAAGCCGAACTCAAGCAGGAACCACACCACGACGGACGCGGCGAAGATGATCGTCGTGGCCTTCTTGAGGTACGCGGAGATGCGCTCCCACACGTGCAGCCACCAGCTCTTGAGCGTCGGGAAGTGGTAGTCGGGCAGCTCCATCACGAAGGGCGCGGGGTCTCCGGCGAACATCCTGGTCTTCTTGAGCATGAGCGCGGACACGATGATGGCAGCGAGCCCCAGGAAGTAGAACATCGGGGCGACCCACCACGCGTCGGAGCCGCCGATGAGCACGCCCATGACGAGCGCGATGATCGGGGTCTTGGCGCCGCACGGGATCATCGTGGTGAGCATGGCCGTCATGCGGCGGTCCTTCTCGTTCTCGATGGTCTTGGTGGCCATGACGCCCGGCACGCCGCAGCCCGAGGAGATGAGCATCGGGATGAAGGACTTGCCGGAGAGGCCGAAGCGGCGGAACACGCGGTCCATGACGAAGGCCACGCGGCTCATGTAGCCGCAGTCCTCGAGGAAGCAGAGCATGACAAAGAGCACGAGCATCTGCGGGATGAAGCCGAGGACGGCACCCACGCCAGCCACGATGCCGTCGAGCACGAGGGCGCTCACGAACTCGGAGGCGCCCGCGGCGGCGAGCCAGCCCTCGATCACGGACGGGATCGACGGGACGAAGCTGCCGTAGTCCTCGAGCGCCGGGGCGCTCTCCTGCGCGGCCACGGCCTGCTCGAAGTCGGCCGCGGTCACGGTGTCGATGACCGCGAGCTCCTGGCCGTCGGCGAGCACGGGGTTGCCCTCGGCGTCGATGCGCGTGACGACCTCGTCGTTCGAGTCGATGAAGTTGCCGTCGCCGTCGTGCATGGGGACGTCGGTGGCGGTGACGCCGGCGGCCTCGGCCTCGGCCACGAAGGCGGAGAGCGCGGCCTGCGCATCGGCGTCCTCCGGGTCCTCGGCGAGCGTCTCCACGGCGGCGCTCACGTCGTCGGTGGCGATGCCGGCCTCCTCCGCGGCGGCCAGGAAGCCGTCGATCTTGTCGCCGTAGAAGCCGGCGTCGTACTCCTCGGTGGCCGTCTCAAATGCCGCCTGGTCGGCGGGGTTCCACAGCCAGCCGTCGCCAAAGACTCCGTCGTTGGCCCAGTCGGTGCCCCAGGTGCCCACGGTGGACACGGCGATGTAGTACACGAGCACCATGACCACGGCAAAGATTGGGAGTCCCAGCACGCGGTTGGTCACCACGCGGTCGATCCTCTCGGACATGCTGAGCTTCTTGGGCGCCTTGCGCACGCACGCCTCCATGACGCCAGCGATCCAGTCGTAGCGCTCCGAGGTGATGATGGACTCGGCGTCGTCGTCACGCGCGGACTCCACGGCCTTGATGACCTTCTCGGCCTCAGCGAGCTGCGCCTTCGTGAGGGCCAGCGCCTTGATGGCCTCCGCGTCGCGCTCGAAGACCTTGATCGAGTACCAGCGGGAGAGCTCGGCGTCGCAGGAGCTCGCGATGATCCCCGCGATCTTGCCGAGCGCCTCCTCGACCTCCGGCGAGAAGCACCGCGCCCCCGGCTGCACCCTGCCGGCGCGCCCGGCGGCCACGGCCTTGTTGACCAGCTCGTCGAGGTTGGTGTTGCGCAGCGCGGAGACCTCCACCACGGGCACGCCGAGCATCTCGGAGAGCTTGGCCGCGTCCACGACGTCGCCGCGCTCCTTGAGCAGGTCGCACATGTTGAGGCCCACCACCACGGGACGGCCGGCCTCCAGCAGCTGCGTGGTGAGGTAGAGGTTGCGCTCCAGGTTGGTCACGTCCACGAGGTTGATCAGCGCGTCGGGGCGCTCGCGCACGACGTAGTCGCGCGAGACCACCTCCTCGGGCGTGTACGGAGAGAGCGAGTAGATGCCGGGCAGGTCGACGAAGGTGACGTCGCGGTTGGCGCGCCAGGCGGCCTGCTTCTTCTCCACGGTGACGCCGGGCCAGTTGCCGACGTAGCCGTTGGAGCCCGTGAGCTCGTTGAACAGCGTGGTCTTGCCGCAGTTTGGGTTGCCTGCGAGACCGATGATGGTTTCTGCCATACCCTGCCTTTCGTCCTTCTCAAATGCCACCTGGATGGTGACAATTGTTAGCTTTGGCTAACTCACGTGGCGAGAAAAACGGCCGCTTCCGGCCGGTGCTTCTCGCCTTGCCCTGACCTGCCCTACGCCTCGCCCCGGTGCACGTCGGTGACCTCGACGCTGGCGGCCTCCTCCTTGCGGATGGAGAGCTCGTAGCCGCGCACCGTGAGCTCGATCGGGTCGCCGAGGGGCGCCACCTTGCGCACGTAGACGCGCGTGCCCTTGGTGAGGCCCATGTCCATGATCCGGCGCTTGAGCGCGCCCGTGCCGGCCAGCCTGGCCACCGAGCAGCTCTCCCCCACCTTCACGTCCCTAAGAGTTGCCATGTACTGCCTTTCTCTCCCGCCGGCAGAGCCAGCGCCAATACACTAGAGAACCACCGCGATGCGGCTCGCCATCGCGCGGTTGAGCGCGAGGCGCGCACCCTTCACGCTCACGATGACGTCGCCCGCGGCGCGAGAAATCACCTTGACCTCGCTTCCCTCCACGAAGCCGAGGTTCGCGAGGTGCTGGCGCGTCTCCGCGTCCCCGCGGACGTGGGCCACACGCGCCACCTCGCTCTCGCCCACCATCGCGAGCGGGAGCTGCGCCGCCGAAGCCCGAGCTGCCATCTGCTCGCCTCCCAAAGAACTTCTCGCCTCCCAAAGTTGAGGATGGTTGACTTGAACAAAAGTAATATACGCCTAACTTGGGGGCGCGCAAGTGCCGTTCGCGGATTGGGTTACCTAAGGGAAACTTTTTTGGGGGCGTAGGCGCGTCTCACCCGCGTCAAACCTCGCACCCATCGTTTCTTTTTCTGCTTGGCAACCGTGCCAACTGGGATTTCTTTGCGGCGAGAAGAAAAAGGAGACGATGGGTGTGAGGTTTTGCCGCGCGCCGCGACACGCCGGCGCCCCCCCTTCGCATCGTGTACACCGGGGCCGGGCCGACGTTCTTCTCGGCAAGTCGCCTAGCTGGGGTTTTGCGAGAAGGACCTCGGCACAGCCCTCCCTCGGGGTGTACACGATGCGTCGGGCGGGACAAACGCCCCCGCGACCCCTACCCCGCGCGCCGGCGTCGCAGCGTGCCGCGCACCGCGTGCGCGACCGCCCAGACCGGAAGCGCCACCATGATCGCGAGGCCTGCCACGCGCGCCCACCGCTCCACCACGAGCGCCGGCGACTCGCTCGGCTCGAGCGCCTCCGTGACCGCGTCGACCACCGGCAGCACGGTGTCCGCCGTCGCCTCCTCCTCGCTAAACGCCGCCAGGTCCGCCGGATCCGTCGTGCGCTCAAAGACCACGAGGTAGCGGCGCTCGGTCGTGCCGTACGGGTGGCACGTGAGCAGCGTCACCAGGTCGCGGCCCTCCTGCACGCGCACGGAGTCCACGTCGTCGGGGTCGACCACCAAGATCTCCACGGCGCGGTACACGAGCGTGTCCCACGGCGTCTCTATCTGGAGCAGGTCGCCCACCTGGACGCTCTCGATGTTGCGGAAGAGCCCGTTGGTGAGGTAGCCGCGATGCCCGGCAAGAACCACGTTCGAGCTCTCCTCGCCAAGCGGCGCGGACGTCCCGGCCACGAGCGTGGCGCCACGCTCCAGGTTCTCGTGCGTGGAGCCGAGGTAGATGGGCAGGTGCACGTCCATCGAGGGAACCGTGAGCGACCCGACAACGCCGTCGGCGAGCCCCACCGAGGCAAGCTCCTCGGCGTCCGAGCCGATCCCCCACGGGTCGTTCACCACGAGCTCGCCCGAGCGGACGCGCTCGTTGTAGGCGCGCAGGTACTCGTAGGCGGCGGAGTCCTCGCTCGCAACGGCCTCGTTCTCGGCGGCGGCCTCCCTGATCACGGCGTCGGCCTCCTCCTGGGAGACGCCGGCCTCGAACGTGGGCCACATGAAGAGCGCCGCGCCGGCCAGAAACACCGCCACGCCCACGACCGCCCGGACGACGCCGGCCGCCCGGCGCGCGCCCGCACGCTCCCGCGGGGCCAGGTGGCTAGCCATGACGCGACCGCCTTCCCCCGCGCGGCGTCGGCCTCACGGGAAGCACGCCCTGCGCCCGCGTGCGCGAGGCCGCGGGGACGTCCCTCCCCTGCGTGTCAGGGCCCGTGGAGAAGTGCCTCCCCTCGTGGCTCCCCCCGCTCCGCGAGCCGCCCCGGGCGCGTCCGTGCCTCCCGCCCCCTCCCGGGCCGCCGGGCCGTCCGTTCCCGCGGCGCGCGCGGCGGGCGAGCGCCCATGCCACGAGCAGGCCCGCGGCAACGGCGAGCCCCAGCAGCGTGAACTCCAAGAGTGGAACATCCGGCGCCGCCGCAGAAGCCTCCGTCGCCTCCCGGTCCACCTCGTCCCACGAAGCCGGCAGCTCGCAGCGCTCCGCGTGCACAAGCAGCCGATGCGTGTTGACGCCGTACGGCGTGCAGGTGACAAGCGTCACCAAATCCGCGCCGTCCACCACCGTCAGACTATCGGTCTCCTCCGGCAGCACGGTCTCCTTGCTGGTCACGCAATACGCATGCTCCTCGCCCAGCACCTCGATGACAAAGTAGTCCCCCACCTCAAGCTCATCGAGGCGGTCGAAGATCTTCACAGACGGCAACCCGTTATGCCCGGCGAGGACGGCATGCGTGGACTCCCCGCCCACCGGCAGAGACGTGGACTCCATGTGGCCCACTCCCGCCTGCAGCTCCTCGTCGTTGGTGTAGTGGTAGATGGGCATCTGCAGGTCGATCTTCGGGATGACCAGCGTCCCCATCACACCGTCGCCGCCAAGGTTGAGCAGGCTCTCGTACTCCTCGTCCGTCACGCCCAGCGCGTCGGGGTCAAAGGGATCCGTAACAACGGTCTTGCTTGAGAGAAGGCGCTCGTTGTAGTCCTGGGCGCGGGCGAGCTCTTCTCTGAGAGCGCTGTCGTCGGTCTCCTCGACGGTCTCCTCCTGAACGGTTATGACGCCGCGCTGCTCCTGCTTGTGCACGTAATCGCTCACGTACGGGTACGCGATCAACACTGCACCGAGCACAAACACCAGCGCCGCTATGACGAGACGAGCCCTCTTCACCTTGCCCTCCGGTCAGAAGAACGGGTCGAGAAGTACGGACTTGAAGACCAACTGAAAACGGCAGCAAAAAGACGCGCGGGGGCGGAGAGACGCCTGGCCCCTCCGCCCCACATGTCGACAAGAACCTATCAGCTCAAGTCAGTCAAAAACTAGTTCTCCTTGCGGGAGCGCACGACGAGGTACGCCGCGCCAGCCATGAGGCCAACGCCCACAACGGTCAGAGCAACGGTGCCAGTGCCGCCGGTCTCGGGAAGCACCGCAAAGATGTTGGAGTCAGGATCGACAAGCGCGCCCTGCCCGTTGAGCTGGTTGCCAGCGGCGTAGTTGGCATCCTTCAGCGTGACCAAAGCGCCGCCGGTCGGGACGCCCTCGCCGTCCTTCTGGACGTTAGAGGTAATCGTAAACGTGGCATCATCGACACACATATACCCGGTAGGAGCCTTCGTCTCGTGAAGCGTGTAGGTCACGTTAGCAGCAAGCGCACCGCTTACAGTCACCACACCGTCATCAGAGGTTGCGGTGGCAACGACGTTGTCACCGTCCTTGATCTCAAACTCAGCTCCGTCAAGCATGGTGCCCTCATCGTTCACCTTGTTGAAGGTCAGGCCATACACCACAACGTAAGCAGAGTCAGTGTCGCTCTTCACGTTATCGTTGATGGAGTCAGTCTTGAACGTCACCGTGGCGGTGTTAATCTCGGCAGCATCATACGTCGGCAGATCTTCACCGTTGAAAGTGGCGTTGTAGGTGACGGTCAGCGTCTGGCCGCCAAAGTTCTTCAGGGTGTCCTCGGTAAGCGTGAGGGTGAAGTCATCAGCATCCTGGCCAGGGGCAAGGGTGTACTGCTCACTGGTGAGGGTCGCCTCGCCGGCCTTGACCACAAAGCCATCAGAAGAACGCACGAGACCATCCGGCATATCGTCAGACAACGCGTAGCCACGAGTGCCGTAGTTGGCAGTGTACCGCGGAATCACAGTCGTGATCTGGAAGGTCACGGTGTCGTTCTTGTCGGCGGTATCAAGAGTGTCGGCATAGGTGCTGTCAGCGGCACCCTCCTTCTTGACCTGCTTCTTCACGACGCTGCTCGTCGGGTCATCAGGATCAACAAGGTTCGTGTACTTCACGTTGACCGTGGCATCAGCAGGCTTGAGCGTGCCGTCCTCAAGCGTCTGAAGCACGGAAACAATCGTGTTCTGGAAGACACGAGTCGCATCGTTGGCGTTGGTCACCACGACAAGGTACTGACCAGCCTCGATGTTCTCGAACTTCACAGAGTTGCTCTGGACGTCCGAGGCGGTGTACTTGGTGGCCCCAACCACAGGGTCGCCTGGAGTACCCTCGGTCCAATCAATTGCGTGCTCGTTCACATAAGTAGCAATGGTGTTGGCCATCGCCTCGGTCGCCTCGACAGGATAGCCCGGCTGATTAGGAAGAGAACTGGTAGCGCCGGTCCACTCCTCGTCAAAGTCAACGCCAAAGTTTGCAACAAAGTTGTTGCTAGCTTCATTGTTCGTGTCGTCAACCGTGGTCTCAACGATCTGGTAAATCGTAACCGTGTCGCCAGCCTTGACGCCGTTCACGGTCAGGGAGTTGCCTCCCTGAGCCTGGGGCGCTGCCATGGCAACCGCCGGCGCCACGGCGAGCGCCAGTGCCGCGGTCGCAACCGCAGCGGCAACACTCCTCAGCCTCTCCCTCAAACTCATTCCAAACCTCCTTCTGCCGCCTTGGCGACATTCCGGACGCAGTAGCGTCCCCTTACACACTTGCCATCCCTTCGGCATCTCTGCCGAGAAGAACCTGTTAGCCGTTGGCACGCCCCTTGCGAGAGATCACCACCGAGCCCGCGACGGCCAGGATGCCGCCGACATAGAGCGGCACGTTGCCAATGCCACCGGTTTCAGGAATCGGATCGAGCCCACGGTCCTTGAAGTTGATGGAGACCATACGATCAGAGAAAGTCTTTGGGTTCCCAATCTGCGCGCCGTCGCTGCCATAGAAGGTCGCCGTCGCGCCGTCAGCGCTCACCTCGAGCTTGTACGGCTCGGAAATCTGGTAACCCGTGGGGGCGTACGTTTCCACGATCCAGTAGGTCTTCCCGGCCTCAAGGCCGTAGAAGCTTACGGTGGAGTCATCGCCAACCTCAATGCCCTCGCCGGTGAGCGCATCTCCGGTCATCCCAACGTTGTCGTGAACGTAATCAGCAACCGCATCAGTCGTCTCGTTGTACGTGCCGTTACCGTTATCAACGCGCAACGTGAACTTGGCGCCAGTGAGAGCACCGCCGTCCTGGTTGACCTTCTTCACCGTGAGACCAAGAGGCGTGTAGGTGTTCTCGAAGGCAATCTTGATATCAGTGGTGGACATGATGTCCTTTGTGACCGTGTAGCTTGTTGGATCGCCCCAATCGCCCGTATCACCCTCGCGCGTGTACACATTGACATGGACCTGAATGTCGCTGGAATCTCCGACCTTCTGCGCAGTCAGCTCAACGCGGTACTGCGTTTTGTCAAACGTAACGCCGTCGAGCTCGTACCCCTCGTGGAAGGTGGGGGACTCGCGGTACTCGTACGCATAAGTGACACCAAGGTCGTCGTAGTCAAACGTGAGCTGGTTGCCCGTGTGCACCGTGTCAGGCTCGCCCATCGCGGCGGCACCGTTCTGCAACGTTAGAGTGTTTCCGTTGGTGAAGCCCGCAAACGCCGCTGAGACGTCATTTACAGCCGTCACCGTGAAGTCGAACATGCCCTCCTCGAGCGCGTGCCCGCGCATCGTCTTGGTCACATGGAGGATGTCCTGCAGCGTGAGCGGCGTGACCGTCGGAGTGTTGGTAACGGTTGCCGTAGCGCTCTGAGCAGCGGTGCCCCTGAGCGTCACGCCCTGGTTGTCTGAAGTAGAGGTTGTGCTGCCATCGGCCACGGCGTACGCGTAGCTCGGTGTCCAAGCGCCATTGCCGCTTGTCTCCACCACCGTGTAGGTGTGGCCCTTGGGGCCAGCGGGAACGGTCACGTTGGCGGTCCAGCCGTTTTCAGCGGAGAGCGTGACCGCGTCACCGTAGTTCGCGTCGTCCTGCATGACCTGCACCGTGACAGACTCAGGCCTTGTGCCCTCGCCGACCCACTCCTTGGTTATGGTCAGCGTCGAGACGGGCACAGGCACCTGCTGAGAGCCATAACCCTCAGACCCCGACTCGGGTTCGCCCGCCGGCTCGCCATTCACGGTCTTGAACACCTCATAGGAGACGGTCGCTTGACCATTGGTGGGGAAGTTCGTTTCCTCACCCTTGGCGGCAGCCGCATCAAACGCATCCTGGTTCGGCGCAATCCTGAAGCTCACCGAGTAGGTGACACCAGCATCAAGAGTAAAGTCCTCTCCAAAATCCCACGTGATGACACCGTAGTCATCAACGCTCGCCTTCGGAGCGCCCTCCCAAGTCGCTCCGTTCCTCTTGTACTCGAACGTGCTCGGATCAACGTGACCGTTACTCGTGAAGTCGCCCTCAGACGTCACGCCCGAGACATACTCGGACAGCGTGTCCGTGATAACGACGTTCCTGTACGACGCCTCGCGAAGAATCGTGCTCGTAATATCCTCGAACGCCTTGTTGAGCGAGTCAGCGTCACCAGCGGAATAGAACCCGTCTGTAGAACCAGTCACCTGTCGGTGGAACAACCGCATCAGATCATCCGTACCACTCTCAGCACTCACCGAGAAGAACGTGGCGCCCGAATCAACGATTTCCTTTGCCCAAGGAAGCGCTGCATCGGAGTTCCCGCCGTTGGGGTTATTCTGGCCATCTCCCTCAACGAACTCAACATTCTTCGTATCTACTTGAGCTCCGCCACCTATTTCACCTAATGGGCTGGTTGAAAAGTATCCGTCACTGAATGGCACCCTTATCCAGTAAACACGTTTTCCACTCGTCCGATCAAAGAACCTACCTGCCCATGTCTCAATCATCCCAGTATCGTGGCCCTCTGCATCCTCAAGCCTGTACGTTGGCTGGCCATCAGAGAGGAAGATCACGTACTTCTCTGCGTCAGGTCGGTCAGAGCTCGAGATGATGTTGTTTGCCTCACGGAGACCAGCCTCCCAGTTGGTTCCGTTGCCATTCTCAAAGATGCCCGTCTGATCGTTAGGGGCTTCACTCGGAATCTCATTGGCTACCTGATTTGCCGACGTCAACCAACCCGAGCCACCTACCTTGGTGTTGCCGTCCTTGTCCTGCGTGTATGTACCAAAAAGGACAACCGAGATGCGAACCTGCCCGTCCCCATTGTCGGCAAGCACGCTATTGGCAAGCTCAATCGCGGCGTTGCGGACATTCTCCATCCGATCGTTGTCGTTCATGCTGCTGGATTGGTCCACCACGAGCACGATGTCAACGGGCTTGTTGACCGTCTCGGAGGAGCTATCCGTCGCGCCAGTAACGTCAAGCGTGAGCGTGTAGGTGCCGTCCCCGTTGTCCGTGATGGTCTTCTCGTGCTCCGGGGCGCCGAGCGATGCCTCGCCCTCCGCAAGCGCCGCGCTCGGCGCCAGGCACAATCCAAACGCCAGCGCCGCCACGAGGACGGCGAACACTGCGGCCATCTTGCCGAGCGGCCCTCTTCTCCGATTGTTTCGCATTGGACGACTCCTGCCTTCTCTGTCCGCCAAGGCCTTCTCGCATGCACCGCACACGCGCTACAGAGGCACACCAACCTCTTAATCTGAAGACAGTTTAAGAATCGCATGCATTGGGATTGTTAACCCTTTTTCGGAGGGGGTACTAAACCCATATTAGTTTTGCAATTTCAGTGGGAGGGGGTATCGCTCAGCGAGGGCAGTATATCCCATGTTTTGCCAGCAAAGCACGAGGGATACCGTGAGGTCTCAGATTGCCTAGTTAGGCTGTGCCCAGCGTGTGAGGCGGTAGACGTTGGCGAGCTGCGCGCCGTTCTCGGAGTGGACGGCCTCGGAGATCACGATCTGGTTCCTGCGCATCTTGGAGAGCAGGCGGTCGACGGTCTTCTCGTTGCGGCCGATTGCGGCGGCGATCTGCGCCTTGGAGCAGGGGTGCCCCTCGTGCCGCCCGAGGAACGAGAGGATCTGGACCTCGGTGGGCGTGAGGCGCACCGGGCCGTTGGGCGTCTGGCGGATGCGGGCGAGCGCGGGGCTCGTGCGGCGAGGGGGCTTCCTCTCGGCGAGAGGCGTCATTGCGGCGGCGTCCCCACGTTCGGTGTCTGTCATGGTGTCCCCCCTCGGGTGGAATCCGGCATATCGTGAGTGTACGTCTATATGCGTACACTTGCAACATCTGGCCCCTTACGCTGCTGTTATGAGCAGCCAGACAAGACAGGCCTTCGGCCGACGCGTCCGCCTCCTGCGCACGGAGCGCGGACTCTCACTGAGGGGCTTTGCCCTCATGACCGCGGTGGACAAGTCGCACCTCCTCGCGATCGAGCACGGGCGAACGGCGCCGACGCTCGACACGATCGAGCGCATAGCGGGAGGGCTTGACGTCCCGATGTCGTACCTGCTCTTTGAGGTGGACTCCCGGCGCGTGCGCTGCGAGTACGACGGGTGCGGGAGGGCCGGCGGCGCGGGGCGGCGGTAGCGCAGGGCGCGGGTGCGGTGCGGGGTTCTTCTCGCCTGGTTCTTCTCGCCTGGGGGGGGGTGACGTTTATACCCCCTCCCACCCCACTTGCCGTGGCGGGAGCCTATGACCTGACAGGCTGCTCTTGGGGCCACGTACGCTGCTGCTATGAGCATGGAGACCAGACAGGCTTTTGGGCGCCGCGTGCGCGCGCTCCGGACGGAGAGCGGATTCTCGCTGAGGAAGTTCGCGCTCGCCATCGGGGCGGACAAGTCGTACCTCGTCGACGTTGAGTACGGCCGCAAGTCCCCCACGCTCGACACCGTGGAGAGGATCGCCCGGGGCCTGGACGTGAGCATGTCGTACCTGCTGGAGGGCGTCGACACGGTCGGGCCCATCGAGTACGACGGCGAGCAGCAGGCCACAAGGCGCGCGAACGCGCCGGA
The DNA here is from genome assembly GCF_002160255.1 of Olsenella sp. An188. Classification (GTDB taxonomy): domain Bacteria; phylum Actinomycetota; class Coriobacteriia; order Coriobacteriales; family Atopobiaceae; genus Thermophilibacter; species Thermophilibacter avistercoris. The sequence continues at coordinate 178,514 of NZ_NFKF01000004.1, read as the reverse complement.
TAGCGAGGAGTAGCGCGCGCGGCGCACTGGTGGCGGAGGCGATGTCCCTTTCGCACAATTTGGGAATTGTGCGAAATGAGGGTGGGGACAACGCCGATTTTCTAAGCGGGGCTTTTGGTGAGCTGGGGTTTCTCGCCTTGGAGGCCGTTTGCGCGCGCACAATTTTGGAATTGTGCGGAAGGAGCCGGGAGGCGCGATTGCCTCTACCTATGCAGGGCTATCTGAAGAGCTCGTCATGACTTCCGGTTCGCTCGAAGTAGGCAACCTTGTCGTTGGACGACCAGATGACGAGCCAGTCTCCGGCATTGGCGACGTGGCACTCCTTCCTGCCCGCCCAGTTACCTGTCAGAGAGTGCATGTTGTGACGATGCCTTAGACCTCGAGAGCGTCGGGACTGTTCTCAAGGATCAGGTCAATGACGCTCTTTAGTTCTGAGAGGTCCCAGCCGCGCTTGCGCGCCTTCTTCTTGAGGTCGCGGCTGAATACCGACGAGAAGTCCGCCGTGAGGCGGACCATCACGACATCGCCGCCTCGAGCAGATCGTCGCCGCTGGTGAAGCGGCCGGGTTTGCCCGATGCGAGGAAGGCGTTCCCCTCGGAGATTGCCGCCAGGCTCTCATCGTTGGGCTCCTCGGGAGCGAACGTGAGGGGGATGCGCCGCGTGTTGACCATCTGCTTATATAACGCGCGCGTCACGGAGGAGAGGTCGAGCCCGTAGTAGTCGGCCACCTCCGCCGCCCCGCGCTTGAGGTCCTCATCCAAACGAATGGTAAGTGTCGACGTAGGCATGGTTTCCTCCAAATCTGGTTTATATTGATACTATTGTACATACATTCGTTGTTAAATGTGTTGCTCAGTTGGTGCGTTGTGTCAGGACGCTGGCGGCGGGGACGATGGCGAACTCCGAGTTATGTACGAGCAAGAGGTTCTTCTCGCCGGGCTATGGAGTGACGACGCAGGCGCTACCTGGTGTTATGTGAGGTTTAACTGACGAGCTGCGGGTTTTGCTCGAGCATAAGTCGGAGTTTGCGGCGGGGGTGCTCTGACAGCCGCACATTTCGCACAATTTGGGAATTGTGCGAAATGAGGGTGGGGACGACGCCGGTTTTTTAAGCGGGGCTTCTTGCGAGCTGGGGTTTCTCGCCTTGGAGGCCGTTTGCGGGCGCACAATTTTGGAATTGTGCGAGCGGCGCGGCAAAAGAAAGCGGGGCGCCGTCCGGTCATCCCGGGCGACGCCCCGCGTCACGTCATCTGACGAGGAGGGGCTACTTGTTGCGGCGCCTCATCGCGATGCCGGCAGCACCCGCTCCCACGCCGGCGACGAGCGTCGCGGCGACGGCGGCGAAGGAGGTCGGGTCACCCGTGCTGGGGACCGTCTCGTCCTTCTTGGTGTCATCGGCAGGCTTGTCCTCGGCCGGGGCCTCGGCGGCCTTGTAGACGTTGTTGAACGTCGCGCCGTCCTCATCGGTGTAGGCCTGGTAGGTGAGCTTGCCGTCCTTCTCGGTCACCTCGAGCTTGAGGCCCTCGACGGTCTGGTCGTAGGTCACGCCGTCCTTCTGGACGCCGTCAGTGTTGGGATCGTCGTCGGTCGGCAGGACCTCGGAGACGGTGTACTCGTAGGTGCCAGCGGCCTCGAAGGTGAAGTTGTCAAAGACGACGTTGCCCTCGGCGTCGTTGGTGGCGGTGGCGATCACGTTGCCGTTGGCGTCAGCGAGCTGGAACTCGAACTGGCCGTCCTTGAGCGTGGCGCCCTCGAGGACCTTGGCCACGTTGAAGACGTCGCCGGACACGGTGATGGGGTCAGGCGTCACGGGAGCGGGCTCCTCGACGGTGTAGTCGACAGTCGGAACGGGGAACGTCTCCTCGCCGGTCGACTCGTCGTGACGGACATAGTCGAGCGTGGCCGACTCGTTGGTCTTCGGGTGATAGGTGCCCGGCACGGTCGACTTGTTGACGAGCTGGAGGTCGTAGCTCAGCGTGATGCCGTTGGCGGCCTCGACGGGGGCGTTAATCTCCCAGGTGAGGGTCTCGGTGCCGTCCGCAGCCTTCTCGTAGGTCACGACGTAGTCGTTGCCGAAGGTAACAGTGTTGTTCTCCGCGTTAACGGTGCCCGTAACCGTCTTGCCGCCGACCGTCATCTGCAGGCTGTCGAGGCTCACGAGGTCGAAGTCGGAGCCGATCTCGTCGGTAACGACGCCGGACTGGATCTCGTAGAGGACAGAGCTCTTGACGGTGTCAAACATGCCGTCGTACTCCTCCACAGTCTCAGGGAGCGTGGTGGAGTAGCCGCCGAGGTCGCTCAGGTTAGAGATGGCGTTCGCAGCCCAAATGTAACTTCCGTCCTTGGCGTAGCGAGGATCCTCATAGGCGTAGGCATTGTACTTGCTGGAAATCTGCGCCCACTCAGTGGCAACCATATACATTGCGGCGTCAGACGCGCTCATCGTGCTGGTGACGTCCTCGGCGGGCACGTAGCTGTTCTTGCCAGCGAACTTGCCATTCGCGGCCGTGCTCCAGTCAGTGTCATATCCCTGACCAGACTCAACGCCATAATTCTTTGCCTGGTACTGGCCAGCCTCATACTTAATCTGATAGGCCTCCATGTCGGTGGCAATGTCGGCACCGTGCGTGTTCAGCCACGTCGCCATATCGAGGAACTCGTTGTAGTAGGACGAGTCGGGGTGGTGCCAGTCAAGCGTCTCGTGACTTGCGTAGAGGTTCTCCTCGCCGTTCGCGATACTCTCGCTGTAAATGGAGTAGGGGGTCCCGTCGGCTCCCCAGAGATACCCCACGCCATCGGTCACGAGAACGAGGTGCTTGTTGGACGCAGACACGCTCGTGTCCGCGTCAAGCATCCGCTCGCCAGCGACGAGACCGGAGTGGATGTTAGTTCCACTCGAGTCAACCTCGTGGAAAATCATGGATTTCTTGATGGTCTCGTAGTTCTCGTCGTTGAGCTCCGTGAGCTCAAGGGATTCGAGCACGCCCTGCTCGAAGTTCACGACGCCAACCTTGACGAGGTTGCCCTCGTCAGCGCGCGTCTTGAGCTCGTCGAGCATGTTCATTGCCTCCTGACGAATGTCGGTGCTGGCCGACTTGTCCAGCACGAAGACAACATCAGAGACGGTGGTCTCCTCCGTCGAACCGATGGAGAGCTTGACGTTAGTCTGGTCGTTCTCGTCGAGCGGCGTCGCGGTCTTGTCGAGCGTGACGGCGCCGCTCGAGGACCCCGCCTCCGCGGCGATTGCGGTCAGCGGGCTCGAGACCGCCATCGTGGCCGCCGTGAGCACGGCGAGGCCGGCAGCGGCGACGCGCCTGATGACGCCCCTCGCGTCCCTCTTCCTCATTCCAATCGTTCCTTTCTCGCTTCCGTTTCACCTGCATCCAACCCGCGCTTTGCAAAAGCACCACCCCCGGGTGGTTTAGCGAGTTTGTGGGCAGTGTACGTCTATTGCCTGACACAAGCAACAAAAATGGTCATTTATGGGAGGGGGGATGTCTTATGAGTGGTCGGTTTTTCTCAGCCTGCGAGCTGCGGAGATCGCGACTTACGCCCCAACCCACCGGAACGAGTTAGCAAACACATGTTCTATTCTGTGGTATACTTGCCACGACGGCAGGCGGCGCCCTCCGAGTCTCGCAGGAAGATTGGAGGGTTCCCATTGTCCAAGCTCATCATGCTCGTACTATCGTGCGCCGTGTTCGTTGCGACGCTGAGCATTCTGGTTCTTCTCGTTAGCTAGGGTGGTCCAAGGCTTGGGCTCCATACATGGGAACAGCCGCCCCTACACGGCGGCTGTCCCTGAGCCTAGGCTCACACACTCGTCAAACAGGAGGGCTTTTGCCTCTGTCGTCACCGAGTATACCCGTTTCGTCTGCCCGTGCGACTCCATCCATCGTGCCTCTCCCCCCATCCGCCCCTGCGACCCACGAGGTGAGTCCCCCAGACTCCCTTCGGAGCGTCTCGGCGTCCCCGTCGCTCAGATTGCGCGCGATGCGCTCGATCACCTCATCGTCAACGTCGCTCCTCCCGAGCGCCTTGAGGGTCTGAACGACGGCGCAGGTTATGTGAGAGCAGTCGAGAAGGCCTCGGTTAGCCCGGCGCCTCAGATCAATTGGGCACGGACCGTAGCTGTACGCCTTGTAGGGGCCGCCGCTCACATACACGTGGCGTGCCGGAACCTGGTAGTCAAGCCCCAGCGCATTGAGCGCGGCGCAGTCCGAGTCAAACGCACGCCCCGCACCTAAAACCGTGCGCAGGGCCCGGACCTCCGACGTCGCGAGGTTCTTCTCGCCGGGCGCTTGCCGAGTGCGCGATATTCGGGGGTTTCTATTTCAAGTTTACCGACACAAACTCGACGTTTCCCCAGTTGGCAGCTAAGAGCCGTAGGCGCGGACGGCGAGAAAACCCGGAATATCGCGCACTCGGCGAGAGAGGCGGCCGAGAGGAACGCTCGGCGAGGGACGGCGGCCGCACCGCAAAAAGCGGGCCAAGGCCCGCCTGGGACCTCGGCCCGCGGCGCGAGCGGGCAGGCCGTCGCGCATAATCTCCACGTAACGTGTGACCCCCCGCATCACCCCGTGTTCTGCAGGCCGGCGGCCACGCCGGAGACGGTGCAGAGGATGAGGTAGACGAGCCTCTCGCGCTCCTCGGGCGTGAGCGGGCTCTCCTCGTCGCGCAGGCGGCGCAGCGCGAGGGCCTGCGTCACGGACAGCACGTTCACGAACGGCAGGCGCATGCGGATCACGGGGCCGAGCACGCGGCGGTGCTGCAGCGGCCACTCGTCGCCCACGATGGCGAGCACCCAGCGGCGCGTGAGCTCCATCTCCTCGAGCACCGCGGCGGCGAGGTCGTCACGCTCGGCGAGCGCCAGGTAGAGGCGGGCGATCCGCTCGTCCACCTTGGAGAGCGACATCTCCACGTTGTCGATGAACGTGGTGAACAGCGGCCACTCGGCGTACGCCTCGCGCAGGCGCTCGAGGTCGCCCACGCGCTCGCAGGCGGTCCCCAGGCCGTACCACGCGGCCAGGTTGATGCGCGCCTGGCTCCACGAGAAGATCCACGGGATGGCGCGCAGGTCGTCGAGCGACTTGGCGCCCAGGCCGCGCTTGGACGGGCGGCTGCCGATGGGCATGAGGCCCACCTCGGCGAGCGGCGTGCACTCGGAGAACCACTCGGCGAAGCCGTCGGTGTGCAGCAGCTCGAGGTAGCGCTCGCGCGAGGCGCCGTCCAGCTCGGCGGCGAGGCCCGCGTACTTCTCGGTGGTCTCCGTGTTGACCCACTCGATGGAGGGTGCGGACTGCAGCAGCGTGGCGCCCACCACGGACTCCACGTGGCGACGCGCCAGCGTGGGGTCGCCGTAGCGCGCGAAGATGACCTCGCCCTGCTCCGTGAGCTTGAAGCAGCAGTTGACCGAGCCCGCGGGCTGCGAAAGCACCGCGCGGTTGGCGGGACCGCCGCCTCGCCCGACCGCGCCGCCGCGGCCGTGCATGAGCACGAGGTCGATGCCGTTGTCCTCCGCCCAGCGCGCGATCTCGGCCTGCGCGCGGTGCAGCACGAGCGTGGCGGAGGTGGGGCCGGCGTCCTTGGAGGAGTCCGAGTAGCCGAGCATGACCTCCAGGCGGCGGCCCGTCTCGGCGAGGCGGCGCTGCACCTCGGGCAGACGAATCATGTCGTCGAGCGTGGAGACGGCGTTCTCGAGGTCCTCGACCTGCTCGAACAGCGGGATCACGTCAAGCACCGGCACGTCGCACTCGTGCGCGAAGGAGAGGTGCGCGAGCTCGTAGACGTCGGCCACGTTCTGGGCGGACTTGGTGAAGGAGATGATGTAGCGGCGCGCCGCGTCCACGCCGTTTCTGCGCTGGATCTGCGCGATGGCGCGGAAGGTGTCGATGACCTCGCGCGTCATGGGCTCGAGCTCGCCGCGCTCGCCCCAGCGCCCGTGCTCGCGGATGTCCTCGAGCGCGCGGGAGTGCACGAGCGAGTGCTGGCGGAACTCCATCTCCACGAGGTGGAAGCCGAAGGTCTCCGTCTGCCAGATGAGGCGCTGGACGGGGCCGTAGGCGGTGCGGGCCGCGCCGGCGCGCGCGAGCGAGGACTGAACGACGCGCAGGTCGGCGAGGAAGTCGTCGGGGCTCGCGTACATGATGTCGGCGGTGCGCTCGATGGTGGCGCGCAGGCGCTCGGCCATGACGAGCATGCACGCGCGGTGCAGCTCGCTCGCCGAGATGCCCAGGGCGCGCGCCGTGAGGGCCTCGCTCATCTCGACCTGGTGGCTCCAGAGGTTCATGAGCTGCTCGGACGGCGGCGTGGAGATGGCGTCGAGCGTGAGGTTGCGGCCGGTGGTCTCCGTGGCGTCGGCGAGGCGCGCGAGCACGTGACCGCGGAACTTCTCGGCCACGGCGCGGCTCACGCGCGCGGTGACGTTGGGGTTGCCGTCGCGGTCCGAGCCGATCCAGCTGCCGGGGTGGAAGAACGCCGGGCACACGGGCGGCACGGTCCCGGCCTTCTCGCCGAGCTCCCAGTCGTCGAAGCGGCGGTAGACGTCCGGCACCATGTCAAAGAGCGTGTTGTCGAAGATGTCGACGATGGTGTCGGCCTCCTCGACGGGCGTGGGCTTCTTGTGCGCGATCGGCGAGGTGCGGAAGAGCGCGTCGATCTCCTGCAGCAGGCGACGCTCGTTCTCCGCGAGCGCCACGCCGTCCAGGCCCGCGCGGCCCTCCAGCAGCTCGGCGATGCGGCGGATCTTGCCCTCGACGGCCTTGCGGCGCGCCTCGGTGGGGTGGGCGGTGAAGACCGGGCGGAACTCCAGGCGGCGCAGCAGCGCGAGGGCCTTGCCGCGCCCGCACTCGTCGACGAGCTGGCGGTAGGCGACGGTGATGTCGTTGATGGGGTCCTCGTCCGCCGAGGTGGGGACCGCGCTCTCGCGGGCGCGCAGCGAGGCCACGCGGTAGTTCTCCTCGCAGATGTTGGCGAGGTGGAAGTAGGCCACGAAGGCGCGCATCACGAGCGTGGTCGAGCGCTCGTCAAGCCCGTCGATCACGCGCTCGAGGTCCTCGAAGGCGGCTCGCTCGGCGGGCGTGTCCGCCGCCTCGTCGGCGTTGGCGCGTATCGCGTCGGCGAGAAGAACGTCGAAGGTGCGGCGCAGGCCCGAGTCGTACTCGTCGAGCACCTTGCGGACGAGCCGCAGGAAGAGCGCCATGTTCTCAGCGATGCTCTCCGGGACCTCGAAGCCGGCCAGGAGCGCGCGGGCGGTCTCGGAGGCGGGCATGATAGCGGAGTCCATATCGCTTTTGTGGTTCTTCTCGGCCAACGTTGCTCCTTTGACGGACGTACGGTGGCATATACGATACCCCGAGGAGCCTCGAACGCGAAAGACCCCCCAGAAAGACCCCATGCGAGAAACGCGATGTTCACGCACGGGCGTTGCATAGCGACGGAGCGGATGGGTATCATGTAACCGACGGCACAGCCCGCTGTAGGAGGCAGGGCCGCGCCCGATAGAGTGGGGAGACGACCGCTAGTTCACTGGGCTAGCGGTCGTCCTCGTCTCGGTTGCTAAACTCGCTCGCTGCGGACAGGATTCGGATGATACCTGCGGCTAGGCTGGCCAGTGCGCCGGCTAGCTTGAGGAAGACTATCAGCTGATCCATGGGGCTCACCCCCTTTCGGGGGCGCGGCCCAGCGAGCGGGACTTACGTGCCGTCGGCGTACGGCGATTGTACCCCGACCCAGCGCTTTACATTCTTGTCACGGGCAGGCGCTACAATCACGGCGAGAGCAAATGAGAGGAGCCACGTCCCCATGCCAGCAAACCCGCTCAAGCGCCTCGCACGACGCAAGGAGCCCACGCCGGTGCGACCGGCGAGCCGCACGCCGCGCACGCCGCGCTACGGCGTGGTGACGAGCGGGAGGTCGCGCGGGAGGGGGCGCGCGGACGCGCGGCGCGAGCGGAGGTCCGAGCGCGAGCCCGGGTTTCTCGCCCGCGTGGTAAACAACTGGTGGAACCGCCTCATCTCCGCCGTCTTTGGCGGGCGCTTCTCCGAGCAGACCGAGCAGTACCTCGCACACCAGACCAAGCGCGACTACGTGTGCAACACGCTCGGCCAGGCGGCCTGGGGCATGCTCTTTCCCGCGCTCACGATGGTGGCCACGTGGCTCGTGGGCGCGGAGCAGGCGGGCCTGTTCTCGATGGCCTTCACGGTGGGCACGCTCCTGCTGTTCCTGGCCAACTACGGGGTGCGCACCTACCAGGTCTCGGACCTCGACGACATGCGCTCCTTCCTCGACTACCAGGTCAACCGCTTTCTCACCTGCGCCGCCATGCTCGTGGTGGGGTGGCTGTGGTGCCAGGTGCGCGGCTACGACCCGTTCATGTTCTCGGTCTGCATGGGCGTCCTGGTCTTTCGCGCGGTCGACGGCCTGGCGGACGTCTACGAGGGGCGCCTGCAGCAGAAGGACAAGCTCTACCTGGCCGGCCTCTCCCAGGCGGTGCGCTGCGTGCTGGGCCTCGTGGCGTTCTCCGCGGCGCTGCTCGTGACCCGCAACCTCGTGGTGGCGAGCTTTGCCATGGCCGTGGGCGCCGTGGCCTCGCTCGTCCTTCTCACCGTGCCGCTCGCCTACTTCGAGACGGAGCGGAGCATGCCGGCCACGCTGCGCGGCGTGCGGGAGCTCTTCGTGGAGTGCTTCCCGCTGTTTGTGGCCCTCTTCCTCTACAACCTAATCGACTCCGTGCCCAAGTTCGCGATGGAGGGCGCGCTCTCCTACGACAACCAGCTCTACTACAACGCCATGTACTTCCCCGCCCACTCGATCCTCATGGTGGCCGGGTTCATCTACAAGCCGCAGCTCGTGCGCCTGGCGCGCATCTGGGACGACCCAGAGAAGCACCGCCGCTTTGACCTGCTGGTGCTCGCCATGGTGGGCGTGATAGCGCTCATCACCGCCGCGATGGCGCTGTTCATGGGCTGGCTCGGCATCCCGATCATGAGCCTCATGTACGGCCTGGACTTCGAGCAGTTCCGGGGGCTCTGCCTGGTGATGGTCGCGACGGGCGGGGTGTGCGCCTGCATCGACTTCCTGTACCAGATCGTCACGCTGCTGCGCGCCCAGGGCGCGGTCTCGAAGCTCTACCTCGTCGCGTTTGCGTTTGCGGTGCCCGTGTCCATGCTTCTCGTGAACTACGCGGGGCTGGCCGGCGCGGTGCTCGGGTCCCTCGTCTCGATGGCGATCCTGCTCACGCTGCTCGTGATGGAGTACGCGCGGATACGCGCCCAGGCCGGGCGGGGCTACTAGCCGGGCGGTACGCGCACGTTGCGGACGGTTTTGGCGAGAAGAACGTCCGCAGGCAGCACGTTGGCCCGGTACGTGCAGGTTATGGACGGTCTAGCGGGTCAATTCGACCACAACCTGCATGTTCTCCCAATCCATGCAGGTTGCGGACGGTCTGAGGGTCCAAACCGTCCATAACTCGCACGTTCCTCAGACACGTGCAGGTTACGGACGGTCTGGCCGAGAAAAAAGTCCACAAGTCGCACGTTCTTCTCGCCACGTGAGTCAGCGCCGGTGTCGCGACCCGCGGCCCGCCTGCCGCTCGGGCCTCTTGCGCACCGAGTAGCCAAAGCTCCCCAGGCGCCGCCCCAGCTCGAGGTACTCCCCGTGGCTATAGGCCACGAGTCCCGCGCGGCCCAGGTCGAGCCGGCCGCGCTCGTCGAGCAGCGACTCCTCCACCTGCACCGCCGCCACGTCAGCCAGGAACAGGTGGTGGCTCCCCAGCTCAAGCACGTCGCGCACCCGGCACTCTATGCTCACCGGGCTCTCCGCGATCGCCGGCGCGAGCTCGAGCTTTGCGGCCGGCGCCGGCGTGAGGCCGCACTCGGCCCACTTGTCATAGTCGCGCCCGGAGCGCACGCCGCACCAGTCGCAGGCGCGCGCGAGCCGGCGCGTCACGAGGTTCACCACGAACTCGCCGGACTCGCGAATCAGCCCGTAGCTGTGCCGCTCGGGACGCAGCGAGATCGAGAGCATCGGCGGGTTGGTGCAGACGGTGCCCGCCCACGCCACCGTGACGATGTTCTTCTCGCCCACCGCGCTTGCACAGCTCACCATTACCGCGGGCAGCGGGTAGAGCATGTTGCCGCCGCGCCAGACCTGCTTCGCCACGTCCGCCCCCCTCACGCCGCAAGCGCCGCGCCCACGCGCGTACCCGCCCACACGGCCACGAGGCACGTGGCCACGTTCACCACGACGTTCGCCGCCGCGGGCGCCACCTGGCCCGCCTCGAGCAGCTGGAACGTCTCGTTGGAGAAGGTCGAGAAGGTGGAGAGGCCGCCGCAGAACCCCACCGTGAGCAGCAGGCGGGTGGGCTCGGGCAGTGGGAGAACCGAGTTCACGCCCGTCACCAGGCCGATCACCAGCCCCGCGACAACGTTTGCCACCAGCGTGCCCGCGGGCAGCCCGGGCAGCGCGCCGGACAGCGCCACCCCCAGCCCCCAGCGGCACACGCTGCCGGCGGCGCCACCCAGGGCCACGGCCAGAAACTCGGCCACGTCTCCCCCAATCGTCGTCGTGTGATGTTCGGCAACCACTGTACCCGATGCCCCGCCCCGGCGAGAAGCGTCGCGTGGCGCGCGCCGACCCCGGGCGCGCCCCGCGCCCTGGCGCACAATTCCGGAATTGTGCGGGAATCGGGGGCTGAACGACGCCCGTCGCCATGAGTGCCGGCGAGCGAGCTGGGGTTTCTCGCCAACGCGTCTCCCCGCGGGCGCACAATTCCGGAATTGTGCGCCAGATGACGTGCTGGGGGCGCGAGCGAGAGTCACGCCCGCTCGCGGCGCACAATTTCGGATTTGTGCGAAAAACGCCTTGCGTAACCCGGCTTTTTAAGCGCGAGAAGAACCTCAACAGGCGTTTTGCCCCCCAGCGCCCGCCCCCCGGCGCACAATTCCGGAATTGTGCGCCGGGGGATCGGGGGCGCGCCGGGCCCGAGGCCGCCCCGGGACCCGAGGCCGCGCCGGGGGCAGCGTCGGGATCGGCGGCGCGCCGGGACCGAGGCCGCCCCGGAACCCCCGGCCGCACCGAGGTCGCTGGCACACCAGCGGGGTTCTTCTCGCCAGCTGCGCCTAGTCCAGCTCGCGGGCGCCGGTCCAGAGCTGCCAGTACTCGCCGCGCGCCGCGAGAAGCTCCTCGTGCGTGCCGCGCTCCACGATCCGCCCGTGCTCGAGCACCATGATCGCGTTGGCGTTGCGCACGGTGGAGAGCCGGTGCGCGATCACGAAGACCGTACGCCCCGCCATGAGCGCGTCCATGCCGCGCTGGATGAGGGCCTCGGTACGCGTGTCGATGCTCGAGGTGGCCTCGTCGAGGATGAGCACCGGCGGGTCCGCCACCGCGGCGCGCGCGATGGCGAGCAGCTGCCGCTGGCCCTGGGAGAGGTTGGCGCCGTCGGCCACCACCGGCGTGTCGTAGCCGCGCGGTAGCCTCCGGATGAAGCCGTCGGCGTTGGCTATCTTGGCGGCGGCCACCACCTCCTCGTCGGTCGCGTCGAGCTTGCCGAAGCGGATGTTGTCCGCGATGGTCCCGGCAAAGAGGTGCGTGTCCTGCAGCACGATGCCCAGCGAGCGGCGCAGGCTCGCCTTCTCGATGTCGCGCACGTCGATGCCGTCGTAGGTGATGACGCCGGAGCGCACCTCGTAGAAGCGGTTGATCAGGTTGGTGATCGTGGTCTTGCCCGCGCCCGTGGACCCCACGAAGGCGATCTTCTGCCCGGGCTTGGCGTAGAGCGAGAGGCCCTTGAGCACGGTCTGCCCCTCCTCGTAGCCAAAGTCCACATCGTAGAAGACCACGTCGCCCTGAAGCGGCACGTGCTCGCCGTCGATCTTCCAGGCCCAGCCGGCGGCGCCTGCGGCCATGCGGGCGGCCTCCACGTCGTTGGCGTGCTCCAGGACCACCGTGCCCTCGTCCACCTCGGGCTCGAGCCGCATCACGGAGAAGATGCGCTCGGCGCCCGCAAGCGCCGTGAGCAGGAAGTTGCCCTGCTGCGTGAACTGGTTGATCGGCGCCACCGCCTGGCGCACGAAGACGAGGTAGCTCGCGAGCGACCCCACGTCCATCGTGCCCGCAAGCGCCAGCAGCGCGCCCACGATGGTTACGATGGCGTAGTTGACGAAGCCCACGCACACCGTCACCGGCACCATCGTTGAGGCGTAGGCCTGCGCGGAGGTGCCCGCCTCGCGCAGCCGGTCGTTGAGCTCGCGGAAGCGCGCGAGATTGGCCGCCTCGTGGTTGAAGACCTTGACGACCTTCTGACCGGAGATCATCTCCTCCACGTAGCCGTCGAGCCCGGCGAGCTCGGCCTGCTGGCGCGCGAAGAACCTGCTGGAGCGACTGCCCGAGAAGCGCACGTAGAGCGCGATCGCGAGGTCGCAGGCAACCGTGATGAGCGTGAGGCGCCAGTCGAGCACAAAGAGCAGCGTGAGCGTGCCCACGATCTGCACCGCCGCCTGGACGAGGTTGGCGAAGCTGTTGTTGAGCGCCTCGGAGACCGTGTCCACGTCGTTGGTGAAGTAGCTCATCACGTCGCCGTGGCGCGTGCGGTCGAAGAAGGAGAGCGGCAGCCGCTCGATGTGCGCGAAGAGGTCGCGACGGATGTCAAAGACCACCTTCTGGGCCGCGCGCACCATGGTCTGCGTGTAGCCCGCCGCGCTGGCCACGCCCACCACGTAGACCACCGCGGTCAGGGCCACCCCGCGCACGAGGGCGTCTGCGTCCCCGGCGCCCACGGCGTTGACCACGGGCTTGATCATGTAGGTGCCCACCAGGTTGGCGAGCCCCGAGAGCGTGACGAGCACCGCCACCACGAGCAGCATCCAGCGGGCGTGGCTCATGTAGGCGAGCAGGCTCCGCAGCGTCGAGAGCAGGTTCTTGGGCCGCGCGGGCGCGGCAGACTGGCGCGAGGGCATCTAGGCCACCTCCCCGCTGATTCCAGATCCAATCTGGGACTCGTATATCTCCTGGTAGATGGGGTCACTGGCGAGAAGCTCCTCGTGGGTGCCCTGCGAGTGCACCCGACCCTCGTCCAGCACCACGATCTTGTCGGCGTCCATGACCGAGGCCACGCGCTGCGCGATGACGATCTTGGTGACGCCCGTGAGCGTGGCGAGGTTCTCGCGGATCTGCGCGTCGGTGGCCATGTCCACGGCGCTCGTGGAGTCGTCGAAGATGAGGACCTTCGGGCGCTTGAGCAGCGTGCGCGCGATGCAGAGGCGCTGCTTCTGGCCGCCGGAGACGCCCGCGCCGCCCTGGCCGAGGTCGCCGTCCAGCCCGCCGATGCGGTCCAGGAACTCGTCGGCGCGCGCCAGGCGGCACGCCTCGAGCATCTGCTCGTCGGTGGCGTCGGGGTTGCCCCAGGCCAGGTTCTCCCGCACCGTGCCGCTGAAGAGCACGTTCTTCTGGAGCACCACGCCCACCGCGTCGCGCAGGGCCGCGAGGTCGTAGGCGCGCACGTCGCGGCCGCCCACGCGCACGGCGCCCGAGCTCACGTCGTAGAGGCGCGCGATCAGCTGCACGAGCGTCGACTTGCCCGAGCCCGTGCCGCCGAGGACGCCCACCGTGGAGCCCGCCGCCAGGTCCAGGCACACGTTCTCCAGGACGTCGCGCTCGGCGTCGGCCGCGTACCTGAAGCTCACGTGGTCAAAGGTGACCGAGCCGTCGCTCACCTCCGTGACCGCGCCCTCCGGCGAGATGATCGTGGACCGCTCGTCAAGCACCTCGCCCACGCGCTCCACGCTCGTGACGGCGCGCGCCAGGAGCAAAAACACGTTGGAGATCATCATGAGCGAGTTCACGATCTGGAAGATGTAGCTCATGAAGCCGGTGAAGGTGCCCACCATGAGGGTGCCGGCAAGGATCATCTGCCCGCCGATCCACAGGATGGCCACGCAGGTCACGTACATCGTCCCCTGGAAGATCGGGGTGTTGAGGACCGCCGTGCGGAAGGTACGCGTGCCCGTCTTGGCCAGGCTCTCGTTGACCTCGGCAAAGCGGTCGGCCACGTGGCCCTCGCGCACGTACGCCTTGATCACGCGGATTGCGGCGAGGTCCTCCTGCAGCGCGTCGTTCAGCCGGTCCATCGCGGACTGCAGCAGCCGGTAGAGCGGCCCCACGTGCCGCACCACCAGAAACATCGCCACGGCGAGAACCGGCAGCACCAGGAAGAAGACCACCGCGAGCTCGGGCGACATCACCGCCGCAAAGACGAGGCCCAGGATGAGGATCGAGGGGCCGCGCGTGAGCGGGCGCGTGCCTGAGACGAGGGCGTTCTGGATCACCGTCACGTCGGTCGTGAGGCGCGTGACGAGCGAGGAGGCCTCGAAGTCGTCAAGGTTGGCAAACGAGAACTCCTGCAGGTGGGTGTACTCGGCCTCGCGCAGGTTGGCGCCGAGGCCCATCGCGGCCCGCGCCGAGAAGCGCGCGTAGGTGAATCCCAGCACGAGCGCACCGAAGGCGAACACCAACATCAGCGCGCCGTTCACGGCCACCGCGCCCAGGTCCCGACCGATGATGCCGTCGTCGATCACGTTGGCCATGAGCAGCGGAATCACCAGCTCGAGCGAGGTCTCCAGGGCCACGCAGAGCACCGCGAGGAGAAAGTCCTTCCGGTAGCTTCCCAGGTAGTGCGCAATCAGGCGGACGCCGTCCATCAGCGATCGCCCCCCTTCGGGCTGGCGGGGTCGGTGGCGAGGTTCTTCTCGCCACGGCCGGCAGCGCGCAGGTTCGCGTATGCACGGGCGAGAAGACCCATGAAGAGCTCCCGCTCCTCGGCAGTGAAGCCCCCCAACACGACCTCACGCTCGGCGTCGCAGACGCGCTCCCACGCGTGAGCCGTCCCAAGGCCTCGCTCGGTGGCGGTCACGGCCTTGGAGCGCCGGTCGCGACCGGGCGCCGTCGCCACGAGGCCCGCGCGCTCGAGCGCGTCGAGCGAGCGCGAGACGGCCGCGGGGTCGAGCTCGAAGAAGTCCGCGATCTCGCGCTGGCTGACGGGGCCGTGGGCCGCCACGTACACGAGAATCTTGGGCTGCCCCTGCCCTATCCCCAGCTCTGCCGCACGGGGCCTCAGGTAGCCGCACTAGGCCGCGTAGACGCGCATGACGCGCATGTGCGGGTCGTCGAGCGAGCGCCCGAGGCGCGGCTCGTTCTTCTCGTCCATCTGTAACTCCTTGACGCGTCAACTGTTGTCTACGCAAGAATACACCGGCGACGCACCGCGTCAAGGGTCGGTGGCGACCCGGCCCGCATCGTCTGTAGGAGCAAAACGACACTTCCGGCCGCGAAAACGTCGCCAAGCTCCTACAGACCCGCAACGTAGGAGCAAAACGACACCTTGGCCCGAAAAACTGTCGCCAAGCTCCTACGTCAAGGCGCGGCAAGAAGAACGGGCCCGCCCCCGCGACGGTGCGGGGACGGGCCCGGACATGGACGTTCTTCTCGCCGGCTCGCGCTACAGCAGGCGCAGGCCGACCTCCTTGAGCTGCTTGGTCGAGACCTCGCCCGGCGCGTCGGACATGAGGTCGCTGCCGGACGACGTCTTGGGGAAGGCCATGACGTCGCGGATGGACTCCTCGCCTGCCAGCAGCATGCACACGCGGTCGAGGCCGAGCGCAAAGCCGCCCATGGGGGGCGCGCCGTACTCGAGGGCGTCCATGAGGAAGCCGAACTGCTCGCGGGCTCGCTCCTGCGTGAAGCCCATGAGCTCGAGCATGTCCATCTGCATCTGGGCGTTGTGGATACGCATGCCGCCGCCGCCCGCCTCGCAGCCGTCCATGACGAAGTCGTAGGTCGCCGAGCCGATGGCGAGCGGGTTCGCGCGGATCTTCTCGACGTCGGCCTCGGTGGGCAGGGTGAAGGGCTGGTGCTCGGCCTCGTAGCGGCCGGCCTCGTCGTCCCAGTGGAAGAGCGGGAAGTTGACGACCCAGAGGAAGTCGTGGCCCTCGCGCGGCACGCCGAGCGCGCCCGCCATGTGCAGGCGCATGCCGCCGAGGATCTCGTCGGCGCCCTTGCGGTCGGCCACGGCAAACATCACGAGGTCGCCCAGCTCGACGCCCATCTCCTCGCGCAGCGCGGCCATCTCCTCGTCCGAGAAGAACTTGACGATGGGGCTGTTGACCGAGCCGTCCTCGCGGAAGGCGATCCAGGCGAGGCCCTTGGCGCCGAACTCCGCGGCCACGCCGGCGAGCTTGTCGATCTGCGCGCGCGGCCAGGCGCCGGCACCCTTGGCGTTGATGGCCTTGACGTACTGGCCCTCGGTGGCCGCGGCGCTCGCGAAGAGCTTGAACTTGGACTCGGCGAAGATGGACGTCACGTCGTGGAGCTCCATGCCCAGGCGCGTGTCGGGCTTGTCGGAGCCGTAGGTGTCCATCGCGTCCCAGTAGTCGAGGCGACGAAGGGGCGTGGGCATCTCGACGCCCATCTTGGCGAAGGCGTCGGCCAGCACGTCCTCGAGCTCGCCCATGACGTCGTCCTGGTCCACGAAGCTCATCTCGATGTCCACCTGCGTGAACTCGGGCTGGCGGTCGGCGCGCAGGTCCTCGTCGCGGAAGCACTTGGCGACCTGGTAGTAACGCTCGACGCCACCCACCATGAGCAGCTGCTTCAAGAGCTGCGGGGACTGCGGCAGCGCGTAGAAGTGGCCGGGCTGCGTGCGGGAGGGAACGAGGAAGTCGCGCGCGCCCTCGGGCGTGGACTTGAAGAGGGCCGGCGTCTCGACCTCCATGAAGTCGCGGCCGTGCAGCGCCTCGCGCAGGGCGAAGGTGAAGTCGGAGCGCATCTTCAGGTTAGCGGCCATGCGCGGGCGGCGCAGGTCGAGGTAGCGGTAGCGCAGGCGGACGTCCTCGGCGGTGTCCACGTGGTCCTCGATCTGGAACGGCGGGGTCTTGGAGGAGTTGAGGACCTCGATGGCATCGATAAGAACCTCGATCTGGCCGGTGGCGAGCTTGGGGTTCTCCATGCCCTCGGGGCGCTCGCGCACCACGCCCGTAACCTTGATCGGCCACTCGGAGCGGATGGTCTCGGCCGCGTGGAAGGCCTCGCCGCCGGAGTGCTCCGGGTCAAAGGAGACCTGCGTCACGCCGTCGCGGTCGCGCAGGTCCACGAAGATCAGGCCGCCGTGGTCGCGGCGGTGCCAGACCCAGCCGGTCAGCGTGACCTGCTGGCCGATGTTCTCGCGGCGCAGCTCGCCGCAGGTGTGCGTGTGCATGGTGTGGGAGTCCATAGGTGCCTTTCTTCGCGGCCGCCCCGTGTCGGATCGGGCGGCGGTGGACTTGGGACGGCGGCGTGGCGTAGACAGCGCAGCGTCGCACGTGCAGGCGATTGTACTACGGGCGCGCGAGCCGGGGCGGTCGCGTAACCGGAACACAATAAAGCGCACGGGGCGAGAAGGACGGCGCGGGGCGCGGGGGTCGCCGTCCTTCTCGCTCCACGTTGCCCTCACTCGAGTCCGGGCAACTTCCGGTTATATCCGACAGGCATTTTGCGGGCGGCCCCTAGCATGGGGTCATGGACACTGGTGAGACGTGCACATACGTCCGCAGGCGCGTGGGCGAGAGGATCGAGGAGCTGCGCGAGAGGCGCGGCGTGAGCCAGACCCAGCTCGCCAAGATGGTCCCCATGAACCGCACGTACTACAACGACCTCGTGCTCGGGAAGGCAAACCCCTCGCTCGACAAGCTCGTCAAGATCGCGGACTCGCTCGGCGTGCCGCTGACCGACCTCTTCTTCGGGCTCGGGCACGTGCCCCCGCGCTGCCTCGTCGAGTACGACCAGGGCAAGGCCCCCCGGGAGGTCCGGGCCCAGGACGAGCAGTAGCCGCCAGCCCGCGCCGCCCCGCGGCGCCGCGACGTGCTACCCTCAAGCGAGCCAAAACGAAAGGACCACCATGCCCGCATGCGAGACGGTCGTCTTCGACCTCGACGGCACCCTGCTCGACACCCTCTGCGACCTGCATCTCTCCACCAACGCCGCGCTCGCCGCCCACGGCATGCCGCCGCGCACCATAGATGAGGTGCGCCGCTTCGTGGGCAACGGCATCGCGCTGCTGATCCACCGCGCCGTCCCCGAGGGCACCCCGGCCGAGGTCGAGGCCGCGGTCCTCGACTCCTTCCGCGCCCACTACGGAGCGCACTGCGAGGACCACACCGCCCCCTACCCCGGCATCCGCGAGCTTCTCGCCAGCCTGCGCGCCGCCGGCCTGGGCCTCGCCGTCGTCTCCAACAAGGCGGACTTCGCCGTGCAGGAGCTCGTGGGGCGGCAGTTCCCGGGCGCCTTCGACGCGGTGCTCGGCGAGAACGAGGCCGCCGGCGTCCGCAAGAAGCCCGCGCCGGACATGGTCGAGGCCGCCCTCGATCGCATGGGCCGCGGACGCGAGGGCCTCGCCTACGTGGGCGACTCCGAGGTGGACGTCGCCACGGCCGCGGCCGTGGGCTGCAGGTGCGTTGCATGTTCGTGGGGGTTTCGTAGCGTGGCCGCGCTCGTCGAGGCCGGGGCCACCACCATCGTCGACACGCCCGCCGAGCTGGAGCGCGTTCTTCTCGCCGGCGCGCTCTGACCGCCCGGGGCAACGCTCGCCTAACATTCGGCAAACACGCGCATAACGGACGGCCGCACGGGTTATAGTCTTACCAACGTCCGTTTGGTTGGCCGACGAAAGGAGCCGCCATGGGAAAGAAGGCTGCTGAGGCTCTCGACATCAACTACGAGGGTCTGGCCGAATACCTGCACTGCAACCACTCCGTCTACATGAAGATCGGGTCCGACGTCTACTATCTGACAGACTGCAACTACGAGTCCTGGCGCGCGCAGGACACGAGCCGCCGCAACGAGAAGAACCACTTCGTCGACTGCTCCGAGCTCGTCCCGACCGTAGACGAGTTCCTGGCGCTTCCCTTCGTGAGCGGCCAGACCATCAAGGACGTCTTTGACCACGCCACGTTCTACGCCTCCCTCAAGGGCGAGAAGGACGCCTAGGGTCAGGGCAACCAGATTACGCAGGCGGGGCCGGTACCTCAGAGGGTGCCGGCCCCGCTTTCGTTTGCGCGTGCGTTGGCGAGAAGAACGTGCGGGTTGCGGACGGTCTGGGACCCGGGACCGACCGGAAGCCGCACGTTCCTCGGATGCGTGCAGGTTGTGGACGGTTCTTCTCGCCAAAGCGACCGCAACCTGCACGTTCCCGGAAGACGTGCAGGTTGTGGACGGTCTGAGACGTAAAACCGTCCGCAACCTGCACCTAACGCGGCAGGCGCCTCCCCTACTCCGCGAGCGCCGCGCGACCGTAGGCGTCGGCGGCGAGCATGGCGGCGGCGACCTTCTCGGGCGTGACCTCGAAGGGCATGTTGCCGAGCGTGTCGGCCGGCGCGCAGGCCAGGCGCGCCACCTCGAGCACGCGCTCGTAGCTCGCGTCCTCGACGCCGAGCTGGGCGAACGTCACCGGCAGGCCCACCTCCACGCAGAAGTCGAGCACCTCGTAGAGCTCGTCAGCGTTCTCCAGCACGAGCTGGGTCAGCGTGCCGAAGGCGACCTTCTCGCCGTGGTAGTAGGCGTGGGTCTCGGGCAGGACGGTCAGGCCGTTGTGGATGGCGTGCGCGCCGGCGAGGCCCGCCGACTCGAAGCCCAAGCCGGAGAGCAGCGTGTTGGCCTCGATGACCTTCTCCACGGACTCGGTGCAGGCGCCCGCCTCGAGCGCGAGCCTGGCCTTGAGGCCGTCGGACATGAGGGTCTCGTAGCACAGGCGCGCAAGCGCCATGGCGGCGCTCGTCACGTGGCCGCCGGCGCAGGTGGTGGCGTCGGAGCGCAGGCAGGCGCGCGCCTCGAAGAAGGTGGCGAGCGCGTCGCCCATGCCCGAGACGGTCAGGCGCACCGGGGAGGCTGCGATGACGTCGGTGTCCATGAGCACGAGGTTGGGGTTCTGCTTGAAGAACTGGTACTCCTTGAACTGGCCCTCGTCGGTGTAGACCACGGAGAGCGCCGAGCACGGCGCGTCGGTGGCGGCGATGGTGGGCACGATCACGACGGGCGCGTCGGCGGCGTTGGCCACGGCCTTGGCGGTGTCGAGGATCTTGCCGCCGCCCACGCCCACCACGACGTCGGCGCCGCAGTCGCGAGCGACCGCGACGAGACGGTCGATCTCGGCCTGGGAGCACTCGCCGTTGAAGTTGTCGTAGGTGAGCTCGACGCCCGCGGCGGAGAAGCTCGCGGAGATCTCGTCGCCCGAGCGGCGCAGGCCGCCGGCGGAGATGATGACGAGCGCGCGGCTGCCGTAGGCGCCGACGTACTCGCCGATGCGCGCGAGCTCGCCGGGACCCTGGACGTACTTGGACGGGCTGATGAAGATTCGTGCCATGTGGATCCCCTCTCGGTAGAGAAAACGGACGAGACGATGGTACTCGAGATGCGCCTGGGGCGGGGTCCGCACGCGGGGTCGCGCGCCGCGGGGCCGCGCGCAAAGACGCCCCGCCCGCGGGGTGGCCGACGGACGGGGCGCGAAGGCGGGCTCGAGGCCCGGCGGGCGGAGGGACCGCCCGCCGGGGCGCGGCTAACGCCTGGCGACGAGCAGCGGGTCGCCAATCTTGACGAGCGGGCGGCCGCCGAGCAGCGTGCCGGACTCGCCCACGTGGTCAATCCGGTCGTAGGCGTCCGGGTTGGAGATGACGCAGGCCACGACCTCCTCGTAGCCGGCGAGCTTGATGGCGTCCACGCTGAAGGTCATGAGCGGCTGACCGGCGCGGACCTCGTCGTTTGCCTCGACGAGGCGCTTGAAGCCCTTGCCGCCCATGTTGACCGTGCCGATGCCGATGTGGATGAGGACCTCCATGCCCTCGGCGGTGGCGATGGCGATGGAGTGGTTGGTCACCGTGGTGGCGCCGATGCGGCCCGTGACCGGAGAGTACAGCACGCCCGCGCCGGTGGGCAGGATGCCGTAGCCGTCACCGAGCAGGCCGGCGGAGATGACCTCGTCGTTGACCTCCTTGAGGCTCACGAGCACGCCCGAGACGGGGGCGTAGACGGTGTCCGGGCGCGTGGCGAACGAGGCCTCCGGCGGAACCATCGCGCCGTCAGACGAGGTGAACGCGCTCTTGATCTTGTCGAACAGTCCCATGTTGCCCTCCTGTGCCCCCCGCGCGCGGCGAGGGTCCGCTTCCCTTCCATTCAGCTATGGTACCCGCATCCCGGCCGCTCCCCCCGCTGGCGAGAAGTGCGTTCGGCCAGCGGTCGCCCGCGCGGGACGCGACGCGGCCGCACAATTCCGAAATTGTGCGGCCGCCAGGGTCCGGATGGGAACAAAGTGCCTGTTGGAGGTTCTTCTCGCCGGCGACTCCGCCGCCTCGGCAGGCCCGATCTCGCACAATTCCGGAATTGTGCGCCCGGCCCGGCCCAACCCGGCCCGGCCCCGCCACCGCCTGCGCGGGGCGCGCTCGCTAGCCCCTAGGCGCGGCTAGGAGCGCCCCCCCCCGAGCGCGCGACCATGGAGCGCGAGGTCAGGTAGGTCACGAGGAAGTAGCCGCCGTAGAGCACCACCACGAAGCACACCGTCCCGACGAGCGCCGTGCCGATCTGGTAGCCGGTCAGCAGGGCCACGATGTCGTTGACCACCGAGAGGGCCACCGCGGCGTGGGCGACCGCCACCACGAGCGGGAACAGGAAGTACACGCCCACCTGCACGAGCAGCGCGCGGTCGATGAGGGAGCGCTCGGCGCCGAGCTCGGCGAGCACGCGGTAGCGGCTCACGTTGTCCGCCGCCTCGGAGAGCTGCTGCAGGGCGAGCACCGTCGCGCAGCTCACGAGCAGCATGAAGCCGATGTAGATCGCCAGGTAGGTCACCACGACCGTGGTGCCGCTCGACTGGTCGAGAAGCCCCTGGGCGCTGACGGGGTTCCAGACCGGCCACGCGTCGATCGTCTCGCCCTGGCCCATGATGTCGCCGTAGGCCGCATCGATCGCCGCCGTCGCGCGCTCCTCCACCTCGGCGCGCTCGCCGTTGTACATGAGGTTGACCGCCGTCATGCTCGGCCCGATGCCCTCGGGAACCACGTCGTCGGGCACGATGAGCGCGCCGGAGACCGTGCCGCCCGCGGCGGTGTCGCTCAGCGGGGCGTTCACCACGGCCTCGTCGACGAAGCGCAGGGTCCGGCCCTGGACCGTGAGCTCCGGGTTCTGCTCGGCGGCGGCACGCCAGAAGTCGTTGAGCGAGGACATGTCGCTCCACCACACGCAGCCGTCGTCCCCGAGGTCGACGCCCTTCTCGCCGATCAACGCGCACAGGGCGTTGTAGTCGGAGACCCGCACGAGCGTCACGAGCGTCTCGCTGTTGCCCGCCATCATCTGAGTGACCGTGGCGTTGCCGTCGTAGCTGGTGTTCTCCGTGAACCACTCGACCGTCTGCTCCACGAGCGGCTGCCCCGACGCGTCGCGGTCGTAGGTGTCGACCTGCACGGCGTCGCGGAAGAGCTCGTCGTAGGCGGGGATGTCGGCGCGCAGGCGGGCGATGGCGTCGTAGTTGTCGGCCGCGGCCGGACCGTCGGTCGCGTGCTCGCCGATCATGCCCGTGGGGTAGCTCACGAGCGACATGTCGTAGCGCGTGCCCGCGACGAGCGCCTCGTTCATGCCCGTGGCCACCGAGAAGCCCGTGCACACGCCGCAGATGGCCACGAAGAGCATGGCGCACACCAGGCTGATGGAGAGCCACGCGGTGTTGATGCGGCTGTTGAGCTGGCGCATCACGAACATGTTGAGGCCGGAGAGGTACACCTTGCGGCTCGTCTGCACGAGGCGAAGCAGAAATCCCGAGATGGAGAAGAAGAACAGCAGCGTGCCCACCGTGACGAGCCCCGTGGCGACGGCGAAGTACGGGCCCTCCTCCATCATGCCGTGCTCGAGCAGCGTGGCGTACGCCACGCCGATGAGGATGACCGAGACCACGAACAGAACCACCGAGAGCGGCAGGCTGCGAAGCTTGACCTTCTCGCTGACCTTGTCCGCGTTGATGAGGTCGATGAGGTGGTAGCGGCTCACCGTGGTGACGTTGAACACGAGCGTCACCAGGAAGATCCCCGCGAAGCACGCGACGGTGTTGGCGCACGCCGAGGGCGAGAAGGCAAAGACGAAGCCCGAGATGGTGGCCTCGAACATGTGCGCCGTGAGGTACATCATCACCTGCGACAGGCCGAGCCCCAGGACCAGGCCGGCCACGAGCGCCACCACGCCCACCGCGAGCGTCTCTATGACGACGATGAGCGAGACGTGCCGCACGTCCATGCCGAGCGTGAGGTAGATGCCGAACTCGCGCTTGCGCCGTCGGATGAGGAAGCGGTTGGCGTAGACCACGAGGAAGCCGAGGATGACGACGATGAACACGGAGACGCCGCCGAGGATGTCCACGAGGGCCTCCACCATGCGGCGCTGGTCTTCGGCCATCTGGAGCACGGCCGCCTGATCGGTGATGGAGCCGAAGGCGTAGAAGACGCAGACGCCGAAGGCCAGCGTCAGGAAGAAGACCGAGAAGTCGCGGAAGGACTTGCGGACGTTGCCGAGCGCGATCTTAGCGTACATCGGCGCCCTCCCCTCCCAGGAAGGACACGACGTCCATAATCTCGTCGAAGAACTGCTTGCGCGTCTTGGAGCCGCGCACGATCTCGCTCCAGATGCGGCCGTCCTTGAGGAACAGCGCGCGACGCGCGTAGCTCGCGGCGAAGGAGTCGTGCGTGACCATGATGATCGTGGCGCCCTCGGCGTTCAGGGCCTCGAGGCTCTCGAGCAGGCGGCGCGAGTTCTTGGAGTCGAGCGCACCGGTGGGCTCGTCGGCGAGCACGAGCGAGGGGTTCGTGACGATGGCGCGTGCCGCGGCGACGCGCTGCTTCTGGCCGCCTGACATCTGGTGCGGGAACTTGTCGAGCACCTCGGACACGCCGAGGCGCGCGGCGACGTCCTCCACGCGCCCGGGGACCTCGCGGGCCGGCGCGTGGTTGATCGTGAGCGCCAGCGCGATGTTCTCGCGTGCGGTCAGGGTGTCGAGCAGGTTGGAGTCCTGGAAGACGAAGCCGAGCCGCTCGCGGCGGAAGCGCGAGAGCTGGCTCGAGCGAAGCGCGGTGATGTCCTGGCCGTCGACGTAGATGTGGCCCGAGGTGGGTCGGTCGATCGTCGAGACGCAGTTGAGCATCGTGGTCTTGCCCGAGCCCGACGGTCCCATGATGGCGATGTACTCGCCGGAGGCAACGTCGAAGGAGACGCCGTCGAGGGCGCGGGTGACGTTGTTGCGGCTGCCGTAGAGCTTCTCGACGTCCTGGCAGGACAGGACGGGCCGCGAGTGGGAAGGTGCCATGGGGGCTCCTCTCGTTTTGGCTTTCGGTACGAGACCATAGTCCTTCTCGCCGCCCCGGGGTGCCATCGGACGGGCTTATCGCTAGCTTAGGCTTTCGTAAGGTTGGGCGGGCGGGGCGCCGCGCGGCCGCCGGTGCCCGCGCGGCGCTCCGGAACGTGCAGTTTGGCCCTTCGAGCCATGAGACCGCGGGTTCCGGGTGCAGTTTGGCCTCTCAGTCCATGCAAAAATGGTCCCGCGGAAGAAAATGGATTGGAAATTTATATCGTCAACTGGGAAAACGCAGGCGGCCGCTACTCCAGACCGGGAAAACGCATGGACTGAGAGGCCAAACTGCACACGCGAGGCCGGATTTCATGGCTCGAAGGGCCAGATTGCACAGAAGCGGGTCAGGCGCGCTCGACCATATCCGGGAACGAGAGGAAAACGGTTGCCCCCGCGCCCTCCTCGGACTCCATCCACACGCTCACGCCCATCTTCTCGCAGAGCTCGCGTACGAGGTAGAGGCCCATCCCGGTGGAGCGCGCGAAGCGGCGCCCGTTCTCGCCGGTGAAGCCCTTGTCAAAGACGCGGCCCACGTCCGCCGCGGGCACGCCGATGCCGTCGTCGGCCAGGGCGAGCAGCGTGACCCACGAGTCGAGACCCGTCTCGCGCCGCTCCGCCCAGATGCGCACGTGACCCTGCTCGCCGTCCTCGCGCCGGTACTTGGCCGCGTTCACGAGCACCTGGCCGAGCACGAAGGAGAGCCACTTGGGGTCGGCGTGCACCACGGCGTCGAGCTCGCCGAGCACGGGCGCCACGCGCGCGCCGATGAGCGTGCGGGCCTTGTGACGCAGGGCGTCGCGCACCACGTCGGCGAGCACGACCTCGCGGATCTGGAAGTCGCGGTCGAGCGAGGTGCCGCGCGAGTAGTAGAGCGCCTGCTCGACGTAGCCCTCGATGGCGTCGAGCTCGGCGTCGACGGCGTCCATCTCGGGCGAGGGGTTGTTGCGCGCCACGAGGTGCGCCGCCGCGATGGGCGTCTTGATCTCGTGCACCCAGGTCTCCACGTACTCGCGGTACTCCCGGCGCTCGCGCCGCGCGGCCGACACGTGGTCGCGCATGGCCTTGGACTCGCGGTCGAGCGCGTCGAAGAAGAGCTCCCCCTCGAGGAAGCGCGGGCGCTCGACGAGCTCCGTGGAGAGGAAGCCGCGGTCCCCCAGCGCGTCGATCGTGTCGACGAGCTGCCGGTAGAAGGAGCGGCGGTGCAGCCAGTCGAGCACGAGCGCGAGGAGCGCCGCGAGCGCGAGCACGCCACAGACGAAGGCCACGACCGCGCCCTCGACCCCGTAGACGCTCATGACGAGCGCCACGAAGGCGAGCGCCAGCGCGCCCACGAAGACCGGGACCACCCGGTCGGCGAGATAGGCGGCAAGCCCCATGACCTCCCCCTACTCCACGAGGTAGCCCATGCCGCGCTTGGTGCGCACGAAGTCCTCCACGCCGATCTTGGCGAGCGTGGAGCGCAGGTGGCTGACGTTGACCGTGAGCGTGTTGTCGTCCACGAACTCGTCCGAGGCCCAGAGCTCCTCCTGGATGCGCTGGCGGCTCACCACCGCGCCGGCGTTGCGCATGAGCAGCGCGAGGATGCGCAGCTCGTTCTTGGTGAGCTCGGCCGTGCGCCCGCCGGCGGTGACGCGGCAGCGCGCCGTGTCGAGCGTGACCCCGCCGTGGGAGATCTCCGCCGCTGCCGCGGACTCTCCGTAGCTCCGCTTGAGGACCGTCGCCACGTGGGCGAGAAGAACCTGGTCGTTGTAGGGCTTGGGCACGAAGTCGTCCGCACCGAGCGAGAGCGTGAGCAGCTCGTCCATGTCGTTGTCGCGGGAGGTGACCACGACGATGGGCACCTCGGAGCGCCGGCGCACCTCGCGGCAGACGTACTGGCCGTCCACCCCGGGCAGGTTGAGGTCGAGAAGCACCAGGTCGGGGGCGGCGTCCACGATCTGCGTCGCGACGTCGTCAAAGGTCTCGAGCGCGAGGGCCTCGTAGCCGTTGCGGGCGAGCAGCACGCAGAGCTCGTCCCGGATACGCCGGTCGTCCTCCACCACGAGCAGCCGTCTCATGTGCGTCGCCTTCCTTTCGCGCGGGCGCGGTTGACACGGGTCAGCGTAGCACAGGCGCGCGGCCCCTCTCGCCAACGCGAGGCACTTCTCGCCGGCGCCACGTCACGCGCGTGTAACGGCCCCGTCACGCGAGCGTCTCGCGCGGCTATCATGGACGGACGCACACAAAACTCGAAAGGCCGGCCCATGACCATCGTCGACATGCTGCGCGACAACGCCCGCCGCTACCCCAACGAGGTGGCCCTCGTGGAGGTCAACCCCGAGCGGCGCGAGAGGCGCCACATCACCTGGCGCGACTACGACCTCGTGGAGACCACCGACGACGAGCCCTTCCGCCGCGAGATGACCTGGCAGGTCTTTGACGAGAAGGCCAACCGCTTTGCCAACCTGTTGCTCTCGCGCGGGGTGCGCAAGGACGACAAGGTGGCCATCCTGCTCTACAACTGCATCGAGTGGCTGCCCCTCTACTTTGGCGTGCTCAAGAGCGGCGCCACGGTGGTGCCGCTCAACTTCCGCTACTCCGCCCACGAGATCGAGTACTGCATCGACAAGGCCGACGTCAACATCCTCGTCTTTGGCCCGGAGTTCATCGGCCGCGTGGAGGAGATCGTGGACCGCGTCCAGGCGGGGCGCCTGCTGTTCTACGTGGGCGACGACTGCCCCACCTGGGCGGAGTCCTACCGCGAGCTGGCGAGCCTGTGCTCCTCGGCCGACCCGCAGATCCCGCTGCGCGAGGACGAGGACGCCGCCATCTACTTCTCGAGCGGCACCACGGGCTTTCCCAAGGCCATCCTGCACCACCACCAGAGCCTCACGCAGGCGGCCGAGATGGAGCAGGTCCACCACCAGCAGACCCACGACGACGTCTTCCTCTGCATCCCTCCGCTCTACCACACCGGCGCCTGCATGCACTGGCTCGGCAGCCTCCTCACGGGCAGCCGGGGCGTACTCCTGCGCGGCGTCTCCCCGCGCACGGTGCTCGAGACCGTCTCCAACGAGCGCTGCACCATCGTGTGGCTGCTCGTGCCGTGGGCGCAGGACATCCTCGTGGCGCTCGAGCAGGGGACGGTGCGCCTCAAGGACTACCACCTGGACCAGTGGCGCCTCATGCACATCGGCGCCCAGCCCGTGCCCGCGAGCCTCATCCGCCGCTGGCGCGCGGTGTTCCCCAACCACGCCTACGACACCAACTACGGCCTGTCCGAGTCGATGGGCCCGGGCTGCGTCCACCTGGGGATGGAGAACCTCGACCACGTGGGCGCCATCGGGGTGCCAGGGTATCGCTGGGAGTGCCGGCTGGTCGACGAGTCCGGCGCCGAGGTCGCGCCCGGCGAGGTCGGCGAGCTGTGCGTGCGCGGGCCCGGCCTCATGGAGTGCTACTACAAGGACCCGCAGGCCACCGCGGAGACCCTCGTGGACGGCTGGCTGCACACCGGCGACATGGCCCGCCAGGACGAGGACGGCTTCTACTGGATCGTGGACCGCAAGAAGGACGTCATCATCATGGGCGGCGAGAACCTCTACCCCGTGGAGATAGAGAACTACCTCATGGGGCACCCCGCCATCCACGACGTGGCCGTGATCGGCCTGCCCGACGAGCGCGTCGGCGAGATCGCGGCGGCCGTGATAGAGCTCAAGGAGGGCGCCGAGCTGGACGTCGAGGGCGTCGAGACCTTCTGCCGCGGGCTGCCGCGCTACAAGCGACCCCGCAAGATCATCTTTGCGCCCGTGCCGAGAAACCCCACGGGCAAGATAGAGAAGCCGGCGCTGCGCGCCAAGTACGGGGCGGAGGGCCTCGTCGCGCGCGAGTCGGGACAGTGACGACACGGAGGGGCTGCCCCAACGTGTCCCCGGAGAGGAGCAACATGGACAAGCACCTGATGTCCGGCAACGAGGCCATCGCGCAGGGCGCCTGGGAGGCGGGCTGCGCCGTAGGCGTGGGCTACCCCGGCACGCCGTCCACCGAGACCCTCGAGGTGCTCGTGCGCAAGGAGAGCGTCTACTGCGAGTGGGCCCCCAACGAGAAGGTCGCGCTCGAGGTGGGCCTGGGCGCCGCGATCGGAGGCGTCCGCTCGCTCGTCACGATGAAGCACGTGGGCGTCAACGTGGCGGCCGACCCGCTCATGAGCGCCTGCAACACGGGCGTCAACGCCGGGCTCGTGCTTCTCGCCGCCGACGACCCGTCGTGCTACTCGTCCCAGAACGAGCAGGACTCGCGCTTCTACGCCGCCTTCGCGCGGATCCCGTGCCTCTCCGCCGCCGACTCCGCCGAGGCCTACGGGATGTGCCGCGAGGCCTTCGAGCTCTCCGAGCGCTTCGACACGCCGGTCATGCTGCACGAGACCATGCGCATCGCGCACACCCGCACGCTCGTCTCGCCGTCCGAGGAGCGGGCGGACGCCGAGCCACGCGCCTACGAGGACAACATCGGCAAGTACGTCATGATGCCCGCCAACGCCGTGCGCCGCCGCGCGGCCGTGGACGAGCGCACCGCCGAGCTCGAGAAGTATGCCGAGACGTGCGGGTGGAACCGCGTGGAGCGTCGTGGCGAGAAGGTCGGCGTCATCTGCTCGGGCGCCGTCTACCAGCACGTCCGCGAGGCGCTGCCCGACGCGAGCACCTTCAAGCTCGGCCTCGTCTGGCCGCTGCCGGCCGCCGCGCTGGCGGACTTCGCCGCCTCGGTCGAGCGCTGCTACGTGATCGAGGAGGCGAGTGACTACCTCACGATGCGCGTCCGCGCGCTCGGCGTCGCGCTCGCCGAGCCGCCCGCCGCGCCGCTGCCCGTTGCCGGCGAGCTCACGCCCGCCAAGATCCGCGCCGCCTTCGGGCTGGCCGAGCCCGCCCACCTCGACGCGGCCACCGACCTCCCGCCGCGCCCGCCGGCGTTCTGCCCGGGCTGCCCGCACCGCCTCGTCTTTACCGAGCTGCGCCGCTGCAAGGCCATCGTGACCGGCGACATCGGCTGCTACACGCTCGGGGCCGTGGCCCCCTACGGCGCGTGCCACACCGTCATCGACATGGGCGCGTCGCTCTCGATGGCGCACGGCATGGAGCTCGCCGGCACGCCCGGCCGCACGGGGCGCCCCGTCGTGGGCGTCATCGGCGACTCCACTTTCGCGCACTCCGGCATCACGAGCCTGCTCGGTACCATCTACAACGGCGGGACCGGCACCCTGTGCATCCTGGACAACCGCACGACGGCCATGACCGGCACGCAGGGCAACCCCGTCAACGGCGTCACCCTCACGGACTCCGGGCACGGCGTGGGCCCGCTCGACAGCCCCACGGGCAAGGCGCTCGACCTTCTCGCCCTGTGCCGCGCGATGGGGGTTGAGGACGTGCGCGAGGTCGACGCGCAGGACCTCATGGCCGTGCGCGGCGCCCTCAAGGAGGCCATTGCCAACGAGGGCCAGCTCAGCGTCATCGTCTTCAAGGCACCGTGCCGCCTCATCGACCGCAGCCGCGGCAAGCTCCCCACCATCCGCGACTGCCGCGCGTGCGGACAGTGCATGAAGATCGGCTGCCCCGCTCTCGGCCGCGCCAAGGACGGCACCGCCACCATCGACCCGACCCAGTGCATCGGCTGCGACCAGTGCGTCCAGTCCTGCCCGTTCCACTGCATCTCAAAGGAGTAGCGCCATGACCAGCGAGAAGAACGCGGCGGCCGAGCAGGCCGGCGTCATCGACGGCACCAAGACGATCCTTCTGGTGGGCGTGGGCGGCCAGGGCACGATCCTGGCCGGCAAGCTCCTCGCCGAGGTCGCAGCCGAGGCCGGGCTCGACGTCAAGGTCTCGGAGATCCACGGCATGAGCCAGCGCGGCGGCTCGGTGAGCACGGTCATCCGCGTGGGCGAGGAGGTCTCGACGATGGTCTGCGACGCGGGGTGCGCCGACGTGGTGGTGGCCTTCGAGGCCGTGGAGGCCCTGCGCGCCCAGCACTACCTCGCCGAGGGAGGGCGCATGTTCGTCAACGACGAGCAGATCACGCCCGTCTCGGTCAACATCGGGAACGCGGAGATGCCGGCCAAGGTCCGCCCGCGCCTGCGCGAGATGGGCGCCCACCTGCTCGACGCCGGCGTCATCGCGCGCGGGCTCGGCGCGCCCAAGTCCACCAACGTGGTGCTTGTCGGCGCCCTCTCGACGGCGCTGCCGTTTGGGGAGGAGCTCTGGCGCGAGGCGGTGCGCCGCTGCGTGCCGCCGGCCACGGTCGAGGCCAACCTCGCGGCCTTCGAGGCGGGGCGCGACGCCGCCCGGCGCGGCGAGGCGCGGTAGCCGCGCCGGGGGTACGTGGCCCTTCTCGCTGCCCGCGGGGCCCCTCTCGCCGCCCGCGTGGCCCTTCTCGCCTTCTGCGCTGCCCTTCTCGCCGCCGCTGCCAAAACTGGCCGCGATTGGGCGGCATGTTTGATATGCCCGACCCCACGCCCCGCCCAACGGGCGCTAAAACCCGAGTGACTGCCAGGTTTTCGCACCCGTTGGGTGGGGTTTTTGATATGAACTCATTCTTTATATAAGGGATGCCACCCAGTCGCAGCGGGTTCGCGGCAGAACGGGGCTGGCGAGAAGCGCGGGGGCGGCCGCACACCCAATCGGGCCGCTTTTCTGGCAGGGCGGGAGCCAGCCGGCGCGCGGGCGGACGCGTCCCGGCCGCAGACAGACGGGGTCCCGGTCGCAGCTCGCGACCGGGACCCTTTTGCCGTCTGGTGGGATGGTGCGTCCCCCGACCACACCATCCCGTCTTTTCGGGGGATGTAATGAAATGTTACCCCAAATGTCCGCCGCGTATCCGCCACGTAAGCGGGACGGGCGCAGACCCCGGCGCGCCAGACCGCTCTCCCCGACCAAAACCGACCGCCCGCGTACGCGCCGCGCGCGGGACCCCGCAGCCGAACTAACATTTTGTAATCGGCAAGTAAACGGATTATGGTGGTGATTCCCATGGGTCAGTACGTCGTGGTTGAGAACGAGGGCCGCTACTGCTTCAACCTCTGCGCCAGCAACGGGCACATCCTCATGTCCTCGATCATCTTCCCGTCCAAGGACGAGTGCCTGCACGGCATCGAGTGCGTGCGCAAGAGCGCTGCGGGCGCCGAGATCGAGGACAGCACGATCGACGCCTTCGATCGCGAGAAGTCTCCCAAGTTCCGCATCTACGAGGACTTTGACGGCCACTACTTCTTCCGCTTCATCACCGAGGATGCCGGCGACATCGCGCGCTCGCACACCTACGAGCTCAAGGAGAGCCTGCTCAGGCGCATCGAGAGGACGCGCGCGGAGGCAGACTCCTCGCTCGCCGCAGACGAGAACTAGCGCAGCACCCCCGGAGGCCCCGGGCGCCCTTCATCGCGCCTGGGGCCTTTATCTGTGAATTGGGGACACACTCCGGTTCACACGCTTTATTGATGCGCCACGGAGAGGGGCGGACATGGACATGACAGGCGTGCGGCTCACGGAGCTCGTGGAGGCGGCCGGGTGCGCGGCCAAGATCGCGCCGGGCGAGCTGGCCGGCGTGCTCGCGGACCTGCCGCGCGTGCCCAGCGAGAAGCTCCTCGTGGGCTTCGACGCCTCGGACGACGCCTGCGTGTGGGACCTCGGCGACGGCCGCGGCCTCATCTCAACCACGGACTTCTTCCCGCCGATGGTCGACGACCCGTTCCTGTTTGGCCAGGTCGCGGCCACCAACGCACTCTCCGACGTCTACGCTATGGGCGGCTCGCCCGCGCTGGCGCTCAACCTCCTGTGCTTCCCCAACTGCCTGGGCATCGAGGCGGCGGGCCAGATCCTGGCCGGCGGCGCCGAGGTGTGCTCCCGCGCGGGCTGCGTGGTGGCGGGCGGACACTCCATCAACGACCACGAGCCCAAGTACGGCCTCGCGGTGACGGGCTTCGTGGAGCTGCGGCAGCTGCTCGCCAACGGCGGGGCGCAGGTCGGCGACGCGCTCGTGCTCACCAAGGCGCTCGGGACGGGCGTCCTCACCACGGCGGCGAAGGCGGAGCTGCTCGACGCAGCCGGGCTCAGGGTGGCAACGGACTCGATGACCACCCTCAACGAGGCGCCCCTGCGGCTGGCCCGCGAGCTCGGCGTCTGGCCGCACGCGGCCACCGACGTCACGGGCTTCTCGCTCATGGGGCACTCCTGCGAGATGGCCGAGGCAAGCGGCGTCACGCTGGAGGTCGACGCCGCGGCGGTGCCCGTGATGGCGCGGGCGCGCGAGATGGCAGCGCTCGGGCTCATCCCCGCGGGCGCGTACCGCAACCGGGACTTCTTCGCCCCGCGCGTGGCGATGGCGGAGGAGTTGCCGCTCGACCTGGCCGACGTGCTCTTTGACCCGCAGACCTCCGGCGGCCTGCTTCTTGCGCTCGGCGAGAAGGACGCGGAGCGGCTCGTGGACGCGCTTGTCGACGAGGGCCTGCCCGCGGCCGTCATCGGCCGCGCCGTCCCGCGCGGCGAGAAGTCCGTGGTGGTTGGGTAGGTTGGGCAGACGCGAGCTGCCTGGGCGGACCCGGCTGCCGACTTCTCGTTTTGCTCGTGCATATCTCGGGTTTCACTTGCGACCTTTGTTGCGCAGTAAGCTCTCTAGCTGCGATTATGCAAGTTATGGCCAAAATGACAGACGAGATTTGCATGAGCAAAACTCGATCTTCGCTTGGGCTCCGTGCCTCGGGCACCCTGCACCGCAGGGTGGACGTCAAACCTACGATGCGAGATGTCCGGGGAATCACCGCGCGTCTTCACAGGCACGATGCTGGGATCATCTCCTCATGCGCGGGGAGCACCGAAAACAACTGTTCTCTAACGTGGACACTTTAGGAATCATCCCGTGACCTTAGACAAAATCTTGGGCCAAGTCTGGTCCCAGAGGAAGTCCGATGCACCCAAGGGGGCGCGAGGGGATCCTCCGAGAGTTCCACCACAGAGGCATGGGCGTCCCGGAGGCATCGAGGGCTCGGCCTACATGACCGACAACTGGGCGGAGGAGTTCGCGGCGGCGCTGGCTGGTACGCCGAGCGGTGCCGCGGCGGGAAGCCCAAGAAGCCACCGGGACGGAAGACCATCGGGCAGAGCCGCGAGGAGCTGAGCTGCGCGGCGTAGCCGGGTGATCCGAAGAAGCGTCCGGGTCCCTCCCCGCATGTGCAGGGAGCACGGGGTAACCACCAGCGGGACGGCGGTCCTCAGCGAATTTACCGGGCGCAGCTCATGGGGCCGCCTCGCAGCGTGTCGAGGCCGTGGCCGATGGGGTCGATGACGGCCTCGAGGTTCTCCGTGGCCGCCTGCGGGCTGCCCGGAAGGTTCACGATGAGGGTGCGCCCGCGGATGCCGGCCGTCGCGCGCGAGAGGCAGGCGCGGCTCGTCACCTGCATCGACGCGGCGCGCATGGCCTCCCCGATCCCGGGCACCATGCGCTCGCAGACCGCGGCGGTGGCCTCGGGCGTCACGTCGCGCGGCGAGAGGCCCGTGCCGCCGCAGGTCACCACGAGCGCCACGTCGCGCTCGGCGGCGTGGACGAGGGCGGACTCGATCTCGGCACGCTCGTCGGACACCACGAGCGCGCGCACCACCTCATAGCCCCGCTCGGCGAGAAGCGCGCTCACCGCCGGGCCCGTCGCGTCCTCGTAGACGCCGGCGGCGGCGCGGTCGCTCACGGTGACGACGGCCGCGGTGCGGGCCGCAGAGGCGGGGTTCTTCTCGCCTGCGGACGCGGGGTTCTTCTCGCCCACGGCTACCTCCCGAAGGGGCAGTGCGGGTAGGTGCACTCGGTGCATCCCAGGCACAGCCCGCCCTCGCCCAGCGCCACCAGGTCGGAGCGGGTGACCTCCACGCCGGCCGCCAGGCGCGGCAGGATGAGGTCGAGCACCGTGGCCTTGTTGTACATCGCGCAGCCCGGCACGCCGAGCACCGGGACCGACCGTCCGCCCGGCTCGTCGAAGTAGCCCACGAGCAGCATCGCACCCGGCAGGACCGGCGCCCCGTAGGCCACCACGCGCGCGCCGGCGGCACGGATGGCGCCGGGCGTGTTGTCGTCCGGGTCCACGCTCATGCCGCCCGTGCACAGCACGAGGTCCACGCCCGCGGCGCGCGTCTCGTCGATGGCGGCGACCACGGCGTCGCGCTCGTCGCCCGGCGTGGAGCGGCTCACGACCTCGATGCCGTACGCCGCGAGCTTGTCCACCATGACCGGCGTGAAGCGGTCCTCGATGAGCCCGGAGGCCACCTCGGAGCCCGTGGCCACCACGGCGGCCGTGCGCAGCGAGAAGGGCGCCACGGACAGCAGCGGCTCCTCGCCCGCGGCGGCCTCGGCCCGCGCGAGCTGCTCCTCGGCTATGACCAGCGGAATCACGCGGGTGCCCGCCACGAGGTCGCCGGCGCGCACGGCAAAGCCGCCGCGACGCGTGGCCACCATCACCTGCTCGACCGAGTTCACGGCGCGCAGGCGCTCGGAGTCCACGAGCAGCACGCCGTCCACGGCGGCGCGCACGTTGATCTTGCCCTCCGAGGGCGCTCCGGTCGCCTCGGTGCCGGGGCCGGCCACGAGCGCCGCCATGCGACGGGCCGCGTCGTCCTCGTGGACCATGCCGTCCTCGAGCTCCCAGACGTAGAGGTTCACCTTGCCCATGGAGAGCAGCACCGGGACGTCCTCAGCCGTCACCACGTGGCCCTTCCTGAAGCGCGGCCCCTTGAAGCGCGGGGCGTCCGGAGAGTCCCCGGTCAGGATCTGCGTCATGTCGTGGCAGAGGACGTGCCCCACCGCGTCCTCGGTGCGAACGAGCCTCATCGTGCGACCACCTCCAGACTGTCCCCGGCACGCACGGTGCCGCCGCGCGTGACCACGCAGAAGATGCCCTCGGTGGGCATCGCGCACCTGCCCGTGAGCCTGCGGATCTCGCAGGCGGTGTGGCACTCCTTGCCGATCTGGGTCACCACGAGCTCGGCCGCGCCGGCCCTCAGCACCGTGCCCACCGGCAGCGCCTTGAGGTCGACCCCGCGGGTGAGGATGTTCTCGGCAAAGTCGCCGGGCGCGAGGTCGGGCAGGCGGTCGCGCAGCTCGTCAACGGCCTCAGCCGGAAGCAGGCTCACCTGGCGGTGCCAGTTGCCGGCGTGCGCGTCGCCGGAAACGCCCTCGCCCACCACGAGCTCGATGGCGTCGACCGGGCGCTTGCGCGTGCCCTTCTCCTCGCTCACGCACACCGCCTCGACCGTGGCCGCACCCCGCGCGGCGCCGGCCGCGTAGTCGCCGCTCGCGCCGCCGCGCTTCTCGACCAGGCGCACGTCCTCGATCACCATGTCGCGCTGGTGCGCCTTAAGCATGTCGTAGACCGTGAGCGCCGCCGCGGAGACCGCCGTGAGGGCCTCCATCTCCACGCCCGTCTCGCCGTGACAGCGGCACGTGGCCTCGATGCCCACGCCGCCCTCCCCCACCGAGAAGCGCACGTCGACACCCGTGAGCTGCACGGGATGGCACATCGGCACCAGCTCCCAGCAGCGCTTGGCGGCCATGATGCCCGCCACCTGCGCCACCGCGAGCACGTCGCCCTTCTTGGCCCCTCCGGTGCGCACGAGCCCCACCGTGGAGGGCGCCATCCGCACGAAGCCGGCGGCGCGCGCGACGCGGTCGGTCGCCGGCTTGGCGGAGACGTCCACCATGCGCGCGCGGCCCTGCTCGTTGACGTGCGTGAGGTCGTCGGCCTTGATCGAGCCCTCCACGCTAGCCCCCAATCTCGTTCATGGCCCGCGCCGACTCGCTCGCGTGGGCCCCGTCCATACCATGATGCGCCGGCTTGAGCGCGATTCCGGCGAGAATCGCCTCGCGCAGGGCCTCGCCGTGAAGCCCGCGCAGCGCGACCTCGTCGGCCGTGTGCAGGCACGGCTTGAGCCGGCCGTCCGCCGTCACCCGCACGCGCGTGCAGCGGCTGCAGAACCGGTGGCTCATCGGCCGGATGAGCCCCACGCGCCCCGCCCACCCGGGCGCCGAGAAGAGCTCGGCCACGCCGTCCGTGCCGCACGGGCGCAGCTCGGGCACTGCGTCGAGCACCGCCGAGGCGTCCACGAAGCGCCCGCGGGGCCAGCACGCCGCCTCCCCGATGGGCATGAGCTCGATGAAGCGCACCTCCGTGTGCGCCTCGCGCGCGAGCGCGGCAAGGCGCGGGACCTCGTCGTCGTTCACGCCGCCCATGAGCACGCAGTTTATCTTGATGGGCGAGAAGCCCGCGGCGCGCGCGGCCTCGATCCCGGCGAGCGCGTCGGCGAGTCGGCCACCGCGCGTGACGGCCTCGTAGCGCGCCGCGTCGAGCGTGTCGAGGCTCACGTTGACGCGGTCGAGCCCCGCCGCGCGCAGGGGCGCGGCGAGCGGCGCGAGCAGCGTGGCGTTCGTCGTGAGGTCGACCTCCTCCACGCCGCCCACCGCGCGCAGCATCTCCACCAGACCCACGACGCCGCGGCGGACGAGCGGCTCGCCGCCGGTGAGGCGCACCTTGCGCACGCCGAGCTCGGCGAGCGCGGCCGTGATCTCGACGAGCTCCTCGAAGCTGCACACGTCCGCGTGCGAGAGCATCGGCACGCCGCCGGCCGGCATGCAGTACGTGCAGCGGCAGTTGCAGCGGTCCGTCACGGAGAGCCGCAGGTACTCTACGAGCCGCCCCTCCCCGTCACGCATCCGCGCCACCCCCGGCAAGCGGCATCACGATTCCGGGGTCGGCCACCACCGCAAGCTCGCGCTCGCCGGCGAGCGCCGCCCACGCGTCCTTCTCGCACTCGTAGCGCAGGCGCGCGCCGCCGGGCGTGGCGAGCATCGCGATGGTGGAGAACGTGGAGTCGATCACGCGGTCCACCGTGCACCGCACGACGTTCACCGCGCCCGAAGGCACCTCCCCCAGCCGATAGACCCGCAGGTAGTGGGCGCGCAGGCCGGCGTGGCTGACGCCCTCGGGCAGCGGCAGCGAGCTCGCCAGGGTCACGCCCCAGTCCGCGCACGCGAGCAGCGTCAGAGCGTCCTTCTCGCCCGCCACGCGCGCGGCCGAGACGTTCTTGCACCCGGAGATGAGCGCCGCCGCCAGCGTCGCAGGCGTGGAGAAGAGCTGCGCCACGGTGAGCTTCTCCTCCGAGCGGCCGCGGTCGATCACGCAGACGGTGTCGCACATGCGGTAGACCTCGTCGCGGTTGTGGCTCACGTACAGCGCGCCGCCCGGGAAGCTCCGCAGGGTGTCCGTGAGCTCCATCTCGAGCTCCCAGCGCAGGTGCCCGTCGAGCGCCGAGAAGGGCTCGTCGAGCATGATGAGCTCCGGCTCACCCGCCATGATGCGCGCCAGGGCCACGCGCTGCTGCTGCCCGCCGGAGAGCTGCGCCGGGCGCAGGCGCTCGAGCCCCCCGAGGCGAAACGCCCGCACCTGCTCGGCCACGCGCCGGGCGCGCTCGCGCCGGTCCACGCCCACCGCGCCGGCCGCGATGTTCTGCTCGACCGTCATGGTGGGGAACAGCGCGTACTGCTGGAAGAGGTAGCCCACGCGCCGGCGCTGCGGCGGCAGGTTCACGCGCGCCTCCGAGTCAAAGAGCACGCGGTCGCCCAGCACGATGCGCCCCTCGTCCGGGGTGAGCACGCCCGCCACGCACTTGAGCGTGAGCGACTTGCCACAGCCCGACGGGCCGAGAAGGGCGCAGGTCTCGCGCGCGTCCTCGACCTCGAACGACACGTCGAGGGTGAAGTCGCCGAGGCGCTTGCGGACGTCGACCGTAAGGCTCATCGCGCCGCCCCCCGCGCCGCCGCGGAGCTCGCGCGCCCGCGGGCCTCGAACCAGTTCATGGCGAGAAGGACCACGGCGGAGATGGCGAGGTTCACCATGACCCACGCGAAGGCACCCGCGTCGTCGCCGGTGCGCCAGAGCTGGTAGACCGTCGTGGAGACCGTGGCGGTGGAGCCGGGCGTGTAGCCGCAGATCATGGACGTGGCGCCGTACTCGCCCAGGGCGCGCGCGAACGCGAGGACCGCGCCCGCCACGATGCCCTGCAGGCAGCAGGGCATCTTGACGCGCCAGAAGACCCAGCGCTCGGAGTGGCCGAGGGTGCGCCCGGCGTCGGCGAGCGTCTCGTCGAAGGCCTCGAAGGCGCCGCGCGCAGTGCGGTACATGAGCGGGAAGCTCACCACCACCGTGGCGAAGATCGCGGCGTACCAGGTCATCGTGAGCCGCAGGTCCAGGAACTCGGCGGCGAGCATGCCGAGCGGCCGGCGCGGGCCCAGCAGGATGAGCAGCAGGTAGCCGACCACGGTGGGCGGCAGCACGAGCGGCAGCGTGAGGATCACGTCGAGCACGCCCTTCACCAGGCGCGGCGCGCGGACCACGAGGTTCGCGAGCCAGACGCCCAGGAAGAAGACGATCACCGTCGAGATGGCGGCGATGCGCAGCGAGTTTACGAGCGGGTACCAGTCCATGCGCGGTCCTTCTCCGTGGGGCGGGGCGATCGGGGGGCGGCCACCGACCGCCCCCGGCCACTGCCCTAGTTGGCGAGCGGGGTAAAGCCTACCTCCTCGAAGCACGCCGAGGCCTCGTCGCCCTTGAGGTAGTCGAGGAAGGCCTGCGCCGCGTCCGGGTTGGGGGCGTTCTTGGTCACGGCGGCCGGGTAGACCACCTGGCCGCACATCTCGGCCGTGGCGGAGTCGACCACGGTGAGGCCGGCCGAGAAGGCGTCGGTCTTGTAGACCACGCCGCAGTCCACCGCGCCCTCGGAGACCTGCGAGGTGACCTCC
Source organism: Olsenella sp. An188 (assembly GCF_002160255.1). GTDB lineage: Bacteria > Actinomycetota > Coriobacteriia > Coriobacteriales > Atopobiaceae > Thermophilibacter > Thermophilibacter avistercoris. The sequence goes on along the minus strand of NZ_NFKF01000004.1, from coordinate 139,318 downwards.
TTGACGTTGGAGCCGTACGTGAGCGTGCCCGCGGCGGCGAGCTCCTCCTCGGAGAGGCCGTAGTAGGCGAGGATCTTCTGGGTGTACTGGCCCACCGGCACGTCGGAGTTGCCCATCGCCATGAAGACGTCGCCGGCGGCGAGCAGCTCGGCGAGCTGGTCGAAGCTCTCCACGCCCTTGGGGTTGCCCTCGGGCACCACGAGCACGACCTCGTTCTCGAGGATGTCGAAGCGCGTGGCCGAGTCGATGAGGTCGAGGCCCTCGGTGTTGCTGCCGGTCTCGTCCTCGGCGTCGAGCTGGTCCATCTGGAGCTGGCCCGCCGAGATGAACACGTCACAGTCCGCGCCCTCCTGGATCTGGGTCTTGAGCGTGCCCGAGGAGTCGAAGTTGAACGAGAGCTCGTACTCGGGGCTCCCGGACGTGAAGAGGTCGCCGGCCTTGGTGAGGCTCTCGGTCATGGAGGCGGCGGCAAAGACGACGACCTGGGTCTTCTCGCCGGAGGTGGCGTCGGCCGCGGGGGCGTCCATGCCGTCGCCCGAGGGCGAGCCGGAGTCGCAGCCGGCGAGCGCGGCGGCGGCGGTCGTGCCGGCCATCAGAGCGACGAAGCTCCTTCTGTCCATGCTCATGAGCGAGTCCCTTCCCCTTGCGTCCTCCGCCCGGCGCGGCAGCGTATGAGCTGGGCCGCGATCGAGACGGCTATCTCCTGTGGCGTGACGGCGAGGATGTCCTCGCCGATGGGCAGGTGCACGGACGCAACGCGCTCGGCGGGGATCCCGGCCGCCTCGAGTCGGGCGCGGGCGAGCGCGGCCTTGCGGCGGCTCCCGATGCAGCCCACGTAGGCGGGCTGAGCCTCGCGCGCGAGCACGGCGAGAAGAACGGTCTCGTCGGCGGCGTGGCCATGGGTGAGCACCACCACGGCGTCATGCGCGCCGATCCTGGCCTCGGCGGCGAGGTCGGCAAACGAGCCGCAGCTCACCGACGTCGCCGACGGGAGGCGCGCGGGATCTGCGGCCTCCGGGCGGTCGTCGTAGACGGCCACCTCGTAGCCGATGGACGCCGCCAGCGGCACGAGCGCCGAGCCCACGTGGCCCGCGCCAAAGACGTGGCAGGTCGCGCTCGCCAGGACCGGCTCGCGGTAGGTGGCGGACGCCTCGTCCCAGCTCGCGCGGGGCGCAAGGCGGGCGTCGGTCGCCACGCGGAGCTCGGGCGCGGACGGGTCCGCCCACAGCTCCTCGAGCGTGGCGGCTCCGCGGGACCCCAGCGCGCCAAGAAGCGCCTCGAGGGTCGGGAGGTCGTCGGGCGTGAGCGCGCGCACGGCGAGAAGCGCGTCCCCGCCGCAGGCCATGTCGTTGGCGTCGCGGGTGAGCCACTCGAGCGCGGGTGCGTGCGGGTTTCGGTCGGTTTGGGCCGCGGAAGCGTCCGGAAGCTGCGCGGTTCCGGGTGCGTGCGGGTTTCGGTCGGTTTGGGCCGCGGAAGCGTCCGGAAGCTGCACGTTCTTCTCGCCGGCGAGAAGTGCCCGGGCGCGGGACTCGGCCACGCGCTCCACGTTGCCGCCGCCCACGGTGCCGAGCACGCGGCCGTCCTCCAGCACGGCCAGCCGCGCGCCCTCGTGGCGCGGCATCGAGCCGCGTGTGGCGAGCAGGCTGGCCAGCGCCACGCGGCGCCCCGCGGCGAGCTCGTCTCGCAGGGCGGAAACGAAGCCCTGGTCGGAGAAGGTGTCGCCGAGCGCGGGGGCGTCGTTCTTCTCGCCCCGGTCGCCCGCGGCACCGCCCGAGAGGGCAAGTATCGCCTCGAGGACGCCGCCGCCCACGGCGAGCGCCTTGTCGGAGGAGGTCTCGATGTACTCCGGGTGGCAGCGCGGGTCCACGTCGCCGGACTTCATGCCCGCCGTCACGCGCACGCCGGCCTGGAGCAGGCCGCGCACCACGCCGTCGATCGTCGCGCACATGGGCTCGCCGGCCACGCGCGCGCAGACGTCCCCGGCGCGCACCGTGGCGCCGATCTCCACGCAGGGCTCGAAGACGCCGTCGGCCGGCGCACGCATCACGCGCTCGCCCGCGTAGCCGCCGATGAGGCCGGGCACTGCCGTGTTGGGCAGCGGCGACCCCTGGTAGTAGACGCGGCCCAGGTAGTGGCCGCGCATCGTCTCGACCGCAGCGTCGCAGTCCACGGGCGCGGTGAAGCCGGGCCCCACGCCCACCACGACGGGCGCCATGCCGCGGCGCGTGCCGAGGTTTCGCTTGGCGAGGATCGCGTCCACGAGCGCGTCCGGGGCGAGCTCTGCCACGCAGGACGCGTCCGGGTCCGCGAGCACCGCCACGTCGCCCGCCCGCGCGACGGCACGCGCGGTTGCGGCATCCGCGCAGAGCACCCCGCGCACGCCCTCGACCCGCGTCTCCCCCAGGCGGATGGCCTCGGAGAAGCACACGGTGCGCCGGATGGAGGTGGGGGTGGGCAGGTCGCACATCACGACCCGCATCCCCGCGCGGTGCAGGCGCAGCGCCACGCCCGTGGCGATGTCCCCCGCACCCCTGATCACTACCAGCATCTAACGAACTCCCTCGTAGGCGTTATATTTTCATAAGTCTAACGGTGGACGTCGCCCGCCCAATTCCAAGTTGTAAGTATACCTCACAATAAGTTTGGCACTGCGCCACCGCGCTGCGAGCGGCGCCGTAGCGCCCCCGGGCGGCACGCCGTCCCGCCACGCCCCGCCTCTTCTCGCCCCTTCTCGTCTCTCCTTGCCCCTTCTCGCGATCGTGTACACCCCCTCAGCCGCCGCTCCGCACATCGCAGAAACGTTTCCGCAGGTAGGCGGCGTGTCGGCCTTTGCATCAATGATGCAACTGTGTACACGATGCGAAAGCGGGAAGGCAGGCGGGAGGGAGAAGGGCGGAGCCACGCGACGCGCCGGCGAGAAGAGGCGCGGGAAGGGGCGGCCCTACCCCGCGGCGATCTCGCGAACCGCGGCGGCAGCGGCGTCGACCTCGTCCTCGGTGGAGAACCACGAGGTGCTGAGCCGCACGATCCCCTGGCGCTCGGTCCCGAGCGCACGGTGCATGAGCGGCGCGCAGTGGGCGCCGGCGCGGCACGCGACGCCCCACCCGGCCTCCAGCGCGTCGGCGACCTCGGCGGAGTCCAGCGCCCCGACGTTAAGCGCCACCACGGAGCCGCAGCGCTCGGGCGCCACGTCCCAGCCGCCGTAGACCCTCACGCCCGGGGCGCCGCAGACGCCCCGGTAGAGCCTCCAGGCCAGCTCGTGCTCGCGCGCTCCCACCACGGCGGCGCCGCCCTGTTCCTCGATGAAGGCCACGCCCGCCGCGAGCCCCGCGAGGCCGTGCGCGTTGGCCGTCCCCGCCTCGAGGCGCGTGGGCCAGCCGTCCGGCTGGCGCCGGTCGAATGAGCGCACCCCCGTGCCGCCCTCGGCCCACGGCCGCACGTCGACGCCCTCGGCCACCGCCATGCCGCCGGTGCCCTGCGGGCCCATGAGCGCCTTGTGCCCGGTGAAACAGACCACGTCGAGGCCCATGGCCGCCATGTCAATGGGCACCGCGCCCGCCGACTGCGAGGCGTCCACCACGCACAGCGCCCCCACGGCGTGCGCGATCCGCGCCACCCGCGCCACGTCGACCAGGTTGCCCGTCACGTTGGAGGCGTGCGTCACCACCACGGCGCGCGTGCCCGGGACCACCAGGCGCTCCAGCTCGGCCATGTCGAGAAACCCATGGGCATCGCAGCCGGCGTGCTCCACCGTCACGCCGCGCTCGTCGGCCAGGCGCGCGAGCGGCCGCAGCACCGAGTTGTGCTCGAGCACCGTGGTGACCACGCGCTCCCCCGGCCCCACCAGCCCGGATATCGCCGCGTTGAGCGCCGCGGTCGAGTTTGCCGAGAAGCACACGTGGTCCGCGCGCAGGCACCCCAGAAGGCGCGCGACCGCCTCGCGGCAGCCCCAGACCACGCGCCCGGCGTCGAGCGCGCCCGCACCGGCGCCGCGCCCGGCGTTTCCGAGCGCGCCCAGCGCCGCGCACACGGCGTCCACCACCTGCCGCGGCTTGCGCAGCGTAGTCGCGGCGTTGTCCAGGTAGATCATCGGGCCTCACGTCCTTCTCGCCGGGCAGTTTCTTGACGGACAGCAAACGGTAGGAGCCAAACGACATTCTTGGCGAGAAAAACGTCGTTTCGTGCCTACAAACTCAGACTGTAGGAGCCAAACGACACTTCTGCCCCGCAAAGTGTCGTCTCGCGCCTACAAACTCGGGCCGCACGCCGCGGCCCTGCGACCCCGCCGCCCTACCGCACGAACTCGAGCAGCCCCACCACGGCCATGTCCTCGACGGGCACGCCGTCGACCGCGAGCGCGGCGGCAAGCTCGTCGCGCAGCTCCGGCGCCGCCTTCCACGCCAGGCCGCAGCCGGCCGAGATCTCCCCCGGCACGGGGATCATCCGGCCCGGCAGGCCGCGGCGGGCGCAGCACTCCTCGCACGCCATCGCCGCCGCGGTGGTGGGGAAGCTCACCACGAGCGACGGCACCCGCACGCGCGCCACGCCCTACGGCCTCACCACGTGGCTCGCGCCGCACAGGTGCTGCGCGATCACGTACATGTTGGTGACCTCGCCCACGGCAAGGCGGTCGGTGAGCCCGTAGTGGTCGAGGCACGTCCCGCAGGTCAGGACCTCCACGCCCGACTCGGCAAGGCCGCGCAGGTCATCGAGGGCGTCCGACCCCTCGCAGCTCAGGTGCGCGCCGCCGTTGTAGAGCAGCACGCAGGACGGCAGCTCGTCGAGCTGCGTGAGCGCGAAGACAAAGCCCTTCATGAGCTTGCGGCCCAGCTCGTCGTCGCCCGTGCCCATGGTCTCGGCCGTGATGGCCACCACCACGTTGCGCGGGGCGGCCGCGGCGGCCCCGTCAGCGCCCGCCGGCACGTCGCAGGTCACGGACTCGGCCTCGCCGGAGCCCACCACGACGGCCTCGGAGGCCCGCACGGTGACGCGCCACTCCTTCTGGCCGAGCTGCTCGACCACGACCTCGCAGCCGCGTCCCTCCCCCATGCGCGTGAGGTTCTGCACGGCCACCTCGTTGTCCACGAGCGTCTCCACCGCGCCCGGGCCCGCAAGCGCGCCGAGCGCCTTGAGCGTCTTCACCACCGGGATGGGGCACGCGTCGCCGCGCGCGTCGATCGTCAGCACCGTCTCTGCCATGTCTGCCTCCCGTCAGGCCCCGCGGGGCCACCGTCATCTCGTCCCACAGACCCGCGCGGCGAGAAGGACCTCCCCGCGCGGCCGCTCGCTAACCCATGTCAAGCGCCGTCAGCGCGGCCCCGAGCGCACCGGCGTAGCGCGCCTCGGGGCAGGTCGTCACCGGGGCGCCGAGAAGCGCGGCCAGACGCTCCACCACGTAGCCATTGTCGCAGAGCCCGCCCGTCAGGTAGTACGGCGCCGCGGCGCCCGACGAGGCCGCCAGCGTCGCCACGCGCGCCACGACGCTCTCCACCACGCCGCTGGCGATGTTCTCCCGCGGCTCTCCGCGGCCCACAAGGCCGATGACCTCGCTCTCCGCGAAGACGGTGCACATGCTGGAGATCCTCGTCGGCTCGCCGGCGCGGGCGAGCGCGGAGAGCTCCCCCTGCGAGACGCCCAGGCGGTCCGCCATGATCTCGAGGAAGCGCCCCGTGCCCGCCGCGCACTTGTCGTTCATGGCGAACTTGGCCACGCGCCCCGCGCGCAGGCGGATGACCTTGGTGTCCTGACCGCCCACGTCGATCACGGTGCCCTCGGGTCCAAACAGGCGCGCGGCGCCGCGGCCGTGGCAGGTGATCTCGGTCACCACCTTGTCCGCGTAGGGCACCGCGACGCGCCCGTAGCCGGTGGCGACCACGCGCACGTCAGGCGTGCAAAGGTGCCTGTCACTTTTGCACGCCTCGAGGACGGCGCGGGCGCGCTCCGCGGCGTCCACGCTCGAGAAGCCGGTGGGCATGAGCTCGGTGCGCACGAGGCCGCCGTCGGCGTCGACCACCGCGACCTTCGTGGCCGTGGACCCGATGTCCACGCCCATGCCCAGACGTCCGGACGACACGTCCCCCTCCCCTAGAGCGTCTCGATGAAGGCGGCGATGCGCGTCTCGAGCTGGCCGAGGTCGCCGGAGGAGTAGTCGGTCTCGACCTTCATGTACGGCACGCCGGCGGCCTCCACGGCGCGCTCCATGCGCGCGGCCTCCACGTTGAAGGTGTGGCACGCCGTGAGCACGCACTCGATGACGCCGTCCACGCGATACTTCTCGATCATCTCGCGCGTGGCGACAAAGCGGTCCTCGTTGGGCGTCATGACCGAGCAGTTGATCTTGAGGTAGCGCTCGGCGATCGCGCGCAGGATGTCCGGCGCGTCCTCGTCCACCATGAAGCGGTTGGTGCGCTCGCCGCCGCAGTCGTCCTCGCACACCACCACGCCGCCGTTGCGCTCTATGGTGGCCCCGACCTTCCCGATGACGCCGCCCACCGGGCACCCCGTGATCAGAATGCGCTTTGCCGCGGGACTGACGGCAGACTCCCCCGCGGCCGCCTGCGCGCTGCGCTGCTCGCAGAGGCGCTCGAGGCTCTCCACGTAGGCGCGCACGTCAAAGTTGAAGGTACCCGCGAACATCGTGCTCATGAGCTCTACGCCGCTCATGGCGGGCGGATCGGAGCGCTGCAGCTCGAAGAGGGCGAGCGTCGCGCGGCGCAGGCGGTTGCGCAGGCGGGCGGCCTCACGCAGGTCGTCGTCGGCTATCCGGATGCCGTAGGTGCGCTCGAGGGCCTCCTTGAGGGCGACGACCTCCTGGTACCAGCCCTCGCGCTCGTGCTCGCGGGAGCGGCCCTGCGGCAGGTGCAGGATGTGCGTGGGCTTGAGCTCGTCCAGCAGCTCGTACATCTTCTTCTTGCCGTCGCAGGTGGTCTCGCCCACGATGAGGTCGGAGAAGTGCGTGAACGGGCACTTCTGCGAGTACGCGAACCCGTAGGTCGACTTGACGAGCGGGCAGAGGTTGGCCGGCAGGACCTCCTCGGCCGCGGGGATGACCTCGTCGGAGGTGCCGCAAAGCCCGACCGCGGAGGCGCCGGCCGCGTCGATCACCTCGAGCGGCGTGTAGCTGCAGAGGTAGCCCACGAGCCTGCCCCCGGCCTGCTTGAAGTCCTTGACCTTGAGGAAGCTCTGGCGTCGCTGCTCGTTGAACTCCTCGAAGGTGCGCGGGAGCTCGATGGGGGCGGTGGCGGCGGTCATGGGTCCTCCTGTCGGTCCGTGGTCCATCCAACGAGTTTGGCAACCAAACAAAGAGTAATCTGTCGTTGTAGTTTTGAAACTCCAATGCTCCCGAGCGGTAGGATTTCTTCGAGGAGGTGCGCCATGGGACTTGCCGGGCTGCTGCGCGTAGGCCGCGGCGTGACGTCGGTGATAGGCAGCGGCGGGAAGACGTCGCTGCTGGCGGCGCTGGCCCGCGAGCTGCCGGGCACGGTGGCGCTCACCACCACGACGCACGTGCGGCCGTTTGCGGGCGTGACGACGCTCGACGGGAGCGACGCGGACTCCGTTGCGGCGACGCTCGAGCGAGAGCGCGTCGTCTGCGTCGGCTCGCCGGCCGGCGAGAAGGACCGCGACGCCGGCAAGCTCGCGGCGCCCGCGCTGCCCCCGGCGGCGCTGGCGCAGCTCGCGGACTACGTGCTCGTGGAGGCGGACGGCTCGCGCGCCCTGCCGCTCAAGGCGCACGCGCCGTGGGAGCCGGTGGTGCCGGCGGGGTCCGCGCAGACGATCCTCGTGGTCGGAGCGAGCGGCCTTGGCCGGCCCGTGCGCGAGGTGGCGCACCGCCCCGAGCGGTTCTGCGAGCTCGCCGGGTGCGCGCCGGACGACGCCGCGACGCCCGAGCTCGTGGCGCGCGTGATAGCCGCCGAGGGCCTGGCCACGCGCGTGCTGGTGAACCAGGCGGACACCGACGAGCTTCTCGCCCGCGCACGCGAGCTCGCGCGGAGGCTTGACGTCCCAGTGACTGCGGGAAGCCTGCGCGCCGGTCGGCTCGTGGAGCTTTGCGGGAGAGGGCTCACGCGCTCAAGACCCCACCGCTGCACGTAACTCCATGAGGGGCTCGATTTTTTTGCGACACTGCCGCAAAAATGACTCTGACATCACTGTTGACGCGATTTCGAACGCGGCCAAGATCGCGCATGCACGGCCCTACCCCGTCAGGCGTCGCTCCCAGGCGCGGTTCTCGCGGGCGTCGCGCACGTAGCCACCCACGAGCTTCCGGGCGCCGCGCAGCAGGTGCCCGTTGCAGGCGTCCACGATGCCGCCGACCATCTCCGCGCTCACGCGGCCGCCCGACATCTTGGCGATGGCGCGAAACGGGATGTTGTGGACGAAGAGCAGGTTGAGGTCCGACTGGTTGCGCCGCACGGCGCGTCTCACGAGCGAGCCCACCACGCGGCACGCCAGGCGGGCGAGCCGGCTTCTGGCCCGCCCGAGCGTGGACACGCTGTCGTGCTCGTCGATCGGACCCGCGGGCTCACCGGAAGGCACCGGCCTGCCGAGAAGGACCGCAAACTCCCCGTCGCCCACGCCACGCACGTCGCCGGCGGAGCGGTAGGCCGCGCGTTTGGAAGCGACGCCGCGTGCGCGCGACGAGCCGCAACCGAAGCGCAACCGCACGTTGCGCGATAGGTGCTGTCCGCAACCGGACCGCAGCGCTACATTTGACTCAACGTTGCGGGGAGAGGAGCGGAGATGGAAGGTCGACTAATCGGACTGGGCCCCTTTGAGCTCATCGTCTTTGTGCTGCCGGCGCTCTTGGCGCGCATTATCCCCTGGGTCCTCTTCGTCACGGTGTGTGTCCTCGCCATCCGCTGGTTCGTCCGACAGGACCGCCCGCGCAAGGACCCGGAGTCGGTGGCGGTGCGCCGCTCGCTTTCCGAGGTGCTGCGCTCCCACCGAGAGCGCTGCAAGATGACGCAGGAGTTCGTCGCCGAGAAGATCGGCGTGAGCCGCCAGGCCGTCTCCAAGTGGGAGTCCGGCGCGTCTGAGCCCAGCACCACCAACCTCGTGAAGGTCGCCCGCCTCTACGGCGTCGACCCCGCCGACCTCCTGCGCGAGGTGAAGGCCTAGGCGAGAAGATCCGACGAGGTGCAAGCCCACCCCGCACTTCTCGCCTGCACTTCTCACCCGCACTTCTCACCCGCACTTGAGGAGTGCGGGCATTTTGCGCCTCTTAACACAACAAGTGCGGTCCCCCACCCGACAAACCCCATCGAGTGCCCCATCTGCCCGCCTCCAAGCCCGCACTCCTCAAGTGCGGGCAACAAGTGCAGGCTCCCACGTGAGGCTTTAGCGACAAGTGCGGGCAGCTGACGCGATCAACACCCCACCCCGCCCCTCTCGGCATCTGCGGGCCCGAAACGGCGAGCGCCGGGCGATTTCCTAAGCGGGAGTTTCTCGAAGAGCACTTCCGCGTGGAAATCGCCCGGCGCTCCATCACCGGTGAGGCTCAGCCTACAGGTAGGCCACTGCCTTGATCTCGACCTTGGCCGCCTTCGGCAGCGCCGCGACCTCGAACGCCGCGCGCGAGGGGTACGGCGCCGTGAAGAACTCGCCGTAGACCTCGTTCATCGCGCCGAAGTCCGCGATGTCGTCGAGAAGGACCGTGACCTCGGCCACGTCGGCCATGCTCGCGCCGGCGGCCTCGAGGATGTTCTTGATGTTGGTGAGGCTCTGGCGGGTCTGCGCGGCGATGTCCTCGCCCGCGAACTCGCCGGTGGCCGGGTCGATCGGCAGCTGGCCGGACACGTGGATCGCGCGGGTCGCGGGCGCCGAAACGGCGGCGGAGTAGGGACCGAGCGCGGCGGGAGCCTTGTCGGTGACGATTGCCTCGATTGCCATGTTCTTCTCCTTAGTCTCGAAGGATGCGAAGGGACTGTCCCCTCGCATCATCTTGCCACGTAGCGGCCGGGCGCGCATCCGGTGGGCTCGCCGTCGCGCACCACGAGCTCGCCGCCCACGTACACCAGGTGCGCGCGGCCGTGCGCCTCGAAGCCCTCCCACGGCGTGTAGTCCACGGCCTGGTGCTGCGTGGCCGCAGAGATCACCCAGCGCGCGGAGGGGTCCCACACGCAGACGTCCGCGTCGGCGCCCACGGCCAGGCGGCCCTTGCGCGGCCACATGCCAAAGACGCGCGCCGGCCCCTCGCTCATGAGGCGGCACAGCTCGCGCGGGCCGAGCTGGCCCTCGAAGGTCGTGGCCATCACGGCCGGGCGGTGCTCGATGCCCGGGCCGCCGTTGGGGATCTTGGTGAAGTCACCGCGCCCGCGGTCCTTCTGCCCCGCGAGGTTGAACGAGCAGTGGTCCGTGGCGATGGAGTCCACCTCGCCGGCCAGCACCGCCCCGCGCAGCGCGCGCACGTCGGAGGCCGCGCGCAGAGGCGGGCTCATCACGTACTTGGCGCCCGCGAAGCCGTCCGCACCGCCCTCCAGATAGCGCGTCTCGTCCAGCGTGAGGTACTGCGGGCAGGTCTCCACGTAGATGCCGCGCTGGCCGCGCGCCCGGGCCGCCCGCACGGCGAGAAGCCCCAGCTCGGTGGAGAGGTGCACCACGTTCACGCGCGCCCCCGCGATCTGGGCCAGGTACAGCAGCCTGCTCACGGCGTCCGCCTCGGCCTCGGCCGGCCGGGAGAGGGGATGCCCCTCCGGGCCCGTGACGCCCTCGGCGAGCACGCGACGCTGCAGCTCGTTCACCACGTCGCCGTTCTCGCAGTGCACGCAGAGCACGGCGTCGAGGTCGCGGCAGCACTCCAGCACGCGCAGGGTCTCGGCGTCCGTGAGGCGCAGGTGGTCGTAGGCCAGGTACGTCTTGAAGCTCGAGACGCCCGCCTCGCGCATGGCGCGCATCTGCTCCGGGCCGTCCTCGCCCCACTCGGCGATGGCCATGTGGAAGCCGTAGTTGGCGGTGCAGCCCGCCCCGCTCTCGGCGCGGCGGTGCCACTCGGCCAGGGCCTCCTCCATGCGCACGCCGCGGTCGGCCGTGGCGTAGTCCACGATCGTGGTGGTCCCGCCGCAGGCGGCCGCGCACGTGCCCGTCTCGAAGCTGTCGGCCGTCCAGTCCATGCCGGTCCAGCACTGCAGGTGCGTGTGCGCGTCGATGAAGCCGGGGAAGACCCAGCACCCGGTGACGTCCTCGACCTCGTCGCCGGCGGCCGGCTCAAGGCGCGCGCTGATCGCCGCGATCTTCTCGCCCTCCAGGGCCACGTCGCCGCGGCGCAGGCCCTCCGGCGTGACGAGCGTTCCGCCAGCAAGAATCCTCATGCCGTCTCCTCTCTCCCGAGCAGGGCGGCCTCCAGGCGCTCGAGGTCCTCTGCCGTGTCCACGTCCGCGAGCTCCCACTCGTCGGCGGCCTCCACGAGGCGCACGCGCGACGAGAGCTCGGCATGCCCGGCGAGAAGCGCCGTCCCGCCGGCGTCCCCCTCGATGTGCGCGAGGGCGCCGAGGAGGTCGTGCGGCCAGAGCACCGGCGCGCCGGGGCGACCACGCCACGCCAGGCGCACGATCGAGCGCGGCTCGCGCGCGAGGGCCTCGACGAGCCTGCGCACGCTCCCCTGCGTGAGCAGCGGCTGGTCGCCCGTCACGAAGAGGCAGCCCGCGCGCCCTCCCAGCGCGGCGAGGCCGGCGCTCATGGTCTGCCCCTTGAGCGGGCCGTCGGGCTCCACACACCTCACGCCCAGTCGGGAGCAGAGCTCCGCCACAGCCGGGTGGGCGCTCACCACCACGACGTCGAGAAGGTCGTCGGGCAGGGCGCGCAGCGTGCGCTCGAGCACCGGGACCCCGGCGAGCGGCGCCGTGAGCTTCTCGCCCGGGGCGCCGCCGAAGCGCTCGCCCGCGCCTGCCGCCATGACCACGCAGCCCAGGCGGGCGACGCCCTCGAAGCCCGAGAAGCACGTGGCGTACGCCGAGACGAGCGCCTGCTCGCTCGAGCGCTCGAAGGCACGGTAGCGCACGATGAGGTCGCGGGCGGCGGGGGTGAGGCTCGACCCTCCCCCGCCCGAGCCGCCCACGGTCCGCTCCGTCAGGGGAAAGCCGAAGGCGCGCTCGGCGTCGCGAACGATGCGCGTGGCCTTGGTGTAGGCCATGCCCATCTCGATTGCCGCCGCGCGCAGGCTCCCCAGCTCCCCCACGCGCTCGAGGAGCTCGACGGGGCCGGGCCCAAACACCCGGTGCCCGCCGTCGTCCAGAAGATATGCCCTGAGGTCGGGTCTCATCCCGCGAGCCTCACCGTCCTTCTCGCCGTTCTATCCGCGTACGATGGTACCCGTCTTGCCCGCGATTCCGTCGCTCGCGCGCTCGAGCAGCGTGATGAGCGAGCTGCGGCCGGGGCCGGACTGCGCGAAGGCGAGCGCGGCCTGGACCTTGGGCAGCATCGAGCCGGGCGCGAACTGGCCCTCGGCGATGTAGCGCTCGGCCGTCTCGGGCGTGAGATCGTCGAGCCACTGCTGGTCGGGCTTGCCAAAGTTGACCGCGACCTTCTCGACCGCCGTGAGGATCACGAGGAAGTCGGCGTCGAGCTGCTCGGCGAGCTTGGCCGCGGCGAAGTCCTTGTCGATGACGGCCGCGGCGCCCTTGAGGTGGTGTCCCTCGGTCGGGAAGACCGGGATGCCGCCGCCACCGCAGGCGATGACCACGTGGTTGGTCTCCACGAGCGAGCGGATGGTGTCGAGCTCCACGATGCCGGCCGGCTTGGGCGAGGCCACCACGCGGCGGAATCCGCGCCCCGCGTCCTCCACCACGTCGTAGCCGCGCTCGGCGATCATGCGGTCGGCCTCCTCGCGCGTCATGAAGGCGCCGATGGGCTTGGTGGGGTTGGCGAAGGCCGGGTCGTCCGGGTCCACCTCGACCTGGGTGAGCACCGTGGCCGCGCCCTTCTCGATGCCTCGGTCGAGCATCTCCTCGCGCAGCGCGTTCTGCAGGTCGTAGCCAATGTAGCCCTGGCTCATGGCCACGCAGACGGAGAGCGGGCACGGGATGTACTTCTCGGGGTTGGAGCGCGTGAGCTGGGTCATAGCCTCCTGGATCATGCCCACCTGCGGGCCGTTGCCGTGGGCCACCACGACCTCGTTGCCCTGCTCGATGAGATCCACGATGGCGCGGGCGGTGTGCTTGACCGCTTCCATCTGCTCGGGCAGGTTCTTGCCGAGCGCGTTGCCACCCAGCGCGATGACGATTCTCTTTGACATTTTATATTGCTCCTTATGCGGATAAGGGCTTGGCGAGAAGAACCTCTAACGGCGGGGCCGCCGGGCAGTCGGCGCGCGACTTCTGCGCGCAGCGCAGTGAGCGCGCGACTGACCCGGCGGCCCCCAGGTTGCTAGCGGTTGGCTACGCCTGGTTCCAGCGGGGCTTGGCGGCGGACTCGAGGGCGCGCAGGGTGGCCACCGGGTCCTTGACCTTCTGCAGGAAGATCATCGCGGCGATGGCGTAGGGCTTGTAGCTGGCCTCCTTGTACATGCCCACGCGGTGCATGTCAAAGACGTCGGCCATGACCTCGCCGTGCTCGCAGGAGACGCCGGAGATGTCGGCGGGCAGCGGGTGCATGTAGATGGTGTCCTGGCCGTTGGCGGTCTTCGCCATGAGGTCGGTCGTGGAGCACCAGTCCTGGTGCGTGGCGTTCTGGGCCAGCAGCTCCTTCTCGAGCGCCTTGATGCCGGCGTCGTCGCCCTCGGCGTAGAGGTTGGTGCGCTTCTCCATGGCGGCGTAGGGAGCCCAGCTCTTGGGGATGACGATGTCGGCGCCCTCGAAGGCCTCGGCCATGGTGTTGACCTGCTTGAAGGTGCAGCCGGACTCGGCGGCGTAGGCCTTCGCGGCCTCCACGCGGTCGCCCATGAGGTCGTAGCCCTCGGGGTGAGCCAGCGTCACGTCCATGCCAAAGCGCGGCAGCAGCGAGATGAGCGACTGCGGGCAGGACAGCGGCTTGCCGTAGCTGGGCGAGTAGGCCCAGGTCACGGCGACCTTCTTGCCGCGCAGGTTCTCCAGGCCGCCGAACTCCTCGATGAGGTAGAGCATGTCGGCGGAGGACTGCGTCGGGTGGTCGGAGTCGGACTGCAGCGAGATGAGGGTGGGACGGTGGTCGAGCACGCCGTCCTTGTAGGCCTCGTCGACGGACTCGGCGACCTCGGCCATGTAGGCGTCGCCCTTGCCGATGTACATGTCGTCGCGGATGCCGATGACGTCGGCCATGAAGGAGATCATCGTGGCGGTCTCGCGGACGGTCTCGCCGTGCGCGATCTGGCTCTTGCCCTCGTCGAGGTCCTGGAGCTGGAGGCCCAGGAGGTTCGTGGCCTTGGAGAACGAGAAGCGCGTGCGGGTGGAGTTGTCGCGGAAGAGCGACACCGCGAGGCCCGAGTCGAAGATGCGCGGCGAGATGTTGCGCTCGCGCAGGTTGCGCAGGGCGGCGGCGGTGGCGTAGAGGGCGCGCAGCTCGTCGGTGGTCTTGTCCCAGGTGTGCAGGAAGTCGGAGTCGTACATGCCCGAGAAGTCGTAGCCGGAGAGCTCGTCGAGAAGGGCGGAGAAGTCCTTAGCCATTGTGGTTTCCTTTCCCGAGGCAAAGGGACGCCCCCCTTGCCTCATTGCGTCTTTGACGATACGGAGGGACGGTCCCCCGTATTACTGGATGTCGTTGTCCGTGGCGCCGGCGCGGAAGACCGTCACGTCGCCGGTCTTCTTGGACGGGTCGTAGAGGTTGAGCGCGGCGGTGTAGAGCGCGGCGCAGGTCACGAGGTCCTGCTTGTAGGTGACCTCGTTGGGGGCGTGCGCCTGACTCTCGGCGCCGGGGCCGAAGCCCACGCACGGGATGCCGTAGCGGCCCTGGATGGAGACGCAGTTGGTGGAGAAGGTCCACTTGTCGGTCAGCGGGCGGCCGGTGCGCTTGTCCATCGAGGCCTCGCAGCCGATGCGCTCGTCACCGAAGAGCGCGTGGTGCGCGTCGACGAGGGCCTGGACGTGAGCGGCGCTCTCGGCGTTGATCCACGTGGGGAAGTAGGCCTCGGTCTCGTAGACGGTGCCCTTCCAGCTCGGGCGGTCGTACATGTACATGGAGACCTTGACGTCGTCGCCGTACTTCTTGACGGCAGGCAGGTCGCGGATCTCCTGGAGGCAGGAGTCCCAGGTCTCGCCGGCGGTCATGCGGCGGTCGATGGAGATCGCGCAGGAGTCTGCCACGGCGCAGCGGGACGGCGAGGTGTAGAAGATCTGGGAGACGGTGCAGGTGCCGCGGCCGAGGAAGCGGGCGTCCTCGAAGTGCTCGGGGTTGTACTTGGGGTCGAGCATCTTGACGAGGCCCTTGATGTCGGTGGACTCGTCGCAGCCGTTGTTGTTGAGGGCGCGGACGTCGGCGATGATGTCGGCCATCTTGTAGATGGCGTTGTCGCCGCGGTCGGGCGCGGAGCCGTGGCAGGAGACGCCGTGCACGTCCACGCGGATCTCCATGCGGCCGCGGTGGCCGCGGTAGATGCCGCCGTCGGTGGGCTCGGTGGAGATCACGAACTCGATCTTCTCGCGCGCGTCCTCCGGGCCGTCGAAGTACTTGTTGACGATGTACTGCCAGCACATGCCGTCGCAGTCCTCCTCCTGGACCGAGCCGACGACCATGATCTTGTAGCCCTCCGGGATGAGGCCGAGGTCCTTCATCATCTTGGCGGCGTAGGTGGCGCTGGCCATGCCGCCCTCCTGGTCGGAGCCGCCGCGGCCGTAGATGACGTCGTCGGTCTCGTAGCCCTCGTAGGGGTCGGCCTCCCAGTTGTCGCGGTTGCCGATGCCCACGGTGTCGATGTGCGAGTCGATGGCGATGATTTTGTCGCCCTCGCCCATCCAGCCGATGACGTTGCCCAGGCCGTCGACCTCCACCTTGTCAAAGCCGAGCTTCTCCATCTCGGCCTTGATGCAGGCCACGACCTCGCCCTCCTCGCAGGACTCGGACGGGTGGGAGATCATGGCGCGCAGAAACGCGGTCATGTCCTTGCCGTAGCCCTCGGCTGCCTTCCTGATTTGATCGAAGTCCAGTTCCTTGGCCATTTTGCTTACGTCCTTTCTGACGCTTCCGATACGTTCCCAACGGGGCCCCGGGCCCCGGTCGTCCCCCGCCTACCTGCTCCAGGCGCCGTCCCACACGATCTGCGCGTAGCGCTCCGGGTCGGTGTCGCCCTCGGTCGAGAAGAGCAGGACCTGGCTGTTCTTGTCGAGGCCCAGCTCGTCGCGCAGGTCGGCGTAGTCCGGGTCGGTCATGATGGCGGTGATGACGCCCATGCCCACGGCGCCGGACTCTCCGGAGGTGACGGCCGGGTCGCCCTTGACCGGGGCGGCCAGGCGACGCATGCCGTTGGCGGCCACCCAGTCCGGGCAGGAGACGAAGGCGTCGGCGTGGTTGCGCAGGATGTCCCAGCCGATGGTGTTGGGCTCGCCGCACGCGAGGCCGGCCATGATGGTCTGGAGGTCGCCGCCCACGATGCGCGGGTCGCCGTCGGCGGCAAGCGCGCCCTGGTAGAGGCAGTCGGCGGCACCGGCCTCCATGATCACGAACTTGGGCGGGCAGCTGGGGAACAGGTTGGCGAAGAAGCCCACCATGGCGCTCGCGAGCGAGCCCACGCCGGCCTGGACGAAGACGTGCGTCGGGCGGTTGACCTCGAGGGCGCGCAGCTGATCGGCGGCCTCCGCGGCCATGGTGCCGTAGCCCTGCATGATCCAGGACGGGATCTCCTCGTAGCCGTCCCAGGCGGTGTCCTGCACCACGACGCCGTGCTCGGTCTCTGCGGCCTCGGCCGCGGCCATGCGCACGCAGTCGTCGTAGTTGACCTCCTCGATGGTGACCTCGGCGCCCTCCTTGGCGATGTTGTCGAAGCGGGTCTTGGTGGAGCCCTTCGGCATGTGGACGACGGCCTTCTGGTGCAGCTTGTTGGCAGCCCAGGCCACGCCGCGGCCGTGGTTGCCGTCGGTGGCGGTGAAGAAGGTCGCCTGGCCGAAGTCCTCGCGGAACTGCTCGGAGGTGAGGTAGTCGTAGGTCATCTCGGAGACGTCGCGCCCCATCTCCTGCGCGATGTAGCGCGCCATGGCGAACGAGCCGCCGAGCACCTTGAAGGCGTTGAGGCCAAAGCGGTAGGACTCGTCCTTGACGAAGAGGCCGCCGAGGCCCAGGCGCTCGGCCATGCCGTCGAGCTTGGCGAGCGGCGTCACGGAGTACTGCGGGAAGCCGCGGTGGAAGGCCCGGGCCTTCGCCACGTTGTCGAGCGCCATCACCGCCAGCTGCGCGTCCTCGCTCTTGGGCATCTTGTTGGCGACCCACCTGATCTTCTCGCTCACGCGTCCTCCTCGCTCCGTGGCGGCTTACCGACTTTTTGTCTGATTACCAGACAAAAAGTTTGTTAGCCCATATCATGGCATATTTCAAGGGGGTTTCAAGGGGTTTTTTAAAGCGGCGGCAGACGGCATGTTTATGCCTGCGAACGGACGGCCGAGAAAAACCACTCCACGACCATCACACGGACTGTTCGTTCTTCTCGGCGGCTACGACGGGCGGACGCGCTCGGCGAGGAGGGCGTCCAGTGCCTCGACCCCCTCCAGCGACGCAGACAGGGAGACGCGCGCGTCCGCCGTGCGGACCACGAGCCTGCGCAGCGCCCCCGAGCCGTCCGAGGAGACCACGCGCTCGACCGCAGCGCGCGGACCTCGACCTTGAGGTGGTGGCCGCCCCGGCACCACAGCTCCCCGTCCTCGCCGACGAAGCGGACGTCGCAGCTGTCGCAGACCCACGGCCACAGGGAGCAGACCGCCTCGGCGACGACGAGCCGCTCGGCGTCATCGAGCCCGTCGCCGGTGAAGGCCCCGTCCGCGCCTCTAACCCGCATCTCGTCCGCCCTCGCGCAGAACCCGTCGGATGCGGCCATGCGTCCGGGGATGAGCCACGTGCCGCCCGGCAGGCACACGCCAAACGAGCGCTCCAGCTCCCAGAGGTCCCACTCGGACAGCTCGACGACGAGACGGGTGTCGGTGAGCTCAGCGACCCTCATGCGTGCCACCCCACCGGTTGACCTTGGTGACGATCCTGGATGGGTCGACGTTGCCCTCGATGAACGCCCAGAAGTCCTCGCTGCCTACCATGAGACTCTCCACCGACACGCGACGGCGGCGGGCGTTCCGGTGTTCTCCGGCCTTCAGGGCGGGGTCGGCGTGCTGCTGGGACCCACGGGGGGCTACCTCCTGGGCTTTGCCGTCGTGCCGTTCGTGGTGCCGGACGCGATCAAGGTGGCGCTGAGCGTGGGCGTAGCGGAGCGAGTCAACCGTGCGCTGGGCGCGACGCTGGAGCGGTAGCGCGAGGTCCTACACGTTCACCAGGCCCGAGTTGTCCGCCAGAATCGCCCGCGACGGGTCCTCGGGCAGGTACGCTACGCGCACCTGGCTGCCCACGCGCGAGGCGATCTTGCCGCGCTTGCGCTGGCCGATGGGGATGGGTCCGAGCTTGACGAGCTCGCTCGCGAGCTTCACGGTCTCGTGGCACTCGTAGGAGATGCCGTCGACCTCGTAGCGCACGTACACGACCGCGGGGCGATCGACGCTTCCGGGACGCACGCGCACGACGGTACCGACCGTCTCGGCGGTGTAGGCGCGCTCCTTGCGCTCCCGGGTCTTCTTGGCGATCAGGAGGACGAGCGCGGTCGTGCCGCCGCCGAGAAGCGCGATCAGCGCGAAGATGAGGACGATCATGATGCCGTCAGACATGTCGGGCTCCCACGCTCTCTGGACCGGGACGCCACGGGCCGCGCCGGGCGCCGCGGAATCGCTTGCTCTCATGGGAGCTTAGCACCAGGAGGGGGCTCACGAGAACGGGCAGACCGCGCCCGTCGGGCCTGAACGGACGCAGCGGCATACGGCCCGGGCCGCGTCAGCCTGCGGCGAGAAGAACCCGCAGGCCGCAGGTCCTTCTCGCCGCAGGCTTCCCCAGAGCTAGAACGCGGCCTGGACGGCGTCGCCGAAGGTCTCGTCGAGGTAGGCCTTGAAGTCGTCGGTCTGGAGCACCTCGACGAGGGCCCGCACGCGCTCGTCGTCCGAGAGCTCGGGCGTCGTGGCGATCACGTTGGCGTACTCGTTGGCGATGACGTCGGACTCCGCGCTCTCGGCGGCGACCGCGTCGGCCAGCGTGAGCCCCGCGTCGATGGCGTAGTTGCCGTTGATCACGGAGAAGTCCACGTCGGCCAGGGTGGACGGCAGCATCGCCGCCTCCTGCTCCAGGATCCTCACGCCGTGCGGGTTGTCCGCGATGTCGTTTGCCGTGGCGGTGAGGCCGGCGTCCTCAGACAGCGCGATCACGCCCGCCTCCTGCAGCAGGAGCAGCGCACGGCCCTCGTTGGTGGCGTCGTTGGGCACGGAGATCGTCGTGCCCTCGGGCACGCTGGCGAGGTCGCTCGAGCGGCCCGCGAAGACGCCCATCGGCTCGAAGTGGACCTTGCCGGCGCTCACGAGGTCCGTGCCGTTCTCCTCGTTGTAGTTGTTGAGGTAGTTGATGTGCTGGAAGTAGTTGGCGTCCAGCTCTCCTGCCGTGACGTCCTGGTTGGGCAGCAGGTAGTCGGTGTACTCGCGCACCTCGAGCGTGATGCCCCGCTCGGCCAGGCGCGGCGCGGCAAAGTCGCTCAGGATCTCGGCGTGCGGGCTCGGCGAGGCGCCCACGCGCAGGGTGGAGCCACCCTCGGAGGACCCGGCGTCGCCCGAGCCGGAGCACGCGGCGAGCGCGCCCGTGGCGAGCAGCGCGGCGGCGGACAGGAGGGAGCGGCGAGAAACGCAAGACATGGTGAGACTCCTTTACTTTGAGTTTTGATATATCGAGGTTCTTCTCGACAGAGGTTGAGGCAAGGGCGAGAAGGGCGCCTAACCGCGCATGCGGTGGTCCACCCTGCGGGCCGCGAGGTCGCAGGCGCTCTGGATGGCCTGCACAATCACGACGAGCACCACGACGGCCACCCACATGACCTCGTCCACGCGCCGGTAGTAGCCGTAGCGCACGGCGATGTCGCCCAGGCCGCCCGCCCCGATGGCGCCCGCCATGGCCGTGTAGCCCAGCACGGCGATGAGCACCACGGCCGCGCCGCGCACGATCGACGGCAGCGCCTCGGGCAGGAGCGCCGAGAGCACGATCCTCGGCACGCTCGCGCCGCACGCCTCCACGGCCTCCACGGTCGCGCGCGGCACCTCGGCCAGCGACTGCTCGACCATGCGCGCGATGAAGGGCGCCGTGGCCAGCACGAGCGGGGGGATGATACCGGCGAGGCCCGACCCGGTGCCCATGATCTGCCGCGTGAGCGGGATGATGAACACCATGAGCACGATGAACGGGAACGAGCGCAGGACGTTGACCACCCAGCCGAGCGCGGCGTTGAGCACCGGCAGGGGCCGCAGCGAGCCGGGCGCCGTGAGGTAGAGCACCACGCCGAGCGCGAGGCCGATCACGTACGAGATGGCCGTGGGGACGAGCGTCATCACGATGGTCGAGAGCGTCCCCTCGGCGAGAAGCGCCCCGTACTCGGCCACGAACTCGGAAACAAGGCTAGGCATCCCAATCAACCCTCTCCAGCAGCACCTTGGCGGCCTGCGACCTCGGCGCGGCAAAGACGTCCGCCACGCTCCCCCGCTCCACCACGCGCCCGGCCTCGAGCACCGCCACGTGCCGACAGATCTTCTCGACCACGCCCATGGAGTGCGTGATCACGATGATCGTCACGCCGGTGTCACGGTTGATCTGGCGCAGCAGCTTGAGCACGGTGTTGGTGCTCGCCGGGTCGAGCGCCGAGGTGGCCTCGTCGCACAGGATGTAGTCCGGCTCGCACGCCAGCGCGCGGGCGATGGCCACGCGCTGCTGCTGGCCTCCGGAGAGCTGGCTCGGGTAGGAGTCGGCGCGCTCGGCCAGGCCCACCATCTCGAGCAGCTCGAGCGCGCGGGCGCGGTTCTGGTCGGTCACGCGCCCCGTGGCCGCGAGGTACGGGAAGCACACGTTGGCGAGCACCGTCTTCTGGGCGAGAAGCCCGAAGTTCTGGAAGACCATCGCCACGCGGCGGCGGTAGCTGCGCAGCTCCGCGCCGGCGAGCGAGGTGACGTCCTGGCCGTCCACGACGATCCGGCCGGAGGTGGGGCGCTCGAGCAGGTTGAGGCAGCGCACGAGCGTGGACTTGCCGGCGCCGCTCATGCCGATGACGCCCAGGATGTCCCCGTCGGCGACGTCGAGCGAGACGTCGTCGAGGGCATGCGGCGCGTCGACGGCGCCGCCGTAGGTCTTGCAGAGGTTTCTTATCTGGATCATGGGAGGTGGCTCCGCTCACGGGGGTGACAGGGACGGGCCGTCTCCCGCCGGAGCCGGCCCTACTGGAGGCGCCCGGTCTCCACCCGCACGAGCCGCACACGCGCGCCGCACGCGAGGATGGAGTGCCCGGGCTTGGGCATCCCCATGACCATCATCTGGGTCATCATCGCGTTATGTCCGGCTGCGCAAAGCATGCGGGCTAGACTACCAACGCCGCGCGAGGCGCGCAAGCGCCGTAACCTTCCCGCAATGAAAGCCCCGCGCGCGGAGGCCCGTCACCGCGCGCGGCCCGGCGTCACGCGGGGAGAACCGGCCCGGCGTCACCGTCGTCCGCGGGCGAGCGCCGCTCCGGCCCGGACACGCCGGCAAGGCCGAGCGCGTACACCACGCCGAGGCCCCCGCTCACGTGCGAGAGCGCCGAGTCCACGTTGAGCGCGATGAAGGCCCCGCACGCGACGAGCACCGCCGACCACACGACGAGGTTGACGACGAAGGACCGCTTGCTCATGGCAGCCTCCCCCCACGGGATTGGCAGGTACCACCAGTCTAGGGCACGCGCGCCCTACTCGAAGTGGTCGTCAGGGAGGTACTTGGCGAACGGCCCCCGCTTGCTGGCGTCCGTACCCGCACAGCCGAGCGCGTAGGCGAGGCCGAACATCATGATGAGGATGGGCGCGGCGATGGACACGTAGACCACGATCACGGAGGCCCACATGAAGGCGCTCTCCATCTCGGGCGAGAGCATCGGGGCGGCAGACATGGCGATGAGCGCCAGGCCCGCGATCCCCACCACGCGCCACAGCACCTTGAAGCCGCGGCCGAGCGTGATCTTCTTGAACCACACGAGCGTCAGGCCGATCAGGACGCCCATCGCAAAGAGCAGGACCGGCGAGGCCGCGACCACGCCCAGCTGGACGAGCGCGGAGTCGCCGATGGCCGCGGCGACAACGTCCATGTCGCTCATGTGGTACCAGGCGAGAAACGCAACGCAGACCGCCGCCACGACGACCCACGCGACAAGGTTTCCGATGAACGTCGACTTTCTCATGACCCTCTTCTCCCGGCCCACGCCAAACCGTGCCTATCACAGACGTGACGTCGGCCGACGGCCGACGCGCCCTCAACGTGAGCAATTATACCCACGAGACGCACGCCATCTAAACGCGCGCGGCCTCCCTCGGCGTGCCGTCGGCGTTGTAGAACTGCGGGAGGTAGTCCTTGTGCGCCTCGCAGAGCTCGTCGAAGACCTCGTTGGCCACGGCGTCGGAGTCGCAGAGCTTGTTGGCCACGAGCGCCGCCACGGCAACGTCCCCGTTTCCGGTCACGGCGGCCTCGGCAACCATGCGCTCGAAGCTCTTGGTCATCTGGATGGTGCCGCTGATGGCGGGAGGGAGCTCCCCCACCACGATGGGCTTGGGGCCGTCACCGGTGATGACGCAGGCGCACTCCACGGCGCTCTCGTAGGGCAGGCTCGTGACGGCGCCCCTGTTCTGGACGTCGACGTACTGGACGTCGCCGCGGTCGTTCACGATGGAGTCGATCACCGAGCACGCTGCGTCGGAGTAGTACGCGCCGCCGCGCTCCTCGAGCTGCCTGGGCTTGACGTGCAGCCCGGCATCCTTGTAGAGCTCGAAGAGCTCGGCCTCGACCTGCTTTACCACCTCCGCGCGCACGCCGTGGGCCCGATAGTCCCTCTCGAGCTGCTCGAGCTCCTCGCGCGTGGAGAAGTAGTAGTTGAGGTAGCTCACCGGGATGGCGCGCAGGCCGCGGATGAGACGCTTGGACCAGGGGATGGCCATGATGTTCTTCATGGTGCCGAGCTCCTCTACGGGCAGCTCGCAGTAGCGCTCGAGCACCTCGTCGAAGCGGCTCCTCCCGTCGATGAAGACGTCGGTCACGAAGAAGTGGTGGTTGAGGCCGGAGAGCTCCATGCGCACGCGGTCCGGGTCCACGCCCATCCACTTGGCGATGCCAAAGCGCATGGAGATCGGGCAGTTGCACAGGCCGATGATCTTCTTCCAGCTGGTATAGCGCAGCACCGCCTCGGTCACGATGCCCACCGGGTTGGTGAAGTTGACGAGCCAGGCGTCGGGGCAGAGCTCCTCCATGTCACGGATGATGTCGAAGATCACCGGGATGGTGCGTAGGGCCTTGAACATGCCCGCCGCGCCGTTGGTCTCCTGCCCGATGAGGCCGTGCTTGAGTGCGATGCGCTCGTCCTTGATGCGCGCGTCGAGCTGCCCCACGCGGAACTGCGTGGTGACGAAGTCCGCGCCCGCGAGCGCCTCGCGGCGGTCGAGCGTGAGGTGGACCTCCATGGGGAGGCCGGCCGCCTCGACCATGCGCTGGGCGAGCCGGCCCACGATCTCGAGCTTCTCGCGCCCCTCCTCCACGTCTACGAGCCACAGCTCGCGCACCGGGCAGGAGTCGTAGCGCTTGATGAAGCCCTCGACGAGCTCGGGGGTGTAGCTCGAGCCACCGCCTATGGTGACGATCTTGATCGGGCGACGGCCCTGCGTGCTCTCGTTCTTCTCGGCCATGTATGGCTCCCTTCTGTCGGAAACGCTCCCTTTCTCAGAAGGGCGCCACCGTCTCCGGCAGCGCCCTTCAACGTGCGATGAACATGCGGTTGTGCCCGGCTCCCAGGCGCCGGCGCGGCCTCGCGCTACGCGCTCGCCACGCCCCTGAGCTCGAGGAGCTCGCGGTAGACCTTGGCGAAGTTCTGCGCCATGAGCTTGCAGGTCTCGGCGCTCGCCATCTGGTCCTCGGCGTGCAGGAGCAGCAGCGGGGTGCCCTTGCGCTCGCCGTTGGCCTCGGAGGTCAGAAGCTGCATGTGAACGTCATGCCCGGCGGCGTATGCCTCGTCACCCTGCTTGATGAGCTCCTCGGCGGCCTCGAAGTCACCCTCCTCGGCCTTGGCGATGGAGTTGACGTAGCAGGACTTTGCGGTGCCCACGCAGCTGATGATCTGGAAGCAGATCATCTCCATCTCTTCGTCCATCAGACCTCTCCTCTCTGCGGTCGGGTGCTCGCGGCTAGCCGAGAAGGGCGGCCACGTCGTCGAGGATCTTCGGGGCGTTCATGCGGCCGTAGTCGACCATCGGGATGACGGCGACGGGGATGCGGCCGTCGACGGCCTTCTCGAAGTCGCCCTTGGCGTAGCCGATCTGGGGCCCGAGGAGGATGACGTCGGCCTCGCCGATGTGGTCCATGGCCTCGTTCATGGGACGGGCCTCGATGGCCACGTCCATGCCGCGAGCCGCGGCCTCCTTCTGCATCTTCTGGACGAGCAGGCTCGTGGACATTCCGGCGTTGCAGCAGAGCATGATCTTCATGGTGACGCTCCTTTCGTTGCGGGGCTCGCGCCCCCGCGGCCCTTTCGGGCGCGTTACGTGCGGTTACGTACAGTCTGAGGCAGGGCGGGCCGCAGGCGCGGGGAGATTTTGCTCGCCTGCGGCCCCAGGTGGGGCGAGCTACGCGGCTACTCCTGGGCTATCTCGAACTGCTTGCGCTGCGCGGTCTCCGACGCCTTCATGAAGGGCAGGTAGACCAGCGTGAAGATCGCCAGCAGCACGATCTGGAGAACGCCGGCGCGGATGTCGCCGCCCGTGGACAGGACGCCCGAGGCGACGATCGGGGTGGTCCAGGGCACCTGGATGCAGGTGGGGCTGACGAGGCCGACGACCGTGGCGAAGTAGCCGACGAGGATGCCGATGACGGTGTTGAGCACGAACGGGACCATGAGCGGGATGTTGAACACGATCGGGTAGCCGTAGATGACCGGCTCGTTGATGTTGAAGATGGCGGGCAGGATGCCGAGCTTGGCCACCTCGCGGGAGGGGCGCCACCTGCCCCAGACGAACGTCGCGATGAGCAGGGCGAGGGTGCAGCCGGAGCCGCCCATGAGGGCGTAGACGTTGATGACGTTCATGTTCAGCCAGACGTCCGGGCGGGCCAGGACGGCGTCCATGCCGCCGGCGGAGTAGAGGTCCATGGCCTCGACGAGCACGACCGTGAGGACGGGCTCGACGAGCACGCCGTTGATGGTGGACTGGTGGATGCCGAGGGTGAACAGGAACACGCCGAGCGAGTAGATCACCACGAGGCCGACCGGGTTGGTGGTGAGGGCCCGCAGCGGGGTCTGGATGAAGGTGTTGATGAGGGCGGTGACGTCGGTCTGGAAGCCCGCGTAGAGAGCCATCGAGAGCACGCCGAAGGCGCCCAGGGTGAGCAGCATCGGGATCAGGACGTTGAAGGACTTCTCGACCGCGGGCGGCACGCCCTCGGGCATCTTGATGCGCAGCCCCTCGACGCCCGAGACCTTGATGAAGAGCGTGGGCGCGAACAGGCCGATGATGATGGCGGTGAACATGCCGTTGGTGCCCGTGTAGTCCGTGACGAACGCGCCCGAGACCTGGGCGGTGGTCACCTCCTCGGCCACGTAGAGCGGCGACGAGGCGGAGAGGTCGGCGGCGACCGCCTGCGGCATCATGATGAAGAAGACCGCGAGCGCCACCACCACGCACGAGACGGGGTTGTCGAAGCGCTTGTTGCTCGCGAAGCTGTAGCCCACCATGGCGCACAGCAGGACGGCCGAGATGGAGAGCGCGCCCTGCGTGAGCGAGTTGCCCCAGTACTGGGCCGTGGCGAGCACGTCGGCGTTCGGGAAGAGCCCGGGGCTGCCCGGGTCCGCGCTCCACAGGAACGTGAAGACGACGTTGTTGAGCAGCGCCGCGATGCCGGCGAGGATGAAGATCGGCATGATGGTGGCGAAGCCGTCGCGAAGGCTTCTCAGGTGCACCTGGTTGCCGACCTTGGCGGAGACTTCCGCGAACCTGTCGAGGAAGCTTTGTCCGTTGGCCATGTCTTTCACTCCTAACTGAACTGTCGGGAACACTAGCCGTGCCATCGCGCCCCTCTCCGGGGGACGCGTATCCGGTGGCCGGACCGGGGGGAGGGAGCCCGGGACCGTTCCCCCCCGGCCCGGCCCGAGGACCTACTTCACCACGTGTGTCGCGACGACCTCCCTGAGCCACGCCGCGGACCTCTTGGGCCTGCGGTCGTAGTTCTCCATGAGGTCGACCTCGACGAAGCCGTAGCGGTTCTTGAAGGCGTTCGCCCAGGACCAGTTGTCGATGAGGCCCCAGTAGTGGTAGCCGCGGCACTTGGCGCCGTCGTCGATCGCGCGGGCGATCCAGGCGAGGTGGTCGCGCACGAAGTCGACGCGGTAGTCGTCCTGGATCTGGCCGCCCTCGTCGCGGTTCCTGTACTCGCCCTCGATGCCGATGCCGTTCTCGGACACGAACCACTCGAGGTCGGGGTACTCGTCGCGGCACTTCATGCCGAAGTCGTAGATGCCCTTGGGGTAGATCTCCCAGCCGCGGGACTCGTTCATGACGCGCCCGGGCCAGACGTAGGGCTCGGCGAACAGCGGGCTGCCCCACTCGTCGCGGTCGCGGGTCGGCGCCTGCACGCGGCAGGGCTGGTAGTAGTTGCAGCCGAGCCAGTCCACGACGCCCGAGCGCAGGACCTCCTCGTCGCCGGGGCGCGCCGGGACGGGCGCCCCGAGGCGCTCGAGGGTCTCGAGCACGTCCGCGGGCAGGCTGCCCCTGGTCGCGAGGTCGAGCCACCAGCGCGTGGTGAGGCCGTCGTTCATGCGCAGCGCCTCGAGGTCGGCCTCGCTCGGGTCCTCCCTGGTGTAGGAGGGGCTGAAGTTGCACACGATGCCGATGCGCGCGTCCGGGCGGAGCGCGCCCTCCTCGCGCGCCGCGCGGTAGCGGGCGACGCCGAGCGCGTGCGCGACCGAGATGTTGTACTGCGCCGCCACGGCCTCGCGGAAGCTGTGGTGCTGCGGGTACCAGCCGCCGTGCCAGTAGCGGTTCTCGGGCTCGACGCCCGGCTCGTTGAACGTGAACCAGTACCGGACCTCCCCGCCGAACTCGCGGAGCGCCCTCTCGACGTAGTTCGCGTACGCCTCGCAGGTCTCGCGGCTCTCCCAGCCGCCGCGGCGGAAGAGGTAGGTGGGGAGGTCGAAGTGGTAGAGGGTCACGAAGGGCTCGAGCCCCGCCTCGCGCGCCGCGCGGAAGAGCTCGTGGTACCACGCCGCGCCCTCGGGGTTGACGTTGCCGTCCTGGTCGAGCAGGCGGCTCCACTGGATCGACGTGCGGAAGCCGTCGAGCCCGAGCCCCCTGAGGATGGCGAGGTCCTCCTTGTAGCGGTGCATGAAGTCGTTGCCCACGTAGGAGCCCACGCGGTTGTGGAACGCCCCGATGTCCTCGTTGGACCAGGTGTCCCACACGTTCTCGAGCTTGCCGCCCACGTTCCAGCCACCCTCCGTCTGCGGGCCGGACATCGCCGCCCCGAAGAAGAAGTCCTCGGGCAGGGTCAGTTCTGCCATGACGCCTCCGTTTCCTCGCTCGTCCTGCGCGGCTCTTTGTCGCGCTTTGTTAGTTGAATTGTAGCGCTCTTATTTTCTCTATGTAGCGGATTTATTGCCGACAAAGACGGGGACAAAGGAAGATAATGGATTACGTCAGACGAAAACCACGTCGATGAACTGGGGTTTTGCAGCCGACCAGCCCGACGGGGCGCAACGCGCACGAACCCGCGCCCTCTTGCCTGGCCGCAAAATCAAACCGCTCGCGGGCGAAACAAGACCGTTCGCGGAGCGCGTCGAGGACCGCGGGAAGCACGAGGGAGGCCGCCATGCTCAAGTACGAGACGATTGCCCAGGACATCCAGAGCCGCATCGAGGACGGCGACCTCGTGCCCAACGACAAGCTACCGACGGTCGTGGACCTCTGCGACCGCTACGGCGTGAGCAAGATCACCGTCAAGCGCGCCTTCGAGATCCTCACCGAGAAGGGCCTCATCGCGAGCAAGCGCGGGTCGGGCACCTACGTGAAGAACACCACGGAGCTCTTCGACACGGGGGGCGTCGACCCGCTGCTCGTGGGCGAGGACGGCACGCGGAAGGACACGTTCGGGTTCACCAGGTCCGACCAGCCGATTGGCTTCACCGCCTCGCACAGCGCGCGCGGGAGGAGCGTGAGCTCGGTGGTCTACGACTTCTCGGTCACGAACCCGCCCGAGAGCGTCGCGCGGCACCTGAGCATCTCCCCCGACGACTTCACCTACTACTTCTGCCGGGTGCGCTGCCTTGAGAACGACCTAATTACGATTGAGTACACCTACATGCCGATCGACGTAACGCCCGGCCTCAAGCGCGATCAGCTCTACCACTCCGTCTACTCGTTCGTCCAGGACACGCTCGGGCTCAAGATCTCGAGCTTCCACCGCATCATCCGCGCCGTGGGCGCGACCGAGGAGGAGGCCGGGCGCCTGCGGCTCGACGCGGGCACCCCCCTGCTCGAGATCTCCCAGGTCGGCTTCCTCGACGACGGAACGCCCTTCGAGTTCTCCGTCGCACGCAGCAACGGCATGCGCTCCGAGCTGCGCGACGTGAACGTCATATAGGCAGCAGGCAGGGACAGGAGAAGGACATGAAGAAGCTGGCAGTTCTCGACGTAGGCGGCTCCGCGATCAAGTACTGCACCATGTGCGGACCGGGCCTCGAGGGCAAGGGGGAGGTGCCCACCCCCGACGGGGAGAGTCACGACCCCGAGCCGTTCCTCGAGGCCATCGAGGGCATCCTCGCCCGCATGGGTGACGTCGAGGGCCTGGCCCTCTCCATGCCGGGAGAGATCGACGCGCGCCGGAAGTACATCCGGACGGGCGGCGCACTGCTCTACAACTACGGCGTCGACGTGACGGAGTGGGAGAGGCGCTTTGGCCTCACGATCGAAGTCGAGAACGACGCGCGCTGCTCGGCGATCGCCGAGCTCACCCGTGGCAATCTGCAGGGCGTCGACTGCGGCGTGGTGCTCGCGTTCGGGACGGGCATCGGTGGCGGAGTCGTCGCCGGCGGCAAGGTCCTGCGGGGAGCGCACCTCTTTGCGGGGGAGGCCTCGAAGGTCCTCACCTCCTGGCCCGAGAGGGTCTGCGACCCCATTGCAAACGACCGTCTCTGGTCGTCCGCCTGCTCGACCAAATCCCTATGCGAGCGCGTTGCCCGGGCAAAGGGAATCGACGGCTGCGACGGACGGCAGCTCTTCGGCTGGCTCGAAGGCGGGGACGAGGTCGTCGCCGGCGTGTTCCGTCGGGTGTGCGACGAGATTGCCCTGCAGATTCACAACATCCAGTGCTGGCTCGACCCCGAGCGTGTCTGCCTCGGCGGCGGCATCAGCCAGAACCCGCTCTTCGTGGAAGGCGTGAGAGACGCGCACCGGCGCTTCAACGCCTCGTTCGACAACGCCTTCCCCGAGACGGACATCGTGGCGTGCCGCTTCTTCAACGATGCCAACCTCATCGGCGCCTACGAGCACTTCCTCGCCATGGAGCGGTCTCGCTGACGCGCGTGAGCCAAAAGGGGTCTGTCCCCTTTTGGCTCACGCGCAGCGACCGCAGTCGGAGCAGCCGTTGCAGATGAGACGCTGCCCGCACGTCTCGCAGCGCTCGCGAAAGCGAGGCTGGTAGAGCTCCTCGGCGGGAATCGGCAGGCCGAGCGCGTCGTGCAGGCGCCACTCGATTGGCCGGCCGGCAATGCTCACGCCGGACTTGAACGCCTGCTCGGACTGGAGCCGGTGGTCGCGCAGGCGATAGGTCCGCCCGTCCTTCACAAAGACCGTGCCCGTCTCGGTGAACGCGAACGTCACGTCGTGCTCGCGGCACTGTGCCGCGAGCAGACGCACCCAGTCGAAGTCGCACGGGCGGGCGCCCTCGTAGTTCTCGCCGCCGCAGATGACCTGCTCGATGCCGCACCCGCGTACGCCGTCCCCGCCGCGCTCGCCGAGTTCCAGGTACGTCTCTATGTCCGCCCGCCCGATGAGCGGGGCGCACATGATGCCCTTGTGGCGCGCCGGCGTGGCAAGCAGGATCGCGATTCGCTCGTCGGCACGACGCTGGTTCTCGCAGGTGACGTTGAGCATGACGTTGTCCCAACCCTCGCCCCAGTCGTCCGGGAGGCACGCGGCAAAGCGCTCCGGGCGCTTGGTGAGCAACCAGAAGCGCACGTCGGGACGCTGGCGCATGACGTCCCAGGCCTCGTCGCGCCAAGGATCCGCCTCCCCCACGAAGAAGTCCGAGGTCATGCACACGCGGATGAGCTCGCCGGGACGCACCTTGAACGAGCCGTCGCGCGAGCGGGACAGCGGGTAGCGAAAGGCCGCCTTGTTGCGCCGCACGACGGACCCGTCCAGCCCGCGCCAGCGGTCCATCGTGAACATGTAGCAGTTGGCGCAGCCCTCGCTCGCCTTGCGGCACCCGTGCCACGGGTTCCAGATGTCGTGCACGCCTCGCACCCCCTACAGGAACGCACGTTCCTAGGGTAGCACGAGGGCCCTCCGCCGGCCGCTACACAACGCGGCGGATGGCCTTGCCCCGAACCTGATAGCTCGGCCTGACGCCCACGAGCCACGGGCCCTTGGGCAGGCGCTTCACCACGACCTTGCGCGGGCGCGCGGCGAGCGCGGCGCCGAGCAGCCCGGCCTCGTCGTCGCGGCGACGCAGCTCCAGGCCCGCCCGCGCGGCGAACTCGTGGGCCGCCCCGTCTATCGAGAAGCCCATCGCGCCCCCTTTCCTACGCAGATTATACGGACGACATGTCTCCCTGCTCCATCTTAGATGCCTGTTTACGATGGTTTATCCCACCGTTTGCCTAGCAAATTTGCCATTTACCGATTTTTTCTCCCCTTTTTTGGGAACAAGGACTTCGTCTTCCCCACGAGCGCCAGCGGCCCCGCCGCCGACGAGAAGGGAGCGGCCCAATGTGCACGGGCATCCGCTTCACCGACAAGAACGGCGCCATGTACTTTGGACGGAACCTGGACTGGACCCAGGGCTACGGGGAGCAGGTGGTCGTAACGCCCCCGGCGGCAGAGGTCCCCGCGGCCTTTGAGCGCCCCCGGGACCCCGTGCGCGGCCACGCCGTGATGGGCATGGGCATCGTCGTGGCGGGCATACCGCTCTACTTTGACTGCGGCAACGACGCCGGCCTGGCGGTCGCGGGCCTCAACTTCCCGCAGAGCGCCCACTACGCCCCCGACGCCGTGGACGGCACCACCAACGTCGCCGCCTACGAGTTCCCCTACTGGGTCGCGCGGAACTTCTCCACGCTCGACGAGCTGCGCAAGGCGCTGCCGAGCGTGACCGTGGTTGCCAAGCCCGTGAACGAGCACCTGCCGGTGGCCAACCTCCACTGGCTCGTCGGCGACGCCACCGACAGCCTGGTGGTCGAGTGCATGGCCGACGGCCTGCGCGTCTGGGAGGATGACGTCGACACGCTCACCAACGAGCCCGACTTTGGCTGGCACCGCCAGAACCTGCGCAACTACCTCACGCTCTCCGACGGCCTGCCCGCGCCGGCCACCTGGGACCGCGCCGACCTCAAGCCGTTTGGCTCGGGCGGCGGCGTCCAGGGCCTGCCCGGCGACTACGGCGGCCCGGCCCGCTTCGTGCGCGCGGCGTTCGTGAACGCGCGCTACCCCGTCCAGGACGGTGAGAAGAACAACGTGACCCGCCTCTTCCGCACGCTCGGCGCGGCCGCCGTGCCCGACGGCGTGGCCAGGATGGGCGACGGCGCCTACGAGAAGACCCTCTACACCAGCTGCTTCTCGGCCAGCACGCTGACCTACTACCACGCGACCTACGACGATCCCACCATCCGCGCCTACCCGCTCTCTGCCTGCGACCTCTCCGGCACCGCGCCGCTCGTCGCAACGCCCGCCGCCTAGTCGCCAGCACCGTTTTACAACCCATCCTCCAAGCCCCGGGCCTCGCGCCCGGGCGAGGGGAGCGCTCATGACGCGCACAGCCCCTGCACCCTCACCCGTCCGCGCGGCCCGGGTCTTGGCGGCCGGGTCCCAAGCGGGGTGATGGGGCGGCGGGGCGGTGGGGCGGCGGAGCCGACACTTATAAGTGTCGGCTGGGAGGGCAGACGAAGCCGGCACTTCTCGACAAACACCAAGAAGATGCCGACACTCCTTCGCTCGAGGCCCCATTTTTGCCGACACTCCTTGCCGGCGCTCATAAGTGTCGGCAAGGAGTGTCGGTCTGACCTAGGGCAATCCCCCTTCTTGGGCAGAGAAATAGAAGTCCAGGAAATGAGGGGCATATCACCTACGCAGGCGGCCGTTTCGATAGCAACGCATTTTGTTCTACGGCCTTACTCCCGCCAAAACTGGCGAAAATAGGGCCGTAAAAAGCCAAAAATGGAGAAAATCAGGCGATAAGGCCTACTCCATCTCTATCGTGCCCACGGGCTTGGGCGTGAGGTCGTACGCCACGCGGCAGATGCCCGGGACCTCGGCGAGGATGCGGTCGGTGATCTTCTTGAGCAGCGCCCAGTCGAGCTCGGGGACCGTGGCGGTCATGGCGTCGACGGTGTTGACGGCGCGGATGATGGCCAGCCAGTCGTAGGCGCGCTTACCGTCGCGCACGCCAGTGGCGCGCATGTCGGGCACCACGACGAAGTACTGCCACACCTTGCCGGCCAGCCCCGTCGCGGCAAACTCCTCGCGCAGGATGGCGTCGGCCTCGCGCAGCGCCTCCAGGCGGTCGCGCGTGATGGCGCCGAGGCAGCGCACGCCCAGGCCGGGGCCGGGGAACGGCTGGCGCTCGACCATGGACTCGGGCAGCCCGAGCGCGCGGCCCACCACGCGAACCTCGTCCTTGTAGAGCAGGCGGACGGGCTCCACGAGCTCGAACTGCAGGTCGTCGGGCAGGCCGCCCACGTTGTGGTGGGCCTTCACGCCGTCGGACTCCACGATGTCGGGGTAGATGGTGCCCTGCGCGAGGAAGTCCACCTCGCCGGCCACCTTGCGCGCCTCCTCCTCAAAGACGCGGATGAACTCCGCGCCGATGATCTTGCGCTTGCGCTCGGGCTCGGCCACGCCGGCCAGCAGGTCGAGGAAGCGGTCGGCGGCGTCCACGTAGACGAGGTTGGCGTCCATCTGGTTCCTGAAGACGTCGACGACCTGCTCCGACTCTCCCTTGCGCATGAGGCCGTGGTTCACGTGCACGCAGATGAGCTGCTTGCCGATCGCCTTGATCAGCAGCGCGGCCACCACGGATGAGTCGACGCCGCCGGACAGGGCGAGAAGGACGTTCTTCTCGCCGACCTGCTCGCGCACGGCTGCGACCTGCTCCTCGATGAAGGCCTGCGCCAGCTCGGGGGTGGTGATGCGCGCCATGTCATCCGGACGCTTGTTGGGGAGTGCCATGCCTGCTCCTTTGGTCGAGGCTTCAGTAACCTGATTTTACTCGGACGCGGTTCTCGGCGGGACGATCACGTCGTAGCGGACGGCCTTTCCCGCAACCGCGTGGCTGGGCCTGACGCCCGCGAGGCACGGCCCCTTGGGCGGCCGCTTGATCACAACCTTGCGCGGACCCGCGGTCAGCGCCGCGTCCAGGAGCTCGCGCTCGTCCTCGCAGGGACGCTCGAGGCGGTGCAGCAGCTGGAACTTCTTCTTGACCGCGGCGCTCTTGGTGCGCTCGGGAAACATCGGGTCGAGAAACACCACGTCTGGGGCGGCGCCCATCGCGCGCAGGGCGGCCACGCTGTCTCCCTCCACGAGCGTCATGCGCTCGACGATGGCGCTGAGCTGCGGCTCGTTTGCCGCTCGGTCGAGCGCGTCTTGCAGGAGCGCCGCTATGACCGGGTCCTTCTCGTACATCGTGACCGTGAAGCCGGCAGCCGCCAGCAGCAGCGAGTCCTCGCCGAGGCCCGCCGTCGCGTCCACGGCAGTGGGCGCCGCGACGCCCCGGACGCGCGCCGCGCGGACGAGCAGCTCGCGCCCGAGCCGGTCCGGGCGGAGCCTCGGCAGCAGGCGCGCGAGGTCGCACGTGAGCTCCATGCCGTCGCCGGCGAGCGCCAGCCCCGCCGCGCCCTCGCGCAGCTCCAGACCGGCCTCCCGCGCGACCCTCTGCGCCTCTCCGGACATCCTGTTCCTCCGCTCGCCCCGGGGCCTCGTTTGTTCTAGGATGGCACGCGGTCGGTGCGGAGTCGAGCGGGAGGGCAAGATGGAGCAGGCGTCGTCGGCGAGAAGGACCAAGGTGCCCGTGAGGCTCGGCCTCACCGTCATCTGCGCGGGAGGCTTCATGGACGCGTACTCCTACCTCCTGCACGACCACGTCTTCGCGACCGGGCAGACCGGCAACGTCGCCCTCCTTGGAATCAACCTCGCCGCGGGCAACCTGCCCGGCGTGGGCCACTACCTCGTGCCCATCATCGCGTTCGTCGTTGGCATCGTGCTCTCCAAGCACATCCTCGCCAGCGTGCACGGCAACAACCGCTACCCCATGATGCGCTGGGTCGCGGTCTTTGAGGCCGCGGCGTTCGCCGTCGTGGCGCTGCTGCCGCCCGCCGCGCCCGACCTCCTCGTGAACAGCTTCATATCGTTCTGCGCGGCGCTCTCCTACGAGAACTTCCGCCTCTTCGGAACGCGCTCGGCCTACTCGAGCGTGTTCTGCACCGGCAACCTGCGCTCGCTCGGGGAGACACTCTACGAGGGCGTGTTCCGCGGCGACCGCCACGAGCTGCACCGC
This sequence comes from Olsenella sp. An188, assembly GCF_002160255.1. Taxonomy (GTDB): domain Bacteria; phylum Actinomycetota; class Coriobacteriia; order Coriobacteriales; family Atopobiaceae; genus Thermophilibacter; species Thermophilibacter avistercoris. Next base: position 104,386 of record NZ_NFKF01000004.1, on the reverse strand, counting down.
TCCGCCCGCTACGCCGCGCTCGTGACCTTCTTCTGCCTCGGCGCGGTGCTGTGCAAGGTCCTCATCGACCTCGTCGGCCAACCCGCCTGCCTGGCGATAAGCGCGCTCTTCCTGCTCTCGGTGCGCTTCGTCCCCGCCGAGGGCTAGCGGCGGCGCAGGCGCGGCGCGGCAACGAGGCAGAGCAGCGAGCCCGCGACCGCGGCGGCCAGGGCCGGGAGGGACGCGTCGCCCGCGTTGGGCAGCTCGTCGCTCTCGGGTTCGGGGTTCTGCGGCTCATCCGTCTCCGCGGGGGCAACGTAGTCCGGGTCCTTCTCGCCGCAGCGCGTGCACACGCCGTCCTGGAAGTCGTGGCCGAGGGCGGGAATGGCCTGCTCGGAGGTCGCGGTGTACTTTGCGCCGTCGAGCTCGACCGTAGCCGTGTAGACCCTGACACCAGCCTCGGTGCAGGCGGGCTCCGCCCTGACGGAGGACGTGGGCTCCGCGGTCAGCTCCCGGGCGTGCGCCGCGTCATGGGCGCAGGCGAACGTGGCAACGAACTTGGCCCCGTCCTCAGACCAGCTCCACTCGGGCTTGCCCCAGTCGTGGCCGAGGGCGGGCAGCGTGCGCTCCTCGGTCACGCCGCAGGTTGCGCAGGAGCGCTCCTCCATGCCGTCATCCGTGCAGGTGGCGGGCTCGGAGACGGTCCACTCGCCCCAGTCGTGGCCGAGGGCGGGGACGGACTCGCCCCGCGAGATCTTGTACCCGCAGACGGAGCACACCGTGTCGCCGGTATACCCGTCCTCGGTGCATGTCGCCGCCTTCGCGTTGACGGTCTTGGGCGCATGGGTCTCATAATCCAGCTTGTCGGCGCATCCCGAGCAGGCGTGCCAGTGTCCGCCCGCATCGCTCAACCACGCGGCAGCGGGGCTGTGGACATGTCCAACGGACAGGTTCACCTCGACCTCATAACGATCCAGCTGGCTCAGATCAACGTCGTTCGCCGCATCACCCGCCTTGACGGTCCCGTCCGTGGTATAGCCGACGTAGAGGCAGATCGTGCCGCTATACTGCCCGCTGGGAACCTTCCCCATGTTGTGAATTTCGCACAGCACGCTGAAGTCGGCAGCCTCATCAGCGCCCAGGACAGCGAAGACCCTCGTCTCTTCTGGGTTCTTCAGATAGACCCCATCACCAGATCCTTGCTGCTGTGCAGAAATCCCAACTGGGATGGTCTTTGTCGGATCGTCGTCTTTCGACAGGGTGAGGGTGTTGAAGTCGGCCTTGTTTGTGCCGTACACAACAACGCGTCCTCCTCCGGTCAGAACCGGGTTGCTACCAAGGGACAGGGTTCCCTTTGCCGTGTAAAAGCCGGAACCATGGTCCTCCGCAAGCGTCCGCGTTTGCGGATAGCTGAACGTATACTCCGGGATATGACTGACCGTACCGTTTCCACCGATGCTGTTCGGCAGCGTGCCGTGGTTTTCTATGACACCGTCGTTGGTCAGGGCGCCGCCCTCAATGGTCACGGTGCCCCGATTGGTCAGCGTGAGACCGTTCGGAATCGTCAAGCTCGCGCCGCCCGGGATCGTCAGGCTCTCGTCCTTGCCAACCTCCAGGTTGTCCTGCAAGGTCACGTTGCCGTACACGGTGCCTGTGCCGTTGTTAAAGACGATGCCCGTGCCGTTGGGCGTCACAGGGCTGGAATTGGACGCAATCCCACCGTTGGCTCGCACGACAGTATTGCCGTTGACGGTCAGACCGGGCGTTCCAGAGCCAGAAACGCCGCTGCCAAACTGAAAGCGAACCCCCGTGCCACTGTCGCCGTTTCCAGCCGCAGTCAGGCTGCCTCCATCCACAGTCAGAGAGGCGTCCGAATTGATGCCCGTCTGCACCATGATCCCATCGCCGGCAGCGCTGGTCACCGCTGCCTCCACATCGGCGTCCCGGATGGTCAGGGCAGCGTTGTTGCCGTTGCTCTGAACGAGGATTCCGCACTGAAAACAGCTGGCATTCAGGCTGCCCGGACCCGTGATGGCAAGGCTGGCTGCGCCTGTCTCGGACCAAACAAAAACGCCCACGGAAGCGCTTACGGTGTTTGCCCCCTCCAAAACGATTGCCAGCGAAACGGGCTGTCCATTTCTGTCCGCATAAATGGCAGCGTTGCTATAGTTGGTTGACGGATTCTCGCTTCCGCTACCTGAGATGGTCGCACCGTTCAGGGTCAGGATGTTGCTTCCCGCATCATAGTGGACGTTCCAGCTTTCGCCTGCGCTTGATTCGGTCAGCTCGCCAGTTGTGCTGTCCGTCGTCCAGTAGCCGCCCTGCGAGGTGTCAACGGTGACGTTGCCGATGACAAGCCTCCCGGGGGCGTTCCCCGCCGCCCGCGCCTCGGCGGGCAGCAGCCCCACGCAGATCGCCATCGCGGCGAGCGCGCACGCCACAAACGAGCAGATCCTCCTGGCCATCGTCATCACGCCCACCGCCCTTCTCGCCAGCCCCAAGCCTTCGGGGCACGTATTCGCCTAGGTCCATTCTCGGCGAGGGCGAAAGACGGCGCATCACCCGTTAGCGCTCCAAAACGGGTGGTGGCGCGCGGGACAGGCACCCCGCCGCACCTCACGCGAGCATGAAGCGGCGGAGTTCCTGGCGGCTGGAGACGCCAAGCTTGCGCAGTGCGGAGGAGATGCAGCTCTTGACCGTGTGGGGAGAGACCCCCATGTGCTGGGCAATCTCGGCGTTGGTCCACCCGCGGGAAGCGAGCATCGAGGCGGCAAACTCCGTGGTGGTGAGATTGTCGGCCACGTCGTCGCCGGTGACAGGGTTGTGCACGCGCCGCCATCCCGCGGAGAAGCGATACGTGATGTCGATGATGCGCCGGAAGTCCTCGGGCCACGCGGGCTTGATCACCGCCTCGAGCATGCCGCCGAGAAGCCCGTGGTGCTCGGCAAACCCCTCGATGAGGTCGTCGGGACGGGCCAGCTCCCACGCTGCGAGCAGGTGCCTGCGCGCCTCGTCGGCACGGCGCAGGGACACGAGGTCCATGACGGCAACGAGGTGCAGGTAGATGGACGGGATGGGATAGACCGCTTCCATGGCGAGAAGCGCGGTCTCGGCGATGCCGAGACTGTGGGCGTAGTCCCCCGAGAGGTAGGCGGCATGCGCCCTCACGTAAAGCGCGAAGGCGCGCAGCCCCGGCGGCAGAAGCGGCATCACCTCGCCCGCGTCGGGCGCGTTGGCAGGTGCGGGCAGGTGCAGCAGGACGCTCGCCGTCTGGGCGACGAAGCCCTCCGCCGCGCGCAGGCGCGGATCCGCGAGAGACGCCTGCGCAAGCGCTCCTCTCGCCATCTCGAGCGCGCTGCGGGCGCGCTCGATCCGACCGAGCGTCAGGTGGCGTAGGCGCAGATGAGACAAGCGGAAAGCCGGATGCCCAGCTCCTCGCTCGCAAGGTGCCGCCCCGCCAGCTCAACCGCCTCGCTCGCGCAGCCGGTAAAGTAGGCGAGCTCGGAGCGCGCGATGTCTGCACGTGGTCCCGCATCGAGCGATTCCACGAACTCGCGGGCATGTCCCGGCTCGAAGGCCGAGCTCATGAGAGGCATGAGGTTGGTGTGGTCGCTGGAAAGGCGCCTTGGGCGCGAGGGTGCGGGCGTGCGGCGCGGGTCAACGGGCTTGGGCGCGCCCTCCGGGATGCGCCACGAGCCGGCGAACTTCTCGGCACCGTTTATGCGGCCATCGGCGCACAGGCGTTGCACCAGGCGCTCCGTCACGCCCCAGCGCCGCGCGGCATCCCTCACCGTCATGTACTCCATAGCGGCTCCCACCCCGAGAGAAAGTGCTGCCCCACACTATGCACGAGGGGGGGTGATTTCTATTCGCGCGGGCGAACAGTTCGCCGACCGGACGGGCAACGCCTGCGAGCGCCGCCCCTAGCGCACCGGCTCAAACCGACGCACCGAGAAGTGCTGCGGCCACTCGTAGACGGGAACGCAAACGCCCGGTGCGGGACGAAAGTCCTGAAACGACCCCTCGCGCAGCACGCTCCAGCCGGCGCGACCGAGGTAGGAGTAGCTCTCCCCGTTGTCCGACATGTGCACGAGCGTCACCGGACCGCGCGCCTCCCGCTCCACCTTGGCGAGAAACGCCTCGAGCACCGGCGTGTCAAACGGGTTGAACAGGTAGAAGTGCGTGTAGGGCGCAAGCGACAGGTCGAGCACGCTCCCGCAGACCACCGAGACGCGCTCGTGGCGCGCAGCCCACGCCGACGCCACGGACGCGAGCTCAGGGTCGAGCTCCACGCCCGTGGCGCGGCACGGCAGACACCGGGCGGCATACGCAAGCACGCGGCCCTGACCGCAGCCGACGTCGAGCAGGTGATCGGACTCGGTGAGATCGAGCCCGCCGAGAAGCTCCTCGAGCACGAAGTACGGCGTCGGCGTGGTGTCGTGCGCCCTCTGCGCCGAGAAGCGCGTGGGCCGGTCGAGCGCGAGCGAGCGCCCGCAGATGGCCACGTCGCGCTCCTCGTCCGCAGCGAGCAGCTCCGCCTCGGTTGTAGGAACGAGGCCCGGCACTCCCCTACTTCCCCTCGACCATGGTGAGCGAGATCTTGCCGCGGTCGCGGTCGACCTTCTCCACCCAGACCTTAACCGTATCGCCCACGGCCACCACGTCGCTCGGGTGCTTGACGAAGCGCCGCGCCATCTTGGAGATGTGGACGAGCCCGTCCTGGTGGACGCCCACGTCCACGAAGGCGCCGAAGTCCACCACGTTGCGCACAGTGCCCGTGAGCTCCATGCCGGGCTGGAGGTCCTCGATCGAGAGCGCCGCGCGGCTGAAGACCACCTCGGGCGCGTCGTCACGCGGGTCGCGCCCGGGCTTCTCGAGCTCGTGGACGATGTCGAACAGCGTCAGGAAGCCGCAGCCCAGCTCGTCGGCGAGCGCGGCGAGGTTGCCCACGCGCTGCGCGATGTCGGGAACGCCGCCCTGCGCGAGGTCCTTCTCGCCCACCCCGGCGCGCTCGAGGACGGCGGTGGCGACCGCGTAGCTCTCCGGGTGGACACTCGTGGCGTCGAGCGGGTTGTCCCCTCCCGTGATGCGCAGGAAGCCCGCGCACTGCTCAAAGGCCTTGGGGCCGAGCTTGGGCACCTTCTTGAGCTGGCCGCGGTCGGTGAACGCGCCGTTCTCCTCGCGGTAGGCCACGATGTTGCGCGCCACGGCGGGCGTGATGCCGGAGACGTAGCCGAGCAGGCTCGCGCTCGCGGTGTTGGCGTCCACGCCCACGCGGTTGACCACGTCCTCGACCACGTTGCCGAGCGCGCGGGCGAGCTCGGCCTGGTCGAGGTCGTGCTGGTACTGCCCGACGCCGATGGACTGCGGCGGGATCTTGACGAGCTCCGCGAGCGGGTCCTGGAGGCGCCGCCCCAGGCTCATGGCCCCGCGCGTGGTCACGTCGAGGTCGGGATACTCCTGGCTCGCGAGCTCGGAGGCGGAGTAGACCGAGGCGCCAGCCTCGTTGACGATGGTGTAGCGAAGCTCGGGCGCCTGCTCGGCGATGAACTCGGAGACGACCTCCTCGGTCTCACGGCTCGCCGTGCCGTTGCCGATGACGATGGTGTTGATGCCGTAGCGGCTCACGAGGCGCGCGAGCTCGCGCTTGGTGCCCGCGACGTCGTGGCGCGGCTTGGTGGGGTAGACCACACCGTGGTCGAGGAGCTTGCCCGTCTCGTCGAGCACCGCGACCTTGCAGCCCGTGCGATAGCCCGGGTCGAGCGAGATGATGCGGGCGCCGCGCACCGGGCGGGCGGAGAGCAGGCCCTCGAGGTTCTTGGCAAAGACCTTGATGGCGTCCATCTGCGCACGGACGGTGAGGCGGGCGCGCAGCTCGCGCTCGAGCGAGGGTGCCATGAGGCGCTTGTAGCCGTCGGCGACGGCAGCGTCGAGGATCGGGGCGAAGGGTCCCTGGCGGCGCGGCCAGCGGCTCCCGAGCCGCGTCACGGCCGCCTCCACGTCCACCCGCACGCGCACGCGGAGCTTCTCCTCCCGCTCGCCGCGATCGATGGCCAGGACGCGGTGGTTGGGGATCTTGCGCGCCGGCTCGGCGAAGTCGTAGTAGGGCTCGTAGGGGGTCTTCTCGCCCGCGTCCACCGCAACAGAGACGATGTCGGCCGTGCCCTCGGTGAAGGCTCGCAGGTCGGCCACGTTCTCGGCGTCCTCCGCCACCGTCTCGGCCACGATGTCGGCCGCCCCGGCGAGCGCTTTCTCCGGCGTGTCGAACCCGGCCTCGGCGGCCTCGGGCGTCACAAAGGGCGCAGCCGCCTCGAGCGGGCCGCCCTTCTTGGGCGTGACCTGCATGATGATCATGTTGGCGAGCGGCTCCAGCCCCGCCTCGCGGGCCTTCTGGGCGCGGGTCATGCGCTTCTTGCGGTAGGGCTTGTAGAGGTCCTCGACGCGCTGGAGCTGGGTGGCCGCGCGAATCTCCGCCTCGAGCTCGGGCGTGAGCTTGCCCTGGGCGTTGATGAGAACGATGACGTCCTCCTTGCGCTGCTCCAGGTTGCGCAGGTAGGCAAGGCGCTCGTCGAGCGCGCGCAGGGCGACGTCGTCCATGCCGCCCGTCGCCTCCTTGCGGTAGCGCGCGATGAAGGGGATGGTGTTCCCCTCGTCGATGAGGTCGACGGCGGCCTGGACCGCGGCGGGCTTGAGCCCAAGCTCCTCCGCGAGCGTGGCGATGATGTCCATGTAGGCTCCCTCGGTTGGGTGCATGAGTGGATAAGGATAGCCGTATGGACCTCGCGGGGCAAAGGGGCGGGCAGGGGGTCTCGCGCGCGAAAGGCTCTCCCGGCGCCGGAGCGCGGCGCCGGGAGAGGGTGCTACTCGTCGGCGAGCTGGGCCATCATCTTCTTGAGCATGGCAAGCAGCTCTTCCCTACTGGGCGCATCATCGTCGTCCTTCTCGATGATCTCGCCGAGGTCGTCAAAGGCGTCGTCGATGATGCTCGCGGCGCGGAAGCAGATCTCGGTGCACTCCTCGCCCACGGAGCCGGGGAAGACCTTGGCGTCGCAGTCGGCCGTGATGTTGAGGGTCTCGGTGTTGACGTAGAACTTGAGCCAGCGGAAGCGCATGTTGAGGCCGTTCACCACGAGCAGGGCCTTGGCCAGGAGCTCCTCGGACTTCACCTTGGCAAAGTTCTGCACGCAGAAGTGAACGGTGCTCGCCTCGCCCTCCTCGTCAAAGTCCACAAAGACGCGCGTGCTCTCCCCGTCGCGGTCAAACGAGAGGAGGTCGATGTTGTCCCCGCTGTTGACGGTCGAGTACTTCACGCCGTGGGAGTCCATGTACTGCTCGAACTCTTTTCTCAGTGACTCCGTGCTTGCCATGGCAGATTCCTTTCTCCAGGTCCGTGCCCGCCACTCGTGCTCGCGCGCCCGGGCGTCATGTCAGCGCCCGTTGACCTCCGTCTCGCACGCGCGCAGCCTGTCCATGAATTCTCCCTCTTCCCCGGCGCCGTCCCCGCTCTTTTTGGTCGAGGAGCCCAAAAGCTCGGCAAGCGCCCGCTCGAGGTCCTCGGAGCCCTTCTCGCTCATCGGGCATCACCCTCCTTCCCGCTCAGCTCGCTCCACAGGGCCATGATCCGCTCGCCCGATATGGTTCGCTCGGCGAGAAGAACCTCCACCAGCCGGTCGAACGTCTCCCTGTGGGCCTTGATGGTCTCCTGCGCACGGGAGAACGCCTCGCCCATGACGCGGTTCATCTCGTCGCGCACCTCGCGCGGGAGGTCGACGAGCTCCGTCCGCCCGGAGCCTGCGGAGGCGTCGTCGACGTACTGGACGTAGCCCGCCGGCGACATCCCGTAGCGGGCCACGTAGTCGCGCGCGAGCGTCGTCGCCATGCGCAGGTCTGACGAGTTGCCCGCGGAGTAGTCCCCGTAGTAGAGGTGCTCGGCGGCCATGCCGCCCATGAGCTCCGCGATCCGGTTCTCGAAGTAGACCGCCGTCGGCATGTCCGTCGCGGACGCCTTGTGCTGCACGTAGCCGAGCGACCCGCTCGCCTCGCGCTCCACGGTCACGACCATGATGTTCGTCTCGCCGACGAGGCCGAGGCGACAGGTCGCGTGGCCCATCTCGTGAATCGCCACGCGACGCAGGGACTCGTCGGAGAAGGCGTCGTCCGGGCTCAGAACGGGAACCGAGACGGTCTTGCACAGGCTCTCGATCGAGGGGACGTCCCCCGCCCCGATGGCCGCCGGGTCGTCGGACGAGCCCTCCGAGCGCCTGGCGATGACCTCCTGGACCACCTTGTCGACGAAGCGCCCGTTGCCGAAGCGCTCCACGTTGTGGAAGTACCGGAAGATCTCGCGGGTGGCCGCGCGCGCCTCGTCGGAGAGCGCAAAGCCATAGCTCGTCATCTTGCGCTCGAAGATCTCCTCGAGCTCGTCTGTTCCGTAGTCCTCGAAGTGGAACGTGTAGCCGATTCGCGACGCGAGGCCGGGGTTGAGGTCTATGAACCTGCGCATCTCCGCCTCGTACCCCGCAAACATCACCGAGAGCTCGCCCTTGTGGTCCTCCATCGCCTTGACGAGCTGGGCTATGACCTCGGCGCCCGCGCTCGTCTCGAGCAGGGCGTACGCCTCGTCGATGAAGAGCACGCCGCCCGCGGCGGCCTTGAGCCTCTCCTCCACCGCCCGGGAGCTGCCGCCCACGAGCGACGAGGTGAGGTCCTTCGCCTCGACCTCCACGAACCGGTTCGTTGGAACCACCCCGACGTTGTAGAGAACCTGGCCGATGATGCGGGCCACCGTGGTCTTTCCCGTGCCGGGATTTCCGGTGAAGACCATGTTGAGGTTCATCGGGGGCATCCTGAGGCCCGAGCGGTTTCCGCTCTCGTGGAACGAGACGACCCGCTCGAGCTCGGAGATCTTCTCCTTGAGCTCCGCCATCCCAACGAGCGGGGCAAGGAGCTCCCGGGCGGGGCGGGGCTGCCAGTCCTGGATGTCGAAGAGCTCCTGGCGCGTGGGAACGTCCTCCAGCGAGAGGCGCATGGTGTCCTCGGGCGCTACCACGCCCTGGGCCGCGCGGTTCGAGTGCTTGACGAGCGCCTTCTGGACGAGCGTTCCCACGAAGCGCCCGTTGCCAAAGCTGCGGAAGCGACGATGGTAGTCGAAGGTCTCGCGCAGCACCGGGTCGATGGCGTCCCCGTCGTAGTCGAAGCCCGCGACGGCGAGGTCCCTCCTGAAGATCTGGAGCAGCTCGTCGGTCGAGTAGTCCGCAAAGCGGAACTTGTAGCCTATGCGCGACGAGATCCCGGGGTTCGTCTCGATGAAGTCGGACATCTCCTTCTCGTACCCGGCAAAGATGACGACGAGCTCGTCCCGGCGGTCCTCCATCGCCTTGATGAGCTCGGCGACGGCCTCGGCGCCGTAGTCCGCGCCGCTCAGCTCGCCCTTGCCGCCTGCGAGGGCGTAGGCCTCGTCGATGAAGAGGACGCCCCCCATCGCCTCGCCCACGACCGCCGCCGTCTTGGGGGCCGTGCTCCCCACGTACTCCCCGATGAGGTCCTTCGCCGTGACCTCCTTGAAGACGTTCTGGCGCGTGATGCCGATCTTGTAGAGCATCGTGGCCACCATCCGGGCGACGGTCGTCTTGCCCGTGCCGGGGTTGCCCGTGAAGAGCATGTGGAAGTTGGCGGGGGGCAGCTTGGCGCCGCGAGCCTCTGCCGTCTTCCTGAAGAGGGCGAATCGCTCGAGTCTGCGAACGGTCTCCTTGACGTCGTCAAGGCCCACAATCTCGTCGAGCATCTCCTCGAGCGAGGAGCTCTGGTACCTGCTGCGGGGAAGGTCGAGTCTGCCGGCCGCGTTCGAGCCCTTGGCGAGGTAATCGGCGAGCTCGCGTCCCTTGAAGGGGAGCGCGTCGGCGTTGAAGGCCACGAAGGAGCAGAACCGGTCCCGGAAGGTGGCGTCGCGCAGGGCCTCGTCGCGCAGGGGCTGGTCCAGGTCCTCGAGGTAGTGGTCAAAGACGCGGTCGGGCGTCATGTACCCCAGCTCGATGCGGTTCAGCTCGTACGTGAAGTGAAACGCGCTCGAAAGGCCCGCAAAGCGCATGAGCTCGGCGCGCGTTCCCACGAGCAGGACGTAGCGGTCGTCGACGATGCGTCCCAGGCGCTCGATCACGTAGTCCTTGATGAGGTCGGCGCGGTTGAAGGACACGAAGTCCCCCAGGCGGTCGATCACGTAGAGCGTGCGTGGGCGGAGGTTCTCGTCCCCCGTCGAGATGAAGGTGAACTTCTCCTGGTCGACCTGGTTGATGAGCGACATCGCGCGCACCTTGCGGACGGACCCTCGCTCGATCTTGCCCAGCGTGGCAAGAAGATCGGCGACGTCCGAGACGAAGTCGGCGCGGTAGGAGTCGTCGTCGGCGACGACCATGCCGGCAAAGTCGTTCTCGCGCTCGCTCACGAGCAGGTGAAGCGCGCGCTCGGAGTCGACGGTCAGCGCCTCCCACTTCTCGACGAACTGACGCCCCGCGCGCGTTCTTCTCGCCCGGCGCCCCTCCGCCTCTGCGAGCAGGGGAATCTCGCTCTGGGGCAGCAGGGCCTCGTGGAGCGCGAAGCACGCCGCCAGGGCGACGGGGCAGACGGAGAACCCGCAGCTGCGGTGCGAGCACCTGAGGTCTTTGTGAGCGGGCCCCATGACGACGCCCCTCCCGCGCTCGAGCGCGCCGTTGAGCAGGGCGCAGTCTCCGAGGCGGCGGGTGATGGAGTCCGTCTTGAGGTGGTAGGCAAACGCGCCGTCGGGCGCGGACTCGATGTCCATGTCGAGGGGCTCCGCGTCGTGCGCCCGATAGAGCTCGCAGGCAAGCTGCAGCGCGGCCGTGTCCGACACCTTGAGGGATGAGAGGAGCTGGGAGATCTGCTCGCCGGTCATTGCCATGACAAGCCCCCTTTGGGACGAAGGGCGCCCTGGCGCCCGCATCGCTTTTTCAGGTTAGCATACGGCATCCCGGCCGGCCGGGGCGTCGCGGCGGGCGACCGGCTACCGCCAGAGGCCGTTGGCCCGATGCCACCAGATGGAGCAGCAGAAGGCCATGTCGTAGACGGCCGGGTTGACGAGCGGGGAGCAGTCGGGAAGGGAGAGGTCGACGGTGAGCTCCTCGTCCCTTCCGTCCACGACGACCTCGACGTCGTCCGCGACCTGGAAGCCGCTGGGTGCGGAGACGGGGTGGACCAGGTAGCTGCCCGCCGGGAGCGAGGGCACGGCGTGCGGGGACGAGCCGGCGTCCCACGAGTCGACGACGAGGTGGTCCCGCTGCGTGACGAGCTGCAGCCTGATGGCCTCGAGGTCGGGGGCACCACCGCGCACCCGCAGGACGAGGCGCGTCGAGCCTTCCCCCAACGTCGCGGGAAGGCGGTAGGCAAAGCCGCCCACCGCGCTTGCGTAGTTGTCCCACACCCGCTCCCAGGGGCAGAGAAGCGCGTGCTTGCGCACCTCGTCGAGCTTCCGGAGGCGGTTCTTGTTCGCGAAATCGACCCCGAGAACCGAGGAGAACCTCTGCCGCTGGTCGGGCGTCAGATAGGTGTAGCCAAACGTCAGGTACATGACCCACCAGCGATTGTGCTCGATCTGCGCCATGCGCTCGACGACCTCCGCAGAGATCTCCAGGCCCGCGTTGGCGCGCACGCCCTCCCCAGAGTCGAGCCCCATGGCCCACGCCTTGTACTCTGCGTGCAGCGCCTGCGCGAGGTTCGAGTGGTACATGACCTGCGGCGCGGAGCTGATGTCCTGAGACCGGACGCCGCCTCGCGGGGGGTTCTCCAGCATGTCGACGACCAGGGTGCGGACATCGTCGGGGTTGGCCCTCTCGTCGTGGAAGACCCCGCCGACTCCGCACACGTAGCCGTAGACGTCGTCGGCGCTCTGCGCCTCCCGCTCGAGGTCGGAGGAGAGGACCGAGTCGTAGCCAAACAGGTCGGAGCCAAAGGTCACGATCCCGTAGGACTTCGTGCCGAGGTCAAGCTTCCCGGAGACGAGACGCGCCATCGACTCGTCCTTGATGAGGGCGGCGATCGTGGGGACGATGGGCGGCTCGGCCTCGCCTACGTGATAGTCGAGGTAGAAGAGGCGCGCGTTGAGGGCGATCTCGTGGTTTGCCGCGTCCCCGTCCTCGAGCGCGACGATGAGGTAGAGGTGCTCGCAGGCCGCCAGGGGGCCGAGCGCGCTGCGGTAGAGCTCCGGGGAACGCAGGGAGCACGGGACGAACGAGAGGTCAAAGAGGTTTCTCTGCGTGTACCCGGCGCCAAAGTGCTCGTCTATCTCAAAGAGACCGCGGTAGCGCATGCGCATGCGCGCCTCCATCTCGGCGACGCCCTCCCCCGCGACGGTCACGTGCAGGAGCACGTTGTGCATCTGGGCGGCCCACAGCACGTTCAGCACCATGGCCTCGGCAAACGATCCGGAGCCGAGCACGAGCACGTTGAGCTCCTGGGCGACGGACGGCCGCAGGGAGACGCAGCTCGCCGGCTCGTCGGAGAGCGCGCGGTACAGCGGGGCGCGACGCAGCAGCGAGAACGCGGCGAGCGACTCCTCCTTGAGCGTACGCACGCGAAGCGGGCAGACGCCCTCCGCGCCCCCCGTCGACGTGTTGGCCGCGTCTATGACGAGCTGGTCGTCGGGCGAGTCGATGCGCACGTAGAACTTGACGCGGTTGACGGGGAGGTCCCCGTCGGCCGCGGTCCCCTCGCAGACGTTTGCGGACTGGAGGAAGGCCTTGGTCCCGGGGAGCTCGATTCCGCCCTCCGTCGAGGTAGTCCCCCTGAGCTTGGCGAGCGCCGTGCAGGTCTTTGCCACGTTTCTCGTGGCGTCGTCGGAGAGGGCGAACAGCGAGCACGTCTTGAAGCGGATGGGGTTGCAGAGCCTGAGGGCGACGTCGGAGAAGCCCTGCTCGAGGCAGTGGAGGTCGGCGCTGTCGATGGCGATAAGAGCGTCGCTGAACTCGTCCTTCTCGACGTGAGAGACGTTGGCGAAGATGACGACGGGACGCCCTGCCCTCCCGGCGGCCCCCCTCTTTCCCGCGCGCGAGAGCACCTCCCCGGCAAGGGACATCTCGCGGTCTCCCAGCCCGCTGAAGACATAGACGCTGCGCCCGCGGACGCCCCACCGGCAGATGGCCCAGTACCTCAGCCTCGAGAGGCGGTGCCCCAGCAGGTCCGGGATGTTCGAGATGGCAAGCAGGGGCATCGCAACGTAGCAGACGTTGAGAAGGACGCAGTAGGCGCTCCCGACCCAGCTCGTCGGGAGGCCGCCCACCACGTCGGCAGCGCCGCTGTTGAGCGTCGGGCTCTGGATGGTGAGGAACGTGGTGCGAAGGAAGGCGAGCAGCGGGTCTCCCCCCTGCGTCACCCAGATGACGGGGACCAGCAGCACGAAGGTGAGGATGAAGAAGCCAACGAGCAGGCCCAGGAGGACATCAGACACGTGACGCCTTCCGTCCGGCGAGCGAGAGAGCAGCGTCATGGGCACGAGGGCCGCGACGACGCCGACGACCATGAAGGCGAGAAGTACGGCGTCGCCAAGAAAGAGCCCGTCCGCAACATAGAGCCCCGCACCCTCAGACATCCGAACCGCCTTTCTCCGCGTCCCGGAAGGAGCGAGACGCGCGTCATTCGCCTACTGGCCATGATACGTGGCCCGGCTCGCGTCCGCGGGCACTTCTCCCCAAACGGGACGTCTTGGTCGCCCGGTCCCCGCGCGCGGCCGGGCCCGGGTTGCCCTAGGCCCGCTTGGCCCGTGCGAACTCGATGCAGACGTCGAGGTCGTCGTCGAGGTCCGCAGGCTCGAGCGCCACCGGGCGGGACGCGAGGCGCACGACCTCCGCCGTGCTGAGGTGCTGCATGATCTCCGCAAAGCCGCGCACCGGGCGGCCCCGGTACTCCGTGGCGCACTCCAGGAGGTCGTCGAGGGCGCACCACGAGAAGTACCCCAGCTCCTTGAGCTCGTCTGTCGAGAAGCTCCAGCCAAACTCCAGGGCGAGCCGCGCGGCCCTGTTGACGTTTCGGACCGCGCGGAGGAAGTCCCCCTCCCTTCCGGCCCTGACCGAGGAGGCGGAGACGTCGACGTCGTAGCGACGCAGGATGGGGTCGTCGTCGACGCTCCCCGCGCTCAGGTGGTAGGTCGTGAAGCTCTTTGCGAGCAGGTGGTCGAGCTGCCTGCAGACCGAGCTGTCCAGCCGGCGCGCGACCACGTGGTCCGCGCGCTCGCGGAACGACGCACTCCCGGGAGCGGGGGTGCCCGACGCGAACATCTGGTACTTGCCTGCGTGGAAGTCCCACCTGAGCAGCAGGTACAGGCGCTCGTCAAGACGGCCGAACAGAAGGACGTCGCAGACGTCGCGCACGCTGTTTCTCGTCTGCGTCTTGCACGAGAGCGAGACGAGCAGTGACTCGTGGGAGTAGAGCGCGCGCTCGAAGTGGTCACGGAGCAGCCTGCAGTCCGCGTCCCCCAGGCCGAACCGGGACACGACGTCGATGTGCGAGTCGTCGAAGACCGAGCCGTCAGAACGGGATAGGTCGCAGAGCGCCGCGAGGACCTTGAGCGAGGTCGCGCCCGTCATGCGGGCGCCGCGGCCCACCTCGGCGAGCCCGAGCAGCGAGAGCGTGGCGTAGGTCTGCGCCAGACGCTCGTCCGAGACCCCGGGAAGCACCCGGGGAAGCTCGAGGGACCCCGAGCGCTCGCAGTGCTCGAGGACGGCACCCAGAACCCGGGTGAGGCACAGCTCGCGCCACAAGACGCGCAGCATGGCCAGGTTCGTCCCGAGAAACGCCCCGTCAAAGAGGTGGAACCTCGTGAGGTCGATCCACTCGAAGGCGTCCGACTCCGAGCTGAGCGTCGGCACCGCGCCCGCCTCGAGGCGCGGCTCGTAGAGGTAGAGGTACATGTCAAACGGACGCGGGCGGCCCTTCCCGATCGACGTCGAGTGGAAGGTCCTCACAAACGTGAGGTCGTCGGGGCTCAGCTCAAAGCCCAGCTCCTCCCCGACCTCGCGCACCGCCGTCTCCACGGGAGCCTCCCCCGCGTCCATCTTGCCGCCGGGCAGCTGCCAGAGACCCGGGGCTACCTTGGCGTCGGGCGGGCGACGGAGTATGAGCACGCGGTCACGCTCGTCGAGCAGCGCGACGGAGACCGACCTCGCAACGTCGGAGCGGTCCGGCCTGAGGTCGCTCGGGCCCCTCCCCACCTGAACCCTCTCCAGGAGGAGGTCGGTGAAGTGGCCAAAGACCGCGTCCTCGAACTTCTCCCTCGTGAGGGCCTCGTGGAACAGCACGCCGTCGGCCGCCATTCGAGCCTTGAGGCCCCCGATCTCCTCGCCTCCCTCGTCGCCCAGGAAGTAGCACATGATGGAGACGTCGGGGCGGGCGGCGCGGTAGACGAGCGCGCGCTCGTACTCCTCGACGGTCCCCGAGGGGGCACGGTGCGTGGGGGTGCCGAGGCGCTGGCGGAAGAGCGCCACAAAGACGTCGTAGTCAAGCGGGACCTGCCGGTTCACGACGTCCTGGGCGTCGTCTGCGCAGTCCGGGCGCACGTCCCTCTCCCAGCACACGACGTCGTAGCGAGCTCCCAGCCGCCGCCCAAAGCGGTCGCTGATGCGGTCGAGAACCCTCCTGAAGACGGCCCGCTCCTCGGCGAGGTCCATCGGCGAGGCGAGAAAAACCTTTATGACGCGCACGCTTTCCATGAGACGTCGGCCAAACCTCCTCGATCCCCGCGCCGCGCGGGAGTCGGCGCTTACCCAATCGTATCGCATGGCAGGGAGGTCGGCGCGGGCCGAGGGGGCCGGTCGGACGCGGGAGCTCCCGATGGAAGGTCGGCAAGCTGTCTCAGATCAGCCCCTACACGCTCAGATCACGTCGAGAAAAGGCGACGATCCCCAGAGAGGAGAGCACGACACCCAAGACGGCAAGAGCGGCCGTGCCCAAGACGGCGCCAACCTCCCCCGAGGCGACCCCGAGGGGGTCGAGGAGCGAGAGAGGCGTGACGTCGGCGAGCCAGGCAAGCTCGTCTCCCATCCCCGAGAGCATCTGGACAAGGACGAAGAGCGTGCACACGGCAACGCCCGCCCACCTCGCGGCAGAGACGTTCGGGAAGGCACAGGCCCCCGCCCAGCACATGCCGGAGAGGAACAGCCACAGACAGAACGTGGCCACGTTGACGGCGACGAGATCGGAGGCAACGAGCTCGCCGGGGAACATGACATGGGCCGTAGCCAGCTCGAACGCAGTGAGCGCCACCGCGAGAAGAACGAGGCAGAGAATGAGAACGCACGCTTGCGAGAGCATGAGACGCGTGCGCCCTACGGGCTGTGCGAGCAGGTAGGCGATGCTGCCGCGCTCGACGTGACGGACCACGAGCCGACTGGTGAGCACCGCCACGAGAACGAGGGGAAGCACCACGAGCAAAAAGCCGTGCAGGTAGTTGACGACGAACTCTAGAAGCGTCGTCCCCTGGCCGGCCATGCCGAAGGCGGCAAAGAGCTCAGGCATGGCATCGCGCATGAGGGTAAGCGACTCACCGAGCTCGGGATCGTACATGCCGATGATGACGCAGGCGTAGAGAATCACCACTGCGGAGATGATTGCGGTCGGAAGCAGGCAGGAGCGCAGCTCGTGCCTGAAAAGAGGAAGGATCATCGGAACCCCCTAGCTTTGCCGCGAGGGCTCGACGCCCTCGTACAGGTGCAGGAACAGCTCCTCGAGCGTCTGCTCGCGGGACGTAACCGAGGCCACGTCGTAGGAGGAGAGCTCGCGGATGAGGGCGTTCACGTCGCGCACGTCGCCAAGCTCGACCCCGCAGGCGTCCCCCTCCGCAGGCTCGGCACCGTGGGCAAGCTCCCAGCGAGAGCGCTCGGCCGCGCTCGAGAACTCGACCGAGTAGCCGCGGCCGCGCATCAAGCGCACCTCGTCCATGGTGCAGGTCATGGCCACCCGTCCCGCGCGGATGAACGCCACCCGGTCGCACGCACGCCCGACCTCCTCGAAGATGTGCGAGGAGAGCAGGACGGCGGCACCCCGCGCTCGCTCCTCCGCCATGAGGTCGAGGAAGCGCTCCTGCATGAGCGGGTCAAGACCACTCGTCGGCTCGTCGAGCAGGAGCACGTCTGGGCGCGCCATGAACGCCGCTACGATCGCGACCTTCTGCCGGTTGCCC
Organism: Olsenella sp. An188; assembly: GCF_002160255.1. Lineage (GTDB taxonomy): Bacteria > Actinomycetota > Coriobacteriia > Coriobacteriales > Atopobiaceae > Thermophilibacter > Thermophilibacter avistercoris. The sequence continues at coordinate 87,225 of NZ_NFKF01000004.1, read as the reverse complement.
TTGGACATCCCGCCGATCCGCGCACCGAGGTCCAGCTCAAAGACATCGGCGAGCTCTAGCATCCGAGAGCGGTCACGCATGCCCCGCATCCCCGCCATGAGGTCGAGGAAGGACCGCGCCGTCATCTCCTGCATGCAGGCGCCCTCGCCGGGCAGGTAACCTAAGCTGGCCTGCACCTGCGGGCGCTCCCGAAAGCAGTCGTGCCCGAGAATCTGAACCATTCCTTTCTGCGGCTTGATAAATCCCATGAGGTGGCGCATCGTCACCGTTTTCCCGGCCCCGTTAGGGCCGAGAAACCCAAGCACTTCTCCCGCAGCCACCTCAAGGCTGACGTCGAAGACGCCACGGCCTCGCCCGTAGTCCTTCGTGAGCCCGCGCACGCGAATCGCAGGCCCCGCCCCGTTCGCAGTCATAGGTACTCCCCCTTGTACGTAGCCCTCTTGAGCCAGTCGAGCCAGACGAGAAACTCAGAGAGCATCTCCCCCATATCGAACGCCCCTCCACCGCGCAGCCGTTCGTGGAGATAGCCGTCTCCGCACCATACGAGCATGCGCACCACCCGCATGGGATCGACGTCCTCCCGAAAGCGCTCCCAGTGCACATGGCCCAGGTACGTTCGCACCATGATTGGCACGGAATCAGTCATGAAGGCGTCGAGCACCCCGGAAACGTCTCTGTGACCGGGATAGAACGCCCGGACGAAGAAGTCCATGATGCGCGGGCTCAGTCTGACGAGGGCGGCCTTCCGAGTCGCGGCGTAGCGCATGATCTCGAAGAAGTCGTCAATCTGGTACCAGCGCTCGTCGACCACCGCGTCGGCCACGCGTCTGGTGACCGCTGTGAGGACGTAGAGGTAGAGGTCCCTTTTGTTCTTGAAGTAGAAGAAGAGCTGGCTCTTCGACACGCCCGCGCGCCTCGCTATGTCCGCCGTGGACGCGCAGGCGTAGTCATCGCCTCCGAACACCTCGACCGCCGCGTCAACGACGGCGCGCCTGCGGTCCTCGGAAAGACTCTCGAAGCGCTCGAACCTACCTGACATGGAACCTCGCTTTCCCTTGGCTTTCGAGAACAAGGCTACCCCGTTGACCCAGATATGGAAGGGTGCCTGAGCAGGTGAAAGCAAGCGCGGTCTCACGAACGACGGTGGCCACTCAATCGACACGATACGAAGCGCGATTAGGGACGACGCGCTGAGGGGTTAGCGGGAAGGCCTGCGGTTTGAGCGCCGCTTAATGGCGAGCAAGCGCATGAAATCGCCAAAGAGGGCATTGTCGATCGGCTCGAACATAATCCGCTTGCCATCGTGGTAGGTCCGTGCGCCGTTATGGGCAGCCCCCGCGTGAGCTTGGGCCCCAAGATCCTCGTCACGAAGGGGGTGAAGCACGTCAGGGACGGCACGGAGAGCCCCGAACGCAAGCCCGAGCAGCAGGTGAACCGCAACAAACGGCATGAAGCCCAGGGCAGGGCCCACGTCATGAGGCACCGCCGGCGGGCGACCCGCCCCCTCGTCTTCAGATTGCCCACCTACTCCCCATGGGCCACGCAGTCGATGCGAATGGCCGCGTAGGCGGCGGCCACGCGGGCGTAGCGCGCGGGGTCGCAGCCCGTGCGGTCGATCTCCGCGACGTCGAGCACGTCCTTTTCGCGCCTGCGTGACTTCCTAGAGGGCATCGCCCGAAGGAGGGCGGCCCGATGAACGGAGTGTAGATGGCTGCCGCGGGATCCCAACTGCCGATGCGCCCTCAGGGCTAGGCGCCTTGCCTACGCCGGCAGAGCCGTTTGACCGAATCGCCCATCCTGACGTGCGCGTTCTTGAGGTGACCTGCAACGAGCTGAACGACTGGGAGAGCAGCATCAGGTTCATGGATCGCGTGTGCGAGGCCCTGGGCCACCCAGCACCTCCCAAGACCCCGAATGGCTGGCGGCAAACCGCGCCCTCCATGGCCGCTTAAGAAACCGGAGTTGTGGCAAACCGGATCGTACAGACGCTTAGGAATCCGGGGTTGTCCCGCTCTTCGTCAGACGAGAAGGGCCTCGGGCCGTGCTATTACCCCGGATTGTTAAGCCGACATGAGGGTTCTTCTCGCCACAACTCGGTTTTATTAAGCACTCCCCAAGTGCCGTCTGCCACAACCCCGGATTCTTAAGCGGCTCGTGAGCCGCGGCTGCCATAACCCGTTTTTCCTAAGCGGCCACAACCGAACTTTGCCCAGCGAGAAGGGCGGCAATCCCGTCGTCGGTCGCTTTGGCGGTCGTCGTGACGAAGAGGTTGGCAAGGAGCAGCATGCTCTGGACGTCCGGCAGGGTCTTCGACGTCTCCCAGTGGCTCACCGTGACGCGGCTCACGTAGAGCCTCCGCGCGGAACCTCCCGGCGAGATTGCGCCGCGAACGGGTCGCCGGGAGAGCGGAGCCGTCGTCGACCCTGAAGTCGAAGTTACCCGCACATCCACCCGTCGTCCAAGGGTATACGGAGAGAAACGACCATCGGGAGGCCCCATGTCAAGCAAGCTCACCAAGCGCGCGCTCGAGGAGTCGCTCAAGCGCCTCCTGCTCGTAAAGCCCCTGGGCAAGATCACCATCGCAGACATCACCGACGACTGCGGCATCAGCCGCATGACGTTCTACTATCACTTCCAGGACATCTACGACCTGGTCGAGTGGTCGTGCGCGGAGGACGCCGCACGGGCCATCGCCGGCAACAAGACCGCCGACACCTGGCAGACCGGCCTCCTCGACACGTTTCTCTCCCTGCGCGAGAACAAGCCCTTCATCACGAGCATCTACCACGACATGAGCCGCGAGCAGGTGGAGCGGTTTCTCGTCCCCGTGGTAAGCGACCTGGTGAAGGACGTGGTTGACGAGCACGCGGCGCGCAGGCACGTGCACGACCAGGACAGGGACTTCATCGCACGCTTCTTCGCGCACGCGCTCATCGGAACGGTTCTGGACTGGATCGCCCGAGACATGCGCGACGACCCGCAGCAGCTGGTGCAGCGGGTGGCCACCGTCGCGGACGGCGCCATCGAGACCGCGCTCGACCGGCTCGAGGTCCCCGGCGGCTACGTCGCCGGGAGCGAGGGCAGCGTGCCGGAGGGACCAGCCACGTCGTAGGGGACGCGTCGCGAGCCTCGCCCGTTCTTCTCGCCCGTCTGTACAATCCGGCCGCATTGATAAGAAACCGTACAGAAGCACCGTTCTGCCCATGGTGTGCCGCCCGCCGCGGACCCACCATGGAACCAGACGCATCGGACACGCCCGGTGCGCACGTAAGAAAGGTGCGACCATGTACTACTCAAGCGGCAACTACGAGGCCTTCGCTCGTCCCAAGAAGCCCGCGGGCATCGAGCACAAGAGTGCCTACATCGTGGGCACGGGCCTGGCGGCGCTCTCCGCCGCGTGCTATCTCGTACGCGACGCCCAGATGCCGGGCAAGAACATCCACATCTTCGAGAAGGACGGCGTTCCCGGCGGCGCGTGCGACGGCCTCGACATCCCCGGCCTCGGCTACGTCATGCGCGGCGGGCGCGAGATGGACAACCACTTCGAGGTGATGTGGGACCTGTTCCGCTCCATCCCCTCCATCGAGACGCCCGGGGTCTCCGTCCTGGACGAGTACTACTGGCTCAACAAGGAGGACCCCAACTACTCGCTTTGCCGCGCGACGAAGAACCGCGGGCAAGACGCGGGGTGCGCCGGGAAGTTCGGCCTCTCGGACAAGGCGGCCATGGAGATCATGGAGCTCTTCTTCACGCCCGACGAGAAGCTCTACGACCGCCCCATCACCGACTTCTTTGACGACGAGGTGCTCTCCTCCAACTTCTGGATGTACTGGCGCACCATGTTCGCGTTCGAGAACTGGCACTCCGCGCTTGAGATGAAGCTCTACATCAAGCGCTACATCCACCACATCGCCGGGCTGCCGGACTTCTCGGCCCTGCGCTTCACGAGGTACAACCAGTACGAGTCGATGATCTTGCCCCTCATCGAGTACCTCAGGGCAGCGGGAGTGCAGTTCCACTTCAACACGAAGGTCGAGGACGTCAGGTTCTCCGTCGGAGGCGACGCGGGCCCGGTGCGTCCGCGCACCGGCACCGGACAGGACACCATCCAGCGCATCCAGCAGGAGGCCTTCCCGCGCAACCCCTACAGCTCGCCCGAGAAGAAGGTCGCGACGCGCATCGTGCTGAGCCGCACGGCCGCGGACGGCGGTGACTCCGCCGGCACGACCACGGTCATCGACCTCACCGAGGACGACCTCGTCTTCATCACCAACGGCGGCTGCGTAGAGAACTCCACCATGGGAGCGCAGGACCGGCCCGCCGCGTGGAGGCCCGAGCTCGCCCCGGGCGGCGGCTGGGACATGTGGCGCCGCATCGCCGCGCAGGACCCCAGCTTCGGCCGTCCCGACACCTTCTGCGGCGACCCCGAGAAGACCAAGTGGATGAGCGCCACGGTGACGACCCTCGACGGCGAGATCCCGCCCTACATCCAGGCGATCTGCAAGCGCGACCCCTTCACCGGCCACGTGGTCACCGGCGGCATCGTTACCTGCACCGACTCCAACTGGCTCATGAGCTGGACGCTCAACCGCCAGCAGCAGTTCCGTGACCAGCCCAAGAGCGAGCTGTGCGTCTGGGTCTACGGCCTCTTCCCCGACGAGCCCGGCAACTACGTGAGAAAGCCCATGCGCGACTGCACCGGCGAGGAGATCTGCCAGGAGTGGCTCTACCACATGGGCGTTCCCGAGGACCGCATCCCCGAGCTCGCCGCGCACCACGCCAACACGGTGCCGGTCATGATGCCCTACATCACGGCGTTCTTCATGCCGCGCGCCGCGGGGGACCGTCCCGACGTGGTGCCCGACGGCGCGGTCAACTTTGCCTTCATCGGTCAGTTTGCCGAAACCCCGCGCGACACCATCTTCACCACGGAGTACTCCATGCGCACGGGCATGGAAGCAGTCTACACGCTCTGCGACGTTGACCGCGGCGTGCCCGAGGTGTGGGGCAGCGTCTTTGACGTGCGCGACCTGCTCATGGCGAGCGTGAAGCTGCGCGACGGCAAGCCGATCACCGACATGAAGCTCGGGCTGGTCGAGCGGTTTGCGCTCAAGGAGGCGCTCAAGAAGATCAAGGGGACGGACATCGAGAAGGTCCTGAGGGAGTTCGAGGCGATCTAGCGGCGGCGGGCGCGGCGCGCGGCGGAAGCCAGCCGCGCGCCGCGCCCCAACCCCTTAATCGGAAACAGCATGGCAAACACCATGTTTATCGGGGCATTTTCAGCATAACTGACGATTTATACCCCCATAACTGGCGGATTTCCTACTCCCACTCGATCGTGGCGGGCGGCTTGGGCGTGACGTCGTACACCACGCGGTTCACGCCGGGAACCTCCGCCACGATTCTGCTCGAGATCTTCCCGATCACGTCGTACGGCAGCTTCGCCCAGTCGGCGGTCATCGCGTCGCTCGACTCCACGGCACGCACGATCACCGGGCGCGCGTAGGTGCGCTCGTCGCCCATCACGCCCACGCTCTTAATGTCGGGCAGCACGGCAAAGTACTGCCAGCAGCTGTGCTCGCTGTTGCGCTCACCCGTGGCCTGGAACAGGCGCTCGTTGTAGGCGTCGAGCTCCTCGCGCACGATGGCGTCCGCGTCCTTGAGGATCGCCAGCTTCTCCGGCGTCACCTCGCCGATGATGCGGATGGCCAGGCCCGGACCCGGGAACGGCTGGCGGTACACCATGCTCGCCGGCAGGCCCAGCGCCACGCCCAGCTCGCGCACCTCGTCCTTGAAGAAGTGGTCGAGCGGCTCGATGAGGTCAAAGTGCACGCCCTCGGGGAACGGGATCAGGTTGTGGTGGCTCTTGATCGTGGCCGCCTTGCCGCCGGTCTTTCTCGCCCCGGACTCAATGATGTCAGGGTAGATGGTGCCCTGGGCCAGCAGCTCCACGTCGCCGATCTTCTGGGCCTCGTCAAAGAAGACCTTCCAGAACTCGGTGCCGATGCGGCGGCGCTTCTCCTCCGGGTCGGTCACGCCGGCCAGAAGCGCCGCGTAGCGCTCCTCGGCGTGCACGTGCACGAGCGGCACCTGGAACTGGCCGCGGAAGACCTCCTCGACCATCTCGGGCTCGCCCTTGCGCAGCATCCCGTGGTTCACGAACACGCACGTGAGCTGGTCGCCCACCGCGCGGTGCACGAGAGCGGCCACCACGCTCGAGTCAACGCCGCCGGAGAGCGCCAGGATGACCTTCTTATCCCCCACCTGCGCGCGGATTTCCGCGACCTTCTCGTCAATGATGTTGTCCATCGTCCAGCTGGCCTCGAGGCCGCAGATGTCAAAGAGGAAGTTCCTGAGCAGCTGCTCGCCGTGCTCGGTGTGGCGCACCTCCGGGTGGAACTGCGTGGAGTAGAGCTTGCGAGAAGGACACTCCATGGACGCCACCGGGCACACGTCGGTGTGCGAGGTCACGACGAAGCCCTGCGGCGCGCGGCTCACGGCGTCGCGGTGGCTCATCCACACGGTCTGCTCGAGCGGCGTAGCGTTGAACAGCGCGGAGTCGGGCACGCGCTCGATCTTTGCCGGGCCGTACTCGCCGACCTCGGAGTGCGCGACCTCGCCGCCCAGCGTCACGGCCATGATCTGGTGGCCGTAGCAGAAGCCGAGCACGGGGATGCCGAGCTCGAGGATGCCCGGGTCGATGGACGGGGCGTCGTCGGCGTACACGCTCGCGGGACCGCCGGAGAGGATGAGCGCGGCGGGCGCCATGGCGGCGAGCTCGTCGGCGGGGATGTCGCACGGGACGATCTCCGAATAGACGTGCAGGTCGCGCACGCGGCGCGCGATCAGCTGCCCGTACTGGGCGCCAAAGTCCAGAACCGCGACAAACTGCTTGGGGGTGGCCTCGCTCATGTAACCTCCGGTCTTCTCGGCGCCCGATCCTCGCGCGGGCGCCCTCGGCACAAATCCATACCATTATTGCATTTTCGTAAGAATAGATGTGATTTTATGCCCCTACATGCGTCGCACACTTCGCTTCTCTATCATTTGTGCGTCTGACTGACTCAAGGCCGAGGGGCGCAGACCGCCTCACCACGATCAGAAAGGGCCCTCGTGGCTGACAGAAGACCCCACAGGCGCATGACGAGCGCCGAGCAAGCGCGCCGGTCAGAGAGCCGATACGGTCACGCCGCCGCACACGGCCGCGCCGATGCCGAGCCTCGCACCACCCGACGCTCCGGATCGTCCTCCTCGCCAGCACGCCTCGCGGCGTCGCGCGCGGACGGCGTGGGCGCCTACACCGCACGTCGCAAGAAGAAGGGCCGCGGGCGCGTCCTGCGCGGCGTGCTCATCTCCCTTCTCGTCGTCTTTGCCGGCGCCGCCGTGGCCGCGGCGGCCTGGATCGCCAGCATCAACAGCAACCTCAGCGACGAGATCACCCCCGAGCTCCGTGAGCAGCTCGTCTCGGTCGAGCCGCAGCAGCCCTTCTACATGCTGCTCCTCGGCGTCGACAAGAGCGAGGGCCGTGCGGAGGAGTGGGGCGACTCGACGGCCAACTTCCGCGCCGACACCATCATCCTGGCGCGCATCGACCCGCCCGCGCAGAAGGTCACGCTCGTGTCCATCCCGCGCGACACGCTCGTCAGCATGGGCTCCCACGGGGACCAGAAGATCAACAGCGCCTACTCATACGGCGGGGCGGCCTACATGGTCGAGGTCGTCTCCGAGTTTGCGGGCGTCGACATCTCCCATTACGCAGAGATCGACTTCGAGCAGTTCACCTCGATCGTCGACACCATCGGGGGCATCGAGGTCACGCTTCCGGTCGACGTGGTGGACGAGACCTACGCCGGCATCAACCTCACCGCAGGCACCCACCAGCTCGACGGCGCCACGGCGCTCGCCCTCGTGCGCACCCGCCACGCCTACGACGCCTACGGCGGCGGCGACTTCTACCGTGCCGCCAACCAGCGCGCCGTCATCGCGGCCATCGTCAAGAAGGTCCTCCAGCTCGACCCCGTGAGCATGGCAAACACCGTCTCCCAGCTCACCAACAGCGTCATCACCACGCTCGGCGTCACCGACATCGTGGGCCTCGCCATGCAGTTCCAGAACCTCAACGCGGACGAGGACATCTACTCCGGCCAGACGCCCACGATCTCCGAGTACGTCGACAGCGTCTGGTACGAGATGCCCGACGAGGCCGCCTGGCGCACCATGATGGAGCGCGTCGACGCCGGCGAGTCGCCCTACTCCGACGCCAGCCAGGACTTCACGTCGGACGCCGCCATCTCCATCGGGGGCGGCACCAACATCTCCGACGGCTCCGACGGCAACGCGGAGGAGGCCTCCTTCACCGGCAGCGTCCTCGTGCTCAACGGCACCGCCACGAGCGGGCTGGCCGCCTCCAAGTCCTCGGACCTCGAGGCCGCCGGCTTCTCCCCCTACGCGGACAACGCCAACTCCACCGAGAACACCACGACCATGGTCTACTACAACGGCAGCGCCCGGAGCTCCGCGCTCGGCGTGGCCCAGACCCTCGGCGTCGACGCGTCCAACGTTGCCGAGAACACGCTCGGCTACTCCACCAGCTACGACGTCATCGTCGTCCTCGGCTCCGACCAGGTGGGCTAGGCAAGGGGCGAGAAGAACCTCCCGTCCAAGGACTCAGCAGGGGCGGCCCGCGCCACGGCGCGCGGGCCGCCCCGTCCCTTAGCAGAAGCAGCGACGGTAGCGCGGGGCAGACGGGTTCCGCTCGTACCTCTCAAGCTCAGCGAGCATCCTCCCGAGCGCCTCGAGGTCGCGCGCCCCGACGCGCTCGACCTGGCCGTGGCTCACGTTGTTGCGCAGCTCCTTGGCCAGGCGGAAGCTGACTCCGTCATCGTTGGCGATACCCCATCCCTCCGGGTCCTGCTGGGCGAGCTCGCCCACCTGGGGCATGTCGCTGAAGCGCCGTATGACGCGGCGCTCCCCGTTGTAGAGGAAGCGCCCCACCTCGTCCTCCGGTCGCCCGCCGCAGTCAAGCACCCGCGCGATCGCGTGCGCCTTGTAGCGCTCCCAGACGGGGCCAAACCCCACCTGCATGGCGCTCGCCTCCCTGCAGGACACCACGTCCGAGAAGACCGTGTCCGCTCGGCACACGTCAAAGCGCGCGCCCGCGTCGTCCACGGGCTCCCAGGCGCGCTCCCCGCTCATGAGCACGCCCCACCCGGGGCTCCACACCCCGTCCAGACGCGCGCAGAGCCCGTAGGACCAGTTGAGCCACCACATGAGGTCGAGCCCGACCGACCTGGCCCCGGGGTCGGCGGCGCCCTGGAGGGGCTCCGACCTGGACAGGCCACCCATGATGGAGCGCCTGAACTGCGCGACGAGCAGATCGGCGTCCGAGGCGCGCCCCGTGCCCGGCAGCCCGTCACCCGCCTCGGCCCGGCTGCGCAGGCGTCCGACCTGCCTCCGGGCGCACTCCGCCGCGACGACCCCCGGGTGAACGAAGGCCGCCGGCGGTCGGTACTCCGGCCTCAGGCACACCTCGAGCGCGTCCGACAGGGTCTCCACGCTGCCCGCGCTGAGCTCGCAGCAGAAGTCGATCACCATCGTGCGCAGCGCGCCCGACAGCTCCTCCCTCGCGATCATGGAGAACGCGAGCCCGCGCAGCTCCGTGCGCGTGAGCCCCGTGGGGCAGACGCGCACGGCCCCGTACCAGCCCTCGCACCCGGTGCCCGCGTAGAGCTCGGCGCTCACGTGCAGGGCCCGCGCCACCACGAGGCGCGCCGAGCCCGCGCCGGAGGAGTCGCGCACCTGCACGGTGCTCCCCAGGACCCGCACGTCGGCCTCGTCCAGCGCAGTGAGCCTCGCCACGGCGTGCAGGAACTGCCGCGGCTGGTACGGGCCGAGCACGGCGAGCACGCGGGCCCCGGCGGCGAGGTCGTGCGCGACCTCGCGGGCAAACGTCAGAAGCGTCGGGACGCTCAGGAAGGGGTTGGGCCGCTCCATCACGACTCACCCCGCTCCCCCTCAGCGCTTCTCGCATGGGCGAGAAGGGCGTGCATGAACCAGTCGCGCATCTCAAAGGCGCCCTCGTCCCCCGCATCGACGCGGCGCGCGAGGCCCGCCTCGGCCATCCAGGAGAGGACGGCCTCGAGGTCGGCGCGGGAGAGGCCGGCGTCGACGTCCATGAAGTCGAGCCAGTCGCGCACCGTGTACGCCACGTCGAGCGGGTGCTCCGCGTCCGCGTCGGCAAAGCCCGCGAGCTGTCCCCAGACTCGCGCGATCACGTCCGCGCCCTCGCAGGACCCGTCGAGCACCCAGGCGAAGTCCCCCTCATCGAGCGCGCGCCCGGAGAAAGCCTCCATCTCCTGCCTCAGCGAGAAGGACGACCCGTCGCTCGGGACGTTCTCCACGACCTGCGCGACCGCGCCGGCCTGCGCACCGCAGAGCCCCCTCAGCCGCGCGGCGAGCGCACGCTGCGCGCGCGGCTCGATCGTTCCGGTCGTGGTCCGCTCGTAGCGCTCGGTGAAGCCCCTCACCCACGCCAGGCACGTCCAGTCGCTCCACGGGGTCGGGACGACGACGTCGTCTGCCAGGGCAAGCTCGTCGCGGAGCTCCCAGGCGGTGCGCGGGGAGGCCACGAGGAGCACGCCGAGCGAAGACGGGCTCGTCCGGCCCGCCTCCCGGAGCGCCCGGAGCTCCTCGGGGCCCCAGCCCCCCGGTACCACCACGAGCTCGTCCGGGAGGCCGGCACCGAGCATGCCGCGCAGGCTGGCTCCGTCCGCGAGCACGGGGCGCAGGCCACCGCACAGGGTCGGGAGCAGCTCGCCCGGGTGTTCCGTCAGAAGCCTCGAGCCCGCGATCTCCCCCGCCACGACCACGCAGTGGCCGTGCTCCCTGAGGGCCACCCCCACGGCCGCGGCGTCGCGCGCGTTGACCGGCGAGAAGAGCGCCACGTCCTTCACGGAGACGATGTTTCTGGCCTCCCCCTCCTCGAGGCGCCCGTCGAGCACGTCGCGGTCGAGGTAGCGCCGGCACGCGCCCTGAAGCACCATCCGCGCGCTGTCCCTCTCCCAGCGCTGCCCGACGAGTGCGCGCATGGAGCCGTCTCGCAGCATGACGAGGTCGTCCACCTTCTTGAGGATCCCAAAGCGCACGAGCTCGTCGATGTCGCTCCCCAGACTGTCGAGGAGGCCCGAGTCCGCAAGGTCGCGCGCCGCCGGCGCCCCCTGGCCGTCCCCGCCCGCGCACGCGTCGGAGACCTGCCTGAGAAGCTCGTCGGCGGTGAACGCGCGTCGGGGGCTCCCCTCGGCCGCGCTGTCCGCCTCGAGCGACATGAGGGCCGAGACCGCGACGTCGTAGCCGGGGTCGAGCTCGATCGTGAGCCTGAACTTCTCGGCGAGCGCTCCGGTCACCTCGCGCAGGACCGAGTCGACCGTGGCGCCGGGAACCAGCACGAAGGTCCCCGTCGAGGTGGGGCGGCGCTGCTGGCGCAGGACCACGAGCAGGTGCTCGCAGACGATGTTAATGAGGTTGGGGAAGTAGCAGGCCTTGCTCAGGATCTTGAGGACGTCCTCGTCCCGCAGGACGTACCCCATCATCTTGAGGGGCTCGCGGACGAGCCGCACCGCGTCCTCGTAGGCCCCGCCCTCCCAGAGCGGCCCCACCACAACCGCGTGCCCGAGCTGGCCTCGGGTCTGGTTGGGACGGGCCCGCTCGTCGGCGTAGCGCATGGTGGCGTGGAGGCCGCCCAGGATGACGCGGAACTTCTCGTTTTGCTGCATGTACTCCACGAGGCTGTCCATGATGGCGTTCCTCGGGTGCCCGACGCGCAGGAACGAGTCATAGCGCAGCAGGTCGTCCGCCTCGTCGATGAGCAGGTAGAAGCTCTTTTCCCGGGACGCCGCGGTCAGGGCGTCGCGCACCTCGGACGCGCTGCGCGCCTCCCTGATCCCGGCAACGTCACGCTCGAAGGCGCGCCCCACGAACTGCGTCCAGAAGTTGTCCAGGTCGACGCCGGCAAACCCCATCGCGTCGACGTACGCCACGCAGGCGAGCTTCCCCTCGGAGCCCTTCGGGTCGTGCAGCTTCGCCCGCTCCTCTGCGGCAAACTCGCGCAGGATCGAGGTCTTGCCCATGCGGCGCGCGCCGTAGATGAAGGTGGTCCCGGCCCTGGTCCTGAGCTGCTGGAGGATGGTCCCGCGCCCGTAGAACAGCGGCGGCTGGCCCGCCCCGGGGCCACCCCACCCCTGCGAGCCCGCGCTCCGGCGTATGTCGTCTCCGTAGGGCTGCGGCGCGGTGAAGGGGAGCGTGCAGCGGAAGAAGGCGGAGAGCCTGTCGTTGCTTCGCTTGGTCCTCGGCACGCTCGCAAGGTAGGCGACAAGAACCTCGTCGAGCACCATCATGCCGGCCGCCCTGAGGTCCCTGGGCGTCGTCCGCGCGGGCATGAGGTCGCGCCGCATCTGCGGCGTGAGCATGTCGGACTCGGAGAGGGCGAGGAAGAGGGCGATGCGCCTGACGTCTCCGGGAGGCGTCTCCCTCAGGAGCGCCTTCTCGAGCTCGTCGTACTTCCTGAAGATCTCGACCTCGTACTCGACGCACGCCGGGCCCAGCCCGTCGGCGGGGTCCGAGAGCGTCACGAACTCGCGAAGCGGGCACACCAGCTCCCCGCGCGAGTCGGTGTCGGAGGGGCTCGCATAGAACCTCAGGCGCCAGGAAGAGACCGGTGCCGCCACGTCCGCGTGGCTCACCGAGGGCGTGACCTCGGCGTCCTCGAAGCCAAGCTCCCCGAAGATCTCGCGCAGGTAGCGGGAGACGCGGTCGAGCGCCTGGGTCGTCGCCGGCGAGGTGCCCTCGCCCGCCGTCCTCACCGACAGGCCGTCCACGGGGAGCCGGTGCTCCCTGACGCAGGACTTGAGGCCGCCGATCGCCCTTCTCAGCTCCCTGAAGGACGAGAAGGCCGCCTCGGCGCGGTCGGCGCCGTACTGGTTGGTGAGGTCGGGGTCAAAGGCGAGGTTGCGGTAGCTGAAGGGGCGTCCCGCCCCGCTCAGCGCCCGGCAGATGGGGTCGACGAGGCCGAGGGCGCCGTCCTGCCCGCCATAGAACTCGTCCTCGTAGCTCTTCGGGGGCGCGGCCAGCGAGATGAGCGCGTTGTCGACCTCGTAGTCGGCGTAGGCAAAGACGCGTGCCACGTCACCGCTCGCCACGGCGTCGCCCAGGAGGGCCCGCGCACCCTCGTCGAGGCTCGCTCCCCCCTCGAGCAGCGCGGCCGCACGGGACACGAGCGCCCTGCTGAGCGCATCGAGGCGGGCGTCGACGAGGGCGAGCGTCCATCTCGCCAGCACGGCCCCGGTCGCCCTCTCGCCGCCCGACGCCCCTCCCGAGGCGTCGACCACGCCCAGCGTTCGCGCGAGCGTCGAACGCAGCAGGTCGTAGAGCCGCTCGTCCACGACGTTGAACGTGAACGACTGCTCGAGCAGCTCCCAGCTCGCCCCCACGCGCTCCTCGAGCTGCGCCGCGCCCGGGACCTCGCACCTCCCGTCGACGCGCAGCGCCGGGGAGTGGAGCAGCAGCTCGACGAGCGCGCGCCCGGATTCCGTCCGCAGGTCGGGGGGAAGGGCGGCGTCCGCGAGGCCCGCCGGGGCCTCCTCGCCCGCCTCGAGCCGTCCCGAGGGGTAGTCCTGCTGGAGGGCGATGACGCGCTCGACCAGCGTGTCCCACGCCCCCCGTCGCTCGGCGTTCAGGCCGCGCAGCGAGCTGAGGACGTCCCGGTGCACGACGTCGAGCCCGGCCGCGACGTCGCCGCTCACGCCGGGGGACGCCGCGGCGGCCCCTGCGTCGAGGAGGTCGAGGTAGCGCTCGTAGAGGTCGTAGACCTTCCGGACGGTCGAGATGAGCGACTGCCGCGCCTGGCCAACGATCCGCTCGTAGGCGCCGTGCCCCTGCGCCGTCCAGAACAGGTTCCTGTGGTCGGCGTCGAGGGAGTCGTCGACGTCGACCCTGAGGTCGTGCAGCTCCTCGCGGTCCACGCGCGCCCGCGCGCCGCCGCCCGTCATGTCGGCGAGAAGCACCCCCACCCCAAGGTGAGACTCCGGGTCCTCCCTGGTCGCCATGACGCTCCAGAACTTCTTTGCGGGCAGGTAGTTCGTCGAGGGGGGCGTGTCGCGCGCCAGCGCGGCCTCTTCCGCCAGGGACTCGAGCCCGCCGCGCACCCTCACGGACTCGAGCGCCGGGAGCGTCATGGCGGAGTAGTCGATCGCGGGGTTGTAGGCGTAGCTCTCCTCGAGCCGCCCGAGGAGGGCCGCGAGGTCGTCCGGGATCGTCTGCAGCGCGGCCCTCTGGACGTCCTTCTCGTCAAAGAGAGCGAGAAGGGCCTGGAACGTCCCCACGGTCCTCCCCGAGAGACGGTGGGTGAGCGCGGTCAGGGCTGCCTCGGCGAGCAGGCACGCGAGGCCCGGCCCGAGGGGGAGCGTCTCCTCGCCGAGCGTGAGGTACTCGAGGTCCTCGACCAGCTGGTCGACCTGGACGGCCCCGGCCGCGAGCCCGAGTCGGTCCGCGAGGGCCGCGAGCGACCAGAACCTCTGGTAGGAGGGGTCGCCCGGGCTGTCGGGGACGAGGGAGCGGACGGGGTCGAGGATGCGGTGGACGCGGGCGGGGCGCACGCCGTCGCACAGCGCCTCCTCGGCGCACGCGAGGACGTCGGGCAGGGAGCGCTCGCCCATGAGGGCGCAGCGGGCGAACGCGTCCGTGCCCTCGGGCACCTCGGCGCGCGGCCAGACCCTGCCCGAGCCGAGCTCGAAGAGGGTCGAGAAGTCGCAGGGCACGCCCGACTCCCGTCCCGCGCGGTAGTCCTCGGGGCACAGGGAGCGCAGGTCAGCCCCCTCCGGCTCCGCGGGCTCGGCCGGCTCCTCGACGCGCTCGGCCGTAGGACCCGTCGGGGCTGCAAGGGCCTCGAGCTGGCGAAGCTCGTCCTGGGCGAGCTCCCGCGGGCCCTCGTCACCCTGGTGGAAGGAGGGGACCTCGTCAATCAGGAGCCCCTCGTCGGCCGCGGCCGGCACGAGGGCGACCGCGCCCTCGGCGCAGGCCTCGTCGGGAAGGGGCCCGGACACCCCGAGGTCCTCGCCGTTCCCGTCCTCGACCCGCGACCCCGCGTCCGTGGTGGCGTCGGCCGCCGCGAGGGCGGGGGACGGGGCGTCGGCCCGACGCAGGCGGTCGAGGCTCACGGGGTCGGCGACGAAGGAGGAGCGAAGCATGTCGAACATCGCTCCGAGCGGCCCGAAGTGCTGCTCGGCCCGCTCGAGGTCGAGCCCGCGCTCCTCGTAGGGTTCGTCGCGCCCCATCTCCTCGACGAGGGCCACGTAGGCGTCCTCGAGCCCCTTCAGGTCCTGGTCGGAGGGGCCCTCGGGACCGTCCAGCCCCTCGAGGTCGGCGTTGATGACGGGGTGGCCCCACGGCACGACCGCCCTGAACCTCTCCGAGCACTCCTCGATGACCTCGCGCAGGGCCTCGCGACGGTCGACGCGCCGCAGGGCGCGCGCGGACCACTCCTGCGCCAGGGCCTCGACCTGGCGAAGCGTCGTGACGCCCGGCTGCCCCAGATACTCGAGGGCGCGGTTCATCTCGTCCCACGCCTGGGCGTATCTCGAGAGCGCCTCGAGCGTCCCCCTCTCGGGCGCCCTCCCCTCGCCCACGCGAGCCGCGAGCTCGGCGAACGCCCGCTTGTCGAGGAGATGGGCACTGCGCGCGGCACGGGAGCTCAGGTACGACAGGTAGTCGAGGGCATGGAAGGTCCGGTCGGGACCCGGCGAGACGCCCAGCGGGACGTTTGCCGCGGCGTTCTCGTGGTCCATGACCGAGGTGAGGGAGGGACGCACGTCGAGGGGGTCCGACGAGGCCCTCAGGATCGCGTAGAGCGGACGCCCCCCGCGGTCAAACAGGAGGGGAAGCTCCACGTAGCCGGGCAGGGAGTCCGTGGGGCTCACGAGGCGCGACTCCGCGACCTGCTTGGCAACGATGGCGAGCCACGCCTCGTCGTCGAGCCCCTCGTGCCCGGTGAGCAGGCGGAGCTCGTCGCAGCGGCGCGGCCAGTCCTCGATGCGCACGGACGCCTTGAGGGCCGCGACCTGACGCCGCGAGGTCCCGGACCCCTTGTTGACGAGGGCGTGCGGCGGGTAGCCCGGGACCATGACGTCCTCGATCGCCACCCCCGGCTCCAGCAAGGCGTCGCGAGCGGGCACGGCGGGGCGGGCCTGGGAGGCCCCCGAGGAGGTGGGCGAGGGCTCGCCGGCGCGCTCGTCCGCGCGCCTCACGACGTGCCCGACGCTGGACCCCGCCGGGGCCACCTCGACGACCACCCCTCCGGTCGCGGACAGCGCCTGGGCAACCCTTCCCCAGTCCTCCCCCAGGTGCTGGGAGAGCTGCCGCAGGGCGGGGCTCACCTCGGACGACTCCGCAAGCCCCTCAAGGGTGAGCACGCTGGACGCGCCCCGCGCGATCTCCCCCAGGCACTGGGCGAGGTTCACGAGCAGCTCCTCGCTGGGCTCCTCGGTCGACTCGTAGGAGAAGAGGGCATGGACCGCCGTTCCGCCCTGGCTGACCCAGTGCCCCATGCACAGCACGTCGTCGTTGACGGCGGCGAGCAGGTCGTCCATGAAGCGGGTGAGCTTGCGCCCGAGGGTCTTGGCAAGCTTGTAGCAGTCGGAGAAGTACGTCCCCGGGCCGCACAGGCCCGCCTCGCACACCAGGTTGGTGAGCAGGATGGTCTGGACGCCCCTGTCGTGCATCCTGTCCCTCAGGTCCCACGCGCAGCGCGAGAAGTCCACCGTGAGACCATAGCTGGTCGTCGTCTTTCCCATCAAAGCCCTCTCTCCCGAGACATCGGCCCCGCCAGGCGCCGCGCCCTACCTCGTCACCGCGAGCCCCGCCGACTCCACGAGCGCTATCATCTCACGCATGGGCGCGCGGTCGTACTCGCGGACCTCGTCGGAGAGCTCCTCCCAGCCCACCAGGTACGGCGAGACCCTCCGCTCCACGTCCTTCTCGGCGCCATATGTCCACCCGGCGCGGGTGCGCTCCTCCACCCAGCGGTCGTGCTCCACGCGGGCGAGAAACTCCACCTCGTCCTCGCTGAGCGAACGGACGCGGCTCGCCTCGTCGCACTCCTGGGCGAGCACGAGCTCGCACCCGAGGAGGCGCACCTTGTCGCAGTAGGAGCGGGCCTGCTCGAGGCAGGACTCCCTGAAGTCCTCGGGCTGCTCGTCGAAGGTCTCGTACTCGACGTCCAGGCCGTCCCTCCTGCGGTGCTCGCGGTAGTTCTCGAAGACCGCGCGGGCCAGCCGCTCGATCGTCTGCTGCTCGAGGATCATCTCGACGCTCCTCTCAAGTCGAATGCGATCCAGCGTGTCAACATAGCCGGCGTGACGCGTCTCCCCCTGCGCGACGGCGACCGCCCGCGCCGAGACGTGCCCGTACGCCTCCCCGACCGTGGGCAGCCCCGCCAGGCGCGCCTCGCGCCAGACGTCGCGGAGCAGCAGGCGGCGCGAGAAGGCGCCCGCGGGCCCCACCCTGAGCGGACAGTGCGGGGAGCGCAAGACGTCGCGGACCTCGTCGTCGGCAAGCTCGGACGCGGCTCGCCCGCACAGCACCTCGGCGGCGAGAACCGCGAGGTAGCCGAGGTCCTGCTCGAGCAGCGTGGGCGCGCGCCCCAGGCACGCGAGGCCGCCCTCGGCGAAGAGCCGGTCGTAGTAGGGCGCGCAGCGCACGAGCCCCCGGCGCTCGCCGGTCACGAACTCGAGGTCGAGCAGGGTGGCGCGCACGCCCTCCGCCCCCGGTCCCCACGAGCGCAGGGCCACGTTGGCGGAGCGGAGGTCGCGGTGGTAGAGCCCCTGCCGGTGCAGGGCCTCCACCTGGCAGAGCACGTCAAACAGGATCTTGTGCGCCACGCGGGCGCCCTCGGGCGTGGACGGGTCGGGGAGCGGCTCGCCGGCGAGCTCCGCGCCGTCCGAGAAGCGCGGGACGGGCGCGCCGCGCAGGGCGTCCTCCAGGCTCACGCCCACGTCCTCCTCGACCAGCATGGGAAGGGCCCGCTCGTCCGGCCCCGCGTCGGGCAGCCTCCTGCTCGCGTCCACCTCGAGGGTGCGCGGGCCCACGCCCAGCGCAGACCCCAGGACGAGCCCCGCACGCTCCCGCGCGTAGTCCACGTCGCGGCCCTCGCGCGCGAAGAAGATCGCGCACGCGGGCACCCTGAGCTCGCCCGCGTCGAGCGCGCGCACGTAGGTGCCGCGGTACACGTACTTCTTGCCCGAGCTCGAGCGCGCCCGCGCGCGTGGGGGGACGGGCTCCGCGCAGAGGAAGTAGCCCCCGTCAAAGGACAGCGCGGGCGCACCCGGGGACGGCGAGGCCCCTCCGTCGATGAAGTCCTCGGTCACGACGCGCCCCCCACCCTCACCACGGTCTGCCCGGCCAGGCGGATGACGTCGCCGCGGCGCAGCTCGACCTCCGGCACCTCGCGGCGCTCCGACGGCATCCAGGTGGCGTCGAGCATCCGGCCGAGCCTGCGCCCCGTGCCCTCCAGCACGAGCGCCTCCTCGCGAACCAGGGCGGCCCCCTGCGAGGGCTCCCTGCGCTCGCGGATGACCGCCGTCCCCTGCAGCGATCCCGCGTCTGCCAGCATGAGCCGGCCGCCGCTCAGGTAGAGCACCGCGTGCCGGGCGGAGACGTCAGCCGAGGGCAGCGTCAGGTAGCGGGATCCCTCCGCCTTGCCGAGGCTCGAGAAGACCTCGTCGACGCTCGCGCACACCTTCCGCCGCGAGATGACCTTCACGCGAGCCGGGGACAGGAGCCGCACGAGGCCGTCGCGCAGCTGCCCGACCGCCAGGCGCATGGAGGGGTCGTGCCCGTACCTCGCCGCGTACTCGTCCTCCAGCTGGTCGAGAAGGACATCGAGCCGGGAGCGCCCCGCAAACGCGGGCCCCGAGTCGCGCCTGCGCAGGGCGCGCTGCTGGTCGAAGTAGCCCTCGAGCACGCGCTCCAGCCACCTCGAGACGGCGGCCCGCACGCTCGGCACCCGTGCGTCGCGGCGCTTTCTTGCCTCGCGCTCCCGCAGGGCACGCTCCTCGGGATCCGGAACCTCCTCGTCGAGCACGGCGACGGTACGGGCGTACTCGTCCTCCCGCTGCGCGCGCAGCTCGTCTACCAGGAGCCTGTTGAGCTCCTCCGCAGCTGCGCGGGCCGCGCCGACGAGCGTGCCGGCCCCTGAGCGCTCGTCCGTCCCCAGGTCGAGCGCGCTCCCCTGGCCCGGCTCGTAGCCCGAGTCGAAGGATTCCCGCAGACCCTCGCCGAGAGCGCGCACCGCGGCGTCGACGAGCATCCCCGCCACGTCCAGGCGACCGGAGCCGACCGCCTCCAAGCGGGCGAAGCTCCCCAGTGCCTCGGCCCCCTCCCTCGTGGAGAGGTCGAAGTGCGCGATCGCGGCATCGCGCAGCTGCGTGGGGAGGCCGTCCGACGCGGTCGCGTCAAGGTGCGTCTCGGGCAGGAAGAACTCACCCAGGAGCTCCTTCGCGCGGACCGCCCAGGGCGTCCAGAACCCAGGGTCGCGCTCGCGCCCCAGCACGCACACGACCCCCTCGTCGCCCGCCTCGTCCCCCAGGTCGAGGTCAAGGGAGCCCGCGCCGTGCGAGCCGACCCGGGAGCTCAGCGGGACCACCCCCGAGCCCCTCCCGAGCTCGTCGGAGTCGAGGAGCTCCTCCGCCGCCGCGAGCTCATCCGCCGTCTGGGTCCCGCCGCCACCGAGCGCGGCCTCGAGCCCCACGCAGCTTGAGACCATGATCAGCCAGATGAGCTCGGCGCGGTTCACGGCCCATGCGGGGACGACGCCCTTCTCGCCCGCCTGCAGCCGAGCGAGGAGCTCCCTCACCGAGGGCGCGTCAACGTCGCAGCCGTCCTCAAATGCCAGGGAGGGCCCGCCGCTCTCGTCGTCACGCGCGCACTGCTCGAAGAGATCGTCTACGCGCTGCACAAAGCGCTCGACGAGGCCCTGCCCCGCGAGCTGCGCATCCTGCTCGAAGCAGGAGCGGAGGTCGTCCACGAGCGCCGGCAGCGAGCCTCTTCCCTCCCCGTCCTCGGCAAAGGGGCGATACGACCAGAAGTCGAGGTTGTAGAGGTTGACCGGCAGGCCCTCGCACTCCTCGTGGGCGTGCGTGCGCTGCGTGTAGACCCAGATGGGCAGCAGGGCGCGGTAGTCCTCGAGCAGCATGATCTCGCGGCTCGCCTCGCCGCGCTCCTCCGCCGCCTCGGCCTCGCGTCTCAGCTCCTGGTAGAGGCGCGCCTCGTCAAGCACGCGCTCGAGCACCGCGCGCAGGCAGGCGGCAAGGCTGCCCTCCCGCGCGCCGTCGAGCTTCCTCAGGCTCTCGACCAGGCGCTTCTCGATCTCGTGGTCGGTGGGCGGGAGCACCCACGCCTCGTAGAACTTCTTGCGCACCCATCCCTGGCTCTTCTCGCCAAGGCGCAGGCGGCCGGAGCCGTCACGCCGCGCACCCGCAGCCGTCCCGCCCCTCGCCGCGCGGACAAAGCGTGCCTTGCGGGTCGTCCGCCTGAGCGGCCCCAGGAGGCCGGCGTAGAGCTTCCGGCGCTCCTCGACGGGCCCGTACTGGGCACCGCCCGCAGCCAGCAGCCGGTAGGTCCCCGCGCACGCGTAGCTGGTGAAGTAGCTGCCGTTGGAGACCATCTGGTCCGCGACGGCGCCCGCCTCGCTCGGCCTCGTGCCCAGAAGCCTCCAGGGGTTCTCGAGCCCGCCGCCGGCGTTTCTCGCCCCGTAGAGCGCGGTCAGGTACGAGCCGATCGCTTGGCTCACGTAGTGGATGGGAACGGGCATGGCGACTCCTCCTCGCGGCGTGACCCTCTCACTGTACGGCCCGGCCATGGCTACCTCGGTCAGGACTCGGCAAGCGGACGGCAGAGGGCGACGGTCACGTCGTCGGGCGAGGCGCAGCTCCGCGCAAGCCGCACGAGCAGCGCGGCCGCCTCGCCGAGCGTGGGCGCTCCCCGCACGACCTCCGCGAGCTCCCGCGCGCCCACGAAGCGCCAGAACCCGTCCGAGCAGGCGAGAAGAACGTGCGCGTCCAGGCGCCTCTCGCCGATGAGGCCGACGCGCGGCGCACTGCGGCCGTCGCCGAGGTACGCGCCGTCGAGGCCGGGGACGTCCCGGCACACCTCCTCGACGCCCTCCGGCCCGACGAGGAAGACGCGGACGTCGCCCATGACGGCGAGGCGACAGCCGCCCTCGCCGAGCGCGCAGGCGCAGCCCGTCGCGCCGCCCGGGGAGCGGAGCACCTCCCGCCCCAGGGACGCGAGGTCGCGGCTCGCCCCCGCGAGCGCGCGCCCGGGGTCCTCCCCGCCGAGGAGCCCCCTTCGCACCCGGTTGGCCGCGAGCTCGGCGAAGACCTCGCCCGCCCCGCACCCGCCGATGCCGTCAAAGACGCAGAACCCCCGCCCGCACACGCTGACACGGTCCTCGTTGACCTCCCGTCGGGCCCCGCGCAGCGTCGCCGCGGCGACCTCGAAGCCGCCGGCGCGCGCCGCGTGCAGCTCGGGCGTGGCGGCGACCCCGCTCACGAGAGCACCTCCACGCCAAAGACCATGCGGTCGTAGTTGGGGTAGATGGCGTAGGCGCGGCCAGCGCGGCCGAGCTCGGAGCTTTTCGCCAGCCCGTGCTCCACCGCCTGGTCCACCTGGGGGCGGCCGCCCCAGATGCACGGCATAACGAACTCCGCCCCGCCCAGGCGAGGCAGGTCGAAGTCGACGATCTGGGCGAGGCGCGTCGCGGCGGTGGCCACCAGGTTTTTGCTCTCGTAGTAGCGCAGGGAGGCGTTCCCGCCCGGAAGCGGGCACGACGCGTCGCGGCGGTGGCTCGCGGCGATCGCGGCGTCCGTGACGCCGAAGTAGTCGTGCCGGACGATGGCGTGCGAGAGCGAGGCGTCGAAGGTCACGTCCACATTGGCCCACTCGGCCTCGCGGCACGGGGGCGGCTCGTCGCGGCGGCGCCACACCTCGCGCGAGGGCACCCTGACGAGGTTCCAGGCGTGGGGCCCGGGGGCGTCCGACGGGCACCCGGGGTCTTGCGCCTCTCCCGTGACCACGCAGCAGGCGAGGCCGCAGCGGTCGCAGAGGTACTTGTACGCCTTGGCAACGCCCTCGCAGACCCCGACGCCGTACACGAGCGGTCCGGGGGCCTCGTGCGCGTACGGGCGGTCCCCGTCCGCGTACGCGAAGCGCCGGACGAGCCAGTCGTGCAGCGCGGTGAGGTCGTCGAGCGTGTGGTCGTCGTACGACACCGCCCCGGGCAGCACCTGGGGGCGCGTGAGGGTGAGCTCACGGACCACCTCGTCGGTCGCGCGCTCCATGGCCTCGAGCGTGGACAGGACGTCCTTCTCGCCCAGGCGGTAGCACGGGGCGTACTCGAGGGAGACCTGGCAGTGCCCGAGCCTCCTTGAGGTGATGGTCCCCGAGCCCACGTAGAAGAGCTCCGGAAAGTCCAGCTTCACCAGGTCGACGAGCCTGTCCAGGTCCTCCATCGTCACCCCGCGCGGCACCCGGACGCTCCCGCGATACTCGAGTAGGCCGTCCACCAGCGCGTCGTAGGCGTCGCGCCGCGCACCCGGCTCGGGCCGGTGCGGCATGAACCTCGACGGCACGTGCACGTAGTCCATGATCTTCCCCATCGTCCTCACCTCACCGCGATTCCCCTGCCGACCCCGGGCTGGCCCGCCTCGAGGACGAAGAACTCGTCCCTGCCGAGCGCGCGCAGCTCCTCGGGCTTGACCACGCGCTCGCGCTTGATGGAGCGCGTGGTGCTCCTTCCGTCCGTGTAGTTGACGCCAAAGGTCCCAAAGCCCCCGCCGCCCGAGCGCGTGTACGAGACGTCGACCTTGTCGTACTCGCCAAAGACCGACGAGGCCAGGTCGGACGACGCGTGCCCCTGGGCAAAGCACAGCACCCGGGAGCTCGAGGCCACCCAGCGCCTGAGCTCGTCCTCCGACGAGAAGAACTCGAGCGCCTCGCTCGTGACCACGGCCCAGCTGGTCCCCGCCGCGCTCCTGAGCGCCTGCGCGAGCATGTCCCACCCGTCCACGGAGCCCGCGCAGACCGCCACCGTGAGCGGGGCGCAGCGGCGCGCGCAGAGCTGCGTCTCGGCAAAGACGAGAGCGAGAAGCGCGCGGGCCTGCCCGGAGGTCACGTCCAGCACGAGGGTTTCCGGCACGCTCGAGAGGGCCGCGTCACTCACGCAGACCATGGACGGCACGGACATTGAGAGCGGGTCGGCGAGAAGCGCCCCCTCGGCGACCGCCTCGCGGAAGAACCCCTCCACGAACGAGCGGCACGCGGCCGGGACGTCGAGGCACGCCCTGAGGTCGGCCGCCTCGGTGGCGTCGACGGCACCCGAGAGCTCGAGCCGCGCGATCACCTCGTGCATGCGGTTGTGGGGGCACTCCGCGAGCAGGCGAACGGACGCGGGGAGCCCCCTGTGGCCGAGGACGCGGACGAGCGCCCCCACGTAGGCGCCGGCCTCCTGGGGCGCCCCCGGGACGAGCTTGAAGGTCTCGTCCAAGAGCTCGGCCACGCCGTCCGCCGAGCGCCGCGCGAGCGGCTCGTAGAGGGGCCGGGAGGAGTCCAAGAGCCTCACGCCCGGGCACCCGGCGGACGCGAGGTCGCCCGCGAGCACGCGCGCGCCCTCGGCGATGACGACCGTGGAGGCGCCGCTCGCCGCGGACTCCCGGGCGAGGCCGGAAAGCGCCAGCGCGCGGGTCTCGTCGGGGGCTCCCAGCACGATCGAGCGGGACGACCCAACGAGCAGGCTCTCCGACGGGACCTCCCCGTAGCCCACGATGCCGCGCGCCGCGTCGTTTTGCCGACGCGCCTTGCGCAGGGCGCTTCCCCGCGCCACGAGGTCGCGCGCCCAGACGGTCAGCCCCGTCCCCACGCCCAGGATACTTGCCATGCCTAGTACCTCCCAAACTGAAACCGCAGCGGGCCCGCGAACGGGCGGAAGAGAAACGCCTCTCCCCGCCCGAGGGAGGCGAGGTCCCAGTCCTCGACCACGTGGGCATCGCGCAGCTCGAAGCTCGCCCGCCCCTCACCGGAGAGGTAGGAGAGCTCCCTCAGGCAGCCGCCGCACCGCTCGCGCGCGCAGGCGCGCGTCGCCTCGTCGCTCGGGCGGAAGCACACGAGCGTCTGGAAGGCCGACACGAGGGCGGCGCCCGCGTCCCTCCCGTAGGCGTCGTAGAGCTGCTCGACGCTCTGGGCGGCCGCTATCACCTTCACGCCCTGGCTCCGGCCAAAGGAGAGGGCGTTCTCCAGGAAGAGCAGGTGCGGGAGCATGGGCAGCTCGTCGATGACCACGTAGGTGCTCGACCCCGCCCTCCTCCCCGCAAGGGCCTCCTTGATGAACGAGTCGATGATCACCTGGTAGGCGGGCGTGGACATGCGCGTGACGTCGTACTCCACGAAGACCGTCCCCACCCCGGCGCGGTGGAACTGCCTCGAAGAGAAGGACCCGCTCCCGCCAAAGGCGCCCGAGAAGAGCGCCGACGTGGCCTCCTGGAGCTCCGCGAGCACGCCGAGCGCCTGCTCGGACGAGCCGTCGCCGAGGTACTTGAGCGAGCCCGAGAAGCGCTTCTCGCACCCGAGGAACTCGCGGAGCCCGGAGGCGGTCGCCCCGAGGAGGTAGTCGCGCAGCGCGCGGTTGTTGAGGTTCCTGCGCCGGAAGTCGAGGTCCTTCTCGGAGCAGACGCACAGCGCGCCGAGCACGTCGGCGAAGAGGTCGCGGGCCGCCTTGGGAAAGAACGGGTTCGACGAGCACTCGATCGCGTCGGCGAAGACCGTCTGCGCCACCTCGCGCGCGTTGGCCGCCACGCTCTCCTCGTCCCAGCCGTCCGCGACCACGTCGCCGCAGACGTTCCACGCGTCCGCCCCGCCAGGGACGGCAAGGTCGAGGAAGGGGTCGAGCAGCGGGAGGAAGTCCCCCTTAGGATCGAAGACGCACATCGTGTCTCCGGAGCGCATCGAGGCCTTGGCCTGGCGAAGGAGCTCGCGCAGGGCGTTGGTCTTCCCCGTGCCCGAGGGCCCGAGGAACAGCACGTGGGTGGCGAGGTCACCCTCCGAGAGGGCGAGCGTCGCCGGCGCGCCGCCGACCGTGCCCGCCAGCCGCACGACGGCGTCAGGCGTAGGGGCGGGGGCCTCCGCCCTCCAGTCGTACCCGCTCAGAACCCTGTCTCTCGCGACCATCCGATCTCTCCTTCCCCGGGACGCCTACATCATGCGCAGGCCGCGGCCGTGCCGTTGCACAACCACGCTCTGCTCCCCCGGGGCGTCCCCCGCGGAGTCAAACGCGCCGCGGGCGTCGTCGTGACCGTCCCCCGCGGACTCTCCTCCCCCGGAGAGGCCCTGCCCGCTCCCGGCGTGGGAGGGGCCCTCCCCCGGGGCGCCGGAGGGCGCGGCACCCTGGCCCTGCGTCGGGGCCTCGCCCGAGGCCTCCCGCGCCGCCTCCCTCGCGGCGTCGCGCTCCGCGATCGCGGTTCTCTCCGAGCGCAGCTGGGAGAGCCTGTCGCTCGCAAAGCGCCGGGCGTCCGCCTCGACGGGCTGGTCCCAGTAGGCGCGGGGGTTCTCGTCAAACCGGACGTAGCCGCCCGGCTCAAGGTTTTTGGCCCAGGCCTGGGCGGTCTCGGCGTCCTCGTAGGGGACGCGACCCTCCGCCACGTCGTGCTGGAAGGCGTGCCGCCCCTCGTGGAGGACTGCCTCGACCATCTTGTCGGGGTTGTCGCCGTAGAGCGAGCCCTCCCCCAGCTGGGAGGCGTTCACGTAGATGGTCTGGTTCCCGGTCTGGTAGCGCCCGAGCTCGATGCCGTCGTCGCCCGTGTAGAGCCACTTGCCCTCCACGGTGCGGGCCTCTCGGCCGCACTCCGCGGCCATGTGGTCCTCCACGGCCTGGAGCACCTCGACCTTGCCCTCCTCGGAGAGCTTGGACCAGGTTTCCCGGTCCGTCATCCTGAGCGCGTCCTCGTAGGTCATCGCGCTCACATCCGCTCGGCGAGCGCGCGCGAGGCCGTCACGGGGTCACAGCGGTACCAGTCCGCGAACACGAGGGCGGCCGGGTAGGCGAGGCCCAGCCCCACGAGGTCCCGCACGCTGCGCCCCCCGACGGCAACGTCGGCCTGGTCCGCTCGGTCGCGGACCCAGCGCGCCACGGCGTCGTCGAGGTCGTCGTGGTCTGCCGCCACGAAGTGCGTGAGGTCGTGCGCCGTCACCTCGGCGGCGCGCTGGGAGTAGCCGCACTCCTCGCGGAGGATCCGCTCGATGAGGAGCTCGTCGGTCGCGTTGTTCATGGGATTCCCTTCTCTTGATGGTGGTCGGGCGGGTACGGCGGCGGGGCCGGGCCCCGGCGCGCGGGACCCGGCCATGCCGCGGCTAGTCGGAGAAGATGGCGACGGCGACGCCAAAGAGGAAGATCACGAGCAGGATGCCGAGCACGATGGCCACGACGAAGCACAGCAGGACGAGCGCGGCCATGCCCCCGACCGCCGACGCCCCGGCGAAGAGGTAGCTCTTGCCCTCGACGCGCGTGACGAAGAGCAGGTTGTAGGCGACCACGCCCGCGAGCGCCGAGACGAGGAAGGCCACCTGCAGCCAGTCGGGGTAGCCGATCCCCAGGGAGATGCCGGCCAGCTCGCAGACGGGCAGGGCGGCGCCGAGGAGGGCGAACACGGCCAGGCCGATGAGCAGCGAGGCGACCCAGTACGGCACGCCCAGCCCCGCCGCGCGGGCGGGCGAGGGCGCCTGCACGGCGGCGGCCACGCCGTTGGCGGCGCGCGAGGCGGGGTTCGCGCCCCCGAAGGGCGGGGTCGTCACATGGGGTGCGCCGCCCGCCCGCACGGGCTTGCTCGCAACGCCCGCGTACCTGGCGTCCGCGGCGCAGTACGGGCAGGCAGAGGCGCCCTTCCAGTGCCAGTGCCCGTGGCCGCAGGAGACGAGCTCGCCGCGGTAGCGCCTGAGGGCGGCGCCCCACTCCTGCGCGGTGGGGCGGGAGGCGGGCTTGGCGTGGCCGTCCACGAAGGCGCGGCGGAAGAGCTCCACCAGATAGGGAGGGAACTCCTTGAGCTCGGGGGCCACCGGGCTCACCTTGACGCCGCGCACCTTCCTGAAAAACGGCGTCTCGCCGCGCTCCACGCGCACGAGCGTCTTCACCGGAGCCGGGACGGAGCCGTTCGAGAGGGGCACCGGCGTGCACCTGAACGGGTGGACGCCGTTCATGAGCATCCTGAAGACGTGGACCGCGAGGGCGTAGTCGTCCGCGTGGGTCGTGAAAACGTCGTCGGGACAGCTCGCGTAGCCGCCGCCGGAGGCGCGAGCCGCGCGAACGATCTCGGGGGCCACGATGTCGTCGTTGAAGACCTCGCAGCGGAAGGTCCGACGCCCCGCGCGCACGCAGAACGAGTCCGCGTCCACGAGCGCGGGGTGGCCGCCCTTCTCCATGATGACGTTCTCGCCGTTGAAGTCCCCCACGACCTGCCCCAGCTGATGCAGCGCCGCCAGGATGTCGCAGAGTTCCGCGAGGAAGTCGACCTTCTCGCGCATCGTGACGCGCATCCCCGCGGGAGCGGGGTACTCGTGGAGCGCCTCGAGGCGGTGCGCGCTCTTGACGAGGCGCATGCCAAACCCCACGAAGGTGCGGCGCGCGGCGTCCGAGTAGAGGGCCGCCATCGGCCACGCAACGGCCTTGGGGATGCGCGCGCTGTCGGGCCCGCCCGCGATGGAGACCATCGCCTCGATCTTCTCGCGGTGCGCGTCGGCGTCGGAGGTGTAGATCTTGGCAACGAAGTGCGGGTGGCCGGCTATGGAGTAGACGCTCCCCTCGCCGCCGCCGCCGAGCTTGTCCTTGAGCTCGATCCTGGTTCCGTCCTGGTCGTAGACGATCATGTGCGTTCCCCTTTCCTCATCCGGAACCGACAACTCGATCGTGTGCGCCGTCGCCGCCCCCTCGTTGCGCAACGAGGGGGCGGCAACCGTGCACTTGCGTCACGCGCGCGGGCGAGAAGAACCCGCGTCCTCGGGCGGAGGGGGCGCCGTGCCCTCGACGGCGTCAAGGGCCTCGTCGATCGCCCTGATGCAGCCGCGCCCGATCACCGCCCCCGCCTCGAGAGCGGCCCCGGCGGCTCGCTTGAGCGCGGGCGTGGAGTCCCTCAGGGACTTGGCCACGGTCCCGCCCATGCGGCAGATCGTTCGCACCGCGGGCGACTCGCCGGGAGCGCCCTCGTCCGGGTCGGCGCGGGGGTCGGGGGTTCCCGCACCCTCGGGGGCAACGGGCGCGCCCCCTTCCAAAGACGCGGGCTCGGCCGCGCCATCCCCCCTCGCCGCCCCGGAGGACTTCTGCCGGTCGCCGCGGTAGAGGTTCTGGTACGCCCGCTCGAGGATGGCCTCGTAGTCGGGCTCGGCGTAGTAGTCCTCCGGCTGGCTCTCGGGAAAGCGCTCGTCGTCAAACACCACCACGACGGTCTTGTCGTCGTCGATGAGGTCGCGCGGGTAGGACTCGAGGTAGGCGGCAACCTGGCGCTGCACCTCGTCGAGGTGCTTCGCGTCGTCGGCGAGCGGGTGCAGGAACATGCGGGCCTTGGAGCGGTCGAGCGGGCAGTCCGAGTTGGCGGCCAGGATCGGCGGGGCGATCATGCCCTCGAGCACGCCGTCGGTGCACAGCAGCGCGGTCGCCGCGCCCTCGAGCACGCCAAAGTCCCAGCAGGTGTCAAAGCAGAGCGGGTACACGCGGCCCTCGCCGTCGCGCTGCTTGTCCGTGACGAGGACGTAGGTCCCGTCGGTCATGCCCGCCACGATCCCGGAGTCGCCCGACTGCCCCCAGAAGAGGCGGTCGCCGTCGAGAAGAACCAGGCTGAGCGTGGCGTCAAACTCGCCGGCGGGCTCCCCCATCTCCGCGGCGCAGTCAAGGACCGCGAGGTAGGCGGCCCGGTAGGCGGCGCGGAGCACCTCGATGGTCTCCTGGGCGTCTGCGCCGGGGCGCGCGTGCTCGGCGCAGTAGTCGACGGCAACCCTCGAGGCGACCTCGCTCCCCACGTCGGAGTGGAGCTCGCTTCCCAGCCCGTCGCTCACCGCGGCCGCGGCGAGCGTGCCGTCCTCGGAGACCCAGGACGCGTTGGAGTCCTGACAGGGAACGCCGGCCTCGGCGTGCCACGGGCCGACGACGCTCGCACCATAGGTGTGCAGCATGTGAACCAGTCCTTTCTCTCGTTGGGCCGGCGCCCCCGAAGGCGGGGCGCCGGCGCAGGGGGGGCGTTGGCCTGTAGGGTGCTAGCCGTTCAGCCAGGCGTCGCGGAGGGGCACCATGCCCACGTTGCTCTGGTCGGTGCCGACGGTGGTGTCCACCTTGACCTTCTCGCCGGGCGCGGAGACGCTCACGGCCTTGACGCTGTTGGCGGCGAAGTCGAAGAAGTCGTTGAAGTTGAAGTCGCCGTTCTTGACCTCGAAGCACCAGTCGCCGTGCGCGCGGCAGAGCTTGGAGGCGGTGGCCTTGTCGTACTCGCCGTAGCCCAGGAACCAGAGCTTC
Organism: Olsenella sp. An188; assembly: GCF_002160255.1. GTDB lineage: Bacteria > Actinomycetota > Coriobacteriia > Coriobacteriales > Atopobiaceae > Thermophilibacter > Thermophilibacter avistercoris. The sequence goes on along the minus strand of NZ_NFKF01000004.1, from coordinate 57,635 downwards.
ATCTTGTTGCCGGTGACGCGCTGGTAGACGAGGTCGGCCGCCGCGTCCACGTTGCCGGTCACGGTGTCGAAGCCGTCGGTCATGACGATGAGGTAGGGCTTGCGCTCCACGATGCCCTGCGCCACGTACTCGGCGCTGCGCTCGCGGATCTTCTGGATGCCCGTGAGGACGGCGCCGTTGAGGTCGGTGCAGCCGCCGCACGTGAGCTCGAAGCTCTGCATGTCCTTGATGGGGCACCAGTCCTGGATCACGCGGACCTCGTCGTCGAAGGAGATGACGCAGACGTCCACGCACTTGGCGGCGACGGGGTCCTCGCAGACGATCCTCTTGAAGTTGTTGAGGTTGGCGTTGATGTTGCGCAGGGCCGCACCGGAGACGGATGAGGAGGTGTCCACCGCGATGAGCACGGACATGTGGTCCTTGTCGATGGCGGCGGGCGGCTGGCTGGCGAAGCGCGGGGTCTCGGTGAACATGGCAGGTCCTCTCTCTTGGCGTCGGGCGGGACCGTGTGCCCCGCCTCATGACACCAAGCACGCTGCCCCACGCTCCAAGAGCTCCGTTGCGCAACATGGTCGCGTTCCCGCCAACACGCTTTTCTCAGTCACGAGAAGGGGGTAACCATGCCTTGCCAAGCCATCGTCTGCCTGTTCGTTTTACTTGGGCTCGCATCATGCGTGCTCGCCGCCGTCCGGAGGGGGCGGGCGTCGCTGCTTGCCGCGGGCCTCTCCGCGGCATGCCTCGCCGCGCTCGCGTTCATGACCAACAACACCGTCGGAATGATCGCCTGCTACGCCGTCTTTCTGTCCGCGCCCATCACCGCCGTCGCGGCCGGCCCCTGGCTTGACGCGGCGCCCCTCGGGCCGCTCGCCACCCTCGCCGCCATGGGCCTCTACCTGCGTGGCGCATCGACGCTCGGCAGCACCGGCGAGCTGCTCCTCCTTGCGGCGGCGGCCCTGGCCGCCCTTCGCCTCACCGACCGCGAGCCGGACGACGCCCAGCTCGGCGCCACCGCCCTCGGGCTCGGCCTGCTCGCGCTCGGGCTCGCCGCGGGGACCGGACACATCCGCTTCTGGCAGTGGAACTTCGATGCCGCGGCGCTCGCGCTCCCGGCGCTCGCCGCGGGCGTCGCGGGGGCCTTCTCGTCACGGGGCGGCGAGCGGCGCGACATCACGGCGGCGCTCGCCGTGGCGGCGGCGCTCCTCGCGGTCTCGGGCTCGCTCGCCGAGCTTCTCCTGCTGCTGCTCGTGGTCGCGGCCCTCCACGTGTTCAACGCGCCGCGGCGGTCCCGCGCCGTGCTCGGCGTCGCCGAGGCGGCAGCCGTACTTGTCGCCCTCGTCCTTGCCCTGTTCCCCGAGCGCCTCATGGGATGGCTCTCCGCGCCGGAGGACGTCTACGGCGCGGGCTTTGACCTCAACCTCTTTGGCGAGGCCCTCCGCGCCGCGCGCCCGCTGGGCTCCGGCGCTCCCGACGGTGCGACGCTGATCACCTCGGACTCCTCCGTCCTCTACACGCTCGGCCAGGCCGCCACCGCGTTTGGGTGGGCGGGACTCGCCCTGCCGGCCCTTGCCGTGGCAAGCGTCGCCGTCGCGTCCCTGCGCGCGCTGCCCTCGCTCAGCGCGGCCGAGAAGAACCTCGTGCTGGCGCTTCTCGCCGTCTTTGTGGCCTCGGCCGCGGGAAACGTCCTCTACGTCTTTCACCTGGTGCCGATTCCCGCCATCCCCTTCCCGCTGCTCTCCTCGAGCGCGCCCACCACGCTCTCCTTCGCGCTCGCGGGCGTGGAGCTCTCTCGGGTCGTGGGCTCCGCGATATGCCGGGCGGCCCTGCGCAATGCCGCCCTGGGCGGCCCTACCCCAGGTCGATGACGGGCTCGTCGCCCAGGTAGACGAAGTCCCCCACCCGGCGAGGCTCCAGGTCGGCCCCGTACGGGCGCAGCCGGGCGAGAAGGTCGAGCTCAACCACGCGCAGGTCGTCGTAGGTGCGGTAGGGTAGGTCGAGCTCGCCGGCGTCGATGCGTGCGCGCAGGTCGCGCAGCTCGGGCGAGATCTTCTCGCCGGGGCGGGGTCGCCTCATCCACGTGACGACCTCCGGGCGCGCCCCCGTGCGGGCGCGCTCGGCGAGGGCCGCCTCGACCTCCTGCATGGTGTATTCGCCGCAGCGGGTGCGAAAGAGGAAGAGGCAGAGGTCGCAGGCGCGCACGAGCTCGTTGTACTCCGCCTGCTTGCCACCCTCCTGGCGCGCCACCGCGATGCTCTCGCGTTCCCACTCCACGAGGCTGAAGCGTCGGCCGCGGGGCGCGTAGGCGTCGTTCACTCCGCCCATGAAGTCACCGAGCGCGCGGCGATCGGCCGCAAGCTCCTCGCTCGACCCCAGGAAGATGCTGGTCACGTGGGGCACGTCTCAGCCCTCCGCAGAGGCGCGGGCGCGTGCGAGCTCGGCGCGCAGCTCGTCGGTCGTCCCGTCGTCGGCCCCGACGTCGGCCGCGACGTCGAGGGCCACCTCGTAGGCGGTGGCGGCCTCCCTCCAGAGGCCCTGCAGCCCGCAGAGGAGCCCGAGGTTCTCCCAGCACGCGAGAAGAACCTCCCCGTCCCCCTCCTCACGGCACCGCTCCTCGAGGTCGATGAAGGTGGCCGTGGCCTCGGCGAGCCTGTCGAGCTCCATCTGCGCCTCCCCCACGTCCCAGAGGGCCTCCGTCACCCACCACGCCTCAAAGCCTAACCCCACGCGCTCGAAGAGCCTGAGCTCCTCCGTGCGGACGCGCAGGACTTCGTCCCACGCGCCCTCGTTCTTGGCAAGACGGACGAGGCCGTCGACACAGGAGGCCAGGATCCCCATGTAGAGGTCGGGGGAGTCCGCGGCGAGCCCCTCGAGGAGGTCGCGCGCCTCGGCGAACTCGGAGGCCGCTTGGCGGGGGTCTCCCTCGGCATGAGCGCGCCCCAACTCACAGAGGGCCTCGGCAAGGGGGCCTCGAAGCGTGTCCCTGCCCGCCTGGACCGCCCCGCGGGCGACCCGCTCCGCGCGGGCGAGAGCGTCGACCGCCTCCTGCTCGGGGCAATCCTCGGCGTCCGCCAATTCGGTCAGCAGGGACACGTAGAGGTACTCGACGGCGGTCGGGAGGTAGCCCATGAGCCGCTCGGCCTCCCCGGCAGCGGCGCGGGCGGCCTCCAGCAGGCCCTCGTCCCCCCGGATGCTGCGGACCTCCAGGAGCGCGTAGTCACACAGGAGCCGGAACAGGCCGTACGTCTCGGGCCTCTCCTCTGCGAACGGCGCCACCAGGCCAGATCCCTCCTGCAGCAGGGACTCCGCCTCGTCGAAGCGGTCGCCCATGGCAAGCGTCGCCGAAACGACGCAGATGGCGTTGACGTAGTTGCCCACGAACGCCCGAGGCTCGAGCCCGTAGAGCCCCTGGTAGATGTTAAGGCTCTCGTTGGCCGCCTCGAGGGCGGAGTCCGCGAGGTCGGCGGTGACCCTGGCCTGGCTCATCTGGAGCAGCGTGTACGCGAGCAGCGAGAGGCGGTCGGGGTCGCGGCCCTTGGCGAGCGCGCGACACCTGCCCACGTTTGCCTCGTAGGCCTTGAGCGCCCGCCGGGGGCTGCCCCCGTCCGCGAGGAAGAGAACGGTACCGTAGGCCGTCATCGACCACGCGAGCCTGACCTGGTCCTCGTCATCCGCGTCCTTGCGACGGGCGGCGGCCAGGCGAAGGCTGAGCGCGTTTACCTGGGCGTGCTCGGCACCCTCGAAGCTGCCCTCGCGCACGAGGAGCTCTGCCAGGGACTCGAGCGCGGTGGCCTTCTCCCTGAGGACCGAGGTGTGATAGGTGCTCGTCTTCTCCGGCAGGATCTCGAGGGCCTCGGTGAGGGAGCGGCGTGCCGGGGCGTACTCCCCCAGGCGCGTCAGCGCGCGGCCGAGGCCGCGAAGGGCGGCCGCGAGCGCGAGGTCCCAGTCCGGCCGCTCCTCGCGAAGGAACGAGACCCTGCTCTCGCCCGCACGACGGGCGGTCTCCGCGTCACCCAGCGAGAGGCACACCTCCAGAAGCTGGCCGACGATCGACCCAAAGTCGGAGGCGACCTCGTCCGAGCACCCGTGGGTCATCGGCTCTATCTGGGAGAGGGCGCCCAGCAGGCAGGTGCGCGCCTCGGTGAGGCGCATCTCGTCGACGAGCAGGCCGGCGAGGCGCATCTGCGCGCGATACCCCAGGGCGTGCGCGCGCTCGCAGTCCGCAGCGTCGCGCAGGAGCGCCTCCGCGCGCTCGGCGTTCTTCTCGCCCGGCCGTGACTCGAGCAGCTCGGCAAGCTGCACCTGCTCGGAGACGTGGGAGCGCAGGCGCGCGAGGGCTGCCTCGCGGCTCGCCTCGAGCGCCATCAGGTCGCGCTCGGCGCGGTCGCGGTCGCGGCGGATCTCCTCCGCGTCAAGGATCGCGATGGCCTCCTCCACCATGCCGCGGTTCACGAGGCGGTAGGCCTGGCGCTGGCGCTCGGTAAGCTCGCCGGCCCCCTGGACGGTTCTTCTCGACATGTCGGCCATGAACTCGAGGAAGCGACGCTGTGCGAGGTCGATGGACTTTCCCAGCTCCTCGCGGCGCAGGGAGATGCCGAGAAGGGCGTCGCGCGCAGCCTGGTCACCCGGGTCCTCGAGGGTGCGCGCCCGCAGCCTCTGGTAGGTGGGCTCGAGCGCGTCGAGCTCGGCGCGCTCAGCGTGGAGACGCTGCCAGCCCGCGTAGGCGGGGACGGAGGAGAGGCTCATGACGGGCGTCCCCCAGAGGCAGACCTCGTCGCCCTTGATCTGAAGGCCCATGACGTCGGAGCCCGCGGGCTGCGACGTCGCGGCGCCGAGGGGAAGGCCGCCCGCCGCGGGCATCCCGGGCAGCATCGTCCCGAGGGACCAGGAGGGGGCCTGGCCGTGGTCCTTCTCGCCCTGCCAGCCCGAGCGCAGGTCCATGCTGCGGGCAACCTGCAGCAGGAGGCCGAGCTTCACGGAGTCGATCGTCTCGTAGGTGTTGTAGAAGTGGTGCAGCTGCTGGTCGAGGCGGGTCCGGAACGCCTCGAGCTCGGCGGTGAGGGCGCGCCCGTCCGGCAGGCTCCTGAACCACGTGACGATCTGCGGCGCGCCGTGCGAGCGAAACGCCTCGAGCGCCATGCCAAAGCGGCGCTCCATCTCGGGCCCGCCGGTCGTGAAGAAGAGGAACACGCACAGGGCGCTTTCGCGCACGAGGGCGTCGTAGTCGCGCAGGGGGTCGTTGCGGCCGTCCCAGCGCCACCTCACGAGGCGGAAGTACGCGCCGCGGTCGGCCGTGAGCTGGTTGAGCTCGCCGAAGAAGTCGCCCATGAGGACCCGGTCGTCCTCGAGCTCGGCCGACGTGCCCAGAAACACGGTGACTATCGTCTGCTCCTGCGCCATGGCACCCCCTTGACGGTCTATGGTGGCAGCGACACGGGGACGGAAGCCCTAGCTTGGCGGACGGAGCCACTCGCTGGCCGGGCGCGCGATGCAGCGCGCGTCGACGAAAGCCTGGGGGAGCGTGAGCACGGTCTGGCCCTCGTAGTTTCCGGACTCGAGCAGCTCCACGACGAGCGCAGCGTCGGCCACGAGGGGGTCCGTGAAGCAAAGCGGCAGCAGGAAGTTCATCCGGTCCCTCGCCGGGTAGTACGAGGGCACCGCAAACTTGTAGTCCCACTCCACCAGCTTCTTTGCGCGCTCGACTGCGGTCCTGAAGCCGTTTTCCAGGGACTCGAGGGCAAGTCGGTCGTTGGTGAGGGTCCCTCTAAGTCTGGCGAGAAGTGCCGGGCGCTGGGCCTCGTCCCGCTCCGCCTGGTCAAAGAGCTCCGCCAGGCCGGGCAGCCCGCCGAGCTCGCGGCGAAGGAACGCCAGGGGCAGCCTCTCGAGGTTGCCCACGAGGATGTGCTCGACGTTGGGAACGAGAGTCCTCTCGGGATCGTAGAGAAGCTCGCCGATCTTGGAGAAGTACCTCGCGCGAAGAGGCAGGTGCGAGATCTTTCTGATGAGCTCACGGCTCAGGTCGCTTCTCCCCACGGTACAAAAGCCCGCCCAGGAGAACTCCTTCGCTCCCCCGTCACGCCTGAGGCAGGCGTAGATGTCACTAAGCGAGCTCGAGATGAGCCCGGTGTTGAAGGCGGCAAACGTCCCGTCCTCCGAGATGCAGATGTGACTGGCCCCGGAGAAGTCCTCGGCCAGCGCCGGTCTCCCGGGACCGCCCTCCTCGCGCCTCCAGACGACGAGGCCGTCCTGCCAGGCGAGGCGGGCAAACGTCGCCCGGAGATAGTTCTCGAGGATGGTGTTGCGCCTCCCCTCCTTCGCGGGAAGCCATGACCAGCGCTCGTCAAGGGCAAGCTCCGCGAGCTGCCCGAGGACGGCCTCGGGCAGGCGCGAGAGGCCGCAGAATCGCTCGAGCGCGTCAATGGGGCGGAAGCGTGCGAACACGGGGGCGCCGAGGACGCTCATCGAGACGAAGCAGACAAACCATGGTTTGTACCAGGGCTTGTCCTCCTGTCCGTTCTTGACCGAGGGCATCACCGTGACCTCGACGTAGCCGGCGCTCCGCGCGTCCGCCGAGAGGGGGACGGGGAAGATCAGCCTCTCGCCCCTCTCGTCGTCACGACGCACCGCGCCCTTCCTGCGTGCCGCGGCCCAGGCCACCTCGAGGAGCTGGGGCACGTCCTTCTCGCCCAGACCCTTGAGGAGGGAGGCGAGACGGACCCGCATGCTCTGGGGAACGTTGACGGAGAGGGACACGGACTCGGGGGCATCCGTCAGGCTCTCGCTCTTCCCGGGCTGGCCGCCCCGGGCGAGCGCGAGGTCGCAGGCGGCAAGCGCGGCCTTGGCGAGCGGGCTGTCCCAGTCCACCCTCACCTGCTTCTTGGCCGCCCGGCCGGACTTGGGCACGTAGATGACCAACGTCTGCGGGCCGCCGTTCTGGACGACGTCCCTGAAGCTCAGGAAGCCGCCCTTCTCCACCGAGAAGTCCAGGAGCATTGCCTTGAGCCTGGAGTAGCCGTGACTGCTCCAGAGGATCCCCGCGTCCCTCAGGACCTTGCCGACCCATGCCGTCGCGAGCTCCTCGCCCGGCTTGGCCCCCGCCGCAGTGAGTGCCCGCTCGATGGCCTCGCCCAGGGACGTGGCCGGAACGGGCACGGGGACGGGAGGCTCCTTCTTCTTGATGAGCTCCTCCGTGAGGGCGTCCTTGACGAGGCCGCCCAGCTGCTCGGCGGTCTCGAAGAACTGGACGGTGTGGCGCTTCCTCAGGCGCTCCTTGAACGCCTCGAGCTTCACGGCACCCGCGCCCTTCTCAATGAAGGCGCCCTTTACCTCGGCGTTGTCGGACAGCATGAAGACCTTGATCTTGGCGCCGGACTCCAGCGCGCACTCGTACTCGTGCTCGGTGAACGACTTGCCGTCCTCGTAGGCCGAGCCGTACATGAAGCCGACGATAAGGACGAAGTACTTGCACCCGCCCACCTTCTCGCGACACACCTCGATCGGCGAGCGCGAGTGGGCCCCAAAGCTCTCCATCACCACGGGAATGAGCTCGAGGCGCTGGATGGCCCTAAACGTCGCCTCCCGCTGCTCCTGAAGGTCAACCGAGGTCGAAGACACAAACACCTTTATGTCCCGGCGCGAGTCCATCCGCATCACTCCCACTTCCTTCGCGGCGTTGCCTTTCTGTTATCTCACACATTCGAGCCACGGTTGGGAATGCCCGCGGACGAATCGGCGGACGCGCGCGCCGCAAGAAAGGGGCACCCCTTGGGCGCCCCTTTCTCCGCGGGGGGGCGCGGCTAGCTAATCTCGCCGCAGCTCGGACACTCGCCGCTGTCCGGCCAATCGCTACCGCGGTACCCGCAGTGCGGGCAGACGCGGATGTCGCGCCGCCGCCATGCCTGAACGAGCCTCTTGATCCTCATGATGCTCCCCTTTCGATGGGTTTCTCGGCCTTCCGCGGCCGCTGGGACTACCGTGTCCCACGCCCGCCCGCCCCGTTGCGCAACGCGGCGGCACAGCGGCGTAGAATGGCGCCAACCAAGGGGACGGAGGTCCGCATGACCTGCAGCTTCAGGAGGGGAACCGTCAGGGTCCCCGCAGACGAGGAGCCCAGCTGGGCGGATGTGGCCTCTCCCATCGTGCCCCAGACGCTCGTCAACTGGTTTGCTGAGTGCTCCCGCCTGCGGGAGGTGCGCGGACTCGAGCTGCTTGACACCTCGCACGCCGAGCACCTCTCCGGCCTGTTCCGAAACTGCTCGTCACTCGCGGCGCTCAGGATGCCGGGGGTCAACCCGGAGCGCGCGGGCAAGATCCGCATGGGAGCGATGTTCGAGGGCGCAGACTCCCTCGGGGACACGCCGCAGCACCTCGTGGAGCTCGTCCGCAGCGGCACGGGCGTCTCGATAGGCAATCTCTAGGCATCGGGAGGGGGCTACATGGACCAGAGGCGGCGCATCTGCGTCCTTGCCTGCGCGGCAGACGAGGACGTCGCCCTTGTCGCCAAAAGCGTGGCGCGTGCCGAGAAGTACAGCGTAGTCGAGCCTGGCTCCCCGGATGCGCCCGCCGACATCTGCATCGTCCTGATGTCCCGCGCCGCGGTCCAGGACCCCAGGTTTCTTCCTGCCGCAGGCGCCGAGGCGGCGCGCGCCGCCGTCACCATCCCCGTGCGCCTTGACGAGGTGCGCCCGGAGCAGGCCGGCAAGCCCGGCTCTCCCCTGCGGGAGCGCAACTGGGCGGACTTCTCCCAGGGCGCGGGCAGGAACAGCGATCCGTGGAGGCTCCTCATGCGCTCCAACGTCAGCCTCTACGACTCGTTCTACGACCTCGACGAGCGGGCCAGGCGCTGGGAGCTGTGCGACCATGACGCGAGCTACCTTCTGCAGGACGTCCGGGCTGCATCCCGGGCCCGAGACGTGCTCGCCGCCCTTGCGAGCGACCCCTATCAGCGCCCCACCGCGACCATGAGGGACTATGTGACCGCATCGGAACGGCACGCCAACAAGGAGCGGAAGCGACTCGTCAGCCGCAGGGTACGGACGGCGTGTGCGGCGCTTTTCATCGTCTTTGCCCTTCTCGCCGCCAACCTGGTCCTGCAGCACTACCGCTTCCACGCCCAACTGCTGCAGGAGGCCATGGACGGCCTCGACACCGCCCACAACCCAGAGTACGCCGCCTTTAGGCTGCTCCAGATTGGCGCGAACGAGAACATCAACTCGGACACCAGCTACCTCCAGACCATCGACGCCCTCTCGTCCGTCTGGAAGGTCTCCGAGCTCGGCCTTGTGGAGGAGGCGGCGGGGACGGGACGCCAGGGAAGGGCCGCCCTCACCGATGACGGGGAGCGTGCCTTCGTTGCCGGGGCTGAGGGAACCATCCAGACCTGGCTGACAAGAACCGCCGAGGCCACGGACAACCGCCGCGTCTCCGACGAGGGGCACCCTGCCTTTGACGTCACGCCGGACGGATCGTGCCTGGTCGTTGCCGACGGGGACGGCATCAGGTGCTTTGACACGCGCTCATGGGAGGCGGTCGATTCGGGCTATGATGGCGCGACCCTCGGGGACGTTACGGTCTCAGCTGACGGAAGCCGGGCACTCGGCGCCGCCGAGGGCGTCCTCGCGCTCGTCAATCTAGGGGATGGGACCTTGGAGTCGCGGCTTGAAGCGGATGACGTGCTCTCGGTCGAGCGGACGCGCAACGGCCTGAGAGCCCTCGTGCGCACTGGCTCCGAGGTGCTTCTCGTTGACGGGGAGACCCTGGAACCGCTCGGGCGGGCCACGGCGCCCGAGGGGTCGGAGTGCGTCGGCGCCCTTGGGGAGATCGGCGCCGTGATCTGACTTGACGGGCGACTCGAGCTTCTCGCCCCGGGCGGCACGGAGCTCTCCCCCATCGGCTTTTCAGCCACGAGCGCGCCCCTGGACCTGGCGGTCTCGGGCGAGAGCGCCGTCGTGGTCACGGCCGAGGCAGGGGCGCAGGTCATCGACGTGCCCACGGGAGCGACCCTGGGCACCCTTGGCGCGCACATGGCGGGCGTCGCTCAGGTGGACGCAACGGCCGAGGGGTTTGTGAGCTGCGGAAACGGCGTGACGACGAGCATCTACTCCCTCGAGGGCATAGCGCCCGCGCGGGAGATGCCAAGCGGAGCGGTGGTGAGCGAGTCGCTGAAGAGCGCCACGCCAGACGGCACCTTTGCCATCCGCTCGGACGGGGCGGAGGAGTTTGTCCTGACCTACGGCAACGAGGACCACAGCTACACCTTCCAGGGGACGCACGGGGAGCCCGACGACATCACGGCTGTTGCCGCCGCGTACCAGCCGGCGCGCTTTGTCATAGGGACGAGGTCGGGGGGCGTCACGGCCTACACGATGATCGACGGGGGGAGTGGCATCACCATGGTCCCCACGCGCGAGTGGGACACGCCGGACGGCTCCCCCGTCGAGGCCGTGGGGTGGACCGAGGACGGTGAGCGCCTCGCCGTGAGGGCGGGAGACCGCTGGTGGACCCCCTACGCCAACTCGGAAGCCGTTGGGGTGCAGGGCATTGCCGAGGCGGTGGCGGCACGCTCGCCCGCAGCCTGGTCACCGGCGGAGCTCGAGTCTTTCCCGGAGGACTTCGTCGAGGGCATGGGGATGCGCGCCGCGACCCCACTGCCCACGCCGCGCTAGGAGGAAGCCATGCCCTACGTCTTTGTCTCCTACGCACGCGTCCGCAAAGCCTCCGTGGACGGGCTCGTGCGGCAGCTGGAAGCCCGGGGTATCCCCGTGTGGCAGGACACGGAGCAGCTGAGGTCCGGAGAGATCTGGGACGCGCGCGTGAGCGATGCGATCCGCGGGGCAAGCCTCGTGGTGCTCGTTGTCTCGCGCGAGTGGTACGACTCGACGCCCTGCCAGAACGAGGTGGGTCAGGCACGCTACTACAGGCGCCCCATCCTCGAGGTCTCTGCGGATCAGGGCGAGAAGGACCTCACGGAGACGGCCAGCTCCATAGCCGCGGAGTATCGGCGCGTCTCGCCGCTCTCCGACCTCACCGCCACGGTGGAGACGCGCGCGGAAGGCTGGCTGAGGGACGGGCGCAAGCGGCGGGACCTACTCCGGGGACGAAGCCTTCGCGAGGTCACCCGCGCGCTCAGAGGCACCGGGAGCGTAGGGGTCATAACGGAGAACGCCGAGAGGTACGTGCGCGCCTCGAGAGCCCGTGCAAGGGGCGCCCGCGTCCTCACCATCCTCTCAGCTCTCGTCATCCTGTGGGCCTTTTCCGCGTATCACCAGGTCCGGTCCGTGAGCCGGGAGTCGTCGCTCGTGGGAAGCCGCAGCTACGCCAACTCTCTGCTGGTCCACTCCAGCGAGGTGGGCAACCGGGTCAACCCCTACCTCGTCGCGGACGGGACCTTGCGGGTGCTCGATGACGAGGGGTACGCGCGAGACGCAGCTCTCAACGACGGTTACTCGACGCAGCTGATGATGAGGTCAGCACTTGACGCCATCACACCCACCGAGCTCCTGAGCAGGGACGAGGCAGCCTCCCGCGGGTTCTCCTTCCCAGAGGTCGCGCGAGCAGAGGCCGTCTCCGAGGCCTCTGGGCTCACCGCAGAGCTGGGCGCAAACGGAGCGCTCGTGACCCTCTCGGGGACAGACGGCAGGCGCCTGGCAACCACGCGCCTTGAGATACCGAGCTTCGACATGTCCTTCTCGCCCGACGGAAGCTATCTGGCGGTCCTCGGCGAGGGAGGAATCGTCATCCTGGACGGCGCTCGTGGCTCCCAGCTGCTCTTTCTCAACGGCACCCGAAACCCGGAGGGCAGCACGCTGGCGTGGGGGCCGGACAGCGCCAGCGTGGCGGTGCGCACGCCCTCCGACGAGGTGTTCCTGTGGCAGGTCCGGCGGGACACGACGATTCTCGCCACAACCGACCGGTCCTTTGTCGACGGGGTGAGCCTGGGGGCGGGCGAGCGGGCCGCGTTTCTTGCCCGGGACGGTTCGATCACCTTTGTTGACGCGAGCTCGGGAACCATCGAGGGCGCTGACGAGACGCTCGATGCCACGGAGGCCCTCAGCCTGGCCCCAGGGTCGGGCGAGAAGGACTTCTTCGTGGTGGCCCGCCGCCCCAGCGACCCGCAGACGCCGCGCCTCCTTCACGTGGACTGCGCCACGAGAAACGTCACGGAGCTGCCCCTTCCCGACGGACTTGCTCCCACGTGCGTCTCGGCCGTGGAGGGCGGGGGCTCCCTTGCCGTGGGGTGCGAGGGAGCGTTGCTCGTGCTCGATTCCTCAGGAGGGGTGCTGAGCAGGGTCGACGGCCTTGCGGTGGAGGCCACCGCCCTGGACGCCGAGGGGCACGTGTTCGTTGGGACCCGTGACGGAAACCTCGCCGTGCTGGAGCCCGGTGCCGCCGAGGTCTCTTACCCGGAGTCCGCCGTCACGCGGGGCGGGACCACGCCCCTCGCGATCGCCGCGGGCGCAGACAGGGTCGTGGCCGTGGGCAACGGCACCGTGCGCGAAGACGGCTCCCGCACCCTTGTCCAGGAGTGGGGCAGATGGGTCGAGCGGGAGGGCATCACCGAAAGCATGACCTCCTCGGCCTCGGCCCGCTCGCGGACCATCGCGGCCTCTCCGGACGGGACGCTCTTTGCCTGCGGGATGGCGGACGGGACGCTCGTCACATTCTTCGCCGAGGAGAACTACGGAACGAGCGCCCGCCACGAGCTGGGAAGCGAGCTCCGCGGGCTCGCCGTCTCCCCCAAGGGCGACCTCGTCATCGGCGCCACCGATGACGGGCGCATAGTCCGCATTGCCGTAGACCGCAGCTCAAACGACCAACAGGCGCTTCGTGACCGGCTTGAGGAGCGCGTGCGGCAGGGAATCGAGCTGGGGCTCTACCACAACGAGGCCGCCACCGTCTCCGAGGCAAACCCCTAGCGCCCGCGACGGGCGCCCTACACGTTGAAGCGGAAGTGCATGACGTCGCCGTCCTGAACCACGTAGTCCTTGCCCTCGATGCGGAGCTTGCCGGCGTTCTTGCAGCCGGCCTCACCGCCGAGCGCCACGTAGTCCTCGTAGCTGGCCACCTCGGCCTTGATGAAGCCGCGCTCAAAGTCCGAGTGGATCACGCCGGCGGCCTCGGGCGCCTTGGCGCCGATGCGCACCGTCCAGGCCTTGACCTCCATCTCGCCGGCGGTGAAGTAGCTCTGCAGGCCAAGCAGCCGGTAGGCCGCCTGCGCGAGCGTCTCCAGGCCGCTCTTCTCGAGGCCCAGGTCCGCGAGGTACTCGGCCGCCTCGTCGGGCTCGAGCTCGGAGAGCTCGGCCTCCACCTTGGCGCAGATGGGAATCGGCGTCACGCCGTCGATGGGCGCAAGCTCCTGCCCCAGCATGTCCTCGTCGACGTTGGCCACGTAGAGGATCGGCTTCATCGTGAGGAGGAAGAGCCCCTTGGCGGCGGCGCGCTCGTCGTCGGTCATCTCCATCGTGGCCGCGCGACGCCCGTCGTTGAGCCACGCGAGCAGCCTTTTCGCCACGTCGGCCTTGAGCGCGAGGTCCTTCTCGCGCTTGGCCTCCTTCTCCAGCTTGGGGAGCTGCTTCTCGAGCGTCTGGATGTCGGCCAGGACGAGCTCGGTCATGATCGTGTCCGCGTCGGCCGCGGGGTCGACGAACTCGCCGACGCGCCCGACCTCGCGCATGACGTTGGGGTCCTTGAAGTAGCGCACGACCTCGCAGATGGCGTCGGTCTCGCGGATGTTGGCCAGGAACTGGTTGCCGAGTCCCTCGCCCTCGTTGGCGCCCTTGACCAGGCCCGCGATGTCGACGAACTCCACCGTGGCCGGCACGATCCGCCCGGGGTGCACGATCTCGGCGAGCTTGCCCAGGCGCTCGTCCGGCACGTCCACGATGCCCACGTTGGGGTCGATCGTGGCGAACGGGTAGTTGGCGGCCAGGCCACCCTTCTTGGTGAGGGCGGTGAACAGGGTCGACTTGCCCACGTTGGGCAGGCCCACGATGCCGATCGAAAGGGACACGTCCTTCTCCTTACGTCCTTAGTCCTTCTGGCCGGAGGCGGCGTCCGCGGCGCGTGCGCCCTCCGAGCCGTCGTCGAGCTTCTCCAGGGCGTCGGCGGCGCGCTCCAGCTGCCTCTTGCCCTGCTCGATGTACTTGCCCGCGCGCTCCTTGGCCTCGGCCTTCCTGCGCGCGACCTCCTCGGCCACCTTGTCCGGGATCACGAGCTCGCTCACGTCCATGGGCTCCATGGTGAGCGCCCCCTCCTCGCACACGAGCGCGCACGCACCGCAGCTCACGCAGTAGGCGCTCTGGACCGTCACGCGTCCCGAGCGGTCAACGTCGAGCGCGTGGGTCGTGCACGCCTTGGCGCAGTCCCCGCACATCGTGCACAGAGACGAGTCGCACACCGGGACCTCGAGGCGCACGCGCTCGGCGAGGTCCTCGTTGTGCTGCAGCGCGCCCATCATGAGCTTGCGGCTCTGCGTGAGGGTGCGCATCCGGCTGTTGGAGGTCTTGGCCCCCACCGCGCTCTCGAGCTCCTTCTGGAGGCGGTTGAGGCGCTGCGTGTGGTCGGAGAGCTTCTTGGCGACCGCCTTGGCCCCCGCCAGCGCGGGCGTGCTGCGCGAGACGAGGCGCTCGGCGGAGTGGATCGCCCCGCTCACGAACTGGCTGCGCTTGTAGGCGCGCGTGAGCTCGTGGGTCATCGCGGAGCGCTCGACCTCGAGCCCGAGCGCCGCGTCCGCCCACTGCTCGGCGTCGGAGATGGCGTCGGTGTAGACGGCCTCCCCGGTGGTGGTACGACAGCGGTCGCAGATGCCCACGGGCAGGTAGACGCTGATGTTGTCGTAGTCGGCCAGCAGCGAGAACCACATCTCGCGCGAGATGGCTCCCACGCACGCGAGGACCACCTCGTTGCCCTGGGGAATCCGCTTGAGCGCGCGGGTGCAGGTCACGTAGCACTGCTCGTAGGACGAGGCCGCGCGCGCGATCTGGTCGTAGACCTGGCGCGGCGTGTGGCGGCGCGTGGAGAAGGTCTCCGTGGGGCAGACCGCGGCGCACAGCCCGCACTTGCGGCAGTCCTCGCTGATGTTCACCGACTGCTTGTGGATCGTGATCGCGTGGGTCGGGCAGACCTCGATGCAGCGGGAGCAGACCCCGTCGTGACCGGAGCCCACACGCAGGCACCGGTTGGAGTTGGCAAAGGGTTTCTCCTTGTAGTCGGCCGGGTTGAAGACCTTGCGCTCGCCGTCCTCGCCCACGAGCGAGCCCACCATCGAGTTGGGGAGCTCCTTGAGCGAGCGCCAGTCGCTCTGAAGGTCGATGAGTTCATCGAGAAAGTCGCGCTTCTCGGCCACGGGTTGCCCATCCTCTCGTAACGTGCGGACAACGCTTCATTGTACGCCTTACGCCCGTCCCACCGCCCGGCGAGAAGAACCTCGGATCCCCGGCCGCTCCCCGCCGTACGGTTTCATACGCACTTCAATGCGTATCGTTTTTTCGAGGTTCTTCTCGCCAAGTCCTTGAGCTGGGAATTTGTTGCTGGCCTCCGCAGCGTCCGGGGTTTGATACGCATTCCAGTGCGTATCAAACCCACGCCTCACAAATGCAGCCGCACGCTGCCCCGGCAGACGGGGACGCCGAAGAGCGCCCGTTCGAGTCCGAGCCCGCAGCGCGTGGCCCGCAGGAGCCTCGCGTGAAGTTGGGCCACCTCCTCGGGCGGGGCCGACCCGCCCGGCTGCCGCTCCACGTCGCCCTCGAAGAGGGCCACCGTCTTCATGAGCTCGCGGTGATCTGCCATCTGGTCGAGGTCGATCACGTTGATGGTCCAGCCCATGTGCTCCAGCGCCTCCCTGCGTCGCAGGTCACGAGCGGGGTCCAGGTGAAACTCCCGGCTGTCGTACTCGAGCCCGCGCCTGCGCGCCGGCCACGCGACGTCGACCGAGCAGCGCCTCGTGCCCGTTATCGCCGCCGCAACCTCGTCAAGCGCCACGTCAAAGTTGAGCTCCGGGCGCACGAATCCGAGGCCCTGCAGCTCGCGGGGCAGGTACATCTCGGCCGAGACCACGGTCTCCATGGGCGAGCGGGCCCCGTCGCACACCCACTCGAGCGCCGCGCGCGCCACGCCCGCGCCGCGAAGGCCACCCCGCCCCTCCAGGGCGTCGATCGCCGCGGAGATCCGCGCCACCGACGTGAGCGGCTCGCGCTCGTAGTAGCCGGAGACCAGCTCCGAGAAGTGCGCGTACTCGCCGCACAGCTCGTAGCCAAGCACGACCGCCCCCACGCGCGAGGTCACGCCCGCCATCTGGATGAAGCAGAGCTCGGGCCCCGCGACGTACACCCCCGGAGCCGCCCTCAGAAGGAGCCCCTCGGGAACCACGTCGAGCCTCGTCCGGTGGGACCGCACGTCCGCGGAGCGGATCTCCCGCTCGTCCGCGGGCAGGAGCACGTGCGTGGGAGACCTCCTGACCCCAAGCTCGCGCAGGTTGGCGGCGTGCACGTCGCGGGCCCGCGCCCTGACCCCCTCGAGGGCGACGGGATGGTCAACCCGCGGCAGCGCCCCCAGCTGGGGCGGAACGGAGCGGAGCATCTCAAGAGCTGTGTTGTGGGAGACCAGGATGGCCATGCGAGCCCCCTTCGCCGTCATGGGGGTCGCGTTTGTCTATAGCCTACCACATTCCTACCCCGGGGTAGCTATCTACACACAGTGGCCATTCGACTGCGTATGAAATCGGCGCGGACCGCACGGGGGCCTCGCGCCAACAGGGCTTTTCTCGCCATTCAAGTGTTTATTAGCCAACCGACTGCGTGGCAAACCGCGGCCCTGCCCCACCGCCCGGCGAGAAGAACCTCCCGCCGTGGCTCCCGCCGCAGCCCCTACTCCAGCGGGGGCATCGGCTCCCACGCGGGGTCGTGCTGGATCCGGCGCTGCTCGCGCCAGCCGGCCAGAAGCCGCCGCGTCCCCGAGACGAGGCTGCCTCGGTCGACCAGCACGATCCTCGCGAGCTCCTTGGCGAAGGTCAGGGCCGTCCCCACGGCAAACCCGAGCGCGTGGTAGTCCCCGTAGAGCTGGAAGTAGCGGGCCAGGTAGCCCCGGTTGCGCGTGATGTAGAAGCGCGTCATGTCCGAGGTCGAGTTGAGCTGGCGGACCGTCCCGATCCCCTGGTTGGGGACCTCGCGGCGGCGGCTCAGGACGTAGTCGGGGACGTAGTAGACGTCGGTGACCTTGCTCGCCAGGTAGCCGTAGAGCGCGTCGTCGAGGTAGATGAAGAAGCGCGCGTCGGGCAGGCCGATCCTCGCCACCACGCGGCGCGAGAAGAAGCTGCCCTCGAAGCACAGCACGTTGCAGAGCTTGAAGCGCTCCCCGGGCCGCCAGCCGTCGCGCGAGAAGGGGTTGTAGATTCCCAGCGCGGTGCAGAAGCGGTGCTGCCAGTAGAAGTGGCCGTCGTCGAAGTCGCGTCGCTGGCCCATGACGGCGTCGGTCTCCTCGCTCCAGCGCCCGAGGGTCTCCAGCGCGCCCGGGAGGACGCTGACGTCGTCGTCCATGACCCAGAACCACTCCGCGCCCAGCTCGTAGGCACGCCTCACGCCCTCGGAGAACCCGCCCGACCCGCCGGTGTTCTCGGGCATCGGGTCGTACACGGCGCGCGACGCGCCGCCCTCGGAGTCCTCGTCCCCGGTCGTGGGGCCCCACTGCGCGTCCGCCCGCGCGCCGAACTCGGCGACGATCCGGGCGGTCTCGGGGGAGTTCTCGTTGTCGACCACCACCACGCGCCACGGTGCCACCGTCAGGGTGAGGATCGAGTCGAGAAGACCCTCCAGCAGCTGCTGGCGCATGAAGGTCACGATGACGATGGCGGGCCGCCGCATTCCTCCCCTTTCGCGTGCCGTCCGGGACTGACCTATTATAGGGTACGCCCGTAGCGTGCGCCCCACGCGTCCGTCACCAGGGAGGCCACATGAGCACCACAGGCGCGAGCGAGAGCCCCGTCACGAGCCTCGTGTCAGTCATCATACCCATCTACAACGCGCAGGCCACGCTCGACGAGTGCCTCGTGAGCATCGAGGCGCAGACCCACCGGGAGCTCGAGATCGTGTGCGTCAACGACGGGTCGACCGACGGCTCGGCCGAGGTCATGCGCGCCCACGCCGCCGCCGACTCGCGCTACGTCATCGTGGACAAGCCCAACGAGGGCTACGGGGCGTCCTGCAACCGAGGCCTGGACGTGGCGCGCGGCACCTGGGTCGCCATCGTCGAGCCGGACGACACGCTCGAGCCAGACGGCATCGAGGCGCTTCTCGCCTGTGCGCAGCGCTGTGGCGGGGAGCGGGGCGTGGACGTGGCGAAGGGGGCCTACTGGCGCGTCTTCCCCGGCGCGTCCGCGGGCTCGGGGCCCGTCCGCGTGAGCTGCCCGTACCGCGGGCGCGTCCGCCCGCGCCGCCAACCGTTTGCCGTGGGCGACGGCGTTGAGCTGCTGCTGCACCACCCCGCGATCTGGTCGGCCCTCTACCGGCGCGCCTACCTCGAGGAGCAGGGCATCCGCTTTGTGGAGGTGCCCGGGGCGGGCTGGGCGGACAACCCCTTCCTCGTGGAGACGCTCTGCCGCACGGAGCGCATCGCCTACACCGACGAGTGCGTCTACGACTACCGGGAGCGCGACCTCATGGAGGCCGAGTCCTTCGCGGGCCGCTCCCCCCTCACCCCGCTCGAGCGCTGGAACGACATGATGGACGCGGCGGAGCGCGCGGGCGAGAAGGACCCGCGGGTGCTCGAGGCCCTCGCGGTGCGCGGCGTCAACTACGCCCTCATCACCGCCGAGGGGGCGGGCCTGGGAGACGAGGCCGTGCGCGGGCTCGTAAAAGACTCGATGGAGCGGCTCGACCCAGCCGTGGTGCTCTCGAGCGGGGCGATAAGCCCGCGGGGCAAGCGCCTGTACTGCGAGGTCGTGGGGCTTCCCGCCCCGAGGGGGCGCGACTGGCGCCACCTCGCGCACCTCGTGCGGGAGGCGCTCTACCGCATCCGCGAGAACGGCCTGGGGTTTGCCCTCAGGACGGCGCGCAGCCGCCGCGGGAGCCGCGTCTAGCGGCCGCGGCGGGGACGCCGACGACCGGGGTCCGGGGCCCCGCCCTAGACGAAGGCGTCCGGCGCCACGTCGAGCGAGCGGGCTCCGCGCAGCAGCGAGAGCAGGCGCGCCTGGACGCAGACCAGGGTGACGTTGCCGGCGCGGATGGGGGCGATCATCGAGCGGGCCTGGCTGCTGCGCGGGCGGGCCACGCTCGCGGCGAAGCGCGCGTGCTCGGTGCCGAGCATGCGCTCGACCTGGCGGCGCTGCTCGCCCGAGCTCACCGGGCTGCCCACGCGGCAGATGTCCTCGACGCAGTCGACGAGCTGCTCGATGTAGCGGTTCTGCAGGGTCTCCATGCTCGCGGCGTCCCCCTCGAGCCCCCAGTGGCGGTAGAGCCCCAGCAGGGCCTCGTGCTCCTCCTCCAGGTGGCGGTACCCTCCCTCGGGGCGGCCCGCGACGGAGCGGCTCACGTGGTAGAGAGCCTTCGAGGAGACGCCCACGCGCTCCACGTCGCGCAGGTAGGAGATGACGAAGCCGTGGTCGCTCTCGCGCTCCGCCGAGAAGCGCGCGCCCCACTCCTCGGCGCGGTCCCGCCGGAAGAGCTTGGCGCTCGCCGGGAGCAGCTGCCCCGTCGCGAACATGCGCCACGCGGCAGCCCTGAACTCGTGCTGCGTCAGGAACACCTCGTCCTCCGAGGCCACGTCGAGCTCGGCCGTGCGCCCGCCCGCCGTCTCCAGGGCGAGGGTGAAGCCGCCCACGACGAGCTCGAGCGCGCGGTCGTCCGCGAGGTCGACGAGCTCCTCGAGCATCTTCGGCGCGGCCCAGCCGTCGGCGTCGACCACCGCCACGTACGTGCCGCTGGAGCGCTCGAGCGCGAGGTCGAGGGCCTCCTGGCGCGCGCACCCTCCCGCGCTGACGAGCTCGACGCGCAGGTCGCGCTCGGCGATCGACTCGAGCTGGCGCGTCACCTGGCCCGAGCCGACGGCGTCCACCACGACGAGCTGGATGTTCGAGAGCGTCTGGTTCTGCACGCTCTCGACCGCACGCCTCACCGAGCGCTCGGCGCCCATGACGACCATGAGCACCGAGACCACAGGCGATGTGGGCGTGTAGTGCGGCATCCCCGATCCCTCCCGTCTCGAGAGCCGCGCGTCAGAGCGTTCCCTCAAGGGTATCAGCGTGTCGGGCCGCCTGGCGGCTCACTGAACCCCCTTGGCAAAATGCGCACAGTGGGCAGGCCGAGAAGGGCGCGCGCCCGCCGCGGGGCTAGGCCGCCGGGACGAGCAGCCCCAGCGCCACGCCGAGCTGCGCCCGGTCGATGACCTGGTAGCCCGTCTCGGTCGCGTTGCCCGCCTCGTCGGTCGTCGTCTCGGCGACGAGCGTCGCCTCGGCGGTCGCGAGGTTGGCGACCCCGATGTCGGAGAGCGTCTCGGCAAGGGAGAGCAGCCCCTGCGCGTCGAGGTCGGTCCTCAGCTTGGAGAGCAGGCCCGACGCGCTCCTGATGAGCTCGCTCGGACTCAGCCCGGCCAGGCCGGCGGCCTCCTCTATGACGTCGCCGGTGGCGACGATGACGTGGTCGAAGGAGACGTTCGCGGCGGACGAGAGCGGCGCCACGCACGCGGCGTACCCGCTCGACGAGAAGAGCTCCGCGAGCGTCGTGGGCTCCTCGTCCACCGTGACCTTTGCCTCCACGGGGACGTTGGCGAGCACCGCAGTGCCCTGGGTCCTGTTGACGCTCAGGATCTGCGCGGCGCTGAGCGTGGCCCCGTCCTCCAGGCCGTCTGCCGTCAGGAGCAGCACGCACTCGAACTCGTCCGTGGACGCGACGTAGCCGCCGTCCGGCACCACCTCCGCGTCCTGGGCGGCGAGGGCGTCGTCGAGGTTGGCGTCGCCGAGGCGGCTCTCGAGCCGCACGCGGTTCCACACCAGGTACACCACCAGGGCCGCCACGGCAAAGACCGCGACGCACACCACCGCGCCGATGAGGTTTCTGTGCGGGCCCCCGCGGGGCACGTCGATGCGCTCGAAGCGCTCGCGCTTCCTTGCCATGAGAGTCCCTTCTCGCCCGCGCGCCCTTCTCGGCACGCCCTAGAAAAGAATACCCAAGGCGCCGGCGAGAAGCCCCACCGCCACGGCGACCGCATAGATAAAGACGGTGATGGTAGCGTTCAGCCGCGCGCCCGCGTTCGTGCGCCACAGCACGAGCAGGCCCACGCCGCCCGAGGCGAGCAGGCCCGCGAGCATGGGGGCCGTGGTGAGGACACCCTCGAGGTACAGCTCGGTGATCGCCACGCTCGCGCCGCAGTTGGGGATCAGCCCCACGAGCGCGGCGACGAAGGTGGCGCGCACGGGGTGGTTGGCGAGAAGCGCGGCGAGCGCCTCGGTCCCCACCAGCTCGATGACGAGCCCGAAGACGAAGGTGATGACGAGGATCCAGGCGCTCACCTGTGCGGTGTGCACGGCGGCGGAGCGCACGATGGCCCAGCGGCCGTGGCCGTGGGCGTGACCGCCCCCGCGGCCGTCCTCGTGGGCGTCCCCGTCGTCGCAGTGGCAGTGGGCGCGCTCGCAGAGCTCGTGGATGTGCGCGTGCCCGTCCCCGGAGCGCCGCGAGGCGCGCAGGAAGGCGTCCACGGCAAACCCCGCCACGACGCCCACCACGACCTTGACCGCCATGATGGCGAACATCCGGCCCGCAGGCTCCTGGTGCGCCAGGAACACCGGCACCATCTCGTCCGAGGTCGAGAGGATCACGGCGACGAGCGTGCCCACCGTGACCACGCGGCCGGCGTAGAGCGTCGCCGCCATGGCCGAGAACCCGCACTGGGGCAGGGCGCCCAGAAGCGCCCCCACGACCGGTCCGGCCTTGCCCGAGCGCTCGACGACGGCCTGGACCCGGTCGGCGGCGGAGTGCTCGAGCGCCTCCATGGCGAGGTAGGTGACGAGCAGAAACGGAACGAGCCTGAGCGTGTCCCAGAAGCTGTGCTCCAGGACGTGAAGAAGAAGCTCCAAGTCATTTCCTCCCGAGGTCCCCGGGAGGTCACTCCCAGGGGGTCAAAGTTAGCTCAGGGTATTTTACCCCTACGAAGGTCAGGCCTTTCGCGGGGGCGCAGGGTCCGGCCGCCGTCCTGTCCCGCGCCGCGAGCACGTCGGCCACCCAGGAGGGGTCACGATGCCCGCGGCCCACCTCGACGAGCGTCCCCGCGATGGTGCGGACCATGTTGTGGAGAAACGCGTTGCCGGTGACGTCCAGCGCCACGAGCTTCTCGCCCGCCTCCTCCACGCGCGTCACCGAGAGCGTCTCCACGAACCGGCAGGTGGGCTTGTCGACGGCAGAGGTCGCCTTGCAGAAGCTCTTGAAGTCGTGCTCGCCCACGAGGTGCGCTGCCGCCGCGGCCATGGCGTCGGCGTCGAGCGCGCCGCGATACCACCAGGCATGGTCCCACGAGAGCACGGGGCGCGCGTCGGAGGCCGCGATCCGGTAGCGGTAGCTGCGGCTGATTGCGTCGAAGCGCGCCGAGAAGCCCGCGGGGGCGCGCATGAGGCCGCCCACGGAGAGGTCGTCGGGGGTGAGTGCCACGAGGCTGCGCATGAGCCGGTACGCGGGCAGGTCGAGCTCGTCGTCAAACACCGGGAGGCTCACGTACTGGGCGATGGCGTGAACCCCGGCGTCCGTGCGGCCGGCGCAGGTGAGCTCCACGGGCCGGCGCAGCGCGGTCTCCAACGCGGCGCGCAGCTCGCCGGCCACGGTGCGCACCCCTCCCGGCTGCTCCGCAAACCCGGCGAAGCCCGCCCCGCGGTATCCGAGCCTGATGACGAGCGTGGCTTCTGCCATGGGTGCTCCCTCCCCGCTTTCGTTTCCCCGACGATGATACGCGATGCCGGCGCGGGCGTCCCCAGGCGCCCGCGAAGCGCACTTGCCGTCCGCAGCCGCCGCCCGCACCCGCCGCCCGCACTTGTCGTCCGCACTTGTCGCCCGCACTCAGAGCCCTCACCCAAGAAGTGCGGGCGTTTTCAGCCGCTCGCGCCATCGAGTGCGGTGGGCCACTCGACGCATGGCGACAAGTGCGGGCCGCAACCGCCCTGAGGGCCGCACTTGAGAAGTGCGGGCGGCAGGTGCGGGCGGCAGGTGCGGGCGGAAAGCGCAGACACCGGATACGGGCGGCAGGTGCGGTCGCGAAGTGCCCGCGTTCTTCTCGCCGCGCTGCGCTACGCCAGCAACGCCGCCGTGACCGCCCACGCGAGGCCGCAGGCGAGAAGTGCCACGTCGCGCGCCCGCAGCGGCCTTGCGAGCGAGGTCTGCTCGCCGGTGTAGCAGCGGTCCGCCATTGCTCCCGCGAGCTCGTCGGCACGACGGAAGAGCCCCACCACAAGAGGCACGAGCACCTGCGCCCAGCCGCGCAGTCGCGACCTCACCCCGCCCCCGTCGAGGTCGGCACCGCGTGCGCGCTGGGCGCATCTGATGCGCTCGACCTCCTCGGCCGTGATGGGGATGAAGCGCAGCGCGACGGAGGCCGCCGTCGAGACGCCGCCCACCGGCACGCCCAGGGCTCGGAGCGGAGACATCAGCCACGCGATGGCGTCCGAGATGGCAGGCGGCACGGTGGTTGAGGAGAAGACGAGCGCAAACCCCACCACCAGCGCGATTCGAGCCACCGCGGTCGCGCCGCGCGCGAGCCCCGCGGACGAGAGGCCCGGCTGCCCCACGAGCACCACGGCGTTGGCGACGAGGGCGAAGAGCAGGACGAGGGCCGCGGGCCGCAGGGCCCTGAGCACCTGTCGAGGGGAGGTTCTGCTCGCCAGGAGCGCGAGCACGAGGCCGAGGGCCGCCACGGCAAGCCCACGAGGGGCGGGCGCGGCGAAGGAGGCGATCGAGGCCATGACGAGAAGGACGAGCTTTACGCGGGAGTCGGCCCGGTGCGCAGGCGTGGACCCGGGGACGAAGGAGCCGAGGGCGCGGGCGTGACGGCGGCGGGAGGGGCGGGGCGCCGACGCCTCCCGACGGGCGCGCGGATCCGAGCGGGCCTCGCCACGCCGCGGGGCACGCGGCTGGCCGAGTGCGGCGCGCAGGCGCACGAGGGTCGGGGGCTCAAGGCCCGCGGCCTCGTAGGGCGAGACGTCCGTCGCGGCCTCGGAGGCGGACACGTGGGCCCTCACGCGCCCGTCGCCCAGGAAAACGACGTCGTCTGCCTCGTCGAGCCACTCGCCCGCGTCGTGCGTGACCACGACGACCGGGAACCCTTCGTCGACGAGGCCGCGCACGACGGCCCTGAGCTCGCGTCGCGCGGGGGCGTCGAGACCTGCCGTGGGCTCGTCGAGGACGTAGGCGTCCGGCCGCCCCGCAAGCACGCCGGCAAGCGCCACGCGACGCATCTGACCACCGGAGAGCTCGAAGGGGGACCGCTCGAGCAGCTCCTCCCCCACCCCCGTCCGGGACGCTGCGAGACGCGCGGCGTCATGCGCCGCCGTCTCGCCGAGGCCGCGCGCACAGGGGCCGTAGGCGATGTCCTCCAGCACCGTCTCGCAGAAGACCTGGTCCTCGGCGCGCTGGAACGAGAGGCCCACGCGACCCGCCCGAACCGGCTCGCCGTCGAGCGCGACGAGGCCGGCGTCCGGCTCGAGAACCCCCGCAAGCGCGCGGGCGAGCGTCGTCTTGCCCGAGCCCGACCGCCCCAGGACGAGCGTCAGGCCGGCCGCCGACACGTCGGCCTCCGAAAGGGCCTCGACGCCCTGGTACGAGACGCACAGACCGCTTGCCTCCAGCGCGTGGGAGCGGGTTCGCTCGCCGGCCCCCGACGGCAGGCCGATCTCCGAGGGCCCGACGAAGGCGAGAAGCTCGGCGACGTCGAGGGAGGCGCCGAGCGCGTAGCCGCGCCCGGCCGCGCGCGATAGGACGCGCGCGAGGGGGTCTGCGTCCAGCC
This sequence comes from Olsenella sp. An188, assembly GCF_002160255.1. Classification (GTDB taxonomy): domain Bacteria; phylum Actinomycetota; class Coriobacteriia; order Coriobacteriales; family Atopobiaceae; genus Thermophilibacter; species Thermophilibacter avistercoris. The sequence goes on along the minus strand of NZ_NFKF01000004.1, from coordinate 32,672 downwards.
CGGAGCGCGCGAGGGCCCCCTCGTCCGAGAGAAATCCCGTCGCACTTCCCTCCCAGGCGACCTCGCCGCTGTCGAGCACGACGACGCGGTCGGCCCCGAAGAGCGACTCGGGGGCGTGCGCTATCTCAAGGACGCCGACACCGCTCGCCACGAGAGCGTCGACGACGCCCGTGAGCAGCCTGCGCGAGCTCTCGTCGAGCTGTGAGCCCGCCTCGTCGAGGACGAGGTAGCGCGGCCGCATGGCGAGCACGCCGGCAAGCGCGAGGAGCTGCTGCTGCCCCCCCGAGAGCTCGGTCGTCATACGTCCGCGCAGGGACTCGATCCCGCACGCGGAGAGCGCCTCGGAGACCCTCTCGTCGACGTCCGAGCGCTCGAGGCCGAGGTTTCTCGGGCCGAAGGCCACCTCGTCCTCCACGAGCGCGCTGACGATCTGGTTGCGCGGGTCCTGCCGCACGTAGCCGACGAGCCGCGCCAGGTCGTGGGGCGCGGCCTCGCCGACGACGAGGCCGTCCACGCTCACGCGGCCGGCGCTCGGCACGAGCGCTCCGTTCAGAAGGCGTCCGAGCGTGGACTTTCCCGATCCGTTGCGGCCGAGAAGGACCACGCGCGTACCGGGGGCGAGCCGCAGCGAGACGCCCGAGAGCGCCGTGCGCCCGCCGTAGCAGAAGCTCGCGTCGTCGACCTCTATCATGCGTCTCGCCCTCCCCCTCAAAGAAACGGGCCCCGGCACAGCCGGGGCCCAGTCAATCGCCTCTGTGAGCGCGTGTTACTCGGCGCTCTCCTCGGTGGTCTCCTCGACGGGAGCCTCCTCGGCGGCCTCCTCGGCCTTAGGCTCCTCGACGGGGGCCTCCTCGACCTTGGTGACCGTGGCCTTGGGAGCGGCCTTGACCTTCGGCTGAACCGGCTCGGTCACGAGCTCCATGATGACGACCTCGGCGGCGTCGCCCTTGCGGGGGCCGAGCTTCATGATGCGCGTGTAGCCGCCGTTGCGGTCGGCCCACATGCCCTGGGAGGCCTTCTCGAAGACCTCGCGGACGAGGTCCTTGTCGCCGACCTTGGCGATGGCGAGACGACGGCTGGCGATGTCGCCCTTCTTGGCCCAGGTGATGACCTTGTCCACGTCGCCGCGGATGGCCTTGGCGCGCGCGTCGAGGGTCTTGATGCGGTCGTTCTCAAACAGGGCACGGATGAGGCTCTTCTTCATGGCCTTGGTGTGGCTGGCGTCGGTGCCGAGCTTCATGCCCTTCTTCTTGTTGTGTCGCATTTCTTGCTTCTCCTAAATCCGGCGCGCCTAGGCCTTGAGGGACAGTCCCATGGTCTCGAGCTTGTCCTTGACTTCCTCGATGGACTTGACGCCAAAGTTTCTGATGTTGAGAAGGTCGTTCTCGGAGAACTCCACGAGCTGACGCACCGAGTGGATGCCCGCGCGCTTGAGGCAGTTGTAGGAGCGGACGGAGAGGTCCAGGTCCTCGATCTGCTTGTCAAGCTCGACGTTGTCCTCGACGGTGCCGGCGGCGAAGATCGAGGCGTCCTCGACGGGCTCGTCCTCGTCGGTCAGGCTCATGAACGCCGTCATGTGCTGGTTGATGATGTTGGCAGCCTCGACGATGGCGTCGCGCGGGGTGATCGAGCCGTTGGTCTCGATCTCGAGCACGAGACGGTCGTAGTCGGTGTGACGACCAACGCGGCAGGCCTCGACGGCCTTCGCGCAGCGGCGCACGGGCGAGTAGAGCGAGTCGACGTGAATGATCCCGATCGGGTCGTTCTCGCGCTCGTTGTCCTCACCGGAGACGTAGCCGCGGCCCACGCCGATGCGCATCCTCATGGTGAGGTGGGAGCCGGCGCCAAGCGTGCAGATGACGTGGTCGGGGTTCACGAGCTCGAACTCCGCCGGAATGTCGAAGTCGCCGCCGGTGACCGTGGTCGGGCCGTCAACGGAGATGGAGGCCTCCGCCTCGTCACCGGTGCCCATGGAGCGGAAGACCAGGCCCTTCACGTTGAGGACGATGTCGGTGACGTCCTCGTAGACGCCCTCGACCGTCGTGAACTCGTGCTGGACCCCGTCGATCTGGATGGCCTCGACGGCAGCGCCCGAGAGGGACGAGAGCAGCACGCGACGCAGGGAGTTGCCCAGCGTGTCGCCGTAGCCGCGCTCGAGCGGCTCGGCGCTCACGCGCGCGAGGTTGTCGCTGATCTCCTCGACCGACACCTGGGGTCGGATGAATTCGGACATTGCTACCTCCAAACGTGGTCGGGCTTACTTGGAGTAGAGCTCGACGATCAGCTGCGCGTCGATGTCGAGATCGATCTGATCGCGCGTGGGGAGCTGGAGGACGGTGCCCTTGAGCTTCTCGATGTCAACCTCGAGCCAGGCCGGCACGGCCATGTGCTCGGAGGAGATGAGGGCCTCCTTGATGGGGAGAAGGTCCTTGGCCTTGTCGGCCACGGCCACGACGTCGCCGGACTTCACCTGGTAGGAGGGGATGTCGACGCGCTTGCCGTTCACGGTGATGTGGCCGTGACGGACGGTCTGACGGGCCTCCTTGCGGGTGCGGGCAAAGCCGAGGCGGAAGACGACGTTGTCGAGACGGCACTCGAGGAGGCTCATCAGGTTGTCGCCGGTGATGCCCTCGCGCTTCATGGCGAGGACGTAGTAGTGACGGAACTGCTTCTCGAGAACGCCGTAGATGAACTTGGCCTTCTGCTTCTCGCGAAGCTGGATGCCGTACTCGCTCTCCTGGCGACGACGACGCTTGGGCTCGCGGTTGGAAGTCTTGTTGATGCCCATCACGACGGGGTCGATGCCGAGCTGACGGCACCTCTTGAGGACCGGGGTCCTATCGATAGCCATTGATATTCCTCCTAGCTACACGCGGCGACGCTTGCTCAGACGGCAACCGTTGTGCGCGATGGGGGTCTTGTCCTGGATGCCCGAAACCTCGAGGCCAGCGGCCTGGAGGGAGCGGATGGCGGTCTCGCGGCCGGAGCCGGGACCCTTCACGAAGACGGCAACCTTGTGCAGGCCGTGCTCCATGGCCGCCTTGGCGGCAGCCTCCGCGGCGAGCTGGGCGGCGAACGGCGTGGACTTGCGGGAGCCCTTGAAGCCGACGGTGCCGCCGGACTGCCAGGAGATCACGTTGCCCTGGGGGTCGGTGATCGAGACGATCGTGTTGTTGAACGTGCTCTTGATGTGGGCCTGGCCCACGGCGATGTTCTTGCGCTCGGAGCGGCGGACGCGCGTGGTGCGAGCGTTCTTCTTCTGCGGCATTGTCTACTCCCTAGCCCCTCTTCTTGGCACCGATCTGACGCTTCTTGCCCTTGCGGGTGCGAGCGTTGGTGTGGGTGCGCTGGCCGTGGACAGGAAGCCCCTTGCGGTGACGCAGGCCGCGGTAGCAGCCGATCTCCATGAGGCGGGCGGTGTTCTGACGCACCTCGCGGCGAAGGTCGCCCTCGGTGGTGTAGTTGGCATCGATGTAGTCACGGATCTTGGTGACCTCGTCCTCGGTCAGATCCTTGACGCGGGTGTCCGGGTTAACACCGGTCTCCGCGCAGATCTTGGTGGCGCGGGTCTGACCGATGCCGTAGATGTAGGTGAGTCCGATCTCGACGCGCTTCTCGCGCGGCAGATCGACGCCGTTGATACGGGCCAACTTGGAGCTCCTTCCTTAGCCCTGACGCTGCTTGTGGCGCGGGTTCTCGCAAATGACGTAAACCTTGCCATGGCGACGGATGATCTTGCACTTGTCGCACATCTTCTTGACCGAAGGACGTACCTTCATGAGACTTTCCTTCCGGTAGCTCTAACACGTACCTATCTACTCGCCCAGCCGCTGGCGTGAATATCCCAGGCTGATTGGAGGCGCGCCTACTTGTAACGGTAGGTGATGCGCCCCCTGGTCAGGTCGTACGGGGAGATCTCCACGACGACCTTGTCGCCCGGCAGGATGCGGATGTAGTTCATCCTGATCTTGCCGGATATGGTGCAGAGGATGGTCTTACCGTTCTCGAGCTCGACGTTGAACATTGCGTTGGGCAGCGGCTCGATGACCTTGCCCTCAAGCTCGATGGCATCCTGCTTGCTCAAGTTACTTCCCTCTCCACACGCTGACAGCGACCAAATATCATACCGAATTTACAGAATTGAGTCCATGCTGCATCAGACCAACACAACATGGCGAGAAGAACCGTCTTGTTCGGGGCTCACGCCGGAGGCTACTCCTCGACGCCGCCCTGCATCGGGCACCAGGGGCCCTTGTCGTCCTGAGTGAGGATGACGGGACCGTCCTCGGTGATGGCGACGGTGTTCTCGTAGTGGGCCGCGGGCAGGCCGTCCTCGGTCACGACCGTCCAGCCGTTGGCGAGCGTCCGGCACGCGTAGGTGCCAAGGGTGATCATCGGCTCGATGGCGATGACCATGCCCGCCTGGAGGCGAACGCCGCGGCCGCGCTTGCCGTAGTTCCTGACCTCAGGATCCTCGTGCATCACGCGGCCGACGCCGTGGCCAACGTAGTCGCGGACCACCCCGTAGCCGTTGGACTCGGCAAGCTCCTGCACGGCGGCGCCGATGTCACCGAGGTGGTTGCCCGGGACGGCCTGCTCGATGGCGGCCTTCAGGCAGTCGCGCGTGCACTCACACAGCGCCTTCCAGGCCTCGGACGGCTCGCCCACGTAGAAGGTCCACGCGTTGTCGCCGACCCAGCCCTGGTAGGTCGCGCCCGTGTCGATGGAGACGATGTCTCCCTCCTGCAGCAGCACCGAGGGAGAGGGGATCCCGTGGACGACCTGCTCGTTCACGGAGGAGCAGATGCTTCCCGGGAAGCCGCCGTAGCCCTTGAAGGTGGGGACCGCGCCGTGGAGGCGGATGAAGCCCTCCACGACCTGGTCGATCTCCTTTGTGGACACGCCCGGCCTGACCAGGGCGCCAGCACGACGAAGGGCCGCCTTGGACAGCGCCCCGGCGGCCTTCATCTGCTCGATCTCTACTGGAGTCTTGATGTTGATCATAGGTCGAGAAGAGCCTTCACGTCGGCATAGACCTCGTCGACGGGACGGTCTCCGTCTACCTCCCTGAGAATCGAATGACCCTTGTAGTACTCGACCAGCGGGGCCGTCTGAGTCTCGTAGACGTCAAGGCGGTGCTGGATCGTCTCGGGCTTGTCGTCGTCACGCTGGTACATCTCGCCTCCGCAGCGCGGGCAGACGTCAACGCCGGCGGGCGCGGTGTAGCCGCAGGAGCGGCAGGTGCGCCGCGAGCTCAGGCGCTCGACGATCACGCCCGGCTCCACGGAGACGAGAAGGGCGGCGTCGAGGTTGCGGCCCATGGCGGCGAGCTCGGAGTCGAGGACGACCGCCTGCGCGGTGTTGCGGGGGAAGCCGTCAAGGATGAAGCCCTTCTGGGCGTCATCGGCAGCAAGACGCTCCTTGACCAGGTCGACGACCAGGTCGTCGGGAACGAGCTTGCCCTCGTCCATGTACCCCTTGGCCTTCTTGCCGAGCTTGGAGCCCTCCTTGATGGCGGCACGAAGCAGGTCTCCGGTAGAGATGTGGGCAAACCCATACTCCGCGACAAGCTTCTGTGCCTGGGTCCCCTTGCCAGCACCCGGGGCGCCGAGAAGAACGATGTTCATGACTCCGACCGCCTTTCCTTAACGCTTGCCAACCCTGCGCGACAGACCCCTACTTGAAGAACCCGTCGTAATTGTGCATCTTGAGCTGGCTCTCGATGGAAGAGAGCGTGTCCATGGCAACCCCGACCATGATCAGCACCGAGGTACCGCCGAAGGCCTGGATGAGAGAGTTACCCGTGAACGAGAAGATGATCGTCGGGACGACGGCGAGGACGGCCATGAACAGGGCGCCGGGCAGCGTGACGTGGCTGATGGCGCTCTTGATGTAGGCGGCGGTGGCGGCGCCGGGGCGCACGCCGGGGATGAAGCCACCCTGCTTGCGAAGCTGGTCGGCCGTCTCGGTGGGGTTGAACACCATCGAGGAGTAGAAGTACGCGAAGGCGACGATGAGCACCACCGAGAGGACCCAGTTGATCCAACCGGCGGAGAGCGCGTTGGCGAAGGCCTGGACCCAGCCGACCGTCGGGAAGAAGACGGCGAGCTGCGCGGGCAGGTAGAGGATCGCCGAGGCGAAGATGATCGGCACCACGCCCGCCGTGTTGACCTTGATCGGCAGGTAGGTGGACTGGCCACCCATCATGCGACGGCCCACGACGCGCTTGGCGTACTGAATCGGGATGCGGCGCTGGCCGCGCTCCACGAAGACGATGATCGGGACGATCGCCACGATGATGACGAGGGTGACCACCGTCAGGACGACGTTGCCCGTTCCCGTGATGGAGGAGACGAGCGAGGCGGGCAGGCCGGACATGATGTTCGCGAAGATGATGAGCGACATGCCGTTGCCGACGCCGTTCTGGGTGATGATCTCGCCGAGCCACATGATGACGATGGCTCCGACCAGCATGGTGAACACCACGATGACGTCCATGAGGAGCTCGGGGACGCCGATGCCCTCGAAGCTCACGCCATAGGTCCTGAAGAGGAACAGATAGCCGATGGCGTTGAGCAGAGCGAGGCCGATCGTGAGGTAGCGCGTGTACTGGGTGATCTTGCGCTGACCGGCCTCGCCCTCCTTGGCAAGCTCGCCGAGCGACGGAATCACGGCCTGGAGCAGCTGCAGGATGATCTGAGCCGTGATGTAGGGCATGATTCCGAGGCTGAACACAGACATGCGGGAAAGCGCGCCACCTGAGAACAGGTTGAGCACGGCCATCGCTCCGCTCGAGGAGAAGCCGGCCTGGTAGGTGCCGAGCATGTCCTGGAACGGCGCGCCCGGAACGGGCAGATACGCACCGAAACGGTACAGCAGCAGGATGGCTGCCGTCAGAAGAAGCTTCTGCCTGAGCTCCGGAACGCGAAACGCGTTGGCGATTCCCTTTAGCACGCCTGCTCGACCTTTCCTCCGGCCGCCTCGATCTTGGCCTTGGCAGAGGCGGAGACCTTGTCCACCTTGACGGTGAGCTTCTTGGTGATCTCGCCGTCGCCGAGGACCTTGACGGGAATATAGTTGTGCTTGATGACGCCCTTGGCAACCAGGCTATCGGCGTCGACGGTCTCGCCGTCGGCGAACAGCACCTCGAGACGGGCGACGTTCACCGGGGCGTACTCGACGCGGTTGTGGTTGGTGAAGCCGGGGAGCTTGGGCAGGCGCATGGCGAGCGGCTGCTGGCCGCCCTCGAAGCCCTTGCCCTTGCCGCCACCGGAGCGGGAAAGCTGGCCCTTGGTGCCGCGGCCGGCGGTCGTGCCGTGACCAGACGAGTTGCCGCGGCCGATGCGCTTGCGGTTCTTGCGCGAGCCCTCAGCGGGACGCAGATCGTTGAGCTGCATGAGTGACTCCTAGTTCTCTTCCACGACAACAAGGTGCTTGACCTTGAAGATCATTCCACGGATGCTCGGGTTGTCCGGCTGCTCGACGACGTCGCCGATCTTGCGGAGGCCGAGGGCGCGGCAGGTGGCCGTCTGGTCCTTCTTGACGGAGGCCACGGCGCTGCGCACGAGCTTGATCTTGAGGGACTGAGCCATGGTTAGTTCTCCTTCCCGACGAACATCTCGCCGACCGTGAGGCCGCGACGCTCGGCGGTCTCGGCGGGGCTGGAGAGCTCCTTCAGGCCCTCGGCGGCGGCCTTGATGATGTTCATCGCGTTGCTGGTGCCGAGAGACTTGGAGAGCACGTTGGTGATGCCGGCGAGCTCGAAGAGCGGACGGACGGGGCCGCCGGCGATGACGCCGGTACCCTCGATGGCCGGCTTGATCAGAACGTGGCCGGCGCCGTAGTGGCCCTCGACGGCGTGCGGAATGGTGCCGTGCTCGGTCACGGGAACCTTGAACATGTTCTTCTTGGCGTCCTCGACGCCCTTCTGGATGGCCAGGGGCACCTCGGCGGACTTGCCCATGCCGAGGCCGACGTTGCCCTTGCCGTCGCCGACAGCGACGAGGGCCACGAGGGACATGCGACGGCCACCCTTGACGGTCTTGGAAACACGGTGGATGAAGACGACGCGCTCCTGAAGGTCCGTGTCCTGCTGGCGCTTGCGATCACGTGCCATTGAATCCTCCTAGAACTTCAGGCCCGCGCTGCGGGCACCGTCTGCCAGAGCCTTGACACGGCCGTGATAGATGCGACCACCGCGGTCGAAGGTGACCTCGGAGACGCCCTTCTCCACGGCGCGCTTCCCGACGAGCTCGCCCACGAAGGTCGCGGCGTCCTTGTTGGAGCCGAGCTTGCCCGTGGCGCGGAACTCGGGGTCGAGGGTCGAGGCGGAGCAGATGGTCTTGCCGTCGGCATCGTCGATGACCTGGGCGTAGATGTTGGCGTTGGTGCGGTGCACGCTGAGGCGCGGACGCTCAGCGGTGCCGAAGATCTTGGCGCGGACGCGGCGCTCGCGGCGCTTGAGACCGGCCTTCTTCGCCTGCTGCTTGTTCATTCCTTCTCCTTAGACGTGCCATCACCTGACGGGGTGATGGTCTTTTGCTGGCCTTAGGGCTACTTGGCAGCCTTGCCGAGCTTCCTGCGGATGTGCTCGCCCTCGTAGTGGATGCCCTTGCCCTTGTACGGCTCGGGCGGGCGCTTCATGCGGATCTCGGCGGCAACCTGGCCGACCTGCTCCTTGGAGATGCCCTTGACCGTGATGTGGGTGTTGTCGGGCACCTCGAAGGTGATGTTGTCGGGAGCCGCGTAGATCACGGGGTGGGAGTAGCCCAGGGAGAGGTCGAGGTCCCTGCCCTTGAGCGTGGCACGGTAGCCGACGCCGGTGAGCTCGAGCTTCTTCTCGAAGCCCTCGGACACGCCCACGACCATGTTGTGAAGAAGGGTGCGGGTGAGGCCCTGCTGGGCGTTGGACTCGGTGGTCTCGTCAACGCGGACCACGTGGAGCTCCTCGCCCTCCTGCTCGATCTTGACCAGATCGGAGAAGGTGCGGGTGAGCTCGCCCTTGCCGCCCTTGACGGTAACGGTGCTGCCATCGACTGTCACAGTGACTCCGGCCGGAACCTGGACAGGCTGCTTACCAATTCGAGACACGTCAGTCTCCTTTCATTCCTGCCGAGAGTTACCAGACGTAGGCGATGACCTCGCCGCCGATGCCCATCTTGCGGGCGTCGCGGTCGCACATCATGCCCTTGGAGGTGGAGATGACGGCGGTGCCGAGGCCGCCGAGGACGCGCGGGAGCTTGTCGGCGGTGGAGTAGATGCGCAGACCCGGCTTGGAGATGCGGCGAATGCCACGGATGACCTTGGCGTGGCGGGCGCCGTACTTGAGGGTGATGTGGAGGGTCTTCTGCGGGGTCGTGTCCTCGACCTCGTAGCCGGCGATGTAGCCCTCCTCGCAGATGACGCGGGCAACCTCGACGAGCACCTTGGTCGAGGGCATGGACACCTCGGCCTTGTTGGCTGCGTTCGCGTTGCGGATGCGCGTCAGCATGTCAGAAATGGGATCAGTAATCTTCATTGGATCCTTCTCCTTCGGTAATGATGAACCTGCGTGTCCGGTTCGCCCGCACCCGTAGCGCGAGCGCCTGGACGCGAGAGCCCCTGCGTCCTACCAGCTGGCCTTGCGGACGCCCGGAAGCTCGCCCTTGCTCGCAAGCTCGCGGAAGCAGACGCGGCACAGCCCGAACTTGCGATAGACGGAGTGGGGACGCCCACAACGCTGGCAGCGGTTCTGCTTGCGCGTCGAGAACTTCGGCTCGCGCTGAGCCTTGACGATCATCGAAGTCTTAGCCACAAATCCTCCTTCAGAGTGCTCCTGGTGCCCGGCGGCGCCGGGTCACCGTTGCTCGCTTATCTGACCTACTCAGCCTTGAACGGGAAGTGGAAGGCCTTGAGCAGCGCCTTGCCCTCCTCGTCGGTCTGAGCGGTGGTCACGATGGTGATGTCCATGCCGCGGGTGTGGTCGATCTTGTCGAAGTCGATCTCGGCGAAGATGAGCTGCTCGGTCACGCCCATGGAGAAGTTGCCACGGCCGTCGAAGCTCTTCGGGGAGATGCCGCGGAAGTCGCGGATGCGCGGGATGGCGATGGAGATGAGGCGATCGAGGAACTCCCACATGCGGTCGCCGCGCAGGGTCACCTTGGCGCCGATGGGCATGCCGGCACGCAGGTGGAAGGTGGCGATGGACTTGCGGGCGTGGGTCACGAGCGGCTGCTGGCCGGTGATGGCGCGCAGGTCGGCGACGGCACCGTCGATGGCCTTGGCGTCAGTGGCGGCCTCGCCAACGCCCATGTTCACGACGATCTTCTCGATCTTCGGGATCTGGTTGACGTTCTTGTAGCCAAACTGCTTCTGGAGCTCGTCACGCACGGTGGCGAAATACTGCTCCTTGAGACGGGGGACGTACTTCTCGTCTGCCATGTTCACTCCTTCAACTCATGGGGTTCTCAGCACGGGGTTTCCAACCTCGTGCCTCCCGACCTTGGCGGGGCCGGGAGCCTGTCTGGCGCGCCGGCGAGAAGGACCGTTCCGTCGAGACAGAACTCTCCCTATCCACAGACGCAAGGAAACATGTTATGCCTTCGTCCACAGAAATTCCAGTTGATTTCTCACATCGCGGGATGTCCACATTCCGCACGCTCTGCCCAGACCCCCTGAGCACAGACCAGTGCGGCGACAAGAGGGCTCGGCCGAGCAACACGCAAGAAACCTCCCGGATTTCCGGAGAGAAGTTTCGCGAAGCGCACTTCTCGTAGGAAATCCGGGAGGTTCCCGAAAGGTCTCTAGGGCCGAGCTCTTAGAACTCGGCGCCGCACTTCTTGCAGACGCGGACCTTCTTGCCCTCGGCGTTCACGGCGTGGCCCATGCGAGAGGGCTTGCCGCACTTGGGGCAGACCACCATGACGTTGGAGGCGTCGATGGCGGCCTCCTTCTCCACGATGCCGCCCTGCTGGTTCTGGGCGTTGGGGCGGGTGGCCTTCTTGACGATGGCAACGCCCTCGACGACGACCTTGCCCTCAGAGGGCTTGGCGACGAGGACGGTGCCCTCCTTGCCCTTGTCCTTACCGGAGAGGACGACGACCTTGTCGCCCTTCTTCACGTGCATCTTAGCCATTCGTCCTCACTCCCTAGAGCGTCTCAGGCGCGAGCGAGACGATCTTCATGTACTTGTGGTCGCGGAGCTCGCGAGCGACGGGCCCGAAGATACGGGTGCCCTTGGGCTCGCCCTCCTTGTCGACCAGGACGCAGGCGTTCTGGTCGAACTTGATGTAGCTGCCGTCCTTGCGACGGGTCTCCTTGGTGGTGCGCACGATGACGCAGCGAACGATGTCGCCCTTCTTCACCGAGCCGCCGGGAGTGGCCTCCTGCACGGCGCCGATGATGACGTCGGCCAGGCCGGCGTAGCGACGCTTGGAGCCACCGAGGACCTTGACGCACTTCACGCGTCGGGCGCCGCTGTTGTCAGCGACGTTGAGCATGGTCTCCATCTGAATCATTGGTGTTCCTCCGAACCTGCCCTCCCAGAGGTGTGCGCAGACGCGCCGCACACGTGGGATGGCTCGTCACTGATACTTACTTGGCGCGCTCGACGATCTCGACCAGGCGCCAGCGCTTGGTCTTGGACAGCGGGCGGGTCTCCATGACGGTAACGAGGTCGCCGATGCCGCACTCGTTCTTCTCGTCGTGGGCGTGAAGCTTCTTGGAGATGGTCATCATCTTGCCGTACTTGGGGTGACGCTTGCGGTAGTCGATCTTCACCGTGATGGACTTGTCGCCAGAGATGGAGACGACCGTCCCGGTGACGACCTTGCGCGCGTTCCTCTTCTCGGTCTCAGCCATAGTCATTCTCCTGCGATCTAGTTCTGGGCGGCGGACTTCTCCGCGGCGATCTGACGGGCGCGCTGCTCGGTGAGGACGCGCGCGATGTCCTTCTTCACGGTCTTGACGCGAGCCGTGTTGTCAAGCTGGCTCGTGGCCATCTGGAAGCGGAGGTTGAAGAGCTCGGCGCGGCCCTCCTCGAGCTTCTTGGCGAGCTCCTCGTCGCTCATGGCCTGAATGTCCTTGTACTTCATTGTTGGCTATTCCTTCCCGTCCTGGTCGGTGCGGGCGACGATCTTGGTCTTGATGGGCAGCTTGTGCTGGGCAAGACGCAGGGCCTCGCGAGCCACCTCGTCGGCGACGCCGTCGATCTCGAACATGATGCGGCCGGGCTTGACGACGGCCACCCACTCCTCGGGGTTGCCCTTGCCGGAGCCCATGCGGGTCTCGGCCGGCTTCTTCGTGATCGGCTTGTCCGGGAAGATGGTGATCCAGACCTTGCCGCCACGCTTCATGTAACGGGTCATGGCGACACGGCAGGCCTCGATCTGGCGGTTGGTGATCCAGTGGGCCTCAAGCGCCTGGATGCCGTAGGAGCCGAAGTGCAGCTCGGTGTTGCCCTTGGCGTGACCCTTCATCGAGCCGCGCTGAACCTTGCGGTGAAGAACGCGCTTAGGTGCGAGCATTAGCGGCCCCTCCTCTCGTTACGACCGCGGCGAGGACGCGAGGAGCCCTCGAGAGCCGGGCGCGGGGTGGCCTGGCCGGGCAGCTTCTCGCCGAGGTAGATCCAAACCTTGACGCCGCAGGCACCCATGGTGGTGCGAGCGGTGGAGGTGCCGTAATCGATCACGGCACGCAGGGTGTGCAGAGGCACGCGACCCTCGCGGGACCACTCGCGACGGCCCATCTCGGCGCCGTTGAGGCGGCCGGAGCACTGGATGCGGATGCCCTTGGCGCCGGCCTTGCGGGCGGACTGGACGGCCTTGCGGACGGCACGACGGAAGGCGACGCGCTGCTCGAGCTGCTCGGCCACGGACTGGGCGACGAGGTTGGCGTCGAGCTCGGGACGCTTGATCTCGACGACGTCGACGGAGACCTGGCCCTTGGCGACCTTGGCGACCTTCTCGAGGTCGGAGCGCAGGACGTCGATGTCGGCGCCCTTCTTGCCGATCACGATGCCCGGGCGGGCGGTGTAGATGGTGACCTTGACCTTGTCGCCGGCGCGCTCGATGTCCACGCGGGAGAGGGCGGCCTTGGCGAGGCGCTTCTCGAGGTAGGAGCGGATGGCGAGGTCGTTGCCGAGGGTCTCGGCGTAGTTCTTATCGGCGTACCAGCGGGAACGCCACTCCTCGGTGATACCGAGACGGAAGCCGGTCGGCTGAACCTTGTGACCCATGCTCGCTTACGCCTCCTTTCGGGGAGCGACGACGACGGTGATGTGGCTCATGCGCTTGTTGATGCGCGACGCGGAGCCCTTGGCGCGCGGACGGATGCGCTTCAGCGTGGGGCCCTCGTCAACGTAGGCGAGCTTCACGAAGAGGTCGTCCTCACGCAGGTTGTTGTTGTTCACGGCGTTGGCAATCGCGGAGCGCAGGACCTTGGCCACGTCGACGGAGGCGGCGCGGGTCGAGAACTGCAGGACCTCGAGGGCCTTGGCAACGGGGAGGTTGCGGATCAGCGAGACGACGGCGCGAGCCTTGCGCGGAGCAACGCGCACGTACTTGGCGGTCGCGCGGACCTCGTTGGTGGTGGTGTTCTGAGGCATCTACTTACACTCCCCTACTTTTCCTTGTGACCACGGAAGGTGCGGGTCGGGGCGAACTCGCCCAGCTTGTGCCCGACCATGGACTCGGTGACGTACACGGGCACGTGCTTGCGGCCGTCGTGGACGGCGATCGTGTGACCAACCATCTCGGGGAAGATGGTCGAGGAGCGCGACCAGGTCTTGATGACCTCCTTGGTGCCGGCCTCGTTCTGAGCGGCGACACGCGCGAGGAGGCGAGTCTCCACGAACGGGCCCTTCTTGAGACTTCTGCTCATGCTTTCTATCTCCTACTACTCGTGTTGCGGCTACTTGGACTTGCGGCGACGGATGATCAGGCGGTTGGAGGCCTTCTTCGGGTCGCGCGTCTTGTAACCCTTCGTCGGCTTGCCCCAGGGCGTCACGGACGGACGGCCGGAGGTGTGGTTCTTGCCCTCGCCGCCGCCGTGCGGGTGGTCGACCGGGTTCATGACGGTACCACGGACGGTCGGGCGGACGCCCTTCCAGCGGCTGCGGCCGGCCTTGCCGATCACGATGTTGGAGTGGTCGGCGTTGCCCACCTCACCGATGGTGGCGCGGCAGGTCAGCAGGACGCGGCGAAGCTCGGAGGAGGGCATGCGCAGGACGGCGTAGCCGTTGTCCTTGCCCATGAGCTGGACGGAGGTGCCGGCGGCACGGGCCATGGCCGCGCCCTTGCCGGGCTGGAACTCGACGGCGTGCACCAGGGTGCCGACGGGGATCTCGGAGAGCGGCATGCAGTTGCCGGGCTTGATGTCCACGTCCTTGGTGCCGGAGAGGACGACGTCGCCCACGTGCAGGCCCTCGGGGCACAGGATGTAGGCCTTGGCGCCGTCAACGTAGTGGAGAAGCGCGATGCGGGCGGAGCGGTTGGGGTCGTACTCGATCGTGGCGACCTTGGCCGGGACGTCGTCCTTGCGGCGCTTGAAGTCGATGCGACGGTACTGACGCTTGTGGCCGCCACCCTGGTGACGGGTGGTGATGCGGCCGTTGTTGTTGCGGCCGGCCTTCTTGGGCAGGGGCTCGAGAAGGGACTTCTCGGGCGTGGTGCAGGTGATCTCGGAGAAGTCCGAGACCGTCTGGAAACGCCTGCCGGCGCTCGTGGGCTTGAGGTGCTTGACTGCCATTGACTCTTTCCCTTCTTTTCCGTTGGCCAGCCCGCTCAGGGAGTGGCGGGTGACACCGGATTACCACGGTACCGCGCGTATCCATCGTGCGCGGCATGCAAGCCCGAACCCCCTTCCGGGGGCCCGGGCGGAGTGCCGAAGCTACTCGGCGGCCTGCTGGCTGCCGAAGATCTCGATCGTCTCGCCAGCGGCGAGGGTCACGACGGCCTTCTTCCAGGAGCGCGTGGTGCCAGGGGTCTGGTAGCGGACGCGCTTCTTCTTGCCGGAGACGTTCATGGTGTTGACCTTGACCACGTGGACGCCGAAGAGCTTCTCCACGGCGGCGGCGATCTCCTCCTTGGGAGCGGTCTTGGCCACCTCGAAGGTGTACTTGCCCTGCTCCATGAGGTCGAAGGAACGCTCGGAGACGATCGGGCGGATGATCACGTCGTAGACGGAGTTCATTATGCGAGCACCTCCTCGAGCTTCTTCGCGATGTCGGTGGTCATGACGAGGGCGCCGTTGTCGATCAGGGTGCGCGTGGTGGCCTCGGAGACGCCGATCACGTTGACGCCCTGCACGTTGCGGAACGACAGGTAGGTGTTGATGTCGTCGTCGGGGACCACGACGGTCACGCGCTTCTCGGCGATGCCGAGGGCGCCGAGAAGGGCCACGGCCTGCTTGGTCGAGGGCTTCTCGAAGGAGAGGGCGTCGACGAGCACGAGCTCCTCGTCAGCGACCTTGCCGGAGAGCACAGAGCGCATGGCCAGCTTGACCATCTTGTTGTTGATGCGCTTGTTGTGCGTGCGCGGGGTGGGGCCGAAGACGACGCCGCCGCCGGTCCACTGCGCGGCGCGCGTGGAGCCCTGGCGGGCACGGCCGGTGCCCTTCTGACGGTACGGCTTGGCGCCGCCGCCGGAGACGTCGTGACGGTTCTTCACGGAGTGGGTGCCCTGACGAGCGCAGCTGTCCTGGCAGACCACGACCTGGTGGACGACGGGGATGTTCGGCTCGATGCCGAAGACGTCGGCGGAGAGCTCGGCCTGGCCGACCTCAGCCCCCTCGACGTTCTTGATAGCGTACTTGGACATTCTGTCCTCCTTGTTAGCCTAAGAGTTTTCCTGGCACTTAGGCCATGCGGATCTGGACGAGGGCGTTCTTGCCGCCGGGGACAGCGCCCTTGACGAGCATGAGGTTCTGCTCGGCATCAATGCGGACGAGCTTGAGGTTCTTGACCGTGACGCGCTCGTCGCCCATGTGGCCGTACATGTGCAGGCCCTTGCGGACGCGCGCGGGGTAGGCGCACTGGCCGATGGAGCCCGGACGGCGCTGGTTGCGCGAGCCGTGGGTCATGGGGCCGCGGGAGAAGTTCCAGCGCTTGACGGTGCCCTGGAAGCCCTTGCCCTTGGAGGTGCCGATGACGTCGACGGCCTTGACGTCGGCGAAGTCGGCGACGGTGACCACGTCACCGGTCTTGTGCTCCTCGCCGTTCTCGACGCGGACCTCGCGCAGGTAGCGCATCGGCTCGACGCCGGCGGCCTTGAAGTGGCCGGCCATGGGCTTGTTGACGTGCTTGGCGGAGATGTCTCCGAAGCCGATCTGGACGGCGTCGTAGCCGTCGGTCGCCTTCGTCTTGACCTGCGAGACGGTGCAGGGGCCAGCCTGGATGACGGTGACGGGCACGACGTTGTCGTTCTCGTCCCAGATCTGCGTCATCCCAAGCTTGCGGCCAAGGATCGTGCTGACCATGCTCTTTCCTAACCTCCGGTGGTCATGGGCTTCTTCAGGCGCCCCATGCGCCCGTCCCCAGCGGACCACGTCCTGTATCTGCTGCCCCTCCGGGGACTCGACACACGTGTCCCCATTAGCGCAGCCTGTCTAGTCTACACGTGCACGTGCGAATTCACAATGTCTTCGCAATTTTTTTGTGGCCTCTGAGCTGCGGCTGCGTTTTCCGCGTCGCCGGGCGTATCCATGGGGCGGGGCACTTCGCCGCGCCGCTTAGGAATGCGGGGTTGTCCCGGGTTCTTAAGCAGTGACGGCACCCTTCCCCCGCGCGTCGAGTATCGCGGCGAGAAGGTCCTCGTAGCGCTCGTACGCCGGGAGGTCGGGGTTGGCCTCGCGGATCTCGGGCGTGCTGCGGAAGAGGAAGCCCGCCTTGCTCGCACGGATCATCGCCAGGTCGTTGAAGGAGTCTCCGGCCGCAATGGTCTCCATCCCGCAGGACTGGAGTGCGCGCACGGTGGTGAGCTTGGAGCTCTCGCAGCGCATGAGGTGACGGACGATGGTGCCGTCCGGCGCCACCTCGAGCGAGTTGCACATGAGCGCAGGCCAGCCGAGCTTTGCCATGAGCGGGCGGGCAAACTCCTCGAAGGTGTCGCTGATGATCACGACCTGGGTGCGCTCGCGCAGCGCGTCGAGAAACGCACGCGCGCCCGGAAGCGGGTCGATTCGCTCGATGACCTCCTGGATCTGCGCCAGGCCGAGCCCGTGCTCGCGCAGGATCTTGAGACGCCACTCCATGAGCCTGTCGTAGTCGGGCTCGTCGCGCGTGGTGCGCGCGAGCTCCGGAATGCCGGACTCCTCGGAGAACGCGACCCAGATCTCCGGGACGAGCACGCCCTCGAGGTCGAGGCAGACGATGTTCATGGGGACGTCCTTTCGTTGGCGCCGCACGACGCGCCCATCATAGCGCGCCCACGTTTCCACTTGAAAACAGACGCGCCCCCGGAGCGCAACGTCTCCGGGGGCGCGGTTCGGGGTGGTGTTGCGGGCGCTAGCCGCGACGCCTGCGGAGCGCGCGGGAGCCGAGGAGTGCCGCCGCGCCGGAGCCTGCCGCGAGCAGGGCGGCCGCGCTGCCGGCGTCACCGGTGGCAGGCACCGCCTCGTCGGAGGGCTCCGCCACGTTCTTCTCGCCCGCGGGCTTGGTCTCGGGGACAGCATCGCCGTCGGGCTGGCCGCCCACGTTGGCGAGCACGAAGGTCGAGAAGTGCGTGGTCGTGAACGTCACCGTGCGGGCCTCGGCGTCGACCGTGGCGCCCATGTCCGTGACCGTGCTGTCGTCGGCCACGTGGAAGACGTGGAGACCCTCGGCGGAGAGGCCCTCAGGGATGGGCAGGGTCACGGCAACCGCGTCACCCTCGAGCGGCTGGACGGCCACGCCGCCAGGCCCGACCAGGCTGATGTCATACACGTAGGCCTTGGTCACGCCGTCCACCGCAGAGACGAGCGCGTCAAACGGCTCCTGGGCGGCGTCGCCATCAAGCCAGGCGGTCTCGAGCGTGAGCCAGTGATAGAAGTTGGGGTCGCTCGAGGTAGCCGGCACGGTGAGCGTGGCACCGGACTCGTTGGAGATGGTCACCGTGTCGGACGGCTCAACCACGAGCGTAGCGGGCTTGTCGAGCTGCACGCGCAGGCCAAGCATGCCGTCGCCGACGCTGTTGACGGCCACGGTACCCGCGTCCGCCGGCTCGAGGCGGTAGTTCACGCCCCCGGTGGCCGGGATGGTGAACATGACGGAGGTCCAGTCGCCGCCGTTGTCCCCACGGACCCAGACCGGGCCCTCCGTGTAGGCGTTCGCGTCAAAGAGCGGGTCGTCGGCGTCCAGGAAGGTGCGCTCGATCGTCATAGTGCGGCTCGAGCCGCCGCCAACCGTGCCGTTGTAGGCAACGCCGTCAGAGCACTTGAAATCGAGTCGGTACCACTCGCCGAGCTCGGGCATGTCCACGAAGGAGAGGATCGAGTCGTCCGCCGTACGGACGTAGGGCAGCAGCTCGTTGCCCGAGCCGGGAGCCCAGGGCTCGTACACGCCGGTCTCCGGGTTGGGGTTCCAGGTTGCCCTGATGGGGCAGTCGTAGTAGTGGGTGAACGCCCCCTCGGAGAACGCCGCAGAGACGTTGCTGAACGCGTCTTCCGAAGGCACAGAGCCCAGTTCCATCGAGTGGCCGTCGTGGGCCCAGCCCATGAACGTGTAGTCCTGCCCGTCGCCCAGCATGACGCTCTCGCCAAGCTCGTAGTCAAGCTCAGGGTTCTCGGCGATGGTGTCCAGAACGGACTGGCTCATGATCTTGTCCGAGGTGATCCAGGCGTCAGAGAGGCCGCCGAAGGGGTCGGCCATGTCGATCGCGTAGCGCTTGACGCTCGACGTGGAATAGGTCTCCGGCAGATCGGCGGGGTCGCTCACGGACTTGACCTCAACGGTGATGTAGTTGACGTCGGAGTTGGGGTTTCCCTCGCGGTCGACGTAGTGCACGGAGACGGTCGCCGTTCCCGGCTTGAGGGAGGAGACCTTGACCCGATGGAAGGCGACGCCCCCTTCGTCGTACCCCTCAAGCACCTTTTCCGCCGCGACCACGCCCGCGCCCTCGTCAACGGAGACGTAGTCGATGCGGCTGTTCCAGATCTCGCGACCGCCCAGCAGCTGGTAGTCGCCCGCATGGGCGCCGCCGCATTCCGCGCAGTTCTCCACCACGTAGAGCGTCACGTCCGGACCATTCGACCCGCTCGCCTCATCGGCGCGGGCGGTAGCCGGGGCCACGCCGCACGCAACGCACACGGCAAGCAGCAGCGCACAGAGCAGCGTGGGGAGCCCCCATCTTCCTGTCTTCGACCTCATTACATGACCCCCATCTTTCAGATAGCGTGCAGAATGGTTTTATCCCGTAGGCGACCACCCGCTCAAGGGGGACGTCAATATTGGCCCCTCCCCTGTAAAACTTGGCGGGCGAGAAGGGCGAGCGCATACGAAGAGGCGCCCCGGGCCTGGCGGCTCGGGGCGCCTCGATTACGCCGTGTAGTCGCTAGCCGCGACGCCTGCGGAGCGCGCGGGAGCCGAGGAGCGCCGCCGCGCCGGAGCCTGCCGCGAGCAGGGCGGCCGCGCTGCCCGGGTCGCCCGTCGCCGGAACGGCCTCGGCTTTGTCGGTCTTCTCAACCTCGGAGGGCTTGGTCTGCTCTCCCGCGGGCTGCGTCGTGGTCGCGGTCCCGACCCGCGCGATCACGAAGGTCGAGAAGTGCGTGGTCGTGAACGTCACCGTGCGGGCCTCGGCGTCGACCGTGGCGCCCATGTCCGTGACCGTGCCGTCGTCGGCCACGTGGAAGACGCGCACGCCGTCGGGCTCCATGCCCTCAGGCAGCGGAAGCGTCACTGTCACCGAGTCGTCCTCGGGAATCTCGAAGACCTGACCATACTCCTCGAGATGGATGTCGTAGACGTACATTGAGCTGACCCCGGAGACCGCGGCGTTGATGGCGTCTCCCGCGGCCGAGGCAGCCTCGCCGCCCAGCCACTCGGTCACGAGGTCGAGCTCGCGCCACGTGCTGTCATCGTTGTAGGTTCCGTCAAAGCCATCGTCGACCAGCTTCGCCTCGTGCGAGAGCGTCGCCCCCTGCTCGTTGGAGATGACAGTCATCGCCGGGCCGTCCGTCACGGCAAGCGTCGCCTTTGCGGACTTGGTCCCGCCGTAGAACTTGTCGGTAATCGTCACCGTGATGGTGGTGGTCCCAGTCTTGAGGGGCGTGATTGAGTACCCGTAGCCCTCGACTCGCGCGACACTTGGGTCGTCAACGGTGACGCTCAGGTCGTAGTGGACCGCCTCCATGAAGTCCCAGTCAAAGAGGCTATAGCCGCCAAGGTCCGCCCAGGACAGCGGCACCGTGAGAACGCCGTCCTCCCCGATGGTGAAGTCCTGCGCGGGGACCCAGCCCTCGCCGGGCGTGCAGGTGACGGTAACTGTGTCCTCAAACTTGAGGTTGGGGTTGCTCCCATCCACAGCAACTGCGGTCAGCGTCGTCGTCCCGCCGACCACGCCCGGAACGACGCTCCACACCGTCTCCCCGGTAATCTGATCCGTATAGCTTTGCGCAGATGCAACCTCGGAATCCGCAACGGCAACTGAGATAACCTCGAAGTCCGCCCCAGCATTCGCCTCCCAGACCAGCCTCGTCGTGGGGACGCGAACCTGGTATGCATCCACCCCGTCCAGAGAGATGTCGCCGTTCCCGATCTTGAAGCTCGTCAGCGTTTCCTCGCCGCCGGACGACTCAACACCCCAGCGCGCCGTCACCGTCAGGTTGTAGTAGCCCTCGGACTCGAGATACGCAAAGTCGCTCGGCTCCAGCACCTTGTCAAACGAGACGTTCGGAGATGTTGCCCAGCCCAAGAAGGTCCCCGTTCCGCCAGACAGCATGGGTGCCGTGTAACCTTCGTAAAACGTCCCGGCAACGTTATCTTGAATGATGCCGTTGAGCGTGTCGGCCTTTGATGTCAGGTCTTCCGCGTCCGTGTATATAAACCAGAAGCCCGAGGTCTGCTGGCCATCATTGATCTCGATACGCGCATCGCCGTAGTCAAAGGTCACGCGATAGGTCCCGCTCAGGTCCGGGGCATCGTCACCTGCCCCTTCCGCTGAGGCCAGCGCGACATCACCTGTCGCAGCCGCCTCTCCCTCCTCGGCGCGAGCAAGGGTCGGGACGATTGCCAGGCCGAGCACAGCAACGACGAGGGCCAGTGCGGCAAGGGCCCTCCTCATCGTCAGTTGCTTCATGGGTACCCCCTCTTTCAGGCAGCATACAGGCTGTTTTTAGACCCGCGGGGCATGCCGGTTCAAGAGCGCTGTCACACTTGACGGCTCACATGTCAAACTTGACGGGCGAGACGGGCGAGCGTGATGCCTCACGCCTCGTCTTGCCCCTCTCCCAGCTGCAGGATCGCGTCGGCGCGCCAGACGCCGTCCTTCTCGCCAAAGCGGAAGTCTCCGTCGTGAGACGCCGCGACGGAGGCCACGATGCGCTGGCCCCAGCCGTGCTCGGGAAGACTGCCCGCGCCCGGGCGCGGCGCCGCGGACGTCGATCCCGGCGCGCAGGGGTTCTCGACCCGCACGGCGAGAAGCCCGTGGGCCACGTGGGCTCGAACGCGGACGAAGGGCTCGGGCACGCCAGACGCCTGCGCGCCCGCCACCGCGTTGTCCAGCAGGTTAGAGAAGACCATGCAGAGCGCCACGCTCGAGACGTCCGGGCGCGCCGGAAGGTTGACGCGACAGTCCCAGCGCATCCCCAGCTCCGCGCAACGCTCCGCCTTTGCGGCCAGCAGCGCTGCCACCGCGGGCTGCGCGCACGCGGTGCGCTCCGGGGCGCGCAGGGAGCGCTCGCCTACGCCCAGCAGTTCGAGCGCCCGCTCGTCACTCCCGCCTTCGAGCGCCTCGGCCACCCCGTCCAGCGTCCGAACCGCGCGCTCGCGGAGCGCGGAGGCAGAGTCGCGCGCCCGCGCCAGCGAGCGCGCCTGGTCACGCTGGGCCGCCAGGACGTCCTCCATGACGTGCGCCTCCTCGGCCACCGCCTCGGCACCCTCCGCCGCCACGAGGGCCCGCAGCAGCGCGGCGCACAGCACGGTGCACCCAGCCGTGCAGGCGGCGACGGCGAGCGAGGCCAGTTCGTCGATGCGACCCTCGTAGACAGCCACGTGCACGAACCACGTCACGAGAATCTGGCTTGTGGGGCACAGCAGGCACGCCGCGCGCCTGCGCCCCGAGACCGGGGCCAGCGTCCGCAGCAGCGCCAGCGTAATCAGCACGAGGGCGCCCGCGGCGAGCCCCGTGACCCAGACGGCAAGTATCCGCGTCATGGCTCGCTCCCCACGTCGCCAGGCGCGCCGCCGGAGGCCGCGTTCTTCTCGCCGCGAGATGACAGGGTGGCGGAGAGGGCGCGGGCATAGGACGCGGCCTCTCCGCGCTGACCGCGCTCGATGAGCGACGTCAGGACCTGGAGGTGGTTGCGCGCGTCGTGACGCAGCATGGCGACCTCCTCGAGCGCGCCCATCTCGCGCCTGGCGCCGGCGGAGAGCTCCTCCACGGCCCAAGACATCCGAGCGACGCGACGGGCCTCGAGCTCCCTCAGGCGCAGGCGCCCAACCGCACGGAGCACCTCGACGTCCGCCGCAAGGCAGAGCAGCCCGAGGACGGCGGCTCCCCAGAAGATGGGGGCGTCGTCAGGCGAGCCCAGCATGATCGCCTTCCCAAAGAGGTTGATCGAGGCGGCCTGCAAGACGAGAAACCCCACGAGGGTGAGCTCGCGGCCGTGGAGGCGGGCCCGCACCACGGCAAGCTGCCTGAGAAACACCCACAGCGTGAGCGCGCTGACGGCGGCGCAGAAAAGCGACGACGCCACGTGCGCGGGGTAGTGCGCCAGCGACTCCACGACTGAGTTGGACTCCGCCCACCCCGTGGCGACCATCCAGACGGCGATGCCCGAAAACTCCGACACGCTCGTCACCACCGTGAGCAGCGCGGCCACCAGCAGCCGAAAGCGTACGTCGTCCTTGTAGAACACGAGCGGCATCGCCACTCCAACGAAGAGCACCGTCCCCACCGTGCTGGTGTCGCCGACCGGCAGCACCAGCAGCGCGGCCACCACCACCTGCGTCACGCGCAGCGCAGCGCCCCAACGGGGCGTCAGGGCCCGGTCAAGAAAGGCGTAGGCGATGAGCAGCTGGGGCAGAAACGCGGCGTACACCTGCGCAAAGGCCGTCAGGGCGGGCACGGCTACCCCTCCCGAACTCGCGCGAAGAGCGCCTCTCGGACGGAGGCGCGCCAGCGGCGGCTCACCGGGATGCACTCCCCCGACGTGAGGGTGACAAACTCGACGCTCAACCGGTCAACGAAGTCCAGGTTGATGGCGTAGCTCTGGTGGCAGCGCACGAAGCTGGCCGGAAGGCTGGCGAGAAGCTCGGAGAGCTTGCCGTAGACCCGATGCGTCTCCGTTCGCGTGTGGATGATGACGTGGCGGCGGTCGCTCTCCACGTAGAGGACGTCCTGGGGCCGCACGACGTCGACGACGTGGTCGTGCCGCAGCATGAGCGGGGCGGCCGAAGCGGCCTCGCGTCGCGCGAGAGCCTGCTCGAGAGCCAGGTCGACGTCCTCCTGGCGAAGCGGCTTTCGTACGAAGCTCGCGTGAGGAGTCTGGTAGACGCGGGTGTGTGCCTCGTCGAATCCGCTCACGTAGACAACCTGGGCGACGCGCCCCCGCGCCTGGAGGCGGCCCACGAGCTCGATGCCGCTGTCCTGTCCGAGGCACACGTCGACGAAGAGCACGTCGAGCGGGCGCTCGGTGGCGGCGTAGTCGTACAGCTGCTCGGAGGAGAGGAGCTCGACGACATCGGGGGACTCGACGCTAGGCGAGCGGCGCACCATGTCCGCAAGCTGGCGAGCCTCGCTGGCAACGTCGTCAACGACTGCGATGACAACGCTCATGGATACCTCCCCCCAGCGAACTTGCATATCACGCAGCCATTTTACCGTCCCCCCGGCATGTTTGGCCGTCCCGTGCCGTCGTACGCCGCGCAAAGGCGCAGCTCAGCCCACGTTCTTCTCGCCAGGTTTGTCATATCTGGCACGGTATTCGTAACAATTGACCCACCACCCCAAACCCGGCGGCCTCGTGGTCCATAACGCAGGGAGCCCCCGACCTTCCGGAGAGAAGTTTCGCAGCGCGCACTTCTCGAAGGAAGGTCGGGGGCTCCCCTAGATGCGAGATGGCCTACGGCCTAGAGCTTGATCTCGATGTCAACGCCGGCCGGGAGGTCAAGACGCATGAGCGAGTCGACCGTGGACGGGGACGGGTCGAGGATGTCGATGAGACGCTTGTGGGTGCGCATCTCGAACTGCTCGCGGGAGTCCTTGTCCTTGTGCGGCGAGCGGATGACCGTGTAGAGGTTGCGCTCGGTGGGCAGGGGGATGGGGCCGGACACGCGGGCACCGGTCTTCTGAGCGGTGTCCACGATGAGCTTCGCGGACTGGTCAACGACCTCGTGGTCGTAGCCCTTGAGGCGAATCCTGATCTTCTGGCTTGACACTGTGTACCTCCAAATGAGCTAGGGCTCGTGATCGTTGACTTAGGAAGCGTTTCCGCCGTTCTTGGCGACGATCTCGTCGCGAATGTTCTTCGGGACGGGCTCGTAGGAGTCGAACTGCATGGTGTAGCTCGCGCGGCCCTGGGTCTGGGAGCGGAGGTCGGTGGCGTAGCCGAACATCTCGCCCAGCGGCACCTTGGCGCGAATCACCTTGGTGTCGCGACGGTCCTCCATGCCCTCGATCTTGCCGCGGCGGCCGGAGAGGTTGCCCATGACGTCGCCCATGTACTGCTCGGGCGTCTCGACCTCGACCTCCTCGACAGGCTCGAGCAGGATCGGGTCGGACTTGCGCAGGGCCTCCTTGATGGCCATGGAGCCGGCGATCTTGAAGGCGGCCTCGGAGGAGTCGACCTCGTGGTAGGAGCCGTCGACGAGCTTGACCTTGATGTCGACGACCGGGTAGCCGGCGATGACGCCGCTCTCGAGCGCCTCCTGGATGCCCTTGTCGATGGAGGGGATGTACTCCTTCGGGATGACGCCACCGACGATGGCGTTCTCGAACTCGTAGCCCTTGCCCTCCTCGTTGGGCTCCATGTCGATGATGGCGTGACCGTACTGGCCGCGACCACCGGACTGGCGGACGAACTTGCCCTCGGCGTGCATGACGGCCTTGCCGGCGGTCTCACGGTAGGCGACCTGCGGCTTGCCCACGTTGCAGTCGACCTTGAACTCGCGGCGCAAACGGTCGACGATGATCTCGAGGTGCAGCTCGCCCATGCCGGCGATGATGGTCTGGCCGGTCTCGTGGTCGGTGTGGACCTGGAAGGTCGGGTCCTCCTCGGCGAGCTTGGCCAGGCCGACGCTCATCTTCTCCTGCTCGGCCTTGGTCTTGGGCTCGACGGCAACGTCGATGACCGGGTTGGCGAACTGGATGGACTCGAGGATGATCGGGTGCTTCTCGTCGCAGAGGGTCTCGCCCGTGGTGGTGTTCTTGAGGCCGACGCAGGCGACGATGTCACCGGCGGAGCAGCCGTCGCGGTCCACGCGGTCGTTGGCGTTCATCTCGAGGATGCGGCCGAGACGCTCGCGGGAGTCCTTGACCGAGTTGTAGACGTAGGAGCCCGCCTCGGCAGAGCCGGAGTACACGCGGATGTAGGTGAGCTTGCCCACGTACGGGTCGGTCATGATCTTGAAGGCGAGTGCGGAGAACGGCTCCTTGGGGTCGGCGTGACGGACCTCATCCTCGCCCTTGAGGTTGGTGCCGTCGATCTCGGCAACGTCGAGCGGGCTCGGGAGGTAGTCGACGACGGCGTCGAGAAGCTCCTGGATGCCCTTGTTCTTGTAGGCAGAGCCCACGAAGACGAGGTTGAGCTCGCCGGCGATGACGCCCTTGCGCAGGGCCGCCTTGAGGTCGTCGACGGGGATCTCGGCCTCCTCGAGCACGGCCTCCATGATCTCGTCGGAGAAGTTGGAGGCGGCGTCGAGAAGCTCCTCGCGCTTCTCGGCGGCGAGGTCGGCGAACTCGTCGGGGATGGCGTCCATGGGCTCGGGGTAGATCATGCCCTTGGCGTCCTCCTTGAAGTCCCACGCGGTCATGGTGACCAGGTCGACGAGACCCCAGAAGTTGGACTCGGAGCCCATCGGGATCTGGGCCGCCACGGCGTTGGCGTGCAGGCGGTCCTTCATGGTCTCGATGGCGTGGAAGAAGTCGGCGCCGACGCGGTCGTACTTGTTGATGAACGCGATGCGGGGGACGCCGTAGGTCGTGGCCTGACGCCAGACGGTCTCGGACTGCGGCTGGACGCCGGCGACGGCGTCAAACACCGCGACCGCACCGTCGAGGACGCGCAGGCAGCGCTCGACCTCGGAGGTGAAGTCAACGTGACCCGGGGTGTCGATAATCTGGATGACGTGGTCCTTCCAGAAGCACGTGGTGGCCGCGGAGGTGATGGTCACGCCGCGCTCCTGCTCCTGCACCATCCAGTCCATGGTGGCGGCGCCGTCGTGGACCTCGCCGATCTTGTGGGTCTTGCCCGTGTAGTAGAGGATGCGCTCGGTCGTGGTGGTCTTGCCGGCATCGATGTGGGCCATGATGCCGATGTTGCGCATGTCCTTAAGGTTGTACTTGGCCTTTGCCATGAGTTACCTCTCCTCGGGTCAGCGACTAGAAGCGGTAGTGAGAGAAGGCGCGGTTGGCCTCGGCCATCTTGAAGAGGTCCTCGCGGCGCTTGATGGAGGCGCCCACGCCGTTGGAGGCGTCGAGGATCTCGTTGGCAAGGCGCTCGGCCATGGTCTTCTCCTTGCGGGCGCGCGAGAAGTTCACGAGCCAGCGGATGGCCAGGGTCGTGGCGCGGCGGGAGTTGACCTCCATCGGCACCTGGTAGGTGGCGCCGCCGACGCGCTTGGGCTTGACCTCGAGGGTCGGGCGGATGTTGTCCATGGCCTTCTTGAAGACGGAGAGGGCGTCCTCGCCGGACTTCTCGGCAACGATGTCAAAGGCACCGTAGACGATGCGCTCGGCGGTGGCCTTCTTGCCATCGAGAAGGACCTTGTTGATGAGCTGGGTCACGAGACGGTTGTTGTAGACGGCGTCAGGCTGAATCTCACGACGCACGGCTGCTGCACGACGCGGCATGTTGTATCTCCTTAGAGCTGGTGACGATTAGTGGCTGCTTACTACTTGGGGCGCTTGGTGCCGTAG
The DNA here is from genome assembly GCF_002160255.1 of Olsenella sp. An188. Classification (GTDB taxonomy): domain Bacteria; phylum Actinomycetota; class Coriobacteriia; order Coriobacteriales; family Atopobiaceae; genus Thermophilibacter; species Thermophilibacter avistercoris. The sequence continues at coordinate 5,427 of NZ_NFKF01000004.1, read as the reverse complement.
CGGGAGCGCGCCTTCTGGCGGTTCTGCACGGCGGCGCAGTCGTAGGCGCCACGGATGATCTTGTAGCGGACACCGGGGAGGTCGCGGACGCGGCCGCCACGGATCAGGACGATGGAGTGCTCCTGGAGGTTGTGGCCCTCGCCGGGGATGTAGGCGGTGACCTCGATGCCGTTCACGAGGCGCACACGGGCGACCTTACGAAGGGCGGAGTTCGGCTTCTTGGGGGTGGTGGTGAAGACGCGGGTGCACACGCCGCGCTTCTGGGGGTTGTGCTGCAGGGCTGCGTTCTTGGACTTCGACTTGACGCTCACGCGCCCGTTGCGAACGAGCTGGTTGATTGTAGGCAAAGCTCTCTCCTTCTATACCTAACGTTGTGCCTGTTAACCCGTATTCAAGGGCCGAGCAGCACCTCTGCCCCGGATTGACGCGACGATGAAGATTACGCTGCCTGTGCGCTGTTGTCAAAACGCCACGGGTCCGGGCGTATCCATCCTTCACCGCTCCTTCACGCATCGGCGAGAAGAACGTCGGGGCGAGCCCGTGACCGCACTTGTGGACCGCACTTGTGGACCGCACCCGGGGATCGAAACCGGGGACCGCACTTGTGGACCGCACCCCACAGGTGCGGGCTTCTCGGCGGCCTCAGCCCGCACTTCTCGCCAGACGTCGAGAGGCGGCCCGCACTCCCCCGCTCCAGAGTATGAAGATGCCCGCACCTGTGGGGTGCGGGCATCGAGTGCGGTGCAAAGAGAGCGTACGCCAGGGCTACATCCAGGAGAGCCCGACGGCTCCGAGGCCCAGGTGCTCGGCCAGGACCGGGCCGCCGTCCTTCACGCGCAGGCGTGCCTCGGGGAAGCGCGAGCGCGCGGCGAGAAACACCTCGCGCGCCTCGACGCCGCGCGGCCCGAAGTGGGAGATCAGCAGGTCGCTGGCCCCCTCGGGCACGCTGTCGACCATCGCCGCGGCCATGCCGCGCGCGCCGCGGCCGTCCGTGAGCTTGACGATGCCGCCCTCGGAGAGCGCCATCACGGGGTAGCGGTTGAGCTTGGTCGCGACGGCGCGCCTGATCGCGCCGAGGCGGCCGCTGCGGCTGAGCGCCGAGAGGTCCGGGACCGAGAAGACGATCCTCGTTCCTCCGCGCTGCTCGACGAGCTCGGCTGCCACCTCGGCGAGGCTGCGGCCAGCGTCGGCGAGGGCGCGCGCCCGGCGCACGAGAAACTCGAGCGCGCCGGCGGTGAGCCAGGAGTCGACCACGGCAACGCGGTCGCCGCCCACGGCCTGGGCGGCCTCCTCCGCGCTGCGGAAGGTTCCGGAGAGGCGCGAGGAGATCGTGACGCACAGCACGTCGTCGCCGGCGTCGAGGTGGCTGCGGAAGACGCGCTCGAAGGCGGAGGCGCGCACGGCCTCGGTCGTGACGTGGCGGCTGGACGAGAAGAGCCCCACGTAGTCGCCGTTCTCGCCGACGAAGCCCTCCTTGTGCCGGCCGAAGTCGGCGACGTAGGCCATCGGGACGACGTCGACGCCGAGCTCGGACGCCTCCTCGCGGGTGAGCCCGCAGGTCGAGTCGGTGACTAGAGCGAGCATATGCGGCTCCCTCCCATCGCGCGGAACTTGTCGTAGCGGCGCGCCACGAGCTCGTCTGCGTCAAGCTGCTCGAGCTCGTCCAGGGAGAGCTCGATCTCTCGCATGAGGTCGTGGGCGATCTCTGCGTGCGTGAGGCCCAGGTCGGACACCACGCCGTCGACCAGGCCGAGCTCGGCCAGGTCGTGACCGGTGATGTGCAGGGCCGCGGCGGCCTCGTCGGCGCGCTTCGCGTCCTTCCAGAGGATGGAGGCGCAGCCCTCCGGGCTCACCACGGAGTAGACGGCGCTGCCGAGCATGAGCACGCGGTCGGCCACGGCAAGGCCGAGCGCGCCGCCGCTGCCTCCCTCGCCCACCACGACGCTCACGATGGGCACGCGCAGGCCGCTCATCTCCACGAGGTTGGTGGCGATGGCCTCGCCCTGGCCGCGCTCCTCGGCGCCGATGCCGCAGTAGGCGCCCGAGGTGTCCACGAGGCACACCACCGAGCGGCCGAACTTCTCGGCCTGGCGCATGAGGCGAAGGGCCTTGCGGTACCCCTCGGGGTGCGCCATGCCAAAGTTGCGGCGGACGCGCTCCTTGGTGGAGTTGCCGCGCTCGATGCCGATGACGGTGAGGACGCGGTCGCCCTTCCAGCCGATGCCGGCCACCACGGCCGCGTCGTCGGCGAAGAGGCGGTCCCCGTGGAGCTCCACGAAGCCGTCAAGCCCGCGCTCGATGAGCTCCAGGGCCGTCGCGCGGTCCGTGGAGCGCGTGAGCTTGACGATGTCGTAGGCGCTCTCGGGCTCCGGCGAGCGCTTGGGGCGCGCGCCGCGGCCGCGACGGGGCTCCTCGTGGGCAAGCGCGTGCGGGGCGCCCGCGGCCGGGGCCTCTCCCGCATGCAGGGCGAGAAGCTCGGCGAGGGTGGCCACCATGTCCTTGCGCTCCACGATGAGGTCGCAGAAGCCGTGCTCCACGAGGAACTCGGAGCGCTGGAAGCCGTTGGGCAGGCGCTTGTGCGTGGTCTGCTCGATCACGCGCGGGCCGGCAAAGCCCACGAGCGCGCCGGGCTCGGCGATGATGACGTCGCCCTCCATGGCAAAGCTCGCGGTGACGCCGCCGGTGGTGGGGTCGGTCAGGACCGTGACGTAGAGCAGCCCGGCCTCGGAGTGGCGGCGCACCGCCGCGGAGACCTTGGCCATCTGCATGAGGGAGGTCGTGCCCTCCTGCATGCGGGCACCGCCGGAGACGGTGAAGCCCACCACGGGCAGCCCCTCCTCCAGGGCGCGCTCGAAGACCCGGCAGATCTTCTCGCCCACGACCGTTCCCATCGAGCCCATCATGAAGTCGGCGTTCATGAAGAACAGGGCGCAGTCGTGGCCGCCGATCCTCCCGCGGCCGCAGACCACGGCGTCCTTCTCGTGGGTCTTCTCGCGCGCGGCGGCGAGCTTCTCCACGTAGCCGGGGAACTCCAGGAAGTCCGTGGCGGCAAGCTCGGCGTCCCACTCGACGAAGCTTCCGGCGTCCACCGTGATGCGCATGCGCTTGCGCCCGGAGACGCGCAGGTGGCGCCCGCAGCGCGGGCACACCTCGAGGTTGGCCACGAGCTTGTACTGGTCGATCACGCGTCGGCAGCCCGGGCACTTCACGAGGATGTGGCGCTCCGGCATCTCGGCCATGACCTCGGTCGCCGGCCCCTCGAGGGCGTTGACGCTCTTCTCCCGCTTACTCATAGAGGTGCTCCATCAGGTTGGTGTGGTAGTTGCCCGACACGAACTCGGGGTTGGCGAGGATGTCCAGGTGCAGCTCGCTGTTCTCGGCCACGCCCTCGATCACGAGCTCGCCGAGCGCGGAGCGCATCTTGCGGATGGCCTCCTCGCGCGTCGACGAGCAGACGATGAGCTTGCCGAGCAGCGAGTCGTAGTAGGGCGGCACCACGGCCCCCACGTAGAGCGCCGAGTCAAAGCGCACCTGCGGGCCGCCCGGGACGTGCAGCATCGTGACGTCGCCGCACGACGGCAGGAACTCGGGGGTCTCGGCGTTGATGCGGCACTCGATGGCGTGGTTCTGGATGTGGACGTCGTCCTGCGAGAAGGGCAGCTCGGCCCCGGACGCCACGCGCAGCTGCCACTTGACGAGGTCGACCCCGCTCACGAACTCGGTGACGGGGTGCTCCACCTGCAGGCGCGTGTTCATCTCCATGAAGTAGAAGCTACCGTCGTCGGCAAAGAGGAACTCGATCGTGCCCACGCCCACGTAGCCGGTGGCGCGGGTGAGGTCGCGCGCGGCCTTGTGCATCCGCTCGCGCACGCCGGGGTGCGCGTCGAGGCACGGCGCCGGGCTCTCCTCGATGAGCTTCTGGTTGCGGCGCTGCACGGAGCACTCGCGCTCGCCGAGGCTGACCACGTTTCCGTGGGCGTCGGCGAGCACCTGCACCTCGACGTGGTGCGCCGGCGAGACGAACTTCTCCATGTAGCACTCGCCGTCGCCGAAGGCCGCCTCGGCCTCGGCGTGGGCCTCGGTGAAGGCGCGTCCGGCGTCCTCGGGGCGCTCGACTTTGCGGATGCCGCGGCCACCGCCGCCCGAGCGCGCCTTGATGAGCACGGGGCAGCCGATGCGCTCGGCCTCGGCCTCGGCCTCCTCGGCGCTCGCGAGCAGGTCGCAGCCCGGGACGATGGGCACGCCGGCGCCGCGGGCGGTCCGACGCGCCGCGTCCTTGTCGCCCATGCGCTCGATGACCTCGGGCGAGGGGCCCACGAAGACGAGGCCGCACTCCTTGCACTCGCGGGCGAAGTGCGCGTTCTCCGAGAAGAACCCGTAGCCGGGGTGGACGGCCTTTGCCCCGGACTGCAGCGCCGTCGTGAGGATGGCGTCCTCGTTGAGGTAGCTGTCGGCGGGGCGCGGCCCGCCGATGCAGTACGCCTCGTCCGCGAGCGCCACGTGCAGGGCCTCCGCGTCAGCGGTGGAGTAGACGGCGACGGTCTTGACGCCCATCTCCTTGCAGGCGCGAATCACGCGGACGGCTATCTCTCCTCGGTTGGCAATGAGGATCTTGTCGAACATCGCAGTGCCCCTCCCGGCGCCCCGGGGGCGCCCTCGCTGGTTGCCTTGGGTCCGGGCCCCTAGTTCTTCTCGCCCGGCATCAGGGCGAAGGACATCTCCGCGACGCAGCAGACGTCGTCGCCCACGCGCGCCTCGCCCGTGGCAAAGCGGAAGGGGCCGCGCGCCTTGGTGAGGCGGCAGGTGAGCTCCACGGTGTCGCCGGGGCGGACGGGGTGCTTGAAGCGGACCTTGTCGAGGCTCGTGTAGAACGGCGTGGCCCCCTTTGCGGCCAGGTCGTCGGCGAGAAGGACGCAGCAGTTCTGCGCGAGCATCTCGCACAGGATCACGCCGGGCACCACGGGGTTGCCCGGGAAGTGGCCCTGGACGAAGAACTCGTCGCCGGTGATGGTGATCTTGCCGTGGGCCTCGCCGTCGACGACCTCGGCCTCGTCGAGCAGCAGCATGGGCTCGCGGTGCGGGAGCAGTCCCTTGAGCTCTTCCTTGTTCACGTGCGCCTCCCTAGTAGATCTTCATGAGGCAGCAGCCGTACTCGACGAGGTCGCCGTCCTTCACGCAGATGTCGACGATCTCGCCGTCGGCCTCGGCGGTGACCTCGTTCATGACCTTCATCGCCTCGATGACGCAGAGGGTCTCGCCCTTCTTGACCTTGGACCCCACGTGCACGAAGGGCTCGGCGCCGGGCGCGGGGGCGGCGTAGAAGACGCCGACCATCGGGGCGCGCACGGCGGTGGTGTGGGCCATGTCGAGCGGCGCGTCGCCGGCCGGCTCGGCCTCGGGGGCCGGGGCGGCCGCGGGGGCCGCGGC
>NZ_NFKF01000003.1 GCF_002160255.1 Olsenella sp. An188 | reverse complement strand
GGCGGGACGAGCGCTGGCAGATTGCCCAGCTTCTTCCAGTTAAGAGAACACGAGCGCACCCTGATGCCCGTGGCGGTCGCAAGGAATACCTCCAAATTGGCATATGCCCTAAGCTGGTACATAAAGTATCTTGAGCATTCAGCATGTAGGGGATTCATGACGATCAAAACGGGCGTCGCCTTGCCATCGGAGTCGGATATTCCGATAGAACCAGCAAAGCCGTCCATGCCGTGAACGACGAGATCCCCCTTCGAAATGTGCTGATACCCGCTCTCTTGCTCGGCGACGGTGAATCCGTCCTCACGCCGGTTTCTACGCAGCGTGACTTCCCCGTCGCGAAAGCACGTGATGATTTCGTCGCCGTCTCGCGCAGGGCGCTCCACCTCTTTGAACACGTGCTTGTAGGGCATCACGCGCCAACTGGTGGGCACCTCGGGAATCCAGTCGATTCCGCTGTCAGCCATTTCGCGCATGTTATTCACCGCCTACGAGCGTAGCAAGCGTTGCGCTAGCTTCAGCCTCGATTTTCAAGACTTCCGCCAGGATGGTCTCGGGATCCTCGGGCTCCTGGTACTTGTAGAAGTAGCGCGTGAAGGGGATCTCCACGCCCGTCTTGATAACCGGCTTCTTCGCAGCGAGGTTCTCGTCGAAGGTCACGTGCGCGTCGGGTACGTATGGGTAGACCTCGCGCTCCATGTACTCGTCGACGTCCTCCAACATGGGAACTCGCTCGGTGTCCTTGGTGCTCTTGTCATATATCACGTCGCCGCGCCGATCCATCTGGATGGGGGCATCATCGTCGCGCTCGGAGAGCGCGCCGACGATCTTGTTGCGCACCGCTGTGGTCACGTCGCAGTCCTTCAAGACCTCACGCAAATGGTCGCCGAACGCCTTGGGATCGACGAAGACCTCGTCAGAGACGCCGAAGCGGAGTGCGTCGACAATTGCGTCGTACGCAGGCCTGCCGCCCATGAGCTTCGCAAGCTTCTTCTGCTCGGAGGGCTTGAGCTCGTCCTTCTCCTGCAGCTTAGAGATGGCCTCCTCGTCCCACACGCCGCTCAACGTTTTTCCTGTAAGCATAGCGTCAATGCGCTCGTCGGTGATGGCGTAGTTGCGCCGCATCGGCTGCATCACCGTGTACTCTCGGTACTCGAACTCGCGATAGTCGTAAATCTGAACACGCGGATCTGTGTCGTCAAACTCGGAATAGAGGCGAACAATCTCCTCGCGATCCTCGCGCGTGAGCTCGTAGCGCTTCTCGCCCTGGTTCTTGCGCATGCTATGCCGTATCTCGGTCGCGTCGATGAGCTGCACCTTGCCCTTGCGCTCAGGTCGCTTGTTCTTCGAGATAACCCACAGGTAAACCGCGATACCGGTGTTGACGAACGAGGACGGCGAGAGCGCGATGATCGCCTCGAGCAGATCCTCCTCGAGCAGCCAGCGGCGCACCTCAGACTCACCCGAGCCGGCGTCGCCGTTGAAGAGTGGCGAGCCGTTCTCAACGATTACAGCACGCCCGTCGTCTGTGAGCTTGTTGACTGCCGCCTGCAGGAAGAGTAGCTGAGAATCGTTCTTCTTCGGGAGGCCAGCTGGCCAGCGGTGCCGCTGACTGTGGCCGGCGTCCTCGCCCGTGACGTATTTCTCCTGATTCGGATCGGACGCACCCTTGCCACCCCACTCGGTCCCGAACGGCGGGTTCATGAACACGAAGCGCACCGACATGTTCGGCCAGCAGTCTTCCATCAATGTGTTCGCCTGACGGAAGTTGGACGAGTCCTGGTTTCGGATGAGCATCTCCGCTAGCCCCACGGCGTACGTCTGCGGCATGACCTCCTGCCCGTAACACTTTACAATCGCGGCAGGGTTGTATCGCCTGATGTAGTTCTCGGCGGCGGTGAGCATGCCGGCTGTGCCCGCCGCTCCGTCGTAGACGGTAATGACCTTGCCGGCGTCATACGTGTCCTCGGCACCCTCAGCAAGGCCGAGCGCGACCATAGTGCGCACAATGTCGCGTGGGGTGTAATACTGACCAGCGTCCACGTTGGAGTAGAAGCGCCCTACAAGGTTCTCGAAGATGCCACCCATACGTGAGCTGTCGAAGTTACTTGGATACAAGTCCATAGTCGCAAAGTTCTGCACGATGGGGAGCAGGCAATTGTGCTCTGCCATGCGTTTAATGTGATCGCGAAGACTCAAGCCTGCAAAGATATCCTGAACGTTATCCGAGAATCCATCGAGGTATGCATAGAGATTAGCTTCCAAATTGTCTACATCGTTTAGCAGCTCTGCAAGCGTGAATCTACTTGTGCAATAGAACTGAAGGCCCGCATCACGACGCAGTGCTCTTGGAGGACGATTTGGGTCGCCATCATACTCGATGAGAACTCTTTCTTTGGTTGACTCTAAAGCGCATTCGAGACGCCTTAACACCGTCATAGGAATAATCACATCACCGTACTTATCGGGCAAATATGTTCCGCGCAACACATTGGCATTTGCCCAGATTTTATTTGCCTCATAGGTAATATCTTCAGTTTCTTCAGACCAATGGATATCAGCCATGTTGATGTTCCTTCCCATCGAGAAGTCTCAGACTATTCCCAGTCGTTTCGTTCTATGTAGTCATTTGCTGCCAGCCTCAAAAATGCCGATAAGCTCAGCCCATGATTCTTGGCAAGTCTTCTAAACCGTTCCTTCTCATTACGCTTCATCGAGACCTGAGATACGACTCGCGATTCATTCAATATGTACGAATGATCATCAATCAATAGATGTTTGTTTGAATTATTCGACACCATCAGGAATACCTTTCTAGCTACGTTATAGCTATATTATAGCTATAACGTAGCTAGAAAATACTTAAGAAGTTGTAGTCCAGACCAGAGATTTAGTTTGTGCGTCCGGACGTAAAGCACGATTAGCCGAATAAAAGGCCGTCCAATTCGGTTGCTAGGTTTTCTGATGACGATGTCCCACAGGAACTGGTCACGTCAAGAGACCTTCATGGCGCTCGCCTTCTATCTGTGCCCTCCTCTTCCCAGGAAGAACTGGGACGACAGCGACGCCGAGATCTAGCTTCTTGCCGGAGAGATCGGGCGCACGGAGTCTACCGTTTGCTTCAAGATCGCCAACCTCAAGGCATGCGACCCAAACCGGACCGGTCTCGGCTTCACCAACGCCGCCGGAATGGACAGACAGGTCATAAGCGAGTACCTCGCCGACCCGGACGCAACCATGTCCGAGGCGATGTGGGAGCTCGAGCAAATCGGGATTCGAATCTCCTGCGACGGAGAGATTGAGGCCTCAGACTCTTCTCGCCCTAGCCAGCCACAGCAGCTCGGGCTGGAGCGCGTCGAGCAGGTTCGCACGCGCGTCAACCAGGACTACTTCCGCAGCGTGCTCCTTGCCAACTACGGTAGCGCCTGCTGTCTCACGGGCATCGACATTCCCGCCCTGCTCACGGCAAGCCACATCAAGCCGTGGGCGGCGGCCACGCCGAGCGAGCGACTCATGTCGTCGAACGGCCTTCTGCTCAACGCGCTTCACGACCGCGCCTTCGACCGCGGCCTCATCACGCTCGACGACCGCTACCGCGTCGTGGTCTCCTCGCACGTGTCGCACACGCCCACGAGCGACCAGTGGCTCTACCCCTTCGACGGGAGGAAGATCGCCCTGCCGGGCAGCGACGAGTCGACCTGGCCAAGCCTCGACTTTATCCACTACTACAACGACTGCGTCTTCGAGCGGTGTGCGTGAGCGTGCAGGGCCGACATTCGGACGGAGATATAACGCTCAACCATGCTCATCTCTCCAGGACACACTTGATTAAAGCGTCTCGTGGAAGCTCCGCCACCTCTCTTCATCGATTTCCCGCTCTTTTCTGCGGATAATATCGCTCAATACTTCCCTGTGATACCTGAAGCGACCATTATGTGGAAGCAAATTCGAAATCGTTTCAATAATTTCAATCTCCTTACGAATAGCTGGCGCAAATCCTTGCTCAATCGAACCAGCATAAGAGGACGAACCAAATGGAAGGACGTCAAGTAGTTTGCCAGCTGAATCGCTGCTCAGCAGCGCAACATATGGTTCCACCCGGCTCATAATCGGGATGTCTGAAAGAACCCTACTGTAATGTTTTGGAATGTTGCCCTTCTCCAACCCGATTCTCAGTTCTTCAAATACAAAAGATGAAACATCGAACTCACCGGCAAGATAGCCGTTGTGAACAAGTAGAAAGTAAACGGCACTGGTTGGATACTTAGCAACATCGGCGAGACGGTGAACAACTTCGCGCATTCTTCTCATCGGATTGCTCAGGCTTGATGCCAGCCCTAGTCGACGAATAATAGCTCGACGCAAGTCATAATCGTCAGTAGCCTCCAGCAACTGAAATAGGCGCCCGATTGGATCCGCTCCTCGCTCATCGAGGTATCTAAACACTGCACCTGAGTAGTCGAAATGAGGATTCTGGATATTGCCTGCGTATATCTCGAGCAAATCGTTCAAATCAGCCCCGAAGCACGCGTCAAGATCGGCAATCGGCTCTCTTGAGTTGGAGAGGGGCAAAAAGAATAGATGCGCGTATCCGGGTTTCTGGAGTAAAGATGGCTTGACTGTTCTACAGTATCTGCTTGCAAAGCCGGAAGTCTTTGATTCGATGCCCATAACTCCATCTATACGCATCAAGACCTGCTCAGATTCCGCCATAAATAGAAGGAAATCTATATCGTTATTTGACGCGATATCAGCCGGCGCCATCTCAATTCCAGCGACGGATAAAGCCGCAAGCCCATGAGAAATCGCCGTATCGAGAAGTAGACGCCATCCGATTCTCTGACCGAGCCTCTCGATAATCCTAGAACCAAGAGATATCTGCTGGTCAGCATTATAAAGATTGCAGAAATAATCGAAAATACCTTCGAGGCTAATGTCAGGCCTATCCTCTGAAAGCAGAGCAATAAAGACCCTGTCAACAAGAGAGCCAGCACTGTATGGGTCTACCTCTCCTTTTCCCCACATCTCTTGGTTGATCTTGAGTACATCCTTATACCTCTGGGAACTCCAGCCGTTAACTGCAGAGAGTATTTCTCCCTCATCTGGATCAAAGCTTTCCATCAACTTCTCGTGGTCGGAATACGCCAAGGGTAGAAGGTTCGACATCGTCTCTTGCTCTTGCAGCGAAAGCGCCTCACAAGCAAGAGAGCAATGGTAAACGAGTTCTAGCTCATCCCTAGAAGTGGGCACAAATCCTGCCGGAATATGCGATACAAACGACCGAATACCATTCTCCAGAAAGAAGCGGACATCCTCCTTGACCGGTTCTTTTTCGACTATCCCGACATGCGGGCAAAGAGCCCGAGCCGCATCGGATTGATAACTTGACAGCTCTAGCAAGCTGCAGAGGAATGCTACTGCGCTGCTTCTAAGCTCAAGAGCGTCTTCCGTTTCCGGCATTCTGATGGTAAGAAAACGAATCGCTCCCCCTTCCTCAGCTTCAGTCGATACGTGGGAAAAGGCCAGGTATTGCTCGCAAAGCTTTAGGCCAAAATACTGCAAGTTTCGAGAGTCAGACTCTTTGTTCATCCTCAGGCTCAGCTCATTGAGGAACCTGCGCTCGCGCAGAAACCCAGTCTCTGCGGAGTGCATAGTTATTGCGAGAGACTCCTCAATGACAGACTTGTAATCCCCTATTTTGAAGCATCCTTTCTGTATGCCATCAAGTAGGACAGAAATCGCATCGGGATAGTGTTTTGAGTCCATCAGCTCACAGAGAATGGCAAGGCTTACTGGAATCTCACCGGTCGCCTGTCTTCCATAATCTCCTTGCTCCGATATCGGAACGTATGAGGACGGCATCCCTCTAATCTCATTGCACGCGAAACAGTAAGCGTCATCTGGTATGAGGGGATGGAGCACATCCATAATTTCACGGCGCTCTGTAATACTATAGGAGCCGGAGTTCATCCAAACTCTTTTACAGTCAGATTTGATTTTTGAAATGGTCTCGTCGTCTCCGAATATAGCGATGAGCACGTTAAGAACTCTGACAACCCTCTGTCTATCACTAAGGACAAACATTGAAATAAACTCATAAAGGTCTATGACGTGCTCTTCAAAAATGGCCTTATAAGTGCAGTAGTCTTGGAGATTCAGCTGCTCGAACTTAACCGCAATAACTCTTTCAGGGCTCTCTAATACATCGAGAATATTACGGTCATGGAGCTTCCTCGCCCTACGTTTCATTTCGGACAGCGGCATTCCCTCTGCTAGCAAGCTCTTATAAGCTGGATCTCCCTCTCTGAAGTCGCACGGAGAATATACGCTCAGATATGACAGCAACATCAAGTCGTCTTGATCAAGCTCATCAATAAGGCCCTTGTAGAAGAGGTCCATTACAGCATGAGCACTCTCAATGCCAGAATAACCATCCCTTTCCGCGCACAATGCCGCCATTATCGCAAGCCTTAAGTTGCCGCGAGCAACCTTCCCGATCTTCTCAAGGAAGTAATGGTTGATAATTCCGAAATTATCCTTCACCAACTCTTCTACAGCCTGATTGTCTAGCGGTTGTAGAGGGTATTCTTCGAGTTTTGCTGAACGACGTAGGGCAGTCAGCAGTGACTTACGCGCGTAGTCCCGCACGGTAAGCACAGCTCGAAGACCTTCGTTCTTCAAAATTACCTCAAGAAGCTCGTCGAGTCCGTCCGATTGCTGCGCGTCATCAACCAAGAGAACGGCATCACCCTCTGAAAGGAACTCGTTTACATCCTCCGCAACACCAGTCCCTCTCACTTTCGATAAAACATATGATGCAACTCGTTTGTCTTGCGCATAGCGGTTAACAAGCTCAAGAGCCAACCTCGTTTTGCCGCATCCAGAAGGACCGTAAATTACAACAATTTGGACTCGTTCAAGAGCATCTCTGAGTTCTTCCAGTTCTTTGGCTCTGTGACGCAACTCTCCCGATTGTGGGGTCGCATAGCCTTTCCTCTCTTCTCGCCTTATCCATTCATCAGGAGTAATAATTGCGTCGACTCCCATACGGACATGCAGAAATTCCGCGGCAAGATCGTGATACTTGTTCGCCAAATCCAATGCGATTGTCTTTGGGCCAATCAATTCGATTCGAGAATCAAGCGCACGAAGCTTGCCTTCTTGTTCTGGAGATAGCCTCCACGCAAGATGACAGCAAATGATTCTCTTGGTGTAGCCATTAGGAACTTGAGACGAAAGACAGTCTTTAATGTCTTTCTCGAGTTTTCTGAAATACCCGTGCTGAGCAGTAGTAAATGCAATGAGAATCGCATCGCAGTCTGTAAGACTGTGTGCATCGGGAATGCCCTCTGTCACTTTATTTGTTCCAGGCTGCGATCCAAGAGTAGCCAAGGACTGAAGGTGAAGCTTGCGGTAAACATATGCCTCAGCAAGTTTTTGAAACGCTCCACCTTCGAGCTGCTTCAGCTCGTTCTCAACTGTGTGCTGTCTCAACATGCATATCCTCTCAGATTCATGTTCGACAAAAGAGCTACAATCCCAACAACTCGCTATGGCTTCCCGTACGCGTAGCAACGAGCACAAGCCCCTCCTCGTCCACACGATAGATGAGCAACCAGTCAGGCTCGATGTGGCACTCGCGGTGACCGCGGTATGTCCCGCCGAGCGAATGGTCGCGCATCGCATCGGGGAGCGCTTCTCCTCGAACAAGCGTCTCGAGAGTCCGCTCGAGCTTTGAGAGATCCTTGCCCTGCCGCTTCACGCGCTTGTAGTCCTTCTTGAACTTGGCAGTGAACCTCAGCTCCAGCATGGCCTACTCCTCGTCGAGCGCCGCCATTGCCTCCTTGACGGTGTGATAGGGGCCGGAGAGGTTCCTGCCAGTCACCGCATCATCCATAGCCGCAAGCGTCTCTTGGCTAAACCCGTACGGATTGGACGGATCAAACGGGAAGCCCCCGCGACGGTTGAACGCAGACACGAACATGCGAATTGCGTTGCTCGGAGAGGTGCCAATCTCATCGCAGATCATGGAGAAGCGGTCCTTCTCGTCCTTGCGAAGCTTCGCAGAGATGGACTCGGTCGCAGCTGCGGTGACCATGACTACTCCTTAATACAACGTCCTACTTTGTCGTACATTGTATACCCAAAAGCTAGACGTCTGAACCACACAGACCATGCGTATCCAAGACGATTTGTCTGCGACTTATTCGCTAGGTTATTGGCGACTATCTCGAATTGGCCTCTACTCGCTACTTGTCCCTGAACGACAGCATCCCGCTGTAGTCCGTGTCGCGCGGGCGTCGGCGGTCGGGATCGCGGAAGAAGTCCGCCGCAAGCCGGCGGATCACGGGCGAGAGCGCGATCAGCGCAATGAGGTTCGGGATCGCCATGAGGCCGTTGAAGCAGTCGGCGAACTCCCAGACCACGTCGAGGTTGGTCACGCAGCCCGCGAACACCATGGCGACGTAGGCGACCTGGTAGACGCGCACCGCCACGCGCTGGGCGCAGCTCTTGCGGAAGAGGTACTCGACGCACTTCTCGCCGTAGTAGTACCACGCGATGAGCGTGGCAAACGCAAAGAGCATGAGGCCCACAGTCACAACGTACTGTCCGCCGGGGATGCTCTGCCCAAAGGCCGCCGAGCTCATGGCTCCCTCGGACATCATAGGGTCGGCGTGCCACAGCCCCGAGGTGAGGATCACGAGGCCCGTGACCGTGCACATGACGATGCTGTCGAAGAACACCTCGAACGTGCCCCACAGGCCCTGGCGGGCGGGGTGGTCGGTGTCGGCGGAAGCGTGCGCGATAGGCGCCGAGCCCATGCCCGCCTCGTGCGTGAACACGCCGCGCGACATGCCAACGCGGCACGCGTACATGACCGTGGCGCCCAAAAAGCCGCCCGTGGCGGCCGTGCCCGTAAAGGCGTCGCGGAAGATCTGGGCGATCGCTGCGGGGATCTCAGCGGCGTTGACCACGAGCACCGCCGCGGCGCCGAGAAGGTAGAACACCGCCGCGAGGGGCACGAGCCTCTCGGTAATCTGCGCGATGCGGGTAATACCGCCGATAAGGACAAGACCCGCGAGCAGCGCCACGACGACGCCGATGACGGGCAGCGGCACCCCAAAGGTCGCGTTCACGCTGCCGGCGAGCGAGTTGGCCTGCACGCTCGCCCCGATGCCGAACGACGCGAGGAAGCCGAAGACGGCGAACAGCGCCGCGAGCCAGCCGACCCCCAGGCCGCGGGAGATGTAGTACATGGGACCGCCCACGATCTCGCCGCGCTCGTTGCGCGTGCGGTATGCCACCGACAGCGTGACCTCACAGAACTTGATGACCATGCCTGCCAGCGCGGAGAGCCACAGCCAGAAGATCGACCCCGGGCCGCCCGTGGCCACCGCAAGCGCCACGCCCACGATGTTGCCGGTGCCGAGCGTGGCCGCGAGCGCGGTGCACACCGCCTGGAAGGGCGAGATGGTGCCCTCCCCCGCCTCCGACGGGTCGGGGCGCTGGAAGAGCGTCTTGGTGGTGTAGCGCATGACCACGTTGAAGCGCGTGAACACGACGCCGCGGGTAATGAAGAGCAGGAACACGCCGGTTCCCAGCATCAGCACGACCATGGGGACGCCCCACAGAACGTTGGTGTTCAGCGCGGCAACGGCGGACATGAAGCTTTCGAACATGAGGCACCTCTCGTCTTGGGGCGCGGGCGGCTCGGACTGTTGAAGTGCCTACTGTACATGGCCCGTGTTTCCGCCCCGTGACGGCAATGCTGATTATCGTGCCTCGACCAACTCATCTACCAGCGACATGTTCTTCTCGGGCGCAGGATTATTCTTGGAAGAATAATCCTGTCTGTGCGCTTGCCGCATGTCTTTTACCGCCATTGGCGGTAAAAATTTGACGGTAAAGTCTACGAGTCTCGACCATCCAGATCTAATAACTGTCCGGTCTCTCGTCTACGCTCTTGATACGAACACCCCAATGAATGGAGCAATCTCCTGTCCCAGCGTGCCCTACCTCAACTACGTGCGCGCCCTTGCGACCAGCCCCATAGCACACGCAGTCGGAAGCCACGGATTGATCACTGGATGCTGAGCCTATCCGGAGCACACCCGACAACAAGCCGCATTCTGCGGTCGTCCGGGCCGAGAATGAGGCCCTTCAGCCGTGACCCATACCTCGTCGACAGCTCGCACACGCGGCGCTCTTGGTCCGGACTCCAGAGCTCATAGGGCAGACGACGCCCATGCTCGTCGATGAACTCGAAGTAACAGCTAACTTGAATCTTCTCGCCCCCGTCGACAAACGCGCGCTCGAATCCGTGGACCACAATGTCCGCCATGCCACCGGGCTCGCCGTCCGCCAGCTCTTGCGCGAACCATGCGTCTCTGTCCTCGTGCATGAAGCCCGTTGCGTTTCCAGGCGCATCAATACGAAACAGGTCGACCTCGCCCACGATCTCCTGCGTCGCCCGATGCTCCATCAGGAACGGAACTCCACGCCTCAGGTAGTCGTCATAGTCGGAGAACGAAGGCGCATACGTGGCGGCTTTCTTCCGTTCCTTGAACTCCGAGGAGAACCAGTCCATGTAGAGCTCGGCAAGCAGTGCCGTGGACAGGGGATACCGATCCGTGTCATAGATCACCGTGTCACATCCGCAGTACGGACACAGGGCGGTATCCTCCCCGTCCTCCTCGGGCATCCAGTCAACAATCTCCCCCGCGAGAAACGTGCTCCCACACCGAAAGCAGCCACACCTGCGGGAGTCATCCTGGAGTTCCGCACGGCCATATGCCGTCAGGCGGTTCAGGGCACCCCTGTCTTCATAACCGAGAAGAGGAATCTCGACCGACCCGGCATCCGGAACAACATTGCGCATCGTCAGCACCACCTTATCGGGTTTCCCGTCTCAACCGAGGCAACGAGCAGCCTCCTGATTCGCTCGGCCGTTCCGTACTTTCCCTCGTAGAGGAACGGGGCTTTCTCAGAGGTGACGAGAAACTCCCGCTCGGTCTTCGGGGCGCCCTCCGGACCGATGGAGTCAAAGGTCACCGTGGTTCTCCCCGTGTCGAGACAGACGATTCGCATGCGCCGGCAGCCATCGGCGCCCTTCTCGCCAAACGGAATCTGCCTGAAGTGCGTGGTCTCCACCGGCTCGTATCCCGCATGCCAGAAGCTGACCTTCCCACCGACCATGCTCACACGGTCGAACGGACCCATCATCCAGGGAAAGGACCCGCCGGAAGTAGAGGTCCAGATCTTCTTGCCGAACTCCTCGTCTCGAAGCACCCACTCGTCGACATCGGTGAGCTTCTCGACGAATCGATCGAGCTCGGCCAGGGTTGCCGCAGCCTTCTCGGCAGGGTATGCGCCCCCGTTCGCATCCGGGAGGAGCGTGCTGAGAAGTGGGAACTCGGCTTCACCGCCAGCTTCCTCCACAAGCTCCTCAAACTCCCCGCACCCACTCCAGTTGCTCACCCGCTCAGAGCAGTACTCTCCGCCCTCGTGCTCGCAGCAGGAATCAGCCCATTTCTCAAACTCTCTCTGGAGATCGCCGTAGCGCGCCAGGAACTGGCGATAGGTGAACCTGGCGCGTGCCGCGTCAAGCTTGCGCGAGGAGAGATACCCCTCCTCGTCTACGTACACGTCATCAAGAGGGATCGGGCCAGGCCTGAGCCTCCCCTCTTCAAAGCACCTACATCGAACCGTCGCATCCAGACCCATCTCTGCCCCCATCCTCGATCCTGCCTTTACCCAAACCTACCCTACCGACCGGACAACAATTGTTGTCCGGTCAACCGAATACGCTTACGGTGCAGTCACCCAGACGAAGGGAGTCAACATGGAGAACAGCACCTTCAACGTCTCGCGCGAGGACATCGAACGTATTGCCGAGCTCAGCGGGATAGACGTCACGTTCCATGAGACAAATCTGGACTATCACGACGAAGCGGAGATCGACAACGCCAACGAGCTGCTCAAGGAGCTGGGAAAGGTTGCCTTCTCGTCCGGGGGAAATAACTTCGCGCGCTTCGTCGCCGAGAACGGCGAGCGCATCCGTAAGCTTGCTCCGTTCAACGACGGCATAGCCGAGCTTCTCGTGCTTGGGTACAAGCTCGGGATCAGCGCCGGAAGCGCCGCTTGCATGAACGACCTCGGGGCACTGTACTACATGGGCGAGTTCGTGGAGCAGGACTACGCCAAGGCGGCGAAGCTCTACGAGATGGCCATGGAGCACGGCTGCTACCAGTCCATCGTCAACCTTGGCTACATCTACGAGTACGGCCGCATCGGCGAGAAGGACCTCGAAAGGGCATATCGCTGCTATGCGCTCGCCGTCGCTCTTGCGCCCTCGTGCGAGGCGGTGTACAAGCTGGGTGACATGTACAGTCGCTGCATCACGGGCCAGAGAGATCTCCCCAAGGCGAAGGCGCTCTGGGAGCGCAGCCTCGAGCTTGCCGACGGAATTGTCGAAACCGCGCAGCCTGCCGTGCGGATAGCCAAGCTCCTCGTACACCCCAGCGCCTGGAAACAGGGTATCGAGAGGGACCCGCTTCGCGCGCTCAGCCTCTATCAGCAGGCAGAGATTGGTCTCAGGATAGACATAACCGTGAACGGGATGACGTACTACCAAAGGCGCCTCGACGAGGCCATCGCGGGGCAGGACGTGGCGCGCGCGATGGTTGAGACAGATGGGGGAGTCTTGTTCTAGGGCACACAGCGAGCCTTGGCTGTGCCTCCCCTCTCTGTGAAGATTTGACGCCCCACTCCATCCGGCGCGCTACCATGGGACGCTGCAACGCGCTGCGGAAGGCATAAGTCCAGTTGCCCTTCCGCGGCGCGACGACGCACCCAAGAGGGCTGGGCAGAGGGGAAAGCCATGCCCAGAACCCGCACCCAGCGCATTGCCTTCTCGATCCTCATGGCCTTTGTCATGGTCTACGGCATAGAGCTCTACAACCGGGCGCTCCTCGCGGGCGGCCTCAGGACCGAGCTCTTCGTCGCGCCGCTCGCCGACATCGTGCCGCTCATGGCCGCCGTCATCGCGCTCGAGTCACTCGTCGGCGGCAGGGTCGCGGCGCACCTGGTCGGGCGGCTGCTCGACGCGGACCGCTGCCCGCAGGTGCTCGTCACCATCCTGCGCGGAGCCTTCACCTGCTGGACCATGTGCCCCATGATGAGCCTGGTCGCGACGCTCGCCTTCAAGCAGCCGCCCGCGGGCGAGCTCGTAGCCACGTGGCTCCAGACCGTCGCACTCAACTTCCCCATGGCGCTGCTCTGGCAGCTCTTCGTGGCGGGGCCCGCCGTGCGCGCGGTGGTGCGGGCAATGGGGTCGGCAGAATCGCTCTTGAGAGCGCGCCGGACGGTAGCGGCGACTCGATAGTGGCCCTCAAGCGCAAAGGGCCCGCCGGGCATGGCAAGCCGGCGGGCCCCAAGCAAGGGGTGATCGTCAGGAGCGGGACGATCAGGGGTATGTCAGGTGGGCGCCCTGCGCGGGGACGCCCGAGTCGCGGGACCTACCCGCGCGCGTAGTACGAGTGCCTGAGCGGGAGCTCGGTCTGCAGCTCGCCGGTGAGCGCGCGGTAAGCGTTCTGCACCGCGGGCGCCGTCGGGATCGTGGCGATCTCGCCGATGCCCTTGCCGCCGTACGCCACGTCCAAAAGCTCGTCCTTCTCGACGTAGATCGCGTGGATGTCCGGGATGTCCGTCGCCCTGAAGAGGCCCAGCGTGCCGAACTTCACCTGCGGCACGCAGTCCTCGAGGTCGAAGCGCTCGGTGAGCGCGTAGCCCATGCCCATGAGCACGCCGCCCTCGATCTGGCCCTGGATGGCGATGGGGTTCACGACCTTGCCCGAGTCGTGCGCGGCGTGGACCTCAGTCACGCGGCCGTCGTCGTCCAGGATCACCACGTGCGTGGCGTAGCCGTAGGCCACGTGACTCTTGGGGTTGGGGACGTCCGCGCCGAGCTTGTCGGTCTTCTCGAGGTACTCGTAGGAGAACTCGCGGCCCTCGAGCGCCCTCAGCGCGGCGGCCGGGTCCTGAGCGTGGTAGCCCGCGCCCGGCCCCACGTAGGGCGTGCCGTCGGCGTACTCGACCACAAAGCCGTCGCCGTGCGCGACCACCGGCTCGGAGCCGGTCTCGGTCCCCTCCTCCACCGCGAGCATGGCGTCGCGCAGCAGAAACGCCGCGCCGCGCACGGCCTCGCCGGTGATGAGCGTCTGGCGCGAGCCGGAGGTGGTGCCGGAGTCGGGCGCGTTCTCGGTGGAGCACTCGCCGTTGGCGATGCACGACAGGGGCAGCCCCGTGGCCTCGGCCACGTCCTGCAGGAAGACCGTGTTGCAGCCCTGGCCGATGTCGGAGGTGGCGGAGTAGACCACCGCGCGGCCGTCCTCCACGCGGATCTTGCAGCGACCGGCGTCGGGCAGGCCCACGCCCACGCCGGAGTTCTTCATGGCGCACGCGATGCCGGCGTGGCCGGGGTGCGCCTCGTAGACGTCGCGCACCGCGAGCAGCGTCTCCTTGAGCGCCGTGGAGCGGTCGGCGATCTGGCCGTTGGGCAGGACCTTGCCCGGCTCGATGGCGTTGCGGTAGCGGATCTCCCACGGCGAGATGCCCACCTCGTCGGCGAGAAGGTCGATGAGGCTCTCGAGCGCAAACTCGCTCTGGCACACGCCGAAGCCGCGGAACGCGCCGGCGGGCGGGTTGTTGGTGTACCAGCCGAAGCCGCGGATGTCGGTGTTCTGGTAGCAGTACGGGCCCACGGAGTGCGTGCAGGCGCGCTCCAGGACCGGGCCGCACAGGCTCGCGTAGGCGCCGGTGTCGAAGTTGATCTCGCAGTCCAGGCCCACGAAGGTGCCGTCCTCGTCGCAGCCGAGCGTGAAGGTGCCCTCCATGTAGTGGCGCTTGGGGTGGAAGTTGATGGACTCCTGGCGCGTGAGGCGCACCTTGACCGGGCGGTCCACGGCGAGCGCGGCGAGCGCGGCCAGGTGCTGCACCGAGACGTCCTCCTTGCCGCCGAAGCCGCCGCCCACCAGCATGGTCTCCACGACCACGCGCTCCGGCGTGGCGTCCCAGCCGAGCATGTGGGCGATCTCCTTGCGGGAGTCGTAGGCGCCCTGGTCCGATGAGCAGACCTTCACGCCGTCCTTGTACGGGAAGGCCACGGCGCACTCCGGCTCGAGGAACGCGTGCTCGGTGAACGGCGTCTTGAAGGTGCGCGTCACCTTGTGCGCGGCGCCCGCGAGCGCGGCGTCCGCGTCGCCGCGGACCACGTGGCGCTGCTGGCAGATGTTGTTCTCGGGCGTGACCCAGTTGCCGAAGGCGAGGTAGGGCTTGTGGAGCACGGGCGCATCCTCTGCGCGGGCCTCCTCGATCGAGCGCACCGGCTCGAGCACCTCGTACTCCACCTTCACGGCCCTCTTGGCCTTCTCGAGCGTGGCGGCGTCCTCGGCCACCACGAGCGCGATCGCGTCGCCCACGCAGTGCGTGACGTCGCCCTCCGCGGTCATGACGTCCCAGTCGTAGAGCAGGTGGCCCACGGCGTTCACCGGCACGTCGGCGGCCGTGAGCACGGCGAGCACGCCCGGCATGGAGCGGGCTTTCTCGGCGTCGATCTTGACCACGCGGGCGCGCGGGTGCTTCGAGCGCACGGCGCTCGCGTAGGCGAGGTCGGGGAAGTCGCGCTCGTCGATGTCGTCGGGGTACTTGCCAAAGCCGAGCACCTTGCGGCGCACGTCCACGCGGAAGGCGCGCTTGCCCACGCCGTAGTCGTCGCCGCGCTCGAGCTCCGGGTCGATGCTCTTCTCGCCCCGCAGGATGGCCGCGGCGAGCAGGATGCCCTCGATGATCTTCTTGTAGCCGGTGCAGCGGCAGACGTTGCCGCGGATGGCCACCTTGACCTGGTCCTCCGTGGGGTCGGGGACGCGGGCGACAAGGGCGGCGCCGGCCATGACCATGCCGGGGATGCAGAAGCCGCACTGCACGGCGCCCACGGCGCCGAACGCGTAGACGAAGGCCTCCTGGACCTCGTGCGACAGCCCCTCCACGGTCACGACGTCGCGGCCGGCGGCCAGGCGCGTGGTGAGGACGCACGCCTTGGTGGCACGGCCGTCCACGAGCACGGTGCACGTGCCGCAGGCGCCCTCGGAGCAGCCGTCCTTGACGGACGTGAGCCTGAGGTCGTCGCGCAGGTAGCGCAGGAGCGGCTTGTCGCATGTGACGACCTGCTCCTCGCCGTTGACGGTGAAGCGGTACTCGGCGTTGGCTGCCATGGTCTCCCCCCCTACTGCGCCGGGGCGTAGATGCCCAGCGTGTCGTGGATGACGCCCTTGCGGCACTTGGTCGCGCACATGCCGCACGCGATGCACAGCGCGTAGTCGATGCGCGCCTGCTTGTCCTCAACGCGCATGGCACCCGCGGGGCATGCGCGCTCGCAGAGACGGCAGCCTATGCAGCCCTCGTCGGCGACCCAGATGCGCCTGGTCTCGTCGTCCATGTCTCTCCCCTCGTTGCTTGACGCGACCCGCGGGCGAGAAGGACCTCGGCCCGCGGGTCGCGCGGAATTACTTGGCCAGCAGGTAGCCGTAGTCGTCGCGGACGGCACGGATGGTGAGGCGCACGTCCTCGGGCAGGCCGCACGCGGCGTCGTCCACGTCGTAGGTGCCCTCGCCGGAGGCGAGGCGCACGCGGAACGTCCCGTCGCCCTGCGGCAGGAAGCCGCGGTTCTCGCTCGCGTCCATGTCCTCGGCGCTCCAGAAGAGCGTGAGCTTGTCCTTGTACGGGCGGCCGCTCCACGGGCAGAACACCGCGCAGTTGCCGCACTCGTTGCACATGCCGTCCACGTGGACGACCTGCTGCTGCGCGAGGCCCGGCACCTTGACCGCCACGTTGGCGCGGTTGGGGCAGACGTCGCAGCAGACCTCGCACACGGTGGCGCAGCCCAGGCAGCGGCTCGTGGTGCAGCCGGCCACGTCCAGGCAGACGTCGCCCTTGCGGGCCATGATGGCGTCGAGCTTGTCGGCGCGCACGTTCTTCTCGGCACCGGCGCTGAAGTCGACGCCGGCGAGGTCGCGGGCAACGGCCTGCGCGTCGGCGATGGCCTCCACGAAGGTGGCCGGCCCGCGGCGGCAGTCTCCGGCGGCCCAGACGTGCGGCACGCCCGTGGACGTCCCGGCCGGGCGGCCGCGGCGGTCGACCTGGACGCCGGCGCGCTCGTACAGGGTGGTCTCGATCTTCTCGCCCACGGCACAGATCACAGCCGTAGCCGGGACCTCGCAGGTCTCGCCGGTCCCCTCCGGGCGGCGACGGCCGGACTCGTCGGGCTCGCCGAGGCGCATGCGCTCGCAGGTGAGCACGCCGTCGGCCGCGCCAATCGGGGCGAGAAGCTCGCAGAGCTCCACGCCCTCTGCCAGGGCCAGCTGCAGCTCCTCCTCGTCGGCCGGCATCTCGCGCACGGTGCGGCGGTAGACGATCCGCACGTTCTTAACGCCGTCGGCGCGCTTGGCCACGCGCGCGGCGTCCATGGCGGTGTTGCCGGCGCCCACGATCACGACGTCGGTGCCGAGCTCGAGCGGATCGCCGGACTTGGCGGCCTCGAGGAACTCGAGGACGTCGATCTCCTCGCCCATCTTGAGGCCCACCTGGCCGGGCGCCCACGCGCCGGTGGCCACCACGACGTCCGTGAAGCCGCGCGCGAGGAGCTCCTCGGCGCTCGTCACCTCGACGCCCATCTCGACCTGCGCGCCAAAGGCGAGGCACAGCGCCACGTCGCGGTCGATGTCCTCGTGGGAGATGCGGAACTCGGGGATGACGTGGCGCGCGATGCCGCCGAGGGCGTCGGTGCGCTCGAAGATCGTCACCTTGGCGCCGGCGCGCGTGAGGAAGAACGCGCACGCCAGGCCGGCGGGGCCGCCGCCGACCACGGCGACGTTCTTGTCGGCCACGCTGGCCAGGCGGCCCGGGCCGGCGGCGCGCAGCCCGCGCACGACCTCGTCGAAGCCCCCTCGCGCGGCGGCGAGCTTGGACTCGCGGATGCGAGCGCCCTCGGGCTCGTAGAAGCTGCGCTCGCATTTGGCGCCGCAGGGGTGCGGGCAGAGGTTGCCGGTGATGTGCGGCAGCGCGTTCTTCTCGACGATGATGCCCAGCGCCTCCGCGAGCTTGCCCTCGTCCACGCGGGAGAGGTAGGCCGGGATGTCCTGGCTGATGGGGCAGCCGCTGCGGCAGGGCGCCGTGAAGCAGCTCATGAGCGGAAGCTCGGCGTCGATCTTGTGCGGCTTGGCCGGCTTGATGGGCTTGCGGTAGTCCGCGCCGGAGGCGGTGCGGGCCGCGAGCTCGGTCACGGCGTCCACGTCCACGTTGTCGACGCGCTCGGCGCCGGCGAGAAGCCCGGCGATCTGGCTGAAGCGCTCGTAGCCGCCCGGCTTGAGGACGTTGGTCGCCATCGTGATGGGCCAGATGCCCGCGGCGTAGAGCTCGCGGATGTTGCGCGCGTCGGCGCCGCCGGAGTAGGAGATGCGCAGGCGGCCGTCGAACTGCGAGGCGATGCGGCGGGCGAGCTCGATCGTGAGCGGGAAGAGCGAGCGCCCGGACATGTACATCTCCTCGCTCGGCAGCTCGCCGCGCGTCACGTCCACCGGGAAGGTGTTGGTGAGCTTGACGCCAAACGCGAGGCCCTTCTCGGCGGTGAGCTCGATCAGACGCTCGAACATCGGAACGGCGTCCGCCCACTGCAGGTCCTCGCGGAAGTGCGTGTCGTCGAAGACGATGTAGTCAAAGCCGAGCTCGTTGAGGCGCTCGCGCGCGAAGTCGTAGCCGAGCAGCGTGGGGTTGCACTTGATGTAGGTGTTCACGCCCTTCTCGGTGATGAGGTAGGTGGCGATGCGCTCGATCTCGTCGGGCGGGCAGCCGTGGAGGGTGGACTCGGTCACCGAGTTGGAGACGCGCGGCGAGACGGAGTTGACGAAGTCGGCGTCGACGTTCTGGAAGCGGTCGAGGTTGGCGAGCGCCCAGTCGCGGCACTCGGCCCAGACGTCGCTGCCGGAGGCGTCCTTCATGCCCTCGATGTAGGCGTCGACCTTGGGGCTCTTGATGCCCTCGAGGCTGTAGCCCACGCTCATGTTGAAGACGAAGCCGTCAGGGTCGCCCAGGCCATACTCGCGCGCGAGGAGCTTGCAGGCCCACCAGCCCTTGACGTACTCGGCAAAGGCCTGCGGCACGGTGAGCTCGGTGGACCACTCGCAGTTGTAGCACTCGTCCTCGGCCACGATGCAGGGCTTGTTCACGCAGGCGGAGAGCTCCTCGCCGTCCATGATCTGGACGGTCTTGAGCTCGAAGAAGCGCGAGCCCGCCACGTAGGAGGCGATGATGTTCTGTGCGAGCTGCGTGTTGGGGCCGGCGGCCGGGCCGAAGGGCGTCTCGATGCGCTCGTCGAAGATGGACTCGGCGCCGCCCTCGTGGACGTAGGCCTTGCGCACCCCGAAGATCGACCCCTGGGTCTCGTGCTCGGTCAGGATCCAGTCCATGACCTGCGCAAACGGCATCGGCCTCATGACGTCGCTCATTACTGCTCCTCTCCGTGACCCAAAGGGGGGCTGCCCCCTTTTCGGTCGTTTTGAATCCGCCGGCGAGACCGCGCGCCGGAGGATGGCTGAATCGGCCCCGCGGAGGCCGAGGAGGGCCGGGCGCCCCTCGCGCCCGGCCCGGACTTCCTAGTACGTGCGCTCGTTGAGCGTGCCCCAGAGCCGCTTTGCCTGCTCGAGGGTCCACGCGTTGATGCGCTCCTCGTCGATGCCCACGAACTCGCGGTCCCGGTAGAGGACCTTGCCGTTCACGATCGTGGTGCGGCAGTTCTTGCCCATCATGCCGAAGAGCATGTGCCCGTCGACGTTCTCGTCGGAGAACGGCGTGAAGACCGGGTAGTCCATCACGATGACGTCGGCCGCGGCGCCGGGGCGCAGCGCGCCGATCTCGCGCCCGAAGTAGGCGCTCGCCATGGCGGGGTTGTTCTTGAAGAGCATGTCCATGTCCTCGACCCAGCCCACGTTGGGCATGGCGGCGTTGTGGCGCTGGATGATGAGGAAGACCTTGAGGCTCTCGAGCATGTCGTGGGTGTAGGCGTCGGTGCCCAGGTGCACCGGGATACCGCGGCGGTAGAACTCGAGCACCGGGGCGCAGCCCACGGCGTTGCCCATGTTGGACTCGGGGTTGTTGACGACGTGCGTGCCCGTCTCCTTGATGATGTCCATCTCGGCGGGCGTGACGTGGATGCAGTGCCCGAGCATCGTGCGCGGGCCGAGAAGGTCGTGCTGCAGCAGACGCTCGATCGGAGAGATTCCCCCGCGGTTCAGGCGGCTGTCCCAGACGTCGTTCATGCCCTCGCAGACGTGGATGTGGAAGCCCGTGAGGCCGTCGTTTGCCTCCGCCATCTTGTCCATCGTCTCGTCGGAGAGCGTGAAGGTGGCGTGGCCGCCGAACATGGCCGCGACCATGCCGGAGTCCTGCGTGGCCGCCCAGCGCGCGAACTCGGCGTTCTCCGCGATTCCCTGGTCGCGCTTCTCGTCCCCGCGGCGGTCGGAGGTCTCGTAGCACAGGCAGGCGCGGATGCCCACCTCCTCGCAGACGTCCTTGATCGCGAAGAGGGAGCCCGGAATCTCGCAGAAGCTCGCGTGGTGGTCGAAGATCGTGGTCACGCCGTCGCGGATGGAGTCGAGCACCGTGGCGTACGCAGAGGCGCGCGTGCCGTCGAGCGTGAGGTTGTCGTCGATCTTCCACCACTGCTGCTCGAGGTTCTCGAGGAAGTTGGTGGGGTTGCAGCCCTTGATGGACAGGCCGCGGGCCAGGCCCGAGTAGATGTGGGTGTGGCAGTTCACGAGGCCCGGCATGATGACGCCGCCGTGGGCGTCCACGTACTCGGCGCCAGCGTACTTCTCGGCGAGCTCGGCCTCCGGGCCCACCTCCACGATCTTCTCGCCGTCGATGGCAACGGCTCCGTGCTCGAGGTAGGGGGTGTCTGCGTCGCGCGTGATGACGCGACCGTTTGCTACGAGCAGCATCTTCTTCTCCTATCTTTGCGGGCGAGAAGGACGGGTGCGTAGGGTGCGGGCCCTGCGCCTACTCCTTGCTGGCGGGCATGACCTTTGCGACGGCCTGCTCCTTGGTGGCCGCCTTGCGGATCTCTTGCGGCGGGTCGACCGGCAGGATGAGGTTCAGGATGATGGCCATGAGCGCGGCCGGGGTGATGGCGTTGGAGCCGATGACGGTGGTCACCCAGGAGGGCATGCCGGGGCCGGCGAGGCAGCCGGTGGCCATCCAGATGCCGAGCCCGAAGACGACGGAGGTGCCCACGATCGTGGTGGTGCGCGGCGTGAGGCCGTCCTTGGTGAACATGCGCACGCCGTTCATGGTGATGGTGCCGAAGACGCCCACCGTGGCGCCGCCGATGACGGGCTGCGGGATGGCCGTGAGCACGGCGGAGAGCTGCGGCAGCAGGCCGGCGGCTGCGAAGACCGCGGCCACGATCACGAAGACCCACTTGTTGACGACCTTGTTGGAGCAGATGATGCCCACGTTCTGGCCGAGCGCCGAGGTGGGCAGGCCGCCGATGAAGGCGGAGACGATCGACGTGGCGCCCTGGGAGACGATGGCGCCGGACAGCTCGCGCTCGGTGGGCATGCGGTCCATGGAGCCGAGGCAGGCGGCCGATACGTCGCCGATGACCTGGATGGCGACCATCGGGTAGACCACGGCGAGCGTGATGCAGACCTCGGGGACGAACTCGATCTGGTACGGCATGATCTTGGGGAACGCGAAGACGCCGGCCGAGCCCACGGCCGAGAAGTCGAGCATGCCGAAGGGCGCGGAGACGACGATGCCCACGATCATGCCGAAGAAGACGCTGCCGAGCTTGAGGGTGCCCTTAGCGAAGTTGTTGAGGCCAAAGACCACGGCGAAGGTGACGAGCGCCACGATCCACGCCTGCGGGGTGCCCCAGAGGTCGGTGCCCTCGCCGCCGGCCATGTACTTGATGGCCGTGGGGTAGAGCGAGACGCCGATCGTGAAGATCACCGTGCCCGTGACCACCGGGGGGAACAGCCCCTTGAGCTTGCTGTAGAACAGGCCGAAGAGGATGGCCGCGACGCCGCCCACGATCTCGCCGCCGAGCAGCGAGCCGAAGGAGAACGTGGCGCCCATGGCCTGGAGCGCGGGCAGGAAGGCAAACGAGACGCCCATGACGATCGGCAGGTTGCCGCCGATGCGACGGAACGGCGCGAAGGCCTGCAGGCCCGTGTCGAGCGCCGAGAGGATGAGCGCCACCTGGATGATGTCGGTGCGCTGCTCCGTGGTGAAGTTGAACGTGGCGGCGATGAGGATCGCCGGGGTGATGATGCCGGCGAACGACGCCAGGACGTGCTGGAGCGCGCAGGGCAGCATCTCCGCGACGGGAGGCATCCCGTCACGCTGGAACAGGAACGCGGACGCGCCCTTGGCATCCGCGGCTTGCGTCTTTGCCATGATCGTCCTCTCCACGAGTCTGCGACTATGTTTCGATAGTATTGCGCGGGGCTGGCTAACAATTTGTCTGCTTTCAAGAAAATCTGTTAGACGGTAGGTTGCGGGGCGTGAACGGTTGACGGGAGCGCCGTTTACGGTAAGAATTTCGTTGAACTCGGGACGATATAACGCCACGTCAGCACGCGTTTTTCTCGCCCGCCGAAAGATGCCGACCGGTTTGGGTGCCTTACAAAAAGTAAGTTTGGCACGCGAACCGGGTATACGATTGCTAACGCTCGCCCCCGAAAGGGCAGGGAGGTGCCCCATGACCGAGAACCAGCTCGACTTCTACAAGCGGCTCGCCCACGCGCTCGCGCTCCAGTTTGGCAGCGGGTGCGAGGTCGTGGTGCACGACCTGGAGACGGCCGACCCCAACCACTCGATCGTGGCCATCGAGAACGGGCACGTCACGGGCAGGCGCCTGGGCGACGGCCCGAGCCACGTGGTGCTCGAGGCGCTGCACGCCGGCGACCACAAGCTCGAGGACCGCCTCTCCTACCTCACCAAGACGGCGGACGGCAAGGTGCTCAAGTCCTCGACCGTCTTCATCCGCGACGAGAGCGGGCACGCGGTCGGCATCTTCGCGCTCAACTTTGACATCACGGTCCTGCGCGCGGCGGGCGAGGTCATAGGCGAGCTGGTGGGCACCGAGCCGAGCGCCCCACGCGAGCCCGAGCCGATCGTGCGCAACGTGGCCGACCTGCTGGACGACCTCATCGAGCAGAGCGTGGAGCTCGTGGGGACGCCCGTGGCGCTCATGACCAAGGAGGAGAAGGTCCGCGCGATCCGCTACCTCAACGACACGGGCGCCTTCCTCATCACCAAGAGCGGCCCCAAGGTCTGCAAGTACTTCGGCATCTCCAAGTACACGCTCTACAGCTACCTCGACGAGGCCAAGAACGGCCCGAAGGAGTAGCGCGGGCGCGCCGGTGCGGGAACGGGACCGGACCCTCCGCTGTCACAAACCCCGCGCGCGGGCCTGGGCCAGCGCTGTCACAACCCCCCCCGGGTGCGGGCCTGGGCCAGTGCTGTCACAAACCTCCCGCGATTGGGCGGCATGTTTGATGCAGCTGCGCCCGCGCACGCTATTCCCGCGCACCAGCAAGGCTGTGAGCTGCGCAAACGCCCGCGAGGTTCTTCTCGCCGGCGCCTCACGCGCCCGAAGCGGCGCCCTCACATCAAAGATGCCACCCAACGACAGCGGGTTTTGGGCAGAGAGGGCCTTGCCGGGAACGCGCGGGCCGTCACGGCGCCGCAAACGAGCGGGTAATCATAAAGGATTCTAACCATACGAGCCGAGCCGAGGCGGCGGCGCCCCGGCGAGAAGGACCCGCTCGCCGAGCCCGCTAGTTGACGCCGCGGAAGCCCCGGCCCACGATCTCGGAGCTGCTGGTGATGGTGATGAACGCGCCCGGGTCTTGCGCGCGGACGAAGAGCCGCAGCCGCATGGCCTCGCGGCGCGAGAGCACGCTCGTGAGGATGACCACGCGCTTGCCGGAGTAGGCGCCCCAGCCAAACTGGATCGTGGCCGTGCGCCCGAGCTTCTTGACGATGAACTCCTCCACGTCGCGCGGGTGGCTGCAGATGACCTGGCAGACCTTGCGCTGGCGGATGGACTCAATGAAGCCGTCGACCACGAAGGTCTTGCCGATGAGGGCGAGCACGCAGTAGAGGCCCACGCGCGCGCCGAAGAGCCCTATCGCCGCCACGACCACGGCCACGTCCACGGCGAAGAGCGCCTTGCCGATCTCTATGTCGGTGTGCTTGCGCAAGATCATGGCGAGGATGTCCGTGCCGCCCGTCGACGCGCCGATGTCAAAGACGATCGCCGAGCCCACGGCCGGCAGCAGCACCGCAAAGCAGACATCGAGCCACAGGTCCCCGGTGATCGAGGACGTTACCGGGAAGAGCCACTCGAAAAGCGACGTGTACCCCGAGAGCGCAAACGACGCGAAGGCGCTCCACAGCACCGCCTTGCGGTCGAGAAACACCAGGCCGAGCAGCACCAGCACCACGTTCAGGATCCACATGTACGCGGAGACCGGAAGCGCCGGCACCGCGGCGTTGAGCAGGATCGCGAAGCCCGTGGTGCCGCCGAAGGCCAGGTGGTTGGGGGTCTTGAAGAGCACGAGCGCCACGGCCGTGAGGACGAGCCCGGCGTTGAGCAGCGCGAAGAAGGTGGGGAAGCTGTAGGCCATGCGCTTCTTGGAGAGCCGCTCCCCGCGCCTGGCCTCGTCCTCGCTCACGACCTCAGAGACCGGCTCGACCGCCGCCTCCAGCTGCTCGTCCACCGCGCGCTCCCCTCTCGACGCCGCACTGCCTCGGGCAGTCTAGCAGGTTTGCGCGCCCGCACCGGCGAGAAGTGCGCGGCGGGCGAGAAGGACGTGCGGCCGGGGCCCCGCAGGGCCCCGCGGGGAGCTAGCCCTCCAGCCGCTCCGCGAGCATCCTGTTGAACGCCTTGGGGTTGCCGGAGCCCCTGGCGGCCTTCATGCACTGGCCCACGAGGAAGCCGAGCACCTTCTTGTTACCGTCGCGGTACTGCTGGACTTGGTCGGTGCAGCGGCCCAGCACCTCATCCACGATCGCGGCCAGCGCGTCCGTGTCCGTGGACTGGCGCATGCCGTGGGCGTCCACGTAGGCCACCGGGTCCTCGCCGCTGCCGCACACCGCGTCAAGCACCTCGCGCGCCTGCGCGAACGTCACCGCCTCCTCGGCGAGAAGCCCGGAGATGCCGCGGACCTGCTCGACCGTAAGGCCCGAGTAGCTGGGCACGAGGTTCACCATGACGTTGGCCAGCGTGCCCACGACCTTCTCGCCCACGCCCGCGAGCGCCTCCTCGAAGAAGGCCGCGACCGCCGGGTCACCGGCGAGCTGGGCCGCGTCCTTGCGCTTGAGGCCGTAGTCGGCCACGTAGCGGTCGCGCTTGGCGTCCGGCAGCTCGGGGATGCGCGCGCGGCAGCGCTCGACGAACTCGTCGGTGAGGTCGAACGGCGCGAGGTCGGGGTCCGGGAAGAGGCGGTAGTCGTCCGCCGTCTCCTTGACGCGCATGACCACGGTGCGCCGGCGGCTCGGCTCCCAGTGGCGCGTCTCCTGGTAGACGATCCCGCCCTCCTCGAGCACCTCCGCCTGGCGGCAGATCTCGTACTCGAGGGCGTCGTGGAGGCTCTTGAAGGAGTTGATGTTCTTCATCTCGGTCTTGGTGCCGAGCTCGGTGGTGCCGCGGCGGCGCAGGCTGACGTTGCCGTCGCAGCGCATGGAGCCGTTCTCGAGCGAGCAGTCGGAGATGCCGAGCGTGAGGAAGGTCTGGCGCAGCTTCTCCATGAACAGGCGCGCCTCCTCGGGCGTGCGCAGGTCGGGCTCGGTGACGAGCTCGATGAGCGGCGTGCCGCAGCGGTTGTAGTCGATGAGCGACTCCGCGGCGCCGCCGATGCGGCCCTCCTCGCCGCCCACGTGCACCATCTTGGCCGCGTCCTCCTCCATGTGGATGCGCAGGATGCGGACGGGGGCCACGTAGGAGCCGTCGGCGTCCTTCTCGACGCCCGTGCCGTCGGGCCGCTCGCGCGCGCCCTCGCCGGAGACCTCGAGGTCGAGCCGGCCATGCATGCAGAATGCGACCGGGCCCTGGGTGGTCTGGAAGTTCTTGGCCATGTCCGGGTAGAAGTAGTGCTTGCGGTAGAACATCGAGTGGCGCTGGATCTGGCAGCCCGTGGCCAGGCCCGCCATGACGATCGACTCGATGGCCTTCTCGTTGGGCACGGGGAGCGCGCCCGGCATGCCCAGGCAGACGGGGCAGACGTTGGTGTTGGGCTCGTCGTCGTGGGACAGGCGGCAGTTGCAGAACATCTTGGTCTCGAGCGTGGTGAGCTCGGTGTGGACCTCGAGGCCGATCACGGCCTCCCAGTCGCGCAGGACCTCGGCGAGCTTCTTCATGCGAGCTCACCCCCCCTCCCGGCAAAGGCGGGCGCCACGCAGGCGCCCCCGACCGCCCGCTCGATGGCGCGCGCAAACGTGAGCAGGGAGCGGTCCCTGAACGCAGGCCCCTGGAGCTGCGCGGAGACGGGAAGGCCCGAGGCCGCGCCCAGGCCCATCGGCACCGAGACGCCGCCGTTGCCCGCGATGTTGTTGGAGATCGTGAACATGTCCGAGGCGTACATCTCGGTGGGGTCGCTCATCTCGCCAAGGCGGAAGGCCGTGCGCGGGCTGGCCGGCATGAGGATGACGTCGCACTTCTCGTAGGCGCGCGCGTAGTCGGCCGTGATGAGGGTGCGGACCTGCTGCGCCGGGTAGTAGTACTTCTCGTAGACGCCGGAGGAGAGCAGGTAGGCACCGAGCATCTGGCGGCGCTTGGCCTCCTCGCCAAAGCCGTGCGCGCGGCTCTTCGAGGTCTGCTCGGCGAGCGTGGGACACCCCGGCTCCTGGTAGCCGTAGCGCACCCCGTCGAAGCGGGCCAGGTTGGAGAAGGCCTCGCACGGGGCGATGACGTAGTACGCGGCGATGGCGGAGGCGATGTTGGGAAGCTCCACCTCGACGATGCGTGCCCCCTGCTCCTCAAGGGACCGCGCGGCGAGAAGAACCGCGTCGCGCTCCTCCTGCGCGAGGCCGGCGGCCTCCATGAGCTCCGGGACCACGCCGACGCTGCGACCCTCCACGGGATCCTCGAGGTGCTCCAGGAAGTCGACCGGGCAGTCCTGGGAGGTGGAGTCCCACGGGTCACGGCCGCCGGCAACGAGCGCGTTCATGGCAAGCGCCACGTCGGCCACGCTGCGGCCGAAGGGGCCGACCTGGTCGAGCGAGCTGCCGAAGGCCACCACGCCGTAGCGGCTGACGGCGCCGTAGGTGGGCTTCATGCCCACCACGCCGCACAGCGACGCCGGCTGGCGGATGGAGCCACCCGTGTCGGAGCCCAGCGAGATCGTGACCTCGCCGGCCGCAACCGCCGCCGCGGAGCCGCCCGAGGAGCCGCCCGGCACGCGCTCGGTGTCCCAGGGGTTGTACGTGGGGTGGAAGGCGGAGGACTCGGTCGAGCTGCCGAAGGCGAACTCGTCCATGTTGGTCTTGCCCACCGGCGTGGCCCCGGCGTCTATGAGGCGCTGGACGCAGGTCGCGGTGTAGGGGCTCTCGTAGTTGGCGAGCATGCGCGAGGCGCAGGTGGTGCGCGTGCCCACGAGGTTCATGTTGTCCTTGAAGGCCGCGGGCACGCCGGCGAGCGGCCCGAGCTTCTCGCCGGCGGCGCGACGCGCGTCGGTCGCGGCGGCCGCCTCGAGCGCGAGCTCGGGCGTGACCTGCAGGAAGGCCTGGACCTCGCCGTCGCGGGACTCGACGGCGTCGAGCGCGGCGCGCGCGACCTCGACGGCGGTGAAGTCGCCGGACGCGACGCCTGCGGCGATCTGGGCGGCAGAGAGCTGGTCGAAGCTAGTGGCGGCGGCCATCAGCGGTCACCCCCCGCCTCGCCGAGGATGGACGGCACGCGGAAGCTGCGCTCGCGGCTGGTGCCGGCGTTGGACAGCGCCACGTCCACGGGGAGGTGGCGCACCTCGTCGTCGGGCACGTCCTGCGACATGACGTTGGACAGGTCCCCGATGGGGTGGAACGTGGGCTCGACCCCCTCGAGGTCGTACTGGCGGATGGGCTCGAGCAGCGCCACGGCCTCGTTCATGTACGCGGTCATCTCGTCGAGCTCCGCGTCCGTGAGGGCGATCCGCGCGTAGTCGGCGATGCTGCCGACGTCTTCTCTGGTAAGCGGCATGGGTCCTCCTGTCGTTTGCTGGGGACATTCTACGACAGGGGCCGGACGCGGGCGCGACGTGGAGACGCGGCCGCAACAAAGCGGGTGGCGGGCACGCGGGCGCCCCCTCCGAGCCAAACGCACGCTCTGGCGAGAAGAACCGTGCGTTTGGCTCGGAGCTCGCCGTGGACGCCGGGCCGGTCGGACGCGTCCGCACGGCGGCACCGGCCTTGAGGGGCGCACGGCAATCTGAAAGACTGGGAGGAACGGGCGAGAAGAGCGCCCGGCCAGCGGGGAGGAGTCGACATGAGAGACGCGCACGCGGTACCCCTTGCCCTGGCGGCCGTCCTCGCGGGCGCGCTCGCCCTCGCGCTCGCGGCCTGCGGGGTCCCGCTCGACACCCCGGCGCCCGGGCGCGACGAGGTGCTCGCCGAGGTCGCCGCGGCCTGCCCGAACGAGGGCTACGAGCTCGTCGACGTCACCGAGGAGAGTGCGCTGCCCCAGCGCGTCGTCTACACGTTCGAGTCCACCGAGCGCGACCTCGCCTTCACCGCCGTGAGCGAGATCGTGAACCCCGATCCGGACCCGAAGTTTCCCACCGGGCCGTACCCGAACGTGAGCTGCGACTACGACGACGTCGTGCGCGGCCTCTACTACGACGACGCCGTGGACGTGCTCACGGACGCCGTCCTCGAGTCGCCGGGCGAGGGCCCGCTCTTCTCGGCAAGCGGGCCGTGCGTCTACGTCAGGACCTACGACCAGATCGTCACCGCGATGGAGATGCTCGCCGCGGCCGACGAAGTCTACGAGGACGAGCTCGCCTACAACGACGCCAGCTGGATTCGCGAGCACGCCTCGACGGGCGTCCGCGTGAGGTGGTACGACGGGCGCCTCTCCGCCGAGGACGGGTGGCCCGAGGACTGGCGCAACCTCGGCACCGTTGCGCTGTTTGGCGAGCTCGACGCCGATGCGGCCACCGAGGAGCTCTCGCGGTCCTACGCCCAGCTCATCGCCGACGGCGTCGCCCCCGATGACCCCGGCCTGCCCGAGGGCCTCCGCGACTCCACCCACCGCTCGGGCATCGGCCGCCTCGTCGTGCGCGGCTCCGAGGTCCCCCTCGGCCTCGACGACGTCGACGGCCTCGATGACGCGGAGAACCCCTTCCAGCGAGACCTCATCGCGCACGGCGAGGACGGCGTCGCGCGCTGGGACGAGGGGCGCGGGACCTACGTCATGCGCGTCGACGTGGGCGACCCCAGGTACTCGACGAGCGACGAGGAGCCGGTCGCCGCGCACTCGTGGCTCGTCGAGCAGGTGGCGCTTCTCGCGGGCGGGTCGTACGAGCAGGACGGCAGCTCGTTCTCGTGGCGCTGCGGGGGCGCGTCCGGCACCGTCACGCTCCGGACCGACCCCTCGGGCGTCACGGACGCGCTGCTCACGCTCGACGGGCAGACCATGCTCCTGCGGCAGGACGACCTCGCCGGGGGCGCCGCGCGCTACGCGCTCGTCGACGTCGACGCCTTCGCGCGCCTCTTCGGCCTCGACGCGACGGTGGACGAGAAGAACGGCGTCATTGCGCTGTCCTAGGGAAGGCGCCCGGCGGGACGTGCGGTCCCGCCGGGCGCCTCGGCTCGCGCGATGAGGTTCTTCTCGCCTAGCAGATCTTGACGACCCAGCCCTCGGGGCCCTCGACCTCGCCGTCCTGGATGCCGGTGAGCGTCTCGCGGAGCTTGGCCATCACGGGGCCCACGTGGTCCATGCCGCCCTCGCCGAAGGTGACCTCGGTCTCACCGTTGACGACCTTGCCGACGGGGCTGATCACGGCGGCGGTGCCGCACATGCCGCACTCCACGAAGGCGCCGCTCGCGACCTCCTCGAAGGTGACCGGGCGCTCCACCACGGTCATGCCGAGCATCTCACGCGCCACCCGCACGAGGCTGCGGCGCGTGATGGAGGGCAGGATGGAGTCGGTGGCGGACTGGGGCACCACGATCGTGCCCTCGCGGTCCACGAACATGAAGTTGGCGCCGCCGGACTCCTCCACGTAGGTGTGGGTCTGCGGGTCGAGGAACATGTTGTCCGCGAAGCCCTCGGCGTGCGCCTGGACGCTCGGGTAGAGGCTCATGGCGTAGTTGAGGCCGGCCTTGATGGCGCCGGTGCCGTGCGGGGCGGCGCGGTCGTACTCGGGGACCTTCACGGCGACCGGCTTGACGCCGCCGGAGTAGTACGGGCCCACCGGCGTCACGAGGATGCGGAACTGGTACTCGTCGGCCGGCTTGACGCCGATGACGTTGCCCGTGGCCACCATGAACGGGCGCACGTAGAGCGTGGCGCCCGAGCCGAAGGGCGGCACCCACGCCTCGTTGGCCTTGACGACCATCTTGACCGCCTCGACGAACTTGTCCTCCGGGAAGGGCGGCATCACGATGCGGCGCGCGGAGTCGGCCATGCGGCTGGCGTTGAGGTCCGGGCGGAAGCAGACGATGTCGCCGCTCTTGGTGGTGTAGGCCTTGAGGCCCTCGAAGACCTCCTGGCAGTAGTGGAAGATGCCCGCGCACTCGGAGAGCGTGAGGGTGTGGTCGGTCGTGAGGCCGCCCTCCTCCCAGGCGCCGTCGCGGTAGTTGCAGACGTAGCTGTAGTCGGTGGGCTGGTAGGCAAAGCCGAGGCTGCCCCAATCGATGTCCTTCTTCTCCATGTCGCGTGCCCCCTTGGACTCAAAACGGCTCTTCAGGCTGCGCCCCACGATAGCGCGTCCGCGCAGCGGCAGCGCGACGTTTGCGGAGCCTGTAACAATGCGCCGGCGAGAAGGACCCCGCGCCCTTCTCGCCAGCGCACCTGTGCCCTTCTTTGCCCCCCTTCTCGCCCCTCCCAAACCTTCATTTCATGCCCCAGAAGCGAGGTTTGAGCGGTATTAAGCTTCCTGAACCCTCCCAAACCCACATTCTGACGAGAAAAACGTGGGTTTGGGAGGGATAACAGGCGCTACGGGAAGAGCCCTCGGGCGCGCGGCGGCGTACAATCGTGCCGAGAAGAACGGAGGCCGCCATGCGCATGTTCCGCAACGACTACTCAGAGGGCGCCGCGCCCGAGGTCCTGGCCGCACTCGTGGCCACCAACGACGAGCAGACGCCCGGCTACACCGAGGAGGGGGACACCCACTGCGAGCGCGCCCGCGAGCTCGTCCGCGCCGCCTGCGGGCGCGACGACGTTGACGTGGAGTTCTGCGTCGGCGGGACGTCGGCCAACGTGATCGGCGTGACGGGGCTCCTGCGCGACTGGGAGGGTGTCGTCTGCACGCCGGACGCCCACATCAACGTGCACGAGACGGGCGCCGTGGCCGCCTGCGGGCGCACCGTGCTGCCCACGGACGACCGCGACGGCTTCCTCACGCCGGAGGCCGCCGAGCGCGTCTGGCGCTTCCAGACCTCCACGGGCCGCCACATGACGCGCCCCGGCTGCGTCTACATCTCAAACACCACCGAGCTCGGCGGCGTCTGGGACCTCGAGCGCTTCGACGCCATCTGCGACTGGGCGGACGAGCGCGGCCTGCCCGTCTTCCTCGACGGGGCGCGCCTGGGGTCGGCCCTCACCTCGCCGGCCGCTGGCGGCCTCACGCTGGAGCACATCGCCGCGCGCTGCGGCGCCTTCTACATCGGCGGCACCAAGAACGGCCTGCTCATGGGCGAGGCCATGGTCATCTCGCACCCGCGCCTGCGCGAGGCCTTCCCCTACCTGCAGAAGGAGCGCGGCGGGCTTCTCGCCAAGGGGCGCCTGCTGGGCGTGCAGTTCGAGGCGGCCTTCGAGCGCCCGACGGACGGCGGCGAGGCGCTCTACTGGCGCCTGGCGAGAGGCGCCAACGAGCGCGCGCTGCGCCTGCGCGCGGGCATGTGCGAGCTCGGCTTCACGCCGTACGGCGACTCGGCCTCCAACCAGCAGTTCTTTGTCACGAGCGCCGAGCAGCGCGACGCCTTCGAGGCGGCGTGCGGAGCCGAGACCTTCTACGAGCTGGGCGACGGCCGCGTGGTGACGCGCTTCGTGTGCTCCTGGGCCACCGGCGAGAAGGACGTGGACGAGCTGCTCGCCCTCGCCGGCACGCTCGCGTAGGCCACGCCCGGCCCACACCCGCCTCACGAAGGGCCCCGCCGCGACTCATCCGCGACGGGGCCCTTTCCCTACCCTATGCGCTGGTCCTCGTTCCAGCCCGCGCTACCTCGCTGCGCGACGCCTGGAGAGGAGGACGAGCCCCGCGCCCGCGGCGGCAGCGGCGGCGATGGCGAGCACAGGCGCGGTGGAGTCACCGTTCGCCGGGAGCTCGTCGGCCGACGCCTTCTCGGTCTTCGCGGCCTCCTCGACCTTTGCGGCCTCCGCGACGGTGAGGGACGCGCGCACCGTGCCGGACCCGGACACTATGAGGAGCTCGTGGTCGCCGGCCTTGAGGCCCTCGAGGAGCTTCGCGGGAAGCGTCACGATCGTGCTGCCCTCGCGGACGACGTACTCGGAGGCGGAGAGGACCCGCCCGTCCAGGCGCACCTCCACGAGGTCGGCGAAGGCCGCGCTCGAGACGAACGTCAGCCCCTTGCTGGAGCCCTTGGTCCACTTGGCGCCGTCACCAGAGACAAGCGCCGGCGAGAAGGACGTGTCGCGCGCACCGCAGACGGAGCAGAGCCCGCCCTCGAACTCGTGGCCGATTGCCGGAATCGCGGCGTCCTTAGAGGTGATCTCGTGCTCGCCCGCGGCGTCGGAGAAGGCCTTGTCACAGACCTCGCAGGTCCAGTACTCCGCGCTGCCCGGCTCGGTGCAGGTGGGGGCCTCGGCCTCCGCCTTGGTCAGCTTGTGGCCGGCGGCCGGGATGTCCGTCACGTCCTTGGCGGACGTGTAGGTCTCGCCGTCGAACTCAACGGTGGCGGTGTAGGCGGTCACGCCGGCCTCGGTGCAGGTGGCGGGCGTCTTCACGGTCGAGGCGACGGCCGCGTCCTCGGCGACCTGGTGACTCCCGTCGTTCTTGCAGGTGAACGTAGCGGTTGCCGTCTTGCCGTCCTCCGACCAGATCCAGGCGACAACCCATTCGTGCACGTGCTCTTTGACCGTCAGGGTGGCGGCGCTACTGGTGACGCTGCCTGCACTGTTGCTCACCACGCAGCGGTACTGATAGCCGTTCATGCTGGCAGTGGAGGCTTCTGTTGCGTAGGAAGCGCCTGTGGCGCCATCGATATCCGTCCAACTCTGGCCGTTGTCGGTGCTTTGCTGCCACTGGTAGGACAGGTTCCCGCCGATGGCTTCGATGGTGAACGTGGCGGTTTCACCCTCGGTCACGGTCTGGCCTGCGGGCTGGGTGGTGATGGCAGGGGCGATTTCGGTTGTGCCGGTCCCTGATGGCGTGCCGATCAGTTCGCCCTTGTTGATGATGGTACCGTTGTTGGTCAGGTTGCCTTTGGTGTTGAGGGCAGATCCCTCCGGGATGGTCAGGGTCTCGCCCTGGGCAATGGTGAGGCTCTCGTCCAGGGTCACATAGCCGTACACGGTGCCTTTCTTGTCGTTGAATACGATACCAGTGCCTGATGGTGTAGGTTCATCGACACGATAAGCGTTGATCCCGTTTTCCGCCCGCACGATGGCATTGTCACTGATTGTCAGGCTGGTGGTGGCGCCGATATCACCAGAGCTTCCTACATTAAACGATATTCCATCACCGCCGCTGGCGGTCAGGCTGCCGCCATTGACTTTAAGGGAGAGCCGCGGGGAGCTGGTAGCGTGCGCGCTGGACTGCACAAAGACGCCAGCGTAGTCAAAATAGGAGGAACTACTGCTTGCCACGACAGACGCATCGTTGATGTTCAGGGAAGCACCGCCTGTTCCGCTTTTGACATAAATTCCGTGATAAGAACCAGAAACTTTCAAGCTTCCATTGCTTTCACCCGTAATAGTCAGGGAGGCGTCTGTACCATAGCTGTTCTCGCTCGACTCTGAATTCACATAAATTCCAAAGATGCCTGTGATGGTATTCTCACCAATCAGCTCTATGGTCAGGGAAACCGGGTTCCCCGTAGAGCACAAAGCATAGATCCCGGCGCCTCTAGAAGCTGAGGAACTATCGCTGCTTCCCGTGATCGTCGCCCCGTTCAGCGTCAGGGTGGCGGTGTTTGGATCGTATTTGATAGTCCAATCATTAGAATCGTCGGTGGCATCATTGACCCGTGTTAGCCCCCCACTGGCATCTGTGGTCCAGTAGGTGGTATCTTCACCACTCTTAACACTCTGGTTTCCCACATAAAGATTATTAGGCTCACCTTTTCCCGCCGCCAGCGCCGTGGCGGGCAGCAGGCCCAAGCAGAGCGCCACCGCTAGGAGGCAACCCCCTCCCATCGCAATTGCAGCGAACTTCTTGAACATGGGGACCACCCTTCTCTCCGGACCGCCGCAGCCGGCAGGTTCTTCTCGCCCCCCATTGTCCCGCAGGGCAACGACGCCCCGCATCGCCCGTCTTCGGCCCGAAAAGGATGAGACCGCCCACGGCGCGGGGAGAACCGTCTACGGGAGCATGAAGCGGCTGAGCTCCCGCCTGCTCGAGACGCCGAGCTTTCGCAGGGAAGACGAGACAAGCGTCTTGACGGTGTTGACGGAGACCCCAAGGTGGTCGGCGATCTCCTGGTTGGTCCAGCCGCGCGCGGCGAGCGTCGAG
This sequence comes from Olsenella sp. An188, assembly GCF_002160255.1. Lineage (GTDB taxonomy): Bacteria > Actinomycetota > Coriobacteriia > Coriobacteriales > Atopobiaceae > Thermophilibacter > Thermophilibacter avistercoris. The sequence continues at coordinate 253,813 of NZ_NFKF01000003.1, read as the reverse complement.
GCGGCGAACTCGGTGGTTGTGAGGTTGTCCGCCACCGCGTCGAGGGCGTCGGGGTTGTGGACGAGCCTCCAGCCGGCGGAAAAGCGGTAGGTGATGTCGATGATGCGCCGGAAGTCGTCCGGCCACCCGCGCTTGATGACCGCCTCGAGCATGCCGCCGAGGAGGCCGTGGTGCTCGCCGAAGGGCTCGATGAGGCCGTCGGGTCGGGCGAGGTCCCACGCGGTCAGCAGGTGCGCGCGGGCAGCACCCACGTCCCGCATGCCGACGTAGCCCATGACGCAGGCGAGGTGCAGGTAGGTGTTGGTGATGGGCCGCGCCTCGCCCTGGACGGCGAGCGCCGCCTCGGCGACGCCCACGCATCTGCCGTGCTCGCCCACGAGGTACGCCTGGTGCGCCAGCACGTAGAGGGCGAATGGCCGCAGGCCCTCCGGGAGGAGCCCGACGCAATCTTCGAGGGGCGGGACGCGCTCGGGGAGCGGCAGGTGGAGAAGGGTGCGCGCCGTGGTGACGAAGAACGAGGCGACGGCTGAGGCCAGGGGGTCGGCGTCGTCGAGGCCCTCCCCCACCGCGGCCCGGGCGGTGCCGAGCGCCGCGCGGGCGTCGTCGGCCTGGCCGAGCGAGAGGCTCGCGTAGCCGAGGACGAGACTTGCGGAGAGGAGCACGGAGAGGTCGTCGCTCGTCAGGAGCGGGCGCGCCGCGGCGGCGGCCGCCTCGGCCTGGCCGGTGAAGTAGAGGAGCTCGGCGCGGGCCACGTCGCGGGCCGGCCCCTCCGGCATCGACTCGACGAACTCACGGCACCTCCCCGGCTCGAACGCCGTGCTCAGGAGCGGCATGGGGTCGCACAGGGGGTGTCGTGCGGTCACGGCGCCCACCCCCTAGAGGCTGAGGCCGAGATAGCTGTCCACGACCTCGTCAGCGGCGGAGAGGTCCTGGCCGAGCGAGCAGCCCGAGTAGCCGATGGCGTGGAGCCCGGCGGCGTGCGCCGAGGCTATCCCCGCCGGCGAGTCCTCCACCGCCACGGCCTCTCCCGCACCCACTCCCAGGAGGTCGAGAGCGCGCAGGTAGGGGTCTGGGTGCGGCTTGCGCCTCTCGACCATGTCGCCCGTCACCACCACGTCGAAGAGGCCGAGGGCACGCAGGCGATCGAGAGCGGTGAGCACGCAGCGCGCGACCGTCGTCGAGACGAGCGCCACGGCGACCCCGCGGCCGCGCAGGGACGAGACGAGCTCGCGCGCGCCCGGCTCGAGGGCGAGCGGGGCCTGGGAGTAGGTCCGATAGCAGCCGTCGCGGCGGCGCTCGTACTCCTCGATATCGTAGGGGGACCCGTAGCGCTCCAGGATCGGCGGGATGACCACGCGGTCGTCCCCGCCGGCTATGGAGAGGAGCTCCTCGTCGCTCACGGGCGCGTCGAGCTCCACCAGCACCTCGCGGACTAGCGCGAGGTTGTGCCGCTCGGTGTCGCACAGCGTCCCGTCGAAGTCAAACAGGACCGCCCCCAGGGTCTCCGGCCTTGCCATGGCGCCCCCTCCCCTCGTCTCGTCCCGCGAGTGTAGCAGAGGGGGGCGCCGAGGCGGCCTTCCCCGCGCAGGCTAGCCCGCCAGGCGGCTTGCGAAGTCCGCGAGCGTGCCGGGGATGTCGATCTGCTGCGGGCACACTGCCGCGCAGCTTCCGCAGCCTATGCAGGCGCTCGCGCGCTTGTCCTCGGGCAGCGCGGAGAGGGCCATCGGGGCGATGAAGTCGCCCTTGCCGGTGACCACGAGCTGGTTGTAGAGCGAGAGCAGGTGCGGGATGTCGAGCCCCATCGGGCAGTGGCTCGTACAGTAGTGGCACGCCGTGCACGGCACGGTCCCTTGCGCGCCCATCTCGTGGGCGATGTCCATGAGGGTGGCGAGCTCCTCCTCGGACAGCGGGCGCTCCTCGGAGTAGGTCTGGATGTTCTCCTTCAGCTGCTCGAAGTCAGACATGCCGGAGAGCGTCACCGTAACCTCGGGGATGCCCTGCAGGAAGCGGAACGCCCAGGCAACGGGGCGCTCGTCGGGGCGCAGGGCGGCGAGGCGCGCCTCGTCCTTCTCGCCAAGGCACGCGAGTTTGCCGCCGCGCACCGGCTCCATCACCCACACCGGCAGGCCCCACCTGGTGAGCAGCTCGACTTTGCCGCGAGCGTCCTGGAACTCCCAGTCGAGGTAGTTGAGCTGGATCTGGCAGAACTCCATCTCCTTGCCGTAAGCCTCGAGGAAGCGCTCCATCACCGGGATGGCGCCGTGCGCGGAGAAGCCCAGGTGGCGGATGCGGCCCGCACGCTTCTGCTCAAGCAGGTAGTCAAGGATGCCGTTGGCGGGGTCGAGGTAGCCGTCCACGTTCATCTCGCACACGTTGTGGAAGAGGTAGAAGTCGAAGTAGCCGGCGCCGGTCTTCTCGAGCTGCCGCTCGAAGATCTCCTTGACCTTGCCCATGTTGGAGAGGTCGTAGCCGGGGAACTTGTCGGCGAGGTAGAAGGAGTCGCGCGGGTGGCGTGCGAGCGCGCGGCCGAGCACGACCTCCGACTGCCCGCCGTGGTAGCCCCACGCCGTGTCGAAGTAGTTGACGCCCTGCTCGAGCGCGTAGTCCACCATCTCGTCGACGGCGGCCTGGTCCGGCGTGGCGTCGTCGCCGTCCACGCACGGCAGGCGCATCGCGCCAAAGCCCAGGCGAGAAAGGCTCAGTCCCTTGAAGTCGCGGTACAGCATGCGGGTCCCCTCTCCATAAGCGACATACTGTCACCAACAGTATAGCGTTCCCCTCCTCTTCCCGGTAAGAGAACCCGCACGGCGCGGCCCGCCAAAAGGCAGGCGCCCCGGCCTTCTAAGCAGGATCTTCCGCGAAGCGCAGTCCTGCGTGAAGGTCGGGGCGCCTGCCTTTTGGCGGGCCTCCCCCGCGACGTGACGTTCTTCTCGCCTACGCGTCCTTCATGATGATGTCGCGCACGATGCCGGCGACGCGGTCGCACGCGTCCAGACAGAGCTCCATGCGGTCGAAGATGCGCAGCCAGGTGACGGCGTACTTGCCGCTCGCGTCCTCCTCGTCGCTGAAGAGGCGGCGGAGGGCCTGCTGGTAGACGGTGTCGCCCTCGTCCTCGACACTGCCGATCTCGATGGCCTTCTCCAGGACCACGCGGTCCTTCTTGTAGTCGGGGAGGTGGTCGATCATGTTCTTCATCTCGTTGACGGCGTGGACCGTGAGCTCGGAGATCTGCCTGGCCTCGAGGCGCAGGTCGCTCATGTTGAACAGGTCGAGGCGAACCGCCACGCCGTACATGGAGTCGACGACGTCGTCCATGGCGAGGGCGAGCGTGGAGATGTCCTCGCGGTCGATCGGGGTGATGAACGAGGTGTAGAGCTTGGCCATGATGGCCTTGACGCGCTCGTCGGCGTTTGACTCGTAGACCTTCATCTGCGGGATGCGGCTCATGGAGCCGGGGAAGTCGCAGACGATGCCGTTGTACTCCTCGGCCGCGTCGGTGATGAGCGACGCGAGCTCCTTGAGCATGGTGTAGAACTCGTCTTCCTTCTTGATGCGGGGCATGGGGACTCCTTTGCTCGTGGCGAGAAGAACGTGTGCTTGCGGCCTAGAACAGTACGAGGAAGAGCTTGGCGAGGACGAACCCGATGACGCCGCAGCCGGGGAACGTGAAGATCCAGGTGAGGACCATCTCCTTGGCGACGCCCCAGTTGACGGACTTGGGGTCCTTTGCGGCGCCGGCGCCCATGATGGCCGCGGACTTGGTGTGCGTGGTGGAGACGGGAAGGCCCGTCAGCGTGGCGAGCAGAAGCGACGCGGTGGCGGAGACCGAGGCGGCAAAGCCCTGGTACTTGTCGAGGCGCACCATCTCCATGCCGACCTTCTTGATGATCTTCTTTCCGCCCACGGCCGTGCCGATGGCCATGACCGCGGCGCACAGCACCATGATCCACAGCGGGAAGCCGCCCATGTCCCCCACCGTCAGGTTGAGCGAGAGCGCGATGGCCAGCATCGCGGTGGACATGAACTTCTGGCCGTCCTGGGCGCCGTGCATGAGGGCCACGCCCGCGGCGCCGAGCACCTGCATGCGCCCGAAGAAGTTGTTCGCCCTGCGGCGGTCGGCGTTTCTGCACGCGATCGGGATGACCTTGGAGATGACCCAGCCGGCAGCGAAGCCCAGGCCGGTGGAGAGCACGAGCCCGTAGACGACCTTGATCCACTCGTTCATGTTGACGCCGTCGAGGCCGCCGGAGACGGCGAGCGCGGCGCCCGTGAGGCCGGCGATGAGGGCGTGGCTCTCGGAGGTGGGGATGCCGAAGGCCCAGGCCCCCAGGCCCCACGCCACGATGCCCACCGTGGCCGCAGCGAGCGCGATGAGCGCCGCGTGGGAGTCGCCACCAAAGTCGACCATGCCGCTGATCGTGTCCGCCACGGCCGTGGAGATGAACGACATGGCCACGAGGCCCACGAAGTTGCAGACGACCGACATGAGAATCGCCGAGTCCACGTCTATCGAGCGGGTGCCCACGGGCTCGGCGATTGCGTTTGCGGCGTCTGTGGCGCCGTTGACGAAGATGGTCCCCATGACGAGGAGCATGACGATCACAAGAAAGGGGTTACTCGACAGCACGCCGAGGAACTGCTCAAAGCTAATCACAGCAGGCTCGCTCCCTTACCGACCAATTGTCACAGCTTTGTAAACGCTCGTTAAGGATAACGTAAGGATGTGCCGTGCAAGGCCGAGAAGGGCGTCGTTTGTGCCCCCGCTCGCCGCTGCTTACAAAGAGCTTACATTAGTCTGCGCGCATGGCAAGGGCCGGGGCCCGGCGTTCTTCTCGCCCCGCCCCTTCCCTCTCCTTCCCGCCCCCTCCCCGTCGAGTGCGCGAAATTCGGAGTTTCCTTTTCAAGTTCACCGACACAAACTCAACGTTTGCCCAGTTGGTAGCTAAGAGGTGTCGGCGCGGCCGGCGAGAAGAACCCCGAATATCGCGCACTCGGCAAAACGACGGCGGGGACGGAGGCCGAGAGGCGACGAAAAAGGCCGCCGGGCGAGAAACCCGACGGCCTGCACTTACGCTGGAGCCAGCTACCAGACTCGAACTGGTGACCCCCGCTTTACGAGAGCGGTGCTCTACCAACTGAGCTAAGCTGGCGTAAGCGGCTAACTACTATACGAGAAGCGCGACGCGCGCGCAAGCCCCGTTTTTTACAGCAGGCGCAGCACCCCGCGGACGAGCCGCTCGAAGTCCTCCGCGTGCCTCTCAGCCTCGGTCAGGACGGTCTCGTGGGTCACCGACGGCGCGCCGGACTCGTTGGCCGCGAGCGTGAGGCCAAGTACGTGCATGCCGAGCGCCTTGGCCATGATGACCTCGTTCACCGTGCTCATGCCCACGTAGGAGACGCCGAGCGTGCGCAGCGCGGCCACCTCGGCCGGGGTCTCGAAGCACGGGCCGAGCACGCCCGCGTAGACGCCCTCCTCCACGGCCACGCCCAGGTCGTCGGCCACGCCGCGCGCGATCGTGCGCAGGTAGGGGGAGTACGCCTCGTTCATGTCCACGAAGGGGCTCTCCACGTCGCGCAGTCCGTCCCACTCCGCGAGCGGGTTGCGCCCGGTGAGGTTGATCTGGTCCGTGAGGATGCCCAGGCCCACGTGCGCCATGCCCGGCACCGCGCCCGTGGCGCAGGCAAAGACGATGTCGCGGCAGCCCAGGTGGTGAGCGTGGCGCACGAGCGAGGTCACCTCGGCGGCGGAGTAGCCCTGGTAGAGGTGGATGCGCCCGGGGTAGACGACCACGGGCACGTCGTCGATCGTGCCGACCGTGGCCTCGAAGCTGTGTCCCGCCACGGGCCGCGCCGAGAGCGGGAAGCCCTCGATGTCACGGTAGTCGATGCGACGGACCGGCCGCACGAGCGTCCCCAGGTGGCCCAGGCCGCTTCCCAAGACGATGGCGACGGGGTGCTCGACGCTCGGCTTGCACGCCCTCACGGTGTCCTCGGTGACCACGCAGATCCCCTCCTCATCGAGCCGCGCCGCAAAGACGCCCTGGCCCGCAACGAGTCTTCCAGAGTAGGTTCCATCGTAGACCAGACCCACCCCGCACGAGGGGCTCTTTGCCTTGAGCACCGCCAAACGCGCCCCCGAGCGGACGACGTCGTCCCCGCAGAGCCGCGAGCCCAGGGCAAACTCCTCGGTCACGTCCCGCCCGTCGGCGAGAAGGACGCGCCCGCCGCGCTGCTCGGCCGGAGGGCGCGGGACGGGAAGGCCGCTCGCGGTCTCGGGGCACACCCGCAGGACCTCGACGCCCTCCTTCCCGGCCAGCTCGATCACCTCGGGAACCGGCTTGGACCCGCCGTCGTAGCGCACCGGCGCGCCGAGCAGGCAGGCGCTTATCGCCACGCGCACGGCTCGCCCCTACTCGGCGAGCGAGCCGAGCTGGATCGTCGCGTTGGACAGAATGCCGTTGGCGAAGTCCGTCCACTCGGCGCTCAGCCGGTTGTAGGCGTCGGAGTAGGCGCTCTGGGCCACGGAGTAGGCTGCCTGGGCGGCGGCGTAGGTCGCGGAGTCGTTTGAGATCTCGTAGCCGGAGAGCGTGGCGTAGTAGGTGCCGTCCGTGCGGGCCCAGGTGTTGGCCTCGCTGTCCCACTCGTCCCCGAGCAGGTCGATGACGTAGGAGGCGTAGTCGGCCGTGGCGACGTCCTCCTCCCCCTCCGCGGGCTCGGTCGGGGCCGTGGGGTAGGTCGGCAGCGTCACGGTGACGACATCGTCCTGGAGCTTCTTGATGGAGGTCTGCTCGCTCAGGATCTGCCTGGTGCTGTCCTCGTCGAGGCCCCACTGCTCGCCGATCGTGGCGTAGTCGTCGCTGCCGTAGATGCTCGAGGTGAAGCTCGAGACCTCCTCGTCGGTGGCGGTGAGCCCGCGGGACTCGGCCTCGGCGAGCAGGATCTGGTTCTGCGCGTAGGAGACCACGTCGCTCGCCGCAGGCACCTCGTAGGTCCCGTCGTCGTTCGCCGGGATGCTCGAGCCGTAGGTCTCGGCGAGGACCTCGCGCGCGGTCACGGCGTGGCTCTGGCCGTCGAGGGTGTAGGTCGCGATGGTGCTGTCGAGCTCACCCGCCGAGAGCGAGGTGCGGCCGGAGAGGGATATGGCCCCGCCGGTGCCGCGCAGCAGGAAGTAGCCGGCGAGGACGCCCACCACGAGCGCCGCCGCGCAGATCGCGGCCCACGCCGGGGTCGGGAGCGTCCTGCGCGCCGCCTGGTCCTTCTCGCCGTCCGGGCGCCCGGACTTCGCCAGCCTGTCATCTGCCATGTGGTCCTCCTTAGGGACGGGCCCGCCACAGGGCGGGCCCACGTCACGTGCCGTGAATTCTAGACGAGCCGCGCCGGCTCCTTGCGCAACGCACAATCCTATGCGAGAGCTTGAAGGATCTCCGCGGAGAGGGTCTTGATGTAGCCGGCGCCGTTCTCCGCGTCGAAGCGGACGCGATCGGCGAGGGCCGCGCGGGTGGCCTCGGACGCCTGGCCGCGGGCGAGCGCCAGCAGGGCGACGAGCATGTCGCGGTACTCGGCGTCTCCGTGGTAGCACTGGATGGCCTCGTCGAGCAGGGGCCACGCCTCGTCGGAGCGCTCGGGGGAGCTCCCCGCGAGACGGGTCAGGAAGACGAACGCCGCCAGGCGCACCGTGGCCGAGGCGTCGTCGAACAGCGACGCCTCCGCGCCGTCGTAGGCGCCCGCGACGCTGTCGGCGTTGGTCTCGGCGACGGCGGACAGGGCGTCGAGGACCTCCCAGCGCGTCTGCGCCTCGGGGCGGGAGAGGGCGTCCACGAGGGCGTCGACGTGGGGAAGCATGAGCTCGGGGTGGGCACGCGCGGTGAGGGCGAGCTGGTGCGCGACCTCCTGGCGGCGACGGCGGCTCGCGCCGGAGAGCTCCTCGATGAGACCCGCGATCTCGGGGTTGGTGGATTCGGTCATCTTGCGTCCTTCCTACTCGCAGAACCCGTCGACCACGGCCGTGCCGCTCTTGGGGTCCTGGTGAATCTCGATGAATCCGAGCTTTGCCGCCTCGCGCAAAAGCGCCGTGAACGAGCGGTAGCCGTAGCTGCCCTCGGAGAACTGCGGGCGCTTGCGCTTCATCGTGTCCTTCAGGCGCGAGGCGAGGATGAAGCTGTCGCTCTCGCGCTGCAGCGCGTCGATGGTCTCGAAGAGCAGCTGGTAGCACTCGTGGCGGTCCTTGGGCACCTTGGCGGCGTAGTCGGGGATGCCGCCGGAGCTCCTGATGTCCTCGTAGAAGATGAACTCGTCGCAGACCTCGGTCAGAAGCGAGCTCGTGGCCTCCTTCATGCCCACGCCGATCACCGTCTTGCCGAACTCCTTGAGCTTGGAGACGAGCGGCGAGAAGTCCGAGTCGCCGGAGAGGATGGCGAAGGTGTCGATGTGGTCCTTCGTGAGGCAGATCTCCATCGCGTCCACGGCAAGGCGGATGTCGGCCGAGTTCTTGCCGGTGAAGGCGCGGTCGGGGATCTCTATGAGCTCGATGCCGAGCTCGTGCAGGGGCGTCACGGCGTCGGAGAAGCGCTGCCAGTCGCAGTAGGCGCGCTTGGCCGTGATGCGGCCCTTGTCGACGAGGCGCTCGAGGATGAGCTTGACGTCGGGCAGCGGGCCCGGCTCCTGGTGGCCGTTGCGCTTGCGCCGGCCGGTGCCGAGCGCGAGGTTCTCGAAGTCGATGAGCACCGCGATGGAGCTCTGGGGCATGTCGTTACCGTTCAAGGTGGGTGGGTCTCCTTACTGCGTTGATGCCGGGCGCCTAGTGGTCGTGGCAGTGGCACTCGTGGTCGGCGCCGTGGTCGTGGCCGCAGTGGCACTCGTGGCCCTCGCCGTGGTCGTGGCCGCAGCCGCACTCGTGCTCGTCCTCGTCGCGCTCGAGCAGCGACCAGTCGAGGCCGGCGGCCACGCAGTCGGCCTCCTCGCGGTAGAGCAGCGTCAGCGCCTGGGTGCCCATGCGCGCGCCGCCGATCTGGCAGAGCATGTCGAAGAGCGTGAAGGCGGTCTCGGCGCCGGGCAGCGTGATGTCGAGCTCCTCGGAGCGCTGCAGCGCCAGCGCGATGTCCTTGCGCAGGTGCTCGGCCATGAAGCCGGGGCGGTAGTCGCCGGCGAGGGACTTGGGCGCGAGCGTGGCCGACGCGCCCGAGCCGCCGGTGCCGCTCGCCATGACCTCGAGCACGCGCTCGGGGTCGATCCCGGACTGCTCCGCGAGGGCGAGGGCGTCGGCGTAGCCGACCATGCACGAGGCGAGGCTCACCTGGTTGCAGAGCTTGGCCGCCTGGCCGCCGCCCGGAACGTCGAAGTAGAAGCGGCGCGCGGAGAAGCACTCGAGCAGGGGCAGCACCGGGGCGACGTCCTTCTCGGCCGCGCCGACGATGAGCGTGAGGGTGCCGTCGAGCGCCCCCTGCTCGCCGCCCGTGACGGGGCAGTCGAAGGCGTGCTTGTCCTCGACCTCGGCGGCGTCGTGGATGTCGCGGGCGAGCTGCGGGGAGCTCGTGGTGAGGTCGATGAGCCAGGCACCCTTCTTGGCGGTGCGGATGAGCCCGTCGGTGGCCAGGTAGACGTCCTCGACCTCGGAGGGGTAGCCGACCATCGTGAGGACGACGTCGGCGTCCGCCGCGGCCTCGGCGGGGCTGTCGGCCCAGTGGGCTCCCCTGGCGAGAAGCGCCTCGGCCTTCTCGCGCGTGCGGTTGTGGACGGTGAGGTCGAACCCGGCGTCGAGGATGTGGGAGGCGATCGCGGCGCCCATGATGCCGGTGCCGACGAGGGCGACCTTGCGGATGTGGGTGGTCATGTCGTGTGCGTTTCCTTTCGCAACTTTTCCCAAAAGGCGCCCCCGCGGGTACGGGGGCGCTCAGATAATACCAGCTGTCGGGAGGGGGCGCCCGCCGCCGTGGCGCGGCGGGGAGCCTCTCCACACGCGCGTTACTTCTCGCCCTTCACGCGTCGCGCGATGCGGTCGGTGAAGGAGAGCGCCTCGCGGCGGTCCTTGCCCCAGAAGAGCAGGGCGACCATGCCGGGGCCGACGTGCGCGCCGATGACCGGGCCGACGGAGCTGTAGATGATCGGGACGTCGGCGCAGCCCGGCTCGCGGCGCACCTGGTCGGCGAGCCAGCGCGCGTCCTTCTCGGCGTCTGCGGAGACGATGCCTATGGGCAGCTTTTCGTCCCCACCCTCGGCGCCGAGGTAGTTGGCCTTGAAGTCGGCCAGGATGGCGCGCAGGGCCTTCTTGCGGCCGCGGCACATACCGCGCAGCGTGAGGGCGCCGTTGGTGTCGTAGGAGAGCTCGGGCTTGATGTCGAGCTTGCCCCCGACCGTGGCGGCGGCCGGCGGGATGCGGCCGCCCCGGGCGAGCGCGTCGAAGGACTCCAGGGTGAAGTAGCCGTGGACGTAGTAGCGGGCCTCCTCGACCCACGCCACGAGCTCCTTGGCCGTGAGGCCGTTGGCCGCCTGGCGGACCGCCTCGATGGCGAGCAGCTCCGCCGCGGCCGACGGGCAGACGTTGTCCACGACGTAGATCTCGAAGTCGGGGTGGCTCTCGCGGACCATGTCCGCCGCCTGGCGCGCGGCGTCCACGCTCGAGGAGAGGCCGCGGGTGAAGGCCAGGTAGACCGTCGGGGTGCCCTCCTCGGCGGCGCGCTCGAAGACCTCGAGGTAGTGCCCGGGGGTCACGGCCGAGGTGGTGGCCACCTCGCCGGCGCGCATCCGGTCGTAGAACTCCTTCGCGGACATGGTCTTCCAGAGGTCGTCAGCGTACTCCTGGCCGCTCATGACGTAGGTGAAGTGCACGACCTCCACGCCGAGGGCGTCGGCGACCTCCGGCGCGAAGTCCGCGCAGGAGTCCACGATGATGTTGACGCTGGCCTTGCGGTGATAGGCACGGCCCAGGCGCGCAGCCTCCTGCGACGCCTGGGCGTTGTCGGCCGAGTCCGCGGCGTCCGCCGCGGGAGCGGTCGCCCCGGAGTCCGGGACGGCCCTGACGTCGGTCTGGGTGCTACTCATTCTCCTCCTCGATCTTGGGCTTGATGATGCCGTAGCCGCCGTTCTTGCGGTGGTAGATCACGTTGATGAGGCCCGTGGTGGCGTTGGTGAAGACGTAGAAGTCGTGGCCGATGAGGTCGGTCTGGACGAGCGCCTCCTCCTCCGTCATGGGCACGAGGTCGATGTACTTCTCGCGCACGAGCTGGTCGTCCTCGGTCTCGCCGGGGACCGGCTCGATGAGGGCGGCGAGGTCCTCCTGGGTGACGGTGCCCCCCTTGGCCTGGGCGACGCGCTGGCGGCGGTCGATGACGCGCGTCTTGTACTTGCGGAGCTGGCGGGTGACCTTGTCGGCCGCCTCGTCGATGGCGGAGTACATGTCGTCGGAGCTGGCGACGACGCGGACCACGTTGTCGCGGACGAAGACGGTGACCTCGCAGGCCTTGCGCTCGGGGTTCGAGGGGTTCTTGTCGACGCGAAGAACGACGTCGCAGGTCATGGGCTTGATGTCGAACACCCTGAGGGCGCTGCCCACCTTCTCCTCGACATGCTCGCGCAGGGAGTCGGAGACGCTCACCTTGCGACCCGAGATCTTGATGTCCACCATGCGAACCTCCTATCGGTTGGCCTGGGGGCGGGCGACGGGCCCGTCCCTAGAACACTGATACCCAATTGGGCGCTCGCCGGACGGCAGAAACGCCCGCGGCGTTCCCCCGGCGGGCGAAGCTACTCGGCGGGCGTGGTGTCGTCGGGGGTCTCGGCGCCGTCGGCGGACGCCTCGGCGTCGGCGGACGGCGTGCGCTCGACGAGGTTCGCCACGCGCGTCTCGTCGGTCAGCACGGGCAGCGAGCCCACCCAACGGGCGCGCGCGACGTCGCCCACGCCGTTGGTGGAGATCGTGTCCAGGGCCGTGGCGAGCGCCGCCTGGAGCTCCGCGTTGGACCCCGAGACCGCGATGCCCACCGCGGAGGGCGAGTCGAGCGTGCCCACGAAGGAGGTGCCGGGGTAGGCGGTGGCGAGGTAGGCGCCCGCGTAGGCGTCGCAGACGACGAAGTCGGCCTCGCCGGCGTCGAGCGCGTCGAAGCCCGCGTTGAGGTTGTCCACGTTCACCTCGGTGACGTCGAGCTCGTAGCCCATGAGCACGCTCTCGGAGACCGAGCCGCCCTGCACGGCGACGCGCGCGCCGGAGAGCGCCGAGGCGTCGGCGGGGACGTCGAGGCCCTGCTTGGTGAAGACGCCCGTGGCGCTCTGAACGTAGGAGCCCACCACCGTGGCGCCGCCGGCGTTCTCAGCCGTGACGCCCATCACGACGTCGCAGCTCTCAGCGAGCGCGGTGTCCACGTCCGAGACCGAGACGAACGAGACCGTGCCGAGCCCGAGCGCGTCCGCGAGGGCGTGGGCCACGTCGACGTCTATGCCGCTCTGGCTGCCGTCGGACGCGGCGAGGGAGAGCGGGGCGGACTCGGTGGTGAGGATGCCCACCGTGAGGGTGTCGGCCTGGCGCAGCGCGTCGCTCGTCACCACGGGCGCGAGCTCGGCGCGGGCGGCGGCCTGGGCGTCCGCGACGGAGGTGCTCATGAGGAAGTCGTCGAGGTCGACGGGGCCCACGGAGCACCCTCCGAGGCCCAGCGCGAGGCCGAGGGCGGCGACGGTGGCCGCTGCGGCGCGAATGTGGTTGCTCAGCATGGCAAGCCCTTCTTCCCGGCGGGGACCTTCTGCGCGTCTCTCCCAGCTGACCTGGTCTTTGCCCCCACACCCGCGTACCGGGAGCGTCGCTTTCGGCGCCGCGGCGCCTCCACTCTAGCCCCTCTCGCCCGCGAGGCCGGATGCCTCATGCGTATGACGGGCGGTACGACTTACCTCTAGGACGAGCCATGATCGCACGGGCGCGCACGCCCGGGCTTACGTGGATCCCTTTGCCCTCGTCTGGCATGGACTTGGTCGGCGCGGGCAGACGCCCGCCCCTCCCGCAACCACAGACCTGGTCGAGACCACTCGAGTATACCCGCCCCCAGAAGACGTCGGGGGCAGCGTTCTCCAACCGGCAACGCGCCGGCGGGCGGACGGCGGGCGGCCGGCGGGCGGGCTGGGCGCGGCCGGGGGGCTCACCAGACGCGCGCGAAGACGCAGGCGGTCACGGACGCGGCGCCGCGGGCGAGGAGGGCGCGGGTCGCCTCGGCGAGCGAGGCGCCGGTCGTCGCGACGTCGTCGAGCAGCAGCAGGCGCGCCCCCGCGACGTCCTGCACCACGCGGGCCGTGCCCGAGAGGTTGGCCGAGCGCTCCTCGCGGCCGAGCTCGCGCTGGTCGCGCGCCGGAGCCCGCACGAGCGCGTCCGCGAGCGGCAGCCCCGCGCACCCGGCGAGGGAGCGGGCCACGAGCTCCATGTGGTCGAACCCGCGCCGGGAGAAGGCGGCGGCCGTGGCGGGGACGAAGCACACGCCGTCGGTCTCGCGCGGCGAGAAGCGCGGCCGGCCGTCCGCCGCGGGCCACGCCGACGCCTCCTCGAGCGCGGTGAGCATGGCGGCGGCCATGGCCGGGGCCAGGCGCAGCTCGTGGGCGTCCTTCAGGCAGGTGACCATGCGTGCCGGCGTGCCGCGGAAGCCGAGCGCGGCTATCGTGGCGCGCGCGGGCCACGCCGCGCCGCCCGGCTCTCCGGGACACTCGGTGCACGTGAGGTGCCCGTACGGGACCCCGCACGCCGGGCACGCGAGGCGCTGCTCGACCCACGGCAGGCGGGCGCGGCACTCGTCGCAGAGGAGCTCGCCGGGCTGGTCGCACCCCACGCAGCGCGTGGGCCACAGGACCTCCGCGAGCCCCTCCCCCGCCGCACGGACAAGACCCCCTATACGCACAGCGACCCCCTTCCGCTGAGGCTGGGGGTCGCTCGGTAGGGAGAAGTCTAGCACGGGCGGACGGCGAAGTCCCGCTCGGGCGCGAGGCCGCGCGGGTATCATCGCTAGTGAGAAGGGAGGCGCCCATGCGCACGGTTTTCTGCGACCTCACACGAAGGCAGCTCGACGAGCTCGGGCTTTGTCCCGACGCGGCCGTCGTGCGCGAGGACCTTCTCGCCGCGCGCGACTGCGCCGGGTGCTTTGGATGCTGGACGCGCACGCCCGGGGCCTGCGTGGCGCGCGACGCGCTCGGCGACCTCGGGAGCCTGCTCTCCCGCACGGACGAGCTGGTCGTCGTGTCCAAGATGACCTTCGGCTGGCTCTCGCCGCTCGCCAAGCGCGCCCTGGAGCGCTCCCTCGGCTACCTGCACCCGCGCTTTGCCGTGACCGATGGCGAGCTGCACCATCGCATGCGCTACGACCACACCTTTGACCTGCGGTTTGTTCTCTACGGCCCCTCCACGGACGCCGAGCGCGCCACGGCGCGGCGGCTCGCCGGGAGAAACGCCCTCAACTTTGGCGCCCGCCTCGCGGGCGTCGGCTTTCCCGGCGACGTGAGCGGCATACCCGCCGAGAGGGACGCGCCGGCGTCAGCGCCGTGCGAGCCGGCGGCGTCGGGGGTGCCCGCGCTCCCCCGCCGCGTCGCGCTCGTCAACGCCAGCCCGCGCGGCGAGCGCTCGACCACCGCCGCCCTTCTCGCCGACCTCGAGGAGGCGCTCGGCGTCTACGCGCGCGTCTACGGGGACGGCCCCGCGCCGGAGGTGGTCCACGTGGGCTGCCCGCGCTCCGGGGCGGACGGCGACGCGCTCTCTGGCTGCGACACGGTGCTTCTCGGCTATCCGCTCTACGTGGACGCGCCGCCCGCCGGGCTCGTGGACCTCCTCGGGCGCGCGGCGGGGCTGATCGCGCCCGGGACGCGCGTCTACGCGCTGGCCAACATGGGGTTCTACGAGCCCGAGCAGATCGAGCCGTCGTTTGCCCTGCTCGGGCAGTTCTGCCGGATGGCGGGCGCGCGATGGATGGGGGGCGTCGCCGTGGGGGCGGGGCCCATGGTCGCGGCCACGGCGCGCGGCCCACGCATGGGCTGGGCGCGCAGGGCGGTCTCGGAGGCAGTGGACCGCCTCATCGCCGCCATGCGCTCAGGCTCGGCCGCGGGCTTCGACGGCGTTCGCCAGGGCGTCCCGCGCCAGGCCTACCGACGTGCCGCCGAGAAGTGCTGGCGCGACCTGGCCCGCGCGAACGGCGTTGACCTCGACGCGCGACCGTAGCGCGGGGGGGCGTGCGGGGCGCTGGGGCGACCGTAGCGCAGGGGGCGTGCCCGCACTCGATGGCCTCACCCAAGAAGTGCGGGCGCCGAACGGCGAGAAGGACGTCGAGTGCGGGGTTCTTCTCGACAGACGCCCTTGAGTGCGGTTCCGCCCAGCCGGAAGGCCCGCACTTCTGGAGTGCGGGCGAGAAGTGCGGGCATCAGGTGCGGGCTAGGCGAGAAGTGCGGGCGCCGGGGACGAGAAGTGCAGGCGAGGCTCGGGCGCAGACGGGGCGAGGGGCGCCGTCGCGCGACCGTCCGGGCCCCTACACGCCGAACAGCGTGCGGGCGTTCTTCCAGAGCGCCGCGTACGTGGCCGCCCGGTCCTCTCGGCCCGCCGCCTCGCGCGCGTCGGCCACGCAGGCTGCCGTGTAGGCCACCATGGCGGGCTCGCACTCCTCGCCGCGCAGGGGCACCGGCGCCATGTAGGGGCTGTCGGTCTCCGTGAGCAGGTAGCGCTCGGGGCAGTACGCGGCCGCCTCGCGGATGTCGTCCGAGCGGCTGAAGGTGGCCGCGCCGCCAAAGGCGACGTGGCAGCCGAGGCGCGTGAAGTCCTCCATCACCTTGAGGCCCGAGGTGAAGCAGTGCAGGTCGCAGCCGCGCGCCGGCACGCCCTCCTCGCGCAGGATGCGCGCCGCCTGCAGGTGGGCCGTGGCGCGCACGTCACCCGCGGCGTCACGGATGTGCAGCTCGACGGGCAGGTTCAGCTCGTGGGCGATGCGCAGCTGGGCGCGGAAGGCCGCCTCCTGCGCCGCGGGGCCCACGCCGCTGTACGGGCCGTAGTCCAGGCCGAACTCGCCCACGCCCACGGCCCGCGGGCTCTCGAGCAGCTCGCGAAGGCGCCCCAGCGCCGCGTCGTCGAGCGCCTCGGCGCCGTAGGGGTGCGCGCCGGCGACGATCCTCACGTTGTCCAGCAGGTCCGGCACGTCGTCGAAGCCCTCGAAGGCCGGCGGGACGAAGCCCTGCCCGGCGCACTCCGCAAGGCACTCGCGCGCGATCTCTACCTGCTCGTCGAGCCAGGCGAGAAACGCCTGCACGTCCGGCCACTTGCGCCCGACGTCGCTCACCGGGTCGACCGGCACCACGAGCAGCCGCACGCCCGCGAGCGCGGCGCGCGCGATGGCGAGCGCCGGGTCGTGGGCGCGGAAGCTCGTGAGGTGCCCGTGGGTGTCCGCGAGCGGGGCGAGCGGCGCGGGCAGCGGGCACGCGCGCCCCCTGCGGTCGTGGAAGAGCTCGCGGTCGGCGAGCGTGAGGTGGTCGAGGGCAACGGGCTCGGGCATGGTTACTCCCCCTCGTCGAGCGCGGCGGCGAGCCGCACGAAGTCTTCCGGCGCGAGCGTCTCCGCACGGCAGGTGGGCGCGATGCCGCAGGCCGCGAAGGCGGCGTCGAGCGCCTCGCGCGCGAACCCGGACGCGGACATCGAGTTTCTTATGGTCTTGCGCCGCTGGGCGAACGCGGCGTCTATCACGGCCGACACGCGCGCGACGTCGCCCGCGCCCTCGAGCGGCGCGCGCTCCAGCCGCACCACGGCGGAGTCCACGTGCGGGGGCGGCATGAAGTTGCCCGGCCCCACCTCGAAGCGTCCCGTCACGCGGGCGAGAAGCGCCAGCTTGGCGGTGTAGGCGCCGTAGGTGCGGCCACCCGGCTTGGCGCAGATGCGGTCCGCCACCTCGGCCTGCACCATCACCACGGCGCGCTCGAGCGAGCCCATCCGCTGGAAGAAGTCCAGGATGATCGTGGCGGCCACGTTGTAGGGCAGGTTGGAGACCATCACCGTGGGCTCCCCGCCCGCCGCCTCGGCGATCGCCTCGGCCGGGACCGCGAGCGCGTCGCCCATGAGGTAGGCGAAGTTGGGGTGCGCGGCGGCGTGGGCGGAGAGCACCGGCTCGAGCGAACGGTCCATCTCCACCGAGACGACGCGCGCGGCGTCGTCGAGCAGCGCGAGCGTGAGCGTGCCGATGCCCGGCCCCACCTCGAGCACGCGCTCGGTCCCGGCGAGGTCGGCGAGGTCCATGATCTTCTCGATGACGCGGTCGCTCACCAGGAAGTTCTGGCCCAGGCTGTGCTTGGTGGCCAGGCCGTAGGCCTCGAGCAGCGCACGCGTGGCGCCGGGGCTCGCAAGCGGTGATCTAGCCACGGCGGCCTACTTCTTCTTGGTGTCGAGGCGCGGGAAGAGCGCGTCTCCCTTGGTCACCGCCACGCCGCCGGCAAGCCCGCCCCACGCGCAGGCCGCGCGCAGGTCGTCGGTGCCGGCCTCGCCCGCGAGCGACATGCGGCGCAGGACCTCGGCCGAGGTCTCGGGCATGAGCGGAGCGAGCAGGTGCGCGCAGATGCGGATGGACTCGAGCAGGTCGCGGATGATGTCCGCGAGCTCGCCGGCGCGCTCCGGGTCCTTGGCCACGGCCCAGGGCGCGGAGTCCTCGATGTAGTGGTTGGCGGCGTGCACGAGCTCCATCACGGCGTCCTTTGCGCCCACGTAGTCGAAGCGCTCCATGCACGCGGCGTAGCGGTCGTAGATGCCCGTGGCCACGCCGCGCAGCACGCCGTCCTTCTCGCCCCAGCCCTCGGGGCACTTGGGCGTGGCGCCGTCGAAGTACTTGGCGCTCATGTTGAGCGCGCGGGAGACGAGGTTGCCCCAGCTGTTGGCCAGGTCGGCGTTGTAGACCTGCTCCATGCGCTCGAAGGAGATGGCGGAGTCCTCGCCGTGGGAGACGTCGGTCATGAAGTAGTAGCGGTAGCCCTCCACGCCGAGCAGATCGATGACGTCGCGCGGGGCGATGGCGTTGCCGCGGGACTTGCTCATCTTCTCGGCCTTGCCGGTCTCGGAGTTGCGCACCGTGAGGAAGCCGTGGGCAAAGACGTGCTCGGGCAGGGCCTCGCCGATGGCCATGAGCATGGCCGGCCAGATCACGCAGTGGAAGCGGATGATGTCCTTGCCCACCACGTGGCACTGGGCGGGCCAGCGGCGCGCGAGCTCGGCGCGGGCCTCGTCGGAGTCCACGCTGTAGCCCACGGCGGTCATGTAGTTGAGCAGCGCGTCAAACCACACGTAGGTCACGTGGCCGTCGTCGAAGGGCACCTGGATGCCCCAGTCGAAGGTGGTGCGGGACACGGAGAGGTCCTGGAGCCCGCCGGCCACGAAGGTGCGAACCTCGTTCATGCGGAAGTCCGGCTGCACGAACTCGGGGTGCTCGTCGTAGAGCGCCAGCAGGCGGTCCTGGAAGGCGGAGAGCTTGAAGAAGTAGGACTCCTCCTGGACGCGCTCGAGCGGGCGGCCGCAGTCCGGGCAGAGGTGCTCGCCCTTCGTGCCGCGCTCCTCGTCGGCCTTCTCCACCTGGGTCTCGGTGAAGTAGGTCTCCTCGGGCACGCAGTACCAGCCGTCGTAGGAGCCCTTGTAGAGGTAGCCGGACTCGCGCATGCGCTCCCACAGGTACTGGACCGCGTGGTGCTGGCGGGGCTCGGTGGTGCGGATGAAGTCGTCGTTGGAGATCTCCAGCTCGCGCCAGAGCTCGGTGAAGAGCGGCGCCTGGGAGTCGCACCACTCCTGCGGCGTCATCCCGTGCTCGGCGGCGGCCTCGGCGACCTTCTCGCCGTGCTCGTCCATGCCGGTCAGGAACTTGACGTCGTAGCCGGCGGCGCGGCGGAAGCGCGCCTGGACGTCGGTCAGGACGGTGCAGTACGCGGTCCCCAGGTGCGGGGCGGCGTTGACGTAGTAGATGGGGGTGGTGATGAAGTAGGACGGCTTCTCTGCCATGTGACGACTCCTCATGACGGATCTTGGCATGCGGGGTCGATTGTAGCGCTAACGCCCACGCGACGGGCGGGCGGAGCGCGCTTGTCGGCGCCGCGCGCTTCTCGCCCTGCTGTGCCCTTCTCGCCCCGCCGCGTCCTTCTCGCCCCGCCGCGTCCTCCGACTCCGCGGCGTCCTTCTCGCCCCGCCGCAAAAAAGGGCCGCGATTGGGTGGCATGTTTGATGGGGTGCATCAAGAATGCCACCCAATGTCGAGAAAAACCTGGCAAAACGGCCCCAGGCGGCCCCCTGGGTGGAGTCGGGCATCAAACATGCCACCCAACCAAAGGGGTTTTGTGACAGGACGGGGCTCCCCGGAGACGCGGGAAGGGCCAGACACCCAATCGGGCCACTTTTCTGGCAGACCAGGGTCGCGCGCTTGTGCCGCGGGCAGCCGCGTCGTGCCCAATCGGGTCGCCGTTTCGGCGGGCCACGGCCACACCCCGGCCCGGGCCCGGGCGAGAAGAACCTCGAGGTCCGCCCGCTACCGGCCCGCCGCGGCCACCACGGCGTCGTAGACCTCGGCGCGCGGCAGGCCGAAGGCGCGCGCCAGGCGCTTGGCAAGCGCGCTCTTGGGCTCCCCCGCCGCGAGGCCGGCGGAGATCTCCTCCTCGAGCGGGCGCGCGGGGCCCGCCGCGGCGGCACGGCGGCGCTCGAGCTCGTCGGGGCCCGGCGCGGCGATCACGACGACGCACTCGCCGCGCACCTCGCCGCGCGCGGCGACCTCGGCGGCGAGCTCGGCGGCCTCGCCGCGCACGACCTCCTCGTGGAGCTTGGTGAGCTCGCGCACGAGCGCGACGCGCCGGCCGCCCATCACCTCGGCGACGTTGGCGAGCGTCTCGGCGACGCGGCGCGGGCTCTCGTAGACCACGATCGCGCCCGGCACCGCGGCGAGCTCCTCAAGCCGCGCGCGCTGCGCGCCGGGACGCCGCGGGAGGAACCCCTCGAAGAAGAAGTGCTCGCTCGCGAGCCCCGACGCTACGAGCGCGCAGGTCACGGCACTCGGACCGGGCACCACCTCGACCCGCTCGCCGGCGTCGAGGGCGGCGTCCACGAGGCGCTGGCCCGGGTCGGAGACGCCCGGCATGCCGGCGTCCGAGACGAAGGCGACCCGCTCGCCGGCCGCCAGGCGCGCGAGCACCCCCTCGATGCGACTGGCCATGACGTTCTCGTCGCAGCGCTCGAGTCGCGCGCGCACGCCGAGCGCGCTCAGGAGCCTGCCGGTGACGCGCGTGTCTTCGCAGAGCACGAGGTCCGCCTCGCCGAGCGTGCGGACCACGCGGGGCGAGGCGTCCTCGAGGTTTCCTATGGGGGTTCCGACGACGCTGAGCAGTCCGGCCATCAGACGATCATCCCGCGCTCGAAGGTGGCGAGCGCGACGCGCGCGTCCCAGCCGGCGAGCATCCCGCTCGTCTTCCAGGTGTTGAAGAACCACGCGGGGCACTTCTCGTAGGAGCCGAGCTGCTCGGAGGTGTAGACCCGCTCGAGTGCGATGCGCCCCTCAGGCGTCATCTGGGAGTCGGCGATCGGCAGGGAGGACGACCACTTGCCCACCATGACCGGCATGCCGGAGCGCTGGGCGTCGCGGACGTGGCGCGCGTGCGCGGCGACGAGGCGCCGCACGCCGGAGGGTCCGGAGACGTCCACGCGCGGGGCGGAGCGGTCGAGGTGGCAGTCGAGCCAGACGTTGCGGTAGTGGCGCTGCGCCATGAAGCGGCCCCAGCCGTTGGCGACCCCGCCGTCGGGCATGATGACGACCGGGTCCTCCCCGGCGGCGCTGCGCACGAGCTCGTAGGCCTCGCGGTAGTAGTTGCGCAGGCGGTGCAGGGGGACGCCGTCTGTGAGGGTGAGGCCGCGGCGGACCTGCGGGACCGCGTCGTCGGCGAGCTCCAGGCCGAAGAAGCCCACGCGCGAGGCGTAGCGCTTGGAGAGCGCATAGACCACGTCGAGCACGCCGTCGCGCGGGACGTGGCAGTCGGCCAGGTCGGGGGCGATGCCGTTGCCCGAGTGCGGGCCGCCCGGGTTTATCGCCAGCGTGAAGACGACCTTGAGGCCGATCTCCTCCGCCCAGTCGAGCGCCTGGTCGACGTGCTCGATGCAGCCCACGTAGGGGCCGGGCTCGGGACCCTGCTCGCCGTAGACGTACCAGGGCACGCCCAGGCGCACGGCGTTGAAGCCGCGGGAGGCTATCTTGACGAAGTCCTCGCGCGTGACGAACGAGGCCCGGTGGCGCCGCACGAGCTCGGCGTAGCGCCGCGGCCCGAGCGCGGTGACGAGCGCCTCCTCGTCAAGGGCGCCCGCCTCGGCAAAGAGCTCGGGCGTGACCCACGACTCGAGCGTCAGCCAGCCCGTGAGATTGACACCGTGCAGGGAGTTGCTTCCCATGACGCACCTCCGCCTCTCCCAGTCTCCCGACTCTCTCCCCCCACCTGAGAGTATAGCGACCCCGCCGGACGCAACCGATGCGCAAGAAAAACTAGGGGGCCGGCGGCGCTGCGTCGGCGACGGGCGGCTCGGGGCCGGAAAGGCCGCCCCCAGTCCCTCCCTGAACTGCGCCCGGGGCTACTCCCAGAGGTAGGTCGCGCAGTTGAGCGGGGTCTCGTAGACGTCGACCTGCGAGCACGGCAGCCCCCGCTCGCGCAGGCGCTCGCAGAAGTGCCGCGCGAGGTTCTCGGCCGTGGTGCGGAAGGGCAGGACCTTGAGGGTGAAGCCCTCGGACTCGAGCGCCGCGACGGTGGCCGGCGCGAGCGTTCCCTCCTCCACGAGGAACATGTGGTCGAACTCCGCCACGAGCGAGCGGACCTCGCGCTTGAACGCGCCGAAGTCGCAGACCATGTCGCGCTCCGTCCCGGCCCCGCCCAGCTCGCCGGAGCGCAGGTAGCACACGACGCGCCAGCGGTGTCCGTGGAGGTTCTCGCACTTTCCGTGGTAGTCGGCCAGGAAGTGCGCGGAGTCGAAGCTCGCCTCGGTCTTGAGTCCGTACATGGGGATCCTCTCGGTCGGGTGGGTCCATGGTAGCGCAGGCGACGCGCGGCCCTTCTCGCCGGCGCGCCCAAACCACGGGGCCTGCGCACGCGCCGCCTCGCGGACGTCGCGGCAGCGGGCCGGCGCGTTGGGCTACCATAGCAGGCCGCCAGACCGCGGCGCCCCGCGCGCCCCGACCCAAGGAGCACCCATGCAGCTCTCCGAGCAGCTCGCAGACTACGCAGCCTCGCGCTTCGACGCCCGCCGCCCCCTTCTCGGCGAGAAGGGCCGCGAGCTCGACGCCGCCCTCCAGGCGCTGCCGATCGACGACGCCGTCCTCGCGCGCTACTTCTGCGCCACGCTGCCGCTCACGGACGTCTTCGACACCCCCTTCGACGTGCTCGCCGCCCACGCGCGCCACGCGCTCATGCTGCGCGAGTCCCGCCCGGAGACCGCGGCGCTGCCCGAGGACGTCTTCGTGCACTACGTGGCGTGCCCGCGCGTGAACAACGAGCCGCTCGACCGCTGCCGCGAGGCGCTCTGGGAGGCGCTCGCCCCGCGCGTGGCCGGGCTTGCCGCCGAGCGCGCCGTAATCGAGGTCAACTACTGGTGCGCCGAGGTGGCGACCTACCAGACCACCGACGGGCGCACCCTGGGCGCCCTCGGCGTGATCGCGGGCGCGGCGGGCCGCTGCGGCGAGGAGTCCACGCTGCTCGTCTCCGCGCTGCGCGCCGTGGGCATCCCGGCCCGCCAGCTCTACGTGCCCTGGTGGGCCCACTGCGACGACAACCACGCCTGGGTGGAGGCCTACGCGGGCGGCCGCTGGCACTACCTCGGCGCCTGCGAGCCCGAGGAGGCGCTCGACCGCGGGTGGTTCACGGCGGCCTCCGGTCGCGCGCCGATGGTGGCCACGCGGCTCTTCTCGGACTTTGGCTGCGCCCCCGAGGACGTGCTCATGCGCAGCGGCTGCTCCGTCACGGTGGGCGTCACGCAGTCCTACGCCGAGTCCTCGCCGCTCGAGGTCCGCGTCCTCGGGGCTGACGAGCGCCCGGCCGCGGGGGCGACGGTCTCGCTCGAGGTCCTCAACATGGCCGGGTGGCGGCCGCTCGTCACCCTCACCGCCGACGACGAGGGCCGCTGCGGCGCGGTGCTGGGCCACGGGAGCGTCCGCGTCCACGCCAGCGCGGGCGCGCTCATGGCCGAGAAGGACGTGGACACCGCCCTCGTCTCGCAGGTGTGCCTGGCGCTCTCGGCCGCGCGCGTGAGCGAGAGCAACTCCGGCTGGCGCGCGATCGACGTGCGGGCGCCCAGGGACCACCCGGCCCCGTCCGGCGCGCTCACGCCCGAGATGGCCGAGCGCGGCCGAGCGCGCAAGGCCGAGGCGGACGAGAGGCGCCGCGCCTCCGTGGCGTCCATGCGCGCGCACGCCGAGGCGCTTGCGGCGCGCGCCGCCGGGCTGCGCCCGGAAGACGACCCCGCCGTGGTGGCGCGCGTGCTGGGCGGAGCGCTCGGGAACGCCGACGAGGTGCTTGCGTTCCTGTGCGCCGGTCCGGAGCCGGAGCGCCTGACGATGCTGGCGGGCCTTGCCGAGAAGGACTGGCTCGACCTTTCCGCCGACGTGCTTGAGGGCCACCTCGCCGCCGCGCTCGCCGGGCGCGACACGGCGCTGGCGCGGCTGGCCGCCGCGGGGCTCGCGCCGGAGGAGGCGCGCGAGACCTGGGAGCGCTACGTGCTCTGCCCGCGCGTCGGCCTCGAGCACCTGAGCGCCTGGCGCCCCGTGCTGCCCGCGGCGCTGCCGGACGAGCTCGCGGCGCTGGTCGGGCGCGACCCGCGCGCCGCCTGGGCGTGGCTCGCCGACCACCTGCGCTTCTCGCCGGCGGAGCACGTGGCCAAGCTCGTGGGGACGCCCGTCGGGGCGCTCGCCTCGGGCGAGGCGTCGGAGGTCACGCGCCGCACGCTCTTCGTGGCGGCCTGCCGCTCGCTCGGGGTGCCCGCGCGACTGGGGGAGGCCGACGGGCGGGCCGAGGCGCTTCTCGCCTGCGGACGGTGGGCGTGCGTGGAGGGCTCGCCCGAGTCC
Source organism: Olsenella sp. An188 (assembly GCF_002160255.1). Lineage (GTDB taxonomy): Bacteria > Actinomycetota > Coriobacteriia > Coriobacteriales > Atopobiaceae > Thermophilibacter > Thermophilibacter avistercoris. The sequence goes on along the minus strand of NZ_NFKF01000003.1, from coordinate 229,772 downwards.
CCGGGCGAGCGGGACGCCTCGCTGCGCCTTACCTGCGACGAGGGCCGCGCGCCCGTCTACGGCGTGGACTGGTCGCTCGCCCGGCTCACCACGTCGATGCAGGTGGGCGGCCAGGAGCTCTTTGGCTTTGCGCCGCTCGACCTGTGGGGCTCTGAGTTCGAGGACGGCGCGCTGACGCTCTCGGTGCCGGCCGGGACGTACCGGCTCACCACCACGGTCCGCCTGCCGGGCGGCAACCAGCAGGTCCTCGAGCGCGCCCTCGAGGTGGACGGGACGTGCGAGGTGGCGCTGCGGATGCGCGAGCCCGCGGCCGAGGACATGTTCCAGGCAATCGAGCTCCCGGCCGCGGGGGGCCTCGTGCGCGCCGGCGAGAAGGGCCTTGGCCTCGTGGCGTTCCTGGAGCTTGCCGAGGAGCCGACGGAGCACCTGCTGAACGAGCTCGCCGACAGCGCGGCCGGCGTGGGCGCGGCCGGCGTGGGCGTGACGCTCGTCACGCGCGAGGACGCCGAGGCCGCGGCGGCCGACCCCACGCTCGCGCGCTCCCTCTCCGTGCTGCGCGACGCCGGCGTGGTCGTGACGCTCGTCCGCGACGACTTCTCCGAGCTCCCCGAGCGCCTCGCGCGCCGCATGTTCGCCGACCCGGAGGCGCTGCCGCTCTGCCTGCTCGCGGACTGCCGCGCGGCGGGCGCGCCGGTGGGGCTCTTCGCGCGCGGCGGCTACGCGGTCGGGACCGTCGAGCTCGTGCTGCGCCTGGCCGCGCTCGCGTAGCGGGGCCAGGCGCGACGCACGGCGCCACCCCGCGCCGCACCACACCGCCACCGCGCCGCGCCGCCGCCCCGCGCCGCACCACCACCGCGCGCCGCCGCCCCGCGCCGCTTAAAGAACTGGGGTTATGGCAGCGCCGGGCCACGACCTGCTTAGGGATACGGGGTTATGGCAGCACTGACCCGCCGCGCGCTTACGAAAGTGGAGTTATGGCAGCGAGAAGGACCGTCGGGCTTCTCGCCACCTGGGGTTTCTCGCCTTGCCGCGCGCCATGGGCACTCCTTGGCTGCCATAACCCGGGATTTCTAAGCACGCGGGGCAACGCGGTTGCCATAACCCCGTATCCCTAAGCAACGCCGGCGCCGGCCACGGCCGCACGGGGGACATATGCAGGTTGCGGACGGTTTGGCCTCCCAAAGTGACCGCAACCCGCACGTAGCCCACGCACGTGCGAGTTGCGGTCGATTCAGACGAGAAAACCGTCCGCAACCTACGCGCTCTGGGGCGTGCGAGGTCGCGGACGGCCCATACCATCTAGGCGAGAAGAACGCGGGCTCGACGCTACTCGGCGCCGCCCGCCGGCGCGCCGCCCTCGCCGGGCGAGCCCGCGCCGCCGCGCCCGCGGCCGCCGCGACGGCGGCGCCGGCGCTTGGGTGCACCCTCGGCGCCCGGCTGCTGCGGCGCCTGGCCGCCCTGCGGCGCCGGCCGCTCGCCGCCGGCGGCGGCCGCGCCACCCTGCTGGGCGCGCCGGCGGCGCGACGGCTGCATGCCCCTCGGCTGCGCGCCCTTCTCGCCCGCCGCGGCCTGGCCGCCCTTGTCGCCCGGGCGGCGCGTGCGGCGCTGCCCGGCCTGCTGAGCGCCCTCGCCGGCAGCTCCGCCCTCGGCCGCCTGGTGGTGGCGCCTGCGGTGCGTGCCGGCCGCCGGGGCGGCCTGCTGCTCGGACGACGCCGCCGAGGACGCTCCCCCGCCGTCGCCCGGACGGCGCTTGCGGCGGCGGCGCCCCGAGGCGGCCTCGTCGCCGGACGGCGCCGACGAGCCCGCGACGCGCTCGTTCTTCTCGCCGGACGCGGGACCGCCGGCCGTGGCGCGACGCCTCTTGCGCCGCGGCTCCACGAAGAGGTCGGCCGCGTCCACCTCGGGCTCCGCGACGACGCCGTTCTTGCGGTCGAGCTCGGCGAGCGCCATCTGCACGTCGGGCGACTCGAGGCGGTCGAGCACCTCGCGCGTCACGGTGTCGGGGCGGCACGGGCAGCCGAGCTCCTCGCTCTTCCTGTGCGCCGCCTCGGAGGCCGTCATGTCCGCGAGCGCCACGCGGATCTGCTTGCCGTTCTCGAGGCGCAGGCAAATCTGCTCCTTGGGCGTGTCGTACTCGACGATCTTGCCCTTGCCGAGCGGCGTGTCGATCACGGCGTTTCTCTTGGGCGCGCGGCTCTTGAAGTCGCGGTAGGCCTCGAACTCGTAGCGCAGGCAGCACATGAGGCGGCCGCACGCGCCGGAGATCTTGGTGGAGTTGAGGGGCAGGTCCTGCTCCTTGGCCATGCGGATGGAGACCGGGTCGAAGCCGGTGGCGAAGCGGCGGCAGCAGAGCTCCTGGCCGCAGTGCCCGTAGCCGCCCACGATGGCCGCCTCCTCGCGCACGCCGATCTGGCGCATGTCGATGCGCACGTGGAACTCGCGGGCGAGGTCGCGCACGAGCTGGCGGAAGTCCACGCGCTCCTCGGCGGCGAAGTAGCACACGGCCTTCTCCCCGTCGAAGAGGTACTCCACGCCCACCGGCTTCATGTCGAGCCCCGACTCCGCCACGTGGCGGCGGAAGGCGGGCATGGACTCCTCGCCGCGGCGGGCGAGCTCGTCGGCGCGCACGAGGTCCTCCTCGGTCGCGATGCGCACCACGTCGCGCAGCTGGGCGCCGCCGATCGTGGAGGAGAGCTCCTCGGGCGTGACCTCGCGCGCGTCGCCGACGGCCAGGCCTATCTCGTGGCCGCGCTCGGTGGCGCAGATGACGTGGTCGCCCTCCTGCGCGCCGGTGCCGGCCGGGTCGAACCACAGGTCGCGGGCGGCATAGGTGAACTTCACCGGGATGATGGTGGGCATGCGAGTGCCTCCTTGATGCGAAGCAGCATGACCTCGAGGGTCAGCTGGGGTGATACGTTGTGCGCGAGGTCGTCCGCGGCACGCTCGCACGCGTCGAGCGCGCGCAGGGCCCCCGCGGTGTCGCACGCGGCGGCGATGCGGTCCACGGTGGCGGCCGCGTCCTCGTTGACGACGCCCCCGCCGACGCCCTCAAGGCGCCCGAGCACGTCGCGCAGCAGCGACTCCGCCGCTGCCAGGGCCTCCATCATACCCGAACGCTCCCGCGCGGTGAGCTCGCGCTTGTTGGCGTCCTCGACCTGCTTGAGCGCGGAGGAGGTGAGGAAGTCCTGGCTCTCGCGCAGGGCGTCCTCCTGGGCCTGCTTGACGTCGGCCAGGGGCACGGCCACGGCGGCCACGATCTCTCGCGCGGCGAGAAGAACGTCCCAGGAGTCGTCGCGTGCCAGCGCGTCGAGCGCGCCGACCACCAGGCGCCGCACCTGGCGGCGCGCCGGCGACTGGAGGAAGTCGACGGCCCGCGCGGGGGTCCCGGCCACGGCGAGCGCCACGCGCGCCTCGGACTCGCACGCGACGCAGCCGCGCGTCACGGCCTCGAGGCCGGCCGCCGGGGACGTCGCGCGGAACGGCACCCGCTGGCAGCGCGAGACGATGGTGGGGAGCATGGAGGCGACGGTGCGGGCGCACAGGATGAACATCACGCCCTCGGGCGGCTCCTCGAGGGTCTTGAGCAGGGCGTTTGCCGCCGCCGCGCGCAGGAGCTCGGCGCGCTCGAGCACGTAGACCTTCGAGGCCGCCCGCACGGGGGCGAGGCTCGCGTCGGCGATGAGCTCGCGGACCTGGGCCACGAGGTAGCCCGTCGCGCTGCCGGGGGCGAGCCAGCGGACGTCGGGGTGGGTCCGGTGCGCCACGCGACGACACTCGTCGCAGGTGGCGTCTCCGCCGCTCGGGCACACCACGCACTTGGCGAGCGCCTCGGCCGCCTCGTGCTTGCCCGACCCGGGCGCACCCACGAAGAGGTAGGCGTGCGAGAGCCTCCCCTCGGCGAGCGCCGTGGCGAGGAGGTCTCGCACGCGCGGCTGGTCCTCGAGCGAGGCGAGGGCGGCGGGCATGGGGGCGGCGGACGGCGCGCTCATGGGCGGCTCACGTCCACGAGGTCGGCGATCGCGGCGAGGGCGCGCCCCGCCACCGCCTCCCGCTCGCCCGAGGCGTCCACGACGCGCACGCGGGCGGGCTCGGCCTGGGCGAGGCGCAGGTAGGCGTCGCACACGCGACGCTGGAACGCAAGCCCCTCGGCCTCCATGCGGTCGGCGCCGCCGGCCGTGGCGCGCGCGTAGGCGAGCTCGGGGTCGAGGTCGAAGACAAGCGTGCGATCGGGGTCGAGTCCGCAGCTGCCGAGGGCGTTCGCGCGCCGGACGAGGTCCTCGGGCAGGGAGCGCCCCCCGGCCTGGTAGGCGTAGGTCGAGTCGTAGAAGCGGTCGCACAGCACCACGGCGCCGCGCGAGAGGGCGGGCTCGACCACCTCGCGCACGAGCTGGGCGCGACTGGCCTCGTAGAGCATGAGCTCGCACTCCGGGCACATCTCGGCGTTGGCCGGGTCGAGCAGGATGGCGCGGACCTTCTCGGAGATCGCGGTGCCGCCGGGCTCGCGCAGGCGCACGACCTCGCGGCCGGACGCCTCGAGCGCGTCGGCCAGACGCGCGGCCTGCGTGGACTTGCCGCAGCCGTCCGCCCCCTCGAGCGTGATGAAGACCCCGCGCATACATCCTCCCCCTCACGAGCTAGTGAACCTTTTCATGATAGCGCGACGAGGGTCCTGCCGCGAGAAAACCACGGGGCGGCGGAGCGGCCGCGGCCGCAGGCCCGGCTACCGCACGAAGTTGGTCCAGGCGCCCGGCTCGGCCTCCGGCAGGCCCACGCCCGCGGCACGCCCGGCCTCGACGCACCTGAGCAGCCACGCCATGTTGCGCCCGAGCTGGCGCATGGTCCACAGGCCCTCCTCGTCCCGCTCGACCTGCTCGGCGCTCTGACCGTGCACCATGTTCCAATAGCGGCTGCTCACGATCGGCATCTGGGAGATGGTGAAGTACTTCTCGATGTCGGCGAGGGCCGAGGTGGTGCCGGCGCGGCGTGCGGAGGTCACGGCCGCCGCGGGCTTGTAGGCAAAGACGTTGGGCTGCCCGGCGCGTCCGTTGGCGTAGAAGACGCGGTCCATGAAGCCGAGCAGCGACGCGCCGGCGCGACCGTAGTGCACCGGGGCGCCAAAGACGAAGCCGTCGGCGTCTGCCGCCTTGGCGAGAAACTCGTTGACGCCGTCCTTCTCGCCGAACGCGCAGCGCCCCAGCTTGTCGCAGGCGTGACAGGCCGTGCAGCCGCCCACCGGACGCGCGCCCACCCAGAAGACCTCCGACTCCACGCCGTTCTCGGCAAGCGTCTTGGCAACCTCCTCGAGCGCGCGGTTGGTGCATCCCGCCTGGTGCGGGCTTCCGTTGAGCATCAGGACCTTCATGTGTGCCCCTCTCCATAGGCGACGTTACGTTGCCAATTCTACCCCGGAGTCCCGCCCCGAATCACCGGGCGCCAGCTTGTTGACGCGGCGGTCGTAGGTGAGAAGCCCGTTGGTCTCCTCCTCGACGTCCGTAAGCTGTGTGTAGACGTAGCCGGCCAGGCCCTCGGCCTCCAGGGCGTCCGCCCGGGCGAGAAGTGCGCGCACCTCGCGGGCAAACGCGGGGAGGTCGTCCGCACGCTCGTAGCCGTAGGACGTCCCCAGGCTCACGTGGCCGGGGACCGCGCAGCTCACGCCGCCGAACTCCGAGATGGCGAAGGCACGCCCGGGCGCCTTCCCCCGCGCCGGGTCCGGCCAGACCTCAAGCGGGCGGAAGTAGTTGTGGACGCTGAAGAAGTCGCCGCAGCCCTGGTCGTACCAGCCGCTCGTAGCGTCGATGGGGCGCGTGGGGTCGAGCGCGCGGACCGCCTCCGCGGCGGCACGGGCGTCGAACTGGCCCCAGCCCTCGTTGAAGAGCGTCCAGCCGATGACGCAGGGGTGCGCGCCGAGCAGGCGCACCGTCCCCTCGCAGGCCTCGCGCCACGCCGCGCGGTAGGCGGGGTCTGCCGCGGAGAGCTGGCGAGCCGCGCGCGGACCCGCGTCTGCGTGGCGTGACCAGCTCGCGCGCAGCAGCGTGGGCAGGTAGCTCGTGTGGAGAGCGTCGTAGGGGCCGGGGTCGCCGCCGGAGACCATGTCCTGCCAGACGAGCATGCCCATGCGGTCGCAGAGGGCGTAGAAGCGCGGCTGCTCCACCTTGAGGTGCTTGCGCAGCAGGTTGAAGCCCAGCTCGCGGGCCGTGCGGATGTCATGGGCAAGCGCCTCCTCGCCGGGTGCGCTCAGAAGGCCGTCCGGCCAGTAGCCCTGGTCGAGCACGCCGCGCAGGAAGACGGGCTCGCCGTTGAGCAGGACGCGCGGGGTGCCATGGGCGTCAGGCGCCACGCGCACGTCCCGCACGCCGAGGTAGCTGTGCACGCGGTCCGCGCCGTAGGCGAGGTCGAGGTCGTAGAGGTGCGGGTCGTCCGGGGACCAGAGGCGCGCGTCGGGCAGCTCCAGCGTGAGGGTCGCGCGGCCGTCCCGCGCGCGGACCAGGCCGCGAGCCACCTCCCGGCCCTCGTCGAGCACGCGGACGAGGAGCTCGTCTGAGCCCGTGACCTCGGCGAGAAGCGCCACGCTGGCCGGGGCGCCTCCCCTGCCCGGGCGCGCGTCCACCGCGAGCGAGCGCACGTGCGCCGCCGGGACCGCCTCAAGCCACACGTCCTGCCAGATGCCGCTCTGCGCCGTGTACCAGATGCCACCGCGCGCCAGCCGCTGCTTGCCGCGCAGCGTGGGGCCGGCGTCGGAGGGGTCGTGGACGCAGAGCTCGAGGCGGTTCTCGCCGGGGCGGAGCGCGTCGGTGACGTCCGCGCAGAAGGGCAGGGAGCCGCCCACGTGCTCGGCCACGCGCGATCCGTTCACGAGGACGGCGCACGCCCAGTCCACGGCGTCGAGGTGCAGGATCGCCCGCTCGCCGGGCCCGAGGGCGGGGGCCGCGAGCGCGCGGCGGTACCACAGCAGCTCCGTCGGCTTGAGCTGGCGCCGCACGCCCGAGAGCGGCGCCTCGGGCGAGAAGGGCACGCGGATGGGCCGCCAGCCGTCCGCGGGCGGGGCGGCCTTGCGCCAGGCCGCGCCCGCGTCCGGCCCCGCCGCAACGAACGCGCACTCCCACCAGCCGTTGAGCGACGTCCACCGCTCGCGTGCGAGCTGCGGGCGCGGGTGGGAGGCAGGCGCCGTGGCGAGGTCCTTCTCGCCGGAGGCAACGCGTGCGCCCCAGGGCGTCCAGAGCTCGGTAAGCTCCACGTCCTGCGGCGGTTTGGGCTTGCTTGCGAGCACGCGCCTCAGATCCAGCATGGCGTCCCTCCCTGCACTCGGGCGCTCCCGGTCACACTCACTGCCACATTTTGACCGATTGTGGGTGTTTGCCCGCCTCCGCGCTGCGCGGGAGGCCGGTTTTGGCGGAAACCCCCTCCGATTGGGTGGCATCCTTGATGCCGCAGGCCCTTCTCGCCGGAAGGGCGACGAAGAATCCTGCAGCAACGTCGGCCTCGCGTGCCGATCTGGCAAAAACCCGGGCGCGAGACCACGGCCCGTATCAAGGATGCCACCCAATCGCGGCGACTTTGCGCGGGAGTGCGGCCAGGCCGGCGCAGGGAACCCCGCATACGGCGAGAAGGACCTGCGGCCGGCGCTAGGACTTCTTCCTGGGAGCCGCCTTGCGCCCGCCGCCCGCTCGCCCGCCGCGGCCACGCGAGCCCCGCGCGGCCTCCTTCTTCTCGCGACCGGGGCAGCTCATGTTGGGGCAGAGCTTCCAGGGCCCGCGCGCCGTGGTCACCACGACCATCGGGGCGCCGCAGTCCGGGCAGGTCTCGCCCGTGGCCTCGAGCGCGCCGCGCGCCGGCAGGGGGTAGCTCGTGCCGCACTCGTCATAGTTGGTGCAGCGGATGAAGCGCTTGCCGCTCCTCTCGGACTTGTGGGCGATCAGGCGCCCGGAGCGCCCGGCCTCCCTGCACGCGGGGCACTCCCCCACGTCCACGTCCGGCTCGCGGTTGGTCTCGCACGCGGGGTTGACGCACACCTCGTAGGCGCGGCTGCGAAACGGCTGCACCTTGACGCGCGGCGCCCCGCACGTGGGGCAGACGGCCGCCTCGCCCTCGAGCGCGACGATCTTGCCCTGCGGCAGCGGGTAGGTGACGTCGCACTCCGGCCAGCCCATGCAGCCGGCAAAGCTGCCGCGCGTCTTGGCCGAGGTCTTGACCACGAGGTCGCGCCCGCACTTGGGGCACACGCCGATCTTGGCGTCCGCCGTCACGGCGTCCGCGATCTGCTCGGAGAGGTCGTCGGTGTGCTCCACGAGCGCGTCCATGAGGCCGGCGAGAAGCGCGCGGGAGTGCGTGACCACCTGCTCCTGCGTCTCCACTCCGTCGGCCACGCGCGTCATGTCGTCCTCGAGCTCGGCCGTCATGTCCGGGCTCGTGATGCGCGGGGCGTAGGCCGTAAGCGCGTCGATGATGGCCATGCCCAGCTGGCTCGGCTCGACCGGGTCCCCGCGGAAGTACTTGCGCTCGTAGAGCGTGTCGATGATGCTCGCGCGCGTGGACTTGGTGCCCAGACCTCGCTTCTCCATCTCCTGGATGAGCTTGCCCTGGCTGTAGCGCGCGGGGGGCTCGGTCTGCTTGGCGAGAAGCTCCATGTCGGAGACACTCACCACGTCGCCCTCGGCCAGCGCCGGGAGCTGGTCGTCCTTCTTGAGGCCGTAGGGGTAGGCCGCGCGGAAGCCCGCGTCCACGAGCACCGAGCCGCTCACCGTGAAGGGCTCGCCCGCCACGTCCACGGTGACCTTGGTGCCCTCGATGGTTGCCGGGCCCATGAGCGTGGCGAGGAAGCGCCGCGCGATGAGGTTGTAGAGCTTCCACTCGGCCGGCTGGAGGCTGTCCGGGCTGGCCGGCGCCGTGGGGTAGATCGGCGGGTGGTCGGTGGTCTCCTGCTTGCCGCGGGTGGCCGTGAGCTTGTCCTGCTTGAGCAGCTCGTGGCACACGGCCCCGTAGGCGGGCACGGTGGAGAGCATGCGCACGCAGTCGCGCAGGTCGAGCGACTTGGGGTAGACGGTGTTGTCCACGCGCGGGTACGAGATGAGGCCGTCCATGTAGAGACTCTCGGCGAGGCGCATCGTGCGCGCGGGCGAGAGGCCCTCCGCGGCGGCCGCGGCCTGCAGGCTCGTGGTGTTGAACGGCGCGGGCGGGCGCTGCGTGCGACGCTTGCGCTCCACGGCCGTCACGCGGCCCTCGGTGGCGCCCTCCACGTGGCCGAACGCCGCCTGCGCCTCGCCCTGGTCCCAGAAGCGGGTCGTGGCGTGCGTGATGCGGAAGGGGCCCGCCGCGTCGCCGTCCTTCTCGCCCTGGCCCTGGAGCACCCAGTAGTCCTCGGGCTTGAAGGCAAGCCGCTCGCGCTCGCGCTCCACGACGAGGGCGAGCGTCGGCGTCTGCACGCGGCCGGCAGAGCGCACGTTGCCCAGGCCGCTCCAGCGGGCCGCCGTGAGGTAGCGCGTGAGGACGGCGCCCCAGATGAGGTCGATGTACTGGCGGGACTCGCCGGCGTCGGCGAGGTCCTGGTCGAGCTCGACGAGGTTGGAGAAGGCGTGGTCGATCTCGGCGCGCGTGAACGCGGAGTAGCGGGCGCGCGAGACGGGCACGCCGGGCGCCACCTCGCGGATCTGGCGCAGCGCGTCCGAGCCGATGAGCTCGCCCTCGCGGTCGAAGTCCGTGCCGATGATGACGCTGTCGGCCTTCTTGGCGAGGTTCTTGAGGGCGCGGATGATCTCCTTCTCGGCCGGGAGCTTCTCGATGGGCGCCCACACCAGGTACGGCAGGCTCGCGATCTTCCAGCCCTTGAGGTCGATCCCGTTGGCGAGGTAGGGCTTGCGCTTGGACTTGTAGGGCGGCCGCTCGAGGCCGTCGGGCACGTCGGCGGGCAGCAGCTCGCCGTCGGCCGTCACGCCCTGCCACCCCGCCTCGGGGTCAAAGGTGAGCTGGACGGGGAAGTCCACCTTGAGGATGTGCCCGCGCAGGCCGATGGTCACGCAGTCCTCGCCGTCCCAGGCGAAGCGATAGACCGGGGTGTTATAGACCTTGTCGGCCTTGGGCTTGCCGGAGGTGGAGAGCAGGCGCGCGATCTGCTGCGCGGCGTCGTTCTTCTCGGTGACGATCAGCTTCACTTGGGGCACGTCCTTTTGGATCTACAGCTTGTCGAACTCGCGCTGCTCGTAGTCCTCGCGGCTCCACTTGAGCGCCTCCTTGCCGTCACGCGCGATGATGATGTAGCGCGCGACCGCGAGCGCGGCCTCGTAGAGGAAGATGAGCACGCCGAACATGAGGACCATCGTCATCGGCGAGGCGTCGGGCGTCACCACGGCGGAGAGCACCATGAGGCTCACGTAGACCAGGCGCCACTGGCTGCGGAAGGTCTTGTACGGCACGAGGTGGAAGATCGAGAGGTAGAAGATCACGAGCGGCAGCTGGAACGCCAGGCCGAAGCCGATCTCGAGCATCATGTAGATGTCGAGGTAGTCCTCCGCGTTGGGGACGATGGAGCCGATCTCGAAGGACTGGTCGAGCAGCCAGCCGAAGGCGGCGGGCTGGATGACGAAGAAGCAGAAGACCATGCCCAGGAAGAAGAGGGCGACCATCGCGGCCACCGTGGGCACGACCCACTTGCGCTCGCTCGGCTTGAGGGCCGGCAGGAAGAACGCCATGACCTCCCAGATGATGATCGGGCAGCATATGATCACCGAGAAGAACAGGGCGACCTTGAAGCGGATGGTGAAGCCGCCGAGCACGGAGAGGACGACGAGCTCCTGTCCGTGCATGGCCTCCTCGATCTGGCCGATCATGAGCTCGATCAGCGTGGGCGTGGCCATGTAGACGACAAGCGCCGTCACGATGACGGCGACCACCACGATGGTGATGCGGCGGCGCAGCTCGCCGAGGTGGTCCATGATGGGCATGCGCGCGGGTCCGATCGGCATGGCTTAGGCCTCCTTCGTGGCGTCGGGGGTGGCTCCGTCAGCGGCGCTCGCGGCGGGGCGAGAAGGACGCCTCATCGTGTAGAGGTCGGACACGCTCGGCTTGGCGGGGGCGGTGTCGGCCTGCGGCTCGGCGGGGGCCGCCGCGGGCTCGGCGGAGTCGGCGTCCGCGTCCGCGGGCTCGGCGGAGTCGGCGGTGGCAGCCTCGGCGGCCTCGCGGGCCTTCTTCTCCTCGGCCAGGCGCGCCTTGCGCTCGGCGAAGGTCTCCGCGCGGCGAGCGCGCGGCGCCTCCTCGCCCTCGGCGAGGTCGATGTCCGCGTCCTCGTCGAGCTCGGCGGCGCGCTTGCGGTTGGGCCGCTTGGGCGTGTCGCTCATGGCCTCGGCCGCGGGGTCGACGATGTTGGTCTGCACGACCTCGGTGAAGCCCTCCTGGGCGTTCCTGAACTGGCGCAGCGCGCGGCCGAGGGTGCGGCCCATCCCCGGGAGCTTGTCGGGTCCGAAGATCATGAACGCGAAGAGCGCGATGAGGACGAGCTCGCCTTCTCCAATTCCAAACACGAGTTGATTTCCTTCCCTCTTAGGGACGACGCCGGGGCTAGGCCCCGCGGACGTTGAGGTCGTTCGACACGCCGAGAAGCCCGAGCACGCGCTCGACGTTCCTCTGCGGGTTGGCGACCTCGAAGCGGACGTTCTTCTCGGCGGCGCGGTGGGCGGCGCCCACGAGCACCCCGATGCCGGTGGAGTCGATGTAGGGGACCTTGGAGAGGTCCACGACGAGCTCGGTCGGGGCGTCCTCGACGCGCCCGTCGAGCACGGTGCGAAGCTGGTCTGCGTTGGAGACGTCGACCTCCCCGTCGACGAGGACGACGCTCTCGACGGCGCCCGTCTGGGAGCTCACGTTGTTGGTGACGGTTATGGAAAGACTCATGGCTTCTCCTTCTCAGGCCGTGGCTACTCGCCGGAGCCCGCGTCTGTCGAATCGTTCGAGCTCGCGTCGGTGCCGTCGGAGCTCTCGTCGGTGCCGTCCTCGGCGGCCTCGTCAAGCGCGGAGAGGCGCTCCTCGGCGTAGCTCTTGGCGCCCTGCTCGTCGTCCGGGTCGAGCTCGACGGCCTTCTCGTAGGCCGTGCGCGCCTCGTCGGTCTGCCCCTGGACCTCGTAGAGCAGGCCGAGGTCGGCCCACGCGGGGGCGTACTCGGGCCAGTCCTGCGTGACCTGCTCGAGCGCGGAGAGCGCGCCGGAGACGTCCCCGCCGTAGTACAGGCACATGGCGCGGCTCGTGCTGGCCGACTCGACGCTCTCGGTCTCGCCCGACGCGATGTACTGGTCGTAGTAGCCGACCGCCTTGTCGAGGAGCTCGTTTCCGTGCGAGGTCTCCTCGTCGGTCGTGGCGAGCATGAGCACGCCCGAGCCCCACGAGGAGTAGTAGTTGGCCAGCGAGAGGACGGTGGACATGTCGTCGGGGCTCTCGGCGAGCGTCGCCTCGAGGTCGGAGACGAGCGGCTCGTAGTTCTCGTCCAGGTAGTCGACGTTGTACTCCACGCTTTGGCTCTGCTGCGCCTGGAAGACGGACGCCAGCGCGCCCGCGAGCGTGGAGAGCGCGAAGACCACCACAAAGAGGATGATGACGACCTTCTGGAAGCGGGAGAGCTCGCCCGGCTTGCGCGCGGGCTTGGCCTTGGCCGTACCCTGCTTCTGGGACCCCTTGGACCCGCTCTTGGACGCTGGCCTCTTTGCCATGCAGACGACACCCCTCACGTTCGAGCTGCGGGCGAGCGCCCGCAAACTCTAAGAATATGCCACGAAGCCCCGCTTGCAAGCAAACGGCGACGCCCCGGCGAGAATAACAGAATGCTGGGAGGGTTCTGCGGGGCGGCACCGCCGCACCCGCGGACCCCCGCCCGGCTAGGCGCGCTCCGCGCGGGCGAGGCGGGCGGCAACGAGCCTGACCGCCACCACGAAGACATCGAGCGCCTTTCCGAGCTCCTCGAGCGAGGGGTAGGTCGGCGCGATGCGGATGTTGGTGTCCGCCGGGTCCGCGCCGTAGGGCCAGGGGGCGCCCGCCGGGGTGAGCTTGACGCCGAGCTCGCCGGCGAGCTCCACGATCGCCTTGGCAGAGCCCTCGGGGCCCTCGAAGGAGACGAAGTAGCCGCCCTTGGGGTGCGTCCAGCTGGCCACGCCAAGGTCACCGAGGCCGGCGGAGAGCTTCTCCTCGACGAGCGCGAAGCGCGGGGCGACGAGCTCGGCGTGGCGCCTCATGTGCTCGGCCACGCCCGCGGCGTCCTTCAGGAAGCGCACGTGCGCGAGCTGCGAGATCTTCTCCGGCGAGACGCGCATGGCGGAGAAGGCCGCGCGAAGCTCGGCCATGTCCGCCGGCGAGGCCGCGACCCAGGCCATGCCGGAGCTGGGGAAGGTCACCTTGGCCGTGGAGGCGAACTCGTACACAAGGTTCTTCTCGCCCCCCTGCTCCGCGAGCGCGTCGAAGATGTTCATGAGCGGGTCGCCCTCGCCCGCGAAGGTGTGGACGCAGTAGGCGTTGTCCCAGAAGATGCGGAAGTCGGGGGCCGCGGGGCGCAGGGCGGCGAAGGCGCGCACCACGTCGTCGGAGTAGGTGACGCCGGTGGGGTTGGCGTAGCGGGGCACGCACCAGATGCCCTTGACCTGCGGGTCGCCCTCGACGAGCTCGCGCACCACGTCCATGTCCGGGCCGTCCTCGCGCATGGGGACCGGCACGTTCTCGATGCCGAAGCTCTCCGTCACGGTGAAGTGGCGGTCGTAGCCGGGCGCGGGGCACAGGAACTTGACAGTGCCCTGCTGGCACCAGGGCCTCTCGCCGGCGATGCCGTGGACGTAGCCGTTCATCACGCAGTCGTACATGAGGTTGAGGCTGGAGGAGCCGATCACGGAGACGTTGGCGGCGTCGACGCCGATGAGCTCGGCGGCGAGGGCGCGCGCGGAAGGCAGGCCGTCGGGGTCGCCGTAGTTGTCGGCGAAGGAGCCGCCGTCGGTGAGGTCGGACCCGGAGGTCACGAGGTCGAGCATGGGGCGGGAGAGCGCGGTCTGCTCCGGGCTCGGCTTGCCGCGGGCCATGTCGAGCTTGAGGCCGGCCGCCCTGAGGTCGGCGGCCTCGCGCTCGAGCTCGGCGAGGGCGGCGTCGAGCTCGGCGTCGGTCATCTTCTGGTACGCGGATGTCATGGGGTCCTCCTTCTGGTTGGTCGTGTCAGAGTATAGACGCAAGCGCCCGGCGAGCTGCTACCATGTTCCAGACGAAAACAAGCGCTTACAACGGGAGGGGCGAGAGATGCACGGTGCGGACATGCGCGCGGAGGAGTACGGCGAGCTGCAGCGGCTCGTCGACAGCGTCTTTGTGCCGGGCATCTCGTCGGCTGCCACCTGCACGAAGCTCGACGTGGTGGCGCGCGCGGAGATATTCGACCTCTGCGACGACCTCGCCGAGGTGGTCGAGGCGCTGCCCTCGCGCACCTACACCCGCCAGCGCCTCTGCGACCAGCTCAACTCGATCGTCGTCGGCCACGGCTGGGGCGCGGTCTACGGAACGGTAGAGTAGCGGGCCGCGGGCCGCGGCCCTTCTCGCCAGCCCCACCCGGTAAGCGACCCTCGATTTGAACGAACAAGCCGCCCGTCCTTCTCGCCCGGCACGCCCGGTAAGCGACCTTCGATTCAAAAGCGACGTGCCCCCGGCGCTTCTCGCCAGTGACTTCTGCGCAACGCGCAGTGAGCTGGAGAGAAGCGCCGGGGGCACCCTCAGAAGCGTACGAAGCGAGCGCGGCCTACTCGTCCTCGGCCAGCGCCTCCGCGATCTCGTCGGTGACGTTCATGGTGTGGTAGACGTTCTGGACGTCCTCCAGCTCGTCGAGGCGGTCGACGAGGCGCTGGACCTTCTTGGCGTCAGCCACGGAGACGTCGGTCGGCGTGGTGGGGACCATGGTGAGCTCGGAGCCCTTGACCTCGATGCCCTGGGCCTCGAGGCCCTTCTGGACGTCCTGCATCTTGTCGTAGGCGGTCCAGACGATCCACTCCTCGCCGGCGTCCTCGTAGTCCTCGCCGCCGGCCTCGGCCACGGCCATCATGAACTCGTCCTCGTCCACGGCGTTCTCGCGGTCGGCCACCTTCTTGTCCTCGGACTTGATGACCTTCTCCACGGCGATGGAGCCCTTGCGCTCAAACTGGAACGCAACGGAGCCGGAGGTGCCGAGCGAGCCGCCCGAGTGGGAGAAGGCGGAGCGCACGTCGGCGGCGGTGCGGTTCTTGTTGTCGGTCAGGCAGTCGACGTAGACGGCCACGCCGGCAGGGCCGTAGCCCTCGTAGGTGATCTCGGCGTAGTTGGCGGCGTCGGCGCCGGAGCCGAAGGCCTTGTCGATGGCGGCCTTGATCTTGGCGTTGGGCATGGAGACCATGCGGGCACGGGCCACGGCGGCGGCGAGCGTCGCGTTGTTGTCCGGGTTGGGGTCGCCGCCGAGCTTGGCCGCGACGGTGATGTTACGGGAGAGCTTGGAGAACAGCGACGAGCGCTTGGCGTCGATCGCGGCCTTCTTGTGCTTGGTGGTTGCCCACTTAGAGTGTCCGGACATGTACATCCCCTTCTTGTCCCGCCCGCGGCGTGCCGGCGCGCGCGGGGCCCTCGAACTGACTCGTGGCATGAAACATGCCTACGATAGCGAAGCGGGAGACGCTTGTAAAGTGCGCGCACGTCCGCGCGGCGCCCTCACAGGTCGTACTTTGCCACGACACGACGTATCGCGCGGCCCCAGACGCCTCGGATCGCCGCGAGAAACGCCACCGTGGAGGCGCCGTGCACCACGTCGAGCGGCAGCGACGCCGCGCACGCGGCGAGCACGGCGGGCCAGGTGAGCGGCTGGACGTAGCCGAGCACGTGGTAGCCGTTCAGGATGAGGCCGTAGACGATCCCCGAGGCGAAGCCCCAGCCGTACAGCACGGCCGGACGCTCCTGCGCCCCGCGCTCGGCGAGCACGCCCCCGACGTAGCCTACGAGCCCCCAGGCATACATCTGCCAGGGCGTCCACGGGCCCTGCCCGAAGAAGACGTTGGAGAGCAGCGCCGCGAGCGCGCCCACCACAAAGCCGCTGCGCCTGCCCAGCGTGGCCCCGGCAACGATCGCTATGGCCGAGACCGGCTTGACGTCCGGGAGCGGCGAGAAGAGCACGCGGCCGGCGGCGGCAACCGCGGCGAGCACCGCCGTGGGCATGAGCTGGCGCAGGGCCGGGCGCGACGCCTCGAAGCTCGCCATCACGAGGCACACGGCGAGAAGCGCGCACGCGAGCGTGAGCCCCGCCGTGGCCGGGACGCCCGCCGCGGCGAGCGCGACCATCGCCGCCGGGACCGCCACGAGGGCGGGCGCCTCAGCGGCGGCAAAAGCGCGGGTGAGCGCGCGCGGTGTTTGCCCCCGGTCAATCATGGGTACCAGTTTGCCATAGCGCCGGCCGCGTGCGAGGAGGACACCATGCTCTACATCGGCAGCTTCAGCTACAACGACGACTCCGACAGCAAGGACAACTACTGCCTCATGCCCTGCGTCGTGGAGGCCGAGAACGCCGACGAGGCCATGGACAAGTTCGCCTCGCACTTCCAGCAGATCCGCCGCGACTCGGACCTGCTGGACGGCGCCCACGAGATCTTCCTCGACTCCCTCACCGAGCTCGAGGGGGCGCCGAGCGACCCGGTCATCTGCCAGTGGCAGAAGATCGTCCCGGCCATGGACGGCCTCTGCAGCATCACGAGCGCGCTGCCCGTCACGGACGAGGACAGCGACTTCGCCAACGCCTACGCGTGGGGCGAGGACGAGGAGGAGCACGAGCACGCCGACGACGTCGACTTCGAGGACCTGGACGACCTCGACGATGACGACCTCGTCTCCCAGGAGCCGTTCCTGCTCTTCTAGGCTCGGTCCGCGCGTGGCGGCCCTAGCCGTAGACCCACGAGGACGCGAGGAAGTCCCCGGTCGGCTCGGTCACCGTGAGGGACCCGTCGAACATGAGCGACACCCTGTCCGCCACGGCGCGGACGAACGCCGTGTCGTGCGTGGCGAGAAGGACCGTGGCGCCCCCGTCGCGCGCCGCGGCCACGCGCGCGGCGACGCGCTCCCTCGCCGCGCGGTCAAGCCCCTTGGTGGGCTCGTCGAGCAGCAGCAGCCGCGGCCGCACGAGCAGCAGCTTCTCCAGGGCGACCAGCTGCTGCTGCCCGCCCGAGAGGTCGTAGGGGTGGCGCCGGGCGGCGTCCGCGAGGGCGAGGCGATCCAGGGCCTCCCCCACCTCCCGCTCGCCGTAGCCGCCCGCGCCCGACCACTCGAGGAGCTCGCCCTCGACCGTCTCGCACGAGAGCAGCGCCTTGGGCGACTGTGGGAGGAGCGCCTGGCTGCGGGCGGCCGCGTTGCGCACGCGCCCGCGCTGGGGACGGGCCACGCCGGCGAGCGCCTGGAGCAGCGTGGACTTGCCGCAGCCGTTTGACCCCACGACCGCGCGCACCTCCCCGGGCGCCACGTCCAGGTCGAGCCCGCGCAGCACCCACCGGCCGTCGCGCGCGTAGCGAAGCCACAGGCCGTCCGCGCGCAGCAGGGAGCCCTCGCCGGGCGCCCCGCCGCCCCGCCCCGCCACCTCGGGCGCCGGCTCCCCCCGCAGCTCGGAGAGCGCCGCCTCCCGGGCGCGCCCCCCCTCCAGCCTGAAGGCGCACGTCGCGTAGTCGACCATGGGCACGGGGGCGTGCGTGGCGACGACCACGGTGACGCCGAGCTCGCGGTTTGCCCGGAAGAGCATCGACAGGAGGTTCTTCTCGGCAAGGGGGTCGAGCATGCTGGTCGGCTCGTCGAGCAGAAGGGCGCGGGGCCTCAGGGCAAGCGCCGCGGCGAGCGAGAGCAGCTGGCGCTGCCCGCCCGAGAGCTCGGCCGTGCGCGCCCGAAACCACGGCTCCATCCCCAGGAAGGAGCAGGTCTCCGCAACGCGCCGGCGCATCTCGGGCTCGCCGACGCCGAGGTTCTCCAGGCCGAAGGCCATTTCGTGCCAGACCGTGTCGCACACGACCTGGGCGTCCGGGCTCTGGAAGACGTACCCGGCGGCGCGCGCCGAGGCCCGGGGCCCGAGCGAGCGCGCCTCCTCGCCGAACAGCCTCACCGAGCCCGAGAGCTCGCCGGCCGGCGCGACCTCCGGCTTGGCGAGGCGCAGAACCGTCGACTTCCCCGACCCCGTGGCCCCCACGAGCAGCGCGAAGGCCCCCTGCGGGACCGCGAGGTCAAGCCCGCTCAGCACGGGCGCCGACCCCGCCGGAGACCCGGCATAGGAGAAGGTCACGCCGGCGAGCTCGAGGGCCGGCGAGCTCACGGAAGCCTCCGCTCAACGAGGCGGGCCACGACCTCGCAGGCGGCGGGCGTCGCGGCGAGAAGAACCCACGGCGCGTAGGCCCACCAGGGGCTGGGCCCGGACATCCTGGGGTAGAAGCGCCACGCGGAGCACGCGACCCACGCCCCCGCCGCGGCGAGCGCGACCAGGGCCCCCACGGCAGCCAGCGCCGCGACGTCGGAGGCGCGGAGGCGCTCGGGGCGGTAGCGGGTGCGCGGCTCGCCCGACTCCCACCCGCGGGCGCGCATGGCGTCGGAGCGCTCGAGGGAGTCCTCGAGCGACCAGGTGAGCAGCATCGTGGAGGTGCGGGTGAGCTCGGAGCGCAGGCTCGGACGGCCGCCGGCCGCCGTGCAGGCGGCGAGCGTCGCGCGAACGGTGCGCGCGCGGGAGAGCAGCTGCGGCACGAGCTGGGCCGCCATCGATGCCACGAGCGGAAGCGCCCGGGCGCGCCGGGGCGCGAGGGCGAGCAGCCGGTCCTGGGTGAGCACCGCCGCGGCGCCCTCGAACCACAGCACCGTGGACACGAGCAGCGCGCCCATCGTGGCCCCGTACGCAAGGCTCTCGAGGTAGACGCTGCGCGGGCCCAGCTTGAGCAGCAGCGTGGAGCCGGAGGCGGAGAAGAGCGGGTTGGCCAGGCACACGAGCGCGAGCATCGGCAGCTGCCAGGCGAGCCCGCGCAGCGTAGCTCGGCCTCCGCGCGCGACGGCCGAGAAGGCGAGCGCGCCGGCGAGCGAGACGCACACGCAGACCGGCTCGACCGCGCACACGGCCACGGCGACCGTCCCGGCGAACAGCGCCGCCGGGACGGCCGCGTGGCAGGCGTCAAAGGCTATGACGCGCGCGGACGCCATGGCCGCTACTCGGTGAACTCGGTCACGTAGGTCCAGGTCACCACGTCGCCGGCCTTGAGCTCGTACTGGGAGCAGCCGACCTCGGCCATCTCGCCGTTGACCTCGAACATCCAGCCGCTCATGTCGCCGAAGTCCCCTCCGGCGAGGCCGTTGATGCCCTGGACGTACATGCCGTAGTCGGAGTCCGACGCGTTGACGTCGGCGCCGGTGGCGACCAGGGCGTCGTAGACCGTGGCGCCCTCGGGAAGGTCCACGTCGGCGGTGGTCGACTCGCCCTCGCCGGCCGTGGCGTCGATCTCCACGGTGACGGAGATGGTGGCCTGCTGCTCCTGGGCCGCGTCGGTGCCGGAGGCCGCGGAGCCGTCCGTGGCGGGCGCGGTGCCGCACGCGGCCAGGCCCGCGACGAGCGCGAGCGCCGCGAAGGCGGCGCCGAGGCGCGTGAGCAGGTTCTTCTCGACAGTGCTGTTCTTCTGAGACATCGTGCCTCGCTCTCTGCCCCCAGGGGGCGTCGGGAGGGCAAGGCAGGACAGGCGGCGCGCGCGGCCGCCAACCTATGAACACAGTCTTGTGCTGTTCCGGAGTCAAACCGGAATCCTTTTTTCATCTACTAGGCGTAGCAGCTCTTCGAACCGTGCCCTCTATGCTGTTGGAGACCCCAGTGTAGCAGGTCGTGCGGATTTTATACGCAGTCGAGTGCGTACCAAAGTCCCCGGCTTCTCGCCGGCGCTCTCTCCAACTGGTCTTTTCTTTTGATTCTATGATTTATTACGCACTCGAGTGGCGGGCGTACAGCGGCGGGCGTGCCGCGGCGGCGAGGCGGCTTCGCCCGGCGAGAAGAACCGCCATCCCGTCTACCAGCGAAAACTAAAGATCAAACCAGAAGCGTCAAGTTTTGCTCGAGCAAAAGTCAGAGCACACCGGGCAGGGGGTCGGTCTTCGAGGTGCGCCTGCCGGCGCGCCGGGGGTGAGCGCGCCGGCAGGCGTCAGGCCGGCCCCTCGCTAGAGCGTCCGAGCGAGCTCGTAGGCGGCCGCCATGGCGTCCTTGATGTTACCGGGCTTCTCGGCGTCGCCGATCACGTGGACCCGTGCGCCCGCGGCGGCCAGGGACTCGGCCAGCGTCTGGTCGGGGCGGTAGCCGAGCGCGAGCACCATCGTGTCCACGCCCTCGATGACGTGCTCCTCTCCGTCCTTCTCGTAGGAGATCGAGTCCTGAGTCACGCCGGTGACGCGCGCGTCGGTGAGCACGTGGACGCCCTTCTCGAGCATGCGGGTGACGAGGGCGGCGCGACCGGCGGCGCCCTCGGTCGGGTCGAGCGTGGGACCCATCTCCACGAGCGTGACGTCGCGGTTGCCGCGGGCGAGGTCGTTCACGAGCGGGGCGAGGTAGTCGGCCACCTCGCAGCCCACCGAGCCGCCGCCCACCACCACGATCCTCTTGCCGGGGAAGGCGCGGCCGGCGAGGATGTCGTCGGCGGTCACGGCCTGGCGGAAGCCGCCCGCCCACGCCGGGACGATCGGGACGGCGCCCGTGGCGAGGACGACCTCGTAGCCCGAGAACTCGCGCTCCACGTCCTCCGCGGTGAGACGCCGCCCGAGCCTCAGCTCGACGCCCGCCTGCTCGAGGCGGCGCGCCTGGAACTTGATGACGCGCGCGAGGTCCTGCTTGGCGATGGGCACGGAGGCGACGCGCATGGTGCCGCCCGGCTCGTCCGCCGCGTCGACGACGACCACGTGGTGGCCGCGGCGCGCCGCGACGAAGGCCGCCTCCATCCCGGCCGGGCCGGCGCCGACCACGAGCACGTCGCGCCTCGTTGCGGCGCTCTCCACCGCGCCGTCGTCGTGCTCAACGTCGGGGTTCACCGTGCAGGCGATGGGCTTGCCGAACATGATGCCCGTCAGGCAGCGGAGGCACCCGATGCAGGGGCGGATGTCGTCGACGCGGCCCTCGGCCGCCTTGGCGCAGAACTGGGCGTCGCAGAGGTTGGCACGGCCCATCATGCAGGCGTCGGCCACGCCCTCCTCGAGCAGCTCCTCGGCAATCCAGGCCTCGTTGATGCGCCCGACCGTCGCCACGGGGATGGAGACGCACCCCCTGATCTGGCGCGCCACCGCCGCGTGGCTCCCCTGCCGCGTCCCCGCGGCCGGGATGGCGCTGCCGCGCTTGATGGTGGTGCCGCCCGAGACGTGCAGCAGGTCCACCCCCGCGCGCTCGAGCTCTCGCGCGACGTGGCACATGTCGGTGATCGTGAGTCCGCCGTCGGAGTACTCGTCCCCGGAGATGCGCACGTCGATGATGAAGTCCTCGCCGCAGCGCTCGCGCACCTCGCGGACGACCTCGAGCGTGAGGCGCAGGCGCGCGTCGATGTCGCCGCCGTACTCGTCGGTGCGCTTGTTGTAGAGCGGCGAGAGGAAGCCGCCGAGGAGGCCGTGCGCGTGGGCGGCGTGGATCTCGACGCCGTCGGTGCCGGCGCGCCTCATGCGCTCCGCGGCGTCGCCGAACTGGCGCACGATCACCTTGAGCTCCTCGCGCGTGACCGGGCGCGGCGCCTCGCGCGCGTAGTAGGGGCCCACCGCCGACGGGGCGATGAGCTGGGGCGTCCCCGGCAGCGGGAAGGCCATGTAGGCCGGGTGGAAGAGCTGCGGCAAGATCTTGGCACCGTGCTCGTGGACGGCGGAGGCGAGCCGCGTCCAGCCGTCGACGTAGGAGTCGTCCGCCATGCACATGTCCCCGGGCAGGTAGACGTAGGTGGGCTCGACGGTCACGACCTCCGTGACGATGAGCCCCACGCCGCCGGCGGCGCGCGAGGCGTAGTGGTCGATGAGCGCGTCGGTCACGTAGCCGTGGTCGGCCAGGTTGGTCGAGACGGGCGGCATGAAGACGCGGTTTCTCACCTCCTGGGTGCCCACCTTGAGGGGCGAGAAAAGCAGCGGGTAGGCGGACGAGCTCGACGCGACGTTCTTCTCGGTTGCCATGGAACTTCCTTCCTGGGCGCACGGGGGCGCCGATACGGCGTTGCATCAACCATAGCGCTTGCGCGCCGCGCGCCGTCGCGGACCCACGAGCGGGACCGCTCGCCGCGGCGGACGGCCGTCCGCGAGAGCGCGGGGCGCCCCGTGAAAGAATGGGGGCGGCAGGGGTAAAGAAGATACATTTGCACCCCCTCCCACAGAATCGAGGTCGCATGTCGCGCACCCTCACCCGCATCGCCGTTCTTCTCGCCAGCGCTGCGCTTGCCGTCCTTCTTGCGTGCGTCGTGCCCGAGGGGGCCCTGGCGCAGGCCGTCTCAAAGGTCTCCGACCCCGACACGTCCGCGCGGTGGACCTCGGTCTTTGCGGGCGATGCCGGCGAGGGCGGCTACTCCACCGACCAGGCCGGGCGCATCTGGGTCGACAAGTCCGTCTACGGCAGCACCGAGGAGGCGCGGGCGGCCGGGCTCGACGTCACGCTCGCCGACGAGCGGCACGGGTTTGTGGTGGGTCTCTCCGCGCTCTCCTCCGCCGTGTCCGTGCGCCAGGAGGGCGGGCCGGCGCACGACGTCGTGTTCGTGGTGAGCACGAACCAGGTCCTGTCCGACCTGTCCTTTGGCGGGAGGCCCCAGGCCGCCCACCTCGCCGACGCGCTCAACACCTCCATCGCGCGCCTCATGGCGCAAAACGACGGCTCGGCCACGCCGACGCGCGTCAGCGTGATCGGCTACGACTCGGACGTGGTCACGCTCATGCCGCTCGACGTCTACGAGCCGGAGGACGGCCACTACGTGCGCTTCACGGGCGGCTCGGGCGGCGACGCGGGCTCGCTCGAGGTGGTGGCAACCGCGAAGGGCGGGAGCCAGACCACGAACGCCGCGCTCGGCAACGGCTCCTACCTGCAGCGCGCCGTGCACCTGGCGGGCGAGTCCCTCGTGGGGGCGGCAGGCGACGCCGGAGCCGCCGGGCGCGAGCCCGTCCTCGTGGTGATGGGGGTCGAGACGCCGCCCATGGCGAGCACGAGCCTCTTCGACCCGCCCGCCTACACGGGGAACGGCAGCGGCTTTTTGGGCCCGCTGCCCGGGAGCCGCACGACGGGCTACGGCACCGACGCGCTTCTAGCCACGCTGCTCACCATGCGCTATGAGGCGAGCCGCGTGGACGAGGCGTGGGGCGCCGGGCGCGAGCTCGCCTTCTACAGCGTCGGCCTCGACACGAGCGAGACGGCCGCCTACCTGCTTGAGACCCCACTCGAGCAGGCGGCCCACGAGCTGCTGGGCTCGGGGGAGGCCGCCGGGCAGGACCTGCGCGACAACCTCCGGGCCGCGGCGCAGGCCTACGCCGAGGCGGCCGGGCGGGTCGAGAAGGACGTGGAGCTCGACCTGTTTGGCTCGGGCCAAAGGGGGCTCGTCGCCAACCGGGTGACGCTTCCCGTGGCCGCGGGCCTGGTCCCGGCCGACGACCCGCTCGCGGTCTCCCCCGTCGACGACTACCTCCCCGCGCGCAGCGCCCGGGCGCTCACCTGGGCGCTCGGGTCGGCCGTGGGCCGCTCGCTCGGCGTCTCCTACACCGCCCCCGCCTCGGGAGGCCCGGGCGAGGACGCGCCGGGCGGCAGCCGCGTCCAGCTCACCGACCGGGTGGGCGCGGGCATGCAGGTCACGCGCGTGGACGGGATCGTCTACGGGTCGCACCTGCTCAGCGGGGCGGGAGCGGCCCAGGCGGTGAAGGTCAGCCTCGAGGACCCGTACAACCCCGACGCCACCCACGAGTTCAGCTACCTCGTGGAGGCGATGAACGCCCGCTACGACCTGGGCAGCGAGACCTACAGCCTCTTCTACCAGGCCCTCGTTGACGGCCAGTTCTCCTACGCGAGTGACGACGACTTCTCCAACCACGCCTCCTGGTACGTGAACGACGCGCACGAGATGGTCCCCTCGCAGGGCAGCTCGTACACCTTCGCCACGCAGGCGGAGGTCGACGCCGCGGCAGACGGCGACTGGCAGGAGCGCGCAGACGAGGACGTGCGCGGCCGCATCGAGGCCGCCCGGGCGGCGGGCGCGACCGCCGTGTGCGAGACCTACTTCTACGTCGGCGACTACCGTAGCCAGTACGACGGCGGAGACGTCACCCTCTACGACTTCGTGGTGATGGTGGAGACCAGCCTCGCGACGGGGCGGCAGGAGCTTCTGCTCTCCGTCCCCGTGGAGGCCGTGCCGGCCCTGCGCGCTGACGTGAGCGTGCAGACGGACGGCACCGCCACCATGCGGCTCGACAACGCGCTCGAGACGACCCCGATCCGGCTCGCCTACCAGGTTGCCCCCACGCCCGCCGTGTCCGCGCTGCTCGAGCGCATGGAGGCCGGCGAGCTCGTGAGCGACGCGGAGCTCGAGGGCGCTCTCGGCGAGAAGGTCGCGCACGGCGCCCTCGCAAGCCGCCTGATCTTTGCGAGCGACTTCACCGGCTCGGGAGACTCCGCCGAGGCGGGGGCGACGGCTGACGCCTGGGCCGCCCAGACGAACTCCTACTACGCCTTCACGCGCGACACTCCCCTGTTCGTGCGAGAGGGCAGCGCCTACGTGCCGCTCGCCACGATGCCCGTGGCCGGCGAGACGTACTACTTCGAGAGGACCACGTACTCGGCGAGCCTCCCCTCGCCCGACGCAGAGGTCCCGGCGCGCGTCGAGCGGGCGTACGTGCCCTACGTGATGGCGGTCGACGCCACCGACGCCCCGAGCCGCTTTGCCGTGCGCAACGGGCAGTGCGTGGCGCTCGCCGGAACCCCGCGCTACGTCACGGCCGAGGCGCTCGGCTCGGTGGAGAAGAGCCCCAACGCCACCGCGAGCGCCCCCTACGTGGAGCGCCTCTCCGTGGAGGCTCCCGAGTCCGGGGGCGTCCACCTCGCGGCGAGCCTCGGGAACAACGGCGCGCTCGTCGTGCCGGCCGGGGTCGGACTGGGCACGCTGCGCGTGAGCAAGGGCGTGGACGGCGGCGCGCCCGGCGCAAGCTTCGCCTTCACCGTCACGCTCCTAGACGCGGGGGGCGCGCCCCTGTCCGGGGAGGTGGGATATCGCGTGGGTGACTCCGCGGAGACGGCCGCGCTCGACGGCAGCGGGTCCTTCTCGGCGAAGCTCTCCGACGGACAGGAGCTCGTGGTCGAGGGGCTGCCCGAGGGCACGCGCTACCTCGTGCGGGAGGACGACTACTCGGGCTCCGGCTACCTCGCGCTGCGAACGGGCAGCGAGGGGACCATAGGGGCCGGAGCGGAGGCACGCGCGTCCTTCACCAACGTGTGGGGCGCGGGCGACCTGGGAATCGCCAGCGTGATGGCGGGCAACGACTCCGAGCCCGACCGCGCGGTCTCGTTCGAGGTGGTCGTGCGCGGCCTCTTCGCGGCGCACCCCGACGAGGACGAGCTCGCCTTCGGGGCGACGCGCCACGCGGGCGACCGGGTGACGCAGGGGCGGCTCGTGTTCACGCGCGTGGAGGGAGGGACCGACGGCGTGGCACGCGTCGAGGGGCTCACGGGGGGATCGGGCCTGCTCGTGTCCGGGCTTCCGGAGGGGGCCTCGTACACGGTGAGCGAGCTCGACGCCGACGCGCTTCTCGCCGACGGCTACGTCATCTACGCGGGGAGCGCCGACGAGGTCGCGGCAGGCAGGGAGGCCACCTCTGCCGAGGGGACCGTCGCGGGCGGGGACGCCGTGAGCGCGACCTACTTCGTGCACGTGCGCGAGAAGGACCCCGAGCCGGAGCCTGATCCGGACCCGGAGCCGACGCCGGAGCCTGATCCGGACCCGACGCCAACGCCGGACCCTGACCCCGAGCCGACGCCGGAGCCTGACCCCGAGCCGACGCCCGAGCCCGAGCCCGCGGGCGAGGCGCCCGACGGCCAGGCAGACGCCGAGCCCCTCCCCGAGTCCGGCGACGCGACGAGCTCCCCCGGGGTTCTTCTCGCCGTGGGGTCGTGCGGTGCCGCGCTCGTGGCCGCCGGCATCGTGGTAGTCAGGAGGCACGGCGGGCGATGAGCCCGTGCCCAAAACCCCGCGCGGTTGGGTGGCATGTTTGATGTCCGACCACACCTCGGGGCCGCCGGGGCGCCCCCAAGGCCCGAGGTCCTTCTCGCCACCTGCGGTTTTTCTGGCGAGAAGGACCACGCGCGAGCCCGCATATCAAACATGCCACCCAACCGCACGGGGTTTTGGGCACGGAGGCCAACCTCGGGAGCGCGGGAGCCCACAAACACCCAATCGGCGCCACTTTGTGACACCCCGGCGGGGCCGGGCGGCGGCTCGGAGCCAAAGGGCCGCCACCCGCGCCGTTCGTCTCGCCTTTCTTTACCGACGGTTGCGCGGGGGCGCCTCGCGGGGATAATCCCTCACGACATCCGTTTGGCCTTGCGAGCCATTGGGTGCAGTGTGGACCAGGAGCTCATCGCCCGCTCCATGCGCGAGCTCGCGCGCGAGTTCATGGCGCTGCTTGAGAGCCACGGCGGCGCCCGCTGGGGCGAGCTCGTGCGCGTGACGAGCGACGCGGAGCGCTTCGTTCGCGCCATGGTGGCGCTCGAGGCGCGCGGGGAGGGATGCTCCCGCCGAGACGGGAAAGACGCAGCCGACCGAGAGGAACACCCAGATGACCACGACGCCCTTTGACGCCCGCGTCGCCGCGCTCGACTCCGACGCCCTCGCCGAGCTCATGCGCGGCCGCCACTCCGTGCGCGCCTTCACCGACCGCCCGATCGAGGGCACGGTGCGCGAGGCGCTGGAGGCCCAGGTGGCGGCGGAGAACGAGCGCGCGGGCCTCGACATGCAGCTCTGCCTTGACGCGCCGGGCGCCTTCGACGGCAGGCTCGCCCACTACGGAAGCTTCCGCAACGTGCGCAACCACCTCGCCCTCGTGGGCCCGGCCGGCCCCGGCCTGGACGAGGCCGTGGGCTACGCCGGCGAGAAGGTCGTGCTGCTGGCGCGAGCCCTGGGCGTGGACTCCTGCTGGGTGGCGCTCACCTACGACCGCAGGAGGAGCCCCGCCCGCGTGGGAGCGGGCGAGAGGTACGCGTTGGCCATCGCCCTGGGATACGGCGAGAAGCCCGGCACGCGGCACCCGGTCAAGCCGGTCGAGCGGCTCTGCCGCGTGAGCGGCGAGGCGCCCGCGTGGTTCACCGCGGGCGTCGAGGCGGCGCGCCTGGCCCCGACGGCCCTGAACCAGCAGCGCTTCCGCTTCGAGCTGCTCGAGGACGGGCGCACGGTGCGCGCCCGCGCGCTGCCGGCGCTCTCGTGCGGCAAGATCGACCTCGGCATCGCCAGGCTGCACTTCGAGCTGGGAGCCGGCGCGGTCTCGCGCGACTGGGCGTTCGAGCGGTAGCGGGGCGCCGCCACGACCTCTCCGGGACGCGGGCGAGGGCCTCCCGGCCAAAACCGCGTGCGATTGGGCGGCATGTTTGATACGCGGGCCCGCACGCGGTCCTTCTCGCCAGAAAAACCGCAGGTGGCGAGAAGAACCTCGGGCCCGCGAGGTCCTCCGACGGCCCCGAGGCACGCCCCGGCATCAAGGATGCCGCCCAATCGCAAGGGGTTTCTGGCACGGGGGCGCCCCTCCGGTGCGCGGGGACCGGCAAACGCCCAATCGGCGCCACTTTGTGACACGTCGGGCCCCCAGCGGGCAGCGCGGTCCTAGGACGGGTGGCACAGCCTCCGGCTAGAAGCCCGCCTCGATCTCGTGGATGCGCCCGTAGAGCCAGCGGTTGGTGGGGACGAGGATGCCGTGCTTCTCGGCGAACCGGATGACGGTGCCGGCAAACTCCTCCACCTCGGTCGGCTTGCGGTTGATGCGGTCCTGCGCCATGGAGGGCAGGCCGTCGGGCTCGAGGCCCGCGACGAGGTCGGCCATCTGCGCGAGGTCCGCCTCCGTGATGTCGACCCCCTCGGCGCGCGCCACGGCCAGGGCCTCGCGCATGGCGGCGACGAAGCAGCGGTTCTGCTCGCCGCCCGGCTCGCTCGCGGTGCCGTACGTGCCGCCGTAGGCCATACAGGTCTGGTTTATCCCAACGTTGAGCATGAGCTTCACCCACATGCGACGGCGGATGTCCGCCTCGACCACATGCGGGATGCCGGCGCGCCCGTAGAGGTCCGCGACGTCGCCCACTACGCCCGGCTCGGTCCCCTGCGCGGCGCCGAAGCGTATCTCGCCGGGATGGGTGTAGGTCATCTCGCCGCCGATGAAGACGGCGTCCATGCCCTGCGCGACCGAGAGCACGGTGCGCCCCCAGCCAAAGCGCTCTGCCACGCGCTCCTCGCTCGTGATGCCGTTGAGCAGCGAGGCGATCGCCGTGCGCGGGCCCACGAGCCGCTCCATGGTGTGGAGCGCCCGGTCGAGCCCGGTCGCCTTGGTGGCAATGATCACCAGGTCGACGGGGGCGGCCTCGCTCGCAGGCAGGGTGCGCACCCGCAGCGGCTCCCCGTTTACCAGCGGCACCTCCCCCGCGTGACGGGCAAAGCGCTCGTCGTCCATCACGAACTCGACGGCGCCCGGCCCGAGGTTCCTCTCGGCGATGGAGCCGTAGAGCATCCCCACCGCGCCGCGCCCGATGATCGCCACGCTCTCGATTGCCATGTGCGCCTCCCGCCCCCGTTGTGACAGGGGGACGGAGGGTTTGTCACACCTCCGTCCCCCTGTCACAGTTTAGCGCGAGAAGGGTCTTCGGGCCTCTGACCGAGCTAGTGGGACTCGCCTACGAGCTTGAGCCCCACCACGCAGCCGACGAGCCCCGCGAGCAGCAGGACCTTGGCCCACGAGAAGGGCTCCGCCCCGGTGGCGATGCCGTAGCCCACCGTGACCGCCGCCCCGATCCCAACCCAGACGGCGTACGCGGTCCCGATGGGGATGGTGCGCACGGCGTGGCTGAGGCCAAGCATGCTCGCCGCGAGCGCCGCCACGAAGACGACCGAGGGCAGGAGCCTGGTGAAGCCCTCCGCGCGGTCGAGCGCCAGCGCCCACACCGCCTCAAGCATCCCGGAGCACACGAGCACGACCCAGTCCATGAAAGCCTCCTTCGGTAGATGCGCCGTCTTTGCGTTCCTGGTACGGCTGCCCTCGTCAGGGGCCCGGTAGGCCACAGGGCAGTGTAGCACGCCGTGCGCGCGGAGGTTGTGCCAGCATGGCGGTGCCCGCCGGGTGAGCGCGCGTAGACGCGCATCTGTGGATTCGCTTGGGAGTCGGAGGGCGACCGCATCTTGGGCGGTTTTCCCTCAGGAATACTAGATGTGGTATCCCCGACCCGAAAGGATCGTCGTGCTTCTGAGCCTTCTCGCCATCGTCGTCGGCTTTGGCCTGCTCGTGGGCGGCGCCAACCTCCTCGTGGACGGCGCGTGCCGGCTCGCCGCGCGCTTCGGCATGCCCGAGCGCGTGGCGGGGCTCACCGTCGTCGCCATCGGCACCTCGTTGCCCGAGCTCGTCGTGAGCATCACCTCGGCCGCCGCGGGCCACGCCGACATGGCCTTCGGCAACGTTGTGGGCAGCTGCCTCGCCAACCTGCTGCTCATCCTCGGCCTCTCCGCCGTCATCGCCCCCGTCGCGCTCTCGCGCGGCACCATTCGCTTCGAGATCCCGGTGAGCGTGGCGGCCTGCGCGCTGCTCGCGCTGCTCGCCAACACCGGAGGCGAGGTCACGCGGTTCGAGGGAGTCGTGCTGCTCCTGGCCTTCGCGGCGTTTCTCGTGCGTACCACGCAGATGGGCCTGAAGGAGGGCGCGGACGAGAAGGACGCGGGCTCGCGGGAGGGCGCCGGGGAGCAGGCCGCGGGCGGACGGCGTCCGAGCGTCGCCTGGGCGCTGTGGCTCGTCGTCGTGGGCGCCGTCATGCTCAAGGTGGGCGCCGACCTCGTGGTGGACAACGCCACGCTCGTCGCCACCACCGCCGGCATCTCCGAGCGCGTCATCGGCATCACCGTGGTGGCGCTCGGCACCTGCCTGCCCGAGCTCGTGACGAGCGTCGTGGCCGCGCTGCGCGGCAACTCCGACATCGCCGTGGGCAACGTCACCGGCTCCAACATCGCCAACCTGCTGCTCGTGATGGGCGGCCCGGCGCTCGTCTCGTCCATCCCCTACGACGCGGCGTACAACCTTGACCTCGCGCTCGTGGCGGCGTTCTCGCTTGCGCTCGTGGGCTTCTGCTACGTGGGCAGGCGCCACGAGATGAGCCGCGTGAACGGCGTGATCTTCGTGGTGCTCTACGCCGCCTACATCGCGGCGTCCGTGCTGAGGTAGCGCCCGCGGGCGCTGGCGAGAAGAACGACGGGCCTCCCGGACCTAGGCGTCCCGGCGGCTCTCGACGTGGCGCTCCACGAGCGCCCTGACCTCCTCGAGCTCCTCCGGGGCGAGCTCGCGGCAATCCACGAGCACCAGCTTGTTGTCCCCGCGCCTGAGGTAGAGGTAGTCCCCCATGGTCCCCCACCCCCTGAAGGAGGGCCAGTAGCTCACGCCGTGACCGACCTGCGAGTCGACGGTCACGCCGTCCTCGTCGAAGGAGTAGCGGACCTCCCCCGAGCGGAAGGCGTCGTCGACGAGCGTCTCCGCGCGCCTGAGCACGAAGCGCTGGAACGCCCGCGCCCGCGCGCCGAGCACGATCGCCGCGGCCCCGAGGACGAGGTAGGCGATGCCGAGGACGTCCGACCCCGAGCCGAGCAGCAGCGCCCCGATCGCGACGAGCAGCGCCCCCAGGACGACGAGGGCGGGCCCGCCGATGCGACGCCGGCGCACGTTGCCGGGGCTCTCCAGCGCAACGTCAATCGCCACGGCTCGCCGCTCGTCGTTCAGGTCCATCTGATAGGAGACCATAGGCACCTCCCGGCTCGGATGACCCTAGTATAGCCCGCGGGCCGTGAGCCGCCCTCTCGCCCAGGTGCTTCTCGCCGGCAGCGCCCTTCTCTCCGGCTTATGCAAAGCTTACTTGTCACTTTTTGCAAAGCGTACTATGCTTATCTTGCAAAGCGCGCTTGTCATTTTGTGGCCGACGACCAAGGAGGCGATGCGGTGCGAACGAGGATCAAAGAGCTGCGTCGGGAGCGGAGGCTCTCCCAGGCCGAGCTCGCCGACGCCGTGGGCACCACGCGCCAGACCATCACCTCCATCGAGGTGGGAAGATACACGGCATCGCTGCCGCTCGCCCACAAGATAGCCCGCTACTTCGGGCTCACCATCGAGGAGGTCTTTGACTTTTCCGAGATAGACGAGGAGCTGTGATTCACATGAGCAAGCTTGACACCCTGCGCCGCGGCCTCGACCTCTTCCCCGGCGAGAAGGACCCCGCGCCCGGACGCTCCCTCGGCGCCATGCGCGCGGACGCACGGCGCCGCCTGGGCCGCGAGAGCGCCTCAGTGGCCGTCATCTGCGCCTCGATCGTCGCCCTGAGCGTCCTTGCGGTGACCGAGAGCCTGCCTGCCCTGCGCGGCAGCACGCTCTCGTCCAGCTTCCTGAGCGGCGCTCTCATGGGCCTCTTCTGCGTCGCGGGCGTCGTCAGCGTCCGCCAGGTCGCGGCGCTCAGGCGCGCGCTCGCAGACGAGCAGGAGCTGCGCCGCTACTACGCGCGCGAGAACGACGAGCTCACGGCCCACATGGAGCGCGAGGTGGCGCGGACGTTCGTGCGGGGCATCCCCGCCCTCTCCGTGGTGGCGATCTTCGCTGGGGCGCTCGTGAGCTTCGAGGCGATGGCGGCCGTGGCCGCGACGCTGGTGTTTCTCTCGCTGGCGCTGCTCGCCATCAAGCTCTCGTACCGGGCGCGCTTCCGTGCGGAGGCCGAGGTCGAGTAGCGCGCCCCACCCGCCGGCGCACAATTCCGGAATTGTGCGCCGGCGGTCGAGCGTCACGGGACAAAAGCCCTGTTGGAGGTTCTTCTCGCTTAAGAAAACGCCGCCCGGGCAAGCCGGGTTTCGCACAATTCCGGAATTGTGCGCCAGTCGCCGCGACGTCCGGAACCCTTCGACCGAGAAGCACCGGCAGGAGGCCAAGGGGCCGCCCCGCCGCCTCGCCCGCGCGCAACGAAGCGTTGCTTGGACCGAGACCCCCGTGCGGCGATACTAGTTGCCGGCAACCAAGCCGAAGGGAGGCCGACATGGCCATCAAGGACGTGCTGCCCCGCCTGCGCCGCGAGCGCGGGCTCACGCAGGAGGAGCTGGCGCGCAGGCTCTACATCACCCGGCAGGCGGTGAGTCGCTGGGAGCGCGGCGAGACCACGCCCGGGATCGACATGACCAAGCTCATCGCGCGCGAGCTGGGCGTCCCCGTGACCGAGCTGCTGGAGATGCCCGAGCACTACTGCCAGAGCTGCGGCATGATGTTCACCGGGCCCGACCAGCTCGGGCACGACGCCAACGGCGCCGAGAACCCCGACTTCTGCCGCTGGTGCTACGAGGGCGGCGCCTACACCTACGAGACCACGATGGACGAGATGATCGAGGACTGCGCGCCGCGCATGGCCGAGGCGATGGGCTGGACCGTGGACGAGAGCGCGTCGCTTCTGGGCGCGGTGCTGCCCACCCTCGAGCGCTGGCGCGACGCGTAGGGCAACGGGGCGAGAAGAACGGCGGCCCGGAGGCGGCACTCGCCCGTGCCTTCGCCCGAACCCCCCGCGCGCCGCACAATTTGGGAACTGTGCGGCGACCCGCCAACCGAGCGCGGCGACGCTACTCCCGCTCGATGGAGCGGATGCTCGGGATAGCCCAGGTCACCACCGCGAGCACGGCCATCGCGCCGCCCGCGCCCGCAAACCACAGCGGCGCGCCCACCGAGTCAGCAAAGAGGGTCGACACGGCAAGACCCATCGGCAGCGCCCACGACATGATGGACCCGTACAGTCCAAAGACGCGCCCCAGATACTCGGGTGGGATCTTCTCCTGCATAAGCGCCGTCTGCGGGCCGGAGTAGAACGGCGAGCTCAGGCCCATGAGAAAGCTCATGGCGAGAAACGCCGGAAAGCCGCCGGGCGGCAGCAGCCCCGCAACGAGCGTCGCCGCACCGTAGAGCGCCGTCGCAGCGACCACCGTGAGCGCGCGGCTGCGCAGCCCGCCCGTCGAGGCAAGCAGCGCCGAGCCCGCGATCATCCCCACGGAGAAGACGATCTCCGCAAGGGCGGCGTCGCCGGTGGTGCCCCCAAAGTGGTCGAGGCTCATCAGCGGAAAGAGCGCCGAGATGGGCGAGAAGACCAGCGTGAAGGCAAAGCCGCACCACAGCAGCGCAAACAGGCCCGGGCGGGCCCGCAGGACACGATAGCCCTCCGCGGTCTCGGCGAGAAGCGCCCGCACCTGGGCGGCGATGCCGGAGCCCCGCCGGTCGGTCGGGCCGTCCGGGACGGGAAGCTCGAGCCGGGCCGCGAGCACCGCCACCGTGGCGAGAAGGGCGCCGGCCACGTCGAGCGCGATCATGGCCGTGAGCCCCCAGAGCGGATAGATCACCGCGGCCACCGCGGTGCCCAGGATGTAGCCGCCCGACTGCACCGCCTGCGACACGCCCGCCAGGCGCGTGAGGTGCTCGGGAGGCGCGACGAGCGGCGTGAGCGTCTGGAAGGCGGGCGTGTGGAAGGCGCTGCCGATGGCGCGGAAGAACAGCGCCACGATCACGGCGGCCACGGGCAGCTCCCCCGTCAGCGAGACGAGCGCCACGACGGCGCTGACCGCCGCGATGAAGAGGTCAGCCCCGATGAGCACGCGGCGCACCGAGAGCCGGTCCACGATGGTCCCCGCAAACGGGCCGAGAAGCGCGAGCGGCAGGAAGCCCACGAGCGATGCGAGCGAGAGCATGCTCGCCGAGTTCGTGGTCATGGTGATGTGCCAGATGAACCCCATCTGCAGGATGGAGCTCGTGAGCACGGAGACGAGCTCGCCACCCCACACGAAGGCGAGCTTTGCGCCCCACGAGCTGGCCCTGTCCGTCATGCGTCCTCTCTCGTCGGCCGGGTGAACGATGCTACCACAGCCGCGCGGCGGCCCCGCGCCGCGAGCCCCCACGCTGCGAGCCCCCACGCCGCACAATTTCGAAATTGTGCGAGCCAGCACCCCTCAAGACGGCGTTTTTCAGAGCGAGAAGAACCTCCAACAGGTATTTCTTCTCGCCAGATCACCTTCTCCCCGCACAATTTCGAAATTGTGTGGAGAGGGGACGACGGCAGAGACTCCCCGACCACCCCCACGAGTCGCGGCCCCTGAGCTATCCTGACGCTATCCGCATGCAACCCCACGCACCCCGAGGGAGCCCCATGGACAACGCGCCCGCCGCCACGCGCAAGACCCTCTACCTCGTCGGCGGGCCGATGGGCGTCGGCAAGTCGACGGCCTGCCGCGAGCTCAACCGCATGCTGCCGCGCTCGGTCCTTCTCGACGGGGACTGGTGCTGGCAGGCAGACCCCTTTCAGGTGACGCCCGAGACCAAGGCGGTGGTGCTCGACAACATCTGTCACGCGCTCGGCAACTTCCTGCGCTGCGACGCCTACGAGAACGTGATCCTGTGCTGGGTGATGCACGAGCGCGCGATCGTCAAGGAGATTCTCGCGCGGCTGCCGATAGCCGAGTGCGACGCGGGGGTGCGTTGGGTCTCGCTCGTGGCGAGCGAGGAGGAGCTGCGCGGGCGCATCGAGCGGGACGTGGGCGCCGGGCTGCGCGAGGCAGACACGGTGGAGCGCGCCCTCGCCTACCTGCCGCTCTACCGGGAGCTCGGATCCGAGCTCGTGGACACCACCGGGCGCTCGCCCCGCGAGGTGGCGGAGCTCGTCGCCTAGCAAGAGAGCGCGACACCGGACCTGAGGGCCCCATGCAGGACAAGAATCGGGTTGTCTGTGGTTTTTCGGGAGCCCCTCGAGTACCGACCCCTTGGGTTCCCGCAAACCCGCAGGTCAGAAAATGCTACTTGCAAGGTGATACTTAACGAACCCCGGCAAAACCACAGACAACCCGATTTCCCCACTCCTCAAGGCGGCCGCGATCCGCTCGCCGGCAACCTCGAGGCGGTCTGGTCAGGGCGCCATGCGCGCGTCCGCCCACCATCCCGGCACCAGCTCGCCGAGCCGAGCCGTGCGTCGGGACTCGTAGTCGAGAAGCACCTCGACCTCCCGCGCCGCGGGGTCGAGCTGCATCATGAGCTCGCGGCACGCCCCGCACGGCATCCCGGCACGCCCGTCCGGCATGACGGCGACGATCCTTCGAATCCGCGACTCCCCCGCCGTGACCATGGCTGCGATCGCCGAGCGCTCCGCGCACATCCCGAGCGAGCACGCCGTGTCGATGCAGACGCCCACGTAGACGTTGCCGGCCTCCGTGAGCAACGCCGCCGCGACGGAGCCCGCCTCCACGAGCGGGGAGACCTCGCGGGGGCGCTGCACGCTCCGGGCGGCGAGGTAGAGACGGTCCCAGGAGTCGTCGTAGCACGCGAGCGCCCGCGCCTCCAGCGCGCGCACGAAGCGGTCCTTGCCGTCGCAGTAGCCCTCGATGTCGTACGGAAAGCGGCGCGCGAGGGAGCGCTTGAGGGCGGCGTACTCGTCACGCGTGCCCTCGTGGGAGCGCAGGTAGTCGCAGAGCGCAAGGTGACGGATGACGTTCTCCCGGTCGCCCGCGTCAAAGACGTGGACCTGGTGCGTGCGCTCGTCGCCGCCCTTGCGAAAGTAGCGCCGCCCCGGGATGCCGAACTCGCCGAGGCACTCGTAGCCCACCTCGCGCATACGCGGCTCCGCGGCGTCGACCTCCTCGAGGCCGCGCGCCGCCACCCCACGCGCTACACTGGGCGCACGCCCGCGCCACGCGAAGGAGGCACCATGCCGCGCACGCCGATCGCAAGGATGTCGCTCGCCAAGGTCTACCCGCTGCTCGTCCAGAAGGCCGAGCGCAAGGGCCGCACGCGCGAGGAGGTCGACGAGGTGACCTGCTGGCTCACCGGATACGACGTCG
Source organism: Olsenella sp. An188 (assembly GCF_002160255.1). Taxonomy (GTDB): domain Bacteria; phylum Actinomycetota; class Coriobacteriia; order Coriobacteriales; family Atopobiaceae; genus Thermophilibacter; species Thermophilibacter avistercoris. The sequence continues at coordinate 193,716 of NZ_NFKF01000003.1, read as the reverse complement.
CCGGCCTCGAGCGCCAGATCGCGGCCGGCGTTGACTACGAGACGTTCTTCTCGGAGGCTCCCGCGCTGAACCCCAACCGCGCGCTCATCACCGGCAAGGTCTGCGGCGTTGACGTTGCCGCCATTGCCGACCCCGTGGAACAGAACGCCCGCTACCTCGACAAGCTCGTCGACGAGCTCGCCCGCGGGCGCGCCATGGAGAAGATCCTGCGCTCGTAGCCGTCGCATGCGTTTTCGCAGGTAGACGCCAACTCGCCCAACGGTCGATTGACGCGCCCGGCACCGCGGCGCAGCATCGTGGCCACGCTTCGACCCAAAGGAGGAGACCACATGGCAGACGACCCAAAGCCGCGCGAGCCGAAGACCCCGCAGCTCGACGCCGCGACCCTCGGCGCGTTTGTCGCCCGCGTCCGCGCCGAGCGCGGCCTCACGCAGCGACAGCTCGCCGAGCGCCTCTACGTGAGCGACAAGACCGTGAGCAAGTGGGAGCGTGGCCTCAGCCTGCCGAGTGTCCCTTTGCTCGTGCCGCTCGCCGACGCGCTCGGCCTCTCCATCTCCGAGCTCATGGCCTGCGAGGAGGCACCGAACGAGGAGCGCCTGGGGCGCGCCGAGGCCGACTGGCTCATCGCCGCCTCGCTCGACCTCTCGGGCGCGACGCTCACCGGGCGGCAGCGGGCGCTGCGGTGCGCCGCCTTTGCGGCGACGGTCGCCGTCTGGGGCCTGCTCACCGCGCGCGTGGTCTTCTCGCGCAATCTTGACCAGCTCCTCTCGGGCCTCGCCGATCCGGCCGTCGCCGGAGGCCTCCTCATGCTCGTGGCGCTGGCGTGGTTCTCGTTCTTCTGCCACGAGACCCTGCCCGGATACTACGACGAGAACCGCATCTCCTTCGTGACGCAGGGCCCCTTCCGCATGAACCTCGGCTGCCTCATGCGCGTCCACAACGGCAACTGGCCCGCCATCTGCCGCGCGGCCCGCTGGTCGGCCGCCGCCGCGGCGGTGCTGCTGCCGGCGCTCGAGCTTGCGCTGGGAGACGTCCTGGCCAACACCACGGTCGGGCTTCTCGGCTGCGCGGTCTTCTTCGTGCCGATCCTCGTGGCGGGCAAGCTGAACGAATAGCGAGAGGGGTGCGGGCCTGGGCACCTGCCTACCGCCCAGTGCCCAGGTCCTTCTCCATGAGGAAGTTGGTGAGCTGCACGCCCTTCTCGCCCATGAGGCCCCTCCCGCCGGCTACGCCAGGTATGACTCGAGCGCGGCGACCAGAAACTCCGTCGCACCCTCGCCCGCCGCCTCATCGTAGTACGCGCGAAAGCGGTCGTCCGCAAGATACATCTGCGCGAGACCGCGATGCGCCTCGCGCGAGTAGTGCCCCTCTCCCCAGTGCAGGCGAATCCAGCGCTCGTGCATCTGCGCGAGCTCGCGGGCAGCGTCGCCCGCCGGGTCGCCCGTCGCCATGGCAGCGCGCAGCTGCTCCTTGATGGCCTGCTCGAGCTGGCCTTTCTCGCCCCACTCGTCGCGAGAAAGCGAGGACAGGCGCTCGTTTGCCGCGTCCACCGCGTCGTCGCCGTAGCGCTCGCGCGCTTCGCGGCCGTACGCGCGCTCGTTCTCCTCGATCTCCCGGCGCTTGAGCGCCTCGAAGGCCTCGTGCTTGTCCATGTCCTCGACCCCTTTCGCCGCGGCAGCGCTCTCGGCAAGGATCTCGCGCTGGGCGCGCTTGGTCAGCCGGGAGAAGACGAGGTCGTAGCTCAGGTCGCAGAGCTCGAGCACGAGGCCCTCCGGAAGGTCCGAGCTCAGGTCAACGGAGATCCACGTCCGCCCGTCGGAGTAGTAGCCCGGCAGCACCGCGTCGGGCCGCTCCTCGCGGAGCTCCCGGATGCGGTCGGGGTCGCACTTGAGCGAGAGCAGGTGGCGCCCCGCGTAGGGCGGCCTGGCGTCCGGGGACACCTCGAACTCGCAGGCAAACTGCCGGCCGCCCACCCAGTACACCATCCAGCCCCACTTCTCGTGCAGGGCGCGGGTGGCGCCGGGACGCGAGAGCAGGCGTTCCTCGATGCTCGCAAGGTCCATGGCCCCTCCTCCGCACGTCGCGCGACTCGCCTGGGGCCAGCATATCAGAGCGCCCTCCCGTCCTTGCCCGTCACCGTAAACCTAGCGTATACTAGGTTTTGACGACCACGGGAGGAAGCATGGGACGACCGGCCGGGCCAACGCGCGACACCAAGCGCCTCATCTGCGAGCGCGCCCTCGAGGTGTTTGCCGAGAAGGGCTACGCCGCGACGACGATGCGCGACGTCGCGGCCGCGGTGGGCCTGCGCGAGGCCTCGCTCTACAGCCACTTCCCCGGCAAGCAGGCCATCTTCGGCGCGGCGGTGGAACACCAACTCGACCGCCTGACGCAGGCGCTGCGCTCCCGGCGCGCCCTCGCCCACCCCACCGACGACGCGAGCGCCTACCTCGCAGACGGTCCCGCGCTCACCGAGGTGGTTCTCGCCAGCTACGAGCCCTTCTTCGCGGACGCCGGCATCGTGCGCCTGCGCCGCGTGCTCGAGGGCGCGCGCCACGCGGACCCTCGCTGCGACGAGCTCTACCGCACCGTCTTCGTCGAGCGCCCGCTCGAGCTGCAGCGCGCGATCTTCTCGCGCCTCGTCGACGCCGGCCTCTTCTCCCCCTGCGAGGTCGACCTCGCGGCCCGCCAGTTCCACGGGCCCGTGTTCCTCGCGCTCTGCGAGGGCACGCCCTGGCCGGAGGCGCGCCGCCTCGTCGAGCGCCACCTCGAGGCGTTTCTCGCCCAGCACCGAGCGAAGGAGTGAGCATGAGCATCGCCGTCGTCTACTGCTCGCAGACCGGGTTTACCGAGAGGTACGCGCGCTGGCTCGCGGAGTCCCTCGAGACCAGGGCCGTCCCGTTCGACGAGCGCGCCTCGTCCTCCGTGGCCGCTGCGGAGACGCTCGTCTTTCTCAGCTGGTTCCACGCGGGAGGGCTCAAGGGCGCACGCTGGCTGCGCGACCTCATGGAGGAGCGCCCCGAGCGCCGCTACGTGGTCGTGGGCGTGGGGGCCTACCCCATGCCGAGCGACGAGTGGCCAAAGAGCGAGACCGACGCCGCCTTCGACCAGGCGTTCCCGCAAGACCGCTACCCCCGCCTCGCGCGCTTCTACTGCCAGGGCGGCTTTGACTTCGACCGCCTGTGCGCGCTCGACAGGCTGGCCATGCGGGCGTTCTTCCGCATGCAGGCCAAGGCGGCCAGGACCGACCCGCGCGTCGCCTTCGCGCTCGAAGCCATGCGCGAGGGCTTTGACGGCACGCGGCGCGAGTACCTGCAGCCGGTGCTCGAGCACCTGCGGGGCTGAGCCGCTACCCCTCCGCTCCCCCGCGCGCACGCAGCTCGCTCGGGAGGCCGTCCGTGTCAAAGGGGCGCGGGGCGGGCGCGTCCTTCTCGCCCCTAAAGCGAACCTCCACACGCTCCGGCGAGAAGAACCTCCTCACGCGGCCCGCAATCGCGGCGCGCGCCGTGTCCGAGAGCGGGCGGAACTCCGTGACCGTCACGCGCCTCCCCTCCCGCCTCCAGCGGGCGCGGGCGCGGCCGCGGTAGAGGACCGTCGCGAAGACGATGCCCGCTCGGTTGGTGACGCGCGGCAGGTCGGGCGCGTCGATGAGGCGCGAGCGGTCGCGGTACCCGAGCACGAGCTGGTCGAAGGGGGCGAGCAGCACGCAGCCGGGCACGTGCGCCTCCGAGGGCGAGGGCAGCTCCCCGAGGTAGGCGAGCGTGGCGCCCCGGCAGGTGAGCTCGCGCAGCGGCAGCGCCGAGCGACGGACGAGCGACGCCACCTCCGAGGCGCGATAGCCCAGGAAGGCCGCACAGTCCTGCACGGTTGCGGGGCCGTAGCGCTCGAAGTAGCGGCGCGCGAGCTCGGCGCGCGCCTCGTCGCGCGGGAGCCAGCTGGCCGGAGAGGGCGCGGCAGCGAAGCGCTTGGCCGTTCCCGCCTCGTAGACGAGCATGCCGCGGTCGCACATCTCCTTGAGCAGGCCGCCCCAGCCGTTGAACACGCGCTCCAGCAGCCAGTCCGACATGCCCGCCGCGCGGCACGCCTCCTTGAGCTCCTCGCGCCCGCGCGGGCCGGACGAGACCTCGGCGCGGATGACGTCCGCCCAGCGCTCGGCCTCCCCGGCCGGGATCCCCCAGCCGTCCCAGAGGTCGGTGAGCGAGCCGCGGTTGTCGCGCGCGGAGAGGTGCAGCCACAGCTCGTGGGCGGGCACCACGTGGATGGTGCCGCGGTGCGACCAGATCTTGACCAGGCCACGGTCCCAGCCCTGCGGCGAGAAGTCGGCCGCGCGGGCGCGCAGGGCGTCACGCGGGCCGGTCGAGAACTGCGCCTGGAGGCCCAGCAGGTCGGATGCCACCTGCACGCACGACGCGTCGCGGCGCAGGAGGTGCTGGCGCTCCAGCGTGACGGCGAGAAGCTCGCCGCGGGTGAGATCGGGTCGCGCGGGCGTGCTCATGGGGCCTCCTCCCTCGTCGTGCTCCCATGGTAGCGCGCCGGCCGGGCACGGCGGCGCGGGCCCGCATGCGGCGCTCAGTCCACCCAGTGCCGCGGGTAGCGATACGTGAGCCCGCACGCGCGCATGACGGCCCCGCTCGCGGGGTTGAGCTCGTCGTGCGTCGCGGTGAGGAAGGCAAGGCCCGCCGCCCGCTCGTCGGAGAGCATGGCGAGAAGCGCCGGCGCGTCGTCCTCCGGGCGCACGAGGCGAAGCACCAGCCTATCTGTCTCAATCCGTCCGTCTTCCACGACGCCCCTGCGCCGGCGCACGCTAGGCGAGCCTCATGTAGAGCAGCGGGTAGGGGCGGCCGTCGTCGTCGACGGGCGTGCGCCGGTAGGCGCTGAAGCCCAGGTGCTCGTAGAAGCCCACCGCCTGCGGGTTCTGCTCGTTGACCGAGACCTCGCGCGCGCCGAGCGCCTCCGTCGCGCGGGACATGAGGACGCGGCCCACTCCCCTGCCCCGCCAGCCTGGGTCGACGAAGAGCATCTCCACGAAGTCGCCGTCCGCGCCGAGAAACCCCACGGGCGTCCCGGCCTCCTCGGCCACGAGGAGGCGCGGCACCCCCTCGAGGGCGTCCGGCACCACCGCGCGCAGGCGCTCGACCTCGCCCGGGAGCAGGAAGTCGTGCGTCGCGCGCACCGAGCGCTCCCAGACGTCGGCAAGCGCGGCGACGAGGGCCGCGGGGCGCTCGGTCGCCTCCCGGGCGACCACGCCGTCGCGCTCGAGGGCGAGAAGGGCTCGCTTGCGCCAGAGTCCGCCCGCGTAGCCGGTGAGCTCGCCGCGCGCGCCGAGCACCCGATGGCAGCCCACGATGACGGAGACGGGGTTGCGGCCCACGGCAGACCCCACGGCCCGCGCGGAGGTGGCGCGCCCGAGGCGCCGCCCGACGCGGGCGGCAAGCTCGCCGTAGGTGACGGTACTCCCGTAGGGCACCTCGCGCAGGGCGTCCCAGACGCAGCCCTGGAAGGGGGTCCCCTCGAGCCTGAGGGCCGGCGGCTCGACGTTCTTCTCGCCCGAGAAGTACGAGCGGAGCCAGGAGCGGGCTGCCTCGAAGACGGGCAGGTCGTCGCGGGGCGTCGCGTCTGGCGAGAGTCCCGCGGCCGCGTGGCGCTGGCCCTCGAACCACAGGCCCGTGAGCGCCTGGCCGTCGCTCGCGAGCAGCATCTCGCCCAGCGGCGAGTCGTAGACGGTCGTGTGGCGCACGGGCATCCCCTCCCTCGGTCGACGGTGTCGACGATACCACCCGGAGGGAGGACGTGCAGGTTCCGGACGGTTTTTGGCCCGGATTCGACCGCAAGCTGCACGTGTGCCGGATACGTGCAGGTTCCGGACGGTTTTTCTCGCCAAAGCGACCGCAAGCTGCACGTATTCCGGGAAGGTGCAGGTTCCGGACGGTTTGGCCGAGAAGAACGACCGCCGCGGCGCGAGGGGCTAATCCAGCCCCACCCGGCGGCGCAGCTCCGCGACCAGCACGTCGTCGCCGATCACCGACACCGCCGCGTCGCCGTCGCGGGGCGCCTCGATGAAGACGCCCTCCATAGAGGCGGCGCAGTTGTGCATCGTCGCCTGCTCGTGCGCGGCGCCGCCGAAGCGCCGCACGCCGCGAACGTGGTCGTACGGGATGATCGTGCGCCCCCAGCCAAAGACAATCTCGAGGCGGTCCTTGTAGAGCTCCACGCGGTTGCGGACCACCACGGGCCACAGCGCGAAGGCACTCACGACGAGCAGCGAGGCCGGCACGAACGGGGTCATCCCCGGCTGGAGCGCCAGCACCGCCGCGGCGACGCACACCAGGCCCGAGACCGCGCCGTACCACGGCGCCACCCGACCGCGGAACACAAGCTCGGGATTGCCCTTGTAGATGCGCATGCGACCACCCTCCTCGCCCAAGAGGATAGCACCCGCCGCCGTGCGGCGCCCCGCGCCCCTACGAGCGCGCGGGCCGGCGCGGGCGCCACCCCTTGAGGCGCATGAGCGCCACGAAGGAGCCCAGCACCACCAGGGAGAGCGCGAGCAGGCACACCGGGAAGAGCCAGAACCCAAACGCCTGGCCGAGCACGCCGAAGAGCGGGGCGAGCAGCAGCGACCCCAGGTACGACGCCGCCATCTGCACGCCGATCACCGCCTGGGAGAGCTCGCGGCCAAACAGGCGGGGCGTGAGGTGGAGCATGTTGGGGTAGAGCGGGCTGTTGCCAAACCCCACGAGGAACAGCCCCACCGGCGCGGCCGACGCCGGAAGCGGCAGGAGCAGGACGAGGACGGCCACGAAGGTGACGATCTGCCCCAGCCCCACGAGCTGCTTGCTCGAGAGCCGGTTGGCGAGCACGCCGGAGAGGAAGCGTCCCGCCGTCACGCCCACGTAGTAGACCGTGACCATGCCCGCGGCTGCGGCGGGATCAAGCCCCCGGTCGTTGACGAGGTAGCTCGTCCCCCAGTTGTTGCAGACGCACTCGATGGCCACCGAGCAGAGAAAGACCAGGCACGCCAGGCGGACGTCGTGGCGGCGCACGAGGGAGAGCGGGCTTACGGCGCGCGTCTCCACGTCCTTCTCGCCCGACTCGTCGGCCTCGTGCCCGACGCGGCCCCAGAGCGGCAGGATGGCCACCGTGAGCACGCAGATGAGCACCTGGCAGAGCGTCGCCCCGAGGTAGCCGTCGCGCCACGTGCCGCCCGAGAGCGCGACGGACATGATGAACGGGCTGACGGTCACCCCCACCCCGTAGGCACAGTGCAGGAAGTTCATGTGTGTGGCGCGGTAGTGCAGCGCCACGTAGTTGTTGAGCGCCGTGTCGATGGCGCCGGCGCCCAGGCCCAGCGGGACGGCGAGCACGCACAGCCACGGGAAGGAGGGCGCCACGGCAAAGCCCGCGAGCGCCACGGCAGTGAGCGCGGTGGACGCGGCGGTGACGCGACCCGTCCCAAAGCGGGAGATCACCGCGGCGGAGGCCAGGCTCGAGACGATGGTCCCGCACGAGACGACCATGGTGACAACGCTCCCCCACGAGACGGGGACGCCGAGGTCGGCGTAGACGGCGGGCCACGCCGCGCCGAAGAGCGAGTCGGGAATGCCCAGGCCGACGAAGGCCACGTAAATGACGACGAGAAGGACGGTGGACATGGTGCCTCCGAGGTGCGTGCGTATGTGTATATGGAAACGTTTCCAACTCCAGGATATGATAGCCGCCCTCCGGCGCCCCGTCCAGGCCGCGACGCCGGGCGCACGCCCTTCTCGCCGGGCGATCCTATGCCGAGAAGAACGAGTCGTCTGCGGCGCGCCACGTCCGCAGGCGCGCCGGGTCGTATGCGGTGTGCGCGCGCTCGGGGACCTCGAACCACTTGACGGTGTGGCCCGCCCCGTGGCTGCAGAAGACGGAGTCGGGCGTGTTGGGGAGGTCGGCCTCGGGGTCGTAGCAGGCGGCGGCGATGACGGCATCCGCGTCGTGGCACTCGCGGTAGCCGGCGAGCTCGAGCGAGAGCCGCCCGCGGCCGCCCGTGTAGCGCGCAACCTCGAGCGCATACTCGCCCACCTCCGAGGCCGGGACTTCGCCCGTGACCCGCGCCTGGTCGCCGGAGGCGTCGGGCGCCTCGAAGCGGGCCGCCATGCGCGTGAGGTCGGTGAGCGCGCGACCCACCCGCTCGGCCGGCACCGTCAGGCGGAAGCGGTACCACGGCTCGAGCAGCACGCAGTCGCCCCGCTCGCGCGCGCACATGAGCGCCTGGCGGACCGCGCGGTAGACGGCCTGGCGGAAGTCCCCTCCCTCGGTGTGCTTGGCGTGCGCGCGCCCCGCGAGCAGGGTGACCCGCACGTCGGTGAGCGGCGCGCCCACGAGCACGCCCAGGTGGTCGCGCTCCATGGCGCACGAGAGGATGAGGCGCTGCCAGTTGCGGTCGAGCTGGTCCTCGGGGCAGCGCGTGCCGAACTCCACCCCGCTGCCGCGCGGCAGCGGCTCCACCAGGAGGCGGACCTCGGCGTAGTGGCGCAGCGGCTCGAAGTGGCCGACGCCCTCCGAGCCCGCGCGCAGGGTCTCCCGGTAGAGGATGCCGCCCGGCCCGAAGCCGACGTCGATGCCGTAGCGGCTGCCCAGCAGCTCGCGCACCACGTCCTGCTGCACCTCTCCCATGAGCTGGACGTGCACCTCCTGGAGCTGCTCGTGCCACGTCACGCCGAGGGTCGGGTCCTCGCCCGCCAGCTCGCGCAGCGCCCGCACGAGCGCCGAGACGTCGGTCCCGGGCGCGGGGACCACCTGGTAGGAGAGCACGGGCGCCAGCGTCGGGCGCTCGGCGGCCGTCTCGGCGCCCAGGGCGCTGCCGGGCACCACGTGCGAGAGCCCCGTCACGGCGCACACCCGCCCGGCACCCACCTCGGGCACCGTCTGGTAGGCCGCCCCATGGTAGACGCGCACCTCGTTGACCTTCTCGCTCCAGGGCACGCCGCGCTCGCTGCCGCTAACCTGCGCCTTCGCGCGCAGGGAGCCGCCGGTCACCTTCACCCACGCGAGTCGCTCGCCGCGGGCGCCGCGAGAGACGCGGTACACGCGCGCGGAGAACTCGTCGGGCCAGCTGCGCTCCGGGACCAGCCCCGCGAGGACGTCGAGCAGCTCCGTCACCCCCTCGCCGCGCAGGGCCGCCCCGAACAGCACGGGAAAGACCGCGCGCCGAGAGAAGAGCCGCAAGATCGTGCCGCGGGAGATCGACCCGCTCTCCAGGTACTCGTCGAGCGCGCGCTCGTCCGTGGCGGCGGCCTCCTCCGTGACGGCAGCGTCCCCGGCAAGCAGAGCCGCCGCGTCCAGGCAGCCGAGCGAGAGCCGCTCGGCGAGCTCGGCGAGAAGCGCCTCTCGGCCGGGGTTCTCCAGGTCGCACTTGCTCACGAAGACGAGCGTGGGGACGTCGTGGCGCTCGAGGAGCTCCCACATGGTCTCGGTGTGGCCCTGCACGCCGTCGTTGGCGCCCACCACCAGGATCGCCGCGTCGAGGGCGGCCACGGTGCGCTCCGCCTCCGCGGAGAAGTCCACGTGGCCGGGCGCGTCCACGAGCGTGAGGCGAGCGCCCTCCCAGTCGAGCTCGGCCTGCGACGAGAAGATCGTGATGCCGCGCTCGCGCTCCATCGCGTCGGTGTCGAGGTGGGTGCTGCCGTCGTCCACGCGCCCCGCGGCGCGGATGGCGCCCGCGGCGGCGAGCATGGCCTCCGCGAGCGTGGTCTTGCCCGCGTCCACGTGGGCGAGAAGCCCAACCACCGCCTGCCTCACCCGATCGACCCCCATCCGCTCTCGTCCTCGCCCCACCGATGGTAGCAAAGGGCGGGGTGACGTCGTCGAGGTCCTTCTCGCCCCGAGGTTCTTCTTGCCCGGGAGCCCCACGCCGGCCCCGCCCGGCGCACAAATTTGGAATTGTGCGGAATGAGGGTGGGGACGACTCCGGTTTTCTAAGCGGAAGTCCCGGCGAGCTGGGGTTTCTCACCGACGCCCCCTCCGCAAGCGCACAAATCCGGAATTGTGCGCCGGGTGGACGGCGGGGCGAGAAGCGCGATCGTCGCGCGCGCCGAGGCCGCACAAATCCGGAATTGTGCGGAAGCCGGAGCACCGCAGAGGCGTTTTCCCGGGCGAGAAGAACCTCCAACTGGGGTTTTGCCATCCAGTGCGTCCCGCCGGTCGCACAAATCCGAAATTGTGCGCCGAGCGAGCGCCCCTTGACGGCGCGTGGGAGGGCGCGCCATACTGGCAACGTCGACCGAGTGGGGAATGGGCCCCGCAGCGCGGGTGGCGCCGCCGTCGGATCGGCAGGAAGACCGGGGATACGTGGGCATTCGCTAGACACTCTCAGCCAGATTCACCAGACGCGCGTGGGACGCGGTCCCGGCGCAGAAAAGAGATGTCTATGCAACTCATGCTCTCCGGCGTCACGTACGCCTACCCCTCGGCAATCGACCCGATACTCAACGACGTAACCGTGACCTTCCCCCGCGGCTGGACCGCGCTTCTCGGCGACAACGGCTGCGGCAAGACCACGCTGGCGCGGCTCGCCTGCGGGCAGCTCAGGCCGGACTCGGGCTCCGTGACGCGCGGGCTCGTCTGCGCCTACGTGGCCCAGGACGCCGACGAGCCGCCAGAGGGGCTCTCGGACTTTGCGCTCGACTACGGCCGCGACGCCCGACGCCTGCGCGAGACCTTTCGCATCGAGGACGACATGCCCTGGCGCTTCCACGAGCTATCCTTCGGCGAGCGCAAGAAGCTGCAGGTGGCGGTGGCCCTCTGGGGCAGCCCGGACGTGCTCGTGGCCGACGAGCCCACCAACCACCTCGACGCCGACGCCCGCGCCGAGCTCGCCCGCGCGCTCGGATCCTTCCGCGGCATCGGCATCCTCGTGAGTCACGACCGCGAGCTCGTGGACCAGCTCGCCGAGCGCTGCGCGTCCTTCGAGCCGGGAGGGGTGGTGGTGCGGCCGGGCGGCTACAGCGCCGCGCACGCCCAGGCGGAACGCGAGCGCGCCGAGGTCGCAGCCGAGCGCCAGAGCGCCCGCCGCGAGCTCGCCCGCCTTTCGGCCGAGAAGGACGCGCGCGCCCACGAGGCGGCGCGCGCCGACGTCCTGCGCAGCAAGGGCCGCGTCGACCCCAAGGACCACGACGCCAAGGGAAAGATCAACCTCGCGCGCTTCACCGGCAAGGACGGCCACGCGGGGAGGCTCTCGGTGCAGATGGACGCGCGCCTGGCCGCCGCGCAGGAGCGCCTCGCCGCGGCCCACGTCCACAAGCGCTACGACGGCGACCTGTGGGTGGACGCCGAGCCGAGCCCGCGCAAGACGGTGCTGCACGTGAGCGCGACGGAGATACCCTGCGGGCCGGACGGGACGCTCAAGATCCCGGAGCTCTGGGTGGGAAATGCCGACCACGTGGGCGTGGTGGGGCCCAACGGTGCGGGCAAGTCGACCCTGCTCGCGCACCTGCGCGCCCTCATGGCAGACGACCTCGCCGTCCTCGACATCCCGCAGGAGCTCGCCCCGGGCGCGCGCGACGAGGCCGTGGGGCGCGTGGCGGCCCTCTCCCCCGCCGAGCGCGGCCGCGTGCTCTCCACGGTGGCGCAGCTCAACTCCGAGCCTGACCGCATCCTCGAGGGCGGACGGACGAGCCCCGGCGAGCTCCGCAAGCTGCTGCTGGCGGAGGGGATCTTGCGCCACCCGGCGCTCATCGTCATGGACGAGCCCACCAACCACCTGGACCTCCACTCCACCGAGGCTCTCGAGCGGGCGCTCGCCGCCTACCCCGGGGCGCTCGTGCTCGTGAGCCACGACCGGAGGTTCCTCGAGGCCTGCACCGCGCGCACCTGGGAGGTCCACGACGGCCGAGTCACCGAGAAATGAGTCAAGAGGGGACTGTCCCCTCTTGACCCGTCACAGCAGCGAGCCGAACCGGCGCACGTAGCGGCCCTTGGCCCAGCTCACGAGCGCGAGGTAGCCGACCACGCAGCCGGCGAGCACCGGGTAGAAAGCCGCCGGCTGCGCCACGAGCCCGAGCGCGTCGGCCACGCCGCCGACGTAGGGAAGCGCGCTGACCACGAGCACGCCCACCACCGTGACCGCCGCGAGCGCGGGGGCGGGGCGGCTCTGCACGTACGGGACGCGCTCGGTGCGCAGCGCGTGCAGCACGAGCGTCTGCGTCCAGAGCGACTCGACGAACCAGCCCGTGTGGAAGACGGCGGCAAAGGCGGCCATGCCCGCCACGTCGCCGGACGCCGCCAGCTCCGCCCAGGGGGCGCCCGTCACCGCGGGCGCGACCACGAAGAACAGCGCCGCAAACGTCAGGAGGTCAAAGACCGAGCTCGTGGGGCCCATCCAGAGCATGAAGCCCACGATGGAGCGCGCGTCCCAGCGCCGCGGGCGGGCGAGAAACTCCTCGTCCATGCGATCCCAGGGGATTGCCGCGCACGAGAGCGTGTAGACGAGCCCGAGCAGGAGCAGCTGCAGCGCCGACATGGGGAGGAAAGGCAGGAACGCGCTCGCCGCCAGCACGGAGAGGACGTTGCCGAAGTTTGAGCTCGCCGTCGCCTTGATGTACTTGATCGTGTTCCCGTACGTGCGACGTCCCTCGCGCACGGCGCGCCCGAGCACCGCGAGGTCCTTGCGCGTGAGGATGACGTCGGCGCTCTCCTTGGCCACGTCGACGGCGGTGTCCACCGAGATCCCCACGTCGGAGGCGCGCATGGCGGCCGCGTCGTTGATGCCGTCGCCCATGAAGCCGACCACGTGCCCGGAGTCCCCGGCGGGCGCCCCCGGCACGCCGGCGCGCAGCGCGCTCACCACGCGCGCCTTCTGCAGTGGAGAGAGCCGGGCAAAGAGCTGCGTCCCCTCCGCGCGGCGGGCGAGCTCGGCGTCGTCGAGCACGTCAACCTCGGGGCCGAGCATCATCTTCTCCACGCGGATGCCGACCTTGCGGCACACGGCGGCCGCGACGCCCTCGGTGTCGCCCGTGAGCACGCGCACCGAGACCCCCGCCGCGGTGAGGCGCCCGACGGCCTCGGCCGCGCTCGCCTTGGGCGGGTCGAGAAAGGCCAGGTAGCCCATCAGCACCATGTCACGCTCGTCGCCCACGCCGAAGGCGCCGACCGGGCGCGGGTCGGTCTTCTGCGCCACGGCGATGGTGCGCAGGCCGCGCGCGCCCAGCTCGGCCGAACGCCTCAGGACCCGGGAGCGCAGCGCGTCGTCGAGCGGCACCACGCGGCCGCCCGCCTCCACGTGCGAGCACGCGGCGAGCACCTCCTCCACGGCACCCTTGGTGACCATCTGCGTCTTCCCCGCCCCGTCCGCGACGACCACGCTCATGCGACGGCGCTCGAAGTCGAAGGGCACCTCGTCGACCTTGTGGTAGCGGGCGTCGACGTCGGCGAGCTCGGGGCACCTCTCGGAGAGCTCCCCCACGCGCTCGACGATGGCCTCGTCGATGAGGTTGGAGAGGCCCGTCTGGAAGTGGCTCACGAGGTAGGCGTGACGCAGCACCCGGTCGTCGGCCTCGCCGTCCACGTTGAGGTGGCGCTCCAGGACCACGCGGTCCTCGGTGAGCGTGCCCGTCTTGTCGCAGCACAGCACGTCCATCGCGCCCAGGTTCTGAATCGAGGGCATGCTCTTGACGATGACCTCGTTGCGCGCCATGACGCGGGCGCCCCGGGCCAGGCACGTGGTCACGATCACGGGCAGCATCTGCGGCGTGATGCCCACGGCCACGGACACCGAGAAGAGCAGCGCGTCGAGCCAGTCCCCCTTGGTGAGCCCGTTGACGAGAAAGACCACGGGGCACATGACCAGCATGAACGCCACGAGCACCCGCGAGACCGAGGCCACGCCCGCATCGAAGCTCGTCCGGGCGGCCCCGCCGCGGCAGGAGACGGCCACGCGCCCCACGTAGGTGTCGTCGCCGGTCGCGACCACGACCGCGCGGGCGGAGCCGGACACCACGGTGGTGCCCGTGAAGACCACGTCGTCGCAGTCCGCGACGGAGAGCGGCCGGCCCTCGGGGACGGCGCAGGGCCGCGGGCACTTCTCGACGCCCTCGCCCTCGCCGGTGAGCGCGGCCTGGTTGACGAAGAGGTCCTTGGCCTCGATCACGCGCGCGTCGGCCGGGACGAGGTCGCCGGCGGCCAGGCGCACGACGTCGCCGACCACGAGCTCGGAGAACGCGACCTCGCGCCCGGGCTCGCCCGCGCGCTCGACGCAGCACGTGCAGGTCACAAGACCGCCCAGGGCCTCCGCCGCGGCCACCCCGCGGTCCTCCTGGACAAAGCCCAGGACGCCCGAGACGACCACCATCACGGCGATCACCACGCAGGTCGACGGGTCCTCCTCGCCCGGCGCGGCGAGAAGGACGTTGGTGTAGAGCGATATCGCGGCGAGCGCCACGAGGATGAGCGTGAACGGGCTCGCGAAGCTCGCCGCGAGGCGCAGGGCCGCGGGGGCGCGACGCGGGGCCGTGGGCTCGTTGGGACCGTCCTGCGCGAGGCGCGCGGCGGCACGGGCGGGGTCGAGCCCGCGCTCGGAGCTGCCGAGTGCGGCGAGCAGCTCCGCGACGGGCGCGGTGGCGGCGTACTCGACGCACGCGCCGAGCTCGCCGGCGCCGGGGCGTCCCTGCGCGCGGTGGTCGGAGCCCGGGCGCACGCCGCGCGCACGGGTTGCGATGGTTGCGAAGTTCTTGAGGTTCAGCATCCTGACACCTCCCAATACCTAAGGTTCCGGCTGGTCGAGGGGGATGCCCGCGAGCGGGCCGCACGGAGTCGCCCGGCGCCTCGGGGCGCCCGGCGGCGTGCGTGCTCGGTTGTCTGGGGTCTTGGGCGGGTGCCCGGCGATGCCTAGGCGACCCTCACGCAAGGTCGATGCGACCCGGCGCCGCAGGCATCGCTACTTCGGTCGTTCATGGTCGCACCTCCTCGTGGTCCGCGCGCGTCGCGCGCCTTGCAGTGCCGTGACTATGGCACAAGGGCCCGGCGGCCGCAAGGCCGCCCACAGCGCGCCCACATCCGAGGGCGGGCGCCGGGCCGCCGGTCCTTCTCGCCAGCGCCTTGTCCCCCCCAGGCGGTTGTCAGTGGTTTTTCTTGCCCTCCCGAAGTATCACCTTGCTGGTGCCATTTCTCTACCTGCGGGTCTTTGAGACGAGGGGCGCTGGCTACTCGGGCTTCTCGCCAAAATCCACTGACAACCGGGAGGAGAGGCCAAGGCACGCCCCAAACGGCCGCGGGGACTCCTCAGCCGCGGCGCCAGATCACGAAGCTGTAGAGCGCGACCACGCCCACGCCCCCGAGGGTGACCACGAGGAGCGCCGCCACCAGCGTTGCCTCGGGAAGCGACGCCGAGAAGAGCGCGAGGGCGACCGTGGCCACGCCCGCGACCACGAAGACCGGGCCCGCAAAGCGGTGCGTGCGCCGCCAGTTGTCCGGGTCGGCCAGCGTCCACGGCAGGCGGATGCCGAAGGTGTAGTTTGGCTCGATCCGCGGGCACGCCACGCCGAGCCCCACAAAGAGCAGACCCATGAACCCAAAGGTGATGAGGCTCACGACCGGGGAGCCCGAGGGGATCGCGCCGAACGCCGTGAGGGGCGTGAGCCAGCCCGCGACTACGATGAACACGACAAAGGCGGCAGAGAATCCCTGGTAGACGCCCTTGAAGCGGTTGAAGGCCTCGCCGCGCGGGTCGAGGCGCGGCACGGCAAAGAGCAGCGCGAGGACAAGGAGCGGCAGCACGGCTCCCATGAAGACCGTCGACCCCTTGGGGCCCCACCCGTCCGCGGCGCCGTCGGCACCCCAGTGCACGGGGACGGTCTCCGGCATCGCGGGGAGCGCCCACAGCAGGTACGCCGCGGCGCTCGCCGCGCACAGGGCGAGAAGCCCCACCCACAGGGCGCGGTCGCGACCATCGAGGTTCAGGCCAGACATCGCAGCCTCCTTCGACGAGCCTCAGCTTCCCCGACGGTATACCCCTTTCCCGCCGCGTTTTCCAGCTCCGTGCAGACCAGACGCTCGGCGACAAGAGCCTGCCGCTCGCGGGGGCGGGCGCTTGCTAGACTGGAGGCGGCAGTCAGACGAGAGGAGCAGTCATGGACGTCGTCATGGAGCGCGACCGCGTGCAGTATCTGGGCGGGGGCGGAAACGTGCTCGCCGAGGTGACCTTCCCCCAGGTGGAGCCCGGCGTCGCGGAGATCAACCACACCTTCGTGGACGAGTCCCTGCGCGGGCGCGGCGTCGCGGGCGAGCTTATGGGCCGTGCCGTGGCAAGCATCGCGGCGAGCGGGCTCGCCGCGCGGCCCACGTGCTCCTATGCCGTGAGCTGGTTCGAGAAGCACCCCGAGCGCGCCGCGCTCATCGCCTAGGGCAGGGTCGCAGGGCGCGCGACAGCCCCACCCTCGCCGCCGCGCGACGGCTCCGCCCCCGCCGCCGCGAGACGGCTCCGCCCCGCCGCACAAATCCGGAATTGTGCGGCGGGGGCGGGGCGTTTGGAGGAAAAACGCCAGTTGAGGTTCTTCTCGCGCCGGTAAGATCCGCCGCGAGCGAGGCGAGGTCCGCACAAATCGGAAATTGTGCGGGCCGAAAGACCGGCTCCGGCTACGCCTGCGGGTAGGAGGCGTCGTCCACGGGCTCGAGCCACTCGTTGGAGCAGCCCTCGCCCGGCGCCTCGAAGGCGATGTGCGAGAACCAGCTGTCTGCGGCGGCGCCGTGCCAGTGCTTCACGCCGGCGGGAATCACCACCACGTCGCCGGGGGTGAGCATCCGCGGCTCCTTGCCCCACTCCTGGTACCAGCCGCGCCCGTCGGTCACGATGAGGATCTGCCCGCCGCCCCTGGTGGCGTGGTGGACGTGCCAGTTGTTGCGGCAGCCCGGCTCGAAGGTCACGTTGGCGAGGCCCACGCCGCACTCGGCGGCGCTCGTGAGCGGGTTGAGGTAGGAGTTGCCGATGAAGTACTGGGCGAAGGCCTCGTTCGGGGCGCCCTTGCCGAACATGGGGGTGAAGTCGTCGCTTTCTGCCATGGCTCTTCTCCTTTGGTCGATGGGTCGCTATGCGCGCGCGGCTGCCGCGCTGTCGATGCACGAGAGGGCGTTCAGGCTGCGAGGGTAGCCGATGTAGGGCAGCATCTGCGAGACCACGCGGTACATGAAATCCTTGGTGCGCCCGAGGTTCATGTTGCCGCCCGCGTGGGCCGCCGCCTGCGGCTCGCAGCCGCCCTGGGCGGCGATGTAGCAGAACGTGACCATCTCGCGGTCAAGGTCGGAGAGGCCGCCGCGCGTGTAGTAGTCGCCGAAGCAGTTCTCGGCGAGCCAGCGGTTGACGTGCGCGCGCTCCGCGGGCCCGCTCTCCCAGCTCTCGCGCATGCCCTCGCCGAAGTAGTCGACCTGCTTCTGGTTGCCGGCCGCGCACCTGGTCTCGAGCGTGGTGGTCGCCTGGGGCTCGAGCGGAAGCTCCACGCCGCGCGCGACGAGAAGCTCGTTGGCGGCATCCAGGAACGGCCGCACGCGGCCGATGCCGAGGTAGGCGCACGCCTGGTAGACGACCTCCTTGAGCTCGACCGGCGTGACGGCCGCGTCGAGCGCCTCGGCGGCCATGAGGCGAAACTCGTCCAGCCCCTGGCAGCCGAGAAGCGCGGCGAGCACCACGAGGTAGCGCTCGCGGGGCGGCAGCTCCGCCGCGGCCTCGCCGGGCACCTCCTCACCCGCGAAGTACGCGAAGCGCTCGGCGAACTCGGGGTCGGTCAGCTCGAGCCCCGCGACGCCCTGATAGTCTGCCATGGTTCCTCTCCTTTCTGTCCGTCGGGAGGCGCCGGGGGCGGCGTCGCCCGCGGGCGCGTCTACTTTGCGTTGGGGTCTGTCGTGCCGGCGAGGGGCTTCTCGCCGGGGCGGCCCAGCGGCCCCACGAGCTCGTGGGCCACGTAGGGCTCCTCGAGGTAGGCCAGCTCCTCGGCCGAGAGCTCCACGTCGAGCGCCGCGACGGCGTCGTCCACGCGCTCGGGGCGCGAGCAGCCCACGATCGGCGCCTCCACCCCGCGCGCCCAGTGCCACGCGAGCGCGACGCGCGACATCGGCACCTCATGCCGCTCGGCGACCTCGGCCACATGCGCCACGATCTTCATGTCGTTGTCGCGCGCGCCGTCGTACTTGTTCACCATGACCTGGTCGGTGCGGCTGCGCACGGAGTCGGAGTCCCAGGTGGGACGGCAGAGGTGGCCGGACGCGAGCGGGCTGTACGGCGTGAGCGCCATGTCGTACTGGCGGCACACGGGAATCATCTCGCGCTCGTCCTCGCGGTAGAGCAGGTTGTAGTGGCACTGCATGGACGTGAACTTGGTCCAACCGTTGCGCTCGGCCGCGACCTGCATGTTGTGGAGCTGGTAGGCATACATCGCGCTCGCGCCAATCGCGCGGACCTTGCCGGCGCGCACGAGGCCGTCGAGGGCCCCCATGGTCTCCTCGACGGGCGTGTCGTAGTCGAAGCGGTGGATGATGTAGAGGTCGAGGTAGTCGGTCTGGAGCCTGCGCAGCGTGCCCTCGATCTCGCGCTCGATGGCGGCGGCCGAGAGGCGTCCCTCGTTGAAGTAGACCTTGCTCGCCAGCACCACCTTGTCGCGCTGAACGCCCAGCCCGCGCAGGGCGGCGCCGATGTACTCCTCGCTCGTTCCGTTTGCGTAGCAGTTGGCCGTGTCGATGAAGTTCACGCCCCGCTCGAGCGCGCGGGCGATGACGGCGCGGGTCTCGCTGGGGTCGATGGTCCACTGGTGGTGGTCCGGCGTGGGGACGCCGAAGCTCATGCCGCCCAGGCAGATGCGGCTGACCTCTATGCCGGAATTGCCGAGTTTCGTGTACTTCATGTCTTCCTCCCTAGTCCGTCTCCGGGATGACCCGGCGTTCGTCCGTCTCGATGAGGGCGTCGAGCCGGCCCTCGAGCGCGCGCAGCGGCTCGAGCGAGCCCTCGACGCGCCCGATGGTGAGCTGGTCGCCGTAGCGCATGGAGTTCCTCTCGTCGTCGAAGAAGATCGCGAGCCAGCCGCCCGCCGGGTTGTAGTTGAGGTCCCCGTCCGTCCAGCCCCGGTGGACGAGCGCGGGGTCGGCGGGAAGCGAGAGGGGCAGCGCGCCGCAGCATCCCACGGTCGAGGCGCACATGCGCAGGGTCAGCGGGAGCCGCTCGGCGAGCGCACGGGCTGCGGGGGTGTCGTTGAGCGTGGCGCGCACGGTGACGTCGCCCAGGCGCACAACGATTCGCCTTCCCACGGCCGCCTCCTCTCGCCGTCTCCACCTCGTACGACTCCAGTGTGGACCCGGGCGCAAGGGAATACAATTGCTTATAATCTATATCCTGATATGCGTTTTGCTTATACGTTTTACGCCGTCTGGGGGAGGCCATGGAGCTCAGGGCCCTTCGCTACTACCTCGTCGTCTGCGAGTGCGGGACCATGTCGCGCGCCGCCGAGGAGCTGCACGTCACGCAGCCGGCGCTCTCGCGCCAGATCGCCGGCCTCGAGCGCGAGCTCGGATGCGAGCTGCTCGAGCGCCGCAGCCGCAGCGTTCGACCAACCGAGAAGGGCCTCTACCTGCGGCGCCGCGCCCAGGAGATCGTGGGGCTGGCCGACCAGACCTCGGCAGACTTCTCGCATGGAGACGACATCGTGGCGGGCGACATCCACATCGGCGCCGGCGAGAGCGCGAGCATGCGCCTCATCGCCCGGCACGTGCGCGCCTTCCGCCAGCGCTACCCCGACGTCCGCTTCCACCTGCACAGCGCGGTGGCGACCGACCTCGTCGAGCGGCTCGAGCACGGGCTCGACGACCTCGCGGTGCTCATGTCCTACCCCGAGGACGAGCGCTGCTCCCACCTGAGGCTGCCGCTCAGCGACGCCTGGGGCCTCGTCGTGCGCGAGGACGACCCGCTCGCCGAGCGCGAGGTCATCTCGCCCGCCGACCTCGCCGAGGGCCCGCTCATCATGCCGGAGCGCTCGTGGACGAGAGAGCGCCTCGCGGGGCCGCTCGCCACCTGGTTCGGCGAAGACGGGGAGGGCGTCGAGGTCGCGGCGACCTACAACCTCTCCTTCAACGCCGCGCTGCTCGTGCAGGAGGGCGTGGGCCGCATGCTCACCCTCGAGGGGCTCACGCCGACGGGCCCGGGCAGCGGCCTCGCCTTCCGCCTGCTCTACCCGCCCGCGGTCTCGATCATCGACGTGGTGTGGAAGCGCACCGCGACGCCCTCGCGCGCGGTGCGCCTGTTCCTGGAGAGCCTCCGGGAGGCGTGACGGCCCGACCGGTGGCCGGTGGCCGGGGCGCACAATTCCGGAATTGTGCGCAGGCCGAAGGCCCCCGCGGGGCAGAGTGCCAGCAGGTGGTTCTTCTCGCCCGGGAAAGCGGCCTCGTTGCGCCCTCTCGGCCGCACAATTTTAAAATTGTGCGGAAAACGCCCCGCACAACCCCACTTCTCTAAGCGCGAGAAGAACCTCAACTGGCGCTTTGCTCCGGGGGAGCCGCCCATCCCCGCACAATTCCGAATTTGTGCACCGCGACGCCCGCCGGCCCCGCTAGAGCGACGCCCCCAGCTCAAACGCCTCGCGCAGGTGCGCCGAGGCGCGCGTCATGCCCGGCGTGCCGCAGCCGTAGCCGAGCACCTGCCCGCGGTCGCGCATGTTGAGATAGCGGCAGAGCGTCTCGTAGTGCGCGACGAGCGCGTCGAAGGCCCACTCGTCGGCGTTCCACGCAACGGCGAGAAGAACCGCGTCGAGCCGGCGCGCCGAGATGGCGGAGTTTGCCGAGCAGAACCGGTCGATCACGCACTTGAGCTGCGCGGTCATGCCGTAGTAGTAGAGCGGCGTGGCCAGCGCGAGCAGGTCGGCGGCCGCGATCTTGTCCAGCAGCGGGCCCATGCCGTCGCGCTGCACGCACGGCCGCGCGCCGTAGCCGCAGGCCACGCAGCCCCTACACGGGGCCACGTCGAGCGCGCACACGTCCACGCGCTCCACCTCGTGGCCCGCCTGCCGCGCCCCGCGCGCGAACTCCTCTGCCATGATGGCCGTGGACCCGTCCCGGTTGGGACTTCCCTGCAAGATGATGACGTTCACGTTGTCCCCTCTCTCTGCGGGTGGCGCACACGCGTCATGCGCCGCCTACTCCACCAGCGCGAGCTCGATGGTGCCACTGAGCCCGGCGATCCCGTCCTCGCCGGCAACGGCCTGGCCGAGCTCGTAGAGCGCTCCGTTGGGCGAGAAGGGCCCGTAGAACATCACGACGTCGCCCCACGGCTCGTAGTAGGCCAGCGTCCCCGCCTCGCCGGACTCGGCGAGCGGCGCGCCCGCCACGTCAAGCCTCGCTGGCGGGTAGAAGACCTTCTCGTTGTCCGAGAAGTCGTCAACCTCCAGCGTGAGCGGCAGCTGGGCGAGAAGCGCGCTCGCCGCCGGGCTGTCGTTGAGCTCGTAGGTGACCACCGCGTCCCCGCAGGCCACGGTCATGAGCAGCTCGCCCACCGTGCCCACCTCCTCGTCACTCTCGTCCGTCACGTCCGCGGGGGCGTCCGCCGACGCCACCGCGCGACCCCGCGCCGCCGGCACCGCGTCCTTCTCGCCCGCCGAGCAGCCGCCCAGGAGCAGGGCGCCCGCAACGGCAAGGAACGCCCTTCGGCCCATCATGCTCGCGCCGCCCTCGCAAAGTCCGCGCACGGCCCGATGACCTCGCCGGTGCGCAGGTAGCTATAGGTGGGGAACTCAAAGAGGACCGGCCTGACGCGCGCGTAGTCGATCTTGCCCGCCTCGGTGAGGTCGGCCTCGTCCACGTAGGTGCCGTCGATCGTGCAGACAAAGGTCTCGAAGCCCGGCGTCTCGTAGACGTCCGCCACCGTGCACGCCACCGAGACCGGCGCCTCGCCGATGAGCGGCGCGCCGTTCTCCGCCGCCTCCCACGCAAAGAGGTCCGCCTTGCTCTGCTTGGCACCGGAGACGGCGCCTGCCACCGCCACCTGCGGCAGCATGGGCTCGCTCGCCAGGTTCACCGAGAGGCGCCCGGCCTTCTTGATGCAGTCGTTGATGAAGTGCGCCGACGCCAGGCTCACCGTCACGCGGTCGTGGCCGATGATGCCCACGTGCGCCACCAGCGTCCAGGTGGGCTCGTCACCGTTCATGGCGCCGACCACGGTGACCGGCATGGGGTAGAGCGCAAGCGCGCTGCCGATGTTCCTTCGCATGATGGAATCCCTTCTCCGCGGGGCGAACGGGCCCACGCGCCTGCCACAAAACGTGCCCGATTGGGCGTCTGGCCCCTCTCGCGTCGTCGAGAGGCCCCCTCCTGACCGAAACCACCTCCGATTGGGCGGCATCTTTGATGCGGCGAGAAGATCTTTGCGCCCCAGACACGTTCTTCTCGCCCGTCCTGCCACGCCTGGGGTGCGATTGGGTGGCATTCTTGATGACGCATATCAAGGTTGCCACCCAATCGCAGGGGTTTTGTGCGGGGCCACACCCTGGGGACGGAGAACCTCGACCGCGTGGGCCACCCAATCGCAAGGGTTTTCCGCGGATGGCCGCGCGAGCGGCGATAAGAAACGCCAGGTCCCGCGGGACAAGCGCTACAGGCTGGCGCGGAAGACCTCGATGACCTCGTCGCGCGTCAGGGCATGGTAGCCGCCCTGCATGATGAGCGTGGAGTCGGCCAGGCCCTCGAGCATGGACTCGTCGGCGCCGAGCTCGGAGATGCTCATCACGCAGCCGATCTCGCGCATCCACGCCTCCATCGCGTCGAGGCCCGCCGCCGCGAGCTCCTCGGCGCCCTTGCCCGCCGCGTCGACGCCCCACACGTTCGTGGCGAAGCGCGCGAACCTCTCCACGCCGTACGGCATGACGAGGCGGTAGTACGGCAGCGCCACGGCCGAGAGCGTCATGCCGTGCGTGGCGTCGGTGTGGGCACCCACGGCCTGGCCGAGCATGTGGACCTCCCAGTCGGTGGACTTCCCGCAGGCAACGAGCGTGTTGAGCGCCCAGGTGGCGCACCACATGATGTTGGAGCGGGCCTCGTAGTCGCGCGGGTCGCGCACGGCTGCGCGGCTCGCGGCCACGAGGCTGCGCATGAGGCCCTCGGAGAGGTAGTCGGAGGTGTTGTCGTCGGTGCCCGAGAAGTACTGCTCGGTGATGTGGTTCATGATGTCGAAGATGCCCGCGACCATCTGGTAGCGCGGCAGCGTGTAGGTGAACTCGGGATTGAGCACCGCAAAGCGCGGGAACACGCGCGCGTCCGCGAAGACGTGGCCGACCTTCATCTTGGCCTCGTGGTTGGTGATGACCGAGCCGCAGTTCATCTCCGAGCCGGTGCCCACCATCGTGAGCACGCTGCCCACGGGGATCACCTCGAGGTCCGCGGAGGGCTCGTCAAAGTCCACCCAGTACTTCTGCCAGGGGTCCACGCCCTCCGGGAGGTTGGCGGAGACGGCCACGGCCTTGGCGTAGTCGATGCACGAGCCGCCGCCCACGGCGAGGATGAGGTCGACGTCGTTCTCGCGCGCGATGCGGGCGCCCTCGCAGAGCTTCTCGACGGTGGGGTTGGGCATGACGCCCGCGTCCTCGACGACGGTCTTGCCCGCCGCGGCGAGCGCCTCCGTCACGGCCTCGTAGATGCCGTTTCTCTTGATGGAGCCGCCGCCGTAGACGAGCTGCACCACCGGTCCGTACGCCGCGAGCTCGCCCGCGAGCGAGGCCATGGCGTCGGCGCCAAAGATGAGCTTGGTGGGGTTGTGGTACGTGAAGTTGCCGAGCATGTCCGTTCCTCTCGCCGTGCCCTTGTGGGAAGGGGCCTTCCCCCTCCCGTCTGCTCTATAGGTTACGTGACGTCACGTAACTTGTAAAGGGTTAATTGACGCGGATTTGCTAATTGATACCCCGGCTGCGCTATACTTCACGTGTCGAGAAGCACGGAGGGTCCCATGGCCGAGTTCATACGGGCGCGCAGCGCCGAGCAGAAGGAGCAGCGCCTCGATCAGATCAAGGACGCGGTGCGGCGCCAGTTTGCCACGCGCCCCTACCACGAGATCACGCTCACCACCATCGCCGACGAGCTGGGATGGTCGCGCGCCAACCTCTACAAGTACGTGTGCACCAAGGAGGAGGTCTTCCTGCTGCTCACGGCAGACGAGCTCGACGCCTACTTCGACGCGCTCCTCGCCGCGCTGCCCGAGGGCTGCGGGCTCGCGCCCGACGTCATCGCCGAGGTGTGGGCGGGGATCGCCAACGCGCACCAGGAGTACTTCCGCCTCGGCGACCTGCTCTCCACGATCATCGAGACCAACGTGAGCGTGGAGCGCCTCGCGGACTTCAAGGGCGCCTACTACGACCGCGTGGCCGACATGCGCGAGCGCCTGCCGCAGATCCTCGACATGGCCCCCGAGCGCGTGGAGCCGCTTCTGCTGGCCATCTACTACCACGCCGTGGGGTTCGTGAGCGCCTGCTGGAAGAACCCGCTCGTCGCCGAGGCGCTCGAGGCGATCGGCCACGAGCGTCCGCAGCTGGACTTCCGCGCCGAGATGCGCGACTTCATCGGGATGTGCCTCTCCCACTACGCCCGCTAGGGGCGCGGCGGAGGAAAAGCGCGGGGCGAGAAGGGCCGCGCGGGCAACCCCCACGCCCCTAGCAGCCGAAGAGCTCCGCCGCGGCCGCCATGCGCTCGGCCACGCGCACGCCGAACGGGCAGCGTCCCTCGCACGCGCGGCACGCGACGCACGCCTCGGCCGTGGCGCCGAGCGCGCGGTAGTGCTCGCGCAGCGAGTCGGGCACCTCGTCGTAGGCGCTCGCCAGGTCGAAGAACTTGTTCACGGAGGCGATGTCGATCCCGCGCGGGCACGGCGCGCAGTGGCCGCAGTAGGTGCAGCTGCCCAGGTAGGCGTGGCGAGGCGCCCCGGCGAGGACGCTCGCGTAGTCCTTCTCGGCCTCCGAGGCGCCCTCGTAGGACACGGCCTCGGCAACGTGCGCCGGCTCGCCGAACCCCACCATCACGCTTGCCACCGCCGGGCGCGTGAGCGCGTAGTGGAGGCACTGAACCGGCGTGAGCGCCACGCCAAACGGCGACTGCGCCGCGTCGAAGAGCCGGCCTCCCATGTAGCCCTTCATGACCGTGATGCCCGTGCCCGTCTCCTCTGCCAGCGCGTAGAGCTCGGCGCGCTCCGGGGTCATGCCGTCCATGGCGGCGGACTCGCCACGCTCGTCGAAGTAGGCGTCGAGGTCGTCGGTCGCGGGCATCATGTCAAAGGCCGGGTTCACGGAGAAGAGGATCATCTCCACCTCGGGGTCCAGCACGGCCAGGCGCGCGACCTCGGGGTTGTGCGTGGAGAGGCCAACGTGGCGGACGGTGCCGGAGGCGCGCAGCTCGCGCACGTAGTCGATGAAGGGACCGGACATGACGGCCTCGAAGTCGTCGACGCGGTCCACGTAGTGGATCATGCCGAGGTCCATGTAGTCGGTGTGGAAGCGCGCGAGAAGGTCCTCGAAGGCGGGCTTCACCGCGGAGAGCTCGCGCGTGCGCACGTACTGCTCGCCCTGCCACGTGGAGCCGAGGTGCCCCTGGATGACCCAGCGCCCGCGCAGGCCCAGGTCGCGCAGGGCGTCACCGAGGTTGGAGCGGCGCGTGGGGTCGGGCATCCAGCAGTCCAGGACGTTGATGCCCGCGGCGTCGGCGGCCTCCACCACCGCGCGCGTGGCCTCCGGCGTGCCGTCCATCCACTCGCCGCCAAAGCCGATCTCGCTCACCTTGAGGCCCGTGCGGCCCAGCTCCCGATAGCGCATGCCAGCTCCCCTCTCGCTCGTGGCTCCATGGTAGCGCAGCAGAGGCGGCGCAGGTCCGAGGCGGCGCTCACGCGTCCAGCGAGAAGAGCGCAGCGGACGAGCCAGCCTCACGCCACGCGGCAAGCGCCTCGAAGCGCTCCCGCGTCGAGGCCGCAAGCGGCTCCGGCAGCGCGTCCGGGGCAAACCAGCCCACCTCGAGGCTCTCGTCATCGGCCACGCGCGGCTTCGCGCAGGCGCACGATGAACTCAGGCGTTGCCATGCCCGCCCCCTAGCGGCGGTCGCGGCGGTCCGGGAACTCGATGTGGATCCTTCCGCCGCGGACAAGGAACCAGATGACCACGATCACAAAGATCGCCGGAAGAATGGACAGCGCGCCGGCAACGATGTTGACCAAAAACGAGATCACGAGCGAGACGACAAACGCGACGAGCAGCAACGCGAGGAGCGCACCAACGACCTGCATCAGACCTCCCGGGAACGACTTTCCCCGATTGTACCCCGCCGACGCGACGCGCCGCCCGCCCCGTCCCGGCGAGCCGATCAGAGCGTCACGCGGCTGCCCACGTGCAGGTAGCTCACGCGCCCGCCCAGCTCGTCGCGCAGGAGCGCGAAGGCGTCGGTGCCGGTGCAGTGGCACGTGAGGTAGCGAGCGCGCCGCGCGGCGAGCTCGCGGGCGAGCGAGCGCGTGAGCCCCTCGTCCTCCACGGTCCCGCCGCTCGGATCCATGAGGTGAAAGCCGGCCACGACGGACGTGAGCGGCGCGCCGGCAAGCTCCTCGGCGACGTCCATGAGGTTGAGGACGCCGCCGTGCGAGCAGCCGGAGACCAGCGTGAGGCGATCGCCCTCGCGCACGATCAGGCTTTGCTCGTGGAGAAAGCGGTCGGGCACGAGCGCCCCGTCTCGGCGCTCCATCAGGCGTCCGTTGGAGCGAGCCGTGGGGTGGGCGCGCCGCGCGGTCGAGAAGAGCGCGAGCCCGCCTCCCAGGTCGCACCTCTCGCCCGTCGGGCGCACGCGCGGGTCGGTCGCCAGCGCCGGGTCCAGCCCGATTGCGTGGTGGCGCTCCGGGGTGCCGGAGACGTGCTCCTCGAAGGCGTGCTCCCGCACGTAGACGGGCACGTCGCGGCCCGCATCCCCGCACGCGGCGAGAAACGCGCCGAGCCCGCCCCCGTGGTCGTAGTGACCGTGGGAGACCACCGCCAGGTCCGCCTCCGTCACGTCCACGCCGAGCGACCGCGCGTTGGCAAGAAAGCCGTCGTTGGGGCCCATGTCAAAGAGGACGCGGCGACCGTCGTCGAGCTCCAGCCACAGGCTGAGTCCGTGACGCGCCGCCAGCCGACTCGAGGGCGTGCTGTTCTCCATCAGTACCGTGACGCGCATGGCAACCCCCCTGCAATCGCGGACCGTGCGGCGCAGGCCCCTTTAGGCTAGTTTTCGCCAACGCTCGCCGAACGCACGCCCTTCTCGCCGAGCGAAGGGTATAACGCAGGTAGACGGCAGTCTCTGACGAAGGAGGCAACCATGTTCTTCAAGAATATCCTGGTTCCCTACGACGAGTCTGACCACGCCAAGAGCGCCGTGCACATCGCGCTCGGGCTGGCGGGCCCCTACCCCGAGGCCAAGGTGCACGTGGTGACCGTCATCCCCTCCGCCGCGCTGCCCAACCCCACGCTCATGGGCGAGGGCTTCGACGTCCCCTATGCGCTCGGCGACCCCGACAGCTACGAGCGCATCATGAACTCCGTGGTGCAGCGAGCAAGCGCGGACGTGCAGGACGTGGTCGACCAGTCGCGCGACGACGCACGCTGCAAGATCGTGGCCGACGCCGTCATCGCCGGCTCCCCGGTGGAGGGCATCGCCGACTACGTCACCAGCCACGACATCGACCTCGTGGTCATGGGGCGGCGCGGACTCGGCGCGCTGCGCGGCATGCTCGGCAGCGTGAGCTTTGGCGTGCTCCGCTCCGTCGACGTCCCGGTGCTCACGGTCAAGTAGCGGCCCGGTCAGGCCCCACCTGCGGGGGCGTCGGCGCGCGCCGGCGCCCCCTTGGCATGCCAGCCCAGCCCCGAACTCCGACTTTTGCTCGAGCAAAACTCGGAGTTTGTTGATTCAGACTTACATATATGCAGGTAGTTGCTGTGTGAGGTTCTTCTCGCCAGGCGAGAAGAACCTCTTGCTCGTACATAAGTCAGAGCTTGTGGGGCCCCGCCACGCCCCGCTCAAAAAAGTCCCGATTCTTCCTTGCGCTGTGTATAGGTGAGTATATACTGTAGTCATCGGGTATACACACTATACCCGTAGGGGAAGCGCGAAGACGTCCGCCGCGACCCCTGCCGCGCACCGGGGACGCCCGAGGTGCGGCTCCCCGACGGGGGACGCCCCGCCGGGCTGGGAGGAAGGAACCGAGTCACGTGGAAATCATCATCTCGAACGCGAGCAACAAGCCCATCTACGAGCAGATCACCGACCAGGTCAAGGCCGCGATCCTCGCGGGCGAGCTAGCCGAGGGCGAGCAGCTGCCGTCCATCCGCGCCCTTGCGAGCTCGCTGCGCGTGAGCGTCATCACCACCAAGCGCGCCTACACGGACCTCGAGGCGGCCGGGTTCATCGAGACGGTGCAGGGAAAGGGAAGCTTCGTCGCCGGCGGCAACATGGAGCTCATCCGCGAGGAGCGGATGCGCGGCGTAGAGTCCCTGCTCACGCGCGCCATCGCAGACGGCCGGGCCGCCGGGCTCTCCGACGGGGAGCTCAAGGAGATGTTCAACCTACTCATGGAAAGTGACGACTGATGAACACTCACACCTCAGACACCACCACCGACACGCCGCTCGTCAGCGCGCACGGGCTTACCAAGCACTACGAGGGCTTCTCCCTGGAGGGCGTCGACCTTGACGTCCGCGAGGGCGAGGTCGTGGGCTTCGTCGGCAAGAACGGGGCCGGCAAGTCCACCACCATCAAGGCTCTTCTCGGCCTCATCGCAACCGACGGCGGCACGTCGAGCGTGCTCGGCACGCCCAGCGAGCTGCTCTCCCGCCCGGAGGGGGCGCACGCCAAGGAGCGCGTCGGCGTGGTCTTCGACACGGTCTCGCTGCCCGGCCACCTGCGCGTGCGCGACGTGGGCACGATCTACGCGCGCGCCTACGACCGCTGGGACGCCCACCGCTTCTCAAGGCTCATCGACACCTTCGACCTCCCCGCCGAGAAGTGCGTCAAGGACCTCTCGCGCGGCATGGGCATGAAGCTCAGCCTGGCCTGCGCCCTCAGCCACGACGCCCACGTCCTGATCCTCGACGAGGCCACGGCGGGGCTCGACCCCATGGCGCGCGACGAGGTCCTCGACCGCCTGCGCGACTTCGTGGCCGAGCCCGGCCGCGCCGTCCTCATGAGCAGCCACATCACGAGCGACCTCGAGCGCATCGCCGACCGGGTGGTCTGCATCGACGAGGGACGCATCGTCTTTGACCTGCCCAAGGACGCCATCACCGACGAGATGGGCGTCGCCCGCTGCCGCGTCGCGGACTTCGAGCGCGTGGCCGCCTCCGGGATGGTGCCCGAGAGCGAGCTGCGCTACCTGCGCCACGAGTACGGCATCGACGTGCTCGTCCCCGACCGCTACGACTTTGCCCGCCGGTTCCCCGAGATCCCCTGCGACCGCATGACCATAGACGACTACCTCACGCTCACCCTGAAGGGCGGTGTCCGATAATGAAGCGCGCCTACCTCGTCGAGATGACCATCTTCGCAAGCTACGTGCGTCAGCTCCTGCTCCTCGGCTTTCTCGTCTCCCTGTTCGTCTGCTGCGGCATGCAGTCCATCATCGCCGCGCCCGCGATCCTGACCTGCATGTGCTTCATGACGGGCGCCATGGGCGCCGCCGGCTACGACGAGCAGAACGACTGGGGGCTCTTCCGCCTCACCATGCCGCTCTCCCGCCACGACGTCGTGCTCGCCCGCTACGGCGTAATCGTGACGCTCGGGCTCGTGGGCCTCGTGGCGGGTCTCGTGGGCGCGGGGCTGGTGACCGCCCTTGCCACGTTCGTCGACCTTCCCATGGGGCTCTCCGAGATGCTCGCCTACCGCTTCGAGAACGTCCTCGCCACGCTCTTCTCCTCCTTCTTCTGCATCTTCATGGGGTCGTTCGTCGCGAGCGTGGTCACGCCGCTCTACTTCCGCTTCGGGCAGTCCAAGGCCACGCAGTACCTCCCGCTCATCATGGTGCTCGTCTTCTTCGTGCTCCCCGTCTCGCTGATCGGCAACAGCGGCCTGCTCGACGGCGGCATCGTGGGCACCGACGCCCTCACGAGCCTGCTCGCCTTCATCGAGACGCCGGCGGGCGTGGCGGCGAGCATGGGCGTCCTGCTCGTGGCGTCCGCGCTCGTGCTGGCCGTCTCCGCCGCTATCTCCCTGCGACTCTACGAGCGCCGAGAGCTCTAGGGGGTGACGGCCATGGACCTCACGATCCTCTTCGTCGTCGCGCTTCTGCTCGTTGCGATCCCGCTGTGCAACCGGCGCCGCAAGAGGTGGCACGATCACCGAGACTGATGCTATGGGGCGACAGAACCGCAGGTCAGCTGGCATGTAAAGGTCATTTGACAACGCTGGGCACCCCACGTCGGCCCCTTTTGATGGTACGCTGCACCCGGTCGTGGCAGTCTGCGCTCAGACAAGGGGCGCACCAAGAAGGACGAGAGGGCGCAGGGCATGGAGATAGGGTCGCGCATCAGAGAGCGTCGCTCGGCTCTCGGAATCTCCCAGGACGAGCTGGCGAGCCGCGTGTACGTGAGCCGCCAGACCATCTCGTCCTGGGAGAACGACAAGACGTATCCCGACGTCCAGAGCCTGCTTCTCCTCTCCGAGATCTTCGGCACGTCCGTGGACAGCCTGATCAAGGGAGATGTGGACACCATGACCAAGACCATCGAGAAGGACGCGCTCACGTTCAAGAGGCTCGGCTTCGTAATGCTCGTTTTCCTGCTGCTCATGATTGCGGCGCTCGTGTGGCTTTCTGCCCAGCTGGTGGTGTGGGACTGGCCGGCCGAGCAGACGGTTCCCACGGTGGTTCTCGCCGTCACGCTGTGGGGCGTGGCGATGTTTGCTGCCACGTGGGCCGAGCGCATCAAGAAGGAGCACGACCTCGTCACCTACCACGAGATTCTCGCCTTCCAGATGGGCGAGCCTATCGACCGCGACACCGAGAAGGGCCGGCGCGAGCGCCTCATCCCGCGCTGGATGAAGGTCATTCGCACGATTGGGCTCACGCTCCTCGCCGCAGCCATCGGCGCCTTCATCGGCTACAACGGAGCCGCGCTCATGAACGCGCTGTTTAGGTAGGCTTGCCCTCGGTTACCACCCCGCAATCTCAAGGTACTCCGCACACGTGACCGCCCGCACCTTTGACCTTGCGAAGGCGCGGGCGTCCCGCGTGAGGATGAAGTCAACGTCATTGAGCTCCGCACAGGCTCGGATGAGCCCGTCCTCAAAGTCGGGCTCGTTCCCGTGCAGAGAGAGATCACACTCCTCCGCGCCTATCGGCGCGATGGTCAGCAGCTCCGTGAGCTTCTTGATTGAGGTCCGCGCGCAGGACTCCCCATACTGCCTGCAGAGGATGTAGTACGCATCCTTGAGCGAGCTCACGGCCACAATTCCCATGTCGCCTTCTCCGTTGCAGAGGCGAAGAACCTCACATGCCTCCTTGGACTGGGGACGCTCGGGGCAAACGGCATCAAGAACGACATTGGTGTCAAAGAGGAGGCGCCTGCTGTTGTAGCTACGCATAGCGGCTCGCAATCATGTCCTTCATCTGCTCGTCCGTCAGGTCCGCGAGCCACGTTGCCTTGGGCAGGCTTGCCCTGAACGCCATGAAGTCCTCGAACGCGTCGGGGGTCTCGCCCTGCGCCTCCCCCTCGTCCGGGACCTCGCCCGTCCGCGCGATGTTCTCCCAGACCACCCGAATGACGTCCGCCGGGGTTAGTCCCGCGGCCTTTATGTAGGCATCCGCGCGCTGCCGCACCCGCTCATCAACCCGGCCCGAGACAACCGCCGTAGCCATTTCCCACCCCCGTTGCTTTTCTCTGTCTACACGTCTACACTATAGCAGAACACATATTCGGTTTCAAGACGGGAGGGACACATGGAGCGCATCGCCATCGTTGGCAGCTCGGGCGCCGGGAAGTCCACCCTCGGGAGGGCGCTGCGCGACATCACCGGCCTCCCCCTGCATTACCTCGACATGGTCTGGCACCTGCCCGACGGCAGCCACATTGCGCCGGAAAGATTCGACGCGGAGCACGCGGCGATCGTCGCCCAGCCTCGCTGGATCATCGACGGCACCTACCTGCGCACGCTTCCGGAGCGCCTGGAGAGGGCCGACACCGTCTTTCTCCTCAGCCCGCCCACGCAGGAGTGCCTCGACGCCGTCCGCTCTCGCATCGGAGGGCCGCGAGAGGACCTCCCCTGGAAGAAGACGAAGCACGACCCGGAGTTCGAGCGCTACGTCATGGAGTTCCGGGAGAAGAAGGAGCCTCTGATCCGCGAGGCTCTCGAGAGGCGCCCGGCAACCTGCCAGCTCGTCGAGCTCAGCTCGCACGCCGAGATAGCCGCCTACCTCTCGCGGATGGAGCGGGAGAGCCACGCTGCGACCGCCGCCGTCGCCACCGCGGCGACGAGCGCGACCGACCAGGCCGGCACGCGGTCGAAGGCCAGCCCATAGACCACCTGGCCGGCGGGCGCCGCGAAGTTTGCGAGCATGACCGTGAGCGCCATGACCTTGCCCACCAGCGTCTCCGGCGCCTTGAGCTGCAGATACGACATGGCCACGATGGAGAGCGCCATGCAGAAGGCCATCGACGCGAGGTAGGCGACGAGCATCCCCGCGTAGGCGCCGAGCGCGGGCAGCGGCGCAGCGAGCACCGCCGCTATGGCAGCGAGGCCCGCTGCCGTGCAGCCGAGAAGCGCCGGCGAGCTCTTGATCCCCAGCCCGCCCGGGCGCAGCGCCACCACGGCGCCGCCGACGAGGCCGCCCACCGCGAGGGTGCCCTGGAGAACCCCAAGCAGCTGGTTGGAGAGGCCCAGCGTCTCGGTGACGATGTAGGACGAGCCCACGTTGAAGAAGGAGGAGCCGAACAGGTTGACGAGCGTGGCGGCGATGATGATGTGCCACATAACGGGACGCGAGCGCAGGAACCGCAGGGCTTCCGCGAGGTCGTTTCGGACCGTGGCGAGGGGCCCCGCCGTGCGGGCGGGAGGCTCGTAGGGCACCCGCACGAACGCGAGCACCAGGGCCCCCGCCGCCACGAAGCACGCCGCCGAGACCACCACGATGGGCGCCAGCCCAAAGAACCCGAAGACGAGCCCGCCGAGCACCGGCCCCCCGATGCCCGTGAGCATGCTCACCTGGTTGGTCACCGCGACGGCCTGCTCCAGGCGCTCGGGGGCCATCACGCGCGGCACCGAGGACTGCACGCAGGGCTGGTAGATGGCCTGCGCCGCAAAGGCAACCATCAGCACGGCTGACGTGAGGGGGACGAGCTGCGTGGACCCGGAGAGCGCCAGGTAGCCGAGAAGCGCCGCGGCGAGCACGAGGTCGCACGCCGCCATCACGGCGCGCTTGCGCGTGCGGTCGGCGACCACACCGCCGATGGGGGCGAGCAGCAGGTACGGCACGTTCCCGAGCGCGACGACCGCCCCGTAGAGCGTGCCCGAGCCCGTGAGGTTGAGCAGGTGGAGCGGGATCACGAACTGCAGGATCTCCATCCCCAGCAGCGAGAAGACCTGGGCGACCATGATGGCCACGAACCCCGGCGAGAAGAGGCGCGCACCCCGCCTGCCCGACTCCTGTGTCATCATCTTCCCCTTTCATACATGCGGTTGGTATGTATATTGGCTCGAAAGGAAGCCGCACGAGGCGGCTCTCCTTCGCCCAGGTGTCACGATACGGGCGTCTAGCGGTTGCCACCACCAACCCCCGGTTGCATTTCACGTGCGCCACCGGCGGTTTCCTCCCCCGCCCCAGACGCCTCAGACGTATCTTGCTCCCCCTGCCCCGAAAAGGGCGCCCACGCGTCGCGAATCACGCGCGAGGGGTCGATGGACTCCCAGTCCACAAGGTCTATCCCAAGCGCCTGCGCCACCTTGAGGAAGACCTCCACGCGCGCCGCAAACTCCTCCTCCGAGGCAACCGGGTTGAACAGCGGCACCATCCACAGGTTGGCAATCACGAGCAGGACCTCCGCCGTCTCGCGGGGGTGCTCGCAGCGGATGGACCCGTCCTCCACGCCCTCGCGGATGGCCGGCTCCACGTAGGCGTG
Organism: Olsenella sp. An188; assembly: GCF_002160255.1. Classification (GTDB taxonomy): domain Bacteria; phylum Actinomycetota; class Coriobacteriia; order Coriobacteriales; family Atopobiaceae; genus Thermophilibacter; species Thermophilibacter avistercoris. The sequence goes on along the minus strand of NZ_NFKF01000003.1, from coordinate 159,622 downwards.
CGCGGTTTCGAGCACGTCCTGGTACTCGCGCGCGAGGATGCGCGCGCTCTTCACGGGGTCGGCCGACGGGCGCATCGCGGCCCACATCTCCGCGGAGGGGCCGGACGCGGACGCCTCGTCGAGCGCGCGGAGCTTCTCGAGGCCCGTGAGCGAGGGGTCGGCGACGATCGCGTCGGAGCGCTCCACGACGGGCCGGTTGGCCCGCTCGAACACCGCCTCGAATACCTCGTCCTTGCTCTTGAAGTGATGGTAGACGGCCCCTTTGGTGAGCCCGCCGAGACCGCCCACGATGTCGGCCATCGTGGTCCGCTCGTAGCCGCGGGTCATGAAGAGCTCCTCGGCCACGTCCAGGATGCGCCGGACCGTCTCCTCCGGATACTTGTTGCGCGCCATGGGGGACCTCCGTCCTTCTCGCCAGAATAAACATACCAAAGGTATGTATCCTCGACAAGGGCGCATCGCCACGAAGCAACCTAAGATGGGTCTACCATCCGCAGTCGGAAGGGGCCTCCATGCCGACCATCCGAGAGGAGCTCGCCGCGCTGGCGGACCCGGCCTATCGCGACTTCCAGGCCAGGCTCGTCCCCACGGTCGAGGCGGGGCGCATCCTCGGCGTGCGCACGCCCGCGCTGCGCCGCTACGCCCGCGAGCTCGCACGAAGGCGCCCGGACGAGGCGCATGCCTTCGTGGCGGCGCATCTGCCGCACGCCACCTATGACGAGATGAACCTCCACGCCGAGCTCATCGGGCTTCTCGCCAGGACGCCGGAGGAGGCGTTCTGCCTGCTGGAGGCGTTTCTCCCCCACGTGGACAACTGGGCCACGTGCGACCTCATCCGCGTGGGCGCCCTCGGGCGAGACCTGGACGCCACGATCGAGAGAATCCGCTCGTGGGTCGCGCCTGAGAGTCCCGAGTACGTGGTGCGCTTCGGCGTGACCACGCTCATGTCGCTCTTTCTGGGCGACGCCTTCGAGCCGAGCCAGCTGCAGCTCGTCGCAGACATTGACCGCCCGGAGTACTACGTCAACATGGCACGCGCCTGGTACTTCTCGTACGCCCTGATACGCCAGGGCGAGGCGACGCTTCCGCTCTTTGAGGCGCGCCCGCCGCGCCTGGACGCGTGGACGCACAACAAGTCGCTGCAGAAGGCGCGCGAGAGCCGCCGCGTGACGCCCGAGCAGAGGGCGTACCTGCAGTCCCTCAAGGTCCGGGCGTAGCCGTCCGCCGCACGCTGGCCGTCCCATCGCCGCCGCACGGGGTTCTTCTCGCCCGCGGCCGCACCCGCGCGTCCTACAGTTTTGCCAGCTGTCCGCACGAGGGAACGGGAGGCACGGCATGGACGCTTTTGGCATCGACATCGGTGGGTCCGGCATCAAGGGGGCGCCCGTCGACCTTGAGCGCGGCCGCTTTGCGGCAGAGCGCCTGCGCACCCCCACCCCAGAGGAGTCCACGCCCGAGGCGGTCTCGCAGATCGTCTCTCAGCTGCTCGACCACTTTGAGGTGGACGCGTCCGTGCCGGTGGGCGTTGCCTTCCCGGCGCCGGTCCACCCCGGCCGGCCCATCGGCTTCATGGCCAACCTCGACCAGTCCTGGGTGGGCGTCGACATAACCGCCAAGCTCTCCGAGGCGTGCCGGCGCCCCGTCCACGTGGTCAACGACGCCGACGCGGCCGGCCTTGCCGAGAGCCTCTACGGCGAGGCGCGCCGCCACCGCGGGCTCGTGGTCACCGTCACGCTGGGAACCGGCATCGGGACCGCGCTCGTCATGGACGGGGTGCTCGTGCCCAACAGCGAGCTCGGCCACCTCACCATGGGCAAGCACGGCGAGGACGCCGAGCGGCTGGCGGCCGACTCCGCCCGCCAGCGCGAGGACCTCAGCTGGAAGAAGTGGGGCAAGCGCCTGACCAAGTACCTGCGCCTCCTCGAGTTCTACCTCAGCCCCGAGGCCTTTGTCATAGGCGGCGGCGTGAGCAAGCGGCACGAGAAGTTCTTCCCGTACCTCGAGGTGGAGACGCCCGTCTATCCCGCGACGCTGCTCAACGACGCAGGCATCGTCGGAGCGGCCGCCTTTGCCGCCTCGCGCAGGTAGGCCCGCCCGGACACGCACGGGGAACACGCCGAGGGGCGGTCATGCGTGGCCGCCCCTCGCCCGTGCGCCTACGCGTAGACGTGCTCGTCGTTCGTCTCGCGCAGAAACGCCGCCATGCCCGCGACGGCAACCAGCGCGGGCACCCCCACGTTAAGGGCGTCTGCCGCGAGCTGCCCGAGCGAGGAGCTGGCGAGAAACGCCGCGAAGGCGCACCCAAACGAGACGACCAGGCCGCCCATGACGCCCACCATCATGGGAAACCCGCGCTTGACGACCTCGTTGGGCGAGGAGAAGCCGAAGTTGGGGCGCCGCGCGTCGAGCGTGATCGTGAGGCCGGAAAGGCCCGCGAGCATCCCCGTCGCGACCACGGCGCACTCGAGGGCGCACGTCACGCCCACCCTCCCGCAGGCGAGAAGGACCGCCGTGGAGACGGCGATGGCGGCCCCGCCGAGCACCAGGTTCGCCAGCAGCTTTGCACCGAGCACCGTGCGCCGCGCGAGCGGAAGCGACGCCATCACCCACGCGGAGCGCCCCTCGAGCGAGACGGACGGGGCCGCCGTGAGCGACATCGCCGCGCAGAAGCCAAAGGCCCACGGAAGCGCCGCACACACCGGGACCGAGATCGCGGCCGCCTGCTCGGCCGTCACGTCCACGCCGTCGATCGCCCCGGAGGTGAGCAGGCCCTCGAGCCCCACCACCCCCAGGGCCGCCGCCAGCACCACCATGAGCACGAGCCCGACGCAGCAGTTGAGCGCATAGGTCGGCAGCGTGGCCACGCGGCGAAGCTCCTTGATGACGAGCGCCCCGAGCGGGGAGGCGACCCTCCCCCGGATCCCGCTCGCGCTGAACGAGCGGCCGCCGCGCACGGAGACCGTGCCGCCCATCCGCGGGTAGAGGCGCGTCACGAGCGCGGCCGTGGCCGCGCACACAAGGGCCGACGTGCCGAGAAACGCCGCGAGGCCGGCCCACGAGCCGTGCGTCACGGCCGCGGCGAGCCACGCCGCCGGCGGGTAGGCGGCCTCGACCGACGAGCTCAGGAGCGCCGCCGCGCCGCCCGCCGCGGCGACGAGCGCGTCGGCGTCCATGTCTCCCGCCTCCGCGCCGAGCACCGCGGACCCCACGACGATCGCGACCACGAGCGCGAGCGAGAGGACCAGGTAGGCCACGCCCGCGTGACGGAAGCGCGCCGCCGCGGCGGAGACGCCGAAGGCGGCGAGCGACGCGACGGCGACCGGGGCGAGCGGTGCGACGAGCGTCCCCAGGACGGCGCACGCGAGCGCCTGCGCACCCGCCGGCACCGCGCCGAAGTAGGCGACGTAGAGCGGCGCGGAGACGATCAAGGAGAGCGCCACGCCGCTGCCGAGGAGCGTTGCCATGCGCGCGAGCACGACAACGGCTGTGGGAACCGGCAGGGCCGCCACGAAGTCGTAGTCGCGCAGGCCGAAGAGGGTGCCGTTGGCCTTCATGAACGCAAAGGCCACGCCTGCGAGCGAGCCCGCGAGGGCCGCGAGCGCCGGGATCGCCTGCGCGAGCCCCAGCGCCACGAGCCCACTTCCCGTCAGGTACAGGTAGGCGACGGCGAGCCCCGAGAGCGCGAGCGCGCCGAGCGCGACGCCAAGCGCCCGCGCCCTCCCGCCGTGCCCGCGGCCCACGAGTCCCCATGCGAGCGAGCGCGCCTGGAGCGCGACCAGCCTCCCGAAGTCACCCATCGCTACCGACCTCCCCTCTCGTCGCGCGAGCCCTCGACGAGCTCGAGGAACACGTCCTCGAGCGACTCGCTGCCGCACACCTCGTCGGTGGGCCCCAGGGCCACGAGCTCACCCGCGCGAATCACGGCGACCCGGTCGCAGAGGCGCTCCACGACCTCGAGTACGTGGGACGAGAAGAACACCGCCCCGCCCGCCTCGGCGCGCTCGCGCAGGAGCGCCTTGAGCTCATGGGACGCGGCGGGGTCGAGACCCACGAAGGGCTCGTCGAGAACGAGCAGATCCGGGTCGTGCAGCAGCGCCCCCACGAGGACGAGCTTCTGCCGCATCCCGTGGGAGTAGCTGCCCGCGAGGTCGCCGAGCGCGGACGTGAGCTCGAGCCGCTCGGCGAGCTCCGCGATACGCGCGCGCCGCGTGGCCGCGTCCACCCCAAAGACGTCGGCCATGAAGTCGAGGTACTGGATGCCCGTCATGAACTCGTAGACGTCGGGGTTGTCGGGGACGTAGGCCAGGCGGCGCTTGGCCGCCACGGGCTCGCGCGCGACGTCCGCCCCGCACACGCGGACCTGCCCGCCGCTCGCCGGCTGGGCGCCCACCACCGAGCGGATGAGCGTGGTCTTTCCCGCGCCGTTGTGCCCGATGAACCCGAGGATGTCCCCGGCCTCGACCGTCAGGGAGACGTCACGAACCGCGACCTTGTCGCCGTAGCGCTTCGTGAAGTGCTCGACCTCCAGAATGGGACGCGCCATCGCTTCCTCCTTTCGCGGCGGGGCCCTCCCCGCCAACGCCTCTCTGCTCTATCTGGAATAGAACAGATGATGCGATGGTATACCACACTTCGCGGACGTCTGCTATAGTTCCCATAGAACAAGAACACGCCGGCGAGAAGAGCGACCCTCATGGTCATAACCGTGGACAAGCTCTCCGAGACCCCGCTGTATCTGCAGCTGCGGGCCCAGGTCATCGCGGGGATAGCCGCGGGCGAGCTGCGCCCCGGCGACCCCCTGCCCTCCGTGCGCTCGCTCGCGGAGGACCTGGGCATCAACCTGCACACCGTCAACAAGGCATACGCGACCCTGCGCGACGAGGGGTACGTCATCATGCTCGGCCGGCGCGGCGCCTACGTTGCGGACGCCCCCGCGGACCCGGCCGCCGGCATGGACGAGGCGGCGCTCGACGAGGAGCTCGGGAGGCTCGCCGTGGAGTTCAAGGCGTCCGGGGGCACGCGGGCCGCGTTCGTCGAGGCGGCGCTGCGCGCGGCCTCCGACCTCCCCGAGGGGGCCTGACCATGTCACCCGAGCTCGTCTCCCTGACCGGGCGCACCATGATGGCGCTCATCACCCTGCTCACCGGGGCCACCTTCGCCCTCGTGCCGTGGCTCACGCGCCGCCGCGAGGCGTTTGCCGTCACCGTCCCCGAGGTCGCCCAAGCCGACCCGCGCCTGCGCCGCATGCGCGTCGCCTACTCACTCGCGATGCTGGCCCTCTCCGCGCTCGCCGTGGCGCTCTCCTGGACGCTCGCCGGCACCAGCCCCGTCGGGCTCGCGGCCGTGGTGCTGTCCCTTCCCCTCGCGGGGTTCCTGCTGATGCTGGCCTTCCGCTCGCGTGTGCGCGCCATCAAGCGGGCCGAGGGGTGGCAGGCCCGCCACGAGCGCGCGAGCGCCGTCGTGGGCTCCGCCGCGCAGGACGCCCCGCAGGTCCTCTCGCTCTGGTGGAACCTCCTCTACCTGCCCGTCATTCTCGCCACGCTCGCGCTGACGGCAGCGCTCTACCCCTCCATGCCCGACGTCGTCCCCATCCACATGAACGCGGCGGGGCAGGTCGACGACACCATCGCAAAGGGGTGGGTCGTCTTTGCGTTCCCGGCGGCGATCCAGCTCTTCCTGGGCGGGGCCTTCGCCTCGTCGCACTGGATGATCCGGCGCAGCAAGCGCCCGGTCTCCACGGAGGCGCCCGCCTCCTCTTCCCTCGCCTACGGGGCGTTCGCCCGGGCGCAGAGCCTGGCGCTGCTCGCCGCCGGCATGCTCGTCCAGGCGTCGATCGCCCTCATGCCGCTCTCGTTTGCGGGCGTGATCAGCATGGGCCACGCCGCCGTCGGCGTCGCCGTGGTCTGCGTAGCCGCGTGCGCGGTGACCCTGGGCACGTCGGCCGCCTACGGACAGTCCGGCACCCGGCTCCTGCGCCACACGCCCGCGGCCCGCACGCTCGACTTCGATGACGACGAGCACTGGAAGGCGGGAATCTTCTACGTCAACCGCGAGGACCCGGCCGTGATCTTGCCGCGGCGCTTTGGCGTCGGCTGGGCCATGAACTGGGGCAACCCCAGGGCCTGGGGGCTCACGGCACTTCTCGCCCTGTCGATCGCGGCGTTCGTGGCAATCCTCCAGGCGCTCGTCGGGTAGCGCGCATCCAGGGCGCGTCCCGGCCCCAGGCACACGCGTGCCCCCTGCCCACGGAGGCGAGAAGGGCCTCGGGCAGGGGGCACCTCGCGACGTCGGGCGCGCGGAGCTCTCCGCTAGCGCTCCAGGCGGGAGAGGTGACGCGCGCAGGGGCCCAGCACCCACCACGCCAGCGCCGCACCCTCCGCGACGAAGGCGACGAGCGCGAGCACGAGGCAAAGCCAGGGCTCGATCACGAGCCACAGGCACCCGGCGAGAAGCGCGAGCGCGGGCAGCGCCATCACCACGACGCCCACCACGAGTCCCGCGAAGACCATGAGCGTCGCGCCGCCACCCTTGACGAGCTGGGCCTCGTTGTCCCAGGTGAGGCGCGGGAAGCGCGCCCCGAGCCCGAGCGAGAGCAGCCCGAGCGTCGCGGTGGCCCCCAGGTAGACGAGCACGAGGTAGGCGCCGGACACGACGGGAACGCCGAGCACCACGAGCGCCACCAGCATGAGCACGAGCATCGGCACCGTGGAGAGCGCGAACGGCGAGACGAACTTGGCAACGAGGTAGGAGCGCCAGTCCATGGGAAGGGCGCGCAGGAAGAAGAAGTCGTCCCCGTCGCGGCTCACGCCCATCGTGAAGGTGTAGGACGAGAAGCCGAGGAGGATGGAGAAGCCGAGCACTCCCACCGCGCACCACGCGAGCTCGAGGCTGCCCGGCGTGAAGGTGGCCGTGGCCGTCCGCACGAGCTCGAGCAGCAACGGGACCGAGACGCCGGCCTGCTCCATCTCCGAGAACGCGAGGACACCGCTCGCCACCATGATGACCACGAAGTAGAGCGGCATGAGCAGCGAGCTCAGCACGAACTGGTTGAAGAACACGGGCACGCGGACCATGGTCTTCCAGTCACGGGAGAGATTGGCCGAGACCTGGCCGCGCGAGCGCGTGGCGCGCGCGAGCTCGGCGCCCTCCACGCGGCGGCCGCTCTTGGCGCCCGCGCCCTGGAGCGACTGGACCCCCTCGAAGTACCAGCGCCGCGCGAGCGCGGAGAGGACGAGCGCGTAGAGCGCCACGCTCGCCACCATGAGCGCCAGCCCGCTCGCCACGCCCAGCGCGTCCCCGGTCAGCGCCTGCCGCACGAAGAGCGAGGGCGGGCAGATCACGCCCATCACCACCATGGGAGCGCCGCCGGAGAGCAGCTCGTCGGCACCGGAGGCCAAGCTCGCAAGACCGTCGCCGCGCAGGGCGAACTGGCTGCCCACGCCAATGGCGAGCGCAAGCACCACGATGAGGCCGCCGAAGACCCGCGAGAAGCGGTCCTTGTCGTGCGCGAGGCGCGAGAAGCGCATGATGGGCACGCACACGATGACCAGCGCGAGGTTGACCGCCACCGCGCACAGCACGAAGGCCACGACGGTGAGCGGCCAGGTGAGCGCCGGCGCGCTCTGCGCGAAGAGGCAGCCGAGCGGCACGGGGACGAGGATGAGGTCGCCGAGCACGGAGAGGGCCAGGAAGTGCGTGAGCTTGGCCCACATGATCGTGGTGGCCGAGATGGGCAGCGTGAGGTAGTAGCTGAGGTCACGAACGAAGTAGAGGATGTTCACGGCCTGGTAGACGCCCGTGAGCACCGTGAGCGTGACGAGGCTGACCACCGAGAGGCTGAAGGCGGAGTAGGGCGTGACGCCCGCCGCGCCCAGGCCGATGCCGAGCGCGAAGAAGGCACCGGCGAGGATGAGGTAGAGGACCGCCATGGCAACGCGCCTCAGGCCGAGCCCCACCTTGGTGGCGACCCCCTTGCCCGTGGCCTCGGCGTCCCCGCCGAGGCCCATGCCGGTGTTGTCGAGGTGCTGCTCGCCCTTGCGGATCACGCGCAGCATCACGCGGAACTGCTTCCAGGAGAAGTCCTGGGCCGCCGCGCGCGCCATGCTAGCGCACCTCCGGCGGCTCGGGCGCACCCGCCGGGCGCGCCGCGGGGGCATCGTTCTTCTCGCCCGCCGCGCCCCTCTCCGGCTCCGACGCAAACGGGGAGTTCTCGGAGGTGAGCTCGAGGAACATCTCCTCGAGCGAGCCGTTGCTCTTGAAGTGCTCGCGCATCTGATTGACGGTGCCCACGAAGAGCAGCTCGCCGTGCGCGATCACGCCCACGCGGTCCACGACCTTCTCGGCGACGTCGAGCACGTGGGTGGAGAAGAGCACCGTCTTGCCCGCGTCGGCGTGGCGACGCATGGACTGCTTGAGCAGCCACGACGCCTTGGGGTCGAGGCCGGTCATGGGCTCGTCGAGAATCCAGGTCTCGGGGTCGGGCAGCAGCGCGCCCATGATCATCATCTTCTGGCGCATGCCGTGGGAGTAGGACTGGATCTGGTTGTCCAGCTCGCCCTCCATGCCGTACTCGTGCGCGAGCTCGGCGATGCGCGCGGAGCGCACGTCCTGGGGAACCTCGTAGACGTCCGCGATGAAGCGCAGGAACTCGTGGCCCTTGAGGCGCAGCAGGTGGTCGGGCGAGTCGCCCACGTAGCAGAGGTTGCGCTTGGCGGCGAGCGGGTTCTCCACCACGTTCACGCCGCCGAGCTCGATGGTGCCCGAGGTGGGCGCGAGGACGCCCGCGAGCATGTTGAGCAGCGTTGACTTGCCCGCTCCGTTGGGGCCGAGCAGGCCGAAGATCTCGCCGGAGCGAATCTCGAGGCTGAGGTCGCGCACCGAGAGGGTGGCGCCGCCGTCGTATGACTTGCTCACGTGATCGATTCTGATCATGGGACTCCTGTCGTCGTGGCTCGGAAAGCCGCTCCATTGTACGCTGGGAGAACCCCCCCCCAGCAAGCTGTTGCATGACGGTTTGGTAAGCCTTTTCGGGCCGCGGCGCCGGCCCCCGCGGGAACGAAAGCGGCCCGCCGCCCCGCGCGCACGGGGACGACGGGCCGAGATCCTCCCACCGCAGGCCCTACTCCTGAGCGGGAAGCGCCTTCTCGCAGTAGTCGCGGATGATCGAGCAGGACTTGCGCATCGCACGGCGCTCGTCGTAGGAGAGGTCGATCTCGAGCACCGAGTCGACGCCGCGGTCGCCGATCACGCACGGGACGCCGGCGGAGATGCCCGACTCGCCGTACTCGCCCTCGAGGTGCGTGGAGAGCGGGACCACGCGCTTCTCGTTGTGCAGGATCGAGGTGACGAGGTCGGCCACGATCGAGGCGATGCCGAACTCCGTGCAGCCCTTGCCGGAGATGATCGCGGCGCCGGACTCGCGCACGCGGCGCATGACGTCACCGAAGTCGATGGAGTCGACCACGTCGTCACGCAGGGAGAGGTACTCGCGCAGGTTGATGCCCTCGACCGAGATGCGCGAGGTGGGGATGAACATGGAGTCGCCGTGCTCGCCCATGCAGAAGGCCTGGATCTGGCGGCTCGAGACGTCGATGGTCTCGGAGAGCACGCGGCGCAGGCGCGCGGAGTCGAGCGCGGTGCCGGTGCCGAAGACCTGGTTGCGCGGCAGGCCGAGGTTGCGGTAGAGGTACTCGACCACGATGTCGGCCGGGTTGGAGACGCTGATCAGGATGCCGTGGAAGCCGGAGTCGCGCAGCGGGCCCACGATGCCGTCGAGCACCTTGACGGTGCCGTCGAGCATCTGGAGGCGCGTCTCGCCGGGGCGGCGGCTGCGGCCGGCGGTGAGGATCACGAAGTGGGCGTCGCGGCAGTCCGCGTACTCGCCCACGCGGATGGTGAACGAGTCGCCGAGGCCGGAGGCCAGGTCCTCGAGGTCGAGCGCCTGGGCACGCGCGGCCTCCTTGTTGACGTCGAGGAAGACGATCTCGTTCACGAGGTGCTGGAACATGAGGCACAGGGCCACGTGGCTGCCCACGCGTCCCGCGCCGATGATGACCGCCTTGCGCGTCCTGATGTCGCCGTGCATCTGCTCTCCTATCTACGTGGCGCCGTGCGCCGTCTGTCCCAAGAAAGGGCACCCTCGCGGGGCGCCCTCATTCTAACGTCTTGTGGACGTTTTGTGCGTGCCAGATGACAAGCGCGTTGCGCGGCGGAACAGCCGGTCGGCGGCCATGACGCCCGGACGAGAAGGACCCTGACGAGTTCATAGTTTCCGCCATGCCTGAAGCATCGACACTCTATGGACGGAGTTTCAGTTATACCTGAAACTCCGTCTTCAAAGTACTCTAGCTTCAGATATACTCGAAATGATGAGAGGAGCTCACATGACTGAGAGAATCACGCGCGTTGACCGCCCCTCCTATCAGGAGCTGCTCGAGTCCCTGCGCGATACCCCCCAGATCAAGGTGCTCCAAGGCGTTCGCCGTTGCGGCAAGTCAACCATACTCTCGGCATTCAGGGATCGGCTTGTTGCCGAAGGCGTGCCGGAGCGCAATATTTTCTTCAAGCGCCTCGACGAGTTCGGCCTGCCACTGGCAACCTCCGCAGAAGAGCTCGTTTGTGAGTTAGAGGAGGCCTTTGACCGCGCAGATCCGCAGACGCCCAGCTATGTTCTCCTCGATGAGATTCAAGAGGTTGAGGGGTGGGAGCGCGTGGTGCGCAGCCTGCACACGAGGCCCGCAACGGACGTGTACGTCACCGGCTCAAACGCCCACATGCTTTCGTCCGATCTTGCGACGCTGCTGTCCGGACGATATGTCAGCGTTCCGGTGCACCCCCTCTCCTTCTCCGAATACCTGAGCTTTCTTGAGGCGTACGGGGAACCCTCCGCCGAGGATGCCGCCTTTGCCGACTACCTGCGCTTCGGGGGCATGCCGGGCCTCTTTGCCCTGCGCGAGCTAACGCAGGAGGGGGCTGCGAGAGAGCTCTCCGCCATCATGGACACCGTGGTCCTGAACGACGTGGCCCGGCGCCTCAACCTGCGCGACGTCGCTTTGCTGCAACGTCTCATCGCCTACCTCTTTTCCACGTCTGGCAATCTCTTCTCAACCAACAAGGTGGTGGGTGCCCTCACCAGCATGGGAAGACGAACCAGTTCAGAGACTATCGACAATTACATCAATGCCCTTGAGCAGGCCTTTATTGTTCGCGAGGCATCGCAAACCGGCCTTCAGGGCAAAACCGTGCTCGCACCCCTGCGCAAGTTCTATCCCGTCGACCTGGGGCTAAGGAACCTCGCCACCCGTTTCCGGGCAGGCGACACCGGTTTTCAGCTGGAGAACCTGGTCTTCAACGAGCTCATACGCCGCGGTTATCACATTGAGGTGGGTGCGCTTCGCACCGGCGAGGTGGACTTTGTGGCAACAAGGGCCGATGAGCGCCTCTACGTGCAGGTCACAGAAACCATGCTGGGCGAGAAGACCCGCGAACGCGAACTGACGCCGCTGCTGGCCATACGAGACGCGTTCCCAAAAATGGTGCTCACCCTCGACCGCCTGGGACTTGGAGTCACCGAGGAAGGAATTCGAGTGGCGAACACCATCGACTGGGTGCTCGGACGCGAGTAGCGGGAGGGCGGCAACCAGCCGCCCCAGGCCAATCGCCGCCCTCCGCATTGTGGGGTCGAATGAATCGTGCATAAGTCAAAGTTCCGCGCACATGCACCGTCGCCGGCACCGGCAAATGCACGCGTGGCGAGAAGGACGCGCGGTCCTTCTCGCCACGCTCTGCCGATGGCCGGGTTGTGCCCTAACTCTAGTCGCGGGTCAGCTTGCGGTGCAGGCGGTGCGGCTTGGAGGCCTCCGCGCCGAGGCGCCTCTCGCGGTCTGCCTGGTAGGCCTCGAAGTTGCCCTCGAACCAGTGCCAGCGGCCGGGGTTCTCGTCGTCGCCCTCCCAGGCCAGGATGTGCGTGGCAACGCGGTCGAGGAACCAGCGGTCGTGGGAGATCACCACGGAGCAGCCCGGGAACTCCTCGAGCGCCTCCTCGAGCGACTCCAAGGTCTCGACGTCGAGGTCGTTGGTCGGCTCGTCAAGCAGCAGCAGGTTTCCGCCCTGCTTGAGCGTGAGCGCCAGGTTCAGGCGGTTGCGCTCGCCGCCGGAGAGCACGCCGGCGCGCTTCTGCTGGTCCCCACCCTTGAAGCCGAAGGCCGCCACGTAGGCACGGCTCGGAATCTCGGCCTCGCCCACGCGGATGTAGTCGTTTCCGTCGCTCACGACCTCCCAGAGGGTCTTCTCGGCATCCAGGCCCTCGCGCATCTGGTCCACGTAGGAGAGCTTGACGGACTCGCCCACCGTAAGCGTGCCCGACGTGGGCTCCTCCTGCCCCACGATCATCTTGAACAGGGTGGACTTGCCCACGCCGTTGGGGCCGATCACGCCCACGATGCCGTTGCGCGGCAGGGAGAACGAGAGGTCGTCGATCAGCACGCGGTCGCCGAAGCTCTTGCAGAGGTGCTCGGCCTCGAGGACCTTGGCTCCCAGGCGCGGGCCCACGGGAATGTGGATGTCGGTGAAGTCGACGCGCTTCACGGCGCGGGCCTCGGCCTCCATCTGCTCGTAGCGCTCGAGGCGGGCCCGGTTCTTGGCCTGGCGCGCCTTGGGGCTCGAGCGCACCCAGGCGAGCTCGGACTTCATCTTCTTAGCGCGGCGGGCGTCCTGCTGGCTCTGCGCCTCGAGGCGCGCGGCCTTCTTCTCCAGGTAGGTGGAGTAGTTGCCCTCGTAGGGGTAGAGCTGGCCGCGGTCGACCTCGCAGATCCACTCGGCCACGTCGTCCAGGAAGTAGCGGTCGTGCGTGACGGCCATGACGGCGCCGGGGTAGCGGTGAAGGAACTGCTCCAGCCACAGCACCGACTCGGCGTCCAGGTGGTTGGTCGGCTCGTCAAGAAGCAGCAGGTCGGGGGCCTCGAGCAGCAGGCGGCACAGGGCCACGCGACGGCGCTCGCCGCCGGAGAGGTGCGTCACCGGGGAGTCCGGGTCGGGGCACTGCAGCGCGTCCATGGCCTGCGAGAGCTGGGAGTCCAGGTCCCAGCCGTTGGCGGCGTCGATCTCGTCCTGGAGCTGGCCCATCTCGGCCATGAGCGCGTCGAAGTCCGCGTCCGGGTCGGCCATCTCGGCGCTCACCTGGTTGAAGCGCTCGATCTTGGCGAGGACGTCGCCAAAGGCCTGCTCGATGTTCTCGCGCACGGTCTTGTCCTCGTCGAGCGGCGGCTCCTGCTGGAGGATGCCCACCGTGTAGCCCGGGGAGAGGCGCGCCTCGCCGTTGGAGACGTCCTCGAGACCGGCCATGACCTTGAGCAGCGTGGACTTGCCCGCGCCGTTGGGGCCCACCACGCCGATCTTGGCGCCGGGGTACACGCCCACCGTGACGTCGTCCAGGATCACCTTGTCGTGCACGGCCTTGCGGGCGCGGTTGAACATGTAGACGAACTCCGCCATGGGTTTCTCGCCTTTCGCTAGCAGGGGTTTTCTGTCTCGTGCCGCAATTATACGGGGAGAGGTCCGGCAGGCCCCAAGCCCACACACAAATCATCACTTCGCAGGGCGGCGCGCCGGCAAGAAGAACCGTCGGGTAGTCGGCCCCACGGTCCTTCTCGCCAGCGCGTTCACAGCGCCTGCACGAATGACGCCGTTCGGGGACGCCCCGCCTGAAAAGGTCCGGCTCGCGTGGCACAATCAGAGGACAGGGGAACACAACAGGAGGAGCTCCAATGCCTGAGGGTATTCGCAAGGTCAACGTCATCGGCCACCTGCGCCCGGACACGGACAGCATCTGCTCGGCCATCGCGTACGCGCACCTCAAGAACGAGGTCGAGCACACCAACATCTATGAGCCGCGCCGCGCCGGCGCGGTCAACCGCGAGACGGCGTTTGTCCTGCGCCACTTTGGCTTTGAGGAGCCCGCGCTCATCACGTCCGTCGCACCGCAGGTCAAGGACACCGAGATCCAGCGCCAGGGCGGCATCGACGGAGAGATGAGCCTCTTTGCCGCCTGGAACCTCATGCGCGACGCCAAGGCGGACACCCTCTGCATCACCGACGAGGACAACCACCTCGAGGGCCTCATCGCGGTCAAGGACATCGCCAACGCCAACATGGACGTCTTCGACATGGGCGTGATCGGCGCGTCCAACACCTGCTACGCCAACATCATCGACACGCTCAACGGCGAGATGATCCTCGGCGACCCCACGGCGCGCGTGACCGGGGGCAACGTCTGCGTGGGCACCACGCCGGAGATGATGGAGGACACCGTCAAGCCCGGTGACATCGTGCTCGTGACCAACCGCTACGAGACGCAGCAGTTTGCCGTCGAGTGCGAGGCCAGCTGCCTCGTGATCTGCTGCAGCGCCCACGTCTCGCACCGCGTGGTCGCCTCCGCCGAGCGCCACGGCTGCGCCATCATCACCACCCCCTACGACACCTACGCCGCCGCACGCCTCATCTCTATGTCCATCCCGGTGCGCGCCAAGATGCTCTCCGAGGGCATCCTCAAGGCGAGCGTCAACACCTCCATCGACGACGCGCGCAAGATGATGGCGCAGAGCCGCCACCGCTTCTTCCCCGTCATCGACGAGAACGGCACCTACGTGGGCCTCATCAGCTCCCCGAGCCTGCTGTCCGCCAAGAAGAAGCACGTCATCCTCGTGGACCACAACGAGCGCTCGCAGTCCGTCGAGGGCCTCGAGCAGGCCGAGATCATGGAGATCATCGACCACCACCGCATCGGCTCCATCGAGACCTCGAGCCCGGCCTACTTCCGCAACATGCCCGTGGGCTGCACCTGCACGATCGTGCACATGATGTACCGCGAGAACGGCGTGGAGATCCCCAAGAACGTCGCGGGCCTCATGCTCTCCGCCATCCTCTCCGACACGCTGGCCTTCCGCTCCCCCACCTGCACTCAGGTGGACCGCGCCGCCGCGGCAGACCTCGCACGGATCGCCGGCGTCGACATCGACACCTACGCCGACGCCATGTTCGAGGCGGGTGCCGACCTCACCGGCCGCACCGCCGAGGAGGTCTTCAACGGCGACTTCAAGGTCTTCAGCCGCGGCAACGTCAAGTTCGGCGTGGGCCAGGGCAGCTACATGACCGAGAGGAGCCGCAAGGCCGCCGAGGAGCTCGTCGGGCCCTACCTCGCCGAGGCCGCCGCGACCGAGGAGCTGCCGCTCGTCTTCTACCTGTTCACGGACGTGAAGAGCTCCTCGAGCGAGATTCTGTGGTACGGCGAGGGCGCCGAGGAGGTCGTCTCGCGCGCCTTTGACGTGGAGCCCAAGGACGGCATGGCGCGCCTCCCGGGCGTCGTGAGCCGCAAGAAGCAGGTCATCCCCGCCCTCATGGCCACGCTGCAGAGCACGCAGGAGGACCTGGGCTAGTGGGCGAGAAGAACCTCGGCCCGGAGCGCGGCGGGGAGTCGCACTTCCTCGCGCTGCTCTCGCGCATGAAGTACATCGAGCGCTGGGCCCTCATGCGCAGCGCGCGCCCCGAGAACCTCTCCGAGCACTCGCTCGAGGTGGCGCTGATCGCCCACATGCTGTGCGTCATCGGCAACGTGCGCTTCGGTCGGGAGCTCGACGCCGAGCGGGCCGCGGTCGTGGCGCTCTACCACGACGCCTCCGAGATCATCACCGGGGACATGCCTACGCCCGTGAAGTACCACGACGGAACGATCCGCGACGCGTACCGCGCCGTCGAGCACAGCGCGGAGGAGCGGCTCGTGAGCGCGCTGCCCGCCGACCTGCGCCCGGCCTTCGAGGACGTCTTCTGGCTCGCCTCGGACGCGGACGAGGACGAGCGCTACCTGCGCCGCCTCGTGAAGGCCGCCGACAAGATCTCCGCGCTCATCAAGTGCGTGGACGAGGCCCGCTCCGGCAACGCGGAGTTTGGAAGCGCCGAGCGCACCTGCCGCGCCGCCGTCGACGAGATGGCCGCCGAGCTGCCTGAGGTTGCGGACTTCGTGCGCGAGTTTCTCCCCTCCTATGGAGCCACCCTCGACGAGCTGCTGTAGCCCGCACGAGCCAACGACCCGAGCGTACGAGGAAACGGAGCCCCATGCACGCCCTGCACGCACGCCTGCCGAAGAACTTTGTGCTCGAGGAGCGCCTCGAGCGCTACCGCGACGTCATCGAGCTCGCTCCCGAGCACTGGCGAGGTCGCTGGGCCGAGGCGTGCTGGCCCGGGATCGGGGCAGCCGGGCCGGACGTCCCCCGCTACCGGGAGGTGCGCCTCGACCTGGGCTGCGGCAAGGGCGCCTTTGCGGTCGAGGCGGCGCGGCACGAGCCCGACGTGCTGTTCGTCGCCATGGACTCCGAGCCGATCTGCGTGGCATACGCAGCGCAGCGCGTCCACGAGAGCGGCCTGACCAACGTCGTTGTCGTCCCCGGAACGGGCATGCGGGTGCGCGAGTTCTTCTCGCCGGGCGAGCTCGGGAGAATCTACCTCAACTTCCCCACGCCGTTCCCGCGCAAGCGCGAC
Source organism: Olsenella sp. An188 (assembly GCF_002160255.1). Taxonomy (GTDB): domain Bacteria; phylum Actinomycetota; class Coriobacteriia; order Coriobacteriales; family Atopobiaceae; genus Thermophilibacter; species Thermophilibacter avistercoris. The sequence goes on along the minus strand of NZ_NFKF01000003.1, from coordinate 143,092 downwards.
GCCGGCAAGAGAATGGCGAGCATGGAGCGGCTGATGGACTTCCGCGACGTCCTGGCGCAGGGTGCGGAGGTGAGGCTGCGCACGGACAGCCAGCCCCTCTTTGACTTCATGCTCACGCAGGTGCCCCTTGCCGGCTACGAGCTGCTGTGGGCAAGCCGAGACGCCCGCGCGGAGCGGCCTGACGAGCCGTCGAGCGAGTACGAGGAGCGGCTCGGGGCACAGGGCGCGCGCGTCCTGGCACTCTCGACGACGCCGGGGCCGGCCCCGAGGCGCGCCGTGCAGACCGCGGAGCTCTCGCTCGCGGCGTACCTCCCGCACGACCTGGAGTCTCTCGAGGCGCTCTCGTACGCTCCGCACGGCATGGAGGCGACCGTCACGAACCTGCGCAACCGCGCGCTCAGGACGGCGGCGCGCCGGGAGGGGCCGGCGGCGGATGCGTGAGCGCCCCCGGCGCGTTTGGGTAGTAAGGTAGTAGGTCCGAACACCCGCACGCCCAGCGCGCCACCATACTCCGAAAAGAGGCATCATGCCCAACATATCCGCAGGTAATCGCCTGTATCTGTATCGTCTTCTCTCAAATACGCTCGGCGTGGGGAAGCAGACGCTGCTGCCGCGCGCCGAGGAGGCCCTCACGGCCGACGGGCTCTGCCCGGAGGACCTGGGGTGCGCGGACATGCGCGAGCTCTGCGAGCAGCTCGGCGAGTTCGTCAAGCTCACCGTGTTCAAGAAGGGCTACGTCTATGCGACGGTGCTCGCCAACGAGGAGTACGACCGCGCGCTGGAGCGCGCCAAGACGGGCGCGGACAAGGCTGCGGCGAAGGGAAAGCCCTGGAAGCGGCGCGGCGCCAAGGCGCTCAAGCCGGTGAAGCCCCGCCACGTCGAGCGGCGGCCGGAGGCCGAGCCCGCGGCCGAGGCCGAGCCCGCGGCCGAGGCCGAGCCCGTCACGACGGACGAGACGGCGCCCGTTGAGGTCGCTCCCGTCGAGGTCGTGCCTGAACCTGCGCCCGCGCCCGAACCCGAGCCCAACCCTGCGCCCGAGACTGCGGAAGGGCAGGAGCCCGCACGAGCCGACGCAGAGCCCATGCCCGCGGCAAAGCCAGAGACGCAGGAAGACACGACCGAGGAGGCGGACGAGGCCGCGGGTGAGCCCGTGACGTCCGGGACGACCCCCTCCATCTCGCTCACCATCACCTACGTCCCCGAGCCTGCCGAGGTCCCCGAGGAAAGTCCCTCCGCAGCCGAGCCCACGCCCACACTCGGCTCGACCGTCGTCTCCCGCCCCCAGAGTGACCTGCCACAGGACTTCCACGCGGACGTGCGCTGCTCGAGCGAGCAGCTGAGCGTCCTCTACCAGGTGCTCCCGGCCGATGTCGACCCCATGGCCACGCTCGAGGAGGACTTCCGAACCGCACGTTCCACCGGCTCGATCGAGGGGACGCGCAGCAACGTCACCTTCTCCCTCCGCTACCTGCAGGCTGACGGGAAGACCCCCGTTCGCGTCACGCTTCGCCGCTCGGCCCGGCCCGTCGCGGGCAAGCGGTGGGCGCTCTCCGAGGTCGACGCCGGCGAGCCCGGCGAGGTGGGCCTCGACGGGCTGAGCCCGATGCCCTCCGGCCCCTGGTCGGCGTTCCTCTCCCCCTCCGGGGACGAGGCGGCCGACCCCGAGCGGGCCCTTGCCCAGACCGTCGCCCTCGGATCGTGGGACGAGGCGCTCGAGCGCCTCGCGGAGCTCGCCGCCCCCGAGCCCTGGGGGGAGGGGCGTCGCGTCCTACGCAGCTACCTCTCCATGACGTTTGCCCGCATCCAGGCCGAGGGGCTTCTCGCCGTCTCGCCCGATGGGTCCTCCGCGGACTTTGACACCGGCCTGCTCACCTCGGAGGGCGAGCCCGTGCACGCCAGCCTCGTCGCGGCGTCGGGAGACATTCCCTGGCAGCTCGCCGGCTTCTCCACCTCCGGGGCCGGCAAGCCTGCCCGCTACCTCGGTCCCGCAGCCCTCGCCACGCTCGACCCAAGCCTCCCCGCCCCGGAGTTCTCCGCGTCCGACGCCGTAGCCCGCAACCCGCGCATGGCCACCACCGCCTACGACCCCGTCTCCGACGAGACGCTCCTCCTTGTTCCGGACGGCAACGGGGCGCTCGCGTTCGCGCTGCGCCCGGAGGGCTACGTAGCAGTAGCGACGCTCTCGCTCGAGGACGCCTACTGCTGCGCGCGCGTCGTGAGCTCGGAGCAGCCCAGTTGGCTCGCCGCCGCATTGGAAGGCTAGCCCGACGGGCAGGCTCCCGGCCCCGGAGAGCCAGTCGCCGCGGCGCCCCTCGAGCCATGACCTCGGGGGGCGCTGTGCAATTCTGGCCTTCGGTCCATGATTTCAAGGGGTCGCAGCGCAATTTGGCCTTTCAGTCCATGCAAAATCGCCCCCAAACGTCATTATGATTTCATACTTAATATGATCAACTGGGAAAACGCTCCCCCCACTCCCTCTGGCACGCCAAATTGCATGGACTGAGAGCCCAAACTGCACAGCAGACGAGCAAAAACATGGCTCGAAGGCCCAAATTGCACACCTCTCGTATGTCAAGTCCGTCTCAACTTGCGCCATGCGGCGCGCGGGCGGCCCGCGACGTGATAACCTCGCCCCATCCAACGCGTGCGACCCGACCACAGGAGGCGTGCATGTCCAAGATTGCTATGAAGACCCCGCTCGTCGAGATGGACGGCGACGAGATGACCCGCATCATCTGGCAGATCATCAAGGACGAGCTCATCTGCCCGTACGTTGACCTCAAGACCGAGTACTACGACCTCGGCCTCGAGCACCGCGACGCCACGAACGACCAGGTCACCGTTGACTCCGCCGAGGCCACCAAACGCCTGGGCGTGGCCGTCAAGTGCGCCACCATCACCCCCAACGCCGCGCGCGTGGAGGAGTACGGCCTCAAGCAGATGTGGAAGAGCCCCAACGGCACCATCCGCGCGCTCCTGGACGGCACGGTCTTCCGCGCCCCCATCGTGGTCAAGGGCATCGAGCCCACGGTCACCACCTGGAAGCGCCCCATCACCATCGCGCGCCACGCCTACGGCGACGTCTACAAGAACGCCGAGATGCGCGTGGACGGCCCCGGCAAGGTGGAGCTCGTCTACACCGCGGCCGACGGCGCCGAGCGCCGCGAGCTCGTGCACGTCTTCGACGGCCCGGGCGTGGTCCAGGGCCAGCACAACCTCGACGCCTCCATCGAGAGCTTCGCGCGCAGCTGCTTCGAGTACGCGCTCTCCACCGGCCAGGACCTGTGGTTCGCCACCAAGGACACCATATCCAAGACCTACGACCACCGCTTCAAAGACGTCTTCGCGGACATCTACGAGGCCGAGTACCGCGAAAGGTTCGAGGCGGCGGGCATCGAGTACTTCTACACGCTGATCGACGACGCCGTGGCCCGCGTGGTCAAGTCCGAGGGCGGCTTCATCTGGGCCTGCAAGAACTACGACGGCGACGTCATGAGCGACATGCTCTCGAGCGCCTTCGGCAGCCTCGCCATGATGACCTCGGTGCTCGTGAGCCCGCACGGCTACTTCGAGTACGAGGCCGCGCACGGCACCGTCCAGCGCCACTACTACAAGCACCTGAAGGGCGAGCCCACCTCGACCAACTCGGTGGCCACGATCTTCGCCTGGACGGGCGCGCTGCGCAAGCGCGGCGAGCTCGACGAGCTGCCCGAGCTCGTGGACTTTGCCAACCGCCTGGAGGCGGCCACCGTCCACACCATCGAGGCCGGCAAGATGACCGGGGACCTCGCGCGCATCACCACGCTGCCCGACCCGCAGTCGCTCGGCACGCGCGAGTTCATCCTCGCCATCCGCGAGACCCTCGACGCCGAGGCAGCCGCCTAAGAGTCCCGCCCGGCGAGAAGAACCTCAGCGCGAGGGCGCCCGACCCCACGGCCGGGCGCCCTCGTCTTGCGCGCTACGCACTCGCGAGCGCTCGCCACTCGTCCTCGAGAATCGCCATGAGGACGTCGTCGCAGTAGCCCTCCTCGGGCCCCAGCCAGATCGCGTCGCGCTCCACGCCCTCGACCGTGAAGCCGGCCTTCTCGTAGACGCGCCGCGCACGGGGGTTGATCGAGAAGACGTCGAGCGAGAGGCGATGGAGCCCCGCCTCGCCGAAGGCGAAGTCCCTCGTGGCGCACGTGGCCCAGCTGCCCAGGCCGTGGTCGCGGCCGCCCACGTCGAAGAGGTAGATGCGGAAGTTGGCGTTTCTCGCCTCCCAGTCCACCTCGTTGATGACGGACTCCCCCACGATGCGGCCGTCGGGCGCCACGACGAGGAAGTCAAAGCGGTCGGGGTCGTCCACGCAGCGCAGGAAGAAGCTCGTGACCTCCTCGCGCGTATGCGGCACGCTCCCCGTGAGGCGCATCCCCTCCGGGTCGAGCGCGTCGAACGCCTCCCAGTACGCGTCCACGTCCTCGGCTGCCGCCGAGCGCAGGACGTAGCCGTCTCGCTCCCAAGTGGTCTCGACTCTCATGCGGTCTCCTCTCGCACGGGCCGGGGCGTCCCCCGCCCGTCAGATGTTTCCGACTAGCGCGTCCTTCACGATGGCCGCGCACTCGCGCAGCGCGGCCTGGGGCAGGTAGAGCGGGTTCGACGGCGCCGCCAGGCCGTGGGCGCCCGCGAGGCCGTTTCTCTCGGCAATGCGCAGGGCCCGGTAGAGGTGGAAGTCGTTGGTGACGATCGCCACCGCGGCGCCGGGCTCGACGAGCCCGGCGGAGTTGCGGACGTTCTCCGCGGTGGTGGTCGAGCGGTCCTCGCGCACGAGGCGGCCCTCGTCGAGACCGTGGGCGACGAGGTACTCCGCCATGGCGTCGGCCTCGGCGCGCACCTCGCCCGCGCCCTGGCCGCCCGAGACCAGACACGTCGTCTCGGGGTTGTCGTCCAGGTAGTCGAGCGCCGCGTCGAGCCGGTAGGTCAGCGCCTCGCTCGGCGTGCCGTCGGGCTGCAGGCCGGCGCCAAGCACGACCAGGTAGTCGAGGCCGGCAGGCGGCGTCGCCGAGGCGGCGCTCGCAACGAGGCCGCAGAGCGCGCACACGGCGAGAAGAACCACCGCAGAGCACCCGACGACAAGCCCGCGGACCCAGGCCGCGAGGCATGCCCAGCGAGACGTCCTTCTCGCCCAGCCAAGCGCCGCAAGCGCGGCGCCGAGCGCAATCCACACCAGGAAGAAGCCGCCAGCCGGGTAGAGCACGGCCATGAGCGCGCCGTAGGCGGCCGACGCCGCGCCAAGTGCGAAGAGCGCCACGCTGTCCTCCCTTCACCGCCGGTCGGGCAGGCAGGCCGCGGGCCCGGAGCCGCCCCGAGTCCGCTTCATTGTCGCACACGGAGAATGCGGTGCGCGTCGCCGCGTTCTGGCGCCCGGGAGCCGCCCCGAGGGGGACAATGCACAGAAGCGCAGACAGGAGGTGGACCATGCCCGTTGTCATTGCCGTCGCGGTCCCGCACCCGCCGGTCATCGTCGCCGGGGTAGGCCAGGGGCGCGAGAAGGACGCGCGCCGCACCGTCGAGGCCTACCGCGAGGCGACGCGGCGCATAGCCGAGCTCGAGCCCCAGACCATCGTCATCTCGAGCCCGCACACAGCCATGTACCTCGACTACCTGCACGTCTCCCCCGGCTCGGGCGCACGCGGCACGTTCGCGCGCTTCGGTGACGCCCGAGACGGCTCCCGGGTGACCTACGACGAGGAGCTGGTCCGCGAGCTGTGCCGCCTCGCCCGGGATGAGGGCCTGAGCGCCGGCACGCGGGGCGAGCGCGAGGCGTCGCTGGACTGGGGCACACTCGTCCCGCTGCACTTCATCGAGGGGGCCTACGAGGCCCGGCGGCGCGCGGGCGAGGAGGTCGCCCCGTACCGCGTGGTGCGCATGGGGATCTCTGGGCTCTCCCCGCGCGACCACTACCGCATGGGGCGGCTCGTGCAGCGCGCGGCGCAGGCCCTGGGCAGGCGCGTGGCCTACGTGGCCTCCGGTGACCTCTCCCACAAGCTCTCCGCAGACGGGCCGTACGGGTACGCGCCCGAGGGCCCCGTCTTCGACGAGCTCGCCTGCGCGGCGCTCGGGTCGGACGACCTTCTCAGCCTGCTCACGGCCGACCCGAGCCTGTGCGAGCGCGCGGCGGAGTGCGGCCTGCGCTCCTTCCAGATCATGGCGGGCGCGCTCGACCGCACCGCCGTCGACGCGGAGCTCCTCTCGTACGAGGGCCCCTTTGGCGTGGGGTACGGGGTCGCCGTCCTCACCCCGGCCGGCCCGGAGGGCGAGGACGCCTCGCGTGCGCTGGACGCGCGCTACGACGCCTGGCACAGGGAGGACATGAAGCGGCGCCGCAGCGAGGAGGACCCCCTCGTCCGGCTGGCGCGCGCCTCCCTCGAGCACCGCGTGCGCACGGGCAAGCGCATGGCTCCGCCGGACGGCCTCGGCGCCGGGCTCAGTTCCCGCCGCGCGGGCGCCTTTGTGTCAATCTCAAAGAACGGCCGGCTCAGGGGCTGCATCGGGACCATCGCCCCCGCACGTGGGAACCTCGCGGAGGAGATTATCGCCAACGCGGTCTCGGCAGGCCTCCACGACCCGCGCTTCTCGCCGGTCACGGAGCGGGAGCTGCCCGAGCTGGTCTACAAGGTGGACGTCCTCGGGGAGCCCGAGCCCGTGAACGGGCCGCAGGCACTCGACCCGCGACGCTACGGCGTCATCGTAAGCGCCCCGGACGGGCGGCGCGGCCTGCTGCTGCCCGACCTCGACGGGGTGGACACCGTGGATGAGCAGCTGCGCATTGCCGCAGGCAAGGGAGGCGTCGACCTCGGGGAGCCCGGCGTGCGCCTGATGCGCTTTCGCGTGGAGCGCCACTCGTGAGCGCGGGCGAGAAGGGCGCGGGAGAGAAGGGCGCGCCGGCCCCGGCGGTCGCCGTCTGCGCGAGCTGCCCGCGGCGCTGCCGCCTCGCCCCGGGCGCGCTTGGCGCCTGCCGGGCGCGGCGCAACGTGGGCGGTCGCGTGGTCCCGGAAGGCTACGGGCATCTGACCTCGCTCGCGCTCGACCCCGTTGAGAAGAAGCCGCTCGCGCGCTGGAGGCCGGGATCCTACGTGGTCTCCGTCGGAAGCTACGGCTGCAACCTCGCCTGCCCCTTCTGCCAGAACCACGACATCGCCCAGGCGGGGTCAGGCGACGTCGGCTGGCGCGAGGTGACGCCCGACGAGCTCGTCGAGATGGCGCTCGCGGCGCGCCGACGCGACCCGCGCGTCGTGGGCATCGCCCACACGTACAACGAGCCGCTGGTGGGCTGGGAGTACGTGCGGGACTGCGCCCGCCTCGCACGCGAGGCCGGGCTCGCCAACGTGCTCGTCTCCAACGGGTGCGCGTGCGACTCCGTGCTCGGAGAGCTCGCCGGCCTCGTCGACGCGGCCAACATCGACCTCAAGGGCTTCTCGGACGAGGTCTACCGGGCGTGCGGGGCGCCGGGGGGCGCCCTCGACTGCGTGCGGCACACGATCGAGACCCTGGCCGCCGACCCCGCCTGTCACCTCGAGGTGACCACGCTCGTGGTGCCCGGCCTGAGCGACTCGGAGGAGACGGTCGGCTCCATCGCCCGCTGGCTCGCGGGGCTGGGGGACGTCACCTACCACGTGACGCGCTTCTTCCCGCGCTGGCGCATGACGGACCGCGCGGCCACGCCCGTGAGCGACGTCTACCGCCTCGCCGAGGTGGCGCGGCGGAGTCTCCCCCACGTCTACGTGGGCAACTGCTAAGGGCGCCGTGAGACACCGGGGTCGGAGGGGGACGCCCCACCTCCGACCCCATCTGTCCCACGCCTCGCAGGCTTGACGTCAAGCCTGCGAGGCTAGGTGTCTACAGGGTGACGGTGACGAGGGCGTCGCGTGCGGCGGAAAGTGCGCCGGCCACAAGCTTGTCCACGTCCCCCGTCTCCTCCGCGGGAAAGACGAGCCCCATGAGCAGCGGGAAGTTCGTCCCCGTGACCAGGCGCACGTTGTCGCGCCCCATCCCGGTCAGCACAGACGCCTTAAACGGAGAGCCTCCCTGCACGTCCGTACAGATGACCGTCGGAACGTCCGGCGCCTCATCCACGAGCTCCGCCATGCGCTCTGCAAGTTCCTCGAAGCTGTCCCCCTCCTTGAAGTCCAGCGAGGCAACGCGCTCGTCGTCACCGCACAGCAGCCGCAGGGCCTCGTGCAAGCCACTGCCAAACCTGCCGTGCCCACACACCACAAACCTAGCGTCCACGCGCGCTCCTCTCGGCCCTCAGCTCGCGCACCTGGTCCATGAAGACGCGGGCGCGCTCGGGGTTTATCGGGTTTCTCATGTTGCCGTCCTTGACCCACGTGCCAACGCTCACGCCGTCGTACTCGGAGAGGATCTCCTTGACGTTTTCCCCCGTCGAGCCGCTGCTCAGGAAGATGGGCACCTCGTCTCCCAGGCGCGCCCGCACGGCGCGCACGAGCTCCATGCTCTCCGCGAGCGAGTGGCCGCCCACGAAGAGCCCGTCCGCAAAGGCGTTCATCACGGTGTCCCAGGCGTTGTCTACCACGGACTTGCCGCAGAGCTGCTCGTAGTGCACCTCCTGCACGTCCGCAAACACCGGCACCTTGGAGCCCAGGCGCTTCTTGAGCGCCAGCACGTCAACGCACTGCGCGTGCATGAGCCCGGCATAGCCAACCTCCACGGAGGTGTAGGTATGCTCCACGCGGATGAAGTCGCTGCCCGCCGCGTCTGCCACAGCAAGCGACGCCTCGCCGTCCCAGTTGACGAGAATGCCCTGGATGAGCTGGGGAAACGCTCGCCGCAGCTCAAGGGCCACCCTCGTCATGTACGCAATGGTCTCCACGTTGGCGCGCTGGAGCACCGGGGCGTCGTTGCGGTTCTGGATGATGTAGCCGTCAAACCCGTTGTCGGCAAGCATCTGCGCCTCGGCAAGTGCCCGCTCGACCACCTCGTCGATGCCCATCCCGTCGTTTCGGTACGACCCCGGCATCGGTTCCGGCTGGATCATCGCCAGCGCCACCGGAAAGCGGTCCCTTCCGACCATCAGATCTCCTCCCCCAGACTCCTGCCGTACTCGAGCGCAATCGGGAACAGCCCCGCGGACGGAATGACGCCCCGCTCACACACCACGGCGGTCACCAGCTCCCCAGGTACCGAGACGAGCTTCACCCCGGTGCAGTCCACGCGGTCCCTCAGCTCGCCCGGAACAACCTCGCCCAGGCGACGCGCGTAGTCAAACTCCATCGGGCGCAGCCTTCGCGTGCCACGCACCGCACGCAGGTCGAGCTTGAGCAGCGGCGTCAGCACGTAGAAGGGTTTTCCCAGATGGCGTGCCACCACGGCCAGGACGTCAGAGCCGATGGTGTTGAACGTCGTCCCGTCCGCGTAGATGGTCTCCGCCCCGATGAACGCAGCGTCGCAGGAGGCGAGCTCGTCCATCATGCACGTGTCCGGTATGAAGCGAACCGCATGGCCGGACTCCACCGCCCCGCGCAGGAACGGGGCCCCGCCGTCAAGCGCCCGGCTCTCAGGAATCGAGACGACCACGTCCGCGGGCAGGGCCCGGATGAACGCCTCCACCGTGGACGAGTAGTCAAAGCACATCACGTGCGAGAAGGGCGCGCAGGCGTTCACGGCAAACGACACGAGCTTCTCCACGTTGTGCGCGTTGTCCTCCTGGAACGAGTCGATGTCGCGCAACAGCCGTCCCGCAAACTCCCCTTCGTCCGTCACGCCCTCGGCAAACGACGCGGTCGTCATGACGCCCAGCGCGTTGTAGATCGCACGCGAGTTCTGCCCGCGCGTCCCCTTGTAGTAGTCCACCAGGTCTCCCACGCGCCCGCGCATCACGTCGAGCCCCTCGCCACGCGCGTGCTCGACCACGCTGCGCATCATTTGCTGCATGAGCCCAATCTGCGCGTTGGCCCCCAGCACGCGGCTCTGGTCGATGTCGTCGAAGAGCGAGACGACGTCTTCGGCGAGCAGCGCCCGCACCTCGTTTTTCTTCCTCATAGTCCCAGCAGCTCCTTTGCGTTCAGGCAGCGATGCCGCTCGATGAATTCGTCGTCAAGGCCGAGAAGGTCGAACGCATGGAGCGAGCAGTGCGTCGACTTGTGCGGGTAGTGCGTCCCAAAAAGGATCTTCTCGTGGTCGATGGCAGCAAGCGCCCTGCGGATGATGGGAAACTCGTACAGGCAGCTCGTCTCCACCCAGACGTTGTCGTACTCGGGGACCATCTTCACGCAGCCGTAGCCAAAGTCGGTGGTCCCCATGTGGAGCATCACGAACGGAAGGCCCGGGAAGCGTCGCGCGTAGAGCGCCCACTGCACGGGCATCGAGCGCGGGCCCCAGCCGGTGAAGCAGTTGACGACCATTCCGGCGTCTCTCGCCATCTCGAGGATGGGGTCGAGCCACACGCGCTGGGTCTCCGGGTAGTAGCTGTGCTCCATGCCGTCGAGCTCGATCGCGCGGAACGCACCCGACGCCACCACGCGCTCCATCTCCTCCCGGCAATCGCGCATCCGCGGGTTGATGACCGCCGAGCCCAGCAGGCGGTCGGGGTGCGCCTCGACTGCGCGCTGGACGGCCGCGTTCTGCTCGCGGACCGAGTAGCCGTCCAGCGCGGAGATCATGCGCACGTCGATGCCGTTGGCGTCCATGTCCTCCAGGCAGTCCTCAACAAGGTAGCGGTCCTCTTCCCTGCTCCAGGGGAGGTGCGCATGATAGTCGATGACCATTTCAGCTCCTTACGCCTGCTAGGCCAGGATTCCGGCCATGCTCCCGATGACGCCCAGGATCATGACGATGAACATGAGCGGGACGGGGCCGACCTTCTTCTTGTCGATGAGCCAGAAGCACACGAGCGTGAGAGCCAGCGGAAGCATGCTCGGCATCATCCCGTCGAGCGTCTCCTGCAGGGAGACCACCGTCTCCCCCGCGGAGTAGGTAACCGCGAGGTTCATGGCCACGAGGTTGGAGACAAAGCCTCCGATGACCACGCACGCGGCGATGGAGGCGTATTTGGTGAGCTTCTGGAGCAGGCCGCTACTCTGGATCTTGGCCACGAGAGAGACGCCCTGCTTGTAGCCGTACATGATTCCGAGGTAGCGCAGCACCTGGCCCACGCCCGCCATCACCACGAGGAACAGGATTGCGCCGAGCGGGCTGGTGTAGCCGCTCGCGGTGATGAGCGAGACGGCGAGGCCCGCCATGATCGGACGCAGCGTGCCGTGGTAGAGCGAGTCGCCGATGCCGGCGAACGGGCCCATGAGGGCAGACTTGATGGCTCCGATGGACGCCGGGTCGATATCGTGCCTCAGCGCGTTCTCCTCCTCCATGGCCGCCGTGATGCCCAGGACCAGGTGGGAGAGGTGCGCCTCGGTAAGGAAGAGCTCGGTGTGGCGACGGTACGCCTCGACCTTCTCCTCGTCGTTGTCATAGACCTTCTCAATCACGGGGATGAGCGAGAAGACGGTGCCGGGGGCCTCCTGCTTCTCGTAGTTGAAGCCGGAGACGAAGGCCTGGGAGTAGATGTAGAGCTTTAGGAGGTCCTTCTTGCTGAGCCGCCGCAGGGACTCGTCCTGCGCGGTGTTCACAGTTTCAGACATGGCTATGCCCTTCTGTCGCGTGTCGGTGGGATTGGTCAGCCTACGGCGACCTGCTCGTCGCGCTCGCGGTCGGAGTAGAAGGCGACGGCGACGCAGATGATGGCGAGTACGGTGATGCCGATGTTGCCGATGCCCAGGTAGCTGGCGAAGAAGAAGCCAATCAGGAAGAAGTACCACATCTTGGAGAAGTTGATCGACTTCATGAGCAGCGAGAGGCCGACGGCGCCGATCATGTTACCGCCCACGGCAAGGCCAGTTATAATCGACTGGGGGATCACGTTGATAATGCTCTGCACCAAATCCGCTCCAAAGTAGACCGCCAAGAATACCGGAAGAGCGAACAGGACGAAGTTGAACACGTTCGGGAGTACGAGGCAGTTCATCGTGATCCCCCTCAGGTCATGCCGCTCGACGGCAGCCTCGAGGCGGTGCCCCGTCCAGACGCACAGCACCATGTTGCGGAAGTACATGCCCATCTGGGCGAGAACCGCAAGCGGGAGCGCCGTGGCAAGCGCGACCTCGGTGGAGTTTGCGATGCACGCAAAGGCCGCGGCGAGGATCGTCGAGAAGGTCTCCTCGGGCGGCAGGGCCGTACCCACGAAGACCTGGCCCAGGAACATGAGCTCCACGATGCAGCCCACCTGAAGGCCAATCTCGAAGTTGCCCATGATGAGGCCAACGATGGGCCCGATCACCACGGGTCGGTACGTGAAGAACTGGGTGCAGTACTTGTCAAAGAACATGAGCCAGGTGACAAGCGTCAGCACCAGAGCCTGCACGAGCAGTCCAGAATCCATGGTCCTTCCCTTCTAAAGCGAGTTTTTTCTCAGCAGCTCATCGACGTCGATGGGCCGGTCCGCCGGGACGGCGCGAATCTCGAGCTCAATCCCCCTTTCCATCAGCTTCCTGAGATACGCCACGTCGTCCGGCTCCACGTAGATGAACGCGAGCAGGCGCTTGCGTCCCACCTCGGAGCGGGAGTTCGAGATGTTGCCCACGTTGACACTCTTGGGCGAGAAGCCCGCCTCGACAAGCTCGTAGGCAGCCTTGGGGTTTCGCACGATGAGCAGCACGTTCTGCTCGCTTTCGTCCCTGGCGAGAAGCTCGGCAGCGTCTGCGATCGTCAGGATGTCGAGCGAGATCCCTCCCGGCACCGTGAGCTTGAGCAGCATCTGCTGCGTTGGGTCCGCGGCAGCGCGGTCGTCGGCGACGACGATCCTCTTGGCCGCCGAGTCAGCGATCCACTGGGTGACGATCTGGCCGTGGATGAGCCGGTCATCAATACGGAAGTTGGTGACGTTCATGGTTCTCCCTTTCTGACTGGTTTCTCTGCTGCCGGCGCTAGGCGTTGGGCGTGTCCCAGATGCGCTGCGCGTTGCGCCAGAACACGTTCTCCAGCTCCTCGTCCGAGAGGCCGAGCTCCAAGATCTTGTCGACCTCGATGTTGGTGGGCTTGTAGGGCCAGTCCGTTCCAAAGACCACGCGCTCGCTGCCAAGCACGCGCACGGCCTCACGCAAGATGTCCATCTCCTCGTTTGCGCTCGTCTCGACGGAGAAGTTGGGTATGTCGCGGACGAGCTCGATGCAGGTGGTACCAAACTCGCGCCCGCAGACGTGCGTGAAGACGAAGTCGATCTCGGGGTGCTTGCGGGCGAAGAGCGTCCAGACGTATGGCGTGCAGAGCGGGGATGCCCCACCGTGGATCTGGATGTGCACGCCGTAACGCGCGATCGCGTCCACGACGCCCTCGAGCTGCGGGCAGTTCTCGACGTTGTAGCCGTGCTTCCAGCTCATGAACTTGACGCCGTTCATACGCAGGTCACCGAGGGTGCGGTCGATCTCGTCGTAGGCGAGCGGGTCCTTCGGGTCGATGTCCGCGTAGCCCACCACGAAGTCGGGGCGCTCCCGCATGGCCGCCGCGATCACGTCGTTGTTCTCGCGCATGCTGTTCTGGGACAGCGAGACGATGCCGACTTTCTCGATGCCGTAAGCCGAGAGCTGCTCGACCATCTGAGAGCAGCTGTTGTCGTCGCCGCTGCGCGTCTTGCCAAGATGCGAGTGGAAGTCAAAGCGCCTCACCTTTGGATGCCTCCCGTCACGTTGACGATGTGGATGGAGTACTTGTACTGGTCGCCGAGGTAGGAGTTCTCGGAGAACTCGATTGGGTTCATGCGGGCGTCGTAGGTCACGCGCTCCTTGTAGACCACGGCGCAGTACTGCTCGTCTATGAAGAGGTAGCGCCGGAGCTCCGCGGTCGCCAGGCGCGCCTCCACGGTCTCGTCCGCGCTTCCCAAGACGATGCCGTGCTCCTCGAGGAAGGAGTAGAGGCTCGTGTCCTCACCGAAGTCCTCCGGCGATATCTCGAAGCCGAGGTCCGTGCGGACGTAGGACTTGTGGAGAGCGACGATGCGCCCGTTGAGCAGGCGCAGACGGATGAGCGCGTAGACCTCGTCGTTTGCCGAGATGCCGAGCTTCTCGGCCACGTGCACGCCGGCGAGCATGCGCTCGACGCTTAGGACGATGGAGCCGGGTCGGTCGCCGCGCGCGATGGCGTCGCCCGAGAACGAGTTGAACACCGTGAGGGGGCGGTCGAGCCGCATGCGCAAGACGATGGAGCCCTTGCCCTTGCGCTTCTCGATGTAGCCGTCGTTCTCTAGGTCAGAGAGGGCGCGCCGAACAGTGATGCGAGAGACGCCAAACTCGCGGATCATCTCGTTCTCGCTGGGGAGGGTCTCCCCCACCTGGTAGGTGCCGTCGACGATCCTCTCCTTGAGAACGCTGTAGAGCTGGTAGTAGAGGGGCTCTTCCGACGTCTTGTCGATGGGACTGCCCGTCATGCTCGCCTCCTCCTTTCGTGTCTCGCGCGATGCGCGGCATTGCGCTCCTCCCCGCTCCGCCGCGCATCTTGTTATGACACATTTATAAAACAACGATGGCTTATTATAATAGCCTTAGTCGGCGAAAGGACCCATATGAGCCAGTCAGCGTTTCTCATCGCGGTTGTGAGCCTCCAGAACCTGGGCTTCAACCTCGTGCACCCGGTCACCCCCACCTTCATCGCGGAGATGGGAATGCAGGACTGGATCTTTGGCGTGTCATACGCAGCGATGGCCCTCACGAGCTTCCTGTTCTCAAAGGAGGCCGGCGAGCTCTGCGTGCGCTTTGAGAGCAAGGGCGTCTTTGCCGTGGGCTGCCTTGGCTACGCGGCGATGCAGCTGATGTTTCTCGCGTCAACCAACGAGGCCCAGGTAATCCTCTGGCGTCTTCTGAGCGGCTTCTTCGTTGCCATGATTAACGTGGCGTCGCTCGTCTATCTCGTGAGGTCCTCGCCTGACGAGAAGCGCGCGCGGAACCTCACCTATCTGGCCACCGCGACCGCGGTCACCACGGCGCTGGGCTACACGGCGGGCGGGATCATCGGCGACGCTGGCTACGTGCGGTCGTTCTTCGCGCAGACGGGCGTACTCGCCGTCGCGGGGCTCGCCCTCGCGCTGCTTGGAAGCGCGTACGGAACCGAGCGCGTTGGACTCGGCCGGCTTCTACGCGACGGGAACCCCCTCAAGCTCGGCTCCGCGGACTTCCGGGTGCGGCATCGTGTGGTGGCGTTTCTCGCCGTGGTGCTGGTGTCAATGAGCGCGCTCACCATATACGAGCAGTCGCTCAACTACTACCTCAAGGACATGCTCGACTTCACGCCTGCCGACATCGGCTACCTGAAGGGGTCGATCGGCGTGGTGACGCTCGTGGCAAACCAGCTCATCGCCCTGCGCCTCATGCGGAGGGGACGCCTGCTGCGCAGCATCGGCGTGGTCTTCATGCTGGCGTGCGCTACGAGCCTCGCGTTCACGATCGCTGGGTCGGGGCCGGCGTTCGTGGCGGGCAACCTCGTCTTTACTGTCTTCAACGCCATGCACCTGCCGCTCGTGCAGGAGCTCGTGACCTCAGCGAGCCCGGAGCACCAGGGCGAGCTCGTGAGCCTGTACAACGAGATGCGCTCGGTCGGCTGGGTCGTGGGCGGACTTGCTGCGGGAATCGCGTACGCCGCGTGGCCGCAACTGCCCTTCATCATCACGTGCGCGCTTTTTGGCTTGCTTGCGGCGATGTGTCTCTACGGCGATCGCTTACAGCGGCGCTTCCCCCAGTGAGACACCGGGGTCGGAGGTGGGACACCCTACCTCCGACCCCATCTGTCCCACGCCTCGCAGGCTTGACGTCAAGCCTACGAGGGAAAAGGTTAGTCGCGGCCGTTCCAGCAGTAGGTGCAGACCTTCTTGCGGTCGATGCCGATGGCCTCGAGCATGCCGTCGAGGCTCTGGTACTCCAGCGAGTCGAAGCCCATCTCCTCGCAGATGGAGCGAAGCAGGCAGCGGCCGCGCTCGGTCGTGCCGTCGGCGTACTCGTCGAGGTGCTTCTCTCCCTCGTCGCCCTCGAGCTCGCGGACCTTGCGGCGAGCGATGAGCTCGTACTCGGAGCGGCTGCGGGAGAACGAGAGGAACTTGCAGCCGTACATGATCGGCGGGCAGGCCGAGCGCATGTGGACCTCGGAGGCGCCGGTGTCGCGCAGGAAGTCGATCGTCTCGCGCATCTGGGTGCCGCGGACGATGGAGTCGTCCACGAGCAGCAGGCGCTTGTCACGGATGAGCTCGGGCACCGGAATCTGCTTCATCTTGGCCACGCGGTTGCGGACCTCCTGGTTGGCGGGCATGAAGGAGCGCGGCCAGGTGGGCGTGTACTTGACGAAGGGGCGTGCGAGCGGCACGCCGGACTCGGTGGCGTAGCCGATTCCGTGCGGCAGGCCGCTGTCGGGCATGCCGGCAACGTAGTCGACCTCGGGCAGGAGCCCGCGCTCGCGCTCGGTGCGCGCCATGACCTGACCGTTGCGGTAGCGCATGCACTCCACGTTGACGCCCTCGTAGGTGGAGTTGGGATAGCCGTAGTAGACCCAGAGGAACGCACAGATGCGCATCTCGTCGCGGGGGGCGGAGAGCGTCTCGTAGCCGTCCGCCGTGATGCGCACGATCTCCGCCGAGCCGAGCTCGTGCTCGTCGACGTAGCCGAGCTTGCCGTACGCGAAGGACTCGAAGGTCACGCAGTAGCCGTCGTCGTCGCGGCCGATGAGGACGGGCAGGCGGCCCATCTTGTCGCGCGCGGCGATGAGCTCGCCCGACTCGGTCATGATGAGCAGCGTGAGCGAGCCCTCGATCTGGTCCTGCGCGTAGCGGATGCCCTCGACGATGCTGCCCTGCGTGTTCACGAGCGCGGCCACGAGCTCGTTGACGTTGACGCCGCCCGACCCCATCGCGGTGAACTGGTGGCCCTGCTCCTCGAAGCGAGCCACGAGCTCGTCCATGTTGCCGATGGCACCCACCGTCGAGATGGCGTAGACGCCCAGGTGGGAGCGGACAAGCAGGGGCTGCGGGTCATTGTCGGAGATGCAGCCCATGGCGCAGGTGCCCGAGAGCGCGGGGAGGTCGTGCTCGAACTTGGTGCGGAAGGGGGTGTTCTCGATCGAGTGGATCTGGCGGTTGAAGCCGCCGCCCTCGCGGCAGCTCACCATGCCCGCCCGGCGGGTTCCGAGGTGAGAGTGGTAGTCCACGCCAAAGAACACGTCAAGTGCAACGTCACGGTGCGAGACCGCGCCAAAGAACGCTCCCATGCAACCTCCTCGCTCGTGCGGTGGGCGTCCCCGTACGACCAGCCGCGCCACTATCACGAAAAGTATAACCGCGCGCCCGCCGCGCTCGGACGCGGGCGGGAAAAGTGCGCAAGCCGACGTTCTTCTCGCCGTCTCGGTCTAGGGAAAGTTAGAACGGGTATACTTAGGACATGAAAGTTAGCCAACTCAAACAGAAAGGCCTGCCATGAGCAAGATTACCAAGGTGTACGGTCGCGAGGTCCTGGACTCCCGCGGCAACCCCACCGTCGAGGTCGAGGTCACGCTCGAAGACGGCTCCTTCGGCCGCGCCATCGTGCCCTCCGGGGCGTCCACCGGCGAGTTCGAGGCCGTCGAGCTTCGCGACGGCGAGAAGGACCGCTACATGGGCAAGGGCGTCACCCAGGCCGTCGCCCACGTCAACGACGAGCTTGCCGCGGTCCTCGTGGGCCGCGACGCCACTGACCAGCGCGGCGCCGACGCCGCGATGATCGCCGCGGACGGAACCCCCAACAAGGGCCGCCTGGGTGCCAACGCGATCCTGGGATGCTCGCTGGCGATCGCGCGCGCCGCGGCCGCCTCGTCCGGCCTGCCGCTCTACGCCTACCTCGGCGGGGCGGGTGCCCACACCCTGCCCGTCCCGATGATGAACATCCTGAACGGCGGCGTCCACGCCGACAACAACGTCGACTTCCAGGAGTTCATGATCATGCCGGTCGGAGCGCCCGACTTCGCCACCGGCCTTCGCTGGTGCACGCAGGTCTACCACACCCTCAAGGACACCCTCAAGGGGGCCGGCCTCTCCACCGGCGTGGGAGACGAGGGCGGCTTTGCCCCGGACCTCAAGACAAACGCCGAGCCGTTCGTCTACCTGATGGAGGCCGTGCGTGCCGCGGGCTTTGAGCCGGGGAGGGACTTCATGTTTGCCATGGACCCCGCCACCTCCGAGCTCTACAACAAGGAGACTGGCGCCTACGAGCTCAAGGGCGAGGGCCGCACGCTCACGTCGGACGAGATGGTCGACTACTGGGCCGAGCTCGTGGAGCGGTACCCGATCGTCTCCATCGAGGACGGCCTGGCCGAGGAGGACTGGGATGGCTGGGTCAAGCTCACCGAGCGCCTGGGCAAGAAGGTCCAGCTCGTGGGCGACGACCTCTTTGTCACCAACACGGCACGCCTCAAGAGGGGCATCGAGGTCGGCGCCGGCAACGCCATCCTCATCAAGGTCAACCAGATCGGCACCCTCACCGAGACGCTCGACGCGATCGAGACCGCAAAGCGCGCGGGATACACCGCCGTGGTGAGCCACCGCTCCGGCGAGACGGAGGACACCACGATCGCAGACCTCGCGGTTGCCACCAACGCCGGCCAGATCAAAACCGGTGCCCCGGCCCGCACCGACCGCGTGGCCAAGTACAACCAGCTCCTGCGCATCGAGGACGAGCTGGGCGCCTCCGCCGAGTATCTGGGCAAGGACGCCTTCTACAACCTCGCGTGACGCACGCGCGGGCTCAGCCTGGCGCCCCGAGGCCGTCTCGGCTCGTTGCCGAGACGGCCTTTTTGCGCAAAAGAGGCCTTCGATCCATGAAACCCACGTCTCGCTGTGCAGTTTTGCCCTTCGGTCCATGAACTGACGAGACCTGACACGCCGGCAGCCTCTCGCCAACTGGGGTTTATCATTTTATTAGCAAATACTTCGAACTGGTTCCACGGCCTAGGGGTGAATTTGCATGGACCGAAAGGTCAAATTGCACCGCAGACCCCGGAAAACATGGCTCGAAGGCCGATATTACACACGATGATGCCGTTCCAGAACATAAGATATGCTTTGCGACATCGAGCAGACACCGAAGGAGGCATCGTGGCGGTCGAAAAGTGCGTGCTGGTTGGACAGTCGGGCGGACCCACGGCGGCCATCAACGCGAGCCTGGCGGGCGTAATCGCCGCAGGCATCCTCGAAGGCGCGCGCGTCGAGGGCATGCGCTACGGAATCCAGGGGTTCCTCGACGGGCGCTCCGTCCGACTCGACGAGGCCTTCGGAAGCCGCGTTGACCTCGACCTTCTGTGCAACACCCCCGCCAGCTGGCTTGGAAGCTGCCGCTTCAAGCTGCCCTCCCCCACCGAAGGCCATGACGTCTACGAACGGCTCTTCAGGCGCTTCGACGAGGTGGGGGCGTCCGCCGTCCTCTACATCGGCGGCAACGACTCCATGGACACCATCGCCAAGCTCGCCTCGTACGGACAGCAGACCGGCAGCGACATCCGCTTCGTCGGCGTGCCCAAGACCATCGACAACGACCTCGTCGGGACCGACCACACGCCTGGCTACGGCAGCGCCGCCCGCTTCGTCGCGACCGCGATGAACGAGCTCGCGTACGACGCGGACGTCTACAACCTCAAGAGCGTGACCTTCGTCGAGATCATGGGCCGCGACGCAGGCTGGCTCACCGCATCCTGCGCGCTCGCGCTCGTCGAGCCGGACGTCGTGCTGCTCCCGGAGGTCCCCCTCAACGAGGACGCGCTCATGGAGCGCCTCGGCTCGCTTCTTGCCGAGAAGAACACGGTGATGGTGGGCGTGAGCGAGGGCGTGCGTGACGCATCCGGCCAGCTCGTCTGCGAGCGCGCCGCGGCGCCGGGCGTGGGCACGGACGAGTTCGGGCACCTCGCGACGCTCTCGGGCGCGAGCCGTTACCTGGCGGCGCTCGCGAAGGACCGGCTGGGCTGCAAGACGCGCGCCGTCGAGCTCTCCACGCTCCAGCGCTGCGCCAGCTACGTCGCGAGCCAGACCGACCTCAACGAGGCCTATGACCTGGGGTACGCAGCGGTCGAGGCTGCCTTTGCCGGGGAGACCGCCAAGATGTGCGCACTCGAGCGCGTCTCGGACTCCCCCTACGAGGTCCGCACCAAGCTCGTCGACGTGCTCGCCGTGGCCAACCAGGTACGAAACGTGCCCAGCGAGTGGATCTCCGCGGACGGAATGGGAGTCGGAGAGGGCCTTCGCACCTACATGCGCCCGCTCGTGGGCGAGCTGCCGGCCCAGCTCGCGCAGCTGGACTAGCCCCGCGCTCGCCAAGGCCGAGCCCGAGGCCCCTCAGCGCTCCCGCAGGTGCATGCAGGTCTGCGTGACGCGCGCCACCGGCGTGCCCAGCTCGTCGGTCACGAGGCAGTTGTAGAAGGCCAGCGTGCGGCCGTTCTTGTCCACGTCGGCCGTGGCGATGAGCCTCTCCCCGCGCGCCGCGCTCATGAACTCGATCGAGCTCGCCACGGAGACGGTCACGGCCTCGCCCACGTTGGACGCAACGGCAAAGGCGAGGTCCGCAACCGTGAAGATGGCGCCGCCCATCACGCCGCCCTTCTCGTTGCGATGCCCCGGCGTGATGTCAAACTCGCAGACCGCATGCCCGCGCGCAGCCTCGACGACGCGACAGCCGCACGCGTCGGTGGCAAAGTGGTCGTTCCTAAAGACCGCCCGCACCTCCTCGAGGGAGGCGTTCTCGTCTATCAGGGCCATTCGTCCTCCTTTACCTTGACGCCAAGAAGCCCGACGAGCTGCGCGGCCTGCTCGACGCTCACCGTGGCGCCGCGCAGCTCGTGAAAGTCACTCGAGACGCGGATGCCCGCGATCTCGCAGGTGGAGAGGTCGATCCCGGCAAGACTCGAGCGAAAGACCGTCGCGCGCGTGAGGTCACAGCGCTCGAGCGTCGCACGGCGCAGCCTCGTTCCGTAGACGTTGGCCTCGACGAGGCTGGTCTCGCGCGCCACCAGCCGGTCGACCGTGGCCTCAGAGAGATCGCAGTACCCCATCTGGCTGTCCGTCATGGACACCCCGGTGAGGCGCCCCTTGAGAAACGTCAGCCCAGGCGCCGAGCAGCTGCGAAAGTCGCAGCGGTTGAGCCAACAGCGCCCCATGTCACAGCCCACGAACCGACAGCCGGAAAAGACCACGTCCGTGAACGTGCAGCCGGAGAGGTTCACGCGATCGAACGTGCAGCTCCGAAACACCACGTTCTCAAAGGCCGTCCCGTCCGCGGAGACGCCCTCCAGCTCGAGGGAGGACACGGACGTGTTCTCCACCCGCGCGTCCGGCGCCTTGAGCGCGGCGAGAAGAACCTCCCCACTCACATGCTCTCCCAGGTCGGGCGTCACCTGGGCGAACCCCGAGCCGGCGCCCGCAGCGCGCCGCGTCCGCCCACCTGCCTGGGCCACGCTATGCCACCCGGACGATCTTGGTGCCGTGCACCTCGGAAACGCCGAGCTCAAGGGCCACGGACTCGGCGTTCTCCCAGGTGATGCCGCCACCCGGCAAGATGGTGATTCGGCCCGCGGCGCGTTCGACGAACTCCCGCAGGCGCCCGAGGTTGTCCGCGATGGGCGTGCCGGCCGCGCCACCGTGCGTGAGGATGCGCTCCACGCCCTGGTCGGCGAGCCAGTCGATGGCCGCGAGCTGCTCGTCCGCTGGCAGGGCGTCAAAGGCCATGTGGAAGGTCACGTCCACGTGACCGGGAGCGTCCGGCGCGTCCTCGTGCGCGAGACGCGCCAGCTCGGAGGTGAGCTCGCGGTCGAGGTGGCCGTCGCGCAGGCAGCCGAACACCACGCCGTCCACGCCGAGGCGCTTGGCGCAGAGCAGGTCGTCACGCATCATGGCCGCCTCGTCCGGGTCGTACTCGAAGCTTCCGCCTCGCGGGCGGACCATGCACATCACCCTCGTGCCCGTCTCGCGCGCGTGCGCGACGGCAGCGCGAATGACGCCGTAGCTGGGCGAGGTGCCGCCCACGGCCAGGTTGTCGCAGAGCTCGACGCGCGCCGCGCCCGCAGCGACCGCCGCGGGAACGAGCTCCATGTTCTCGGCGCAGAACTCACGCGTCAGCATAGGGCCGCCTCCCAGTCCGCCTCGCGAAAGCCCACGAGCACGAAGTCTTCCCCCACCACGATCGGTCGCTTCACCAGCATCCCGTCCTCGGACAGCAGCGCGAAGGCGTCCTCGTCGGACATTCCGGCGTCGAGAAGGGCCTTGATGTTCCGCTCGCGGTAGAGCCGCCCGCTCGTGTTGAAGAAGCGGCGAACGGGGAGGCCCGAGCGAGCCTGCCAGGCGACGAGCTCGTCTGCCGTGGGGTTGTCCTCGACGATGTGGCGGTCCGTGTAGCTCACGCCGTGCGCGTCCAGCCACGCCTTGGCCCGCCTGCAGGTGCTGCACTTGGGATACTCAACAAAGAGCACGTCAGCCATGGTGTTTCCTCCCATCCGTTGCCGTGGCGCCAGTGTAGCACGTGCGGGGGACAGAGGTTGTCCTATAATCGCCGGTAAGGAAGGGAGGAGTCGTGTCTGGTCAGCTTGTCTACGAGTGCCCCATCCTTCTCCCGTCGCTCGATCGCGCCAAGAGACTCGTTCCCGAGCAGTTCGTCCCATGCTACGAGTGGTTCATCGAGAACGCAGGCGAGAAGATCTCTCGGCTCCCCCACCGAATGGAACGCAAGCCGAACACGCCCATCCCGCTGAGCAGGGACTCGGGCATCTACGTTCCCGGAGCTGCGCACGTTGCCTATGCGTCAAGCCGGCGTTACGCCCTCTCGGTCCACTCAAGCGGAGCAGGGCGCTACAACGACAGGAAGCCCATCCCACTCGCCGACGGGACCTGGATCGTCGACTACGCCGCACATCAGGGGTCCGACTTGAGCCAAGGCTACAACGAGGCGCTGATGAACTGCCTCACCGACGGCGTTCCTGTCGGGGTCATGATGAGTGAGCGCAAAGGTTATCGCGTGCTCGGCCTTGCCCTCGTCGAACGCTACAACGGCGCAACGCACATGTTCACCTTGCATGGTCCAATCTCGAGCTCAACTGAGTCGGCGGGATCGTTCGCCGCACGGGGCTTCGACGCACTTCCCTCCAAGAGCCAGCAGGTCATGATCGAGTACGACGGATCCGACGAACGACGTGTGGCCACCGCTCAGATAATCAGACGAGAGCAGCAGGGAAGATTCCGAAGCGACCTCATGGACGCGTATGCGGGAGCCTGCGCCATTTCAGGTACCTCGGTCGAAACCGTCCTCCAGGCCGCGCACATCAATCCCTATCGTGGGCGTAGGTCGCAGGTCGTACAGAACGGAATCCTCCTGCGTGCGGACCTTCACCTACTCTATGACGCACACCTCATCTCCGTTGAACCGGACACACACGTCCTGAGACTCAGCGACCGCCTTGGGAACACTGACTACGAGCGCTACAACATGAAGAGGCTAAGCGAGACCGTTCGTCCCGAGCTTTCGCCGAGCAACGACCTTCTCGCCGTGCACTACGAGCAGTTCAGACAGGAAAACCACGTTCTTGTCGCCTAGATACGCATGGTGGCGGCCCACCCGCTCCCGACGCAAAGCTCCGCACGAGCCACCCAACGCGCCCGCCCGCAGCCGCCACCCCGCCCAGCGGTATACTTTCAGCGTGATTGTAGGGAGGGACCCCGACCAGCGGGAGGCACCCATGACGAGCGGCGCACCGATCAAAAACGTCATCTTTGACATGGGCAACGTGCTCATGACCTTCGACGGGCCGTACTTCTCGACGCTCTTCACGGACACGCCCGAGGACGCCGAGCTGCTCAACGCCGCGCTCTTTGGCTCCACCACGTGGGCCCTGCTGGACTCCGGCACCATCAGCCACGAGACCATGTCCCGCGTTGCCGCCGCCCACCTGCCCGAGCGCCTGCGCCCCAACCTTCGCGAGTGCATCCGCCACTGGCCGGAGCACTCCCGCCCCATCGAGGCCACCAACGACCTCGCCATCCGCCTCAAGGGAGAGGGCTACGGCATCTACCTGCTCTCCAACGCCAACACACGCGTCATGGAGCAGCTCTCCCACGCGCCCGCCCTCCCCTTCCTCGACGGCTACGTCATCTCCGCCGAGGAGCGCCTCATGAAGCCGGACCCGGCAGTCTACCGCCTGCTCTGCGACCGCTTTGAGCTGGAGCCCGAGGAGTGCCTCTTCGTGGACGACAACGCGGACAACTGCGAGGGCGCACGGGCGGCGGGCATGCACGCGTTCCACTACCAGGACAACATCGCCGAGCTCGAGGCCAACGTGCGTCTGCTCAGCTAGGCGCGCTCGGCAAGAAGGACCAGGGAGCCCCATGTTCACCGACTCAGACGTACGCCTCATCCGGCGCCTCTACCTCTGGCCCAAGCTGGGAGGCTACTTCCTCCTCGCGATCTTCCCCACGCTCGCGGCGTGGGTGGTACTCATCATGATCGACGACATCGCCCTGGAGTCGCGGGGCACCTATGACGTGGGCATCTTCGCGCTGCTTCCCATCGTTGCCGTCTACCTGGTCATCTCCATGGTTCTGCTGGTGCGCTCGCGCGCGCTCGCCGGCTCCGACGAGTGGGCCGCCGTCGAGCGCGCGGCGCTCACCCCGCACGTGGACGCGAGCACGCCCGGCGAGCTCAACGCCGCCCTCGGCCTCGCCTCGGCGGGCCGCGTGGCGCAGGCCGTCGGCGAGGGGCGGGGCGACAGGAACCTCGAGGGCATCGGCGAGACCGCGCAGGTGGCCGCCGGCGCGCTCGGGCTCTTCGGCATCTGGCACCTCATGCACACCCTGCACGAGGCAGCCCGGCGCATCGCGGAGGGCTACCGCCTGCCCATGCCCAGGCTCGCCCCGCGGCGCCTCGCGGTGTTTCTCGCCCCGGTGATTGCACTTGTGATTGTGTTTGTCCCGCGCTTCGCCGCGTCGGCGTCAGCCATGTCCGAGGCGCAGCAGGCCGCCGCGGAGACCATAGACGCCGTCGCCGCGGCGTTCGAGGACGGCGGCTGCGGCTACGTCTCCGCGGACGACCCGCAGGAGGGCTACCAGAGCTACGGCTACCGCGTCTTTGGCTACACGCTCGACATCGGTGACCCGGAGACGTCCAGCCTGTGCGTGACCATGAACGAGGACGGCGTGGTGGAGACGCTGGACTTCCACACAGACTTCGACCTCTCGCTCGCGCCGGAGGAGAACCTCGCGCGGGCGGAGCGCGACTTCGCGAGCCTCTCGGAGATGGTCGCCGGGCTCGACGTGCCTGTCGCCGCAGACGGCCTGCTCGCGGCCGAGCCCACCTTCCCGGAGGAGTTCGTGGAGCAGTTCGGCGCAGGCTCGTACTACGACGACCTCATCGTCCGGTTTGACGCGGCGGGCGGCCTCTCCGGCACGGTGAGCTACGAGACCGACCCGGAGGAGGAGTACGACGAGTACAGCAGCTCGTACGTCTACCTGACCTTCGAGGCGCGGTAGCGGTCAAGTCCGGCGCGCCGCGAGGCCGCCCGACTACCCGGCCTGCATCACCACCGTCGCAACGATCCACGCGGCGAGAAGCGCCAGCATGGCGAGAAGCCCCACGCGAAGCTCGCGGCCCACGGTGAGACGTGCCAGCGGCGGAATCGCCCGGCGCACCGGGCGCCGGTCAAGCAGCAGGTAGGCAGCGATGACGATTTCCGGAACCATGAAGGCGAAGTAGCTCCACGCCAGGTACCACGCAGGCCAAGCGGCGTTCTCCGGCGTGGGATCGACGACCGCCATCACGCAGCCCACGACGAGCACCGCGCAGACGAGAAGCACCACCGTGTTCCAGACCACGCCGACCCATGCCGGCACGCGCGAGAGCGGACCCGCGCCCCCCTCACCCGGAAGCGCGCGGGCGACGCGGCCGCGCGGGTAGTCGAAGGAGGTCGGCGGCGTGTCTGCCGAGCGAGCGTCCTTCTCGCCCGCGGACGCGTCCCCCACCTGAGGCAACGCGGCGAGAAACGCCGCCCTGAGCCCACGCGCGCTGCCGTAGCGCGCCGCCGGGTCGAGCTCCGTCGCGTGGCGGACCACGGCGCGCAGCGCGTCCGGCACGCCGGCGCCCGCGAAGCCCTCCTCGCGGTCACGCGTCGTTGGCTCGCGGCCCGCGAGGCAGAAGAAGAGCAGCATCCCAAGCGCGTACACATCACTCGTCACGCCAGTCTGGCCAAAGCCGAACTGCTCGGGCGGCGCGTAGGCACGCGTGCCGAAGCGCACGGTGTCGCGCTCGGCGCCCTCCTTGAACGTGCGGGCGATGCCCAGGTCAATGAGGGTGACACCGGCCTTGGACACCATGACGTTGCTCGGCTTGAGGTCGCGGTGGATGAGCGGGGGCTCGATGCGCTCGTGAAGCTCGCTCACGGCGTCGCAGAGCTCGGGGAAGACCCAGCGGGCAAGGTCGAGGCGCCCGGCAGCCCCGTCGACGCCATCCACGCACTCGGCGAGCGTCTCCCCCTCGACGTGCTCCATCACCACGACGAGGCGATCGTCCCCGCGATGGCACTCCACGATGCGCGGGAGGTGGGCGAACCGGGCGCCGGCGCGCTGCGCCTCGAGCAGGGTCTCGTAGGCACCGCCGAGCCCCGCGTCCGCCACGAGCAGCTTGCGCACGAACGGACCGAGCTCGGCGCCGTTCTCGCCCACGAAGAACACGCGCTCGGTGCGCTCGTAGCGGCCGTCCTTGTAGACCGCGTCCACGCGGTAGCAGGCGTCGCGCTCGAGCGAGGCAAGGTAGGCGGCGAGCTCGTCGCCGCTGTTCGTGCTGGCTTCCATGAGCACATCGTAGCAGAGCGCGCGGACGCCCCCGGTGACGCGGAGGCGCCCGCGCCGCTAGCAGACGGTCTTCTCGCCGAAGCGATAGAGCTCCTCGTTGACCTTCTGCAGCGAGCAGCCGCGGTCGATGCAGAAGATGATGATCGCGTCGCGCCGGTCCTTGCAGTAGAGCTCCGAGACGCCGGCCGCGGTGAGCGCTCGGTTGGTCTCGCGCAGGGTGAGCGCCATGGCGAAGGCGATCTGGAGGACCTTGTCGCGGCTTGGGTGTCGCGTGCCCTGGAAGATCTGGTAGCCGAAGGTGTCGTTGAGGTTTGCCATGCGCACCACGCGCGAGCGCTCGAGGCCCTTCTCGTCCAGAAGCTGCTGGAGGTACTCGGCCAGGGTCGGGCTGCGCGACTCGTGCTCCTCGAGGTAGTCGTCGATGCTCGACGTGGAGAGAAGCTCGTCGAGCAGCTCCTCGGTCAGCGGTTCGCTCATCGTGTGCCCTTACTCTACGACCCAGCTTGCGGTGGGGGTGTCACTCAGCGGAGAGCCAAAGTACAGCGCCTTGACGGCTCCCTCCGCAAAGTAGATGGTACCGGACTTGGTGCCGCCGGCAGCGAGCGTTCCGTAGCCAAGGTCGTCGGTCGCCTCGCTGAAGTAGACGGTGTGCTCCTGGGCGCCGTCGGCGTTCTCGCCCTTCCAGTCGTAGGAGTTGTAGCTGGCTCCCTCCTCCCCGTTGTTGACGTAGGTGACGTGCACGCCCACGACCGTGGACCCGTCGTAGTTGACGAGCCCGGCCTCGACGGAATCCACGGTCACGGAGAGCCCGTTCGCCAGGTCGACGGAGGTCCCGGGGGCAAGGTCGGTGGAGGCGGGCTGGGAGGAGTCGCCGGTCGACGCGTCCGCCGAGTCGTCCGCCGAGTCGTCGCTCGACTGAGCGGTGACCCCGGAGACCGCCGGGCCGTTCGTGGCCTCGTCGATGGCGGCGCTCATGGCGCTCTGGGTGCCCAAGACGATGACGATGGCAGCGACGTTCACGACAAGCGCCGCAATGGCCATCCCCTTGCCGGACTTCTTTCCGCGCATGACACCCACCAGGCCGACGACCGCCAGGACGAGGCCGACCAGGCCGATCAGAAACGAGAGGTTGTTGACGATGGGGACCCACGACGAGACCGCCGCGACGATACCCAGCACCAGGCCCGCGATCGCCGTTCCAGACGTGCTCTTGCCCATGTTCTTGTCGCTCATGCTTGTGCCTTTCCCTTGGCGTCCAACGAGGCTGCGTTCGAACGAGCCCATTATTGGAGAGCGCCGCGTCGATTTCATTAGCTGCCAGCTAATGAGAGGGAGCGGCCCGAGAATGCCTGAGGGGCGGCTGCCCGAGAGCGAAACCGGATTGGGGACTGCAGACCGGGCCCAAAACAGCGGCGTGCGGTCCAGCAGGGGTATCCTTTTGTGCAATTTGGCCCTTCGAGCCATGAAAACGCGGGTCGATTGTGCAATTTGACCTCTCGGTACATGAGTTTTCGGCGCGACCGCGGCCACGATTTCCCGTTTGCCCAGGAAAGAGAACCATAATTTGAATCGAATGAGTCCCATTTCGCTCTGAGGGGGCAAAAGGGCATGAACTGAGAGGCCAAACTGCTCCACGAAACCCTGTCTTCATGGACTGAAGGGCCAAACTGCACGCTCGATTCGAAGAGCCCGCCGCAAAACGACCTTTGCACGCGGCTCTTCGGCTGGCTCACGGCGGGGGGCAGGGCCCGGCGTCGCGCCAGCGCCAATGCAAGGAGCCACTTCCCTCCTTTCGCGGTATGCTGGAAGGCCCAGTCGAACGAAAGGCACCCCATGGCACAGAAACTCACCGAGCAGGAGCAGGCCGCCGTCGTGGCGCTCGCCAAGGTCCTGGGCAAGGAGCTGCCCGCTCAGGAGCGCGGCAACGCGGGCGGAATCGCCAGCGGCCTCGTACGCCTGCGCAAGCCGCGCCTCGCGCGCGAGGAGGTGCTCGAGGTGCTCGCGAAGTACGGCGCGGGGGACGCCTCCCTCAAGGCGCTCGTACGCATCGGGGTGCTCTCCCCCTCGGAGGGAGACTTCTACGACCTCTCCCTCTCGGCTCGCCAGCCCCAGGACCAGCCCGGCGAGGCGGACGACCACACCGAAAAGAGCGACGGCGCCCCGCGCGCCATCGCACGCGCCGAGCGCCCCAAGCCGCCCGCACGACGTGACGCCCGCACGCTCGCGCGTCTCGACACCGTCCGCAAGCAGACGCCCGAGCTCAACGACATCCGCCGCAAGATCATCGACCTCGACCCGCGCCTGTGGATCAACGGCTGGCTGCTCAGCACCCCCGACGCCTTCGTCCGCTACGAGCGCGAGCTGCGCGCGCTCGACGCCGCGCTCGCCGGCTCCCCCACCCTCGGCGACGGGACCCTCAGCTGCCGCGAGCTCTCCTACCGCGTCTTTGGGGACGAGAAGTTCCTGGCGCTCGAGTCCGAGGGGCGCAAGCTGCTGCACCTCATGGGCCTCGCCGACGTGCTGTGCTGCCGGCCGCAGGCCAAGCTCGAGCTGCTCCACCACATTCCCAAGCACCACCGCCAGATGCGCCTCGTCGTGTCCGAGAACCTCGACCCCTGGGTCAACATGAGAAACGCGATGTTCGTCGAGGGTCGCAAGCGCATCCTCGGAGAGCGGGTCCACGGCGTGGTCTTTGGCAACGGATACCTGGTCGACGACCCCCACAAGCTGCCCGACCTTCTTGCCACGCTATGCGCCGAGCGCGTCGAGGTGCTCTACTGGGGCGACCTCGACCGTGCGGGCCTGCAGATCCTCGCCAAGCTCGTCGAGCTCGCAGACGGGCGCTTTGACGTCGCCCCCTTCGCGCCTGCCTACCGCCTCATGCTCCAGCGCGCGATGCGTCGCTTCCCCGACCCCCGCGGCAACGAGGAGACCGACCAGGGCGGGGTCCCCGTGCGCGGCTTCGAGCTCCTGGAGCCCTGCCTCAAGAAGCGCGAGGCTGCCTACCTGCGCGAGGTCCTCGACGGGGCACGGCTCATCCCGCAGGAGATCATCACCGCCGAGGACCTCTAGGGAACGCCGGCGCGCCTTGCGAAGGGCGCGCCGGCAAGAGGCTAGACGGCCCTCACGCCACGCTCGCCCGTACGGATGCGCACGCATTCCTCCACCGGGTAGACGAAGATCTTGCCGTCTCCCACCTCGCCAGTGCGCGCCACCTCGCAGACGAGCTCTATCAGGCCCTCAACCTGCGCGTCGTTGACCACGAGCTCGACCTTCACCTTGGGGATCATGTTGAGCATGACCTCGGTGCCGCGGTAGAACTCGCTCCAGCCGAGCTGGCTTCCGCAGCCCATGACCTCGTAGACCGTCATGCCGTGCACGCCCCTCTCGCTGAGCGCGTCCTTGAGCTCCTCGAGCTTCTCCGGGCGGATGATGGCAGTTACCTTCTTCATGCTTTGCTCCTTGACAGATGGCTGTTTGCCGGCTTCCTGGGACGCCCCGACGCGCTGGGACTACGAGTCGAGGCCCGAGTAGGCGGGGTAGGCGCTCTCTCCGTGGGATGCGACGTCGAGGCCGAGCGCCTCCTCGCTCTGCTCCACGCGCAGCCTGCCGTGGAAGGCGGCGCGCACCGCGAGCACGATCACCAGGTCGAGCACGCCAACGATGACGATCGTCACCACGATTCCGAGCGCCTGCCGGACAAGCAGCTCCGGACTGCCGGTGTAGAGCAGGCCGCCCAGGCCGCTCGGGGAGAGCTCGGGCAGGCAGAAGATGCCGGTGAGCAGACCGCCCAGGACGCCGCCCACGCCGTGGCAGCCAAAGGCGTCGAGCGCGTCGTCATAGCCAAGGCGCGCCTTGAGGTGGGAGATCATGAAGTAGCAGACCGGGGAGACGACCACGCCCATGACCACGGCAGCCCAGGGCTCCACGTAGCCCGCGCCCGGGGTCACCACGACGAGCCCTGCCACCAGGCCGGTGCAGGCGCCGACGAGCGTGGCCTTACCCGTCCTGACACGCTCGACCACAAGCCAGGCAGACAGGCCCGCGGCGCTCGCCGCAACCGTGTTGAGGACGGCGAGGCCGGCGACGTCGCTGGCGGCGAAGGCAGATCCGCCGTTGAAGCCCATCCATCCGAACCAGAGCAGGCCGGCACCGAGCGCGACGAACGGCACGTTGTGAGGCCGGTAGGTCTTGAGGCCAAAGCCCCTGCGCGCACCGAGGAACAGGCACAGGACGAGCCCGGTGAGTCCAGAGCTGATGTGCACCACGTCACCGCCGGCAAAGTCGAGCGCGCCGATGATGCCGCCGACGAGGCTCCCCTCCCCGCCCCAGACCATGTGCGCGAGCGGGGCATACACCACGACGGACCAGACGGCAACAAACAGCGCGACCGCACCAAAGCGCATGCGCCCGGCAACCGACCCCGTGATGATGGCCGTGGTGATGAGGGCAAACGCCATCTGGAAGGTCACGTCGACCACGGAGGGGTAGGATGACCCGTCCGCGACCTGTGCCTCGTCCAGCATGCCCCCGACGACGCCCGAGAGCCCAAGCTGGTCAAGGCCGCCGATGACCGGGTTGGACCCGTCGCCGCCATAGGCAAGCGACCAGCCCACGAGCACCCACGTGAGCCCCACGATGCCAATCACGGCAAACGACATGAGCATCGTGTTGACCACGTTCTTGCGACGCGAGAGGCCGCCGTAGAAGAAGGCGAGCCCCGGTGTCATGAGCAGGACAAGCATGGTGCAGACAAGCATGAAGGCGGTTGAGCCGGTATCGTACATGGCGGCCTCCCTGGGTGGACGCGGACGTGACGCCGGCGAGTGTCCCACCAGCCGAGGCAGCACGCCGCCCGAAGGCAGCCCTGTTTACGCGCTCGCGCGCAATCCGTAACGTACGAAGCCCTCCCGCAACGCAGCGTCTTCCGCCCGAAACGAGGCTGAAAAGCTCCGACACAGCCTCGTGACCCGCTCAATTGTGGAGACACGTTCACATCCTAAAAATGACCTTGCGAGAAGAACGAGGGGTGGATATAGTTACTTCTTGCACACGCGATGTGCACCCAATTGCGGGGTGGAGCAGTCTGGTAGCTCGTCGGGCTCATAACCCTGCGGAAGTGCCAAGTTCACAGGCACTAAAATACATGTGAACTACATACATTGCGGGGTGGAGCAGTCTGGTAGCTCGTCGGGCTCATAACCCGGAGGTCGTAGGTTCAAATCCTGCCCCCGCGACCATGAACCTGCAGCCCGGAGGCCATACGTCCTCCGGGCTTTTTTGTCTCTCGACATGAAGGGACGGGCGGCGCCCAGAATCAGGACGCCGCCCGCCCGCTCCCCTCTCTCCCTTGCCTAGTACTCGGCGAGGCGGTCCTTGAACTGGTCCAGCAGGCGCTGGTTGAACTCGGGGCCGCCGTCGACGTTGGCGCTCATGTAGAGCGGCGGCTGCACACCGCGCTCGAGCAGGATGTCGATCGACTCCATGATCGCGCAGTCGAGCAGCAGGCAGCCCGTGTAGAGCGAGGTGCCTCCCACGCGCGTCGAGAGCCCCTCCACCTCGAGCGCGGCGTCGCCGAAGGACGACTTGTTGTCCAGCACCACGTCGGCGCACTCAAAGAGGCGCTTGCCGCTCTTGCTGCGAGACGTGCCGGCGCTCGAGACGTCGAGCGCCGTGACGGCGATCACCTTGACGCCAGCCTCGCGCGCGTGCATGGCCAGCTCGACGGGCAGCGGGTTGCGCCCGGAGTTGGAAATCACGACGAAGCAGTCCTCGGGCCTGAGGTCGAGCTTGTACCAGAACTGGTCCCCCACGCCGTCGAGCATCTCGTAGATGCCAAGCGCCGGCTCGCGGACGATCTTGGTCTGGATGTAGCCACCCGCGCGCCCGCAGATCTCGAGCGCGTTTGCGTGGCTGTGGCCGGACCCGAAGGCGCGGATGATGCCGCCGCGCTCGATCGTGTCCGCAAAGATCTCCGCGGCCTCGTGCAGGGCGTCCTCCTGGCCGTCGAACACCTCGTCGAGCCTTCGCAGGACCTCTGCCTTGAACCGCGCCGCCGTCCCCTTCATCGCACGCTCCTCCCCTGATGCGACAAACACAGCCGCAGGCGTCCCGGCACGGGCGCGGGCTCTCGTCCCGCGCCGCGCGCCGGGATGCCCCCTACTTGACCTCGACGCCGCCCACGAACGTGGTCGCGAGCGTCATGTCCGCGTTGAAGACCGTCATGTCCGCATCACGTCCCGGGTAGATGAGGCCGAAGCGGTCGTCCACGCGCGCGGAGCGGGCCGCGACCTCGGTGGCCATGCGGATGGCCTGGTCGGCGGTCACGATCTGCCAGTCGACCATGTTCTTGACGCCCTCGGCGAGCGTGAGCACGGACCCGGCGATCGACCCGGTGGTGCCGTCCTCGTTGCGCAGGTAGCACAGCCCGCCCTTCATGACGACCGGCAGGCCGCCGGACATGTACTCGCCCTCGGGCATTCCGCCGCAGCCGAGGCAGTCGGTGATGAGCACCGTGTGCTCCCAGCCCTTGGCGTCGACGAGCGCCTTGATGGCGGCCGGGACGACGTGGCGGCCGTCGCAGATGATCTCCGCGTAGGTGTTCTTGGTCGTCATCGCGGCACCCGTCACGCCGGGGTCGCGGTGGTGCAGGCCACGCTGGCCGTTGTAGGTGTGGACGAAGCAGCTGGCCCCCGCGTTCACCGCGGCGAGCGTCTGGTCGTAGGTCGCGTCGGAGTGACCGATGGAGGTGACCACGCCCATGGCCGCGAGGGCGGCGCAGTACGGGCACGCCCCGTCGCGCTCGGCGGCCAGCGCGCTCTTCACGATGCGCCCGCCAGCCTGCTCCTGCCAGCGCTCGAAGACCTCGACGCTCGGGTCGACGAGGTACTTGGGGTTCTGCGCACCCACGTGCGCCTCGGTGAAGAACGGGCCCTCGAGGTAGATGCCGGCGATGCGCGCCCCCACGAAGTCCTCGCCGCGCGCCTCGTCGGCCGCGGCGATGGCGGCGCAGGAGTCGGCGATCTCGTCGACGGACTCGGTGAAGGTGGTGGGCAGCCATGCCGTGGTGCCGCGGCGCGCCAGCTCCACGCTCGACGCGTTGATGCCGGCCGCCTCGCGGTCGGTCGTGGCGTGGTTGTAGAAGCCGTGGATGTGCGTGTCCACGAGGCCCGGCCCCACGATGCAGCCGGTGAGGTCGCGGACCTCGCAGTCCGGCGCCTCGGGTGACCACATGCCGAACTTACCGTCCTCCACGGTGAGGTAGCCGCCCTGGACGGTGGCCCCCGGAAGCACGAAGCGATCGGCCTTGATGGCAAAGGTGCTCATGGCTCTTCTCTCCTCACGACAAGGCGCGGAGGGCTCCCCCTCCGCGCCACAGGTTTGCGCTATGCCTCGAACGGGTGGATGGTCACGCCCTTGACCACGCGGTTGACGGTGCCGCTCGGGCTCGGCGTGTCCGGCGTGTTGCCCACGCGGACCGAGTTGAGCAGCGAGACGACCTGGGCGACCATCACGAACGGGAGGGCGAGGTAGGCCTCGGGCAGGGCCTCGCCGCCGGCGAACGTGAACGACTCGCCCGCAAACGGGGTGCCGCAGTCCTGCTGCACGGCGATGGTCTTCTGGGCGATCTCGTCACCGGCGATCTCGTTCAGGATGTCGAGGTCGTACTGACGCGTGTAGGCGTCGTTGTTGACGAAGACGAAGACGAGGGTCTTGTCGTCGACGAAGCTCTTGGGCCCGTGGCGATAGCCCATGCAGCTGTCCCAGGACGTGGCGGTGAGGCCGTGGGCGAGCTCGAGAATCTTGAGCTGCGACTCCTGCGCCAGGCCCACGAAGGAGCCCGAGCCGAGGTAGGTCACGCGGTCAAAGTCGCCGGCGAGAAACGCGCCGACCT
Source organism: Olsenella sp. An188 (assembly GCF_002160255.1). GTDB lineage: Bacteria > Actinomycetota > Coriobacteriia > Coriobacteriales > Atopobiaceae > Thermophilibacter > Thermophilibacter avistercoris. Next base: position 108,332 of record NZ_NFKF01000003.1, on the reverse strand, counting down.
CGTCCTCGCGCGCCACGACCTCGCGGCCCATCCTAGCCGTCTCGCGCACCCACGCGAGCTTCTGCTCGTCGGAGGCGGTGTCGAAGATGAGGGTGGAGAGCAGCGCCATGCAGGAGTAGCTGCCGGTCATGGCGAAGCCCTTGTCGTTGGCGCGCGGGATGAGCAGCGTGAGGGCGTCCGGGTCGCCCTCGGACTCCACGGCGAGCTTGCCCTCGGGGGCGCAGGTGATGTTGAGGAACTTGATGTTCTTCACGTACTTGCGGGCAACGTCGACGGCGGCAAGCGACTCGGGGCTGTTGCCGGAACGCGCGAAGGAGACCAGGATGGTCGGCTCGTCGGCGCCGAGGAAGTCGCGCGGCGCGGAGACGATGTCGGTCGTGGCGACCGGCTTGAAGTCGTAGGTCGCGGTGTCGCCGGCGCGGCGCAGGTACGGGGCTACGGTGTCGCCGACGTAGTCGGAGGTGCCGGCGCCCGCAAAGACCACGGAGGTGCGGCCCTCGGCCATGGCGTTGGCCTCGGCGAGGAACTTCTCGATGGCGGCCTTGTTGTCGGCGTAGATCTGGAAGGTGTCCTCCCAGAGGTCGGGCTGCTGGGCGATCTCGGCGGTCGTGATGTCGGCGCCGAGCTCCTTCAGCTCGTCAACGCTCTTCTCGAACATGCTGAACTTCCTTTCTCCTGAGCCGCCCGGCGCTCCGGGCGCGGCGTGAGTGGCTTTGCGAGGGGCTACATCCGCTGGTGCAGGACCTTGTACTTGAACTGGTCGGCACGAGCCACGGAGAGCGTGTACTCGATGATCTCGTTGCTCGTGTTGTAGGTGGTGCGGGCCAGCTCAAGGACGGGGGCGTCCTCGGGTATGTCAAGCAGGTGGGCGTCGGAGGGGCGAGCCACGCTCGCAAAGAACTCCTCCTCCGCCACGCGGATCTTCTCGTGGTAGACGCTCTCGATGATCTCGTAGAGGGGCATGCTGTCGAGCAGGGGGCGCTTGAGCGTCAGGAACTTGCGCACGGGCAGGTAGCTCTGCTCGACCATCATCGGCACGCCGTCGGCCGAGCGCAGGCGCTTGAGCTTGAAGATCTTCTCCCCGAGGCGCACGCCCATGTGCTGGGCGAGGTTCTTGTCGGCGTCGATCTCGGAGAACTCGAGGATGGTAGTCGAGGGCTCGCGGCCCATCGCGCGCATCTGGTCGGTGAAGCTGTAGGACTGCATGAGGTTGGTGACCTGCGCGGAGCGGTCGGCCACGAAGGTCCCGCGGCCGTGCTTCCTCACCACCATGCCGAGCTTCTCGAGCTCCTGCAGGGCCAGGCGGACCGTCGTGCGGGAGAGGCCGTAGCGCTCGGACAGCTCGCGCTCGGAGGGCATGAGGTCACCCGGGCGGTACTCCTGCTCGATCTTCTCCGTCAGGATGTCGATCAGCTGGTCGTACAGCGGCTGCTTTCGCGCTCTCGTCGCCATGTGCCCCACCTCCCCGTCGGGCTCGCCCCTCTTGGTGGCGAGAAGAACCTACATCTCGTCGTCCTCGTCGTCCTCGTCGTCGGAGCCTCCGGCGAGCTCCATGTGGCAGACGCCCTCCTTGCCGATCTCGACGGCCTCGGCGACGAGCTCGTCGATCGTGGAGGACTCGCTGCGGGCCATGACGATGTCGATGAGCATGGGCAGGTTGGTGCCCGCGACCACGGAGACGTTGTCCTGCTCGGCGGTGATCATCATGGACTGGTTGAAGGGGGTGCCGCCCATGAGGTCGCAGAAGACGAGCACGCCGTCGGTCTGGGCGCGCATGGCGCTCACGGCCTCGCGCAGCTTGTCGCCGTAGGCGCCCGCCTCGGCCTCCTCGAACGGGACGATCTCGAACGCCTCCTGCGGACCGGCGATCATGTCCAGGGCGCTCTTGAGGCCTGTCGAGAAGTGCCCGTGCCCGGTAAGGATGAATCCGATCATCTCGTAGCTCCCTTCTCCGCCTCCCGAGCGCGCTCGCGAGGCTCCTTCAGTAACTGGTTACAACCAGATTACCTTCATTGTAACGCACACACTCTAAAACTTAGGCTGTATGCTGCGGTTTCTCTATCTTCGTCAGTTCTTCAAATCGACGCTTGTATTGCTTTGCGTGAGTCTTGTCGCCCTTGTTGGCGTACTGCTTCCAGAGCAGGAAGCAGAGCTTGCCCTGCAGGGCGGGGTTCTTCTCCTTGGCAAGCATCTGCTCCATCTGGTCGATGTAGGCACTCTTCTTGGAGAAGACGATGTCGTAGGTGAGCTGACAGTCCGCCACGACCGCCTGGTCCACGCCCTTGACGGCCTTGAGCTGGGCGAGAAGCTCCTTGGCGCGGGTCTTCTCGCCGATCTGCGTGAAGTAGTTGAAGGCGACGGTGAGGGTCTGGGCCTGCCGGCGGGGGGAGTTTCTCATGCGCACGAGCAGCTCGATCATGCGCGTGGCCATCTCCTCGTTGTCCATGGCCTGGTAGCACAGGAAGCGTAGGTAGTACTGGCGGTACGTCGTCATGGTAACGCGCGCGGGGATGGCACCCAGCGCCTCCAGCGCCTGCTCGTAGTGTGCCGTGTTGAAGAAGCCCTCGAACTTGGCCTCGTAGTAGCGACGGAACCCCTCCGACGCGATGAAGTAGGCCACGATGAGGACGAGAAATGCGATGACGCCAGGTTCCACGACGAATGTGCCTTTCTAGAGAGAACGGGCGCGCATCTCGGGAGATAGGGCGGGGGCGGATGCCCCGACCGTGAGATGCGCGCCCGCTCGAGCGTATGTCACCAAAGGACGGTTGGTGCCCGGCCCGGGGGCCGGGCACCGTGAGACTGTGAGCCGACTCGGGCCTAGCCCTTCGCGACGAGCTCGAGGGCGCCGAGGACGATGCCAATGACCAGCACGATGAAGATCGCCTTGGTCGAGGTCATGCCCTTGCGGCCGAGGAGCCAGTACACGAAGCCGACGAGCGCAGCCGGGACGAGCTTGGGGCAGATGTTGTTCAGGATGTCCTGAACGTCGATCACGACGCCGCCGATGTCCGGGGTGATCGTGAGGACGATGCCCACGTTCGTGGAGATGAGCGCGCCGACCATGAAGACACCCATGACCGTAGCGGCGTCCGTGATGGCGTTGAGCTTGTCGGACATGGTGGTGACGAGCTTGATGCCCTGGTCGTAGGCGATGTAGGTCTGCTTGCAGCGGAACCAGTCGACCACGACGTTCACGGCGATCCAGATGAAGATGCCGAGCGGGTTGCCCTGCATGGCCATGTTGGCGGCAAGGGCGCCGAAGATCGTCGGGAGCAGCGAGCCGAAGATGGAGTCGCCGATGGAGGCGAGCGGGCCCATGAGGCCGGTCTTCAGCGAGGCGACGGTGTCCATGCCCTCGAGACCGTCAGTCTCCTCGATGGCGAGGTCGATGCCCGTGATGATGGTGTTGAGGAAGTTCGAGGTGTTGAAGAACGGCGAGCACTGGGTGCGGCAGGCGGTCTTCAGGGCCTCGGTGTCATCCCCGTAGATCTTGCGGAGCTGCGGAAGGATGATCCAGAGGTAACCGGAGTGCTGCATGCGCTCGTAGTTCCAGCCAGCCTGGAAGCCGACGAGGTTGCGGCGGTTGATCTGCTGGAAGTCAGCCTTGGTAAGCTTGTAGCCAGTGGTCTTAGAGCTCATCGTCGTCATCTCCCTCCACGCCAGCAGAGGCAGCCGCGGCAGGCGCGTTCTGGTGCAGCTGGTAGTAGATGTAAGCAAGAGCGAAGCCGATGAGAGCGACGGTCAGCATCGACAGACCCTTGTAGCCACCGGTCACGGCAAGCGCGGACTCCTCGGGCAGCAGGCCGTTGAGGGCGGTCGCGATGTTGGCGGCGTCGCCGCTGATGTTCACGATGCTCGTGAAGGCGGTGCCGAGCAGGGCGGCGATCACGAAGCCGAGGATCAGGTAGGCGATGTGCTTCTTGACCGGCAGGTAGCGCAGCAGGATGGCGAAGCCGACGGCCGGCAGCATGCCACCGGCGACGGTCAGGCCAGCGCCGAGCCAGGCGAGGTCGCCGTTGAGGGCGGTGGTGATGGCCTCAACCAGCGGCTGGCCGAAGGCCAGGGCCAGGAAGACCGGGATCATGCGGGAGAGGCACCAGGAGACGGCACCCATCCAGTAGTGAACGTTGTAGGCGTTCCAGTTCATCTTCTCGACGTCGGCGTCGCAGGCGTGGCCCCAGAAGGTGTTGGCCATACGACCGAGGATGTCGGTGTAGACGAGGATGGCGGCCACGGGCACGCCGAGGGCGGCGAGCGCCTGCTCCGGGTCCATGCCCTGGGACACGGCGAAGGCCGTGGCGATCAGGGTGCCGGAGTTGGCGTCGATGCGGGAAGCGCCGCCGAAGGTGCCGACGCCGAGGATGGTGAGCTGCATGCTACCACCGATGAAGAGACCAGTTGCCATGTCGCCCATGACGAGGCCCGTGATGAAGCCAGAGAACACGGCGGAGCCGGCGCTGGAGTACCAGTGCAGCTCGTCCATGATCTGGAAGCCCGCATAGAGCGTGAGCAGAAGAATCTGCCACCACTGAATCATGGTCTTTTCCTCCTTCTAACAACTCGAACAGGTACGTACGTTACTTACGCTATGAGCTGCGGTGCATCTCCCCTCACCGCGTAGCGCCGCTAGGGCTTGAAGGTCTCCGGGCTGTTCTGCGGGGTGAGCTGGATGACCATGGGGACGCCCATGGACTGGAGCTCGTTCAGGGCGTCGACGTCGTCCTGGCCGCAGTTGATGTTGCGGTTGTAGCTCTTGGTGATGTTCGTCGAGGTGATGTTGCCGAGGATGATCTCGTCGAACTTCACGCCAGCCTTGGCGAGCTTGACGTAGACCTCGGGCTTCTTGACGACGATGAACAGGCGCTGGGCGTCGTACTTGCCGGCGAGGATGTTGGCCGCGGCCTTCTCGACGGGCAGCACGGAGAGCTTGCAGGTGGCGGGGGTGGCCATGCGAAGCACCTGCTTCTGGGTGGCGTCCTCGGCGACCTGGTCGTCGACGACCATGAAGCGGCTGACCTGGCGGGCGTTGGCCCAGAGGTTGCCGACCTGGCCGTGAATCAGGCGGAAGTCAACACGTGCTCCAACGATCATGCTACTCAACTCCTTCTTTCTCCAGGTGGTTGATGAGGGGCTCGGAGCGCAGGGAGATGGTGTCGCAGACGGTCCCCTCCGTCTCGAACAGCACGAGCTCGTTGACGCCGGCGCGCGTCATGCCGTGGGGCACGTAGAGCGTGGCGATGGGACCGATCTCCCAGTACCTGCCCACGTTGGTCCCGTTGACAAAAGCGACGCCCTTGCCAAAGCCCGTAGTGTCTATGTAGGTGTCCGCCGGCTCGTCGAGCGTGAACTCGAAGCGCGAGAAGGACGGGGTGCCCCCGGCCCATCCGGCGGAGTAGTCGACCTTGGAGACGTCCTCGAGCGGCAGGCAGTAGGCCTCCCAGCCGAGCACGAAGTGGAGGTCGACGCAGACGCCCGTGCGGATGCCCTTGCGCTGGGTGTCTGCGAGGAGCTTGTGACCGTAGTTGACGCGGCCCATGTTCTCGAGAAGGACGTCGAGCTGGTTGTTCTTCTCAGGAAGGGCGTAGCGGATGTCCTCGCCGATGTGCTCCTGGTACTGCGTGGCAACGTGCTTCTCGTTGACGTAGACCTGGGCGCGGTCGCGGCCGTCGATCACGCGGATGCGCTCGGGCTCGCAGGTGTCGCGCTCGACCTGCGTGCGGTACAGGACGTAGCCGTAGCTCTGGCCCATGTCCTCCATGCACTGCGGGTAGAGCGAGCGCACCGGCTCGGCGAGGTTGGAGAGGTTCTCGAAGAGGCCCGAGCGGCCGGTGAGCTCGATCTTCTCGGCGGGGACGCTGACGGCGGTCTTGACGAGCGGGTCGGCGGTCCAGTTGCCCGGGAAGAGGTCGCGCACCACGTCACGAAGGAGGTACCACTTCTCGGTGGGGTTGCCCTCCTCGTCAAGCGGGGCGTCGTAGTCGTAGGAGGTGACCTGGTGCAGGTCGTGCGTGTGGCGGGCCGAGCAGCCGTTCATGAAGCCGAAGTTGGTCCCGCCGTGGAACATGTAGAGGTTGATGGAGCCGCCGAGCTCGAGCAGCTCGCGCACGCTGTCCGCGAGGTCCTGGGCGTCGCGGCGGATGACGTTCTCGCCCCAGCGGTTGAACCAGCCGTCCCAGAACTCCATGCACATGAGGGGCCAGTTCTTGCCGTGCTCCTCGTGGAAGGCCTTGAGGGCGGCGAAGTTCTCCGCCGCGCGGGAGCCGAAGTTGCCGGTCACCAGGACGTCGTCGTCGATGAGGGTGCCGGCCCTCAGGCAGCCGCGCCACGGGCCGTCGGAGGTGCACAGCGGCACGTCCACGCCGCGCTCGAGCATGAGGTCGCGGATGGCGCGCAGGTACTCCTTGTCCTCGCAGTAGGAGCCGTACTCGTTCTCCACCTGCATCATGATGATGTTGCCGCCGTGCGTGACCTGGCGCGGGACGAGGATCGGCATGAGCGCGTCGTAGTAGCGCGCCACGCACTCGAGGAACTTGGGGTCGCGCGAGCGCGGGCGCATCGAGCGGTCCTCGAGCAGCCACGCGGGCAGCCCGCCGAACTCCCACTCGCCGCAGCTGAACGGCGTGGGGCGCACGATGATCATGAGGCCGAGCTCGGTCGCCTCGTCGAGGAAGCGCGCGAGGTCGGCGATTCCCTCGAAGTCGAACTCGCCGGGACGCGGCTCGTGGAGGTTCCACGGCATGTAGGTCTCGACGGTGTTGAAGCCCATCGCCTTGAGGTTGTAGAGCGAGTGGTGCCAGTCGCTCGGGTGGACGCGGAAGTAGTGGATGGCGCCGGAAAGGATCGTGAACGGCTCTCCGTCAAGCAAAAACTGATCGCGAACCTCGAAAGTGCGCATGTTCCTCCTCGTGCCCACGCGGCGCGTCGTACCCTCCCCTTGCCGTGCGCCATGCCATGCGGCGCGAAACGGCATGCTAGCAACTATACACGTCTTTGACATAGATGTTGTCAAATTGTGAAGAAAGCTGTGAGCGGTAGCTTTTCTGCTGCGAGCGGTATGGAAACATTTCCGCAGTTAATCAGACGATTTTTGTTCATAAAACGGAAAGAAGCCCTGTTCGGAATGGCAATGAACTGGTAGTAACAACTCTATCAGTTAGACCACTGGTACTAAAACGGGGGAACCTCATGGACGAGGCTCCCCCGGCATGCCCGCGGGCCGACGGGCTAGGCGAGGCCCTCCAGGATCTCGCGCATGGCCGCCTGGACGGCGTGCTCCGAGTTCGTTCCGATGACGCGCTGCGCCACCTGCTTCACGGCGTAGCGCGCGTTGGCCATCACGTAGGGGTGCCCCACGTAGCGCAGCATCGCGTAGTCGTTCATGGAGTCGCCGAAGGCGACCACCTCGTCGCGCTCGATGCCCCAGTAGCGCATGACCTGCTCGAGCCCCGTAGCCTTGCTCACGTGGCGCGGCGTCACGTCTATCCAGCGCGAGCCGCTCGGCAGGAACGTGAACCAGTGGGAGAGCTCGCGCTCGAGCACGTAGGCCATGTCCATGATCTGGTCGGGGCGGTCGCAGCAGATGGCGGCCTTGATGATGCTCACGTCCGGCGAGGGCGGGTCGAAGACGCAGATCGCGTCGGGGAGGTCCTTGTCGAGCTCGCGGAGGTAGGCGCTCTGGTCGTTGAGCAGGTAGGTGTGGGTGTCGTCGTAGAGGGCCAGGTGCAGGCAGTCGAACATCTGGCAGGTCTCGAAGAGCCGCATCACCGCTATGGTCGAGAAGACCTCGCGGTCGAGCAGGCGCCCGTCCGCGTAGACCTGGGTGCCGAGCGAGCCCACGTAGTCGATCTGGTCGGCGACGGGCTCGAACATCCAGCGCAGCGTGCCGTAGCGCCGCCCCGAGCTTGCCACGAAGCGCACGCCCCGCTCTGAGAGCGCGCGGACGAGGGAGAACGTCTCCTCGGGAACGCGCGAGTCGTCGTCGAGCAGGGTTCCGTCCATGTCGGACGCGACGAGCTTGATCATGGTCCACTCCCCTCCCGTGTCCGGGCCTAGTCGGCGAGAAACGCCGGCATCTCGCCGGCACGCGCCGCGCGGGCGATCTCGAAGAGCGCGTCCGCCACGCCCTCGTCGGCGCTCGCCCCCACGTGGTGGCGGGCGGCGCGGCTCACCTCGGGCGTCGCGTTGGCCACAGCGACCGAGTGCGGCACCTTGCGCATGATCTCGAGGTCGTTCTCGGCGTCGCCGAAGACCGCCACCTCGTCCAGGCCCACGCCGAGCGCGTCGAGAAGGACCTCGAGGCCGGCGGCCTTGGACGTCCCAGCCGGCAGCACGTCGAACCATTCCGGGATCGGCGAGACGATCCTCACCTCCGGGACCGCCTCGGCAACGATCGCCCGGCAGCGCTCCATGCGCTCCGGGCCGCCCGGGCATGCGATGGTCGCCGCCACGAAGTCGATGTCGGGCACCTCGTCCACCGTGCCGCCCACGAAGCTCGTGCGCGCCTCGAACACGGCGAGCTCCGCGCTCGAGACCCCCACGCCGTAGGCGGGGTTGAAGAGGTTGGTCTCGGCCGGGTAGCACACGAGGAACATGCCCGGCTCGGGGCGAAGGACCTCGTCAAGACGGACGAGCACGTCGTGGTCGATGAGGGTGGTCTGGACGTAGTCCCCGTCCGCGCGCACGCGCTTGCCGTTGGAGAAGATGCCCGTCATGAAGCACTCCTCGTCCATGCGGAAGAAGCGCATGAGCTCGACGTAGTCGCGCCCGGTGTCGGGGCCGAAGCGCACGCCGGCGTCGAGCACGGCGTGGATGGCCTCCATCGTGCGCGGGCTCGCGTGGCGCGCGCCAAAGGGGACGAGGGTGTTGTCCATGTCCGAGAGGACGAGCTTGATCACGCCAACCTCCTAGAGCGTACGGGGGAGCAGGTCAAAGCGGTCGATGCTCATGATGATCTGCTCGACGTCGACGATGCCGTCTATCCTCACCACGCGCCTGCCGCCGATCCAGACGTCGAGGCTGCGGAACCCCGACTCCATCCTGATGCCGGACCACTCGAGGCGCTCGATCTCGCTGTAGCGCACCCAGACCTCACGCCCGAAGAACGGCCGCACCACGAGGCTGTCCCCGAAGACCGAGACGCGGTAGCGCCTGAACGCGCCCCACGCCACGAGGCTCGTCACCAGAAACGCGTCAAAGAACGCGAGCACCGTGACGTGGCTCGCCTCGAAGACGTTCTCGCGGCAGAGCCAGCCCATGAGCAGCCCCATCGCCCCCATGAACGCCATCGCGAGCGCGATGGCGCGCGTGAAGGGCGCCGGCACGGCGTAGGTGTCGTGGTGGCTGTGGTGCCGCTCGGAGATGTGGACGTTGCCCAGGTGCTCGAGCGTGAGCGCCACGGCGGGCACGAGCACGGCGACGACGGCGAGAAGGACGTCCTGGACCACGCCTACGCCCCCGCCCCGTCCGCGGGCGCGGCGAACTTGGCGACGAGGCGCTCGAGCACCTCGACGGTCTTCTCGAGGCTCGAGACGGGCACGAACTCGCGGACCGAGTGGGCGTTGTAACCGCCCGTGGCGAGGTTGGGGCACGGCAGGCCGCGGAAGGTGAGCTGCGCGCCGTCGGTGCCGCCGCGGGCGGCGACCACCACCGGCTCGACGCCCGACTCGCGGTTCGCCTCCAGCGCAAAGTCGACGAGGCGACGGTCGCCCGGACCGAACCTCTCGGCCATGTTGCGGTACTGCTCCCTGATCTCCACGCTGACGGTGCCCTCGCCGTAGCGGCCGTTGAGGAAGGCCGCGACGTCGCGCATGGTCTGCTCGCGACGGGCAAAGTCGGCGGCGTCGAAGTCGCGCAGGATGTAGGTGAGCGTGACCTCGGAGGCCGTGCCGGAGATGTCCGTGGGGTGGTAGAAGCCCTCCCGGCCCTCGGTGTGCTCGGGGCGCTCGGCAGCCGGGATCATCTGCTGGAACTCGGACGCCACGGTGATGGCGTTCACCATCACGTCCTTGGCCGATCCGGGGTGCACCATCACGCCGCGCACGGTGACGGTGGCCTCGCTCGCCGAGAAGCACTCGTAGTTGAACTCGCCGAGCGCGCCGCCGTCGACGGTGTAGCCGCCGCAGGCGCCGAGCGACTCCACGTCCAGCAGCGCCGCGCCGTGCCCGATCTCCTCGTCCGGCACGAAGGCTGCCACGATGCGGGGGCGCGGCAGCTCGGGGTTTGCCGCCAGGCGGGCGAGAAGCGCCATGATCTCCGCCACGCCGGCCTTGTCGTCCGCGGAGAGCAGCGTAGAGCCGTCCGAGCAGACGATGTCCTGCCCCTCGAAGAGCGCGAGGTCGGGGACCTGCTCGGGCGTCGTCTGGACCGGCTCCCCGTCCACGACGCCGGCGACGAGCGCGCCGCCCTCGTAGCGCACCACGTGGGGGCTCACGCCCTCCGCCGGCGCGTCCGGCGAGGAGTCGATGTGCGCGCAGAGCACGAGGGCCGGCAGGCCCTCGGCGCCCGGCGAGGCCGGGAGGGCGCCCGTCACGTAGGCGTGCCCGTCGGCGGACACGCCCTCGCAGCCCAGCTCCGCCAGCTCGTCGGCCAGCAGGCGTGCCATGTCGTGCTGGCGTGCGGTCGAAGGGGTCACGGAAGCGTTGTCAGGGTCGGACGCGGAGTCCACCCGCACGTAGCGCATGAAGCGCTCGAGGACGTCTGTCATGGGACCTCCCTTGCCCATCGGTCTTCTCGGCTAGTCTAGCGCAGCGGCGCGCGGGAAGGCCGGGGCCCGTCAGCGCTTCTCGTAGAACTCGTGCAGGTCGCGGCCCATGGCGGCGAGCGTGGGCTCGTCGACGTAGGCCATGTGGCCGCAGCCGTAGCGGTACCAGCTCACGCGGCTCTTGAGCTCGGGCGAGAGGAACTGGCGGCTCATGTCGTGCACAACGTTCCACCACGTGGTCGCCGCGTCGTAGCGCCCGCCGATGATGGCGAGCTTGCAGGTGGGGTTGCGACGCAGCGCGACGGCGACGTCGAGCGAGACGTCGGGCGTCTCGACGTCGCCCAGGCCCGGCTCCTCGTGTCCCCAGCGCCAGCCGGCGTTGACCTTGTCGTAGTTGTTGGAGAGGTAGCGCGCGGGCCCCTCGTAGCCGAGCTCGTCGGCGCAGAAGCGGCGGAAGGCGCGCACCCAGGCGCCCTCGAGGGCGTCGTCGGCCGCGTCCTCGCCGGCGACCCACATGTCATAGCTCTGCATCGGCGAGCGCTCGTCGGAGCAGAAGCGCGTGTCAAGGCGCCCGCAGACGCGCCGCTCGGACTCGAGCAGGTGCGTACGGAAGTCGAGCAGGTCGATGCGCAGGTGGTGGGCGAGGATGTGCTCGGCGCCGAGCCCGATGAAGCTCGCCATCCCCTCGGCCACCGCGCGCTCGCGCTCCTCGCCCAGGCGGTCGCCGCGCAGCAGCGCCGGCGCGAGCTCGTCCTCGGCGAAGCTGACGGCGCGGTCGAACCACTCGTCCTCGCCCACGCCGGCGCCCGCCTTGCCGAAGAACTGCGCCGTTGCCGCGTAGGTGGGGAACATCCCCAGGTAGTAGAGGTCGTCGCCGGGGTTGAGCAGGGCGGCGATGTTGAAGACCGCGGAGAGCATGACCACGCCCGTGAGCTGCACGCCGCGCTCGCCCAGAAGGCGCATGAGCACCGCGTTTCTCACCGTCCCGTAGGACTCTCCGTACAGGTACAGCGGGCTCGACCAGCGGCCGTTCTCGGTGAGCCAGGCGCAGATGGCGCGCGCGAAGGCGTCGGCGTCCCCGTCCGCGCAGAAGACCTTCTTGGGGTCGGCGTCCTCCGCGAGCACCGACCATCCGGTGCCGAGCGCGTCGAGGAACACCACGTCGGAGTCGACGAGCAGCGTGTGGGGGTTGTCCACCACCGCGGCGTCGGCGCGCACGTGGCGCACGCCGTCGGTGCTCACGCGCCTGGGCCCGATGCCCCCGAAGTTGATGGGCACCGAGCTCGAGCCCGGGCCGCCGTTGTAGGCAAAGGTCACCGGGCGCGTGCGGTCCGGCGCGCCCGACTCGTCGACGACGACGTAGGAGAGCGAGAACATCCTGCCGATGAGGACCCCCGCGTCGTCGCGCACCTCGCAGTGCGCCGCGCGGGCCTCGTACTCGAGGGTCCGCTCGCCGTCGGTCCAGGTGAGCCGCGCCGACGCCGGCTCCGGCACGCCCGTCGCGCGCTCGGCCGGAACCACCGCGTAGGGCCGGGTCCGCTCGCGCTCCGCCGCCGTGGGGCCCTGGCCGCCCGCCGCCGCGGCGCCCGCGCCGCCGAGGTTCTTCTCGCCGTCTGACATGTTGCCGCTCCTTCCCGTCGCCTTACCCAAAGCCCATTCTACCCACTGACAATAAGTGATACGCTGAGGCATCGGGCCACGGGGCCCTTTTCTGTAGGCACACAGTTTGGAGCGTCATGAAACCGCAGATAAGCTCGTTGTCGCGCGCAGGCAGGAAGGTCAAGGGCGCCGGCATCCCCCTCTCCGCGGCAATGATCCTGGTCACCCTGGGCGTCGTGTACGGGGACATCGGCACGAGCCCCATGTACACCCTGAAGGCGATCATCTCCGGCAACGGCGGGCTCGCCACGATGTCCGAGGACGTGGTCCTGGGGGCGCTCTCGCTCATCATCTGGACGCTCACCCTCATCACCACCGTCAAGTACGTGCTCGTGGCCATGAAGGCCGACAACCACAACGAGGGCGGCATCTTCGCGCTCTACAGCCTGGTCAAACGCTGCGGGCGCTGGCTCATCATCCCGGCCATGGTCGGAGGCGCGGCGCTTCTGGCCGACGGCATCCTCACCCCGGCCGTCACGGTGACCACAGCCATCGAGGGCCTGCGCACGGTCGACTTCTTCTATGGCCTCATCGGCGAGAACCAGCAGATCGTGGTGGCGATCGTCATCTGCATCCTGTGCGTGCTGTTCTTCGTGCAGAAGGCCGGCACCTCGCGCATCGGCAAGGCCTTCGGGCCCATCATGACGCTGTGGTTTGCGTTCCTGGCCGTGGCGGGCCTGCCGCACATCCTCGGCAACTTCGAGGTGCTGCGTGCGCTCAACCCCGTCCGCGGCATCGCGTTCCTCTTTGACGGCAACCTCAACGCCGCGGGCGTGATGGTGCTCGGCAACGTGTTCCTCTGCACCACCGGCGCCGAGGCCCTCTACTCCGACATGGGCCACGTGGGCAAGCCCAACATCTACGCCTCCTGGCCGTTCGTGAAGGTCTGCCTCATCCTCAACTACCTCGGCCAGGGCGCGTGGATCCTCGCCAGCAACGGCTCGGCCGAGCTCGCCGCCATCCCCGACCTCAACCCGTTCTTCCAGATGCTCCCGGAGCAGATCCGCATCTTCGCCGTCATGCTCTCCACCTTCGCGGCCATCATCGCCTCGCAGGCGCTCATCACCGGGTCGTTCTCCATCGTCTCCGAGGCGGTGCGCCTCGACCTCATGCCGCACATGCGCATCAACTACCCCTCGCAGACCAAGGGCCAGATCTACATCCCGATGGTCAACAACGTGATGTGGGTCGCCTGCATCTGCGTGGTCCTGCTCTTCCAGACCTCCGCCCACATGGAGGCCGCCTACGGCCTGGCCATCACCGTGACGATGCTCATGACGACGGTGCTGCTGTTCACCTACCTCTCCCGCATCCGCCACCAGGTCGCGCTCGCCATCCCCTTCGCGCTGTTCTTCGGCGCCATCGAGTTCATGTTCTTCTTCTCGAGCCTGACCAAGTTCTTCCACGGCGGCTACGTCACCGTGGTCATCGCCGCGGCCATCTTCCTGGTCATGTACGTGTGGCGCCGGGGCACCGCCATCGAGCGCACGCAGACGATGTACCTGCCCGTGAGCAAGTACCTCGACCAGATCTTCGACCTCAGCCACGACGAGGACTACCCCCTGCTCGCCGACAACCTCGTCTTCCTCACCAACGACTCGACCTTCGACAAGCTCGACCGCGACATCCTCTACTCGATCCTGGACAAGCAGCCCAAGCGCGCCAAGGCCTACTACTTCCTCAACGTCCAGGTGACCGACGAGCCCTTCACGCACGAGTACATCGTCGAGGACTACGGCACCGACTTCCTCTTCAAGATCCAGCTGCGCCTGGGCTTCAAGGTTAACCAGCGCGTGAACACCTACCTCTACCAGATCGTCGCCAACCTGGTGGAGCGCGGCCAGCTCGCGCCGCAGAACCACAAGTACTCGATCTACCTCGAGCCGAGCGTGGTCGGCGACTTCAAGTTCTGCCTGCTCAGGAAGACCCTCTCCCCCGAGACCGAGATCTCCGGCGTCAACCGCCGCTGCATGGAGCTCAAGTACTTCATCCGCAGCCTCTGCGGCTCGCCGGCGCGCTGGTACGGCCTCGAGAACTCGAGCCTGATCTTCGAGTACGTGCCGCTCTTCTCCAAGACCAAGCGCCAGCACAAGCTCGTCCGCATCGAGCTCGCCGACGCCGCGCGCGCCGTGGCGCAGACCAGCGCCGCCGAGGCCAAGGCGGAGGCCGAGGAGGACGAGGACATCTTCTCCGTGCGCATGCGCGAGGACCGCGAGCGCTCCGTGGAGGAGGCCAACAAGACCCTCGTGGGCGGCGACACGGCGAGCTTCCGCCCGCTGCGCCTCGACGAGGAGGAAGAGGACGAGGCCGAGCTTGAGGGCGACGGGGAGGAGCCGCAGGAGTAGCGTCCCGCTCGCTGTCAAAACGACGACGCGGCGAGAAGAACCTGGGGGTTCTTCTCGCCGCGTTTTGCGTTGGCAGGGAGGCGGCCGCCGGCTGCTAGCGCTCGTCCAGGGGCACGTACTCCCCGCCGTTGGGCATGACGGAGTTGTAGGCCGGGCGGATGATGCGGCCCGCGCCGTAGAGCTCCTCCATGCGGTGCGCGGTCCAGCCGGCGAGGCGCGCCATCGCGAAGATGGGCGTGAAGAGGTCCTGCGGGATGCCGAGCATCGAGTAGACGAAGCCGGTGTACATGTCGATGTTGGTGGAGATGGGCTTGGTGATGCCGCGGACGTCGCGCATGACCTGGGGGCCGAGCCGCTCGATGCTGGCGATGAGGTCGAGCTTGTCCACCTGGCCCTTCTGCTCGGCGAGCCGTCGCGCGTACTCGCGGATGATCTCGGCGCGCGGGTCGGTCTTGGTGTAGACCGCGTGGCCCAGGCCGTAGAGCAGCCCCGCGTGGTCGAAGGCCTCCTTGCGCAGGATCTTGCCGAGGTAGCCCGCCACCTCGTCGTCGTCCGACCAGTCGCGCACGTGGGCCGCCACGTCGTCGATCATGTCGCCGGCCTTGAAGTTGGCGCCGCCGTGCTTGGGGCCCTTGAGCGAGCCGATGGCCGCCGCGTAGGCGGAGTAGGCGTCGGTGCCGGAGGAGGAGAGCACGCGCGTGGTGAACGTGGAGTTGTTGCCGCCGCCGTGCTCGGCGTGCAGGATGAGCATGACGTCGAGCAGCATGGCCTCCTCGTGCGTGAAGCCCTCGTCCGAGCGCAGGACGTCGAGGACGGTCTCGGCCATCGAGTAGCCCTCGCGCACCGGAGGCACGAGCAGGCGCTCGTCGTTCTGCTCCGCCACGTGGGCGGCGTGCGCCACGGCGGCCGTGCGCGGCCAGCGGCCGAGCAGGGAGAGCGCCACGTCGATCTCGTGCGTGGGCGAGGTGTCGTCGGGGTTGGGGTCGAAGGCGTAGAGCAGAAGCGTCGCGCGCTGCAGCACGTTCATGATGGAGTGGCTGTAGGTCGCGCGCGGGAAGAGGCCGAAATAGCCCTCGGGCAGCTGCTTGCGCGCGTCGACGCGGGCGCGGAAGTCGTCGAGCTCGGCGCGCGTGGGCAGCTTGCCGGCGATGAGCAGGTACGCGACCTCCTCGTAGCCAAAGCGGTCCTCGGCCTGAGCGGCGCCGATGAGCTGGTCCACGCCGTAGCCGCGGTAGATGAGGCGGCCGTCGTCCGGCTCGATGCCGTGGTCGGTCCGGTTGTAGCCGTGGACGTTGGAGATCGTGGTGAGGCCCACGAGCACGCCCGAGCCGTCGGCGTTTCTCAGCCCGCGCTTGACGTCGTACTTGGCGTAGAGCTCGCTCTCCACCACGTCCACGTCCTCGTAGCCGTGGTAGAGGCCGTCGGAGACCGCGGGGAGCCCCAGGCCGACCGACGGCATGGGATAGGCGTCGGCCACGTGCTCGAAGGCCGGCGTGTCGTGCGGGGTGAGGATGGGCCAACCGCCCCCCTTGGGCATGCGAATCATGGATACCTCCTATGATCGGGGCGCGGGGCAAGCCCCGGCCGTCCTCGCGACTAGAGGCGGTACATGTACCTGAAGACCTCCTCGCGCTGCATGGTGATCTGAACGCCGAGGCTCTCGGAGAGGGCGTCGAGCGCCCCCTTGAGCTCGGAAAAGTCCGCGGAGCCCAGCTCAACGAGCATCGTCATCGTGAAGGTGCCCTGCAGGATGGTCTGCGAGATGTCGAGGATGTTGGCCTCGCGCTCGCTGAGCGCCCCCGCCACCGCGGCAACGATGCCCGGGCGGTCGCTTCCCAGCACGGTGATGATGGCGCGGCTCTCGACGGCCTCGGTCGTCTGCTGCTCGCTTGTCGCCATTGCTTCCTCCTTGGAATGGTGTCGTGAGCGTGAAACACCATTTTAAGGGGAGGACGCGGGACCACACAGCACCCACACGCATTGGCGTCAAAGCTGTAACGCTCGTCCGCCGGCGAGAAGGACCGCGGGGGCGGGCGGCGGGCGGAGTGGGGCTGTAGGCGCCTGCCGACACTTTTTGGGGTGAAAGTGTCGGTTCGCTCCTGCAATTGGGCAACTGTAGGCACCTGCCGTCACTTCTGACCGTAAAAGTGTCGGCAGGCGCCTACAGCCAGGCAGGCAGAATCGCTGAGCGCAGGCTCTTCTCGCCAGGGGCTAGTTCTGGCCGTCCTCGCCAAGACGCCGCTGGAAGAGGACGACCACGTCCTCCGGGGTGCAGTCGAGCGCGACGGCGAGCTCGGCGCAGGAGCGCTCGCTCGCCTCCTTGAGGATGCGCTCGTAGGCCACCGGCGGCTTCTTGTTGCGGGCCGAGAGGTCGGCTATGCGGGCGCGGAAGGTCTTGACGATGCGCACCGAGTCCAGGCACGAGCCCTGGCGCATCTCGTTTCTGTAGTGCTCCTCCTCGAGCGCGTTGTTGCGCGCCTGGAACTGCTCGACCTCGATGGCGGGGTAGCGCTCGATGATGTCCTCGGCCTCGGAGCGCGACAGGACGGGGCGCAGGCGCGCCTCGTTGGCAACGGGGAAGCTGATGTGCACGGGGTGGCGCTTGCCCACGGGGAGCAGCTGGTAGACCGCCCGTGGCCCCTCGGTCACATCCTCGACGCGGCACACACCCTGACCCGGATGGACGAGGTACTCCCCAATGGCATACATAGGCCACTCCTTTCACGTTTTCCAAGTATAGCACGTAAAAGGAGATTTTTATGCCGTTTACGGATGGAGTATTGAAAGCT
This sequence comes from Olsenella sp. An188, assembly GCF_002160255.1. Lineage (GTDB taxonomy): Bacteria > Actinomycetota > Coriobacteriia > Coriobacteriales > Atopobiaceae > Thermophilibacter > Thermophilibacter avistercoris. The sequence continues at coordinate 90,837 of NZ_NFKF01000003.1, read as the reverse complement.
TACGCAGCTCTCGATATTTTATTGCGTTTATGCGTTGGAGGCTTCCGTGTCCCGCTTAGGAAATCAGGGTTATGGCAGTCCGCGCGGCGAGCGTGCTTAGAAAGTCGGAGTTGTGGCAGCGCCGTCTCCCCACGCGGCGCATCTGGCGAGAAGAACCCCAGGCAGGGACGCTGTTCCGAGGTTCTTCTCGCCGCAGAGCGGGCCGCGGAGGGGGTGTGGGCTGCCACAACCCCGGATTCGTAAGCAGGCCAGGGGCGTCGGTTGCCATAACCCGGAATCCCTAAGCACGCGGGATGGCCCCGCGCCGGCCGGCCGCCTAGTCGACGATCGTGACGCTCGTGATGACGGGCTGGTCCTCGGGCGCGACGTACCCGCTCGCCTCGTCGGCCACCGTCACCTGCTCGCAGATGGCGTCGACGACCTCCATACCCGAGGTCACGGTGCCGAACGCGGCGTACTGGCCGTCGAGCGACGAGGTGGTCTCCTGCATGATGAAGAACTGCGAGCTGGCCGAGTCGTAGTCGCTCGAGCGCGCCATCGAGATCGTCCCGCGCACGTGGGGGATGTCGTTCTCGACCCCGTTGTCAGAGAACTCGCCCGTGATGGTCTGGCCAGATCCCCCCGTGCCGTCCCCGGACGGGTCGCCGCCCTGGATCATGAAGCCCGGCACCACGCGGTGGAAGGTCAGCCCGTCGTAGAAGCCCTCCTCGGCCAGGTGGCAGAAGTTTGAGACCGTGATGGGCGCCACGTTGGCGTTGAGGGAGACCTCGATGGTGCCGTAGCCCTCGACCTCGATGGTGGCGTGGTGGATGCCCGTGGCGTACGGGTCGTCCGGGTCAACCTCGGAGGTCGCCTCGGCAGAGGCGTCCTGCGAGGGGGCGTCGTCTGCCGCGGCGTCGGAGGGGGCGCCGGCGTCGCAGCCGACAAGGGACCAGACGACGCAGCACGCGAGCGCCGGGGCGGCCGCGGCGAGCAGGGCCCTTCGGGAGAGCGAGACGTGTCTCATGGGAGCTCCTTTTCGGACGGGCGCGCGCCGAGGCGGCGCGCGGACAGCGAGACGAGCGTGACGGCCGCCGCCGTGAGCGCGGCGGGCACGACCCAGCCGAGGCCGACCTCGGCAAGCGGCAGGAAGTCGAGGGGCAGCGGAAGGGCCGGGGCGAGGGCGTCGCGCAGGGCCTCGGAGGCGCTCACCGCGCAGGTGACGCCGACCGTCCAGGGCCAGACGGCGGGGACGGAGTCGCAGGCGCGCCGGGCCATGCCCATGACGACGAGCACGATGGCCGGCGGGTAGAGGGCGCCGAGCAGCGACGCGGAGAACGAGATGATCGCGTCGAGCCCGAGGTTGGAGACGGCGCAGGAGAACGCGGCGAAGGCGAGCGCCCACGCGCGGTACCCCACGCGGGGCAGCTCCCCGGCGAAGTAGGTACCGCAGCAGCTGATGAGGCCGATGCAGACGTTGAGGCACGCGAGCAGGAAGATCGCGGCCACCATGACCGTGCCGGCGGTGCCAAAGTGCAGCGTGGCCGACTCGGTGATGACCACCGCGCCGTTGCCGGCCCCCGCGAGCGCCGAGCTCAGCTCGAGGCCCACGGCGCAGAGGCCGCCGTAGACGGCCATCATGAGCACGCCGGCCACCGCGCCCGCGCGGCACACCTCGTACATGACGCCGCGCGGCTCCGTCACGCCGAGCGTGCGGACGTTCGAGGCTATGACCAGGCCGAAGGTGAGCGAGGCGAGAAGGTCCATCGTCTGGTAGCCGGTGAGGAAGCCCTGGACCGCGGCGTTGCCGTCGTAGGGCGCCACGGGCGCGGGGGCCGCGGGGGCGCCGGAGGCCAGCCCCCACGCCGCGGCGCCGACCACGGCCACGATGAGCAGGATGAGTGCCGGGCCGGTGACGCGGCCGAGCAGGCGCGTGAGGCGCCCCGGGCGCATGGCGAGCGCAAAGGCCACGACGAAGAACGCAACCGAGAAGCCCAGGCGCGCCGCGGGGACGCTAACCCCTCCCGGAAGCAGCGGCGCGAGCATCTCGAAGGCGGTCGAGGCCGTGCGCGGGATGGCGAGGCACGGGCCTATGGCCAGGTAGACCAGGGCCACGAAGGCGCGGGCAAAGACGGGGTTCACGCGCGAGGCGAGCTCGCGCAGGGTGCCCGAGAGCGCCACCGCCACGATGCCGAGCACCGGCAGCCCCACGCCCGCGGCAAAGAAGCCGAGAAGGGCGGGCAGGCTCTCGCTGCCGGCCTGCACGCCGAGCAGCGGCGGCAGGATGAGGTTGCCCGCACCGAAGAACATCGAGAAGAGCGTCACGCCCACGAAGAGCGACTGGCGCGCGCCGAGGCGCGCGACAGGGGTGGTCTCCGCCCCCGGCACTGCCGCGTCGTCGCGGCGTCCCGCAGGGGCGTCGCCACGCACCCCTCTCGCCTTGCTACTGGTCACAGCAGGACGTGACCCAGGCGATGAGGTTGGTCGTCGCGGACCCGGAGCGCTCGGCGAGGACGTGGCCCTGGCCCCAGACGGGCGTGTGGGCGACGTCGGCCACGCCGTCGTACTTGCGCAGGGCGAGCACGATGTTAGGGGCGGTGACGAGCGCGGCGTCGGTGTCGAAGAGGCCCTCGTTGATGCGCCAGTGCGGCGCCACGGAGGCCTGGCCGTAGCCCTCGTAGTGGCCGCTCAGCCAGTAGAGCGGGTTCATCATCGCGACGCGCGTGGCCATGTCGGTCTCGAGCGAGTCGACCTTCTCGAGGTCCCCCTGCCACGCGAGCTCGAACTCGTCGTCCCAGTCCTCGCAGGCGGAGTACGCGTCGAGGTTCTTCTCGACGAGGCCCGCCGCGACGGCGTCGAAGTGCAGGGTCGACTCCTCCCCGATGCCGAAGAGCTGGTTGGTCTTGGAGCTGCGGTCGGGCAGGTCGTAGGGGGAGGCGTCGAGGTCGGCCGGGCGCAGGTGCAAGACGAAGTCGCGCACGCTGGAGACCGAGACGCTCGCCGAGCTGTGGCTGTAGTTGATCCACCAGTTGTCCGCGTTGAGCGCGGCGAAGTAGCTCTGGGCGGACTCGTAGATCGTCGACTGGACCTGCGCCACGCCCGCGAGCGTCGAGGCGCCCGCGGCGTCCTCGGCGGCGGCGTCGGTCGCCGGCTCGCCCGCCTCGCCCTCGCCCGTGCCGTCGGCCGGGGCGGCGTCGCTCGTCGGGGCGCTCGCCGCGGCGTCGGCCTCGCGCGTCGCCGCGAGGTTGGGGTCGCCGGGGAAGGTCGGGTCCTCGAGGCGCTGGGGCGTGTAGGTGTAGGGGAAGGCCGTGTTCTGGACGAAGTAGGTGGCCGCCTCGTCGATGTTGGAGAGGAGCTCCGACGCGTAGGTGCCCATCGCGTAGGTGCCCGTCTCCGTCTCGTCGAGCGTGAGCTGCGCGTCGTCGGAGTCCCGCAGGTCCATCTCGTTGACCCACGCGCCGTAGGAGGCGGCGAGGTCCTGGGAGAGCAGGCGCGTCCAGGTGCCCTCCGCACGCGTGCCCTCGGCTGCGTACTGGCCCTGGGACCACTCGTAGGCGGCGTCGGCCATGTCGAAGGAGGTCACCGGGCACCACGAGGCGCTGCCGGCGATCGCGTCGGAGACCGTCACGCCCTGGGCGTCGTGCGTGATGGCGCCGATGGAGGAGAGGTAGGGGTCGAACAGCGTCGCGTCGCCCGAGGCGCCCATGACCGCGCTCACGCCGCCGCCCGCGGCGAAGCCGAAGACGAAGACGCGGCTCGCGTCGCACGGAAGGACCGAGGCGTTGTAGCGCAGGTAGCGCACCGCGGCCTTGAGGTCCACGACCGGCCACGGGGACCCGCCGGGATACAGCTCGCCGGTGCCCGAGGCGCTGTCGTAGCCCGCGGAGCGGCCGCGGAAGCCCGCGTAGACGTAGATGCAGCCCGCCTCCATGTAGGGCGCCAGGCCCTCGTAGTCGTAGGTCGTGGGGCTGGCCTGGGCGGCGAGGGTGCCGGTGTTGACGGGCATGAGCACGGGCGCCGTCGCGGCGGTGAAGGCGCCGACCACGGCCTTCTCGTTGACGGTGCAGGAGTAGGTGGAGCCGTTCGCCTCCGCCGTGAAGTAGGCACCCGGCACGAAGATGGCGAGCGACTCGTAGGCCGCGGTCGCCGGGCTCTTGCAGTAGGTCAGGCCGAGCTGGTAGTAGACGTCGTTCTTCTCGTCGTAGCGCCAGGCCGACGTGTCGAGCGCGAGCGACTCGAACTCGGCGAGGTCGACGGAGGGGTCCGGCTCGACCTGGTCCTCGGCGGGCGTCTGCGGCGTCTCACGCGAGGGGGTGCAGCCGGTGATTCCGGCGACGGCCCCCACGGACGCCAGCGCGAGAAACTCTCTTCTTGTCCAGCCCATCGTGCCTCCCTGAGCATGACGCGATACGTGATGCGAGCGCGGCGCGGCGCGCGTGGCCCGGCGGCGCGGGTATTATTGTACGCAACGGGAGGGGCGCGGGCCGCCAGCGGCGGGCGCGACCATCATATCCGGACAGCCCGGGGCGGGAGGCTCCATGTTTGGCTTCAGGAAGCGAGAGGACGCCCCGTCGGGCGCAGCCCCCGAGCTGCCCCCCGACGCCCGGAGGCTGCGCCTGCGGTTCGTGGGCCAGGTGCAGGGCGTGGGGTTTCGCTGGACGTCGCTCGGGGTGGCGCGCGAGCTGGGGCTCACGGGCTGGGTGAGAAACGAGCCCGACGGCTCGGTCAGGGCGGAGATACAGGGCTCGGCCGCGCACGTGGGGGCGTTCTTCTCGCGCATGCTCGACGCCTACCGGCGCCACCCCATCAGCTACGTGGTCGACGAGCGGGAGGACGTCGCGCTCGTTCCGGGCGAGACGGACTTCGAGGTGCGCTACTAGGGAGGGGCCAAGCGCCCGCGAAAGGAAAACCCCCGAGCCGCTGTGCGACTCGGGGGCCTCATTTACTGGTGGCGGGGAAGGGAGTCGAACCCCTGACACGGGGATTTTCAGTCCCCTGCTCTACCAACTGAGCTACCCAGCCATTTGGTGCAGGGATTACTATATCAAACCCGCCGGCGGTGTCAAAGACTTTTTTGGGGTGGCGAGAAAAGCCTGGTGGGACTAGAAGGCGCCCCCACCGCCGCCACCGCCGAAGCCGCCGCCACCGCCGCCGGAGAAGCCGCCCCCGCCTCCGCTCCCGGAGCTGAAGTCCGACCCCGCCGTCGCCGCGACGGACACGTGGTGGGCCGACTCGAGATGCTCTCCCAGCGAGTCGATCGGCGCCCGGACGCCGCGGCCGCCCCAGTAGAGCCAGCCGTACGTAGCCATGACGCCGGGGTCGTCGAGCACCTCGGGGCACGCGACGCTCAGCTGCTTGATGACCTGCTCGGACACGCCGAGCACCACCGCCATGACGAGCAGCCTGTTCCAGAGCGCCACGTCGCCGGGTACGGCCTCCTCGAGGCGCGTGAAGTCGCGCAGCCAGCGCTCGAGCGCCTCGAGCTTGGCCTGGACCTCCACCGCCTCTCGACTGAGCTCCCGCATCGAACCTCTCGCAAAGAACGCCCCCGCGGCGCAGGCGAGGAGAAGCACGAGCACGGGAAGCGTCACCTCGATCGGCGCCTCCATGACGAGGAGCGCCGCCATGAGGCCGAGCGCCCCCGCGACGCACGCCACGGCCAGGCCGGCGAGCAGCCCCCTTCCCCGAACCCGGTCCTCCTTGTCCGAGAAGCGCGTGAGACAGCGCCCCTCGATGAGGTTCTGCCAGGACTCGTACGCCTCGGCGTAGCGCTCCGGATGCTCCTTGGCGCACTCGTCTATCTGCGAGAACAGCAGCTCGCTGGGAGCCTCCTCCCCCTTCTTCTTCCCCGCGACCTTGTTGAAGAGCAGCCACAGGGTCTTCTCGTCCACGCTGCGCGCCGCCTTCTCGACGCGGCCCTTCACCTCGCTGGCGGGAGGGACGTCCCTCAGCCTGGTCAGGCGATAGTCCTCTTCCTCCTTCTCCCTCAGCAGGGTCTTGCGGCGCCTGGTCACCCGGTCGAGCCTGACGTAGCCGGTGTCGGTGAGGCGCATGAGGGTCGCCGTGAGCTCCTTGCCCTCTGCCTTGCCCCCGTTGTAGAGCGCACCGAGGATGGCGGGGTGATCGGAGGTCGGGACGTCGCGGAAGTAGGTGTCCTGGAACCGGGGCCTGAAGTCGCGCCGATAGCGCGCGACGCACCACACCGACGCGACGACCGTGCCCAGGACGAGCAGGACGCCCACCCCGATGGCGCCAAAGTACAGGACCCGCGCCTGGGAGCGCCGGGCGTTCGCCTCGTCGGCCCACTGCTGCTCCTGCGACAAGATCGTGGGGAGCTGCTCGCCCGGGGTCTCCTCGAGCCCCGACAGCCAGGCCGCGGGGAAGGTGACGCGCATCTCCGCGAACTCGTCGGTGCCCACGCCGGGCGCCTCGAACACCACGTCCGCGCCGTCAAAGCGCACCGTGGCGTCGAGCGGGCCGTGCCCCCAGGCGCGCACGTTGTCTCCCGCGCCGACCGACTCCCCCTCGGGGACCGGCAGGACCAAGCGGCAGGTGACGTTGTTCGACGCGACGTCCCACCCGTCCGAGACGAACTTCCAGTAGAGCTCGCCGGTGTCCTGCCAGCGCGTGACGATCCCCGTGGCATCGTAGGCGATGGCGAAGGTCACCGACTCGTCCTCGTGGGCCGAGTAGATCTTGACCCTCGTCACCCCCGAGCCGTCGCCCGTGACCTCGTAGGTGCCGTCGAGGCCCGCCGCGGACTCCTCGAAGGCGTCGAGCTCCCCCGAGACGAGCTCGCCGGCGGAGCGGACGCTCACCTCGACGTCGCGGCCGTTGCTCGAGTTGAGCCCGGTGGGGAGCTCCCAGTACACACCGTTGAAGCTGCCGTCGAACTCGAAGGTCCGGCTCTCGACGACGCTCAGGGTCCCGTCGGGGCTGACCGTGGCGACGATGTCGACGTCGCTCACCTCGTAGTCCCGCGCGTAGGCGGGCGAGGCGGGCAGGGCGAGACCCGCCGCGAGGGCGACGAGCAGGGCGAGGCCGAGCAGGAGCGCGCGGCGCGGCAGCGGGTGGCTTGTGGTCATGGTGTCTCCAGCCATGGGTGGGCTCACGTGCTGCCGCAAGCATAGCAGAGGGTGCTACGCCGATCCCGCAGGCCCGGTCACGGTGATCACGCAGCCGCAGACGTCGAGCGAGTCTCCGTAGGGCACGACGACCCTTCCCCTCACCTCCCTCCCCCGGTAGCGCGCCGGGTTCGTGGAGTCCAGGTCGCAGACCTCCATGCCGTCGGGCGTGGGAACGAGGCGGAGGTGGTGCGCGGACACGGCCGGGGAGTGCAGCACCACGTCGTTGTCTGCCGCGCGCCCGAGCGCCATGCCGTCCTCCGGGACTCCCGACCACAGGTCGACCGAGGCGGTGCGCACCACCACCCCGACCTCACCCGGAAGGCCGCGCGCCAGCTCGGCCGCGGCCGAGAGGTCGACCGTGTCCCCGCGTGCCGGCTCCTCCGGAACCGCTGGCATCCCCTCGGGAGACGAGGGCTCCCGCGCCCTCGAGAAGTCGTACAGGCACCCGTAGCAGACCCCCATGTCCGCGTAGAGCTCGGCCCCGCACCGGGGGCAGAGCTTGGTGTCGAGGGGCGTCACGCTCCCCGTGCGCTCGCTCATGGCAAGACTCCTTTCTCAGCGTTGCCCCGCCGCCGAGGGGCTGGCGGAGACGATCCACAGGCGCTCTCCCACCGCAGGCCACGGCCCGTCGCGTGCCGGCCGCTCCATCGCGCAGCGCGCCCGGGGGTGGGAGAGGAACGAACCGGGAGGCATGGCGAGGCGCCTGGCGACGACCTCGCCGTCCTCCCCGACCAGCGCCACGTCCAGGTCGTATCCCATCCCGACCGTGTGCACCGAGGCGCACCGGGCGAGAAGGACCGGCGACGCGTCGGGCGTGGTGGCGAGAAGGCCGCGCAGGCGCCCCCACCACGACGCGAGGACGCGCAGCTCGTAGACGACGCCCGGGCGCTCGTCCGAGGCGAGCCTCACGCACCCCATCTCACACCACCACCCCGGGACGGTATCGGTCGACCACGAGCGAGCGCTCGTGACGCAGCGCGAGCGGGGGCTCGAAGGTCACGCCCGGCAGGCGTGCGGCGAGGGGCCAGGGCCGGTATGAGAGCGAGCAGACGTAGCGCGTGAGCAGGGGAGAAACGGAAAACGATCCCGACGTGCCCCCTGACGGCACACGCTCGGCGCGCACGTCCACCTCGCAGCGCGGGAAGTCCCCGAGCGAGAGCTCGATCGCGGCGCGGACCTCCTCGACGGCCCGCTCCTGGCTCTGCTCGCCGGCCGGCGCCACCCCGTGCGCGACCACGGCGTCGAGCGCCGCCTGGTCGAAGGCCGCGCAGGCCTCGACGTAGCGCATCAGGTTCAGCGCCACGAGCGCGATCACGATCACGACGGGCGCCACCACCGCCAGCTCGACCGTCATCTGCCCCCGTCCCGACCACGGGGCACGCGGTGCCCGCACGGCGCTCATGACGCAGCCCCCAGTCCCGAGAGGTCCACCGTGAGCGGGATAGAGAGCCCCGTCCCGGGAATCTCGACCTCCGCCACCATGAGGCTCCCGCCCACCCCCTCGACGAGGCGCAGCCCCGCCGCCCGGGCAAAGTCGAGCGCCGAGGCGGAGTCGGGGAGCGACCCCACCAGCTCCCGCACGGTCGACACCCTCTCGAGGCCAGCCTGGTCGAGCACGTCCTGCGTTGACACGAGCACGGGCTTTCTCAGGCGCATGTCGACCGGCTCGAGGCCCGCGTCGCGCAGCACCCCCTTGAGCTGCTCCCTCAACCAGGACCCGACGCTTCCCCCGAGCACCCCGTCCAGGCCGTCCAGGAACTCGCCTCCCGCCTCGGCGACGTTCCCGTAGGCCGACCCGTAGCCCACCAGCAGCCTTCCCCAGAGCTCCGTCACGCCGTCCGCGGCCCCGCCGAGGAGCGAGTCGCCCGCACCCAGCGCGTCGAAGAAGCTCGACAGGACGTTGTTGTCAGCCGTGGCCTCGTCGGGCGCCAGCGTCGCGGCGGACACCGCGGCGCCCGCGGGAAGCTCGGCGGACGAGAGGAACGCCTCGGTGAGCTCGGTGGGGACGCCCTCCCCGCCGTCGCGCGCCACCACGGCGACACAGCCCCATGCCCCGGGCGGGCAGAGCGTGGGGCGCTCGCCGAGCTGCCCCAGCGCGCGCTCGAAGCCCTCCTCCCCCAGCTCCGCGAGCTCCCGGGTCCTCCCCTGCGCCGCGGCCAGGTCGGCCCGGGCGCGCTCGTAGTCCTCGGACGCGTCGACGACCGTGCGCCAGTGATGCTCGAAGCCGTTTGGTATCGAGGTGGACGCCGAGGCGACGCGGCCGAGGTCGCCCACGTCCATCCGGCACGCGTCGCAGGGCAGGACGGAGCCCGCGTCGAGCTCCTCGAGCGACGCCACGCCCGACGGCTCCCCCGTGGCGCCCGGGCAGTCGAGCGAGCAGTGCAGCGTGCGCCCCGCGCCCTCGTCCGTGCAGGGCCAGCTGGCCTGGCCGTAGAGCGCGCTCGCACGGGTCTCTTCGGCGTTTCTCGGCAGCCTGGGCAGATCCGCCGATACCGTCCCGTCCGGGGACTCCGCGTACGACCCCGCCATGACCTCGGAGAGGGCGAACGCGTAGAACGCGCGGCGGCACGCCGCGTCCGTGAGCTCCTCCGCGTCCGACCCCTCCACGCGCTCCGCCGCGAGCCGGGCCGCGTAGTAGCTCCGCGCCCTCAGCAGCGCCGCCCCGAAGGTCCACCCCGCAGGGGACGGGTAGTCGGGGTTCTCCGAGGCCGCGAGCCCAGCGAGGCTCGCCGCACGCTCGCGCAGGCAGTAGGGCCGCGAGCCGCAGTCCGCATCCCACCCGCGCCTGAGCGCCTCGTCCGCGCGCGCCTCCGCGTCGGCGGTCTCCCGGGAGCTCTCGCGCATCTGCTCGGAGAGGTCGGAGAGGCCCTCGTCGCCCACCTCACGCTCGAGGGCGGAGAAGTCCGACTGGGAGCTCGTGGGCAGCGGAAGCGCGCAGCCCTCGTAGCTGGCGCCGCCCGCCGAGTTCGCCTCCACGCACGAAGCCGAGTTGGCCACGACGAGCAGGGGCAGCGCCGACTCGAGGCGCTCGAGCCCCGAGGCGGCCGTGCGCGCCAGGCTCGAGCGCGCCTCCAGGACCGCGTCGGCCGCCGAGCACATCTGCGCGCCCACGGCCGTGAGGCCGGGAACGCACGAGGCGACGATTCCCGCCCCGTAGGTCACGATGCCGGCGAGGCCCATGCTGAGGACGCAGGCGTCGAGCACCTGCGCGATCGTCGAGAACGCCGCCACGGAGTTCTCCCCCGCCATCGCCGCCGCGTCGGCCACGCGCTGGATCTCCGAGGACCGCGAGGCCACCCAGCCGGCCGAGGCGGCGGAGAAGACGAGCGTCAGGCAGAGCAGCAGCGCGACCGCCACCGCGACCGTCGTGAGCCCGCCCTCGTCGTCCCTGAGGCGCAGGAGCCCCCCTCTCGCGGCGCGCGCGACCCGACGCTCAGCCCCACATTCCGACCCATTCCCCATAGCTTCCCCCAACCCAGCTCGAACGGACCTCTCCCGTGGCCTCCACGCGTACCGCGACCCCCTCGCCGTCGCGCTCGCCCAGCGCCCAGACGATCGCCCCCAGAAGGGGCAGCGGCCTCACGCGGCCCTCTATCGACACGCTCACCCCGCCCTGGTCGTCCGGGCCGCCCGTCTCCACGACCCATGCCTCCGGGCCGCCCTCGTGGAAGATCGAGACGTCCGGAACGGCCGCCAGCCTCCTCAGCGCGTAGGCGCGCACGTCCTCCTGCGAGCCGCGCGTCGTTGCCACGAGCCTGACGAGCTCGCCTGCCGCCGACGCCATCACCGACCTCGTGTAGAGCACGCAGACCGGCTGCGCCAGCAGGGCGACGAGCGTCAGCAGCACGGGGAGCAGGACCGCGGCCTCCACGCTCATCTGGGCCCTCCGGGAGCCCAGGACGCCCCGCGCGCCCACCTCAATACCCCAGCACGTCCTTGAGCAGGGCAACCGTCCCCTGCCCGAGGCCGTGCGAGGCCGACTCGCCGGCAAGGCCCACGAGAACCCCGTCTCGCCCCGCGTGCCACAGCAGGCCGAGCGCCACGATCGCCGACAGGAAGGCGCCCAGCACGAGGAGGTACTCGACGCTCGACTGCCCGCATCGTCCCCCTAGCCACCCGCGAGCGCGTCCGCGGCGTCCGCGGCGTCCATGCGCCAGACGACGACCTCGCTTCCCGCGCCATCGGGCGCCTCGCTGACGAGAAGGACCTCTGCCCATCCGTCTCCCTGCATCACGCATCCCCACGTCCCTCCCAACAGATCCAGATAGCCCGACCGGGAGACGACGCAGTCTCCCTCATTTCGGTAGCGCTCGAGGCAGCGGCGCGCCTCCTCCTCGAGCGGCAGGTCGCTCTCGTAGCCGCTCACCTGCGCCGAGACGCCGGGCGAAACCTCGACGACGCCCTCCGCGGCGTCCGGCAGCGCGAGGGGCCCGTCGCCCCCGAGCACGGTCGGCGCCGCCTCTTCCCCTGCCGCCTCCCCGGACACCGGGGAGGCGGCCCCGGGCGAGGACGCCTGGGGCGCGCCCAGCAGCACCGGCAGCGCGAGCGCGACGGCGCAGGCGAGAAGCGCGAGGACGAGACGGCGGCGCCTCACAGCGAGTTGATGCCGTTGGCGATGGCGTCCCAGAGCTCCGAGACGCGGTCCCTGAACGCGATGATCGCTATGATCGCGATCACCACCAGCACGCCCACGAGGATCGCGTACTCCGTCGTCCCCTGGCCGGACCTGTCCGCCAGCGCCTCGCGCAGGGCCGCCCTGACCCTCTCTCCACCCATGGCCTCTCCTCTCTCTCCGCTCAGAACCTGAGCTAGCCAACAACCAGAACCGACCCCATGAGCGGTCCCAGAATCGCCAAGAACATCGCCGGGACGATGAGCGTCCCCAGGGGCACCAGCATCTTCACCGGCACCCGCTCTATCTCCTCCTCCACCTGGGAGCGCTGCTCGTCGCGGATGGCCTGCGCCTGGCGCTCGAGCGCCTCGGCGAGCGGCGTGCCGAAGGCGAGCGACTCTCCCACCACCGAGGCAAACCTCCGCAGCGCCGTCACCCCCAGCTCCTCCGCCAGGTCCCAGAGCGCTTCCTCGCGCCCTCGGGCCCCGATGCGCCAGCCGAGCATCGCCTCGGAGAACGCGGCGGAGAGCTCGTTGTGGTAGCGCGCGCAGTACAGCTCGAGCGAGGCGTCGAAGGACAGGCCCGCGGAAAGCCCGAGCGTCACCACGTCGAGAAGCACGGGGAGCTCGCCGAGGCACGCCGCGCGCCTGCGCGCGACGAGCTCCGAGCGGAGCGCCTCGCGAACGACGGGCAGGGCTGCCACCACCGCGGACGCCCGGCGCAGGAGCGTCTGCGGCCGACGGGCGCGCAGCAGGCGCACGGGCCGCTCCCCGAGCGCGAGGGCCGACATGCCGGAGAGGACGAACACCCCCAGGACCAGCGCCGCCGAGCCAGCGTCCATCACAGCACCTCCCTCACGAGCCTCCTGATGATGAGCAACGCCACCCCGTCGAGGGCGAGCGCCGCCCCAACGCAGCCGAGCCCCACGGGCGTGAGCAGGCCGTCCTGGAAGTCGGGGGACACGAGCGCGAGGACGGCGATCATGACGGCGGGCAGCAGGCACACGATCCTCACCGAGAGCCTGACCTGGGCGGTCTTGACCTGCAGCAGCCGCTCGAACTCCCCCTGCCGCTCGGCGAGCCGGGCGGAGCGCGTCAGCAGCTCGCGCAGGGGGCTTCCCGTCCGGTGCGAGATCACGAGCGCGGCGGCGAGGAGGTCCACGCCGGGCGCCTCGAGCTCGCGCGCCAGGAGCGACACCGCCTCCTCCGTCCCCACCCCGCAGCTCAGGCGCAGCGACATGCGGGAGAAGACGGTCGCCGCAGGGCCTCGCTCGTGCGCGCCCACGTAGGCGACCGCCTGGGCGAGCGTCTGGCCGGAGCCGAGCGCCACCGAGAGCGTCCGGTAGACGCCCGGCATCGCCGACCTCACCCCGCGCTGGCGCCGCCGCCGGGCCGCGGAGTCGCGGGCGGACACGGCGGCGAGCGCCACGCCGGCCCCCACGAGGCCGGCAACGGGCGAGGCGAGCAGCAGGGCGAGAAGGACGGAGGCGCCGAGCAACGCCACCCCGAGGGCGGCGGCGAGCTCGCGCGGGGAAAGGCCGAGCGAGCGCAGGGACTCCCGGCCGGCGAGCTCGTCGACGAGCGAGCGCACGGGCCGCCATTCGAGGGCGAGCGCCGCCCACGCCGTCGCCCCGAGGCGACGCAGCGTCGCGCGGACGTGCCGGGCGACGCGGCGCACGTGCCAGCCGGCACCCCTGCGGTCCTTCTCGCCAGTGGAGAGCAGGACGAGCGAGGCGCACCCGACGGCACAGCCGACGCCTACCGCAAGCAGCCTCTCCATGACTCCACCTCCCCCGCGTCCAGGACGCCGCCCGCAAGCGCCGCGGCCACGAAGGCCGGCTCGCGCTCGAGTCGCCACGAGCGCGTCGCCGCGTCGTAGCTCACGCAGTCCTCCAGCACGACCTCGCCCGAGGGGCCGCGCGACACCTCCGTCAGCGACGCCACGCGACGCGACCCGTCCGAGAGGCGACGCGTCACCACGATGAGGTTCACGGCCATCGCGATCTGCTCCTCTATGAGGTCGGTCGGGAGGTCCATCCCAAAGCGGGCCATGAGGACGAGGCGCATCACCGCCTCCTCGGCGCTTCCGGCGTGAAGCGTGGTGAGCGATCCGTCGTGTCCCGTGCTCAGCGCGTTGAGCATGTCCACGCACTCCCCGCCGCGCACCTCGCCCACCACGATCCGGTCCGGCCGCATGCGCAGGGCGTTCTTCACCAGGTCCCTGATCGTGACCTCGCCCGAGCCCTCGATCGAGCTGTCGCGCGTCTCCAGGCGCACCACGTCCGGGTGCGCGTCAAAGCGCAGCTCGGCCGAGTCCTCGATCGTCACGATCCGCTCGTCGAGCGGGATCTCGCACGAGAGCGCGTTGAGCAGCGTCGTCTTTCCGGACCCGGTCCCGCCCGCCACGGCGATCGAGCGCCGGGCGCGCACCGCCCACGAGAGCAGCAGCGCGAACCACCCCGGTAGGGAGCCCAGCTCCACGAGGCGCTCGAGGGTCCTGATCCGGTCGGAGAACTTGCGGATGGTCACGGCAGGGCCGTCGATGGCTATGGGCGCCGCCACCGCGTTCACGCGGTCGCCGTTGGGCAGGCGCGCGCTCACGAGGGGGCTGGCCCGGTCGAGCCTGCGCCCGAGCGGCGCGAGGATGCGGTCCATGACGATCATGATCTGCTCGGGTGAGTCAAAGACCGCGTCCGCCGGGTGCAGCTCGCCGTCTCGCTCGTAGAACAGGGCGCCGCAGCCGTTGATCATCACCTCGGTTATCTCGTCGTCCTCGAGCAGCGGCTGGATGGGACCGAGGCCGCACACCTCGTCGACGACCTGGCGCACGAGCGTCTCGCGCTCCTCCACGCCGAGCGTCCCGGGGCCACGCGTGTTGAGGATGGCCTCGAGGACCACGCGCAGCTCAGCCCTGACGCGGGAGACGTCCTCCCCGGAGAGCATGTCGGCTATGGTCGTGAGCCCGAGGCGCTCGATGAGGGCGCCCTTGAGCCAGTCGCGCTCCGGGCGCAGGGTCGTGGCAGCCGGCACGGACGCGGCGCGCTCGGAGGCCTCCGCCTCCCGGACTCGCTCGAGAACCGACATCTACCTCGCCTCCCTCCGCTGGCCGAAGAGCGACCTCAGGCCCCGCGGCGCCGTCCCCTCGCTGGCACGTCGGGGCTCCTCCCCCTCCGGGAGCCTCCCCAGCTCGGCGAGCATCTGCGCGAGCGCCGCGGAGAGCGAGTCGGTGAACGCAAGGCCCGGCTCCGCCAGCTCGCAGGCCCGTCCCGCGGCGAGAAGCTCGACCACCTCGCGCCCGCCCTCGACCACGCGGTACGCACGGGCGGCCTCGAGCCCCACCTCGGCGCGGGCCAGGGCGTGGCTCGCCCGCTCGCGCGGGTCCGCACGGTTCTCGACGCGCACGATCCTCGTGCGCGCCACCCCCAGACGCACCGCCAGGCCTCCCATGCGGGCGAGCGACGCCACCGACGGAGTGCGCCCGTCGGTCACGAGCACGAGGCGGTCGGCACGCTGCGCCGCCTGGGCCACCGCGTCGGTGAAGGTCGTCGAGGTGTCCACCACCACGAGGTCGTACTCGCGGGAAAGCAGGTCGAGAAGTGCCCGGACGTGCGGCATGGCGAGCTCGGCCGTCTCGGGGCGCTCGCACGGGCCCGCCAGGGACACGCCCTGCGCCGCGGCGCGGCACAGCCTGCCCACGAGCTCGGGCGTCACCCCCTCCGGGGACGAGAGCGCGGCGAGGTCGGAGCCTCCGGGCAGCCCGAGGGCCGCATAGGCGTTCCCGCACGAGAGGTCGAGGTCGACGAGGCACGTCCTCATCCCCCAGCGCGCCGCGACGCAGGCTGACACCGCGGCGAGCGAGGTCTTTCCCACGCCGCCGCGCCCCGAGCAGAAGACCAGGACCGGCGCGTCGACGACGCCGACGGGAGTGGCCTCGGGCGCGGGCGTGGCGCCTCCGCGGGCGTCGGTGGGAGGCCCCTGGGGCGGGACCGCCGCCCCTGCCGTGCGACCCCCGTCACACAAAGGGGGCTCGTCTCCCGCCCCGGGGCCTTCCCCAAGCTCCGCGAGGTCGACGACGAGGTCGACCCCCGCACGCGCGGCCCGGGACCTCAGCGACCCCGAGGTGCGCTCACCTGCCAGCACCACCACGCGCGCGTTGCCGTCCTTGGCGACGGCGGCCGCGAGGTTGATGTCGGACACCCCGTCCTCGACGGGACCCACGATGACGCCGAGCTCGCCCGCCTCCGCGGAGGCGACCATGCTCCTCAGGTCGTCCGCGTCGCGCGCGACCAGCAGCCGCCCGCCCGGGTCGAGCGAGGCGCCGAGGCGCCTCACGGCGTCACGGCTCTTCTCGGCACTTAGCATCACCCAGTCGCTCATGCGCCCTCCCCCTCTGCATCCTGGCCCTGCGTCCCTCCCGACGCGCCGGGCTCCTCGTCGGCGGCCTCGCCGCGGGCATCGCCCTCGCCTCCCCCGGGAGACGAGCCCTCTGCGGGCACGTCCGTGGGGGCGCTCGCACCGCCCGTCCCGAGCTCGAGAGACCCCTCGCCGGGCAGCGCGAGGCGCAGGCTGCCCTCCGCGCTCGCCGAGAGCACGGAGGGCACGTCGTCCGGCGACACCGCCAGCGTGATCGAGCCCCTTGCCGCGAGCCCGGCACTCTCCTGCGCCGCCGCAAGAACCTGGAGGTCGTCTGCGAGCAGGCGCGTTCCGGCGTCGGTCACCTCGAACGCGGCGAGCGTGGTCCCCGCCGTCACCGCCAGGGGAAGCCCCAGGTCGTCGGCAAGCGGCACGCTGAGCGCGACGCGGTCGGCCGGGACCTCCACGGCACCCGCGGCGTCGCGAAAGTTGAGCGCGGTGAGGGGCAGCCCCGCCGCGACGGGCACGCTCACCTCGGCCCCGAGCACCTCGTCGACGGCCGTCACGGCACCCTCGGGGACGAGGTCGACGAGCCAGTCGCGCTCCGCCACGTTGGTGCGGTCCACGACCTCGCCCGCCTCGATGCCCTCAGTCGCCACCACCAGGCTCACGACCTCGCCGCCATAGCGCTCGAGCGCCTCGGCGCGGGCCTGCTCCGCCTCCTCGCGGACCCCCTGCCCGTACAGCAGGCAGAGCGCCGTCGCCGCGACCGCGCACGCACCCGATGCAACCAACCTGAAGCGCCGCCTCATGAGCCACCCCCTCTCGCCCCGCCTCCCCTCTGGAGGCGCGGGGTGTGGGCATTGTCACGCCACGCGTGGGGCGGTCCCGCGGCTTTTGGGGAAAGTCAGACACGGACCTTCCGGATTTCTTCCACGAACCTGTCGAAAAAACTTCTCGCCGCAGGAAAACAACATCGCTCGACCGAATGCCGAGCATCTAGATAGAAACCGTCATGCACACACGCCCTTCACAGGGACGTGCGTCGAGATTTGCTTTTTGATGCTTTTCTAGAGGACGATGTCCGGGTCGAGCGAATCGGCGCTCGCGCGCATCTCCGCGGCCAGGGCCAGGTAGCAGTCAAGGCGCTCCTCGGCGATGTCTCCCGCCGCCAGGCCCTCGCGCACCGCGCAGCCCGGCTCGTGGACGTGCGTGCAGTCCCTGAAGCGGCACTCCCGCGCGGCGGCCGCGATCTCGGGGAAGGCCTTCGCGAGGCCCCGCTCGTGACCGACGAGCGGCAGGCTCCTCAGGCCGGGTGCGTCTGCGATCGTGCCGCCCCCGGGCAGCGCCACCATGACGCGAGCCACCGTGGTGTGGCGACCCCGGTCGTCGCGCTCGCGCACCGTGCCCGTTGCCAGCGCCTCGTGGCCGAGAAGTGCGTTGAGCAGCGTCGACTTGCCCGCTCCCGACTCGCCCAGGATCATCGCGCACGTTCCCGCGGGCACGCAGGCGCGGACCTCGTCGAGCCCCTCGCCCTCGGCGGAGGACGTCACGACGATCCTCGTCCCCTCGCCCACGAGGCCGCGCACGCGCCCCAGGTCGTGTGCGAGCTCCGCCTCCGAGCGACGGTCGGCCTTCGTGAGCACGACCACCGGCGTCGTCCCGCAGTCGTTGGCGAGCACGAGGGAGCGCGCCACGCGGTCGAGCAGCACGTCGCCCGCGCCGAGCGCCTGAACGATGAGTATGACGTCCACGTTTGCCGCGAGCACCTGCTTCTCGCCGCGGCTGCGTCCGCGCCACCGCTCGAAGCTCGTGCGCCGCGGCAGCACCCGCTCGATGACGCCCATGTCGTGGCCGGGGGCGCGGCGCACCGCGACGCAGTCGCCCACGGCGGGCAGCAGTCCGTCGTCCTTCTCGCCGTCCTGCTTGGCAAAGGCCACGGCGTGCTCCGCGCGAAACGCGTCGCCCTCGGTGACCACGAGCGGAAACCCACGGTCGAGGCGCACCACAAAGCCGAGGCGCATCTCGCCCGCGTTCTCCGAGGCGGCGAGAAACTCCTCGTAGGCCGCGCGCTGCGCGTCGTCCACGCGCAGGTCGGCGAAGGCGGGCAGGTCGCGCAGGGTGTCCACGGCCGGCAGCGTGATCTCCCGCGCGCGGACCTCCCTCCGCCGCGACGCCCCGCGCTGCCCCCGTTTTGCCACGTGACCACCCCGTCTCCGGTCATGAAACGACGTGGCCATTATACGGCTTGACGCCCGCGCGGCCCGCGTCCCGCCCCGAGGGTCCGCACGAGCCGCGCGCAAAAAGAGGGGGCCGCCCGAAGGCGGCCCCAGAGGAGACACTGATGCGGTCTGGCAAGCGAGGCTACGCGTCCTTCTCGACCGCGCGCATGATGGCCTTGTAGACCTCCATGATCGGGATGATCAGGAAGGCCAGGCCGATGGCGGTGAGCACGGCCATGGGGTCGAGCGTCATGAAGCCGAAGACCTCGGCCATGAAGTCGACCTCGACGGGCACCACCGTGAGCGCGAGCGCCAGGAGCGCGGCGCCCCACAGCCACTTGTTCTGGCGCTTCATCGAGAAGATCGAGGCGCGGCGGCTGCGCATGTTGAAGGAGTGGAAGATCTCCACCATCGAGAGCGTGATGAAGGACATCGTGACGCCCTCGGGGTCGGGGATGCCGTCGATCAGGTCGGCGAAGTCGATCGCGCCGTTGTGGAAGTACATGCCGGCGAAGAAGCTCGCCAGGACGAGCAGGGTGATGATGACGCCCTGGAAGGCGATGTCGACGCCCATACCGCCTGCGAAGACGCCGTCGGAGGCCTTGCGCGGCTTGCGCTTCATGATGTCGCCCTCGGCCTCCTCCATGCCGAGCGCGAGCGCGGGCAGGGAGTCGGTGATGAGGTTGATCCAGAGCAGCTGGACCGGCTGGAAGATCGTGAAGCCGATGAGCGTGGCCACGAAGACCGAGAGCACCTCGGCGATGTTGGCGGAGAGCAGGAACTGGATGACCTTGCGGATGTTGTCGTAGATCCTGCGGCCCTCCTCCACCGCGTTGATGATGGTGGCGAAGTTGTCGTCCGCGAGCACCATGTCCGCCACGTTCTTGGTGACGTCGGTGCCGGTGATGCCCATGCCCACGCCGATGTCGGCGCGCTTGATCGAGGGGGCGTCGTTCACGCCGTCACCGGTCATGGCCACGATGTTGCCGCGGCTCTTCCAGGCGTCGACGATGCGGGCCTTGTGCTCGGGCTGGACGCGCGCGTAGACGCTGATCTGGGTGACGCGCTCCTTGAACTCCTCGTCGGAGATCTTGTCGAGCTGGGCGCCGGTGATGGCCTGGGAGGCGTCCTCGACGATGCCGAGCTCCTTGGCGATGGCGACGGCGGTGTCGATGTGGTCGCCGGTGATCATGACCGGGCGGATGCCGGCCTCGCGGGCCTCGGCGATGGCGGCGGTGACCTCCGGGCGGACCGGGTCAATCATGCCGGACAGGCCGCAGAACGTGAGGTCGTGCTCGAGCGCCTCGGGCGAGCAGTCGTCGGGCAGGGCGTCGTAGGTGCGGCTGGCCAGCGCGAGCACGCGCAGGGCCTCGTCGGCCATGGCCTTGTTGGCGGCCAGGACCTCGCGCTTGCGCTGATCGGTGAACGGCACGACCTTCTCGCCGTCATAGATCTTGGTGCACAGGCCGATGACCACGTCGGGGGCACCCTTGGTGTACTGCTCGAAGGTGCCGTCGGCCTCCTCGACCACCACCGACATCATCTTGCGGCCGGAGTCGAACGGGGCCTCTCCGCGGCGCGGGTGCTCCACGTCCAGGCCCTTCATGCCGGCCTTGGCGGCGTCGTTGACGAGCGCGCACTCGGTGGGCTCGCCCACGGCCTCTCCGGCCTCCTCGTCCCACTTGGCGTCGGAGCACAGCGCCATGCCGGCGAGGAACTTCTCCTGCGGGGCGGCGAGCTCGTGCTTGACGACGGTCATCTTGTTCTGGGTGAGGGTGCCGGTCTTGTCCGAGCAGATGATCTGCGTGCAGCCCAGGGTCTCGACCGCGGTCATCTTGCGGATGATGGCCTGGCGCTTGGACATCTTGGTGACGCCCATGGAGAGCACGATCGTGACCACGGCGACGAGGCCCTCGGGGATGGCGGCGACGGCCAGCGACACGGCCACCATGAACGTGTCGAGGATCATGCCGGGGTTGGAGCCGAGCTCGGAGCCGTGGCGGATGAGGTCCACGGCAAAGATGATCACGCAGATCGCGAGCACCAGCTTGGTGAGGATGCCGGAGAGCTCGTTGAGCTTGATCTGCAGCGGAGTGAGCTCCTTCTTGGCGGTGGTGAGGGCGTCGGCGATCTTGCCCATCTCGGTCTTCATGCCGGTGCCGGCCACGACGGCGCGGCCGCGGCCGTAGACCACGGTTGAGCCCATGTAGCACATGTTCTTGCGGTCGCCCAGGGGCACGTCGTCGGTGCCCTCGGCGAGCGTGATGGCCTCGACGTGCTTCTCCACCGGCACGGACTCGCCGGTGAGGGCGGCCTCCTCGATCTTCATCGACGCGCTCTCGAGGATGCGGCAGTCCGCGGGCACGGAGTCGCCGGCCTCGAGAAGGACGATGTCGCCGGGGACGAGCTCGGAGCTCGGGAGGTGGCTCATCTTGCCGTCGCGGACGACCTTGGACTGGGCGGCGCTCATCTCCTGCAGGGCCTCGAGGGCCTGCTCGCTCTTGGCCTCCTGGACCACGCCGAGCACGGAGTTGAGCACCACGACGAACAGGATGATCGCGGCGTCGGCCCACTCGGGCTCACCCTGCAGGAAGCCGGCCACGACCGAGATGGCGGCGGCCACGAGCAGCATGATGACCATCGGGTCGCCCATCTGCTCGAAGAAGCGCTTCCACAGCGGGGTCTTCTCCTCCTCGTCGAGCTTGTTGGGCCCGTACTGTGCGAGGCGGCTCGCCGCCTCGGCAGAGGTCAGGCCGCTCTCCTCGTTCGAGGAAAGCTCACCCAGCACGTCATCCGCGGACGCCAGGTACTCTTTCAACGTTTTTCTCCTCCTGGGTAGGACGTTCGCCCGACAGACTTGACGCCCGATCGTAATTCCCCAGGAGGGGCAAGGGCTCGTCATGGCTGCCATGCCGGGCAGCTGACAGAACAAGGCACTATGATACCCAAATTCGGCCGGCAGAAACACGTCTCGCGCGCATTTATCGCAAGTCGGGGGCGCAGCGCAAGCTTTTTTCGGTGGACGGAGAGCTTACATGGCCCTTGCGTGCGCTAAACTGGTGAGTCGTATGGTTGTTCGAGCGCACGTGGGTGCGCGCACGGGAAAGGACGCGTCAATGAAGATCCTGTTCTTCGGTACCGCCAGCTATGACAAGAACTCCTTCAGCAAGGAGCTCGTCAACTATCCCGACCTCAAGATCGACTTCACCGAGACCAACCTCACCCCCATGACCGCCGCCCTCGCCCGTGGCTACGACGCCGTGTGCGCGTTCGTCAACGCCGACGCCGGCGCCATGACCCTCGAGATCCTCGCGGGCTTTGGCGTGAAGCTCGTCCTCATGCGCTGCGCCGGCTTCGACGCCGTCAACGTCGCCGTCGCCAAGGACCTCGGCATGAAGGTCACGCGCGTCCCGGCCTACTCCCCCGAGGCCATCGCCGAGCACGCCATGGGCCTCGCGCTCGCAGCCAACCGCCGCATCGTCAAGGGCTACATCCGCGTCCGTGAGAACGACTTCTCCCTCGACGGCCTGGTCGGCGAGACGCTCTACGGCAAGACCGCCGGCATCATCGGCACCGGCCGCATCGGCGCCGCCCTCTGCCGCATCTGCAAGGGCTTCGGCATGACGGTCCTGGGCTCCGACCTCTACCCCAACCAGAAGCTCGTGGACGACGGCGTGGTTGACGAGTACGTCGACTACGACGAGCTCTACCGCCGCTCCGACCTCATCTCGCTGCACGCCTTCCTCAACGAGGAGAGCCGCCACATGATCAACGACGAGTCCATCGACAAGATGAAGGACGGCGTGATCTTCGTGAACACCGGGCGCGGCGGCCTCGTCGACACCCAGGCGCTCATCCGCGGCATCCTCTCCGGCAAGATCGGCGCGGCCGGCCTCGACGTCTACGACGAGGAGGGCCCGAACGTCTACCAGAACCGCGCCGGCCAGGTCATCGACTCCGTGACCGCCCGTCTCTGCTCCTTCCCCAACGTCGTCATGACGAGCCACCAGGCGTTCTTCACGCACGAGGCGCTCGGCGAGATCGCCCGCGTCACGCTCGACAACGCCCAGGCCTTCGCCAACGGCACCGACTTCGTCGACCGCAGCGTCGTCTGCTAGGCACCCGCCCGCCGACGTCGCTGACACACCGCCATTGAAAGAAAGGGTTCAGATGGCATTTTCCAAGAAGAAGACCAAGATCGTTTGCACCATGGGTCCGGCCACCGAAGACGAGGAGGTGCTGCGCCAGCTCATCCTGCACGGCATGAACGTCGCGCGCTTCAACTTCTCCCACGGCAGCCACGAGTACCACCGCAAGAACATCGAGCGCGTGCGCGCCCTCTCTGCGGAGCTGTCCATCCCGGTGGCAATCCTGCTCGACACCAAGGGCCCCGAGGTGCGCACCGGCCTTCTCCAGGACGGCAAGAAGGTCACGCTCGAGACGGGCAAGACCTGCGTGATCACCACCGACGACGACGTCATCGGCACCGCCGAGCGCTTCTCGCTCGACTACAAGAACCTCCCGCAGGAGGTCGAGGAGGGCACCGTCATCCTGATCGACGACGGCCTCATCGGCCTTGAGGTCGTGAGCGTCGAGGGCACCGACATCACCTGCACCATCACCAACGGCGGCGAGCTGGGCGAGCACAAGGGCGTCAACTTCCCCAACCTCAACATCAACCTGCCGTCCGTCACCGCGCAGGACCGCGCCGACATCATGTTTGGCTGCGAGCTCGGCATCGACGCCATCGCCGCGTCCTTCATCCGCGACGGCGCGGCCGTCAACGAGATCCGCAAGATCTGCGTCGAGATGGGCGCGCCCAACGTGCTGATCTTCCCCAAGATCGAGAGCGCCCTGGGCGTCAAGAACTTCGACGAGATCCTGCACGAGGCCGACGGCATCATGGTCGCCCGCGGCGACCTGGGCGTCGAGGTGCCCGCCGCCGAGGTGCCCCACATCCAGAAGACCATCATCAAGAAGTGCAACGCGCACTACAAGCCGGTCATCACCGCCACGCAGATGCTCGACTCCATGCAGCGCAACCCGCGTCCCACGCGCGCCGAGATCACCGACGTCGCCAACGCCATCTACGACGGCACCGACTGCGTCATGCTCTCCGGCGAGACCGCTGCCGGCAAGTACCCGATCGACGCCGTGCGCACCATGTCCGAGATCTGCAAGGAGACCGAGAAGTACCTGCCCGAGCGCAAGGAGTACCACGACCGCGGCGGCGTGCGCAACGTCAACGGCGCCACCGGCTTCGCCGCGCTCGAGATGGCCGACCGCGTGAACGCCAAGTGCATCCTGGCCCCCACCCACTCCGGCCGCTCCGCGCGCCTGATCTCCACCTTCCGCCCGAAGATGCCGCTCTTCGCGATGTCCCCGAGCTTGGAGACCATCCGTCGCACCTGCTTCTACTGGGGCGTCTACGCGTACCGCACCACCGAGCAGGGCTCGCTCTCGAGCACGCTCTACAACGCGCTGACCGTCGCGCGTGACAACGACCTCGTCGAGTCTGGCGACATCGTGGTCATCACCGCCGGCGACCCGCAGACCTCGCCGCGCCTTGGCGACTACACCACCTCCACCAACATGGCGATGGTGGCGCAGGTCCAGTAAGGCAGACGTTCCACCTGCAAGTCTGAGGCCCCGGGAAGCTCGGCTTCTCGGGGCCTCTTGCCGTGTGAGGGGCACGGCATCGCACGTTTCCCGAAAGCGCGGCAGTTCCGGCCCTTCAATTTGGGTTGTCAGTGGTTTTTTCGGGTCCCTCCAAGTAGCAACCAGCTCTAACTTCTGAACAACCGCAGGTCAGAGGCTTGCGCGCCCTTCCGCCTACTCGAGAGTCCAGAAAAAACCACTGACAACCCGTCTTCACCCCATTAGCAGCGTCGTTTCGCCATGCAAAATCACCGCTCGCAGAGCCAGTAGCGCGTCGAGAAGGGCGCGAGCTCAACGGCTATCTCGTTGAATACAATGACTAGAACGGACCTTCAAATTGAGAAGGACAGGCGATGGGGCAGTCCTGCCAGCCGGTCGTATGACGGGGCGGGACGGGAACTGGAGGCACGTGATGAGCGTTCTTGTAGATGGCAGCATCACGATCTATGACGCGCTTTTGAAGATACGGGAGGGCCGCTATGTGATGCCCGCCTTCCAGCGACAGTTCGTCTGGAGCATGGAGCAAATCGAGAAGCTCTGGGACTCAATCCTTCTTGACTACCCCATCTCAACCTTTCTTTTCTGGCACCTAGACAGCGCCAACGTAAATCCCGACACGTATTTCTGCGAATTCCTGCACGAGGCCACCTTCAACAGCAGGAAGCAGTCAGACATGCCCAACTATGAGCTCGGCACCGTAGACATCTCGGTAACCGACACGGCCGTCCTTGATGGACAGCAGCGCCTTACATCCCTGCTTCTCTCGCTCCTCGGAAAGACGTACCTAAGGCAGAAGCACGCACGGAAGAGCGGCTCCGGTGGAACGATCACGAAGCTCGTGATCGAGCTCAACGAGCATAGGCTTATGGTCGATGAGGACGAGTACAACAGCAAGCGATTCGATGTCCGCTTTACGGACAAGGTTGGAAAACTGAGCCCAACTCAATTTGAGATAAGAAAGGTCCTCGACGAAGCGTATCGAGATGTCGGGACTCGGCCTGACGCAATCGAAGCCGCGATTGCCAACGTTCCTCCCAGCAGCAAAGAGTATGCCCGCTCAACGCTTAGCAAGCTCTGCAGCAAAATCTACGAGGAAAAGCTCGTCCGCTTCACCGAGATCAGGGACATGAAGCAGGACGACGCCCTCGAGATGTTCGTGCGGTTCAACAGCGGCGGAAAGCCCCTCAAGAAGCACGAGATCACCATGTCCATCCTCGAGGCTTACTGGCCACGCGCAAAGGCGGAGTTCGGAAGCGTCCTTACGGGACCATTTGCGGACTTTGGAACAGACTTCATCATCCGTACCGCCCTCATGCTATACGGCGACGTCGTGAAATCGACCATCGACAAGCGTGTCGCCAACGAGCTCAAAAACGACTGGGCCTCCTTCGGACGAACCCTCGACGAGCTCGCCGAGTTCCTACGCAGCATGAACATCGAGGTAGAAAGGTTCTCAAAGGGCTGGAACGTTCTGCTCCCCATCATCTACCTCATGCACTACAACCCCAACTACGAGACCAACCGTGAAGGTGTCAGGGCATACCTTGTTCGAGCGGTGCTCTTCACCTACTTCCAATCGGGAACAACGTCAAAATTGCAACAGATGAAGAGCAGCATCAACAACTATAACTTCGAGATTACCGCTGACATGCTCGACCAAATTGGGGACCTCAGGGTAACAGACGGCAAAATCGACGACATCATCAACTCGGAAAAGGGCAGCCGTGTTGCCGGGGAGGCGCTCTCGTTTCTTGGCGCTGGCTGGATGAACAAGAACTACCACTACGAACAGGACCACCTTCACCCGCGCGATCGCTTCGACCGCACTGCCCCGTCAGGCGTCTCGAGAGAAGACTGGATTGCGTGGAGGAGAAATCGAGACCGACTCCCCAACCTCCAGCTCCTCGAAGGCCGAAGCAACGGCAGCAAGAGCGACATGTCCCTCATCAATTACTACGACGAAATGAACGGCGAGCAACAGAGGAGGTTCCGCGAGGAGGCACTCATCCCCGACGGAGCCTCCCTTGAGATCAGGGACTTCGGCGAATTCTACGAGCGCAGGAAAGCCCTTTTGACTCAAAGGCTTCGCGAGCTCCTCGGATAGCGATCATCCGACAACCCCAGCGCCGCCGTGGCCCGAGCCAAACGCGCAGTTTCCGACCCGAAAGCGCGGCAGTTCCGGCCCTTCAATTTGGGTTATCAGTGGTTTTTTCGGGACCCTCCAAGTAGCAACCAGCTCTAACTTCTGAACAACCGCAGGTCAGAGGCTTGCGCGCTCTTCCGCCTACTCGAGGGGTCCAGAAAAAACCACTGACAACCCATCTCCACCCCATTAGCCGCGTCGTTTCGCCATGCAGGGTCACCGCTCGCAGAGCCAGTAGCGCGTCGAGAAGGGCGCGAGCTCGGAGCCGCCTCCGAAGTCGTGGTCCTCGCCCGTGATGAGGTCCACCGCGCGGCCGCACTGGGCGTCGAAGTGCACGACGGCCGGCTCCGCGCCCGCGTTTATCGCCACGATGACGCGCTGCGCCTCACCGTGCTCGCCGCCCGCGTAGCGGCGCTGGAACACGAGCTGCTGCGGCTGGCACTGGAGCTGCGCGTAGTCTCCCCAGACGATGGCCGGGCTCTTGGCGCGCGCCTCGGCGAGCGCGGCGATCCAGTCGGTGAGCTCGTTCCACTCGGGCGCGTCGAGCGCGGGGCGCAGCTCGTGGTCGCCGGGGAGCTGCTCGCCCTCGATGCCCCACTCCGAGCCATAGTAGACGCTCGGGACGCCGCACATGGCAAACAGCAGGCCGTAGAGCGGGCGCAGCTGGCGCGTGTCGTCGAGCTTGGTGGCGATGCGCGGAACGTCGTGGTTGTCAACGAAGTCGAGCAGGTGCCGGCCGGTGTAGAGGTCCCAGGGCTGGCTTCCGCTCTGGCGCTCGAGCGCGTAGGCGATCTCGTGCATGTTGGCGGAGTTCATCGAGGACCACAGGCCCTTGTACGCCTCGTAGTTGGTCACCGAGTCGCACATGTCCTCGGCCATCCACTGGTTGTAGTCGCCGAACATGGTCTCGCCCAGCAGCACGAACTTCTCGCCGCGCTCCTGGCCGATGCTGTTGGCGAGGTTTCGCAGGAAGCGGAGGAACCCCTGGTCGAGGCAGTAGGCAACGTCCAGGCGCAGGCCGTCGACGTCGAACTCGCGCACCCAACCGCGGATGACGTCGGCCAGGTAGTCGTTGAGCTCAGCGCTCCAGTGGTTGAGCTTCACGAGGTAGGGCACGCCCTCCCAGCAGGTGTATGACAGGCCGTCGCCCCACTGGTTGTTCCCGTTCCAGTCGATCTCGAACCAGCCGGCATACGGGCTCTCGCCGCGCCGCTGGAGCACGTCCTGAAACGCCCAGAATCCGCGGCCCACGTGGTTGAACACGCCGTCGAGAAGAACCTTCATGCCCGCGGCGTGCGCGGCGTCCACCACCGTGCGCAGGTCCTCGTTGGTGCCGAGGCGGCAGTCCACCTTCGTGTAGTCGCGCGTGTCGTAGCCGTGGGCGTCCGACTCAAAGACCGGGTTGAGCAGCAGGCACGTTGCACCGAGCTTGGCCATGTGCTCGATCCAGCCGTTGTCAACGAGCTGCAGGATACGGTGCTCGAGCACGCCGTCGTTCTCGTGCGGGGCTCCGGTCAGTCCCAGCGGGTACACCTGATAGACAAAGGACGGCTCATACCAGCTCATGAGGGGCTCCTCTCGGGGAAGGTCCGCGGACCCCATCATTCTAGCCGCGCGCCGCTCGCCTATTTTCTGGGCCGTAAGCGGTCGGGGCGCGAGCGCGCGGGCCGCGGCTCAGCTGGCTGCCGACTACTCCCGGGCCTCCCCGTCGCGCCCCGCACACCGCAGCGCGGCATCCACCGCATGCGCCACCATCTCGTTCACGGCCTCGCGCGTGTAGAACGCAACGTGCTGCGTGAGCACCGTGTTGGGAAACTGGCGCAGGTAGGCCATGTCGCGGTTGGCGATGATGTCGTTCACGCGCGAGGCGT
This sequence comes from Olsenella sp. An188, assembly GCF_002160255.1. GTDB lineage: Bacteria > Actinomycetota > Coriobacteriia > Coriobacteriales > Atopobiaceae > Thermophilibacter > Thermophilibacter avistercoris. The sequence continues at coordinate 62,873 of NZ_NFKF01000003.1, read as the reverse complement.
GGTAGATCTCGTCCTCGCCCGCAAAGACATCCATCGCGAGCGCGCCGATCTTTCCCGTCTCCACGCCGCGCACGAGCGTGTCCACGTCCATAAGGCTCGCGCGCGCCGTGTTGACGAGCACCACGCCGTCGCGCATCGTCGCGAGGGTCTCGTCGCGGACCATGCGGTCGTTCTCGGGCGTCGCCGGCACGTGGAAGGTGATGACGTCGGAGCCCCGGTAGAGCTCCTCGAGCGTCACGTACGTCCCCAGGGGAAGAAACGCCTCGCTCTGGTGCGGGTCAAAGCCGATCACCGTGGAGCCAAAGCCCCCAAGCCGCCGGGCCACCGCGCACCCAATACGCCCCGTGCCCACGATGCCCACCGTGAGGGAGCCGAGCGTGCGGCCCATGAGACCCGGGAGGGAGAAGTCGTTCACGTTCTGGCGGTAGACCATCGGCTTGTACTTGCGCAGCGCCACGAGCATGAGCATGAGGGTGAAGTCGGCCACGCTGTCCGGCGCGTAGCTCGTGTTGGAGACGCTGATGCCCAGGCGCTCGGCGGCCGCGAGGTCGATGTGGTCCGTGCCGATCGTTCGGGTGACAAGCACGCGCAGCCCGCGGGCGGCAAGCTCGGCGAGAAGAACCTCGTCGTAGCTGACCATCCCCAGGATGAGCGCGGCGTCAAACCCGCGCACGTCGTCGGCGTTGGACGCGGTGAGCGGCTCCTCGCGGCAGACGAGCTCGTCAACGTCGGCACGCGCCGCCTGGCGCTCGAACTCGTCCCTCTCGTCGGGGCGGACGTCAAAGGCGATGATCCTCATGGGGGCTCCTCCCAGCCGCTTCCGTGCACCAGTAGTATCGCCCCGGACGCGAGGCGACACAAGCCGGCCGGGCCGACGCCCACCTGTCGGGCCTTGGCGCGGAAAGTGCTTTCGCCGGCGAGAAAAACCTCCATCGGGGCTTTTGTCCCATGCCGCCTATCCGCTGGCGCACAATTCCGGAATTGTGCGGCGGGGGCGACGCACTTGGAGGAAAAACGCCAGTTGAGGTTCTTCTCGCGCTTAGAAAAGCCGAGTCGTCCGGGGCGGTTTTCGCACAATTCCGGAATTGTGCGCCAAGCGGGGGGCAAGCCGGCCGGCCCGCGCCCCCCTACGAGAAGCGGACCCGATCCACGGCCGTCACGCGGTTGGGCGGCACCCGGCCGTCCATGAAGGCGATGATGTTGTCTGCAACGGCCATGCCCATCCGGAGGTTGGCCTCGAAGGTCGCCGAGCCGATGTGCGGCGTCGTGAGCACGTTGGGAAGCTCGTACACCTTGCTGAGGACGGGCGGCTCCGGCTCGTAGACGTCAACGGCATACCCACCGAGTCGCCCGCCAAGCAGCGCCTTCTCGAGGGCAGACTCCCTCACGATACCGGCGCGGGCAGTGTTCACGAGCAGCGCGCCCTCCTTCATGTGGCGGAACTCCTTCGCCCCGAGAAGGTTCTTGGTCGCCGAGGTGAGCGGCGCGTGGATGGTCACCACGTCCGAAGACGCAAGCAGGTCGGAGAGGCTTGTGTAGAGCAGGCCATAGCGGGCCGCCTCGTCGCGCTGGACGATGTCGTTGCCGAGGATGTCCATGCCAAAGCCCATTGCGCGCCGCGCGACGGCCATGCCTATCGCGCCCACGCCGATGATGCCGATCGTCTTGCCGTGGAGGCTGCGCCCCGGAATCTTGTTCCAGACGCCCCCCTTGAGCTGCGTCACCGACTGGGTGACCATGCGCGCGAGGTCGAGGATGAGCGCAAAGGTGAGGTCTGCGGTCTCCTCGCTGTTGGCCCCGGGGGTGTTGGTGACCGTAATGCCACGCTCCCCCACCTTGGCAAAGTCAATGGCGTCGACGCCGGCGCCGTGACGCGCGATGAGCCTGAGGTCGGGCAGGCGCTCGATGGTCGCGGCGTCAAGGTGGTCGTTGCCCAGAATGAGTGCGTCCGCCCCGTAGGCGTGCTCGACGATCTCGGAGGACGTGAGCGGCCGGCCGTACGGGTTGAGCCTCACCTCGCAGCCCGCCGCCTCCAGGCGCCTCACCGGCTCCTCGTTGAAGATTCCAAAGGTTGCTGCGCACGACGCGACGACAAACGCATCAGACACGCCGGGCCTCCCTTCGGTTTTCAGCCGGGAAACGACATGCTCGCGCGACGCCCGATGACGCGCGAATCGCTGTCACGTGATTGTTGGCGCCGACCCGACGGCCGGGCCGAGCGTTCCTGACATTATCCCAAATGCGGGGATGGCATGAGCAAAAATGCGCAACTCACCACAAAGCCACGCAACCGGACGGTCCGGCAGCCGGCGCCGGAACGGCGTGCCGCCCGCGCCCGGAGCCATTGTCCGAGACGCGGGCGGCACCCCCTCCCCTCCTTTTTTCTCGCGAGAAGAACCTCGCGGCGCGGGCGCTATCCGATGACGGCGCCCGTCTTTGCGGAGCTCACCTGCCTCGCGTAGCGGGCGAGCAGGTGGCCTCCGTTCTCGTGAACGACGGGCTGCCAGCCCTGCTTGCGGCGGGCGAACTCCTCGTCGGAAACCTCGACCTCGATGAGGTTCTTCGTGAGGTCGATGTTGATCTTGTCGCCATCCTCGACGAGCGCTATGGGTGCGCCGTCAAAGGCCTCGGGGCAGAGATAGCCGACCGAGAGGCCACCGGAGGCGCCGGAGAACCGCCCGTCGGTGATGACGGCGGAGTTGGGGATGCCCTTCATGATCTCCGTGACGCGGTGGAGCTCCTTCATGCCCGGGCCGCCCTTGGGGCCCTCGTAGCGGATGATGACGCCCGTCCCCGGCTTGATGGCATGCGCGTTGTACGCGTCGAAGGCCTCCTCCTCGGAGTTGAACACCATTGCGGTGCCGCTCCAGACGTGCTGGTCGGCGGGCACGGCGCTCGTCTTGACGAGCGCGCCCTCGGGAGCGAGGTTGCCGTAGAGGACCTGGATTCCGTTGGCGACGGAGGCGGGATCGTCCTGGGTACGGATGACCGAGCGGTCGCAGCGCAGCACCGAGGTCTCGAGGTTCTCCGCCATGGTCTTGCCGGTGACCGTCATGACGGAGGTGTCGAGGTCGCCCTCGATGGTCTTGAGGACGGCCGGGATGCCACCCGCCTTGTACAGGTTCACGCAGGAGATGTCGCCGTTGGGGACCACGTTGCAGATGACGGGCGTCTTGGACGTGATCTCGGCGACCTGGGCCCAGGTGCACTCTAGCCCAAGCTCGTGCGCAAGCGCGGGAAGGTGGATGAGCGCGTTCAGAGAGCCGCCGATGGAGGCGAGCAGCTTGACCGTGTTGTCGAGCGCGGCCTGCGTCATGATGTCGGACGGACGCACGTTGCGACGGACGAGGTCGACCACGGCCGCTCCGGTCTGGCGGGCCGAGAAGCGCCGCTGGCTCGTGGAGCTGGGCCAGAGCGCACCGTTGGGCAGCATCATGCCGAGGCCCTCGGTGAGGCAGCCCATCGTGTTGGCGGTGCCGAGGAAGGGGCAGACGCCGGGCCCGGTGTAGTAGCGAAGCGTGCCCTCGATGACGTCGCGCTCGGTTGCCTCCCCCGCCAGAAAACGCGCACGAAGCGCCTTGGACTCGGAGGGCTTGATCTCGTCGTAGCAGGGACCGCAGGTCACGAGCGCGGCAGGCAGGTCGATACGCGCCGCCGCCATGAGCATCGCGGGGATGATCTTGTCACAGCTGCCAAGGTAGACCACGCCGTCGAAGCAGCCCTCGCCGACGATCATGGCCTCGCAGGAGTCCGCGATGATCTCGCGGTGCGGCAGGCAGTAGCGCATGCCGGCGTGACCCTGCGCGATGCCGTCGCACATGCCGATCGTGTTGAACTCGATCGGCTCTCCGCCCGCCTCGAGGACACCCTTCTTGACCTCTTCGGCGAGCTTCTTGAGCGGCTCGTGACCCGGGCAGACCTCGTTCCAGCTGTTCGCAATCGCGATGAGCGGCTTGTCGGGGTTCTCGAGAGAGTCAACGGCAACGCCGGCGGCGGCGAGGTGGGCCTTGGAGATGGCGCGCTGGAAGGGCTCCAGCTTGTCAATCGCACGTTCCATGGTTGTTCCCCTCAGTTTCTCGATAGCGCGACAGGTGCCGCCCCGTCGGCGGCACCTGCGCGAGACTGCAGGATGGTGCCTACTCCATCTCCTCGTACTCGGCGGCGTAGGCCTCGATCTTGTCCATGCCGATCTTCTTCTCGACGAGGACCCACACGGCCACGAAGATGGCCACGGCGATCGGCACGAAGATGATCGCGTTCTCGGAGATGCAGGTCCAGAAGACGATGGCGGTCTGCGTCAGCGACGGGCCGGCCATGGAGGCGATCTGACCGTCGAACGACAGGCCCGTGGAGGTGGCGAGGTCGGTCAGGTACGGGGCAGCGAAGGTGCCGGCGTACAGGATCGCGGCCATGACCGGGATCGAGATGAGAATCGAGCGGAACACGTTGCCGCGGCAGAGCGCGACGACCAGCGCCACGCGGAAGGTGACGACGGAGAGGTCGGCGAGCGGCATCATGCGGTTGCCCGGCAGGACGAAGGCGAGCAGGATCGTGATCGGGATCATGATGAGCGCCGTGGTGATGACCTCGGGGTTGCCCACGACGACGGCAGCGTCGAGGCCGATGGAGAGCGACTGGCCGCCAAAGTGCTTGGTGGTGAACTTCTGGGCGCCGTCGGAGATGGGCATGAGGCCCTCGACGAACATGGCGGTCATCTTGGGCATGAGCACCATGACGGCGGCGACGTTGACGCCGGTGAGGAAGATCTGGTCGATCGGCATGAGGGCCAGGGCGCCCATCGCACATCCCAGGATCAGGCCGAGCATCATCGGGTCACCGAAGATGCCCAGGTACTTCTGGACGTTCTTGATCGAGACGTTGACCTTGTTGAGGCCGGGGATGCGGTCGATGACCCAGTTGAGCGGCGCCGCGATGATGATCGACGAGGTATAGGAGATCGTCGGGAGCGTGACGTCGGGGATGCCGAAGAAGTGCTCTATGAGCGGTGAAGTCCAGTCGGCGAACTTGAGCGTCATGACGGCGGTGAATGCCGTGGCGACAAGAGCCCAGACGATGTTGTTGGTCACGAAGAAAACGAGGATGCCGGCGATCATCATGTGATGGTAGTTCCAGATGTCGACGTCCATCGTCCTGGTGAGCTTGAGGACGAGCATGAGGATGTTGATGCCCAGGATCTCAAAGACCAGGAAGGCCACGATCGGGGAGGCCCAGGTGACCGAGGAGATGGCGCCCCAGCCCACGTCGGTGACGTCGAGGTTGAGGCCGAAGTTCTCGACCATGGCGCTCGCGGCCGGGGAGACCGCGGACTTGAGCAGGTTCACGAGCAGGTTGATGCCCACGAATCCGCAGGTGATGGTAATGCCGCTCTTGAACGCCTTACCGATGCTCATACGGAAGATGAGGCCGATGATCGTGATGATGATCGGCAGCATGACGTAGGCGCCGGCGTCGATGAGCGCCTGGAAGACGGTGCTGACGCCATTGAGGAACGCGTCCATGCCTTTCCTTTCTCACTTTCACTAACAGGTGCGCGGGGCGACGGGACCCGCCTGCCAGCGGACGAGTCCGCAGGTCAACTAGTCCTTCAGGGCGTCGACGATCTTGTCGAGCGTGGCCTGCTCGTTGATGCCGGTGAGCAGGGCGATCGCCATGATGATCGGGGTCTTGACGTCGGCGTCCTTGAACTTGCCGGAGGTCACCACGAGGTCGTAGTCGTTGGCCTTGTCGTGAAGCTCGAGCATCTTGCACTGGGAGACCTGGATGCTCACGCCCTTCTCGGCGCAGTAGTCCTTGATCTTGGAGGCCACGACGGTGGAGGTGGCGACACCGTTTCCACAGGCCACGAGAACGCGCTTTGCTGCCATTTTTCTTTCCTCTCTCTTGAGAACGTCCTCAGGCGCGCCCTCCGGCGCGCCGCTTTCCCGATGTTCTTCTCGCCGGGCGAGCCTACGCGATCAGCGACTCGGCAAGGGCGAAGGCCTCGTCGGCGCTCTTGGCGTCGATGACCTTGGCGACGAGCTCCTGGTCCTGGACGAAGGCGATGACCTTCTGGAGCATCTCAAGGTGAGCGTGGGCCTCGGTGAGGGCCAGCATGCAAACGACCGAGACCTTGCAGGTCTCGTCCGGCTCGTCCATCTTGTGCCAGTCGACGGGGTTGGCGAGGACGCCCATGCACATGGCCGCCTTGTTGACGTTTGTGACGTCGCAGTGCGGGATGGCAACGTTGAGGCCGCTCATGTCGAGCGCCGTGGGGAAGTTGGCCTCGCGGTCGACGATGGCCTGGGCGTAGGTGTCCTTCACGTAGCCCTGCTCCTCGAGAACGGCCGCCAGGCGGCGCTCCACGTCCTCGCAGGTGAGGCCGTTCTCGTCGATGCGGACGACGAGCGAGCTGTCAAAGCTCAGATCTGCCATGCTGTCTCCTTCTTCCTATCCTGTCGCGATGCGCGACGACTACCAGGTGACGCTCTCCTCGAGCCGGGCGACCGCGGCGGCAAGCTTGGCCGAGTCGCACGCCTCGATGTCTGCGGGGTCGAAGATGCCGGAGCCAATGCCCGCGTACGTGGCGCCCTTGTCGAAGTAGGACTGCACGTTCGCCACGTTGACGCCCCCCACGACCATGAGCGGAAGCTTTCCGAGCGGGGCCTGGACGGCCTTGATGTAGTCCGGTCCGAGCTGTCCGGCCGGGAACACCTTGACGATGTCGGCGCCCATGTCGATCATCCGCTGGATCTCCGTGGGGCTGAAGGCCGCGGGAACCGTGATGACGCCGGCGTCGCGAGCGAGGTCGAAGATCTCCTGAGTGAACATGATCGGCGAGAGCATGAACTCCGCGCCCGCATCGATGGCCTGGCGGGCAATCTCCGCGTTCTTGACGGTGCCGGCGCCCACGTGGACCTCGTCGCCGAACTCGTGGCGCGCGGCGGAGATGGACTCCATGGCGTGGGGGGAGTTGCTCGCCACCTCGATGGAGTTGACCCTCGTGCCCACGAGCTGCTCGACGACACTCAGAACCTGCTTCGTCTCGTATCCGCGGAGAATGACCGTCACTTTGGGAAGAACGAGCTCGCTCATGGGACCTCCTCTGTCCTGGTCTTGTTGGCCCGATTTTATGTCTGCATATTTTGTTTTCAAAATGCTGAGCATGCTACATATTTTCTACATATTGTTAGGGATTATCTTTGCTTGTTGTCGGCGGCATTTTCCCAGTTCGTTCTCATTCCTCTGTTTTCGCAGTTTACAAATTATGGGTCTTATCTGCAGATTATTTGATTTATATGAATTAGCGTTCATAATTTAGACAAAATGATTTAAGTGTGCAGACAAATCTGCTAGTTATTTCATCACATTTGTTTATGCATATTATTTGTCGTGATTTGTATATTATTTTGGAATAGGTTAAAATTCTTCATTATTTCTCCATATTATTGTTCAAGAATGGTCCCGGTCGTTAGCCCTGCACGCTCTTCGACGGGAGTCAGCATGGAGTTTGGAAGCACGGTTGCCCGGCTGCGGGAGGGACGGGGCCTCACGCAGGCCAAGCTTGCCGCGAAGGCGGGGGTCAGCCCCGAGACCGTGGCGGCATGGGAGACGGGGGACGAGTTTCCCTCACAGGAGCAGCTGCTCGCCCTTGCCGTTGCCCTCAAGGTCAAGATAGGGCGCCTCGTCGAGAAGGACGAGGAGCTGATGCTCAGGGTCATAGACGGAACGGAGACCTACGAGACCGCCGTCATGGCCCTCGTCTCGGTCGTCACGGCGACCTGCGCCGTGGCACTCGTCGCAGTCTCGAGCACGGCACCCGAGTCAACGCAGCTCGCAGTGCGCATCACGGAGGCCGTCGTTCTTATCGGCCTTCTCGTCCTGCTGTTCATGCGCCGCAGCCCGACGGCGCGGCGCGCAAAGGCCTTCCGTAACGCGCTCGAGGCAGCCGACGGATCGCAGACCAACTTCGTCCTCAAGCGCCGGGCCGGGAGAAACACCCGCAACGTGGTGCTCCAGTTCGTCCTCGGCGCCGTCATCGCCGTCACCCTCATAGTGCTGCTCGGCGTCATCGTGCCGGAGTCGCGCCTGCCCTGGGTGATGCTCTAGCGGCGACGGGAAAGACGCATTCCTCCTTTTAGCAGGCGGGGCGGGGCCTTGAGCAAGCCCCGCCCCGTCGTCATGTTGCGGGGGCCTTGGCCCGCAGGCCACTCGCGCACAATTCCGGAATTGTGCGGCGGGGGCGACGCACTTGGAGGAAAAACGCCAGTTGAGGTTCTTCTCGCGCTTAGAAAAGCCAAGTCGTCCGGGGCGGTTTTCGCACAATTCCGGAATTGTGCACCAAGCGGGGGGCAAGCCGGCCGGCCCGCGGCCCCCTACGCCCAGAGCGAGCGCAGGTAGCGGGCCACGCCGGACTCGGCGCAGCTACCGCAGACGTGGTCGGCCACCGCCTTGCACTCGTCGCTCGCGTTGGCCATGGCCACGCCGTCGCCGGCGACCTCGAGCATCGTGAGGTCGTTGCTCGAGTCCCCGAAGGCGACCACGTCGGAGAGGTCGACGCCAAGATGGTCGCAGAGCCACCTCAGGCCGGAGCCCTTGTGGGCCTCCGCGCAGGTGATCTCAACGTTGCAGGGAAGCGAGCTCGAGCGGATGAGCTCAGGGCGCGCGTCGACGGCGGCCCACACGGAGCGCGCGTCCTTCTCGTCAAGGTAGAAGACGTTGATGCGGCAGATGTCCCCCACCGCGCCGATCATCTCGTCGACCGTGCCGTCAAAGCAGGTGCGGACCCGCTTGATGGGGGCGAGGCCCTCCGGGGTCAGGCAGAGGCGGTCCAGCAGCGGCCAGCGGTCCGACGCGGTGTAGACGATGCCGTCGGCAAAGAGGTCGAAGGTGATGGGCAGGTCGCGCACGTCGGCGTAGAGCGAGCGCACGAGGCCCTTGTCGATGTCGACCTCGCGCAGGACCTCGTGGGTGCGCACGTCGCAGACGAGCGCACCGTTGCAGCAGACCGCGTAGCGTACGCTCGGGTGCTCGGAGAGCTCGCGCGGCACGCCGGTCACGTTGCGGCCCGTGCAGGGGACGAACTGCACGCCGCGCCTGAGCGCCTCGTCGAGGATGGCCATGTTCTCCGCCGAGACGCTCTTGTCCGGCGAGAGAAACGTGTCGTCCATGTCAACGAAGACCAGCCTTGTCATGAGCGCTCCTCCCCTTTGCAAACGTCCGCGCCCCATGATAGCGCGCACTGGGCGAGAAGTGCCTCGCAGCTGGACCGCGCCGCCTTACGTGCGGGCCGCGGTCGGTCTGGAGTCCAAAACCGTCCGCAGCCCGCACGTACTTCTCGCCAGAAGAAAAGCGCGAGCGCGCGGGCGAGAAGAACCTCGACCCGCGCGCCCCGTCAAAAGGAAAACGCTTCCCCCGTGCTAGCGCTTGCGCGCAACGCGGAGGGCAGCGACAACGAGGGCGGCCCCTCCGCAGAGGACCGCGATCGGGAGGGCGACGTTGGTTGCGTCGCCGGCGTCAGGCAGCTCGCCGTTGTCGGCGGGCTTGGTGACGTCACCTGCGGGCTTGGTGGTGTCCGCAGGCTCCTCCGGGGTATCCGGCGTGTCCGGAGTATCCGGAGTATCCGGGGTGTCCGACCCGGCATCCCACATCAGGACGAAGGGCGAGAAGCCCGTGGTCGTGAACTTGATGCCGTGCTCGGTGTTCTCGACCTCAACGTACTGCGTGTTGGCCGACTCGATGCTGCTCGAGATGTCACCGTTCGCCATCTCGCGATCGAGACCCTCGAAGTGCACGAGGTGGAACTCCGTGCTCTGGTCGGTGCCTTCCGGATACGGCCAGTATACCGTGACTGGCGCGCTTGACCTCAGCCAAACATTGCCGTTGTTGGCATCTACAAGATCAAGGTACTTCGCCACGTACTGCGGGTTCGCGAGCTCCGTCGCGCTCCTTGTAGTCGGCCACGACCGCCGCCTGGTCCGTGGCAGCGCCCAGGCGCACGGCCGCGGCCGCGAGCGCCTCGAACGCATCGGACTGGCTCGAGACCTCGATGGTCCCGAGCATGTGGTCCTTCGCAAAGAGTGCCATGGTAACCTCCCTCCGGGCTTATCGCCTTCACGTGCTCTACATAGGTGAGCTTAACAAGGGGGTGTTTTCGGCTTAAGGTCCGTTTTGTCACAACTGGACGGACAAAACGGGTCGAGAAGTGCGGTGGATTTGAGCCGCGACCTTACGTGCTGCTTCCGGACGGTCTGGAGGTAGAAACCGTCCACAACCTGCACGCTCGCGGGGCACGTGCAGGTTACGGACGCTTCCGCCGAGAAGAACGTCCGCAACCTGCACGTTCTTCTCGCCAGAAGAGAATCGACGGGCGAGAAGAACGCCCGCGCCCCAAACGTAACCGGGGCGCGGGCGAGCAGCGCGGTCTGTGCCGTGAGGCCTACTTCACGCCGGCCTTGCGCTTGGCCTCCTCGATCTGGGCGAGCTGCTCGGGCGTGAGCTGGATGCCGGCGCCGCCGTGCACGCCGCACGCGGAGCCGTCGCCGCGGGCCACGGAGTCCTCGAAGCGGTGGCTGCCCGTGTAGGGAGCCACGGCGTCATTGGTCACCGGGTCGGCCGGGTTCTCCAGGTGGAAGCCGCCCTCGCGGTTGGTCCGGTAGTTCTCCTTGGCCACGGAGATCATGAGCTTGATGCGGTTGAGCTGGTTGACCTCGGACGCGCCCGGGTCGTAGTCAACGGCCACGATGTTGCTCTCCGGGTGCATCTGGCGCAGGCGCTTGATGACCGACTTGCCCACCACGTGGTTGGGCAGGCACGCAAACGGCGAGCAGCACACGATGTTGGGCGTGCCGGTCTCGATGAGGTCGCACATCTCGGCCGTGAGCAGCCAGCCCTCGCCCATCGTGTTGCAGAGGGAGAGCACCTGCTCGGCCTTGGAGGCCAGCTCGAAGATGTCGGGGTACGCCTGGAAGCGCGTGGTCTTCTCGAGCATCCGGTTGATGGGCTCGCGCATCCCCTCGATGAGCTTGATGCCGGCCATGTGCGAGAGGCGGCTCGTGGCCTTGGTCCCGAGCTCGGCGTTGGTGTTGATGGCGTTGGTCATGCCAAAGAGGAAGAAGTCCACGAGACCCGGCACGTTGGCCTCGCAGCCCTCCTGCTCGATGACCTTGACCACCTGGTTGTTGGCCGTGGGGTGGAACTTGACGAGGATCTCGCCGACCACGCCCACGCGCGGCTTGGAGCGGTCGTTCACGAGCGGCAGCGCCTCGAAGGCGTCCACGGTACGCTGGCAGAGGTCGTAGAAGCGCTTGCGCCCGCCGGCCACGATCGTGCCCTTGGCCTCCGCCATCATGCGGTCGTAGAGCGTGTCGGCCGCGCCGGCCTCCGCCTCGTAGGGGCGCACGCGGTAGAGCAGCTGCATGATGAGGTCGCCGTAGAGCAGGGCGTTGACGGCCTTGATGAGCACGTCCGGCTGCTTGAAGATGTTGAAGCCGGGGTTCTTCTCGTCCAGGCCGGACGCGGCGGTGAGGGAGATCACCGGGATGTCCGGGTGGCCGGAGTCCTTGAGCGCCTTGCGGATGAGGGCGATGTAGTTGGTGGCGCGGCAGCCGCCGCCGGTCTGCGTGATGATGACGGCCAGGCGCGAGAGGTCGTACTTGCCGGAGAGGACCGCCTCCATGATCTGGCCCGTCACGAGGATGGACGGGTAGCAGATGTCGTTGTTGACGTACTTGAGGCCCGCCTCCACGGCGCCCTGGTCAACGGAGGGCAGCAGCACCACGTTGTAGCCGGCGCTCTTGAGCAGCTCCTCGAGCAGGTCAAAGTGAATCGGCGCCATCTGCGGGACGAGGATGGTGTAGCCGGCCCTCTGCATGTCCTCGGTGTAGCGCACCTTCTCGAACGCGGCGCTCGCGGCCTCGCGGTAGACGGGCACGCGGCCCTCCTGCGTGTGACGGGCGCGCTCGAGCGAGCCGTCCGCCTGGCGCACGCCCACGGGCTCGACCTCGTGGACCCTGCCCTGGCTCGCGGCGCGGCGAAGCTCCTCGCGCTGCTCCGAGAGGGCGGCCATGAGCGAGCGGATGCGGATGCGCGCGGCGCCCAGGTTGGACACCTGGTCGATCTTGAGCACGGTGTAGATCTTGCCGGAGGCCTCGAGGATCTCCTGGACCTGGTCGGTGGTGAGGGCGTCGAGCCCGCAGCCAAACGAGAAGAGCTGGATGAGGTCGAGGTCGTTGCGGGACGCCACGAAGCGCGCCGCACGGTACAGGCGGCTGTGGAACATCCACTGGTCGATCACGCGGATCGGGCGCTCCGGCGCCATCTTGTGCGCGACGGAGTCCTCGGTGAGCACGGCAAAGCCGAAGGAGTGCACGAGCGACGGGATGGCGTGGTTGATCTCCGGGTCGTTGTGGTAGGGGCGCCCGGCGAGCACGATGCCGTGGGCGTCGTGCTCCTCGATCCAGCGCAGCGCCTCGTCGCCGGCACGGTGCATGGCGTCCTTGAACTCGAGGTCGGCCTCCCAGGCGGCGTTGACCGCGGCGTCGATCTCGGCGCGGGTGATGTGCTCGCCGCGCACGCGGCCACGGCCCTCGGCGGCGTCCTTCTCGCGCTGCTCGCTCACGAGCTCGTAGAGGCGACGCTTGAGCTCCTTCTTCTTGTCGTAGGGGATGAACGGCGAGAGGTACTCGATCTTGGAGCCCGCGCCCAGCTCGTCGACGTTGAGGCCGAGGGCCTGCGGGTAGCTCATGACGATCGGGCAGTTGTAGTGGTTGGTCGCCCCGTCGTCCTCCTGGCGCTCCCAGCGGATGCAGGGCATCCAGATGAAGTCCGGGTCCTTCTCGATGAGGTTCATGATGTGGCCGTGGGAGAGCTTGGCCGGGTAGCACACGCTCTCGGACGGCATGGACTCGATGCCGGCGTCATAGGTTGCCGCGGAGGTCTGGTCGGAGAGCACCACCGAGAAGCCCAGCTTGGTGAAGAACGCGTGCCAGAACGGGTAGTTCTCGTACATGTTGAGCGCGCGCGGGATGCCCACCGTGCCGCGCGGGGCCTCGTCGGGCGAGAGCACCGGGCGGTCGAAGAGCAGCTTGTTCTTGAAGTCAAAGAGGTTGGGGGCGTCGTTTTTCTTTGCGCGCGAGCCACCCGCGCCCTTCTCGCAGCGGTTGCCCGTGATGAAGCGGCGCCCGCCGCCAAAGTCGTTGATCGTCAGCAGGCAGTTGTTGGAGCAGCGGCCGCAGTGGACGTTGGTGTGCTTGACCTTGAGGTTGTCGATGTCCTCGCGGGAGAGCAGCGTGGAGGTTCCGTACGCGCCGGCGCGGTCGCGGGCGAGAAGGGCCGCGCCGTAGGCGCCCATCGTGCCGGCGATGTCCGGGCGGATGACGTCACGCCCGGTGAGCAGCTCGAAGGCGCGCAGGGTGGCGTCGGACATGAAGGTGCCGCCCTGGACCACGCAGTACGTGCCGATCTCGTCGAAGTCGCGCAGCTTGATGACCTTGAACAGGGCGTTCTTGATGACGGAGTAGGAGAGGCCGGCCGCCACGTCGCCGATGGTCGCGCCCTCCTTCTGGGCCTGCTTGACGCGGGAGTTCATGAAGACGGTGCAGCGCGATCCGAGGTCGACGGGGCTCTTGGCGCCCACGGCCGCGGCCGCGAACTCCTGCACGGACATGTTCATGGACACCGCGAAGCTCTCGATGAAGGAGCCGCAGCCCGAGGAGCACGCCTCGTTGAGCATGATGTGCTCGATGACGCCGTCCTTGACCTGGAGGCACTTCATGTCCTGGCCGCCGATGTCCAGGATGAACTCGACGTCCGGGACAAAGGCCTTGGCGCCGCGCAGGTGGGCGACGGTCTCGATCTCGCCGGAGTCGGCGCGCAGGGCCTCGATGAGGATCTGCTCGCCGTAGCCGGTGGTGGTCACGTGGCCGATCACGCAGTCGGAGGGCATCTTGTCGTAGATGTCGTCCATGATGGTGCGGGCGGTGCCGAGGACGTCGCCGTTGTTGTTGCCGTACCAGGTGTAGAGCAGCTCGCCGCCCCCGCCGACCACGGCCGCCTTCATCGTGGTGGAGCCGGCGTCGATGCCGATGAACACGCGCCCGTGGTAGCTCGCGAGCTCGCCCTTGGGCACCACCTGGGCGTCGTGGCGCTCCTTGAACTCCCGGTAGTCCTCCTCGGTCTCGAAGAGCGGGTCGAGGCGCTCGACCTCGGAGCCCTGGACGTCGTGCAGGCCCTCGAGCGCGGCGATGACCTCGTCGAAGGTGACGTACTTGTCGGACTCGCCGGCGAGCGCCGCGCCGGTGGCCACGAAGAGGTGGGCGTTCTCCGGCACGATGATGTGCTCGTCGTCGAGGTTGAGCGTGAGGTAGAAGCGCTTGCGGAGCTCCGAGAGGTACTGGAGCGGGCCGCCGAGAAACGCCACGTGGCCGCGGATGGGGTGGCCGCACGCGAGGCCCGAGACGGTCTGGTTGGCAACGGCCTGGAAGATGGAGGCGGCGATGTCCTCCGGGCGGGCGCCCTCGTTGAGCAGCGGCTGGACGTCGGACTTGGCAAAGACGCCACAGCGGCTGGCGATCGGGTGGATCTGCGTGGAGCCCTTGGCGAGCTCGTTGAGGCCGGCGGCGTCGGTGTGCAGCAGGCTCGCCATCTGGTCGATGAAGGCGCCCGTGCCGCCGGCGCAGGTGCCGTTCATGCGCTGCTCGATGCCGTTGTCGAAGTAGATGATCTTGGCGTCCTCGCCGCCGAGCTCGATGGCGCAGTCGGTCTGCGGGATGAGGGTCTCCACGGCGCGCTTGGAGGCGATGACCTCCTGCACGAACTCGAGGTCGAGCCAGCTGGCGAGCAGCATGCCGCCCGAGCCGGTGATGGAGACGCGCATCGGGGCGGAGCCGATCACCTTGCGCGCGCGGGCGAAAAGCTCCTTGGCCGTGGCGCGGATGTCGGTGTGGTGGCGCTCGTAGTTGGCGTAGACGAGGTTGTCGTTGTCGTCGATGACGGCGAGCTTGACGGTGGTGGACCCCACGTCGATGCCCAGGCGCAGGTGCGCGTGGCTGAAGTCCGTGCGGTGCGCCGGGGAGAGCTCGGCGCCGTCCTGGGTGAGCTCCAGGGCCTTGCGGGCGTCCTTCTCGGCCTGGATGGAAGCGGCGGTCTTGTCGGTCATCTAGTTTTCCTCCTCGGAGCACATGGCAGCCAGGGCAAAGCTCGGGATGTCGAGGTCGATGGGGTTGTCATAGAGGTCGCCGGGGCGCACGAACATGAGGGCCGTCATGAGGCGCGCCATCGTGGGCACGCTCTCGCGGCAGCCCGACTCGAGCCAGCGCAGCAGCACGCCCACTTCGGCGGAGATCGCGAAGGTGAGGTAGTAGTCAAAGAAGGGGCCGAGCGCGCGCAGGTCGAGCCCGTCGAGCGCGCGCATTCCGATGACCTCGTGGGCGAGCGCCTTGATGCGCTCGGCAAAGGCCGGGTCTCCCCCGTTGCCGAGAAGCGCGCGCAGGTAGTCGCGGCGCTCGCGGACCGCCGAGAGCAGCTCGGGGGCGCCCGGGGCCGGGTCGCCGTGGTCGAGCGCGCGGCGCAGGTCGTCGAGGTGGCACGCCGCCAGGCGCGCGAGCGGGGCGCGCAGCTCGGAGAGCGTCTCCTCCTCGATCTGGTTCACGAGGTCAGGGATGTCACGGAAGTGGGAGTAGAACGTGCGCCGGGTGACGCCGGCGCGCTCGGTCACCGCCGTGACGGTGACGCGGGAGAGGTCCCCGGTGGAGCAAATCTCCTCCGCGAGGGCCTGGCGCAGGGCGCGTCTGGTGCGCACGCTCCGGCGGTCGGTGCTG
Source organism: Olsenella sp. An188 (assembly GCF_002160255.1). Taxonomy (GTDB): domain Bacteria; phylum Actinomycetota; class Coriobacteriia; order Coriobacteriales; family Atopobiaceae; genus Thermophilibacter; species Thermophilibacter avistercoris. Next base: position 47,058 of record NZ_NFKF01000003.1, on the reverse strand, counting down.
AGCACGCATTCCTGCATGTGGCGCGGTGCCTTTCGTCGTGTCCGGGGCGCGTTGCCCCGTTTCTTCACAGCCTGCGTAGTATTGCACAACCTGTGCAGAAACTTGACACGGATGCGCTCGGCACAAGTTCTTCACGGAGCGGCAACGGGCCGAGAGCACTCCGGATCCGACGTCTCCCGTCACAGTTTCTAAACAGTGAAATCACCTAGCAACCTCTGTTTACGTGGTTGGATAATAAGCAAGCGTTCAGCAAGCTGCACGGGAGAACCGATGGACGAGAAGGACCACGAACCGGGTGCGCGCGGCCGGCGCCGGCCCACACCGCGCGACCCCAGCCGCTACGGCACGCCCCGCACACCCCAGGCGCGCAGGAGTGCGCCGGCGCGCGTGTCCCAGACGTCTCGCCATCCCACGCCGCGCACACGCGATGCGCAGCCGACCCGGCGTCCTTCTCGCCCCGCCTCACGGCCCACGCAGCGCCACACCCACCCAGCCCCGCAGAGAGCAATGTACCTTCGCGGTCGCCGGCCCAGGTCTTCCCGACACCTGCCTCCTCTCCCAGCGCTGCTGCTTGCGGGCGCGCTCGTGATAGCGCTGGCCGCGGTGGCGCTCACGCACCTCGCCGCTCCCGCGCCGGTCGAGCCTGCCGTGGAAGAGGTCCAGGTAGACCCCAAAGAGATCGTCGCGCAGAGCACCGAGTTGGGCATAGCTGCCACGGCCCCAAACTCGTTCTTCTCGTCGGACGCGCTCGCGCAGCTTGAGGATGAGGTGGCAACGCTCGAGGCAGAGGGGCTGAGCGTGAGCTTCACCCTCGTGGACGTCCAGACCGGAAATACCCTCTCGTACAACGACGACGTGGCGCGCTACCCCTCAAGCTGCGCGAAGGCGGCGTACTGCGCGATGGTCTGCGAGACCTACGGCGGTTCGGGCCAGTATCCCTCTGCGATGCAGAACTGCCTGGTCAACTCCTCAAACGACGCCTACGATTCGCTCATCCTTGCCTTTGGACTCGACTCGTTTGCCAGTTGGCTCGACGAGGTCGGCGCACACGGCGCGGCGCAGAGCTCGAGGACCGGCGACAGCCACAGCTACCCCATGATCTCCGCAGCCGAGCTCGAGACCGTCTGGGAGGAGATCTATCGCTTCGGCACCTCGGGGGAGGCGGGCGCGCAGGAGCTGGTGGACAGCCTCTCGCAGACCAACTACTCCGTGCTCGGCGGCCTGCTGCGCGACGAGTACGAGGTGTGGAGCAAGCCGGGCTGGTACTTCCAGGACAGCTACGACATCACCAGCACGAACGACGCAGGCGTGGTCTTCTCCGACTGCGGGCCGTACGTGGTCGCCGTCATGACCGACCTCAACGGCGACCTGCCGGGACTGCTGCCGCTGCTCGACAGTCTCAACGCGGCGCACGGGGCCATGTGTGGGGGCAGTACGGAGTCCCAGCTCAGCGAGGAGACGACCATCCCCGGCTACGTGGGATAGCGCGTCTGGCGAGAAGACCGTGCGACTGCGCGCTCCCACGTGGCAGAATGGAGCCGTCGTGGGGAGGTTGCCATGAGGGCACGCGTCGTTGTGGTGTCGGTGGTTCTTCTCGCCGTGGTGGCGGGAGGGGCGTTTGCCGTGTGGCGGGGCGTTGCGCCCGACGGGCGGGCGCGGGACGCGGACGTTGCGGAGCCAGAGCCGATGAAGATCACCGACCCCGTAGCAGAGCCGGCGGCCGAGCCGGAACCGGAGCCCGCGCCGGAGCCCACCGAGGCCGAGCTCCTCGCCGACGCGCCCGTCGTTTCCGCCACGTCCGAGAGCGGTGTGAGCGTCACCGCACCCGAGGGGTTTCTCGCCACGGAGGCGTTTGCGCGGGTGGACGCAGAGATTGCGGCGCTTCGCGACCAGGGGTACTCCGTGGGCGTGTCCCTGGTCGACCTGCGGACGGGCCGAAGCATCTCCTACAATGCCGACGAGCGGCTCTATCCGGCCAGCTCCATCAAGGCCCTCTACTGCGCGATGGTGTGCGAGACGAGCGGCGGCTCGGGCGGGATGGCGGACGTGATGGAGCGCTGCCTCGTGGACTCTTCGAACGAGGACTACGAGGCGCTCATCGGGGCGTACGGGATGCCGGCGTTTGGCGCGTGGCTGGGCGCGCACGGCGCGACGGAGGCGGCCTACGACGGCTCCATCTGGTACTACCCCGACATCTCCGCAGGCGAGCTGGCCGCGTGCTGGCAGGAGATCTACCGCTTTGGCACGTCGGGCGAGGCGGGCGGCGCCGAGCTGGCCGGCTACCTCGCGCGCACCAACTACACGCCGGCGGGGGCGCTCCTGCGCGACGAGTGCGAGGTGTGGGCCAAGCCAGGGTGGTTTCCTGACAACGGCGAGCTCGTGGCCACCAACGACGCGGGCGTGGTCTTCTCGGAGAGCGGGCCGTACGTCTTTGCGGTGATGACGGACATGAGCGCCAACCTCGACGGCCTCACGCCGCTCATCGACGCGCTCGACGCGGCACACCACGTGATGTGCGGGGGCGGGTCGCCGCAGTAGACGACCCCGGCATGCACGACCCTGGCACGTACGACCCCGCAGCGCAAAACCCGCGCATCTCCCTCGGCGCCCCGCGGCGCAAAACCCGCGCGATTGGGCGGCATGTTTGATGCCGGGGCACCCAATCGCCCGCACTTCTCGCCAGGCGAGAAGAACCTGCCAGCAAAGCCGCAGCTCACAGGCGTGACCGATCGCCCCGTCGCGCCCGCAACATCAAACATGCCACCCAATCGCACGCGGTTCCTGCCAAAGGCGGCATCCCGGGAAGCGCGGGCGCCGGCCGGCACCCAATCGCACGGGTTTTGCGCCAGAGATGACATCCCGGGAAAGCGTAGACGGGCCGGGAGCCAGGAAGGAAAAGTAGAGGGGACTCCCGGCCCGCAACGATATGGACGAGTCGCTAGAAGACGTAGGCAGCGACCTCGTCGGCAGTGGGGATGGAGGGGACGGCGCCGTGGTGCGTGACGGCGATCGCCGAGGCGCGGGCGGCACGGTCAAGCGCGACCTCCACCGGCTCCCCCGCGCTTATCGACGCGACGAAGTATCCCGTGAAGGTGTCCCCCGCCGCCGTGGTATCGACGGCCGAGACGTGATAGATCGGCTGGACGTGGCAATCGCTCCCGCCCGGCCCCTGGTAGATCGAGCCGCGCGTCCCAAGGGTGAGAACGACCCGGGCGCTGGGGTAGAGCGCCGCGAGCGCGCCCAGCACGTCCTCGGGGTCCGCGGACCCTCCGGCCATCTGCGCGCCCTCGATCTCGTTGAGCAGGAAGAGGGAGACCTTCCCCATGTCAACGGCATCGAGGTCGGAGTTGTAGGGGGACGGGTTGAGAACGACGACGAGCCCCCTCTCGTGTGCGACGTCCACGATGTGCGCCAGGCACGAGGTCTCGTTCTGCAGCACGATGTAGTCGCCGGCCCCGAAGCGCGAGAGGACCTCGTCGGCAAAGGGCTCGTCAATCTCCCGGTTTGCGCCGCCGAAGAGCAGGATCGAGTTCTGACCCTCGTCATCCACCTGGATGACGGTGTGCCCGGTCGGCACCTCGGTGCGACGCACGAACTCGACCCCCACGCCGGACTCGCGGCACACGTCGAGGAGAAAGTCCCCCTCGGGGCCGACCATGCCCGCGTGCCAGACCGCCGCACCCGCGCGGGCGAGCGCCACGGACTGGTTGAGCCCCTTGCCGCCGGGATAGACGCTGCGGTCGCGCGCGGCGAGGGTTTCCCCGGGCGTGACCATGTGGCTCACCCCGTAGACGTAGTCGATGTTGAACGAGCCGAAGTTCAGAATGCGCGCCATGGGAATCACCTGCTCCCGCTCAGGGCCTTGGAGAGGGCCGTTGCCCATCCGCGGCGTCGCTCGCGACGCCGTCAACGCGAGGCCCTCAAGGTCAACGGAGTGCATCGCCCCGCGTCGACCCGAGAATATCATTGATCCGGCGCGAGCGGCTCCCTGGTGCCCGCACACCCTCTCCGCGGCGCAAAGCCCGCGCGATTGGGCGGCATGTTTGATGCCGGGGCGCCCAATCGCCCGCACTTCTCGCCAGAGGCGGCCCTCTTCGCTGCCGCGACCTTCGGCCGATACGACTGCGCCCCGGCCCCTCTCGCTCGGCGATTTCTGAGCTTGCTCAGTGAGCCGAGGAGAGGGGCCAGGGCGCTTACAGGTGAATCAGGCGAGCGCTACTTACTCGTTGTCGCCCGCGGTGGCCTGCGTGGCGCTCATGGCGGAGTCGGCGTCGCTCGCGTCACGCCACTTCCAGTCGGTGAAGGCCGGGTGGTCGTAGCCGTTGTCAACGGCGAACTGGAACGCCTCGACGCGGAACTTCTCCCACTCGTCGATCTGGTCGGCCCACTTCTCGGCGTCGACCATGCGCAGGGCGTCGGCGGCAAGGGCCCAGCGGTCCATGTCGTTCACGCGGACCATGTCGAACGGCGTGGTCGTGGAGCCCTGCTCCTGGTAGCCGTGGACGTTGAAGTTGTCGTGGTTCGGACGGTCCCAGATGAGGCGGCGGATCGTGCCGGGGTACGCGTGGAACGCAAAGAGCACGGGCTTGTCCGCGGTGAAGAGCTCGACGAACTTCTCGTCGGACATGGCGTGGTCGTTCTCGGAGACGTTCTGGATGCTCAGGAGGTCGACCACGTTCACCAGGCGCACCTTGACGCCGAGCTTGTCGAGCAGGTCGAGCGCGGCCATGGCCTCGCCGGTGGGCACGTCGCCGCAGCAGGCGAGAACCACGTCGGGCTCCTCGCCGTCGGCGGTGTTGGAGGCCCACTTCCACTCGGCGGCGCCGGCGGAGAGCTCCTCGCGGGCCTCGTCGAGCGTCAGCCACGTCGGGGCGGGCTGCTTGCCGGCGAAGATCGCGTTGACGCAGTTGGTGGACACGTAGGCGCGCTCGGCCACGGCCAGCAGCAGGTTGGCGTCGGCCGGGTAGTAGATGTTCACCACGTGGTCGTTGTTGAAGTTCTTGTTGAGCAGGACGTCAACGAAGCCGGGGTCCTGGTGGGAGAAGCCGTTGTGGTCCTGACGCCAGACGTGGCTGGAGAGCAGCATGTTGAGGCCGGCGATGGGCTTGCGCCAGTCGATGTGGCGCACGGTGGCCTCGAGCCACTTGCAGTGCTGGTTGACCATGGAGTCAACGATGTGCACGAAGGACTCGTAGGAGCTCCAGAGGCCGTTGCGGCCGGTCAGGACGTAGCCCTCGAGCAGGCCCTCGCACTGGTGCTCGGAGAGCTGCTCGATGACGTTGCCCACGGGCGAGAGGTGCTCGTCGTTGGCCGGGTCGTCGTAGACGCCGCCGCCAAACCACTGCTTGTCGGTCACCTGGTAGGACGGCTGCAGGCGGTTGGAAGCCGTCTCGTCCGGGCCGAAGATGCGGAACTTGTCGCGGTTGGCGTTGATGAGCTTGGCGGTGTACTCGCCGAGCACGCGCGTGGCCTCCACGGCGCCGAAGCCGTGGCCCTTCTCGGCGACCGGCACCTCGAACTCGCGGACGTCGGGCAGCTCGAGCGGGTTGGCGGCGTGCAGGATGCCGCCGTTGGCGTTGGGGTTGGCGCCCAGGCGCAGCTCGCCCTCGGGCATGAACGCGGTGACCTCGGGGCGGATGGCGCCGTTCTCGTCGAAGAGCTCCTCGGGCCTGTAGGACTCGAGCCAGCCCTTGAGGACCTCGAAGTGGGCCTCGGTGTCGCGGGCGCTGGCCAGCGGCACCTGGTGGGCACGCCAGGAGCCCTCGGTCTTCTTGCCGTCGATCTCCTTCGGGCACGTCCAGCCCTTCGGGGTGCGGAAGACGATCATCGGGTAGAACGGGCGGGAGGCCTCGCCGGCCGCCACGCGGGCCTTGATGTCGCAGATCTCGTCGAAGACGGCCTCGAGCAGCGCCGCGAAGCGACGGTGGATGGAGGAGACGTCCTCGTCGTCAAAGCCGGCGACGAAGTTGTACGGGTGGTAGCCCATGCCGCGGAAGAACTCGTCGCGCTCGGCGTCGGAGATGCGGGCCAGGATCGTGGGGTTGGCGATCTTGTAGCCGTTGAGGTGCAGGATCGGCAGCACGATGCCGTCGGTCAGCGGGTCCATGAACTTGTTGGTCTGCCAGGAGGTGGCAAGCGGGCCGGTCTCGGCCTCGCCGTCGCCCACCACGGCCACCGCGAGCAGGCTCGGGTTGTCGAGCACGGCGCCGTAGGCGTGGGAGAGCGTGTAGCCGAGCTCGCCGCCCTCGTGGATGGAGCCAGGGGTCTCGGGCGCGTAGTGGCTGGGGATGCCGCCGGGGTAGGAGAACTGACGGAAGAACTTCTGGAGGCCGGCCTCGTCGTCGGTGATGTCGGGGCGAACCTCACGGTAGGTGCCGTCAAGCAGGGACTGCGCGGTGCCGGCCGGGCCGCCGTGGCCGGGGCCCATCAGGAAGATGGCGTTCTGCTTGTGGTCGGCGATGAGGCGGTTCACGTGGCCAAAGAGGAAGTTGATGCCCGGCGTGGTGCCCCAGTGGCCAACAAGGCGGTGCTTGACGTCCTCGCGGGAGAAGCCCTCGCGCATGAGCGGGTTGCTGCGCAGGTAGATCTGGCCGACGGAGAGGTAGTTCGAGGCGCGCCAGTAGCGGTCGACGCCCTTGAGCTCCTCCTCGGGCACCGGTCCGTTGAGCTTCTGCCACGGGGTGCCAATGGTGGGCTGAGCCATGCTTTTCTCCCTTCTTCGTGCGCCCTCCCTTGCGGGGCGCCTTGTTTCCAACTGATTGCAGTATATTGGGTAAAACGATTTACCTTTCCGAGAATTGTCTTCGGGGCCTGATTTACTAAACCCTTACCCCGCGCTGCTCCCCCGGCGAGAAGAACGGCGCCCTCGCGGCCCGCACGCTGTCCTTGATCACCAGGCGCGGCTCGAGCACCCGCTCGACCGGGGCTCCCAGCTCCCCCGAGCCCTCCTCGGAGAGCCTCCGGAACAGGATCTCGAGCGCGGCGGCGGCCAGCTCGTCCACGTTCTGCTCGATCGAGGTGAGCGCCGGCTCAAAGAGCACGTCTGCCGCGGAGTTGTCGTAGCTCACCACGGAGTAGTCCCGCGGCACGCGCAGGCCTCGCTCGTAGAGCCGCTTGAGCAGCCCGAGCGCGATGTTGTCGCTGCTCGCAAAGACCGCCGTCGCGTCCGTGGCGAGAAGCGCCTCGGAGGTGGCGTAGGCGTCGGCGATGTAGTAGGCGCTCACGAAGACGAGGCCCGGGTCGGGCTCGACGCCCCACTCGGCGAGCGCGCGCAGGTAGCCGTCGAGCCGGCGGCGCCCCGTGTTGGACGAGGCGTTGACGATGCAGGCCACGCGCCGGTGTCCGGCCCTGAGCAGGTGGCTCGTCGCCAGGTAGCCGCCCTCCTCGTTGTTGAAGGCGACCTTGTCGCACGCGAGGTCCTCGATCAGGCGGTCGACCATGACGTAGGGCATGGGCAGGCTCGAGAGCGTCGAGGCCAGGGCGCGGTCCGCCGTCGGCTCATCCGAGGCAACGACGAACAGGCCGTCCGCCCCGCGGTTGGCAAGCAGCCGGACGAGCTCCGAGTCGTTGGTCGCGGAGTCGTCCGAGCTCGTGATGAACAGCGCGTAGCCCCGCTCGCGGCACCCCCGCTCGAGGCTGCGCGCAAATGACGAGAAGAACCTGCTCTCGATGTTGGGGACCACGAGCCCGAGCGTCTGGGAGTGCTGGGTCACGAGGCTGCGCGCTATCTGGTTGGGGATGTAGCGCTTGCGGCGCGCGACCTCCTTGATGCGGCGCCGGCTCTCGGCCGAGATCTTGCACGGCCGGTCGTTGAGCACGAGCGAGACCGCCGTGGGCGAGAGGCCCACCTCGCGCGCGATGTCCTTGAGCGTCACCTTGCCCGCCACGAGGCCCCCTAGCGCACGTTGGCGCGCCAGAGCTGCCAGAGGCCACGCAGGGTGAGCGTGTCGTCCACGCACGCCTCGTGGCGCAGCAGGGCCGCCATGGACGCGGCGCCCTCCCCGGTCAGCACGACCGCCGCCTGCCCGCCCAGCTCTGACGCGATCATGTCGAGCAGGCCGTCGATGCGGGCGACCTCGCCGAGCACCACGCCCGACTGCATCGCCGCGCGCGTGTTGCGCCCGACCACGCTGCCCGGCGCGCGAAGCTCGATGACCGGCAGGCGCGCCGCGGCCGCCGCGAGGGAGCGGGCGCCCAGGGCCACGCCCGGCGCGATGATGCCGCCCGCAAAGGCGCCGTCGGCGTCCACGACCTCGAAGTTCGTGGTGGTGCCCAGGTCCACGACGACCACCGGGGCGCCGTAGCGCTCCCGCGCGGCCACCACGTCCGCAACGCGGTCGGCGCCGACCTCGGACGGGTCGTCGTAGCGCATCCTCAGTCCGGTCCTGAGCCCCGGCCCCACCACGTAGGCGCGCCCGGGGCAGCTCGCCGCGAGGGCCCGGCGCCACACGTCGGTGAGCGAAGGCACCACGCAGGCGAGAATCGCGTCCTCGGGAACGCCGGAGCCCATCATCGAGAGCGCCTGCGCGACCTGCGCGCGGGCCTCGTCCGCAGTGAGCCGCTCGGGCGTGGTGAGCTCCCAGGTGCCCACGAGCTCGCCGCCCGCGAAGAGCCCGAGGCGCGTGGTGGTGTTCCCCACGTCAACAGCCAGGACGTTCTTCTCGCCGGCGCTTCTTGTCTCGGGATGGTCAGCCATCTCAGCTCCCGTTGGGCTCGTCTTGCGTGTTCTCGGATATACTCTAGCAGTCCGCAGTAACCCGACTCCCCGCTCAGGGGGAGCGGATATACGAAGGAGATCATATGAGCAAGTCTGGCTCGCGCACCGCGTGGCGCGAGCAGCTGAGCCCCGTTGGCCTTGCCATCGGGTGCGTCGGCTGCGTCATCATCACGGCGTCCTCGGTCTACACGGCCCTGAGGCTGGGCGCCCTCCCGTGGCCCACCATCTTCACGTCCATCGTCGCGCTGTTTTTGCTGCGCGCGTTTGGGCACCGCAGCCTCAACGAGGCAAACGTCACGCAGATCGTCATGTCCGCCGGCTCCATGGTCGCCGGCGGCCTCGCCTTCACCATCCCCGGCATCTGGATGCTCGGCCTCGCCGACAGCGTGAGCTGGGTTGAGATGCTCGCCGTGGCGCTCGCGGGCGCGCTGCTGGGCCTCGTGTGCACCGCGGCGATCCGCAGGCGCTTTGTGGAGGAGTCCGACCTCGAGTACCCCATCGGCACCGCCGCCGCGGAGACGCTGCTCGCCGCCAAGACGGGCGGGGCCACCGGCAGGCGCCTCTTCGGCTCGATGGGGCTGGCGGGCCTGTGGTGCGTCGCGCGCGACGCGCTGGGCCTCATGCCCTCGATCGTGGCGGCGCTGCCCGTGCCCGGCGTGAGCTTTGGCATCTACAATTCCCCGCAGATGCTGGCCGTGGGCTTCCTCGTGGGCGGCACGGCCGTGGCCTTCTGGTTCGCCGGCGCCGTGCTCGGCAACTTCGGGATCGTCGTGGGTGGCACGGCGGCGGGCCTCTGGGACACGTCCACGGCACAGGGCATCGTCTCGAGCCTGGGCATGGGCCTCATGATGGGCTCGGGCGTCGGGGTCGTCGTGCGCGACATCCTGCCCAAGGCGGCCGGCTACCTGCGCGGCCGCGGCTCGCTAAGCGGCGAGAGGGGCCCGCGCTCGCGGCGCGACCTCGGCGTGCTCGCGCTCATGGTGGCCGCCGCCGCGTTGCTCGTGTGCATGGCGCTCGGGCTCGGCCCGCTCGTCGCCGTCGTCGTGGTGCTTCTCGCCTTCGTGACCACGGTCATGAGCGCGCAGTCGGTCGGGCAGACGGGCATCGACCCAATGGAGATCTTCGGGCTGATCGTGCTTCTCGCCGTGGCCGCGTTTGCCGACGTGAGCCAGGTGCAGCTCTTCTACGTCGCCGGCGTCGTGTCCGTCACGTGCGGCCTTGCCGGCGACGTCATGAGCGACTTCAAGACCGGAGCCATCATCGGCACGAGCCCGCGCGCCATGTGGGTGGGGCAGGCCGTGGGCGCCCTGCTCGGGACCGTGGTCGCCGTAGGCGTGCTCGTCACGCTGGCGAGCGCCTACGGAACGGACGCGTTCGGGCCGGGGCAGATGTTCGTCTCCACACAGGCGAGCGTGGTGGCCACGATGGTCTCGGGCATCCCGAGCATCCCGGCGTTTGTGGTTGGCCTTGTGGCCGGCGTGGCGCTCTACGCCGCGGGGCTTCCGGCGATGATGTTTGGCCTTGGCGTTTACCTGCCGTTCTACATGTCGTCCACGGCCGCGCTCGGCGCGCTCGTCAAGTGGGCCTACGACCGCGTGCGCCGTGCTCGCGGTGGCGAGGACGCGGGTGAGGCCGGCGAGGAGAACGGGGTGCTCGTTGCGTCCGGCGTGCTCGGCGGCGAGTCGATCGTGGGCGTGATCATTGCGCTCGCCTCCGTCGCCGCGGGGCTCGCGGGCTAGGCGCGCCCGTGGGCGTGGCGCGGGGCTGCCTTACGCGTAGCGACGCGCCACGCCCACGGCCTCGTCGAGGTACCAGCCGCCGAAGAGCACGCAGTGGAGCAGCAGCGGGGCGAGCTGATGCAGGCCCACGCGCTCCCGCCAGCCGTCGGCGAGCGGCGATGCCTCGTCGTAGCCGCGCAGGACCTCCTCCAGGTACGGGTAGCCAAAGAGCGCGAGCATTGCCAGGTCGGTCTCGGCATGGCCGCCGTACGCCATCGGGTCTATGAGGACTCCGCCGGTCGGGGCGGCACGGTCCGCGTCCCAGAGGACGTTGCCCGCCCAGAGGTCGCCGTGAAGGCGCGCGCACGTCACGCCCGCCGCGCGCACGAGGCCGGGCTGCGAGGCGTCGAACTCCCCCGCCTCCAGCCGCGACGCCACGCGCTCAAAGAGCGCCAGCTCGGATGGGCCGAATTCGCCCTCGTCCACGAGCGTGCGCACGTAGTTCATGATCCGGTACTCGGCGAAGAAGGCTCCCCAGCGCGACGGCGCGTCGTCGCGCGCGACGTACGGGGTTCGCGCACGGCCGCACCAGGGCTCACCCTCCCAGCCCTCCGGCGCGCATCCCAGCCAGGGCGCCCCGGCAGCGTGCGTCCGGGCAAGAGAGGCGCCGATGCGTCGCGCCGCAGCGGCCGTGGGCGCCCCCGTCGCCACGTGCTCCTCCACGAGCTCCTCGGCGCTCACGCTCAGAACGCGCACGACGCGGATGCCGCCCGCAGCCTCGGCCTCAGCCAGCCAGCGCAGCGCGGCCGCCTCGCCGGGCAGGTTGTCCCCGAACCCCGCCGTCTTTGCAAAGGTGTCCGCCACCGTGCCCTCCCATCCACGATCAGGGCGCCGCGCCGTGCAATTTGGACCTTCAGTCCATGAAAACGCGACTCGCGTGTGCAATTATGCCTCTCAGTCCATGCGTTTTCCCGGTCTGAACCGGCTTCCATCCGCGTTTTCCCAGTTGGATATATAAACTCCTGAATCTCTTTCTGCTTAGACGACCATTTTTGCATGGACTGAGAGGTCAAACTGCACACGACACCAGCGTTTACATGGACTGAAGGGCCAAACTGCACACAATGCCGACGCCGCGCCCGGCCCTCGCGGGCCATCACGTACAATACTTGCTCAACGCAACCACCGAAAGGACTGCTATGGCCACCATCAACTACCAGACCGCGCGCTTCGAGGCCTCGTACGGTACCGTGGCCCAGCTCCCCGCCTCCACCACGCCCGAGGTAGCTGTGGCGGGGCGCTCGAACGTGGGCAAGTCCTCGCTGCTCAACAAGCTCTTCAACCGCAAGGGGCTCGTCAAGGTCTCGAGCACCCCGGGCAAGACCGCAAACATCAACTTCTTTGACGTCGACGGCATCCGCTTCGTCGACCTGCCCGGATACGGGTTCGCCAAGGTCTCGCAGAGGGAGAAGCAGCGCTGGGCCGACCTCATCTCCGGCTACTTTGCCCAGGAGCGCAGCTTCAACCTCGTGATCGCGCTCGTGGACATCCGCCACGACGCCCAGAAGCTCGACCACGAGATGGTGGGCTTCCTGCGCGAGAGCGAGCTCCCCTTCGTGGTGGCGCTCACCAAGGCGGACAAGCTCGGCCGCTCGAAGCAGACGCAGCAGGCCGCGACCATCGCGCGTCAGCTCGGCATCGACCGCGAGCAGGTCGTCGTCACGTCATCGGAGACCGGCCAGGGCATCGACGAGCTTCGCCGTCGTATCGCCGAGGCCTGTCTGTAACGCGTAACGGCCGCCAAGCGCAGGTACCGCTAGATCGCGAGCACGCCCAGGTGCTCGAGCAAGATCTTGACGCCGATCAGCACGAGCACCACGCCGCCCACGACGCTCGCCGGACGCTCGTAGCGCGCGCCGAAGAAGTGGCCCACCGCCACGCCCCCGAACGAGAAGGCAAAGGTCGTGAGCCCGATCAGGCTCACCGCGGGCACGATGTCAACCGCGAGCGCGGCAAACGAGATGCCGACCGCGAGCGCGTCGATCGAGGTCGCCACGGCAAGCACGAGAAACTCGCGCAGGTCGATGCGGCTCGTGTCCTTGCAGCCACAGTCGTCCTCCCCCTCGTGCGCCGCCTCCCAGAGCATCTTGCCGCCTATGAACGTCAGCAGCACAAACGCGACCCAGTGGTCAACGGGCGCGATGACACCCATGAACTGGCTGCCCAGCGCCCACCCGATGAGCGGCATGAGCGCCTGGAAGCCGCCAAAGAAGAGCGCGAGCACCGCCGCGGTGCGCAGGTTGAGCCTTCGCATCCCCAGCCCCCGGCAGATCGAGACGGCAAACGCGTCCATCGAGACGCCCACGGCCACCAGCAGCAGCTCGACGATTCCCATGTTGTCCCCTCTCCCGCCGGGCGAACCCGGCTCCGTCAAACAAAAAACTCGCGGCAAGGGCCCTCTACCTCCCTTGCCGCGAGTCTCGTTGATTAAGGCACGCCAGGCCAAAGGCCAGCATGTTGACGCGCCGCACGCACCAGGCGTGCCACTACTCCCTCGTGGAGCCGCATCATACCACAGCCGTCGTGTTTCCAGCCTGAAAACCACCTTGCCGGCGCCTTGCACTCCACCCAACTAAAGCGTATATTCCTCCCTACGCTTTAGCAAAGTAAAGCACCTAGCCGAGAAGAACCTCGTGGAAGGAAGCCCCATGATCACCAGAAGGTCGTTCGTCCTCTCCTCGCTCGCCTCCGCATGGCTGCTCGCCGCCGGCACGCTCGTCGGCTGCGGTGGCACCCCCTCCTCCGACGCCCCCGCCGACTCCGCGGACCCCTCCGCCGAGGCCGGGACCGGCGCCGTCGACACCGGCACCCTCATCGTGGGCTTTGACTCCGCCTACCCGCCCTACGGCTACGTGGGCGACGACGGCGAGTACACCGGCTTCGACCTCGAGCTCGCCGCCGAGGTGGCCTCCCGCAACGGCTGGGAGGTCCAGTTCGAGCCCGTGGACTGGGACGCCAAGGACACCCTGCTCGACAGCGGCGCCATCAACTGCATCTGGAACGGCTTCACCATGGAGGGGCGCGAGGAGGACTACACCTTCTCCGACCCCTACATGCTCAACGCCCAGGTCGTCGTCGTGCGCGCCGACTCCGGCATCTCGGGCTTTGGCGACCTCTCCGGCAAGGCCGTGATCACCCAGGTCGACTCCGCCGCCTACAACGTGCTCGCCGGCGAGGAGGCCACGCAGGCCGACCTCGCCGCCACCTTCGCCAGCCTCGAGACCATCGGCGACTACAACACCGCCTTCATGCAGCTCGAGTCCGGCGCCGTCGACGCGGTGGCCTGCGACCTGTCCATCGCCGCCTACCAGCTCGCCGCCAACCCGGACGCCTACGTCCAGCTCGACGAGCCCCTCTCCGAGGAGCACTACGCCGTGGGCTTCAAGCTCGGCGACGACGCCACCGCGAGCACCGTGAGCGACACGCTGCGCGCCATGGACGAGGACGGCTTCGTCGAGCAGCTCTGCGAGAAGTACGCCGACCAGGGGATCTCCTACGAGAACTGGTGCCTCGAGTAGACTCCTCCCTCCCCGTTCCTCCCAGTGGGCCAAAGGGGTCCGTCCCCTTTGGCCCACCTCCCTGAAAGGACCAGCGTGGACATACTCACCATGACCGGGATGCTCGCCGAGGGGTTCCTCGTCAGCCTGCAGATCTTCGCCCTCACGCTCGTGGGGTCGCTGCCGCTCGGGATGCTCGTCGCCTTTGCGCGCATGAGCAGCTTCAAGCCGCTGGCCCTTCTCGCCCGGTTCTACATCTCCATCATGCGCGGCACCCCGCTCATGCTGCAGATGTTTGCGATCTACTTTGTCCCGTTCTACGTGTTTGGCATCCGCCTCACCACGGACTCCAAGTGGTACGCCACGATCGTGGCGTTCGTGGTCAACTACGCGGCCTACTTCGCCGAGATCTACCGCTCCGGCATCCAGTCCATCCCGCGCGGCCAGCACGAGGCGGCCGAGGTCCTCGGCTACTCGCGCACCCAGACCTTCGTGCGCATCGTGCTGCCGCAGGTGGTCAAGCGCATCATGCCCGCCATGACCAACGAGGTCATCACGCTCGTCAAGGACACCTCGCTCGCGTTCTCCATCGGCGTCATCGAGATGTTCACGGTGGCCAAGCAGCTCGTGGCGAGCCAGGTCTCCATGGTGCCGTTCGCCATCGCCGCGGCGTTCTACTGGGTCTTCAACCTGCTCATTGACGCCCTTGCCGGCCGCATCGAGAGAAAGCTGAGCTACTACCATGACTGACGTCGAGAAGAACGCGGCACGCCCCGTCGTCTCGCTCGAGCACGCGCGCAAGAGCTTCGGCGAGGCCGAGGTCCTGCGCGACATCTCGCTTTCCGTCAGCCCCGGCGAGGTCGTCGCGATCATCGGCCCCTCCGGGGGCGGCAAGTCCACGCTGCTGCGCTGCCTCACCCTGCTCGAGCGCCTGGACGACGGAAGCCTCTCCTACGGCGAGCTCCCCGTGGCCTCAGGCGGCGCGTACGGCGACAAAAACGCGCTCGCCGCGGCCCGCTCCCGCTTTGGCCTGGTGTTCCAGAGCTACAACCTGTTCCCGCACTTCTCGGTGCTGCGCAACGTGATGGACGCGCCGGTCTGCGTGCAGGGGCGCCCCCGCGAGGAGGCCGAGGCCGAGGCCCGGGCTCTTCTCGCCAAGATGGGGCTCGCCGGCTGCGAGGACAAGGTGCCCTGCCAGCTCTCGGGCGGCCAGCAGCAGCGGGCGAGCATCGCGCGCGCCCTGGCCATGCACCCGCAGATCCTCTACTTCGACGAGCCCACGAGCGCGCTCGACCCCGAGCTCACCGCCGAGGTGCTGCGCGTCATCAAGGAGCTCGCCGCCGAGAGCATGACGATGGTCGTGGTCACCCACGAGATGGCCTTCGCCCGCGAGGTGGCCGACCGCGTGATCTTCATGGACGGTGGCGTCATCGTGGAGCAGGGCAGCGCCGAGCAGGTCATCGACCACCCGCGCGAGGCCCGCACGCGGGCGTTTCTCGCCCAGCGCGGGGCCTAGCGACAATCTACCCTGCCCTACTCGTCACGTCACTCCGCGGACTTGAGGGCGCCAACCATGTCGATCCGGTCGAGCGAGCGGTTGGTCATGAGGTTCACGAGCACCGTGAACACAAAGGCGAGCGCCGCCGAGATCACGTACGTGAGCGGGTCCACCACGACGTCGAAGTACAGCGACGGCATCCGCAGGATCCACGTGAGGCTGCGCGCGAGCGCGTAGCCGAGCGGCAGGCCCGCCACCACGCCGATCGCCGTGAGGATGAGCGTCTCCTTGTTGATGTAACGGTGCACCTCGGCGCGCTTGAAGCCGAGGACCTTGATTGTGGCGAGCTCGCGCTCGCGCTCGGAGATGTTGGTGTTGGAGAGCGTGAACACCACCGTGAAGGAGAGCGCCGCCGCCAGCACGATGACCACGTAGACCACGGTGTTGATGAGCGTGAACGCGCTCGAGAAGTCGTTCACGAGCTTCTGCGTTGCCGAGACGGACAGCAGGCGGCCGTCCTCGGTGAGCCCCTCGGCATACGAGATCTGCTCGTCCGCCGAGCCCGTCAGGTGGGCGAGAAGCGCGTTGGGCTCGAGCGACGTCCCAAACGCCTCCTCGTAGGCGCTCTCGCTCATGTAGACGGCGTCGCCGAGGTAGCTCACCCCCACCGCGCCGACCTGCGCGCTGCCCGTGGCGAGCGTGGAGTCCTGCAGGCTGATCTCGTCGCCCTCAGCGAGGCCCATGACCTGCTCGAGGGCCTTGGTCGCCACGACGCCCGTGGAGCCGAGGTCGATCTCGTTGCCCGCGGCGTCGCGCAGGCTCACGTACGCGGGGAGGTCAACGCCGTCGGGCACCACGTAGAGCTGGGCGCTCTCCTTGGTGTCGCCCCACGTGACGGTCACGCTGTCCACGTAAATCCGCGCGAGGTCGCCGACCTCGTCGCCGGAGAGGAGGTCGTCGGTCACGACGGCGAGGTCGTCGGACGTCGTCACCGCCATGAGGTCGTAGCGCATGACGCCCTCGTCGCCGTACTGGCGAGGCGAGAGCGAGAGCACGGTGTCGCGGATGCCAAAGCCCGTGACGAGCAGCGCCACGCAGCCCGCGATGCCAAACGTCGTCATGAGGAAGCGGCGCTTGTAGCGCAGGAGGTTGCGCGCCGTGACCTTGTTCAGGAAGCTGAGCCGACGCCACACGGGGCCAACGTGCTCGAGGAAGATGCGCGAGCCGGCCTTGGGGGCCTTGGGCAGCATGAGCTCTGCCGGGGACTCGCGCAGCTCGCGCCAGCAGGTGACGAGCGTGGCACCCACGATGCCCAGGGCGAAGAGGGCCGTGGCGCCGAGCGCCCAGAGCGCGTCAAAGCCGTAGAGGAAGCCGGGCAGCGCGTACATGGTCGAGAAGATCGTGAAGATGATGGCTGGCAGCACCACGAAGCCGAGCACGTTGCCCACCAGACCGCCGACCAGGCAGGCCGAAAGCGCGTAGAGCGCGTACTTGGAGAGGATCTTCCCGCGCCCGTAGCCGAGCGCCTTGTAGACGCCGATGAGGCCGCGCTCCTCCTCCACCATACGCGTCATGGTGGTCAAGCTGATGAGCACCGCCACCACGAAGAAGACAACCGGTATCACCGTGCCGATGGCCTCGATGGACGAGGCGTCGGAGTCGACGCTGGCGTAGCTCGAGAGGCTCGAGCGGTCCTGCACGTACCAGGTGGCGTCGGGGATGTCCTCCACCTCTGCCCGCGCGTCCGCGATCTGGTCGAGCGCGTCGGCGCGCTCGGACTCGTAGGTGGCACGCGCCTCGTCGAGCTCGTCCTGACCGCTCTCGAGCTGCGCCCAGCCGTCGGCGATCTGGGCGAGCGCGCTCGAGCGCTGGCTGGAGAGCTCCATGGCACCCGCGTCGAGCTCCGCGCGGCCGGCGTCGATCTGAGCCTGCCCCGCGGCGATCTGCGAGCGCGCGTCGACGAGCGCGTCGTAGCCGCTCTGGGCCTCCGCGAGCTGCGCCTCGCCGGCAACCACCTGTGCCATGCCCGAGCCGAGGCCGCCCATTTGGGAGAGCATGGCCCTGAGCGACGTGAGCTGACCGACGATGGCGCTCGAGTCCATGGAGAGGATGTCCCGGATGGCCTGGCGAAGCTCCGGGCTCAGGCCGTCGAGGATCGCCGTGATCTGCTGGCGAACGTCCTCGGGCAGGCTCTCCCAGCCGCGCTCCGCGTCCGGGAGGGACTCGACGAGGGCGATTATCTGGTCGATGGCGGCGGTGCCGTCCGTGACGAAGCCGGACAGCCAGGAGTCCACCGTGGCGGCCGCGGCGTCGCGCTCGGCCTGCGTGGCAGCGGAGCCGATCTGGGCCCACGCGTCCGCAGGCCACTCGTCCCCCGCGAGAGAGGAGATCATCGTGGCCGTGGTCTCCAGGCTCGTGCGCGACGAAACGAGCGTGTCGTGCGTGGAGGAGAGGGCCGCCGGGATGCCGTCCACCGTGGTCCCCAGGCCGGAGGCGATCTGCGCGAGGCCGTCCTCGACCTGCGCGCTCTGCGCGTCGAGCTCGGCCTGCGCGGCGTCAAGCTGGGCGTACCCGTCGTCAATCTGGGCCTGGGCTTCGGCGAGCTCCCGGTGCGCCTGGCTCTCCTGCTCGGAAAGCTCCGCGCGGCCGCTGTCGAGCTCGGCCTGGCCGTCGTCAATCTGGGCCTGGGCGTCGGCGAGCTCGGAGAGCGCCTCGGCCTCCGCCTCGTCCACCTCTGCCGTCGCATCGGCGCGCAGGCCCTCGCCGCGCGCCCGCTCGCGCTCGGAGCGCGCGTCCTCCACGCCCTGGTACACCTCGTCGACGATGTCCTCGTACTCCGCGGAATAGCACAGGGGCGCGTCCGCGCCCTCCACGCTCAGGTAGGCCACCGTGTAGGTCTGCTGGTCGTTCACGCACTCGGGCAGCACGAAGAACGAGTACTGCGAGCCGCCGCTCGAGCGGAAGGACATGGTGCCCTCGCCCGCGTTGATCTCCATCGGGTCCAGGACCACGGCGATGATCGTGTACTCCTTGCGCTCGAAGACCTCCGTGGCGCCGTCGGTGCCGTCGTCGGCCCCGTGGAAGGTGACGGTGTCGCCCACGTAGAGTCCGGAGTCCTCCAGGAAGCGCTTGGTCACCGCGATCTGGTCGTCGCGCTCGGGGAGGTGACCCTCGAGCACCGCCGGCTCGTTCATCCCGTCCGGCGAGAGCGCCTTGACGTCGACCTTCTCCGAGGCGGAGCCGACCGTGGTGTAGACCGTCTCGACCCAGCCGCCCTCGGCGGCCTCCACGCCCGGAAGCGCGGCGAGCGCGTCCACGTCCTCGGAGGTGAGGCCGAGCGTGGACTGCACCCGCACGTCAAAGAGGTTCTGCTCGTCAAAGAAGGCGTCTGCGGAGGCGCGCAGGTCAACGCAGGCGGCGCGCAGCCCCACGAGCATCGTGACGCCGAGCGCCGTGATCGTGGCGAGCGCGACGAAGCGCTTGAGGCTCCCGCGCATCGTGCGCAGGATGCCCCTGCCAAAGGCGCTCGGGTTGTTGCCGCGCCCGACCACGCGCTACCACTCGATCTCTGCGATGGGCTTGGGGTTGTCGTTGACGGTCATGCTCGTGACGCGCCCGCTCTTGAAGCGGATGAGGCGGTCCGCCATGTCGGCCAGGGCCGCGTTGTGCGTGACGATGATCACCGTGATCTTCTCGGAACGGCACATGTCCTGAAGGAGCTGCAGGATCTGCTTGCCCGTCTGGTAGTCGAGCGCGCCCGTGGGCTCGTCGCACAGCAGCAGCTTGGGGTTCTTGGCCAGGGCGCGCGCGATGGAGACGCGCTGCTGCTCGCCTCCGGAGAGCTGCGCGGGGAAGTTGGCCAGGCGCTCGGACAGGCCCACCTTGGCGAGCATGTCCGTCGGATCGAGCGAGTCCGGGCAAATCTGGGTGGCCAGCTCGACGTTCTCGAGCGCCGTGAGGTTGGGCACGAGGTTGTAGAACTGGAAGACAAACCCCACGTCGGCGCGACGGTACAGCACGAGGTCGTTCTCGCTTGCGTGGCTGATGTCGCGCCCGTCCACGCAGACCGTCCCAGAGGTGGCGCTGTCCATGCCCCCGAGGATGTTGAGCGCCGTGGTCTTGCCCGCGCCCGACGCCCCCAGGATGACGGCGAGCTCGCCCTTCTCGACGACGAAGCTTGCGCCGTCCAGGGCGTTTATCTTGGTGGACCCCGCGCCGTAGCTGCGCACGACGTCAGAGAACTCGATGTAGGCCATCACAGCTCCGATTACTCGACAACGTGTTGTCTAACCGGAAGTATACTGGCACCAGGTCAACGGAGCGTGAACCTCTCGACACGCGGGCCGCAATTGTCGAGCACTCCTTGGCACGTCCACAAATCTGGGGGCAACCATGAAGAAGCAGCCGCAGGTCACCGAGCAGACGCGCGCAAACCTCCGCGAGGCGTTCTGGAACCTCTACGCCGAGCGGCCGATCGAGAGAATCTCCGTGCGCGAGATCACGGACCGCGCCGGCTACAACCGCGCCACCTTCTACCTCTACTACCACGACGTCTACGAGGTCCTCGAGGAGATCGAGGACGCCCTCCTAGGAGGCCTCGCCCGTCTGGTGAACGACCGCCTGCTCCAAGGCGACAGGCTCGACTTCTCCCAGCACATGGGCCTCATCCTGCAGCTCGCCCAGCGCTACCGCGGCTACTTCGAGGTGCTCATCGGCGAGAAGGGTGACCCCACGTTCTCGCGCCGGTTCAAGGAGGTGGTGGCCCCGCTGCTCGAGCGCTTCGTGCTGCCGTCCGAGGGCCTCACGCAGCAGGAGTCCCACGTGCTGCTCGAGTTCTACCTCTCCGGAATCGTCGCCGCCGTGAGCACCTGGCTCTCGGAGCCCGACCCGATGTCGATTGACCAGCTCATAGACCTCATCGTGCGCGAAGTGCTGTAGCCCAGGCGCCGACCCGTGCGCAATCCGTGCAATTTGGCCCTTCGGTCCATAAGATGGGGGGGTCGGCGTGCAATTTGGCCTCTCAGTCCATGCGATTCCGGCGTCCGCGGCGGGCATCGCTGAAAAATATGCATTCCAGGGCGAGTTTCTCCTGTTGGCGGCCGCATTATATTCATTTCTATTTTTATTTTACGTCCTGGGGAGCGAAATCGCATGGACCGAAGGCCCAAACTGCACTCGGGCCCCGCGGATTCATGGACCGAAGGACCAAATTGCACAGCTCGGGGCCCGATGCGACCTACTCCCTACGGAAGAACGCGAGCGCGATGGCGTTTGGCCCCACGTGCGTGCCCACCGTGGCACCCACGGAAGTGATCGGGAGGTCCTCCTCGGCCACCTTGTCCTCCCAGATGGCGCGGTTGTCCTCGAGGTACTTGCGCAGCAGCTTGTCGGAGAGGCCCGAGTAGCCGATCAGCACCGGCATCGTGAAGTCGATGCCATTCTTCTCGACCTCCTGGTGAAGCAGGTTGCGGCCGTTCTTGGAGCCGCGGGCCTTGCCCAGCATCACGACCTCGCCGTCGCGCACCCCGACCACGGGCTTGATGGAGAGCAGCTCACCGATGGCGCCAACGCTCTTGGGGATGCGCCCGCCGCGCTTGAGATACTCGAGTGTGTCGAGAAGGGCAAGCAGGACCAGGCGCTCGCGGGCGGACTCCACCATCGAGGCAACCTCGGCAGCGGTGCGGCCCTCGTCGACCAGGCGCAGCGCGTACTGGACGAGGATGCCCTGGGCGATCGTGACGTTCTTGCTGTCGACCACGTGCACCTCGGGGTAGTCGGCGGCAGCGGTGAGCGCGCTCTGGTAGGTCCCGGAGAGGCCCGAGGAGAGCGTAATCACCACGGCCTCGTCGCCCGCCGCGCGGACCTGCTCGAAGATCTGCGTGTAGGCGTACGGGGTGGCCTGGCTCGTCTTGGGCAGCTCGTCGCTCTCGATGAGCAGCTCGAAGAAGCGGTCGTTAGTGAGGTCGACGCCGTCGGCGTAGGTGGTGTCGCCAAAGGTGATGCTGAGCGGGAGCACCGTGAGGCGCGCGTCGCTCGCGTCGGGGACGTCGAAGCCTGAGTCGGTGATGATGCGGACTGCCATGTCTGGTCTTTCCTTTCCTCGTGCCCGGCGGGCCTAGTCGCGAGCGATCTGCCTCAGACGGCTGAGGATGACGTTGAGCGACTCGTACATCTGGGCGCGCTGCCTCACGTCGAGCACGCGCCCCGTCTCTTCAAGGACATCTTGGATGATTCCCTCGATGGGCCGGGCCACCTCGACGCCCTTCTCGGTGAGACGCACGGGGACTCGGTATCTGGTCTCCTCCCCGCCGGCAGCGGTCTCGACGAGGCCGTCGGCCTCGAGGCGCGCGATGGTGCGCGACATCGCGGCGCGGCTCACGTCCACGAGGCGCGCGAGCTCCGAGCCCGTGAGGCCCTCGTGGTTCTTCGTGAGGTAGTAGAGGCACATGACGTCCGCGCCCTTGAAGCCCAGGCGCTCCGCCTCGGAGGCCTTGATGCGCTGAATCTCCTTGTGCAGGGCGTCGATGAGCCCCACGAAGTCCTCGAAGCGAGTGTCCTCCCGCACCGAGTCCCCCTCTCACCCAAACTTGTTGACGAGTTAACATGATAGAGGAACGAGGGTCCCCGGACCGACCGTCACGTGATAAGCACAAGCGCGGACAGCGGGGCCGCCAAGGAACGCGATGTCGACCGCGGCCAAGGGGCGCGCGCCACCGATTCCCAAGCGCGCCAAATCACGCCGTGGCGTCAAGAATGGAAGCGGCGCGTCGGCCAAAGTAGCCGCCGAGTCAGAAATCATCGATTGTGTGGCATACATTTGATGATAAGGACTACCTGACATAAAAAATGTCCCACACAACCGAGAAAAAATCCATTTTGGAAAAACGTCCGTGATTAGCGGCTCTTCTCGCCAGCAGGCATAAATTGTTTGTCACACAATCCGGATTCTGATACGAAAACGGCACCTTGGAAAGCGCAAGGTATCAACCCCCCACACAACCTCGAAAAGCTGGCGCAGGCAGCAGCTGGCGCAAGCAGCGGCATGGCACAGACGCCCGAGACCCTTCCGGCTGCAAGCAATGGCGTACGGCACCATGCCGCCCGCCCTGCGCCGCACAGTCACGCAACCCAAACAACCGCGGCCTGCTCACGCATGAAGCCACAGCTCGGCAGGGAGCAAGGACGCCGAGAAGAACAGCGGCGCTTCTCGGCAGCGCATAGCGCCAAGCCGCCCCCGACAAACGCCGCGGCCCGCAATGCACCGGGGCGCATCGCGGGCCGCAGGCCGACAAAAGACGAGGTCGAGATTGCCAACCTAGTTTGAATAGAACGAACCCATGTAGCGAATGTACTCATCCTCGGTGTGGTTGGCCTTCCAGTCGTGCACGGAAGCCTTGTTACGCTCGCCTGCGATGACGGAGAGCTCTCGGCCGAGCTTCTCGAAGGCCTCGTCCACAACCTCCTCGGGCGTCTGGGCAATCTTCATGACCGCCTCGCCCTGCGGGCCGCCCGGCAGGTTGGAGAGCAGGCTTGGGGTGAGCGTGGTTCCCAGCGTGATGACCTCGACGTCCACGCCGGTGTTCTCGCACTCGCAGGCCACGGCCTCGGTCATCTTGAGGATGTAGGCCTTGCCGGCGCCGTACTGCCCGTTCCACGGAGAGCTCGAGACGCCCGTCATGGAGGAGACGTTGATCACGGCCCCGCGGTCCTGGGCGGCGAAGATCTTCATGTAGTGGTAGAAGCACTTCATGAAGGTGATGACGTTGACGTTGATCATCGCCTCGTGCTTCTCCCACGGGGTGTCCTGAATCTTCCCAAAAGAGTGCAGGCAGGCGACGTAGCTCATGAAGCCCATGTCCAGGCCCTCGGTGGCGGCAAAGACCGTCTCGGCCGCATCCGGCTGCGAGAAGTCCGCACGCACGACCTTTGTCTTGACGCCATAGGTCTCCTCGATCTGCGCGGCGAGCTCGCGAAGCTTCTCCTCGCGGCGGCCCACCATCACCACGCTCATCCCACCGGCCGCGATCTTCTCGCAGAAGGCCTTTCCGACACCCTCGGTGGCACCAAGGATGACGCCCCACTCACCGTACTTCTCGCGCAGGCTCATGCGTGCTCCTCTCTTTGCCCAACTGGTCACACGAGCATCTTAGCGAGAATAACCAGCAGCTCAGGCGGGCATTTCCCCACCGATGGGCCGAGACGTTCCGCCGACGCGGGCACATGGGCCGGCCGGGCGTGTACAATCGTTGCACAGGTAACGCAATCGCGCCCCACCATCTGACGCCGATTCCCCCGATTGTTTCCGCGAGAAAAACTTCCTTGCGCGACGCGTCCCGGACGCGTATCTTGTCCACCAACACCAACCGCCGCCCCGCGGCAGACCGATGAGAGGAGCGCACACCATGACCAAGACCGTCGTCCGCAACGCACGCACGTCCATGAACTGGTGGTGGCGCAACTTCTCCTCGCTCGGTCGATGGTGAGTCTCACGCGCCATACCTCTTGCGCCTGAGGGGCTCCCGGAGGACCGGGGGCCCTTTTTCGTAGCGCAGCCATCGAACGCAGGCAAGACGCCCCAGGCACCATTCCAGCCAAAACCTTCACCGAAAGGAACTCACCATGTCCGAGAACACCACCGCCGCCCGCACCGTCGTCTCCGTCGACCGCGGCAAGCTCGACGTCCAGGCCCTCGTCCTTCTCGCCGTGCTCCTGGCCGCCGGCTTCATCCTCAACTTCACCGTGGGCCGCATGATCTCCAGCATCTCCGGCGGCCTCATCAGCCCCGAGTTCATCATCTCCGCGTTCTGCCTGACCATCCTGGTGGTGCGTCCCAACGTGGGCCAGGCCCTGATCATCGGCCTCATCTCCGCCGCCGTCATCCAGCTCACCACCACCTCGCCGTTCGTCGACTTTGCGGCCGAGGGCATCGCCGCCATGCTCATGGCCGTCATCGTGCGCGCCGGCATCGAGGGCCCGGCCAAGCGCTTCGTCCCGCTCGTGGGCTCCTTCGTCACCACCGTGGTCTCCGGCGCGGTCTTCATGCTCATCCGCATCG
This sequence comes from Olsenella sp. An188, assembly GCF_002160255.1. GTDB lineage: Bacteria > Actinomycetota > Coriobacteriia > Coriobacteriales > Atopobiaceae > Thermophilibacter > Thermophilibacter avistercoris. The sequence goes on along the minus strand of NZ_NFKF01000003.1, from coordinate 22,514 downwards.
CCATGGTCGGCGCCGCCTCCGAGCTCGCCGCCGCGATGCTCCCCGTGGTGGTGCTCACCGCGGTCTTCAACGCCATCCTCGTGAGCGCCCTCTACCTGCCCATCCGCAAGGCGCTCGGCCTGAGCGACTAGCGCGGGGCCGCCCGCAGACCAACGTCGGGGCGCCGGCCGGGAGGTCGACGCCCCTCACTCGGAAAGGACCCCCGCCGCCCATGAGCTCGCCTGCCATCATCCGACTCGAAGACGTCTCGTTCTCCTACGGGGACCGGAACGCGCGCGCCCTCGACGGCATCTCGCTCGAGGTCTTCCCCGGCGAGTTCGTGGGCGTGACCGGCCCCTCGGGAGCCGGCAAGTCCACGCTCGCCGCGGTGCTCTCGGGCGCGGTGCCGCACCACTACCGCGGCCGTCTCTACGGCGCGGCCCTCGTGGACGGCCACGACACCTGCGAGGTCAGCCTCACCGACATCGCTCGCACGGTGGGAAGCGTGACGCAGGACATCGACGCCCAGATGGTCGCCTCCGTGGTCGAGGACGAGCTGCTCTTTGGCCTGGAGAACTTCGGCGTCGACCACGACCAGGTCGAGGGCCGGCTCTCCGGCGCGCTCGAGACCGTGGGCATCGCCGAGCTGCGCGACCGAGAGATCGCCACGCTCTCCGGCGGCCAGAAGCAGAAGGTCGCCGTGGCCGCGATCCTGGCCCTGCGCCCGCGCGTCCTGGTGCTCGACGAGCCCACCGCCGCGCTTGACCCGGCCAGCTCCAAGCTCATCTTCCAGACGCTCTCCCAGCTCAACCGGGACGAGGGCATAACCGTGGTGGTCATAGAGCAGAAGGTTGCCCTGCTCTCCGAGTTCTGCAGCCGCGTCCTCGTGATGGACGGCGGCCGCCTCGCGCTCGACGGCACCCCGCGCGAGGTCTTCGCGCACGGCTCCGAGCTCAGACGCATGGGCGTGGACAGCCCCCGGGTGGCGCGCGTCTCAAACAGCCTCGCCGAGCACGGCGTCATCGAGCCCGGCCCGCCCTGCCTCAGCGTGGGCGAGGCCGAGGAGCTCATCCGGGGCCTTCTCGCCGGGCGGGGAGAAGTGCCTCTGCCCGCGGCAGACACCGCGCCATGCGGCGCCGCCCCGGGCACCACCTCCTCGCAGGCCTCGCCGCACGCGCCCGTCCCCCGCCAGGCCGAGCCCGTCCCCGCCCCCGTGGTGGAGCTGCGCGACGTCGGCTTTGCCTACCCCGGGTCCGGCGACGGCGTGTCCCACGTGAGCCTCACCGTGCGACCCGGCGAGCTCGTGGGGGTGGTCGGGCAGAACGGCGCCGGCAAGACCACCCTCACCAAGCTCCTCAACGGGCTGCTGCGCCCAGCGTCCGGCGAGGTGCGCGTCGCCGGGATCGACACGCGCGAGGTCCCCGTGAGCCGCATCGCCGCGCATGTGGCCACCCTCTTCCAGAACCCCGACCGCCAGCTCTGCAAGGACACCGTACTCGACGAGGTGGCCTTTGGGCTTGAGCTCCAGGGCGTCGACGGCGACGAGGCGCTCAGGCGGGCAGCCGCGGCGGCCGAGCGCTTTGGCCTGCCGGCGGGCGAGTCGCCCTTCTCGCTGTCGCGCGGGCAGCGGCAGATGGTGGCGCTCGCCTCCGTGGTGGTGATGGAGCCGCAGGTCGTGCTGCTGGACGAGCCCACGAGCGGCCTCGACTACCGCGAGTGCATGACCGTCATGGAGACGGTGCGCGAGATGGCCGAGCGCGGCTGCGCCGTCATCATGGTCTGCCACGACATGGAGGTCGTCTCGGACTTTGCCGAGCGCGTGGTGGTCATGGCCGGGGGGCGCGTGCTCGCGGACGGCCCCGCCGCGGAGGTCTTCTCGCGGCCCGACGTCATGGCGGCTGCGAGCGTCGAGGCGCCTCAGGTGGCACAGCTCTCCCGCGCGCTGGCGCGAAGCACGTCCGCGGAGTTCGCCGGCATCAGCCAGGTGTCGGGGATCGTCGACCTTGTTGAGGAGATGGTGCGCCCGTGACGAGCGTCATCGACTACGTGCCCGGGAACACGCTGCTTCACCGGCTGAACCCCGTGACCAAGCTCGCCGTCGCCGCCGCGCTGATCGTGGCGACGCTGCTAGCCGACACCTACCCGCTGCTCGTGGGCCTCATCGTGCTGACGCTGGCGCTCGGCGCGTACGCGGGGGCGCTGCGAAGGCTGGCGTCGCTGCTCAAGGTGCTGGTGCCGCTGGCGGTGATCATGCTCGCGCTCCAGACCGCCGTGGTCCGCACCGGCGCCCCGGTCGCGGCCTGGGTCACCACGGACGGCCTGGTCACGGGCTCAAAGGCGTGCCTGCGGCTGCTCGGCGTGGCCATGCCGCTGATCTTGATGCTCTCCGTGACCAAGATGGGCGACCTCGCCAACGCCTGCGTGGAGGTGCTGCACGTGCCGTACCGCTACGCGTTCACGTTCACCACGGCGCTGCGCTTCGTCCCGGTGTTCAGCCAGGAGATGACCGCCATCATGGAGGCGCAGACCGCCCGCGGCGTGGAGTACGACACGCGCAACCCCTTCCGCAAGCTGCGGCTCATGCTGCCGCTGTGCGTGCCGCTGCTGGTGAGCTCCGTCGGAAAGACGGACGCCACCGCGCTCGCCGCCGAGCAGCGCGGCTTCTACCTGCGCACGCGCGAGAGCTGCTACAAGCGCTACCCGCTCGTCGCGCGCGACTGGTGCGCGCTCGCGGCCTGCGCGGCACTCGTCGCGGTGGGCGTGGCCCTGTAGGGTCACGCGGCGAGAAGAACGTGCGGGTTGCGGACGGTTCTTCTCGACAGGACGTCCGGAAGCCGCACGTTGTCTGGGTGCGTGCAGGTTGCGGACGATTTCACGGCCCAAACCGTCTGGAAGCCGCACGTCATCCGCTTACGTGCAGGTTGCGGACGATGTGGAGGCCCAAACCGTCCGCAACCTGCAAGTAGTCTTAATTCGTGCTGTCCGCGGTCGTTTTTACCTAAAGGACCGTCTGAAACTCGCGCGTTTCTCGGACTCCAGACAGGTCGTCACGCCACCGCAGACGTCCCGGCTAGTCATCGTCCCAGTCGTCATCGTCGTCGTCCCAGTCGTCATCGTCGTCGTCCCAGTCGTCGTCCGCGTCGTCATCCCAGTCGTCGTCCGCATCGTCCCAGTCGTCATCGTCGTCCCAGTCGTCCGCGTCGTCCCAGTCGTCCGCGTCGTCCCAGTCGTCCCGGTCGTCAGCGTCGTCCCAACGGTCGTCGGCGTCGTCGTAGAGGTCGTCATCGTCTCGGTCATAGCTGTTGTCGCGCCAGTCGTCCCAGTCGTCCGCGTCGTCCCAGTCGTCGTTGCCGTCGATGTCCGCCTCAAGGACCTTGCCCGTGCGCGCGTCGACCTCATACTCGTACTCGACGCCGTTCGCAACGAACCCCATCTCGTAGACGCCGTCATCAAGCTCGTACTCGTGATCGTTGAAGGTCGCCTCCGTCAGGCCAAGCTGGGAGAGGACGATGTCCTTTGCGGCGTCCAGACCAATGTAGCCGCGGTCATCGAGCTGGTCGGTGGACACGGCGAGCGCGTCGGACTCAAGGCCAAATCCGTTGACCGTCGTGCGCACGTCGTCCTCGATGCCCCGGAGGAAGTCGTCGCCCGGGTACGCCGATCCCTGCTCGAGCTTGACCACCACGTTTCGGTCGTGCCCGTCAACGGTCTGGTCGAAGTAGCCGTCCTGGTAGATCTCTCCCACGAGCTCCGAGACCACCTCGCGAGCCTCCCGGCCCTCGTATCCCGAGTAGTCTCCCACCACGCTTCGCCCGTCGTCGTTGACCCCCTCGACCTCGGTGACAAGACCCTGGTCGTCGTAGTCGACCTCGATCTCCGGGTTGACGCTCAAAAGCAGCGTTCCGGCCGTCTGGACCTGCGCGGTCCCGTCGTGCGTCGCCTGTCCCTGCTGGGTGCCCGACCCCGCGGCGCCACATCCGCCCAGCGTCGCAACAAGAGCCGCGCCCGCGATTGCGGCGACCAGGATGCCCCTCGTCCTCGTGTTCCTCATGACGTCCTCCTCGTTGTTCGGGGTACTTCCTTCCCTTGCAGTGAGAGGTTGCGTAGGCGAGGATCAAGAAATCGGGGTCGTCAGAAGATTTTTTTCTGACAGCGAGAAAAACCGGCCGTCGTCGCAGCTCTAGTCGTCGTCGGCCTCGTCCCAGCCGTCGTCGGCATCGTCATCGTCCCAGTCGTCGGCGTCGTCATCGTCGTCCCAGCCGTCGTCGGCGTCATCGTCCCAATCGTCATCATCGTCGTAGGTCGTGGTCGGAGACGAGGGAGCTGACGGAGCCGGCGTGCTCGCCTCGGGCTGCGTCGCCTCGGGCTGTGTCTTCTCGGGCTCGGCCGTCGTCACGGGCGGCGCAATCTCCACGACGATGTCCTGGTCAACCGTAATCGCCCCGTCGTCCGCGTCCTTCTCGCCAGCAGATGCCGAGCCCGTCACGTTCACGCGATTGTCGAGGTGGACCTCAAGCTCCACGACAAGACGGTCCTCGGTCGCCACCCTCCACTCCTCGTCGTCGGACTCCACCGTCAGCTCGATTGTCCCGCCCTCGGCAAGGAACCCCATGCCCTCCGCGCGGGTCGCAAGGTCGTCGGAGACCTCGTCGACCGTGCGCCCGTAGTACGAGAAGCCGTCCGCCAGCTCGACGCCGTCCGCGTTGTCTCCCGTGAGGCTCACTACGCGGTCGAGGCGGTTCACCTCCATGCTCACGTCCGGGTTGATGCTCATCCGAACGGTCCCAACAGGCGTCTGCCACAGGGCAAAGCCCCCGACGAACAGCGCGCACAGGCACGCCGCGGCCGCGATGACGGCAGCCACCCGACCGCGCGACCTTCTTTGCGCCGGCGCCTTGAAGGGGATGACCTCGGCCCCATCGGCATCGTCATCAAAAACGATGACATCATCAACGCGCTGCCCCACCTCGTAGCCGAGGTTGGGGACCTTGACGAAACGCCCCTCCTCGTCGAGCGCCACGGCGTAGCTGTCGGCGCACTCCATGATCAGGTAGCTCATCTCGCGTCACCTCCCGCCGGGGAGACGATCCTGCAAAGGTGGCCGCGAATGATTTCGTAGCCGTTGGTGTAGGCAACGAGCAGCGCCACGAGGTAGCGACGATGGCGCTCGAGCGTCTTGCGGTCAACGCCCGACCCACGCGCGAGGTCCGACATCGGCAGCTTCCCCGTCTTTACGAGCCGGTCGAGAAGGGCCTGGTCCTCGCGGGCATACGCAAGGGCGCGCTGGCACGCCTCGAGCGTGCGGCGCTGACGGGGGCAGTTTTCCGCCACGTCGGTAAGGGCGATGCCGAGCCCCTCGAGCTGCCGCGCGAACTCGGCAATCTCCTCCCTGCTCGCGCGGCGTGCGTCACTCTCGGCAATCTCGTCTCGCTCCGAGGCGAGCTCGTCCACGAGGGCCCGCCCCGGGTCCAGCTCGTCCCCGCCACGCCGCTCGTCGAGAGAGTCCACGTCTGCGTGGCGACGCTCTCGCCGCCTGAAGTCTATCAGGCGATTTCTTATACTCAGCGACGCAAGGGGAAGGAAGGCCCCCTTGGACCTGTCGTATGCCAGCACCGCCTCGTGAAACGCGAACATGGCTATCCCCAGCTCGTCGTCGTGTCCCTCCCGCGGGGGTCGGCCCATGAACTTGGCCGTCTCCGCCTTGATGAACGGCAAGTAGTCGCGCACCAGGGCGTCGGCGGCCCGGGCGCTATCCCTGGCCGCTCGGACCCGAGCGACTATCTCCCTCTCCTGCCTCAACGCATCCCCTCCGCTATAGGGTGCGCGCAACGCCCGCCCGTTTTCGGGGTCGCGCGGAAACGGACACGCAGACAAAGGTATCGGGCCGGCCGGCTCCGTGTGTAAGCTCTTGGTAAGCTGCGGCGAAAGGTCCCTCGTGACCGACTCGGACGCGGGGGGCGACGCCTGAGAGGGTCGCTGTGGGGGGCCGCGCGGCGAGAAGAACGTGCGGGTTGCGGACGGTCCTTCTCGGCAGGGCGTCCGGAAGCCGCACGTTGTCTGGGTACGTGCAGGTTGCGGACGGTTTCACGGTCCAAACCGTCCGGAAGCCGCACGTCATCCGCTTACGTGCAGGTTGCGGACGGTCCCACGGCCCAAACCGTCCGCAACCTGCAAGTACCCGACGGCGCATCCCTCCGTCCGGTCCGAGGCGCATAATGGGGCGAGAAGAACCGTGACCTTGGGAGCCCCATGACCTCACCCGCACCCACGCCCCTCGACGTGCTCAGGACCACCTTCGGATACGGGTCGTTCCGGCCGCACCAGGCCGAGATCGTCGACGCCGCGCTCGCCGGTCGCGACGTGCTGGCCGTGATGCCCACCTCGGCGGGCAAGTCCATCTGCTACCAGGTGCCCGCGCTTGTGCTCGCCGCGCGCGGGACTGGCCTCACGCTCGTGGTCTCCCCGCTCATCTCGCTCATGGCCGACCAGGTAGGGGCGCTGCGCCAGGCGGGCGTGGCCGCGAGCTTCCTCAACTCCACGCTCGGCGCCTCCGAGCGCGCGAGCGTCCTGCACGGCGTGGCCTCGGGAGCGCTCGCGCTGCTCTACGTGGCCCCGGAGCGCCTGGACGACCCCGCCTTCCTGGAGTGCGTCTCCGCGTGCGGCGTGGGCCTGCTCGCCGTGGACGAGGCCCACTGCATCTCCCAGTGGGGCAACGACTTCAGGCCCAGCTACCAGCGCATCATTGACTTCGTGGACCGGCTGCCCGCGCGCCCGCCGGTGATGGCGCTCACGGCCACGGCAACGCGTGCGGTACGCCGGGACATCCACGAGGCGCTGGGACTTCGCGACCCGCTCGTGGTTCTCGCCAGCTTTGACCGACCCAACCTGAGCTTTGCCGTGGCCCGCCCGCACGGGGCAGCCGAGAAGGACCGCACGCTCGTCGCCTTCTGCCGGCAGCGCGCCGAGAGGAGCGGAATCGTCTACTGCTCGAGCCGCCGGGCCGTGGAGGAGGTCTGCGAGCTGCTGCGCGACGAGGGGCTTCTCGCCACGCGCTACCACGCCGGCCTCACGCCCGAGGAGCGCGAGCGCAACCAGGACGACTTCCTCTACGACCGCAGTCGCGTGATGGTAGCCACCAACGCCTTTGGCATGGGCATCGACAAGTCCAACGTGAGCTACGTGGTCCACTACAACCTGCCGCTTTCCCTGGAGAACTACTACCAGGAGGCGGGGCGCGCCGGCCGCGACGGGACGCGCGCCGAGTGCCTGCTGCTCTACTCCCCCGGAGACGTCCACACCGCCGAGTTCCTGCTGTCGCGCAGCGAGCCGCGCGAGGACCTCACGCTCGAGCAGCGCGCCGTGCTGGCCGAGCGCGACGCCGAGCGCCTACGCCAGATGGTCTTCTACGCAACCACGACGGACTGCCTGCGCGCCCACATCCTGCGCTACTTTGGCGAGGAGGCGCCCGCGTACTGCGGGAACTGCTCCAACTGTCTCACGGACTTCGAGGAGGTCGACGCCACCACGGACGCGCTCAAGGTGGTGAGCTGCGTGGCGCGGATCGCCCAGCGCGGGCGGAGCGCGGGCGCGGCGACGGTCGTGGACGTGCTGCGCGGGTCGCGCGGCGAGAAGGTCCTGCGCCGCGGCTTTGACACGCTCTCGACCTACGGCATCATGGCCGACGTGCCGGCGCGACGAGTGCGGGCCATCCTCGACGAGCTGGTGTTTCGCGGCGTTCTCGCGCGGACGGCCGGCGACTACCCCACGATCGAGCTCACGGAGGCATCCGGCGCGTTCCTGCGCAGGGAGGCGCCGTGGGACGAGCCGTTCATGCTCAAGGTCGCCCGCGGAGAGCCGCGGGTGGCCCGCATCGCCGCCGCGCCGGACAAGACGCGCGCGGCCACGGACGTCGCCGAGCTCGACGAGCTGGGGAGGGCGCTCTACGACGAGCTCTCCGACCTGCGCGGCGAGCTCGCGCGCGAGCAGGGCGTCCCGGCCTACTTCATCTTCAGCAACGCCACGCTCGTGGACATGTGCGCCAAGCGGCCGCACGACGTGGACGGGCTGCTCGGGGTCTCCGGCGTGGGTGCCAAGAAGGCCGAGCGCTACGGCGAGCTCTTCCTCGCGCGGATCGCCGAGGCCACGGGGGCCGGAGCGTGAGGCCGCGCGCCGCCGAGTGACGTGCGGCCTGCGGACGCTTTGGCGCGCGGAGGCGTCCGCAACCTGCACGTCACCGGGAAACGCGCAGGTTCTGGACGCTTTGGGCGAGAAGAACGTCCGCAAGCCGCACGTCAGGCCAGTGCAACCGTGTAGAGCGGCTTGTACCGGGCGCCATCCGGCTCGAGGATGCTGCGGTAGAGCGTGACGCGCGCGGCCGAGTCGGGGCGCGGAAAGACGAGCCCCTCCAGCGCCGCCCGCGGCAGGCGGGCGCGGCGCGCGAGCGTCACGTGCGGCAGGAAGGGCTTCTCGTCAAAGCCAAGCCCGCGGGCGAGAAGCTCCTCGCGCAGGCGCCCCGACAGGGCCGCGAGCTCGGGGTTCTTCTCGACGCCCAGCCAGAGGGTCGCGTCGCGGCCGCGGCCGAAGCTCCCCAGGCCGGCCGACGCGAGCTCCACCGCGCCCGCACCCGCGCAGGCCGCGTCAAGCGCGTCCATGGCCCGGCGCGCCTCCGCCTCCCCCACCTCGCCGAGAAATGCCAGCGTGAGATGGTGACTCCCGGGTCGGACAAAGCGCCCCTCGCACGTTGCCGCCAGGGCGCGCGCAAGCTCGCCCACCTCGTCGGCAAACGCCTCCGGCAGCTCAAGGGCCACGAACGCGCGCATGATAACCTCCCGCCTCTCTTTGCCCGCCACTATACCAGAACAAGTGTTGCAGTATTTGTGACGGGCCGGCCGGGGCGAATTTCTGTCCGGCCGGACGCGCATCATGGTTTCACGACAAGAACAGGTGTTTGTGAGGAGGCACCGTGACGCACGCGTATCTCTGCATAGACCTCAAGTGCTTCTACGCCTCCGTGGAGTGCGTGGACCGCGGGTACGACCCGTTCGAGGCACGCCTCGTCGTCGCGGACCCCTCCCGCGGCGAGAAGACCATCTGCCTGGCCATATCCCCCGCCATGAAGGCGCTCGGGGTGCGCAACCGCTGCCGCGTCTTCGAGATCCCAGACGGCATCGACTACGAGATGGCCCGGCCGCGCATGCGGCGCTACATGGAGGTGTCCGCCCAGATCTATGCCCTCTACCTGCGGTACTTCTCGCCAGAGGACATCCACGTGTACTCCGTGGACGAGTGCTTCGTGGACGTAGGTCCCTACCTGGCCCTCTACGGGCGGACCCCGCGCGAGCTGGCGGTCGAGCTCATCGCGCTCGTGCGCCGCGAGACCGGCGTCTGCGCCACGGCGGGCATCGGGCCCAACCTCTTTCTCGCCAAGGTGGCGCTCGACGTCACGGCCAAGCACGCCACGGACAACATCGGGGAGCTCGACGAGGGGAGCTTCAAGTGCCTCATCTGGCCGCACCGCCCCATCACGGACGTCTGGGGCATAGGCCCGGGGATCGCACGGCGCCTGGCGGCGATGGGGGCGAGCTGCCTGGGCGAGGTGGCACTACTTCCCGAGGACGCGCTCTACGACGAGTTTGGCGTCAACGCCGAGCTGCTCATAGACCATGCGTGGGGAATCGAGCCCTGCACCATCGCAGAGATCCAGGCGTATCGGCCGCGCGCCCACTCCATCGGGAGCGGCCAGGTGCTCGCGAGGGACTACGAGTTCGAGGAGGCACGCGTGGTGCTGCGCGAGATGGCCGACGCACTCGTGCTCGACCTCGTGGACAAGGGCCTGGCCTGCGGACACCTCTCGCTGTACGCGGGCTACGCGCGCGAGCGCCGCGCCTGGGACGAGCGGGACGCACCCGCGCCGGCGCAGACGTTCACCGGCGAGCACGGCACGCGCGTGCTCGGGCGCACGGCGGACGGGGCGAGCGCATCGCGCAAGCTCCCGGAGGCGACCGACTCGCGCGAGGCGCTCACCGCGCAGCTGCTGGGGCTCTTCTCCGAGGTCGTGGACCCGAACCGTCCCATCAGGCGCGTCAACATAGCCTTTGGCGCGCTCGTTCCCGTGGAGTACGCGGAGCTCTCGCTCTTCACGGACGTGGAGGCGCAGGCGGCGGAGCGGCGGCTCGCGCAGGCCACCAACGCCGTCAAGCGGCGCTTTGGGAAAAACGCGCTGCTCCGAGGCGTCAGCTTCCGGCCCGGGGCAACGGGCCGCGAACGGAACCGCCAGGTCGGGGGTCACCATGAGTGAGCGGGCCACGCCACGTCGCCACGCGGACCGCGCCGCGCAGTTCATGCCGTTCGCGGCCCTCACCGGCTTCTACGACCTCGTGCGCGCGCAGGAGCGCATGAGGGAGCCGCGCCGCGAGGTGGGCGAGGAGCGCGCGACGGAGATATCCGCCGAGCTCGCGCGCCTGCGCAGGGGAGACCTCGCGCGGGTGACGTACTACGCCGACGACGCCTACGTCACCCGCGAGGGAATCGTCGCCTGCGTCGAGCCCGACCTGCGGGTCCTCCAGGTCGTCCGGACCCGCGTCCGCTTTGAGGACCTCTGGGAGGTGGTGCGCCTGGAGCCGTAGCCCTACCCCTGGCGATAGTGCGAGAGGAAGTCGGCCAGGTCCTCCATGCACTCGCGCAGGACCTCCATGCGCGGCAGGTACACGATCCGGAAGTGGTCCGGCTCGCCCCAGTTGAAGCCGCCGCCGCGCGTCACGAGGATGCGCTTCTCGTGCAGCAGGTCCAGGGCGAACTGCTCGTCGTCGGTGATGTTGAACTTCTTCACGTCGATCTTGGGGAAGATGTAGAACGCCGCCTTGGGCTTGACCGCCGTGATGCCGTCGATGGCGTTGAGCGCCTCGTAGACATAGTTGCGCTGCTCATAGATGCGCCCGCCCGGCTCCACGTAGCGCTCAACGCTCTGGTAGCCGCCGAGCGCGGTCTGCACGATGGACTGCGCCGGCACGTTGGAGCACAGGCGCATGTTGGAGAGCATGTTGACGCCGTACATGAAGTCGCGCGCGCAGCGCCTGTTGCCCGAGACGATCATCCAGCCCACGCGGTAGCCCGCGACCATGTGGGACTTCGAGAGGCCGGAGAAGGTGACGCAGAACAGGTCCGGCGCGAGCGACGCGATGGACACGTGCTTCTCGCCGTCCATGCAGAGGCGGTCGTAGATCTCGTCCGAGAAGATCATGAGCTGGTGGCGGCGCGCGATCTCCACGATGCCCTCGAGCACCTCGCGCGGGTAGACCGCACCGGTGGGGTTGTTGGGGTTGATGATGACGATCGCCTTGGTGCGCTCCGTCACCTTGGACTCCATGTCGGCCAGGTCGGGGTACCAGTCGGCCTGCTCGTCGCAGAGGTAGTGGACGGGCGTGCCGCCGGCGAGCGTGGCGCATGCGGTCCAGAGCGGGTAGTCGGGCGCGGGGATGAGGATCTCGTCGCCGTTGTCCAGCAGCGCCTGCATGCAGAGCTGGATGAGCTCGGAGACGCCGTTGCCGGTGTAGATGCCGTCCATGTCCACGTTGGGAAGGTGCTTGAGCTGCGCGTACTGCATGATGGCCTTGCGCGCCGAGAAGAGCCCGCGCGAGTCCGAGTAGCCCTCGCACTCCGTGAGCTGGGAGCGCATGTCGTGGACCACCTCGTCGGGCGCGCGGAAGCCGAAGGGGGCGGGGTTGCCGATGTTGAGCTTCAGGATGCGCTGACCCTCGGCCTCCATGCGGGCCGCCTCGTCCACGACGGGGCCGCGGACGTCGTAGAGAACGTTCTCGAGCTTTGAGGACTTCTTGAACTCGCGCATGGTCGAACTCCTTTGGGTGGTGTGGGCTGTGGTCGGGCGGGGGGCGGTCTCAGGCCGCGCGGCAGCTCGGGCCGCGCCGGGAGCCCCCTCCCCCGTGGCAAGCCAGGACGCGTCGACGCCCAGGAGGTCGGCAAGGAGCGCGCAGGCGTCCGCCCGCGGCTCAACCTTGCCGCTCGCATACTGGCTGACCTGGCTCTTTCCGAGTTTGGCGCCGCGCTCGGAGGCAAGGCGGATGAGGTCCGCCTGCTTGAGGGAGTGCTCCGACATGGCGGCGCGCAGCCGGTCGGCAAAGGTCTCCTGTCCCATCCTGCCTCCATTGGTTCAATTTTGGACTCAAATTGAACTTCTTGCCAAGAAAAGTTCAATGTTGTCACTCTACCACAACCAAATTTGAACTCAAGGGTTTTTGCGGCGGGCAGAGGCATCCGGGGCCATGACGGGGCGGCCTGCTTACGAAAACGGGGTTATGGCAGCACGCGTCACTTTTCTGCTTAGAAAAGCCGGGTTATGGCAGCCCGGAGGCAGCCCTCAAGGCGCCAAAAAGGGCGTGGCGAGAAGAACCCCTGGTCAGAGGCCCGCCCACGGTACTTCTCGCCCGCGGAAGATGCTTCGCTGCTGCCATAACCCCGAATCCCTAAGCAGCCGCGCTCGCAGGATTGCCATAACGATTGCCATAACTCCAGATTGTTAAGCGCCGAAGCCGCGCGGCGCGGACACGCGCCCTGAAGCCGGCCTACGCCACCTTGACGGCACGCATGCGCAGGCGCACGTAGTCGGCATACCACGCACCGTCCCGCAGCAGCTCCGAGTCTGCGCCCAGCTCGTCCACCGCCGCGGCGATCAGCTCGTCCGAGAGCGTTGGAAAACACCACGTCAACGGGCTCGTCCAGCGAGAAGGACGTGGCGCCGCCCACCTCAAAGCGCAGCTCGGGATGACGCTCCCGCGCCAGCGCGACCATCTCGGGAGAGGCGTCCACGCCGGACGCGTCGAGCCCGCAGGCCGCGAGCTCCGCCGTGAGCGTCCCGTTGCCGCACCCCAGGTCCAGGCACTTCTCGCCGGGGCGCACGTCGATGAGGTCGATCACGCCGGCCCCGTAGGCCGGAACGAAGGAGAAGCCCCTCTCGTAGCCCTCGGCGTCCCAGCTGATGTTCATGGAGGCCCCCGGTTCTTCTCGCCAGTCGCGCAGGACCCCGGTATGGCACGAAGCGGGGCGATCGCGAGGTTACGCACGAAGCCGTTTGAGACTTTGCATACGCAACCGCGGGGGCAGGCGAAAAGAACGCAACCGGAGGCCGAACCTCGCCGTTGAGTAGACGATGTGCCATCATCGTAGCAGCGAGAGAGGAGTCCCCATGCCCCGAGAGACCAAGCAGGCCAAGGTGGAGCGCGCCGTGGAGGTGTGCCGCCGCCTTGACGAGAAGTACGGGCCCGTCGAGTGCTTCCTCGACCACGCGAACCCGTTTAGGCTGACGATTGCCGTGCTGCTCTCCGCGCAGACCACCGACGCGCAGGTCAACAAGGTGACGCCCGCGCTCTTCGAGCGCTTCCCCACCCCCGAGGCGATGGCCGCCGCCACGCCCGAGGAGGTGGCCGAGTACATCCACAGCCTCGGCTTCTACAAGAGCAAGGCGCGCCACTGCGTCGAGTGCGCGCAGATGATCGTCTCGGAGTTCGGCGGCGAGGTTCCCCACACGATGGACGAGCTCACGCGTCTGCCGGGGGTGGGCCGTAAGACGGCCAACATCGTGATGAACGTGGGCTTTGGCATCGTGGAGGGCATCGCGGTGGACACGCACGTCAACCGCATCGCTCACCGGCTGGCGCTCTCGCCCAAGACGCACGCCAAGGAGCCGCTCAAGACCGAGCAGGACCTGCTGAAGCTGCTGCCGCGCGAGCTGTGGGGGCCGGTCAACCACCAGTGGATCAAGCACGGGCGCGACACCTGCACCGCGCGTGGCCCCAGGTGCGACGGCTGCGTCCTCGAGGACATCTGCCCGAGCGCGCACCGCTGCTAGGGGCGCGTCGGAGGCGAGGCCGGCCGCGCCCGCACCTCGGACGCGACCGGACGGGTGCTAGACCAGCTTGCCCTTGCAGTGGTCGACCATGTGCTGGATCATCTGGGCGACCCAGCCGGTGAAGTCGCGGCGGCGCGCCTTGAGCTGGCCGTCAACGAGCTCGTCGAAGGAGACCTTGATCTTGGCGAAGCGCGTCACCGTGCTGGGCTCCTCGTGGGTGAGGCAGCTCTCCGCCACCTTCGCGCCGCCGAGCGCCATGAGAATCTTGGGGTTGTACATGGCGTGGACCTCACCCGCGTCGTCCTGATAGACGAAGAGGGCCTTGGTCACGCCGATCTGGTTGGCGGCCAGGCACGCCGCGTCCTCGATGGACGCGAGGGTGTCGGCGAGGTCCTGCGCCACGGGGGCGTCCTCGGCGGTGGCGGGCTCGCAGGGGGTGGAGAGGATGGCCTCGTCGGTCACCAGGTCCTTGATCATGGGGCTTCCTTTCGGCAGAAGCGGCTTTTCCGTCAGCCAACCAGTATAACGGCCCCGACGCCTGTGCAAAAAGGGACTTCGAGCCATGCCGGGCCCCATCCCGTGTGCAAAAGACGCTCTCAGTCCATGCGATTTCCCCGCCTCGTCCAAGATATCAATATCTGAATGTATTTTTTCCAGAGAAACCGCAGTTGCCAGCGGTCCGCACTGCATACTTTTCCTCGGTCTCGTCCTCGAGGGGCAAAAGTCCATGGCTCGAAGGGCGGTTTTGCACAGCAAAGACCGCGTAACATGGATTGAAGGGCCGTTTTGCACAGGACGGCCCCGCTATGCGCACCTTTTTGGGAGAGGAAGGCTGCACCATGTTCAACGTCGTGCTCGTGGCGCCGGAGATCCCGGCCAACACGGGAAACATCGGGCGCACCTGCGTGGTCACGGGCTCGCGCCTGCACCTCGTGGGCCCCCTCGGCTTTGCGCTCGACGAGCGCGCGCTGCGACGCGCGGGCCTGGGCTACTGGGAGAGCCTCGACGTCACCGTCTACGACAGCTGGGCGGACTTCATGGAACGGAGCCGCCTGACCCCGCGCGACCCCCGCCTGCACCTCCTCACCAAGAAGGCGCGGCGCACGTACGCCGAGGCCCGCTACGCCGACGGCGACTACCTCGTCTTTGGCTGCGAGAGCGTCGGCCTCCCGGAGGAGCTGCTCGCCTCCCATCCCGAGGGCTGCGAGCGCATACCCATGCTCCCCGACGCCGCCTCGCTCGCCAACGCGACGACCTGGGGCGCCCCGCGCGCCGGCGAGAAGAGCGCGCACGAGCCGCTCCTCGCTCAGGACGTGTGCGGCAACTTCGTGAATCCCGAGGACTACCGCATCAGCGCGCTCAACCTCTCTAACGCGGCGGCGGTCGTCCTGTACGAGGCCCTGCGTCAGACCGGCTTTGCCGGGATGTGAGTCGCAGGGGCCGTCGCCTCGGCCGGCGCGCCCGACAAAAGCGCCCCACACCCCCTCTCCGTCCAACAAGCCGCAAGATAAAAGACAATAGTTACCATTAGGTACTTACAGCACTTTTTTGTGCCTACTTTCAAATCGAGCCCAATGGGGAGACTATACCGACGACGACAAAACCGCAAGAGAGAGGAACCGCAATGACCACCAGCAACCTCAAGGTCGCCGTCGTCGCCGCCAACGGACGCATGGGCCAGCTCAAGGTGGTGCTCGACGTGTTCCTCGACTCGGACGAGCGCATCTACCGCGACCTCCTCGCCCGCGTGCCGCGCTAGCGCCGCAGCCCCGCGCGGGACGTCGTCACGCGCGGCCGCCCTCGCCCTCCGCGCGGCTCGTGGCGAAGGCGGGGTTGGCGACGCGCACGAGACCCGGCACCGCGGCGGCGACGCGCGCGTGCGCCGCGCGCACCTCGTCCGGGACATCCACGTGCGCGATGAACCCCCTGCCGCGCGGGCCGTAGCCCCTCTCGTCGTCAACGAGGCGCGGCACCTCCCCCATGAGCAGGGTCGCGTAGCGCCGCACGTCCCACATCCCGAGCGGGGCGTCCCCCACCACGAGGTCGTCGACGTCGGCGGGAAGCCCCTCCGCGCCTGGGCGCGGGGCGAGAAGCGCGGAGTACGTCGCGAAGTTGACGAGCGCCACGCCCGGCATCTCCCTGCGCGCGACCGCGTCCATGCGCCGCTGCATCGTGGCGTCCTGCGAAAGGACGAGCGAGTCGCAGCGCACGCCGTTCCGGGCGAGAAGGTCCCGCAGCAGCGTGACGTTGTTCCCGCAGTTGGTCGACTCCCGCTCGAGCAGGTCGACGGAGAGGCCGTGCCGGCTCTCCAGGTAGGCGGCAAAGACGTCCGCCTCGGGCGCGTCGTCAGCGAGGGTGAGCTCCGGGCAGAGCGCCCGGGCGCGAGAGCGCAGCGACCCCGTCGTGTGGCCCGCTCCCCCGACGATCACGTACGTGCGCGCCACACCGGCCCGCATCGCGGACGCGAGGACGTCGCCCCCCGCAAGGATGCTCCCGCCAAAGAGCGCCATCACGTCCGCGCGTCTGGAGCCGAGGCTCCGCTCGAGCTCGTCGGGAACGAGCTCCGCCACGTCACGCACGCCGAGAAACGCCGCGATCCTGTTGAGGTCCTCCGCAAGTCGAGCGTTGGTCATGCCTTCCTCCCCCGCCGTCGTTCGGGTTCCGTCGGCCCCATTGTAAGGTCCGGCAAGCCGACCGACTGGCGCGCATGTCGTATGATGTGATCGTCACTGGCGCTCTTCACTGGAGGTCTCCATGGACATCCTGTCCATCGTGCTCGGCGTTCTCTCCCTGGTCACCGCGTTCACCCCGCTCATCTGGCTTCAGGTCGTGGGAGGTTTCGTGGGCATCGCCGGCATCGTGCTTGCGCGCAAGGCCAAGAAGGCCGACTACCGCAAGAGCCTCACCACCGCCATCGGCATGCTCTGCTCCATCACCGGGACGCTGCTGTGCTTCCTGGCGCCCGTGCTCTCCCTGCTGAGCAACGTCGCCCTCTTTTTCATGACGCGCTAACACCCGGCGCACCGCCCTCTCCTTCGGCTCGGCCTCTAAAACGGCCCGTCGCGAGTCAGCAATTTTGTTGACGTTGCGTTATCTATTGTGCAAACCGGGTACATAGCTAACGTGGCGCCGCAACGACGTCGACGACCCCCCGCAGGAAAGGAGCACCATGAGCTCTCTCGTCGCCTACTTCTCCGCAACCGGAACCACCGCCCGCGCCGCCACCAGGCTCGCGCAGGCCATAGGGGCGGACCTCTTCGAGATCGTGCCCGAGCGGCCCTACTCCGCCGCCGACCTCAACTGGAACGACAAGTCCAGCCGCAGCTCCGTCGAGATGGCGAACGAGTCGTGCCGACCGGCGATCGCGAGCCTCGTCGACAACATGGACGACTACGACACCGTCTACGTGGGCTTCCCCGTCTGGTGGTACGTGGAGCCGCGCATCGTGGACACCTTCCTCGAGGCCCACGACCTCGCCGGAAAGACCGTCGTGCCCTTCGCCACGAGCGGGGGGAGCGGCCTCGGGCGGGCGCCTCAGCGCATGGCCGAGCTCGCCCCCGGGGCCCGGGTCGCAGAGGGCAGGATGCTCAACGGCAACCCCGGCCTCGACGAGCTGCGCGACTGGGTCGCAAGCCTGTAGACACCCCCAGATAGATCGCGGGGCGCCGCCCCCGAGGCGCCCCCACGGCCCCTCCGTGCCCACGCGCGGAGGGGACCACTCTTACTCTCGAGACTTCTGTTTGTATACTAACTGTTGCTATCAAAATAATAAGAGGAGGTCGCGTGCAGCTCGATACGATCCACCACCAGCTCCTGGTCGCGTTTGGCAAGTCGCACCGCGCCATGGTCACGCGCACGCGGGGGTTCGGCCTTCTGCCGGGCCACCCCAAGGTGCTCGAGTACGTGGCGGGTGCCGAGGGATGCCTCCAGCGCGACATAGCAGAGGCGTGCGCGATGGACCGCGCCACGGTCACCGGCCTACTTACGCGCATGGAGAGCCTCGGGCTCGTCGAGCGGCGCCCGAAGGTGGGGGACCGCCGCGCGCTCGAGATCTGGCTCACCGACGCCGGCTGGGACGCCGCGGAGTGCGTCGCGCGCTGCGGCGCCGAGGTCGACGAGATCGCGCACACGGGCATGAGCGAGGAGGAGTGCGAGGAGCTCTCGCGCCTGCTCGAGCGCATCATAGGCAACTTCGAGCGCGCGGAGCGGGAGAGCGCGCATGAGTGAGATCGCCGTCGAGTTGCAGGGCCCCGGGCGCGCGAGGGCGCAATCTGCTCGCTGCGGTAGCGCCGCCGACGACGGCGCCGGCGGCGACGCGCCTACCAGATCCCCAGGACGTGCTGCATCCCCAGGCTCACGCACGCGATGGCGACCCAGCAGGTAAACCCCATGAGGATGGGCTTGCCGCCCGTGCGGACCAGCTTGACGACGTTGGTGTTGAAGCCAATCGCAGCCATCGCCATGACGATGAGGAACTTTGAGAGCTCCTTGATCGGTGCCGTGACCTCAGCGGGAAGCGAGAAGACCGTGGTCACGACGCTCGCCAGCACGAAGAACACGATGAAGAACGGGAAGATCCTCCTGAGGTCGAAGGTGCCCGCCGCCTCGCCGGAGCCCTCCCCGGCCGCCGCCGCGCGCCTCGCGAGGCGCAGCTGCCAGAGCGCGAGCGCGAGCGTGATGGGGATGATCGCCAGCGTGCGCGTGAGCTTCACGATGGTCGCGGCGTCGAGCGTGTTGGCGCCGGGGTGCATGCCGTCCCACGCGGCCGCGGCGGCAGTCACCGACGAGGTGTCGTTGACCGCGGTCCCCGCAAAGAGCCCAAAGCCCTCGTTGGTGAGGCCGAGCACGCCGCCGAGCGTGGGAAACACGAGCGCGGCGATGACGTTGAAGAGGAAGATCACGCTGATCGCCTGGGCGATCTCCTCGTCGTCGGCGTCGATCACCGGCGCCGTGGCCGCGATGGCCGAGCCGCCGCAGATCGAGGAGCCCACCCCGACGAGCGTGGCGATCTTCCCGGGAATCTTGAGCGCGCGGCACAGCACGAAGGCCACGACGAGCGAGGTGGCGATCGTAGAGAGGATGATGGGCAGCGACGTGGCGCCCACCCGCGCGATCTGAGAGAGGTTGAGGCCAAAGCCGAGCAGGATCACCGCCCACTGCAGCACCTTCTTTGACGTGAACTTCACCCCGGCCTGCAGCGGCTCGCCCTTCTCGCCCGGAACCACGAGCGCAAGAGCCATGCCGATGAGGATGGCAAAGACCGGGCCGCCCACGACCTCGAACTGCTTGCCGAGCAGCCACGCGGGCACGGCGACGGCCAGCGCAAACGCCACGCCCCTCCAGAGCGACCTAAAATCCTTGATGAGCTCCATGCAGATGTTCCTCTCGCCGGGTTCCAACTCCCAACAAGGCTACATGCTGCAGTTATAATCTATTACCACCGATTGCTTATGCATCCATAAGTTTTTCTGCCGAGAAGGACCCACATGCTCGACTACCGCACCCACACCTTCCTGACCGTGTGCCGTACGGGCAGCTTCACCCGCGCGGCGCAGGAGCTCCACATCACACAGCCCGCCGTCTCGCAGCACGTCCGGCAGCTGGAGCGCCACTACGGCCAGGCGCTCTTTGCCAAGGCCGGTCGCGGCGTGGAGCCCACCGCCGCCGGGCGCCTTCTCTACCGCGAGCTTGACGCACTCGTAAACGACGAGCACCGCCTGCGAGAAGAGCTCGCCGCGCTGCAGCCCTCCGGCACCGCGCGCCCGCCGCTGCATCTTGGCTGCACGCGCACCGTGGCCGACTTTGTGGCGCCGGGCCTCCTTGCCGCACACCTGCGTCGCCACCCCAACGAACGGCTGCTCATGCGCACCGGCAACACCGCAGAGCTCGTGGGGCTCATCGACTGCGGAGAGCTTGACTTTGCGCTGGTGGAGGGCTCGTTTGACCGAGAGGTCTTTGAGAACGAGCGCTTCTCGACGGAGCCGTTTGTGGCCGTGGCCGCCACCGGCGAGCGCCCCGCAAGCGTCACGGAGCTCCTTGGCTCGCGCCTCATTCTGCGCGAGGCTGGCTCCGGCACGCGGGAAATCCTGGAGCGCAATCTCGCAGCGCGCGACCTTGGCGTGACCGACTTTGCCGGATTCATAGAGATTGCAAGCATCCCCGCCATCAAGGCGTGCGTGGCGGCAGGCGCGGGCGTGAGCTTTCTCTACCGCGTGGCCGTGGCAGACGAGCTGGCCGCGGGCACGCTTGTGGACGTCACGCCCGTCGACTTTGCCCTTGAGCACGACTTTTCCCTCATCTGGCAGCGCGGCAGCCACTACGCAAGCCGCTATCGCGCGCTGCTTCGCGAGTGGAGCCGCAGCTCCATGTGACAATTAGGACAGGGTAAATACAGCCCGAGGGTGCGCTGGTCGCCCGAGTAGACTCTTCTGGACGCCCTGCGTGACGGTGTCCTCCGGACGCAGATGGCCTATGTGCAGTGGGCTTTCCGGATCGTGCAGGCGGTAGTTCTCGGCCGCGCGACGGTGGTCCTTGTTGGCGTAGCAGTAGCGGCAGCCGTTGGGGCAGGTGTCGTAGGCGCCGATGTCGCGCGCCTCGAAGCAGTGACAGCCAGCGCGCATGCCGCGATGCCACCGAGCATCCGCGCGAGCGCGTCCATGTCCTCCACCGAAAGCGGCATGAGCTCGGACATGTTGAGGCGGAGCTTCTTGTACATCTCCACGAACGAGAAGATGCAGCGGTCCATGTGCGGCGTGAGCACGTTGCACATACGCGAGAACGTCTCTCGGTGGCGCTCAAGCGTGTAGGTGGGCGTGAGCAGCACCGGGTCGTAGCGCCACGCGACGCGCTGCGGCCCCACCTGCTCGGCCAGTGCGATCAGCGTCTCCATGCTCCGCTCGATGCTCGGCACGCCGGGCTCGATGTCGCGCCCGTAGGCGGTGATCGTGTAGTAGAAGTACGTGTTGAAACGGTCCGTGATCTTGTGCAGGTGCGGCAGGATGGGCGCGTAGTCCTTGGAGCAGAAGACCACGCAGTCCACGACGGCGGGATCCAGCTCGTAGCGCGTCACCTTGTTGGGGAAGAGAGGGTTGCGCGCGAGCACGTAGCCCTCCTCAAAGCGACGCAGCAGCCACGGGGTGTAGTAGACGCCGCGCCCGGCCACCTTCTCCGGAGCCAGGCCGTTAAGCACCAAACAGTCCTTCTCGGCACCCGGCGCGTCGAAGAAGCCAAGAAGGACGCGCAGGTCGGCACGGTCGCGCACGCCTGGGACCACGCAGACCACGCCCGGGGTGTCAAGCGCGTGCTGCAGGCACTGGTAGCGGATGAGCGCCTGGCCGAACGGCGACTGCGTGGCGCCCAGCTGTGCGGTGCCCAAGCCGATGACGTCGAACTTCTCTCCGCCGTGCGGCAGCTCGCGATACTCCATGACTCTGCCCCTCGTGGTCGGGTCAGTACGCAACGTATCGTCGCCTATTGTGCGCCAAACGGCTGGCCGTCGGAAACGTCCGAAGGGGGCAGGGATCACGAAAAGGCCGGGACCGCCGTTATCGGCAGCCCCGGCCCGCAGGTCACGTCTCGCCACGCCTACGAGCCGAGCTTCTCCTTGAGGGAGAGCAGCTCACGATAGGTGTCAGCGAAGTTCAGCGCCATGAGCTTGCAGGTCTCGGCGCTCGCCATCTGATCCTCGGCGTGGAGGAGCAGCAGCGGCAGCGTCTTCTTGCCCGCTCCGGACGCCTCGGCCTGAAGCAGCCTCATGTGAACCTCATGGCCGCCGTTGTACGCCTCGTCGCCCTGCTTGACCAGCTCGGCCGCCGCGTCGAAGTCGCCCTCCTTGGCCTTGGCGATCGAGTTGACGTAGCAGGACTTGGCGGTGCCCACGTAGCTGATGATTTCGAAGCAGATCTGCTCGAGCTCGTTCATGTCTTCCATCTCAGCCTCCTAGCTGACTAGCCGAGCATCTTCTTGACGTCGTCGAGAATCTTGGCGGCGTTCATGCGGCCGTAGTCGACCATCGGGATGACGGCGACGGGGACGCGGCCCTCGACGGCCTTCTCGAAGTCGCCCTTGGCGTAGCCGATCTGGGGCCCGAGGAGGATGACGTCGGCCTCGCCGATGTGGTCCATGGCCTCGTTCATGGGACGGGCCTCGATGGCCACGTCCGTGCCGCGAGAGGCGGCCTCCTTCTGCATCTTCTGGACGAGCAGGCTCGTGGACATGCCCGCGTTGCAGCACAGCATGATCTTCATGATCTGTCCTTTCCGACCGGCATACCGGTCCTTGCATCCGACGACCGCCAGATGACGGTCACCGCTTCTTGACATGGGACCCCCTCGGGACACCTCCCGGGGGGCACCCTCTGCGGACGAGCCGGTATGGCCCGTCCGCAGAGGGCAGGGGGAACTACGCGGCTACTCCTGAGCTATCTCGAACTGCTTGCGCTGCGCGGCCTCCGACGCCTTCATGAAGGGCAGGTAGACCAGCGTGAAGATCGCCAGCAGCACGATCTGGAGAACGCCCGCGCGGATGTCGCCGCCCGTGGACAGGACGCCCGAGGCGACGATCGGCGTGGTCCAGGGCACCTGGATGCAGGTGGGGCTGACGAGGCCGACGACCGTGGCGAAGTAGCCGACGAGGATGCCGATGACGGTGTTGAGCACGAACGGGACCATGAGCG